>NZ_JAKRFN010000017.1 GCF_022348085.1 Mycobacterium sp. PSTR-4-N | reverse complement strand
CCGAAACCTAGAGGCACACCGCGTGCGCGTCCCTCAATTCACCCAAGGAACGCCGATCCCGTTGTATCGCACCGCAAAACCTTGCTGACCAGCATGAACGCGCCCATGAGAACACTAGGAGCGCCACACTAGTTCGAACCACCGACAAACTCCCGACGCGCCGCCACGGGAGTCAAGGCCGCACGAACCACCGTTGCAACCAGCGCTCCAACATCGGTCCGTCACCGGGTCCGCCGGCAGCAGCGAGGTACCCGTCCGGCCGGACCAGCAGCCATCCCCGCGGATCAGGCACCCGCCCGTCGCGCACGCGTACCACGCCATGCCACGCCTGCGCGACGTCAGCCACCGCACCCGCCTCGGGACCGGCGAACAACGTCAGCGCGCCGAGATCGAGCGCGTCGTAGAGACCGTCCACATCCGGCACGCGGTCACCGGCCCGCAGTCCGCCCAGGCCGCCCGCACCGTCGGCCAGCGCGTCGCCGCGATAGCCGGCCGACAGCTGCCCGAACATCGATGCCGCCGCATTCTGGACGGCGTCGCGTGCCAGCGCCCGAGGCGCCATTCGGATACGAAGGGCATGCACGATCGGATTGGTGGAGTTGAACACCCGGGTGCCGATCTCCGTGAAGCGCAACACTTTTCGAATCACCGGCAGACGTTCGCCGGAGTAGGTGTCGAGCAGTTCCGGCCGAGCACGGCCGTCGAGCACCATCGCGAGCTTCCACCCCAGGTTGACCATGTCCTGGATTCCCACGTTCATTCCCTGCCCACCCGCCGGGCTGTGCACGTGCGCGGCATCCCCGCCGAACAGCACCCTGCCCGAGCGTAGATCCGCGACCATGCGGCTGTTGATCCGGAACTGCGAACTCCAGTTCAGTCCGTGCAGCCGCGCCGGAACACCGACGGTACGGTCATAGAGCTCCTGCATCTGCCCGATTGTCGGTACCGCCCCATCATCAGCCAGAACCGCCGACGGATCGGTGGCCATCATGCGAAAACGGCCGCGTCCCATGGGAAAGACGGCGACAAAGCCCCGGCGGGCCAGGAAGATGGACACCTCGTCTTCAGGTATCGGGCCGGCGATGTGCAGGTCGGCCAGCACGTAGTCGTGCGGCAGGGTGCGGCCGGGAAAGTGCATCCCCAGGGCTTTACGGATCGTACTGTGGGGGCCGTCGGCGGCGATCACGTACTGCGCCTCGATGCACTCGTCCTCACCTCCGGCGGAACGCACTGTCGCCGAGACGGACTGAGAGTCGTTACGCACCGAGACGACGTCGACCCCCCGTTCGACCTTGACGCCCTGACGGGCCAACTGTTCGGACAGCAGACGCTCGGTTTCCGATTGGGCGAGCATCAGGATGCCGTTGAACGCACTCGGCATCCGGCTCAGTTCGACGCGCGCGAGGTCACGCCCGTCGGCATGCAGGGCCGCGGCCCGCACCGCGTTGCCGAGGGGCAGCATCTCCTCACCGACGCCGCGGACCCGCAACAGTTCCAGGGTGCGCGCCTGCACGGCCAGGGCTCGCGACTCCGCCGACGGCTGCGGCGCACGGTCGACGACGCGGACGCTGATCCCCAGGCGGGACAGTTCGAGCGCTGCCGCCAGGCCGGTGGGGCCCGCACCGACGACGAGGACGGGAATTCGGGATCGGTCGGCCATCGGATCTCCTTAAGTCAACAATTGATGACTTTGACTGTAGGCCGATCCGGCCGAATGTCAACAGATGATGACTTAACGTCGGCGTGACGGCGAGGGCCACGGAGTGTCGGCGACCAGGCAGAGCGCACGCGTCATCGCCCCGATTTCGGACACCAACACGCGCGCCGATCCCTCCACCGACTCGTGCGCGGGCACCGATCGCCGCACCCGTTCGGCGGCGGCGGTCAGTTCCTCGGTGTCGACGCTCCACGGGTCGGCCGCTGTCCCCGGTTCCCCACACAGCGCCTCGACGTACTCGTCGACCGCCCGGACGAACGAACGGTGCGGCTGGGGAAACGCATCGACCGGCAGATTGTCCTCGAGCGTCGCGCACGATCCCGTGATCGTGTTCAGCACCGTGCGGTAGCACCGCAGCCAACGACGCTGCTCGGCCGACACCAGACGCGCCGCACCGGACGCAGCCTCGAAGGCCGCCCGGGCACGGAACGTGCGCTCCCACGCGGCGGCTCGAACCTCTGTCGCACTGTCGATCTCGTGCAGGTAGACCTTCACGACCGTGGCCGCGTAATCGATCTCGGTCTTCAGTAGTTCACCCGCCCGCTGAGCGAGTCGGGTCAGCGGATCGTCGGGCATCAGCACGTGGGCGAGCACAGCCAGCGCACCACCGACCGCTGTCGCGATCAGCACATCGCGCGGGTCGACGAGCACCGCGGCATGGTCGATCCCGAGAATGCACGCGGCAGAGACCGAGACCGCGGCAGCCGCCGCGAGATACCCGTACCGTGACGCCGCGTGTGCGACGCACAGGCCAACGCCTGCCAGGACGGCGAACACGGCCGGCGCGGTGTGCGCGACCACCGCGACGCAGGACACCAGCAGCGCGCCTGCCGCCACGCCCGCGGTGCGTCCCACGCAGCGGGTGTAGGTGTGCGCCGTCTCGGGCCGCAGCACCATCAGCACCGTGAGCGCGATCCATGTGCCGTCGCCCCCCGAGATCACCCGCCCCAGCACGCACGCCAGCGCAACGGCGACCCCGAGGCGTGCGGCGTGGCGCACCACGGGGGAGTGCCGGTCGACGCCGGTCCGCAATCGCTCGAGCGCCACCCGCACCCGGGCGCGCAGGTCGGCCGGTCTCACATGGAGCCCGTCATTCGGTCGTCGCGCCGCGGCGAGGTGCAGATGGGCGGAAAGTCGTTGCGCAGCAGGCGCACCGTCACCCACCGCGGCGACGGCGGCGTCGAGGCGACGTAGCGCGGCGTCGACATTCCCGCGGGCCGCGCGGTCGGGATCCGCGAGCGCGGTCAGGGTGGCTGCGGCGGCGTGCAACACGTCGGTCGCGCCGGCGCTCGCCGCGACGTCGGCCAATGACGAGCCGATACGTCCGGGGACCAGATACCAGTTGCGGTAGCCGGCGGACCGTCGTTTGGGCTGCGCGGTGTCCGCGATGAACGCCGCCCTCAGCGCCACCATCGGCTCGGTGCTGGCCACGGATTCCTCGGCATCGGCGGCCAGACGCGTCGCGTCCGCGGCCAGCGAGCGATACGCCGTGGCGAGGGCCTCGCGCTGGATACGCCATCGCTGCGGTGGCCATATGGCGGTCACCGCGGCCTGCACCGCACCCGAGCCCACCGCGAGCGCCGCCGCCCCGAACGTCGACGCCCAGGTGGGCGCCGTCAGCCCCGCAACGATCAGGAGCGCTCCCGACGCGCTGGCGACCAGCCCGGCCTGCGCGCCCCACACCCAGGCCAGCGCAGCGAGCGCGCACCAGGCGCCGACGGCCACGACAAAGACCGCGAACAGCGTCGACGCCGCCGTGCCCACGAGGATCGCGACGCCCATCACGATCGAGACCACCAGCACACGCAGCGTCCGTCCGCGGGGATCCTGCGTCAGGGCCACCACCGCGGCGATCGCCGATGCGCCGGCGACCGCGGTCGCCGAGCCTGCCGGCCCCCATCGGATCGCACACAGCGCCGCCGCGACGGTGACGACGACACTGCGCAGCACCGGAGCCGCCTCCGGTAGAGCCGCGCGCATCGTCTCGGCCGTGATCATCTCCCCATTCTGGCCCGGGGTTATCGTCGCGGAGTGGAGAAAGTCATCATGACGTTGCGTGGCGCGCCCGGTGACGAGGCGTGGTGCACCCGCGTGCGTACCGAGGTCGCCGAGCAGCTGGCCGACACCGGTGTCGCCGGACTCGCGGTGAACGTGCGCGATGCTGCGGTCACCGACTCGTTGATGACGCTGACCACGCTCGACCCGCCGGTGATCGGTGTCGTCGGCATCTGGACGGATCAGTACTACGGGCCCCAGATCGCTTCTGCCACCGAGATTCTGAGCCGACACTGCGAGGAGCTCGCCGCGTACCTGGTCACCGAGTCGGTCCCGTTGCAGCCCCCGCGAACCGCACCCGGGGAACGGACGCCGGGTCTGGCCAACGTCGCTCTGCTGCGCCGGCCGGCCGACATGGACGAGGGGACGTGGCTGACGAGATGGCATCGCGACCACACCCAGGTGGCGATCGACACCCAGGCGACGTTCGGCTACACCCAGAACACGGTGGTCCGTGCGCTCACCCCGGGGGCCGAACCGATCTCCGCGATCGTCGAAGAACTCTTCCCGCTGGCCGCGACCACCGATCTGCACGCGTTCTTCGGCGCCGCGGACGATGACGATCTTTCCGACCGCATGACGCGAATGATGGCCAGCACCGCGGCCTTCGGCGCCAACGAGAACGTCGACACCGTTCCGAGCAGCCGCTACGTGCTGCGCGACCCGTTCGCTACGCTGCTGCCGTGACTCTGCAGATCAGCGATGACAACCGGGTTCGCACGCTCACGCTCGACCGGCCCGAGGCGCTGAACGCGTTCACCGAGGAGCTCTACCTGGCGACCGCGACGGCGCTCGACGAGGCCTCTGCCGACCCCGAGGTGGCCGTCGTGCTCCTGACCGGCGCGGGCCGCGCGTTCAGTGCGGGTAACGACCTCAAGGAGATGCAGGCCCGCATCGCCGACGGCTCCTACAGCGGGGGCAGCAAT
Organism: Mycobacterium sp. PSTR-4-N; assembly: GCF_022348085.1. Lineage (GTDB taxonomy): Bacteria > Actinomycetota > Actinomycetes > Mycobacteriales > Mycobacteriaceae > Mycobacterium. Next base: position 129,510 of record NZ_JAKRFN010000017.1, on the reverse strand, counting down.
TTCCCGATGATGATCACCGCGCTGGCGGACCTGACCAAACCGTTGATCTGCGCGGTCAACGGCGTCGGGGTGGGGATCGGGACCACCATCCTGGGTTACGCGGATCTGGTGTTCATGTCGTCGACGGCGCGGCTGAAGTGCCCGTTCACCAGTCTCGGCGTCGCCCCCGAGGCGGCCTCGTCCTACCTGCTACCGCAGCTGATGGGCCGGCAGAACGCGGCGTGGATGCTGTTGTCCTCGGAGTGGGTGGACGCCGAGGAAGCGCACCGGATGGGCATCGCCTGGAAGGTCTGCGCTCCCGAGGAGCTGCTGCCCGAGGCGCGGCGGCACGCGGATGTGCTTGCCGCGCGGCCCGTTTCGAGCCTCTCGGCGGTCAAGCGCACGATCGCTGCGAGTTACCGGCCGGGAATCGCCGAGGCCACCGCGCGGGAGAATGCCGAATTCGCCGAGTTGCTGGGCGGGGTCGCCAACGCGGCCGCGTTGGATCAGTTCAGCCAGCGACGCTGATTGCCGGCGCGGCCGGGACCTGGGCGAAGTGCGCCTCGATGATGGCCCGCAGGTTGCGACGGCAACGGCCGCAGTCACCGCCGGCTCCACAGGCCTCGGCCAGGTCGCGCGACGTGCGGGCGCCGTTGGCCACGAGCTCGCCGACGACGTGGCTGGTGGTGCCGGTGCACAGGCAGACGAACATCCGTTACGCCCATCCTCACTGTCGTCGCCGAATCGGTCAGTGCAGCCTTACCTTCGGTAGCGAAGTCTAGCCTTACTTTCCGGGATCGGTCCAGGCCCACCTCGCCGCGGCGGCCGGAGATGCGTCGGCCGAGGCCGGCGGTGCACTAGATTGAACGTGCTCGCACGACAGTCCGTGCGAGCCGACGACCTGGTTGAGGAGCAAGCCATGCAAGGGGATCCCGAAGTTCTGAAGTTGCTCAACGAGCAGCTGACGAGCGAGCTGACGGCGATCAATCAGTACTTCCTGCACTCGAAGATGCAGGACAACTGGGGCTTCACCGAGCTGGCCGAGCACACCCGCAAGGAATCCTTCGAGGAGATGGTTCATGCGGAGAAGATCACCGACCGCATCCTGCTCCTCGATGGCCTGCCGAACTATCAGCGACTGTTCTCGCTGCGCGTGGGCCAGACCGTGCGCGAGCAGTTCGAGGCCGACCTCGCCATCGAGTACGAGGTGGTCGCCCGGTTGAGGCCGGGAGTCATGATGTGCCGCGAGAAGGGTGACGCGACGTCGGCCACGCTGCTCGAGGGGATCCTGGCCGACGAGGAACTGCACATCGACTACCTCGAGACGCAGCTGGAGCTGATGGGCAAGCTGGGCGAGGAGCTCTACCTGGCTCAGTGCGTGTCTCGTCCGCCCGGCGTCGGCACGAACTAGAACGCGTTACACTTCGGCCATGAGCCGAATCGGGGACTTCGCCGACGATGACGTGACCGGCTTCGCGGTGACGTCGCCGGAGCTCGGCGCAGCGATGGCCCGGTTCAGCAATGCGGTGTACACGAAGAACCGGTTGCCGATGCGCACCCGTGAGGCGGCCCGCATCGTGATCGCGTACGCCAACGAGTGCGTCACGTGCCAGAACACGCGCGACAGCGACGGCGAGGCCAACGGCATCACCGAGGAGTTCTACGACTACGCCACGCAGTGGCGGACGTGGCCGGGGTACAGCGACCAAGAACGTATCGCGATGGAGTTCGCGCACCGGTTCGCCACCGACCACACCGGGCTGCGCGACGACGAGGATTTCTGGGCCCGGGCCAAGGAACACTTCGACGACGAGTTGCTCACCGATCTGGCGATCTCGTGCGCGATGTGGGTCGGCATGGGCCGCATGCTGCGCACCCTCGACATCGGACAGGCCTGCGCGATCACGCTGTGAACGCCACGGCCCGACGGCAGAATGACCGCATGGCCGCCAAACCGCTCGCCGCCGCGGCGATCGCCCAACTCGAATCCGACGGCGTCGCAACCCTCATCGGCACCGTCGTCAACCCCGCCGGACTGATGCACGCCAAGACCGTTCCGCTGCGCCGGATGGGGTCGTTCGCCGATCCGGGACTCGGCGCCAGCCCGGTCTGGCATGTGTTCACGATCGATCAGGTCGGCATCGCGTTCAGCCCGGCGACCGGCGTCGTCGGGGATCAGCGAATCCGGATCGACCTCGGCGCGCTGCGCATCCTCGGTGACGGGTTCGCATGGGCACCAGGTGATTTCCACAGCCAGGACGGGTCCGACGATCCGTTCTGCACCCGTGGAACGCTGCGCCGGGTCCAAGAAAGACTCGCGCATGCGGGTTTCGACGCGTTGGTCGGCCACGAGATCGAATTCGTGCTCGTCGGACCCGACGGGGCCGCGCTGCCTGCCGACCTGTGGGCCCAGTACGGGCTGGCGGGAGTCCTGGAATACGAGGGCTTCGTCCGCGACGTCACGGCCGCGGCGACGGCATCGGGGGTCGCGATCGAGCAGTTCCATCCCGAATACGGGGCGAACCAGTTCGAGGTCTCGCTCGCCCCGCTTCCGCCCGTCGCCGCGGCCGATCAGGTGAGCCTGATGCGCATCATCATCGGCCGCGCAGCACGCAGATACGGTCTGCGCGTCAGCCTGTCACCGGTGCCGTTCGCCGGCAGCGTCGGATCGGGCGCCCATCAACACTTTTCGCTCCTCCGTGACGGCGAACCCGTCTTCTCCGGTGGCGACGGCCCCGCCGGCATGACCGGGGAGGGAGCGTCGGCGGCGGCGGGCGTACTCGCCGGCCTCGCCGAGGCGCAGGCGGTCCTCAGCGGTTCGATCCTGTCCGGGTTGCGCATGCAGCCGGGCAGCTGGGCCGGCGCGTACGCGTGTTGGGGTACCGAGAACCGGGAAGCCGCTGTGCGTTTCATGACCGCGGGACCGGCGAACGTGTACGGGGCGAACGTCGAGGTCAAGATCATCGATCCGTCGGCGAATCCCTACCTGGCCGCGGCCGCCGTGCTCGGTCTCGCACTCGACGGCATCGAATCGGGGCGCAGCCTGCCCGCCGAGGTGGCGGTGGACCCGTCATCGCTGTCCGAGGCGCACCGCACCGAGGCGGGCATCACGGTGCTGCCGACCGACCAGCGGGCGGTGCTCGACGCCCTGGACAGCTCGAGCACGCTCCGCGGGATCCTGGGCGACCCGGTGGTCGACGCGGTGCTGGCGGTGCGCCGCTACGAAGACGAAACCTACGGCAACCTCAGCCCGGAGGAGCTCACCGACAAGTTCCGCCTGGCCTGGAGTGTGTGACCGAGCACGTCTGACCCCTTGACAACGTACAACCGTTCGGTTGTATGTTGGTGCGGTGGATGTGCTCGACGAAGACCGCGCCGACGCGCTGTTCCATGCGTTGGCCGACCGGACCCGGCGCGACATCGTGCGCCGAGTCCTGGCGGGCGAGGCCTCGGTGTCCACGCTCGCGGCCCACTACGACATGAGCTTCGCCGCCGTGCAGAAACACGTCGCCGTGCTCGACCGAGCCGGGTTGATCACCAAGCGCAGGCGAGGCCGCGAACAACTGGCCCGCGGCGAGGTCACCGCGATCCGGTCCGTGGCCTCGCTGCTGACCGAGCTGGAACAGGTGTGGCGTGGCCGCATCGCCCGTATCGACGACCTCATCGCATCCGACGACACCGCTTCCGACAACGCTGCATCCGAGAACACCCGAGAGGACTGACCATGCCCGTCACCGACGTTCACCACGACCTCGACGCCCGTAGCCTGACCATCGTCGCTGATTTCGCCGCGCCCGTCGAACGCATCTGGCAGATCTACGCCGACCCACGCCAGCTCGAAAAGGTCTGGGGGCCGCCGGGATACCCGGCCACCGTGGTCGATCACGACCTACGACCGGGCGGGCGGGTGACCTACTACATGACGGGACCCGACGGCGAGAAGTACGCCGGGTACTGGGTTGTCACCACGGTCGACGAGCCGCACGGGTTCACGTTCGACGACGGCTTCGCCGAACCCGACTTCACCCCCAAAACCGAACTGCCGGTGTCGAAGAACGCGTTCACGTTCGTGCCACACGACGGTGGCACGCGCGCGACGTACACGAGCAGCTACGCATCGGCCGAGGCGCTGCAGCAGGTGCTCGACATGGGCATGATCGAAGGCGCCACGTCGGCGACCAACCAGATCGATGCCCTGATCGCCGGCTAGCTAGCGCACGCCGCGCAGCAGCCGGCCCGGCCGCGCGCCGGTGTCCGCCCCGTGCCGGCGCGTCACCACGCCGCTGACGACGGTCGCGTCGTACCCCGAGGCGCCCTGGATCAGGCGACGCCCACCGGCCGGCAGGTCGTAGACCATGCGCGGGACATCGAGGCGCAGCGCGTCCATGTCGATCACGTTGAGATCGGCCTTGCGCCCCTGGGCGATCACTCCGCGATCGGACAGTCCGAAAAGCGTTGCAGTGTCCAGGGTCTGCTTACGCACCACGTACTCGAGGGAGAACTTCGGCCCCCGGTGGCGGTCGCGCGCCCAGTGCGTGAGCAGGAACGTGGGGTAGGACGCGTCGCAGATCAGTCCGCAGTGTGCCCCACCGTCGGAGAGCCCCGACACCGCGGCCGGGTGGGTCATCATCTCGTAGATCGCGTCGTGGTTGCCCTCGGCGTAGTTGAAGAAGGGCAGCATCAGCATCGCGGTGCCACCGGAGGAGAGCATCAGGTCGTACATGGTCGCGAGCGGATCCTCACCGCGGCGGGCGGCGATCGCGGCGACCGTCATGTCCGGTGTCGGCTCGTAGTCCGGCGGGTCCCCGATGGGGAAGATCTTGTCGACGCTGTACTGGATCAGCGCGTACAGCCCGTCGAACATCGGCACCGGCTGCGGCGGCAGATCGGTCTCGGACAGGATGGCCGCCCGCACCGCAGGCTCCGCGAGCCGGGCCATCAGATCGGTGTGGCCGAGTTCGGCCTTCAGTTTCCGGTAGGTCGGACGGTGGGTGAACGCGTGGTATCCGCTGAAGCCGAACAACATCCCGAACGGGCGGGCGGCGAACTGTGCGATGAGTTCGATGCCCTGATCGAAGGCGGCGCCCGCACGGTCGAGCTGGTGGCGCCACAGATCGGGTGCGCCGCCGGTCTGGGTCATCGTGAACGACACCGGCCGCTCGGTCTCGGCCGAGAGCTTGGTCATCCAGTCGAGTTCCCGCATCGTCGCCTCGGCGGGGCTCTCGCCGGCGGTGCCCTGGGGCGACACCTCGAACACGGCCCTGCCGCCGGCGGCCATCGCGCGACCCAACCCGAACAGTTCCGCCTCCGCGGCGTAGGTGCCGGGCACGGGTTCGCCGTCGATGGCGCGGTGCGCTTCGGTGCGGGAGGTCGAAAAACCCAGTGCACCCGCCTCGATCGCCTCGGTCACGATGCGCGCCATCGCCGCGATGTCGTCGGCGGTGGCCTCCTCGTTGCGGGCGCCGCGTTCACCCATCGCATAGCCGCGAACGGCCCCGTGTGCCACCTGAGTGCCGTAATCGACTGCCAGAGAGCGCTTCTCGATGGCGTCGAGATACTGCGGAAAGCTCTCCCACTGCCAGGTGATGCCCTCGGCCAGCGCGCTGCCGGGGATGTCCTCCACGCCTTCCATCAGCTCGATCAGCCATTGTTCGCGTCCCGGCCGCACCGGTGCGAAACCCACGCCGCAGTTGCCGCTGACCACGGTCGTCACGCCGTGCAGGCTCGAGGGCGCCAACGTGTCGTCCCAGCTGACCTGGCCGTCGTAGTGGGTGTGCACGTCCACGAACCCCGGCGTCACGAACCGCCCTGTCGCGTCGATGTGCTCGGCGGCGTCGGTCGTCAGCCCCTCGTCGTCGCCGCTGCGCCGCCGCACCTCGACGATCCGGCCGTCCTTGACCCCGATGTCCGCCCGGAACCGCTCCGCCCCGGTGCCGTCGACGACGGTGCCGCCGGTGATCTTCAGGTCCAGCATCGGGTCTCCTGTCAGACGAGTCCGGTCGCGTCGAACACCCACGACATGTCGGCGGTGGCGAAGTCCGCCATCCAGCTGGGCGGGGCGTGGTTGGCGAGCGCGCCCATGTCCCAGTAGTCCTTCCACAACGTGATCTTCCCGTCGACCACCCGGTGCACGGTGACGAACTGCAGCACCGCCGATTCGCCTGTGGCCCAGTGCCATTCCTCGTGATGTTCGTACATCAGATCGGTGCCGTTGCTCACCATCAGGCCGGGGAAGTTCTCATAAGACGCCAGCGGCTCCAGGCCGATCTTGAGTCGTTTGACGATGTCCTCGGGCCCGCGGGCCGCCGCGGCGGGACCGACGGGCATGTCCAGATAGATGCAGTCCTCGGACAGGTGGGTCTTGAGCGCCTCCCAGTCGCGGGCCGACAGCGCCGCCCACATGCCCGCGACGGTCTGCTCAGCCGACACGGGTCAGCTCACCGGCCGACGAGGCCAGAGCCCGGACGCGGTGTGCGGCCCGCAGGAACCGACCGGTGCGCTGGGTGCCGACGACGTCGGTGAGCGCCCCGTCGCGGAACACCGTGCGCCCGCCGACGAGCACCGCGCGCACGGTCTCGTCGTTGCGGTTCACCATGCGGGGCAGCCCGCCGTACTGCTCGACCGGCGATTCGGCGTACCGGTCCAGGGAGTCGTCGAGACGTTCGGGGTCGATGACCACGACGTCGGCCCGGTCGCCGACCCGCAGATGGCCGGCGTCGATGCGGTACCAATCGGCCAGTTCGCCGGTGAGCCGGTGCACCGCGGCCTCGATGCTCATGAACGGCGTGCCTGCGCGTTCGGCGTCACGGACGTGCCGCAGCAGCCGCAACCCCATGTTGTAGAAGGCCATGTTGCGCAGATGCGCGCCGGCGTCGGAGAACCCCATCTGCACACCGGGGTCACGCGCCAGCATCTTGAGCACCTCCGGTCGGTGGTTGGAGATGGTGGTCCGCCACCGCAGCGCCGCACCGTGCTCGAGGACCAGGTCGAGGAAGGCGTCCACCGGATGCAGCCCGCCGCGATCCTGTCCGACCTGACCGAACGACTTGCCGATCACCGAGGCGTCGGGGCAGCCCACGATCTCGGCGTCGAAGAAGTCCCGGTGCCAGACCCGCATCCCGAACTTCGCGTCATAGTCGCGGCGGAAGCGGCGCCGGTAGTTCTCGTCGCGCAGCAGTGCGTTGCGTTCCACCTCGTCGCGCAGGTGCAGGGCGGCCGCGCCGGCGCCGAACTCCTCGAAGATGACCAGGTCGATACCGTCGGCGTAGACCTCGAAGGGCACCGGCAGGTGCTGCCAGCGGAAATCGCCGCCCAGCCCGTTGACCAGCCGGGCGAGCGGGCCGAGGATCTTGACCGCGAGCGGGTTCGACTTGATGTCGGCGGCCGAGAGCAGGCTGGTCTTGAGCGGGTTGCGCACGATGCCCAGCGACTGGAAGGCCTGCGAGGCGATGTCGACCGGGTTCTCGATGTCGGGCCCGGATTGCAACACCCGGTTCGCCTTGCGCAGCATTGCCTTGAGCCGGCGCAGCTCGCGGGGCTTGGCGTAGGTCGACGGCAGGGTCCGCGACCGGCAGACCTCACCGTCGAGCTTGTCGAAAAGTAGTTGCTGCGACGACATTCCGACGAAACCGGCGCGCAACGCCTCGGCCAGCATGCCCTCCATGCGCGACTGCTCGGCCCTGGTGGGGCGCTCCTCGGAGCGGGTGGCGCGGTCCAGACCCATCACCGCCGCGCGCATGTCCGAGTGGCCGATGAACGCCGCGACGTTCGGCCCGAGCGGACGGTCCTCCAACGCCGCGATGTACTCCTCGCCGTCACGCCAGGTCTTGTGCGCCTCGATCGCGGCGACCACGTGCTGGCGGGGGATCGCCTCCACCCGGCCGAAGATGTCGCCGGCGTCGGCGCCGTCCACGTAGACGGTCGAGAGCGAACAGGAACCGAGCAGCACGGTGGTGACACCGTGGCGCAGAGACTCCGACAGGGCCGGCTCACCGAGCACCTCGACGTCGTAGTGGGTGTGGATGTCGAGCATGCCGGGCAGCACCCACGCGCCGGATGCATCGATCACCTCGGCGCACTCGGCCTCGGCGAGGTCGTCCTCCGTGATCGCTGCGACGTGTCCGTCTTTGATCGCGAGGGTGCGTATCGCAGACGGGGCGCCGGTGCCGTCGAACCAGCGGCCGTTGCGAATGATCGTGTCGTAGGTCACAGTGCTGCTCACGTCCCCATCGAACAGGGCCACACGACACGTGTCAACGGCATCGTGAACACATTTTGCGAATTGTCTACCGGGCCCAGCGCATAATCGAGCAGGTGACGCCGCTGCAGCGCTACATCGCCGAAGAAATCGCCACCGACCACGTCGACGGCATCCTGTCCCGCCGCGAGGCGCTGCGCCGGCTGGCCCTGCTGGGGATGAGCGCCGCCGGTGCGTCGGCACTGATCGCCGCCTGCTCGGACAACGCGAACAACCGCACCACGCCGACCGATCCGACGGGTTCGACCGGTGCATCCGGCTCGTCCGGCACCCCGGCATCGTCGTCCCCACCGCGCCGGGAGCCCCCGGGCCAGGCCGGCGCTCTGCCCACCACACCGGTCACCTGGGCCGGCCCGGCCGGAGAACTGCAGGGCGCATGGGCCGAGGCCGCCGACGCGCGCGGCGGCATCCTGGTCATCCACGAGAACAAGGGCCTCACCGACTGGGTGCGGTCGGTCGCAGGCCGGTTGGCCGGGGCCGGCTACTCGAGCCTGGCCGTCGACCTGCTGTCCGGGCGTGGCGGCACCGACACATTCACCGATCCGGCCGCGGCCACCGCCGCGCTCGGCCAGATCCCGCCCGACACCATGGTGGCGGACCTGCAGTCCGGCATCGCCGAGGTGGCCCGCCGCACCCCGGGGCGCAAGCTCGCCGCGATCGGGTTCTGCATGGGCGGAGGACTGGTCTGGCGCCTGCTCGACACCGGGGTGCCGCAGCTTGCCGCGGCGTTCCCGTTCTACGGCCCCACTCCTGAGGACCCCGACTTCTTGAAGTCCGCCGGGGTGGCCGTGCTCGGTTTCTACGGAGAGCTCGACCAGCGCGTCAACGCCACCGAACCAGCCGCTCGTGCCGCCCTCGAGAAGGCCGGGATGGTCCACGAACTCGTCACCGAGCCGGGCGCCAACCACGCGTTCTTCAACGACACGGGGGAGCGGTTCGACCAGACCGCGGCCGATGACGCGTGGCGCCGCACACTGGACTGGCTCGTCGTGCACGTAGGCTGACCCCGGCCCGGGGCCGGCGGGGTTCGTCTGCACCGCCTGTTCGGCAACCCGCCACCTCGCCGTCGACTTCTGCACATCCCGGCACGTTCTGATGCCACCATGCGGGTCGTCCAGGTGGCCAACTTCTACGGGCCCCGATCCGGAGGCCTGCGCACCGCGATCGATCGGCTCGGCGCGGAATACCGCGCCGCCGGTCACGATGTCTTCCTGGTCGTTCCCGGACCGCGCCGCGAATGGACCACCAGTGCAACCGGTGTCGTTCGGGTCTCGTTGCCCGCCTTCGAAATTCCATTCACGGGCGGCTACCGCGCGGTGTCGCCCCGCCCGGTCAGGAAGCTGTTGGAGGCACTGCGCCCCGACGCGCTGGAGGTCTCGGACCGGCTGACGCTGCGCTCGCTGGGGCCGTGGGGCCGCGCCCACGGCGTGTCCACGGTGATGATCTCCCACGAACGACTCGACCGGCTGGTCGGCCAGATCCTGCCCACGCGGTCGGCTGAAGCGGTGGCCGACGCCGCCAACCGACGGACGGCCGCCAACTACGACGTCGTGGTGTGTACGACGACGTTCGCGCGTAAGGAGTTCGACCGCATCGGCGCGACCAACCTGGTCACCGTGCCCCTCGGCGTCGATCTCGACCAGTTCCACCCGCGGCACCGCTCCACGGTCGTTCGCTCTCGGTGGGCCGCACCAGGACAGACGTTGCTGGTGCATTGCGGCCGCCTGTCGATCGAGAAGCATCCGCACCGAAGCATCGATGCGCTCGCGGCGCTGCGCGATCGAGGTGTCGACGCGCGCCTGGTGATGGTCGGCGACGGGCCGCTGCGGGCCCGGCTGCAACGACAGGCGCACCGGCTGCCGGTCGACTTCACCGGGTACGTCGGCTGCCGCGACACCGTGGCGGCGATCCTCGCCAGCGCCGACGTCGCACTCGCACCCGGCCCCCACGAAACCTTCGGCCTGGCCGCGCTGGAAGCGCTCGCCTGCGGAACGCCCGCGGTGGTGTCGCGGACCTCGGCCTTGGCGGAGATCCTCACCGTGGACAGCGGCGCCGTCGCCGACAACGACCCGCGCGCCATCGCCCATGCCGTCACGGCGGTCATCAACCGGCCCGAGGACCACCGCAGACACAGCGCCCGCCGCCGGGCCGAGCAGTTCACGTGGCCGCGCTCGGCCGCCGGGATGCTCAGCGCACTGCGCGTGCAATAGCGGGTCGGCCGCCGCTGAGGTGGCCTACGATCCCAGGCATGCTGCGCATTCTCGCCGTCGTCGCGGCCGGGACGCTGACCTTCGGGACGCCCGGGGTCGCGCGCGCCCAACCCCAGGAGGGCAGCTGCGATTACGCGCTCTCTCCACCGACTCTGGTCACCGTGTCGGGCACCACGATGGTCACCGCGACCGTGTCACCACGGGCATGTACCGGTGCGGTGACCTTCCAGACCGTCGCGTGTGTGGCGATGGCCGGTGACCCGGGCCCGGGTCACTGCAGCCAGGGACGGGGAATCCTGCCGGCCCAGGTGTACTTTCAGCCCTACCGTCCCGGGGCCGCCTACACCTCGACCGGCCGCGGATGTGCCTCGGCGGGCAATCCCCCGCAGGCATCGTGCCGCGAGACCGGCCCGCTGACCGTCACGCTCTGACCGACGGTTTAGCGCAGCAACCGCCCGGGCATCCGAGCGCTTATTGATGGGGTCGTCAACGTCGCACGGCCCCGCGCGAGCCGAGGAGCCGTCATGGACAGCAACAACACCGTCTGGATCGTGGTGGCCGTGGTCGCGGCGATCCTGGTGATCGCAGCGATCGTGTTCGTCGCGCGCAGTGCCCGTAACAAGCGCCGCGCCGCCGAGGCCGACCGCATCCGCAGCGAGGTCGACCACGACAGCCAGCGCGTGCAACGACAGGCCACGCTGGTGGAGGAGACGGAGGCGAAAGCCCGTGCCGCACAGGCCGAAGCCGACGCGAAGGCCGCCGAGGCCGCGCGCCTGGCGGAGACCGCCGCAGGTCGCCGGGACGCGCTGACCAACTCGCAGCAACATCTCGACGCGCGTCGCGAGCATGCGGACAAGCTCGACCCGCGGGTCCGCCGGTCCGACACCGATGTCAGTGCCGACGACGACGGCGCGGGGACCGGGGGACGACACAGCAGTGAGGACGCGGGGCGCGACACCCATCGGGTGGCCCCTGACGCCACCCGGAACTGAGCTACCCGGTCCAGGCGACCGGTAGCCGCTTGATGCCGTGGATGAACGCCGATTGCAACCGGTCGGGTTCGCGGACGGCTCGCAGGTCGGGCACGGCGCGGTGCAGTTCCTCGAACGCCACCGTGATCTCCCGGCGGGCCAGGTTGGCCCCGAGGCAGAAGTGCGCACCGCCGCCCCCGAAACCCACATGCGGGTTGGGATGCCGACGCACGTCGAACGTCCACGGATCGGCGAACTTCGATTCGTCTCGGTTGGCCGAGCCGTACCACAGACTGACTTTGTCGCCGGCTGCGATACGCACGCCGCCCAGTTCGACATCCCGGGTGGCGGTCCGCCGCATGTAGGCCACCGGTGAGGCCCAGCGCACGATCTCTTCGACCGCGGTCGGCGCGATGGATTCGTAGTCGGCCCACCAGATGTCGCGCTGCTCGGGGAAGCGGCTGAGCGCCAGCACGCCGTGACTGATCGCGTTGCGGGTCGTCTCGTTGCCGGCCACGACGAGCAGGATGAAAAAGGACGCCACCTCGGCCGAGGTCAGCCGTTCGCCGTCGAGTTCGGCGGCGACCAGGGCGGTGGTCAGATCGTCGGCGGGATGTTCGCGCCGGTCGTCGGCGAGCGCCGTGGCATACGCCCCGATGGCCATCGCGACGGAGACGAACTCCTCGAAATCGGTGGCGATGTCGGGGTCGCCGAACCCCAGGATGACGTTGGTCCAACCGAAGACTCGCTGATGATCGGACTCGGGGATCCCCATCATGTCGCAGATGATCTGCAGCGGTAGCGGTCCGGAGAACTCGGCCACCAGATCGGCGTGCCCGTCGGGGTGTGCGGCCACCATGTCGGCCACCAACCGCGCTGCCCGCGCTCGCACCGAATCCTCGATCATCGCAAGCACTTTCGGGGTGAATGCGCTGCGCACGATGTTACGCAACCGGGTGTGGCGAGGGTCGTCCATTGCGATCATCGAGCCGAAGTACTCGGCCAGTTCCGGGGATTGATCGCCGATCACGATGCCCAGCGCCGAGCTGAAGATCTCGGGATGCCTACTGGCGTAGAACACATCGTCGTAGCGGGTCAGCGCCCAGTGCCCGGCGATCTCGGCATCACCGTCGGCCACGAACGCCTCGAAGAAACGGACGGGCGCCTCGCGGCGCAGTGTGGCGAACGCGCCGTCACGGATGTCGTCGTCGAGGCCCCAGAAATCCCACGACGCCAGGTCGGCGTCGGCCAGAGAGATGTCCGGCGGGGGAGTGCCGTTGACCCGGGTCACGTCGCCGAGTGTCGTGCCGAGTTCCGGGCTGCTCATGCAACCCGAGCGTAGCGTCAGGGCCGCGCCTGGTGACCCTTTCGGCCGTGTGTGCGACGGTCCTCTTTCATCCGCGCCTCGTGCAGGTGGCGTTGCCCGTCGACCAGGTCGTCACGCACCCGCTTCTCGTGGTCACGCAGGACGTCCCAGTAGGTGTCCTCGAACTCTTCGATGATCTGGAAGGTCCACCGGCCCTCGAGCACGTTGCGGCCGACGACCTCTGTCTCCAGGCGCTCGGCGACATCGTCGTGGCCGGCCTCACGGAGCGCCTCGCACGCCTCACCGAGCAGCAGATCGGCACGACCCATCAGCTGGTGGAACGAATACAGGTGGCCCCGTGCGCGTTCGACCCACTCCAGCGCTTCGGTCACCTTGCCGACGGCATCGACCGTGGCATCGCTTGCGTCAGTCACGCCAGCGAGGTACCCGGCTTGCCTGCGGTGCAATCGCGGCGGGTGTGTCGAGTGTCTGACGGCCCAACTCGACCGGTGGTCGGCTCAGCGTTCGTCGTCGTCGATCGGGACGTCGATCGTCTGCTCGATCAGATCGGCCTCGCTGGCCTGCCAGTCCCGCTCGCCGGCCACCCGATCGGCGTCCCGCCACGCCCCGTCGGCGGCCTCGTCATCGGCAGCATCCTCGGTGGGGTCGACCGGTGCCCGCTGCTCGGCCACGTCGGCTTCGGGAGCGTCGTCGAACGGGTCGTCCTGGGGTGTCGTCACGAGGGGTGCCTCCGAGGATGGATGGGCGGTTCGGCGGTCTCCCCACGATAGTCGGCCGCGCACCCGCTCGGCGATTCACGGTCGCCCACCATGCTCGGGTACTGTGCGTAGCAACTTTCGCCCTGGGCGAGACAGGCCCTCGAAGACGGTGGGGCCGTCCTCGCAAGCACTCGAGATTCAAAGGTCAGTGATTTGCCAGACACCACCAACGGAACCCAGGACCTGACTCCGCATTTCGAGGACGTCCAGTCGCACTACGACCTCTCCGACGACTTCTACCGGTTGTTCCTGGATCCCACGCAGACCTACAGCTGCGCCTACTTCGAGCGCGACGACATGACGCTCGAGGAAGCCCAGCTCGCCAAGATCGATCTGTCGCTGGGCAAGCTCGGTCTCGAGCCCGGTATGACGCTGCTCGACGTGGGCTGCGGCTGGGGCGCGACGATCAAGCGTGCCGTCGAGCGCTACGACGTCAACGTCATCGGCCTGACGCTGAGCCGCAATCAGCAGGCCCACGTGCAGAAGGTGCTCGACGGCCTCGACAGCCCGCGCAGCAAGCGCGTGCTGCTGCAGGGGTGGGAGCAGTTCCACGAGCCGGTGGACCGGATCGTGTCGATCGGCGCGTTCGAGCACTTCGGCCGCGACCGCTACGACGAGTTCTTCAGTCGCGCCTATGACGTGCTGCCCGCCGACGGCGTGATGATGCTGCACACCATCGTCAAGCCCGACGACGAGGAGTTCGCGGCGCGGAACCTGCCGGTCACGATGACCAAGATCAGGTTCTTCAAATTCATCATGGACGAGATCTTCCCGGGCGGCGATCTGCCGCAGCCGGTCAAGGTCAAGAGCCACGCCACCAAGGCCGGTTTCGGCGTCGGGCTGGTCCAGCCCCTGCGGCTGCATTACGCCCGCACGCTGGATCTGTGGGCCGCCGCGCTGGAGGCCAACAAGGATCAGGCCATCGCGATCCAGTCCGAAGAGGTCTACGAGCGCTACATGAAGTACCTGACCGGCTGCGCCGACCTGTTCCGGGACGGCTACACCGACATCTGCCAGTTCACCCTCACCAAGAGCTGATCACGGCCTGAGGTAGGACCGGGCCGGCTGCCCCGGTTCGCCGCCGGCTGCGTCGCGCCGGCGGGCCGCCATACCGGCCAGCGCCTCGAACACCACCCGGTGCGCGGCGTTGACCGTCAGCTCGGCGTGGTCATAGGCCGGTGCCACCTCGACGACGTCGACGCCGGCCACGTCGTGCTCGTAGCAGAGCTGCCGGACCATCCGCAGCAGGTCGGCGCTGGTGATGCCGCCCGGCTCCGGGGTTCCGGTGCCGGGCGCGTGCGCCGGGTCGAGCACGTCGATGTCCACCGACACGTACAGCTTGTCGGCCTTGGCCAGCGCTTCGCCGACGGCGTCGGTCATCACCGCCTTGAAGCCGCGCTCCCAGATCTCATGCATCGTGTGCCAGGTCATCTTCTGCTCTTGCATCCATTCGAACGTGTCCTGCGGAGGCCAGTAGCCGCGCAGTCCGACCTGCACGAAGTGGGAGCCGGGCACCGCGCCGGATTCGATGAGCCGGCGCATCGGTGTGCCGTGGCTGGCGAGGTTGCCCTCGATCTCGTCGGCGGTGTCGGCGTGCGCGTCGAAGTGCACGATGCCGACGTTGCCGTAGCCGTGCACGTCGGCCACCGCGGTGGCGGCCGGCCAGGTGATCGAATGGTCACCGCCGAGGATGACCGGAACGATGCCGCGGCTGGCGATCGCTGCCACGCGGTCCTTGATGTTGGCGTGCGACACCTCGGTCTGCCCGTGCGGGCAATAGGCGTCACCGAAGTCGACGACCTCGAGCCAGTCGAAGATCTCCAGACCCAGATCCATGTGGTAGGTGCCCGGCTCGTAGGCCGTGGCCCGGATCGCGCGGGGGCCGAAGCGGGCCCCGGGCCGATTCGTGGTCGCGATGTCGAACGGGGCGCCGACGATCGCCACGTCAGGTTTCCAGGAATCCAGCTGGGCGGTCTCGGTCAGGAACGGCCGGTGTCCGAAGGACGCCACACCCGCGTAGGCGAGCTCCAACTGCTCGACCATGCCGGGCGGGAGATCGCGCTGGTGTCCATGCTCATGACCCATGGGCAGACCGTACCGGTCAGCGTGCGCCGTGGCCGGTCAACGCGTGACGAAGCGCATCCGGGACGGGCCGCTTGGCCCAGTCGTCGGTCGAGACGACGACGTAGGTGTTGGCCCCGCGGACCGCGACCTGTTCGGTGTCCTCACCGTCGTGGGCGGCCCGCCGGCACACGGTGAACGCGATGGTGAAGCTCGTCGTGCCCACCCGGCTGCAGGCTGCGGTCACCCGCACCACGTCGCGCCAGCGGACGGGCGCGGCGAAGTCGATCTCGCTGTGCACGACCTGGACGTCGTGGCCACCGGCGATCAGGTCGGCGTAGCCGGCTCCGCAGTGTTCGAGGAAGCCGGTACACGCCTCGTCGAACCAGGTGAGGTAGTGGCCGTTGAACACCACCCCCTGCTGGTCGATCTCTGCGTAGCGGGGAACCACGGGCAGCGAGTATCCGGTCATCACCGACGACTGTAGGGGTGAGGCAGACTCCAACCATGCAGCTCGTGACGATCGACGACATCCACGCGGCCGCGCAGCGCATCCGCGGACATGTCACCCGGACTCCGCTGGTGCCCGCGCCCTGGGGTGACCCGGAGCGGCCGCTGTGGGTCAAACCGGAGAGCCTGCAGGCGATCGGCGCGTTCAAGGTGCGGGGGGCGTTCAGCGCACTGACCGCGGCGAAGGAGCGCGGGGACGCGGTGGCCGACGTCGTGGCCTACAGCAGCGGCAACCACGCCCAGGCCGTCGCCTACGCGGCGGCCACCTTCGGTCTGCGGGCACACATCGTGATGCCCGAGGAGACGCCAGACGTCAAGGTCGCGGCCACTCGGGCCCACGGCGCGCGGGTGGTGCTGTGCGGGGCGGGCCAACGGGAGACCGTCGCCGCGCAGGTGCTCGCCGACACCGGCGGGACGATGATCCCGCCGTTCGACCACCGCGACGTGATCGCCGGTCAGGGCACGATCGGCCTGGAGATCGCCGAGGACCTCGCCGAGGTCGCCACGGTGCTGGTCCCGGTCAGCGGCGGCGGCCTCGCCTCGGGCATCGGGGTGGCGATCAAGACCCTGTGCCCGCAGGCCGTGGTTCTCGGGGTGGAGCCCGAGCTGGCCGCCGACACCACCGAGGGTTTGCGGACCGGCGAGCGGGTGGACTGGCCGATCGAGCAGCGCAACCGCACCGTCGCCGACGGCCTGCGCTCCCAGCCGTCCGCGTTGACGTTCACGCACCTGCGGCAGGTCCTCGACGGGATGCTCACCGTGACGGAGGACGACATACTGTCGGCGGTCAGGGAATTCGCGCAGCGTGGTCACCTGGTCGCCGAACCCAGCGGGGCCGTCGCGTTGGCCGCCTACCGGCGGCACGCCACACCGCCGGGCCCCACCGTGGTGATCCTCTCGGGCGGCAACATCGAACCGCGGTTGCTGGCGCAGACGCTCGCCTGACGTCTCTACCCTGGGGATGTGACCCTGCGGATCGGCCTGCGTGTCGGGATCGTCGTCGCCGTCGCCGCGGCGTTGCTCGTCGTCGGCGTCACCTCCGAACGTGGCCTGATGTGGCGCATGGTCACGTTCACCTATCAGGTCAACGTCGCAGCGGCCGCCTATTACCTGTTGACCCTGGTGCGGCCGCGCTCCGACGGGCGCGTCGGGCTGCGCGGCGCGGTGGTTCTCTATCTGGTGATGGCCGGGGTGGTGTGGAACCTGTTCCTCGTCGACCGCAGCATGGGCTACACGGTCGCCAACGTGCTGCTGCACTGCGTGGTGCCCCTGCTCGCGCTGTGCGACTGGGTTCTCGTCGGCCGCGCCTCGGCGCCCGCCCCTCTGGCGTGGTGGCATCCCATCGCGTGGCTGGCGTTCCCGGCGGCCTATCTGGTGGTGGCGCTGCTGGTGCTCAACGATCTGGGCCGGCGGGCCCCCTACTTCTTCCTGGACGTCGACAGTGTCGGCGCGGGCGCGGTCGCCGCCAATGTCGCGGGGTTGGCCGCCGGCGTGCTCGCAGCGGGTTATGCGTTGCTGGCCGTCGCCGGCGGGCTGAAACGTTCGCCCGCACCAGCGCGATAGTCCATGAACAGGGTTCACCCCCGCCGATTACCTAGGATGGCACCGTGACGAGCGCCTCACGTGAACACAACCGACTCCGCTTCTCGATCAGCCGCATGGCGGCCGTGATGGGGGCGGTGGCCGTGATGTCCGGCCTGTCGGTCGGCCCGTCAGCGATCGGAGCCATCGGTACCCCGGTGCCGACGCTTCCGTCGACGATCAGCGAGATCTCACCGTCTCCCGGGGAGACCGTCGGCGTGGCCCACCCGGTCACCGTCACGTTCACCGCGCCGGTGCCGAACCGCGGTGCCGTCGAGAGTTCCTTTGCGGTGCGGGCGGCAGGCGCCGGACCCGAAGAGGGCACGTTCTCCTGGCTCGACGACCGGACCATGCAGTGGACACCCGCGCTCTACTTCCCGGCGCACGCACCCATCGATGTGTCGGTCGGCGGGTTCGCCACCAGCTTCCAGACCGGATCGTCGGTCGTCGGCGTCGCCGACCTGGACGCTCACACGTTCACCGTCAGCATCGACGGCGTCGTCGCCCGGGAGATGCCCGCATCGATGGGCAAGCCGAAGCACCCCACCCCGATCGGGAGTTTCACCGCACTGGAGAAGCAGAAGTCCGTCGTCATGGACTCGCGGACCATCGGCATCCCGCTGTCCGATCCGGAGGGCTACAAGCTCACCGTCGCCGACGCCGTGCGTGTCACCTGGGGCGGTGTCTATGTGCACTCCGCACCCTGGTCGGTGGGATCGCAGGGCTACGCCAACGTCAGCCACGGCTGCATCAACCTCAGCCCGGACAACGCGGCGTGGTATTTCGACACCGTCAGCGTGGGCGATCCGATCATCGTCCAGGCCTGACCGCGGTCAGCACACCGTCATATTTGCTGTGCGCATGCGGGGTAACCGTCTGTCACTGAAGACGGAGGTGCGATCATGCACGACCACGCAGACGAGACCGCCAGCCTTGCCGACGTGTCCCAGATCGGGGATTCGCCGCTGCTGCGGGCGATGAGCGGCGAACACATCAGCATTGAGGCGCACGACGACCTCGTCGAGATCGCCTGCTATGAGGAGCGACTGGATCAGCAGTTCGCCTGAATCCGGAATTTCGCCTGCGCGGAGTCGCTCGGCGTCGCGGTGAAGTTGCCGTCGGCGGTGCCGGTGATCGTGTAGTTGCCCTGCCGACCGGTGACCTCGGCGTCGCCCATGTTGCCTTTCCAGAAGTTGCCCGAAAAGCCGGCCACATCCCGGAATTCGACGGATTCGGCAGTCGGCGGCCCGTCCATCGCCAGCACGGCGGTGAATCCCTTGTCTTTGCCCGGAGTCTGGATGTACCAGGTGAAACCCGTCTGGCGGCACGTCACCGGGAATGCGCCGCCGGCATCGTCGCCGTCGATCGAGACGGTCGCCGTGGTGCCGCCGAGAGCAGGCTCCGGCGACGAACACGCCGTCCCTGCGAGCACAACGCCGCCGACGGCCATCGCTGCGACCAGATGTCTAGTCTCCATGGCGCTCGACTCTATGCGGTCGCGACCGTGTGCCCGGGGACTTCGGCGCGCAATGTGGGTAGGCGCGTCATTGCAGGCGCGTCATTGCAGAAAGAGGGCCGTCTCAGCATCGGCAGGCAGGAACGTCTCGATGCTGAGTTCGGCGGCGGTGAGGTCGAGTGCGGTTCCGAACGTCGTCACCATCGACAGCAATCGCAGTTCGACGCCGTCGGGCGTGATCAGGTCGAGCGGGACCGCCACCGCCCCCGGATCGTCGAACCGGTCGTCTCCACCCGGGTATCCGGCGATCTCGTCGAGCAGGGCGTTCAGCTCGCCGGTGTCATCGGCCGCCGCCGCCTCCCGTCGCAATCTCCCGATTAGATGGGCGCGCCACTGACCGAGGTTGCGGATACGTGGCGCCAACCCGTCGGGGTGCAGTGCGACGCGCAGGGCATTGGGGCGCTCCAGAAGGTGCGGCGCCACCCCGGCGAGCAGCACGTCGGAGCCTGCGTTGGCGGTGACCAGATCCCACACCCGGTTCACCACGACGCAGGGGTAGGGATCGAAGGCCTCGAGCACCCGCGCCAATCCCGCCTGCACGGCCGCCATGTCGGGAGCGTCCAGCGGCCGCTCGGGGTAGGCCGGGGCGTGGCCCGCGGCCAGCAGCATGCGGTTCTGTTCGCGCCGCGGCACGTCGAGAGCGTCGGCGAGCCGCAGCACCATCGCGCGGCTGGGCGTGGCACGGCCGGTTTCGACGAAGCTGACGTGCCGCGCCGAGACGTCGGCCTCCAGCGCGAGATCGAGTTGGCTGAGTCGGCGCCGCTCGCGCCAGCGCCGCACCATCGCACCCACCGTCGTCGGTGGCATGTCCCGCACCGCCACGGCACCAGTCTGGGGTCCAGGAGTAGCGGTCACCACTACCTTCGAGGTAATTGCGGCGCTTACCTCGCGGGGGGATCGTGAGGGCATGTCCGACAGGCCCGACATCCCGCGGTGGTTACGCACGGTTCTGGTCTGCGACCGAGCAGGCTCGGCGTGGTACGTCGGCACCGGCTTCTTCTTCGCGCCCGTGCTCGCCGTGGTGTCTCCCTGGCCCGAGTTGACGGTGGCGCTGTGGGTGCTGATCGGGCTGGCCGGGTTGTGGCTCGGCCTGCTGGGCCTCGCGATGGCGACCGGGTTGGCGATGGTGCTCCGCACCGGCGGCGAGCTCGGCGAGGACTACTGGCGCTCGATCATCGACTACCCCGCGGGGTGAGTGCCGGGCGCCTCAGTGGGCGACGGGGCAGCCGGTGCCGGTGTAGTCGACCTGCCAGTGCTTGATCCCGTTCAGCCAGCCCGAGCGCAGACGTTGCGGGGTACCGATCGACTGCAGGTCGGGCATGTGGTCGGCGATGGCATTGAACATCAACTCGATGGTCATCCGGGCCAGGTTCGCGCCGATGCAGTAGTGCGCCCCGGTACCGCCGAACCCCACGTGCGGATTCGGATCGCGCAGGATGTTGAACGAGTAGGGATCGTCGAACACCTCTTCGTCGAAGTTCGCCGACCGATAGGACATCACGACGCGCTGCCCCTTCTTGATCGGGACACCGGACAGTTCGTAGTCGCACAGCGCGGTGCGCTGGAACGAGGTCACCGGGGTCGCCCAGCGCACGATCTCGTCCACTGCCGTCGTCGGGCGCCGGGCCTTGAACAACTCCCACTGATCGGGGTGTTCGGTGAACGCGATCATGCCGTGGGTGATCGAGTTGCGGGTGGTCTCGTTGCCCGCGACGGCGAGCAGCACCATGAAGAACCCGAACTCGTCGTCGGAGAGCTTGTGTCCCTCGACGTCGGCCTCGATGAGCTTGGTGACGATGTCCTCACCGGGCTGCTCGGCACGTTGGGCCGCCAGCTGCATCGCGTACATGATCAATTCCGTTGCCGCGTTGCGGTTGTCGTGATGCGCGAACTCCGGGTCGTCGTCGCTGACCATCTGGTTGGACCAATCGAAGAGCTTCTTGCGATCTTCGATCGGCACGCCCAGCAGCCCGGCTATGGCCTGCAGCGGCAGTTCGCACGACACCTGCTCGACGAAGTCACCGGCTCCTGCGGCCGCCGCGGCCTTGGCGATGTTCTGCGCACGCGCGTCGAGATCGGCGCGAAGCCGCTCGACCGCGCGCGGGGTGAAACCGCGGGAGACGATCTTGCGCAGATGGGTGTGGTGCGGCGCATCCATGTTCAGCAGCACGAACTTGCCGGTCTCGATCTGCTCGCCGGTCGAGCCTTCGGGGTAGCGCGGCAACGCTGTCTTCTCCAGGCTGGAGAACACGTCGCTGCGTTTCGAGATCTCCTTGACATCACGGTGTTTGGTGACCACCCAGAAGCCGCCGTCCCCGAAGGGGCCGGCTCCTCCGGCCGTCTGCTCGTTCCACCAGATCGGCGCACTGCGGCGCAGCGCCGCCAGTTCTTCGACCGGGAGGCGTTCGCAGTTGAGGTCCGGATCGGTGAAGTCGAAACCAGGCGGGAAGACCGGAGTCGGCATGCTGGGGGCTCCTTGCCGTCATGGGGCTCTTATCCGATACCTACACCACCTAAGGGGTCGTTGCGTCGACTTCGCGGAGATCGTCGGGGCGGGCTGTAACGAATGTGGCGCCGGGGGAGAAGCACAGGGTGACAATGATCTCCAGGCGGCCCGCTGCGTGGCCGCCCACCCGAAGGGGGCACCGGTGATGATCGGATGGCACGTCAAGACCGCCTCTGCCGTGGGCGCCGCGGCGGTCGCGGGGCTGCTGGTGTGCGCGCCGCTCGCATCCGCCGATCCCGCTCCCGCGGTTCCCCAGCCCGCCCCGCTGCCCGCGCCCGTCGCGCCGCCGCTGGATCCGGCCGCGATCCCCGGTGCCCCGGTCCAGGCTCTGGCCGGTGGGGCGGCCGACGTGGCGGCTGCGCCACCGGCCGGCGTGCCGCACCTGTCCAGCCCCGAGAACCTGCCGCCCGGCACCACCGAGACGCCGGCCCCACAGACCCGCCTGAGCTACCTGCGTGACCTCTGGCATTCCATGCAGACCCAGGAGGTGTCCGGGTCCGACGCGCTGCTGCTGCTGACGCAGCGCCCGATGACGGCGACGCCCGGCATGCAGCCGACCCCGCCGGTACCCGCCGCTCCGGCGCCGGCACCGGAGCCGGCACCCGCGCCACTGGCCCCCTAGGGCGCGGCGGCCATGTCCGCCAACGCCTCGATGCGGGCCGGCACGTGTTTGTGCCACGGCGTGCCCGCATAGGCGTCCTGCCATCCGCTCGATGTGAGCGCATTCGGCGCGACGCCGGGAACGATCGTGCGTCCGTCGGCGTCGACGAAGTCCACCCCGAACCCGTTGGGCAGTGAGGCGTGCCCGGGCAACATTGCGTCGCTGATCTCGACGACGGCGTCGGCGGTGCCCGCTGCGGTGCTGATGCGGGCCCGGCCCCCGTCGGCCAGCCCCAGCGCTGCCGCGTCCGCGGGGCTGACCCGCAGTGCCCCCTGCGCGTCCCGGATGCGCCAACTGGGGTCGCGCAGGATGTCGTTGGCGGTGAAGGCGCGGCGCTCGCCGGCCGACAGCACGATCGGGAACTCCGGCGAGGTGAGCGCCGCGGGCTCTTCGGCCAGCTTCTGTACCTCGGCGAGCATCTCCGGTATCGCGATCGCGATCCGACGGTCGGGATGGGTGATCAACGCGAAGTCGTCCTCGTATTCGTGCACGGTGAAGGTGATGCCCGACCGTCCGTCGAGGATCGCCTCGAATAGCGCGTTGCCGTCGGCGTGACCGGCGCGCCGCACCGCCTCCGGATAGGTCATCGCGGTCTTCTGCGCCAGCCCCCACAGCGCGGCGGCACCGGCCAGACCCTCGGGCAGCGTGGCACCGAGCGTCTCGTAGAGCACGAACGGGAGCACTTTCGCCAGGCCGGGATTCGCGCCGACGGCCGTCAGGAACGCCGCCGCGAATGCGTCGAGACCTTGCTCGGCGGCGGCGCGCAGCGGAACGAGCTCGGCCTCGTCGACGACACCGAGGGCCCGGGTGAGTCGGGCCCAGATCTCCGGTTCGGGGAGTGTGCCCTCCAACGGCTCCATCAGCCGGTGACGGAGATGGAAGGTGTTGCGGGGGAACTCGAGATTGAAGAAGGTGGCCTCGGCCTTCTCGAACTGGCTCGCGGCGGGCAGCACGTAGTGCGCCAACCGGGCCGTTTCCGTCATCGCCACGTCGATGACCACGAGCAGTTCCAGGCTGTCGAACGCCGCACGCACGGCGCTGGAGTCGGCGATCGAGTGCGCCGGGTTGCTGCTCTCGACGATCAGCCCGCGGAAGCGATCGGGGTGGTCGGTGAGGATCTCGTCGGCCACCACGTTGCTGGGCATCAACCCGCCGATGATCGGGGCACCCGTCACCGGCGTGCGGCCGACACCGCCGGGCCGGAACAGCGGGGCGAACGACGAATGCAGGTGCTGTGAGCCCGGTTTGGCGAAGTTGCCGGTCAGGATCCACAGCAGCTTGTTGAGGTACGAGCACAGGGTGCTGTTGACCGACTGCTGCACGCCGAGGTCCTCGAACACGGCCACGCTGGCCGCGCGGGCGATGCGCCGCGCCGCGTCCCGCAGCAGCTGTTCGGCCACTCCGCACCGCTCCGCGTAGTCGGCGACGGGTACCTGCGCGAGCACCGCGCGCACCTCGTCGGCGCCGCCCACGTGCTCGGCGAGAAAGGTGTCGTCGCAAAGGTCCTCCTGCACCAACACCGCAGCGAGCGCTGCCAGACACCAGGCGTCGGTGCCCGGCCGCACCCGCAGGTGGAAATCCGCCATCTTCGCGGTGTCGGTGACCACGGGGTCGATCACGATCATCGACCGCGCGGGGTCCTTGGCGATCTCGTTGAGCACCACGCGGGCACGCGGGAAGCTCTGCGACATCCACGGGTTCTTGCCGACGAACACCGACACCTCGGCGTGCTCGAACTCGCCCCGGGTGTGGCCGCCGTAGAAATGGGCGTCGACCCAGTGCTCGCCCGTCTTCTCCTGAGCCAGTGCGTTGGACCGGTGATACGAGCCCAGCGCCTTGAGGAAGGCGCCGCTGTAGGCGCCCCCGAGGTGGTTGCCCTGCCCACCGCCCCCGTAGTAGAGGATCTTGTCGCCGCCGTGGGTGTCGGCGATCGCCGCGAAACCCGCGGCGATCTCCGATATCGCTGTGTCCCAGTCGATCTCCTCATAGGAGCCGTCGGGGCGGCGACGCATCGGGGAGGTCAGCCGGTTGCGCTGGTTCTGGTAGTGATCCAGTCGCAACGCCTTGTTGCAGGTGTAGCCCTGCGACGCCGGGTGGTTCTTGTCGCCGCGGATGCGGGCGAGCTTGCGGTCCTCGACCTGGACGACGATGCCGCAGTTGCATTCACACAGGATGCAGGCGGTCGGCTGCCAGTCAGGGGTCGTGTCGGTCATCGGGTGGCTCGCTTTCTCGTGCCGGCGGGCAGTGCCGCGTGGATCATCTGCGCGAGTTGGGTGTGCACCCGGCGCAGCGGTTCGTCGTCGCGCTGCGCCCGCGCGATGACGATCGCCCCCTCGAATGCCGACAGCGTGAACACGGCCAGATCCTCGGCGCGCTCTCCTGCCATGCCGTCGGCACGCAATCGGGTGGCCAGCGCCGTCCGCCACCGCGCGAACGCCGCCGCGGCGCGATCGAGCACCGGCCGCTCACCCGCACCGGGGTCGCCGGCTTCGACGGCCACCGCGACCACCGGGCAGCCTGCCCGGAAGTCGCTCTCGCGCAGCTGTTGTGTCTGCCTGGCGAACAACTCGTCGAGCGCCTCGAGGCTCGACGCCGCCGCATCGAGACGACGGATCATGTGGTCGGCGGCGTAGTCGACGGCCTCGCAGAGCAGTTGGGTGCGACCGCCGGGGAAGTAGTGGTAGGCCGAGCCGCGGGGTGCGCCGCTGTGTTCGAGCACGTCGGCGATCGCGGTGGACTGGGCGCCGCGCTCCCGGATCAGCAGTGCAGCCGAGACGACCATGCGCTCACGGGGACCAGTCATGTATGCAAACCTACATAACGCCATGCGCAAAAAGAAGCGTTTTCGGCGTGGTTGTCGTCGCTGGTCGACGACAACCACGCCGAAAACGCCTAGACGGAGGCGGCCTCGTTGAGGTCGGCGAGGCGGCCGGTCGCCTCCAGGTACTCCTGCACCCACCGCTCGATCACCGTCGCGGTCTTCTCGACCTTGGTGAACTGGCCGACGACCTGGCCGACGGGGTTGAACGCGACGTCGACGGACTCATTGGGGTACTTGTGCGTCGCGGCGACCGCCATACCCGACACCATGTATTGCAGCGGCATACCGAGCGGCTTCGGGTTCTCCGGGTTCTCCCAGGCCTCGGTCCACTCGTTCTTGAGCATGCGTGCGGGCTTGCCGGTGAAGGAGCGGCTGCGGACGGTGTCCCGACTGGTCGCCTTGGCGTAGGCGGCGTGCTGGACCGGTGTGTGCTCGGATTCTTCGACCATCACCCACTGCGATCCGGTCCATGCGCCCTGGGCACCGAGTGCCAGCGCGGCGGCGATCTGCTGACCGCTGCCGATTCCGCCCGCCGCGAGCACCGGCACCGGTGCGACCTCTTTGACGACCTGGGGCCACAGCACGATCGAACCGATGTCGCCGCAGTGGCCACCGGCCTCGCCGCCCTGGGCGATGATGATGTCGACGCCGGCATCGGCATGCTTGCGGGCCTGGTAGGGCGAACCGCACAGCGCTGCGACGACGCGGCCCTCCTGATGGATGTGGGCGATCATGTCGGCCGGCGGGGTGCCGAGCGCGTTGGCGATCATCGTCACCTTCGGGTGCCGCAGTGCCACCTCGACCTGTGGGGTGGCAGTCGCCTCGGTCCAGCCGAGCAGCTGCAGCGCGTCGTCGTCGCTGTGCTCGACGGGCACGCCGTGGTCGGCCAGGATCTTCTTGGCGAAGTCGATGTGCTCTTGGGGCACCAGGTCGTTGAGGGTCTTCTTCAACACCTCGGGATCCATGTCGGTGGCGTCGGAGCCCTCGTACTTGTTGGGAATCACGATGTCCACGCCGTAGGGGTGGTCGCCGATGTTCTCGTCGATCCAGTTCAGCTCGATCTCGAGCTGCTCGGGGGTGAAGCCGACGGCGCCGAGCACGCCGAATCCGCCGGCCTTGCTCACGGCGACGACGACGTCACGGCAGTGGGTGAAGGCGAAGATCGGGAATTCGATGCCGAGTTGGTCGCACAGGGGAGTATGCATAGTCCGCTCCTGGTGGGCTCATGGGCCGAACGCGTCGGAAATTAGAACGTGTTCTACTTTAGTACACCGCGGAGGCCGTCGTGGTTTCCCCCGCCTTCTGTCGTGACGCGCAGCACCGGCCAGCCCTCGACCGCCGCACGCGCGGCCAGCTCCCGGCGCGGGTTGACCGGGCGCGGCTGACCGACCAGGGACATCAAGGCGATGTCCTCGTTGCCGTCGGCATAGAACCAGCTGTCGGCCAACCCGATGTCACGGTTCTCACAGAACTGCCCGACTGCGTCGGCCTTGCGCCGCCCCCAGATCACCGGCCGCCGGATCCGGCCGGTGAGGCGGCCGTCGGCATCGACCTCGAAGTGGTTGCACACCACGTGCTCGATCTCGAGGAACCTCGCCACCGGCTCGGCGTGGATGGTCAGCGCCGACGAACACATCACCACGGTGTGGCCGCGGTCCTGGTGGGCGAGTACCACCTCGTGCATCGTCGGGAAGAGCCGCGACCGGACGCGCTCGCGAAACAGCCGCTCGCCGATGTCGTCGAGTTCGGCCAGCGACTCACCGTGCAGGTATCCGGCGGCGCGTTCGAGCAGCTTGGCGAAGTCGACCCGACCGAAGCGGTACCGCATGGCCGCCTCGATGACGCCGGTGACCTCGCCGAGCCGGGCCTGCCGACGACGGATGCGATCGCCGGCGTGTGCGGTGGCCGTGAAACCGTCGACGAGCGTCCCGTCCAGATCGAAGAAGGCGCCGATGTGGGGACCCTGCGGG
The DNA here is from genome assembly GCF_022348085.1 of Mycobacterium sp. PSTR-4-N. Classification (GTDB taxonomy): domain Bacteria; phylum Actinomycetota; class Actinomycetes; order Mycobacteriales; family Mycobacteriaceae; genus Mycobacterium. The sequence continues at coordinate 102,382 of NZ_JAKRFN010000017.1, read as the reverse complement.
CTCGCGCCGATCGCCGCCGAGAGATCAGTGGGCAGGGCGGTCACGATCTCCTCGCATGTGGCCGGTGTCGGCGTTGACTTGCCATGCTACGGACCACACCGACACTCCTGGTTTAATCTGTGCCGGTCGCCGCAAACGGCCACGGTAGTTTGGTAGCCGGGTTCAGGAAGCAGCCTGTGCGCCGGAGGTGGACGGGAGTCTGCTCTGGCAGTGGGCGGACAGCGGCCTGACATGGAAGGTGAACCTTGGACGAGCAAGCAGCCGACGGCACAACCGCCTCATCAGCGGCCTCGAACTGTGACGTTGTCGAACGCTGGGTCGATGGCGTGGCCATCGTGTCGGTGTCCGGCGTCGTCGACATGCTGACCTCACCGCAGCTGGAGTCAGCGATCGACGCCGCGCTGACGCAGAAGCCGTCCGCGGTCGTGATCGATTTCACCAACGTCGAGTTCCTGGCCTCGGCCGGGATGGGTGTGCTGGTCGCAGCGCACGACAAAGCGGGCGCTGACGTGCGATTCAGCGTGGTCGCCGACGGTCCGGCGACGAGCCGGCCCCTCAAGCTGGTCGGTATCGCCGAGATCGTGAGCCTCTATCCGAGCCTGGACGAGGCGCTCGCGGCGCGTGACGCGTAGGAAAGCCGCGTAGAAACGTGCGTCTTCGGGTAGCCACCGACTGCCATGATCGATTCCATGCCGCCGACTGAGGTGGCCAACGCAGAACGTTTCGAGCGATTCGGCCTCGATGCCGACGCCGCAACGGTTGCCACGGCGCGCCGGGAGTTCGCCGCCTGGCTCAATCGCCACTTCGCGCTCGACGAGGAGCGCCGCAGCGACCTGGTGCTCGCGATCAACGAGGCGCTGGCCAATTCGGCGGAATTCGCCTATCGACTCGCCGAGCAGCCCGGGACCATCGACATCTGCGCCATCTACGACGCCCAGCGCCAGACGCTGACGGTCGACATCACCGACCGCGGCAGTTGGCGCACGCCGCAGACCGACCCGGTGCCACGCACCCGCGGGCGCGGAATCCCGCTGATGGAGACCCTGTCGGACCGGGCGATCATCGAGCCGTCGGCCGAAGGCACCCACGTGCGCCTCGAATGGCACGGCGTCACGCGCCTGTAGACCTTCACCCCCGGTGGGTGCCGGCGACCAGCGGAAGGTCGAGCGTCGTGCGGATGCCCGCCTCCGCGGCCACCACATCCGGGATCGCGTTCACGATGCGGCCGGCGGCGGCGAGGATCGCCGCGTAGTTGTGGTCCCCGTTTCGGCTGGTCGGGCAGATGTCCATCACGTAGGACGGCTCGCCGGTGATCTCCACCCGGTAGGACCCGCCGTCCTGAGCCGGCTGCGCCCAGTCGGGGCGCAGATCGCTGCGCAGCCGGGTGATGTGTTCGACCACGATCACCGGCTCCGAACCGACGAGGCCCTCGATCTGGAAACGCACCGCCGCGACCGTGCCCTTCTTGATGGTGCCGACGGCGACGTCGAAATCCTCGGGTGCGGGTTCCTGCTCGACACTGTCTCGGATGTCGTCGATCTCCACGCCGAGACCCGCGGCCAGCTGGCGGATCGCCACGCCCCACGCCGCGCTCAGCACGCCCGGCTGATACAGGAACGGCAGGTCGCCGATCTCGTTCCCGAACCCCATCACGTCGAACATGACGGTCGCGCCGTCATAGGTGGCGTAGTCCGCGATCTCCATCGTGCGGATCTGGCTGACTCGCGCACAGGTGCCGGCCAGAGCCAGCGGCAGCAGATCGGTGACGAAGCCGGGGTCGACGCCGGTGACGAAGACGGAGGCATTGCCTTGGCGGGCAACCGATTCCACCCGTTCGATGGCCCGCTCGCCGATGACACCCCACGGGTAGGCGAGAAATCCCGGCGACGAGCCGACGACGTTGATGCCGGCCTCGAGCACGGCGCGGACGTCGGCCAGCGCCTCCTTGGGCCGGATGTCGCCCATCGCGCAGTAGACGACGCAGTCGGGCGCGTCGGCGATGATCGCCGAGAGATCGCCGACCGCACGGACTCCCGTGGTGCCGTCGAGGTGGGCCAATTCGGCGGCGTCCTTGCCGAGCTTGTCGGCCGAGGACACCCACACCCCGGTCAACTCGAACCGTGGGTCCTCGATCAGCTGGCGCAGCGTCAGACTGCCGCAGTTGCCGGTGCCGATCTGCGCCACTCGAATCGTCATGGCGGCCAGTATGCGTGGTCCGCCGCCGTATTGGAACAGGTTCTAATTGCGCCGCAGGCTGTGCGGTAGCCTGTCGCCCCATGGGACGCGTGGACGGAAAAGTGGCACTGATCAGTGGCGGTGCGCAGGGAATGGGCGCCGAGGACGCCCGGGCGCTGATCGCCGAGGGGGGCAAGGTCGTGATCGGCGACATCCTCGACGAGAAGGGCCAGGCACTGGCCGAGGAGATCAACGCCCAGACCCCGGACTCCATTCGCTACGTGCACCTCGACGTCACCCAGGCCGACCAGTGGGACGCCGCGGTGGCCACTGCCCTCGACGCCTTCGGCACGCTGAACGTTCTGGTCAACAACGCCGGTACCGTCGCCCTCGGCAAGATCGGCGAGTTCGACATGGCCAAGTGGCAGAAGGTCATCGACGTCAATCTGACCGGGACGTTCCTCGGCATGCAGGCCTGCGTCGAGGCGATGAAAGCAGCCGGAGGCGGGTCCATCATCAACATCTCCTCGATCGAGGGGCTGCGCGGCGCGGTGATGGTGCACCCGTACGTGGCCTCGAAGTGGGCCGTGCGCGGGCTGACGAAGTCGGCGGCACTGGAACTCGGTCCCCACAACATCCGCGTGAACTCCGTGCACCCCGGCTTCATCCGCACCCCGATGACGAAGTTCTTCCCTGACGACATGCTGCGGATTCCGTTGGGCCGCCCTGGTCAGCCCGACGAGGTCGCCACTTTCGTGGTGTTCTTGGCCAGTGACGAATCGCGGTACTCGACCGGGGCCGAGTTCGTCATGGACGGCGGTCTGGTCAACGACGTCCCGCACAAGTAGCGCCGCCGGCGCCGCCGGCGCCGGCCGTTGATGGACCGCGCCTCGCCGCAGGGACGTCACCGCGGACTGCGCACGACGCTGATCGTCGTGATGCTGGCAGCGCTGGTCGCGGTGCTCGGTGTCGCCGATGTCCCCGACTTCGCCACGCCCGCCCCCGATCCTGGCCGCGTCGAGCTGGCGCAGGGCTGGGCGCTGGTGTCGGCGCGCGTCGTCGGTGACGACGGCGCCGCGCTGTCCTCCCCGGACTATCGCCAGGCGGGGTGGCACCCGATCGCACACATGCCTGCCACCGTGCTGCAGACGCTGCAGGCCGACGGCGACTATCCCGACCTCTTTGTCGGCACCCGCCTGCGTGACGAGGTGCCGTGGGACCTGTACCGGCAGGACTGGTGGTATCGCACCACATTCCACGCGCCGGGCGGGCATGCGACGTACCTGTTGGATTTCCCTGGCATCAACTACCGGGCGGAGATCTGGCTGAACGGGCACCGCATCGCCGGCTCGGATCAGGTCGTCGGTATGTACGCCGAGCACCAGATCGACGTCACGCCGTGGATCCGTCGCGATGGCGCGAATGTCCTGGCGGTCAGGGTGACTCCCGAGCAGGCGCTGCAGGACGTCGACGGCGTCGAACTCGCCGACAGCTGGTACGACTGGATCAACTGGCGCTATCTGGGGTATCGCGAACAGCCGGATGCCGCGCCGGTCGACAACTCGTTCGTTCCTGATCGCAACGCCGGCATCTGGAAACCGGTGACACTGCAGATGTCGCAGGACGTCTCATTGGGCGAGAGCGCGGTGCGTACCGATCTGCCGCTGCCACGCACGGATTCGGCGACCGTGACGGTGTACACGACGGTCCGAAACCATTCGTCCGACACTCTGCGCGGCGTCATGCGGGTGGCCATCAGCAGGGCAGGCAAACCCGACGTTGCTCTCGACCAGCGAGTGACGTTGGCGCCGGGGGAGAGTCGGGAGGTGAGCTTCGCCGCCGACCGATATCCGGAGTTGACGCTCGATCATCCCGATCTGTGGTGGCCGTACACGATGGGGGACCCCGCGCTCTACGAACTGCGCACCGAATTCCGGCGCTTCGGACGGGTTTCCGACGTCCACACCCAGCGGTTCGGCATCCGCACCGTCACCCAGCACCGCGACGACGACACCAGCCACCCGGAGCTCGGCACCGGGGGGAACTTCTACCTCACCGTCAACGGACGCGATTTCCCGGTGCGTGGCGCCGCCTACACTCCCGATCTGCTGTTCGCGGACAACCCGCAGCGTGACACCGCGGTGTTGGGGTACGTCCGCGACCTCGGGCTGAACATGCTGCGTCTGGAGGGCAAGTTCCCCGGCGAGCGGCTGGTGCAGATGGCCGACGAACTCGGCATCCCGCTGATGATGGGCTGGATGTGCTGCAACCAGTGGGAGAAGTGGTCGCAGTGGGACGCCGAGGACAACCGGGTCGCACGCGACAGCCTGACCACGCAGATCACCATGTTGCGTTCGCACCCTTCGGCATTCGTCTGGGCCAACGGCAGTGACGGCACCCCGCCGCCGGATCTGCTGGCCGACTACCGCCGGATACTCGAGGATGCGCACTGGCCGAACGCCGTGGTCGACACGCTGTCCAGCTTCGCTCGCGATGCCGACGGCAGGGTGCTCTGGGACGGCATCCACATGGCCGGTCCGTACAGCTGGCGTCCGCCCAGCTATTGGTTCGCCGGCCGATACGGTGCTGCGCGCGGCGCGAACGCCGAGCAGGGCGACAACGAACACATCCCCCCGATGGCGAGTCTGCGCCGCTTCATCCCGCCCGACAAGCTGTGGCCGATCAACGACACCTGGTCCTTCCATGCCGGCGCGAACAGCAGCAACTCGGCCCTGACGACCATCCGCCGCGCGGTCGATCGGCGCTACGGACCGTCCGCGAGTGCCGAGATGTTCACCACCAAAGCTCAACTGGCGCACTACGAGTCGACGCGGGCCCAGTTCGAGGCGTTCGCCGCCGGTGGCTGGGACGCGCACAAGATGACCATCTACTGGATGCTGAACAACCACTGGCCGTCGTTCTTCGGCCACCTCTTCGACTACTACCTGCGCCCGGGCGGCGCCTACTTCGGCGCCAAGACGGGGTTGCGCCCGCTGTCCGCGGTGTTCGACGCCTACGCCACCGGCGACCACAGCAGGGCGGCCCTGACCGTGGTCAACCAGACCGCGGCCGACCGACGGGACCTGCGGGTTCGGGTGCGGGTCTACGACCTGTCGGGTCGCGTCCGCGAGGATCGCACGAGCCCCCCGGTCGACGTCGTTTCCGGGGGCGCCGAGACGGCGCTGTGGTTGCCGCGCGTCGCCCGGGACTCTCCGGTGTTCTTCGTTCGAGTCGAATTGCGCGACGCCACAGGTCATCTCGTCACCGACAGCACCTACTGGCAGTCTCAGCGCCGCGACGACGTCGGCGACCCGGCCAACGACCAGGCCTTCGAGCTGCAACCCGCCCGCTGGGCCGACATGACCGCGCTGAACACGATGCCGCGCGGCAGACTCGAGGTCACCGCCCGGCGGGCGGCTGACGGCGTCGTGATCCGGCTGCACAATCCGGGCCGGGCAGTCGCGTTCTTCGCCCGCGCGGAGCTCACCACCGGACCCGCCGCCGACGAGATACTGCCGATCACCTACACCGACAACTACGTGACCGTCTACGGCGGGGAGACCGTCGAGGTCCGCGCCGACCCGTTGTCGGACACGCTGCGCGCGGGCTGGGTGCGCGTCACCGGCTACAACACCTCACCGGTCGTCGTTCCGGTCCGCTGATCCATGCGTACTGTTTCATGGTGTGAGCGCACGGGCGGGCATCGTCATCACCGGAACCGAGGTACTCACCGGGCGGGTGGCCGATCGGAACGGTCCGTACCTCGCTGATCGCCTCCTCGAACTCGGGGTGGAACTCGCCCACATCACGCTGTGCGGCGACCGTCCCGATGACATCGAGGCGCAGCTGAGGTTCCTCGCCGACCAGGGCGTCGACCTGATCATCACCAGCGGCGGCCTGGGCCCGACCGCCGACGACATGACCGTCGAGGTGGTCGCCCGCTTCTGCGACCGCGAGCTGGTGCTCGACGCCGAGCTGGAGGCGACGATCCGCGGCATCGTCGACAACCTCATGGCCCGCTACCCCGGGGTGGACGCCGAGGCCGTGCACGCCGCCAATCGCAAGCAGGCGCTGGTACCCGCCGGAGCGACGATCCTCACCCCGGTGGGCACCGCGCCCGGTGTCGTGGTCCCCGGGAAGCCCACAGTCGTCGTGCTACCCGGCCCGCCGCGCGAGCTGCAACCGATGTGGCAGGCCGCGGCCGCCACCGACGCCGTCACCGAAGCGCTGGCCGGCCGCACGGACTTCCGGCAGGAGACCGTGCGGATGTTCGGGCTGCCCGAGTCCGGTCTGGCCGAGACGCTGCGGGAGGCGCAGCGCGAGGTCGACGGATTCGACCGGCTGGAGATCACCACCTGCCTGCGCCGGGGCGAGTTGGAGATCGTGACGCGATTCGAGCCGCAGGATTCACCCGTCTACGACGCGCTACTCGCCATACTGTCTGACCGGCACGCCCACGAGATCTTCTCCACCGACGGCGCGCTGATCGACGACCAGGTGGCGGAGCTGCTGAGCGGGCGCAGGATCGCGACCGCCGAGAGCTGCACCGGCGGTCTGCTCGCCGCGCGGCTCACCGAACGCCCCGGATCGTCGGCCTACGTGTGCGGCGGTGCGGTCGCCTACGCCAACAATGCCAAGGCCGAGGTGCTCGGCGTCGACCCCGGCCTGATCGAGGCGCACGGCGCGGTGTCCGAGCCGGTCGCCGACGCGATGGCCCGCGGCGCGCTGGCCCGCTTCGGCGCCGACACCGCGGTCGCGATCACCGGCGTCGCCGGCCCCGGCGGCGGCACCGAGGAGAAACCGGTCGGCACCGTGTGCTTCTCCGTCGCGCTGGCCGACGGCACCGTCGTCACGCGCACGACGACGATGCCGGGCGGACGAGCCGACGTACGGGAGCGTTCGACCACCATCGCGATGCATCTGCTGCGCAGGGCGCTGAGCGCGTCCCGCTAGGGTGAGCACCATGGTTGACACCGACGAGCGGCAGGCGTTCTCGGCGCTCGCCGAGCAGACCGGCTGGGCGCAGCGCACCTCCGAGCGCAACGACTACTTCGCCAAGGGCGAGGTCCGGGTGCACGTGGTGTGGCTCGACGAGGGCGCCATCAACGGCGGCACGCTCTATCACGACGACATCCTGACGTCCTACAGCCGCGAGCTGCCGACGGTGCAGAGCTGGCTCAAGCGCTGATCAGCGCCTCTTGTCGGTACCGGCGGCGTCCCACAGGTCGGTCATCGAGGTGAGGATCGCCTCGGCCTGCCCGAGCCCACCGAGATGGCTCTCGCCCGAGAGCGTGTAGAGCTCGGCGTCGGGCAGTCGCGACACCACGTGCTGACCGTGCGCGAACGGCACGATGTGGTCGGCGTCGCCGTGCCACCACCGCACGGGCACTGTCACGTCGGCGAGGCGGAAACCCCAGTCGCGTGCGAACACGACGACATCGGCGAACGGTGCCGCGAGTTGCTTGCGGCTGCCGTTGAGCAGGTCGTCGAGGAACATCGCTTTGAACTCCGGGCGGGCCAGCAGGCGGCGATCACCCTCGGGTGACAACGCGCCGTAGAGCCCGATGATCGGCTCGGCGACGGGCTTGACCAGCCGGATCAGCGGGGTGGCCACCATGCTCAACGTTCCGCCCACATGTTCCAGGATCGGCGCCACCGGCACGCCGACGGTGCCCATCACCCCACCGCCGATCGCGTCCGGCCCCTTCGTGGGTGCGACACCCCCGAGAACGCCGGCCGCGAGCACCCGGTCGGGCATGGCCGCGGCAACACCCAGCGTGTATGGTCCGCCGCCGGACAACCCGATCACCATCATCTTCCCGATGCCGAGCGCCTCGGCCAGCGTGCGGAGGTCGTCGGCGAAGTCGATCACCCGTCCATAGGCGTACGGCGTGGAGGAGCCGATGCCCGGCCGGTCGATGCCGATCAGCCGGATGCCGTTGCGCTCCGCGTAGAGCCGCGCCTCCAGCGGAATCTGACGGCGCGCTCCCGGGGTGCCGTGCAGCCAGAAGATGGGTTTGCCGGCCGGGTCGCCGAACTCGGCGAAACCGAGACGACGGCCTGCGCGGTCCGGGCCGACGGCGACGTTGCCTTCGAGCTTGGGACGGGTGATGTCGGTGGACATGCGCGACAGTGTCGCACGCCGGCCGATGACGTCAGCCGGCCCCGACCCAGCCCGGGGCCCGGCGATCTGCCCACCCGACCGCCGCTTCCAGCTGCGCGGCCAGCGCGAGCAGAACCTCTTCGCCGGGCGCCATCAGCTGCACGCCGATGGGCAGGCCGGTGGCGGTCACGCCGAGCGGCAGCGAGATCGCGGCCCACCCGGTCACGTTGGCCAGCGCCGTCCAGCCGGTGGTCGCGAACTCGACGTCGAAGAACGCGCGGGTGGTCCCGCGCGGCTGGTCGAGCAGTCCGTAGGGCGGCGGGGGAGTCAGCAGGGTGGGCACCAGCAGCACGTCGTGGTCGAGCATCTGCGTGGCGAAACGCCGTGTCTGGGCATGGATCGCGGCGATGGCCCCGGCGTAGGCGACGCCGGTGGTGTGCAGACCTTCCTGGATCATCACCCAGGAGCTCGGCTCGAACTCGTCCTCGCGCGGCTCCCGGCCCAGGTGCTCGCGCGCCGTCGCGAAGAGTTCGACGTTGCTGACGGTGTGCAGGACGGCGATCGCGTCGGCGACGGCCTCGGCGTCGATCGACGGCGCGCCCGGCTCGACGCGGTGACCCAGTTCGGCGAGCACAGCCGCGGTCTGTTCAACGGCAGAGACGACGGCGGGATCGGTCGCAGAGCCGGGGAACGGCGATGACGTTGCCATCATGATGCGTTGCGGCGCAGGCGAATCGGCGATGACGTCGAGGAATGGTTCGGATGGCGGCGGGGCCGAGTAGGGATCCCCGACGCCTGTCCCGGTGACGGCGTCGAGAAGCGCTGCGCTGTCGCGCACGGTGCGCGTGAGGGCATGCTCGTTGACCAGGCCCTCCAGGCCGTGCCCGGCTCCCGGGGCGAACGAGGTCCGCGCGCGACGCGGCTTGAGGCCGACCAGGCCGCAGCACGCCGCGGGGACGCGGATCGACCCGGTGCCGTCGCCGCCGGACGCGGCGGGCACGATCCCCGCGGCGACGGCCGCGGCCGAGCCCCCGCTGGAGCCACCGGGAGTGATGTCGGACGCCCACGGGTTGACGGTCGCGCCGAACAGCGACGGCTCGGTGGTGCAGTGGTTGCCCCACTCGGGGGTGTTGGTCTTGCCGAAGATCACCAGGCCGGCGTCCAGGTAGCGCTGCACGATCCACGCGGTGTCGGCCGCGACATGGGTACGCAGCGCGCGGCAACCCATCGCCTCCGGGGCGCCGGCCAGCGATGCGCCGAGGTCCTTGAGAAGAAAGGGGACACCGGCCAGCGGACCCGCTTGCCCGCTGCGCACCACACCGGACGCGTCGAGCGCGGCCGCGGCGGCGCGGCCGTGGTCGAAGAGGTCGGTGATCACCGCGTTCAATGTGCGTCCCGCGTCGAGGCGGACGATCGCTGCCTCGAGCAGGTCGACGGCGCTCACTTCGCCCGCCGCGACCAGGGCTGCCTGGCCGACGGCGTCGATGCCGGCGAGTTCGAACGCTGTCCGAGAGTCCATGCCGGAATCCTCGCGGCCGGTGGCGCGGCTCGGCAACCCGAGCGGCTAACCGACCGCGGCGCCGTAGCGCAGTACGCCGAGGAAAAGGCTCGTCGCGCACAGGCAGAACGTCGCGAGCGCGTAGGGCCATGCGCTGGCGCGCCGGATCAGCGCGACCACCGTCGCCGCCAGGCCGATGACGCCGATGAGCGCTGCGGCGGCCAGCGCGGTGAACACGGCGGTGACCGCACCGTCCACACTGCACGTCGACGGCGGGCAGTGGTCGAGGAACGCGAGCGAGAACAGACCGAGGAAGGCAGCGACAGCTCCCATCAGGACCGTCGCCACCAGCAAGGCGATCGAGATCACGACATCGGCGCGGGAGCGTGGTGCCGGATTCGTCACGGCGTGCGATCCCTGCGCAGGATGGTGTCGGTCACCTCGAGCGCCACGAGGATGTCCACGACGGTGATGGTCAACCCCCACCAGTACATCCAGCGGATCGTCTGATCGGGCTGCGCGGCGAAGTACACGAACAGGAAGATCGGGCCGACGATCCCGAACACGAACATCATCAGCTGCACCCGCACGTACACCCACAGACCGGCCATCGGCCGACAGTGTCGCGTTCGACACACCTGCACGTCAACGCCGGGTCCCGCGCACTCGGCAGACACTGAGGCCAACTAACCTTGACGGCACTGTCGATTCCCTGCGAGGTGACGTGATGTACCGAGCGACACGAGCCATGGCCGCGACCGCGGCACTGCTGATCGCTGCGCCCCTGTTCGCCGGTGTGGCGACCGCCGAGGAGACGGTGGTCAGCATGCCGTTCTCCGAGAAGCTGCGCCGCTGCGACTTCACCCAGGTCAAGTACGTCGGCGGCAGCGGGTACGGCCGACCCTCGGCCCAGCTGCGCGTCCAGGGCAACGAGGTGATCGCCGATGTCGAGTTCTTCACCGGCCTGCCCAACACGCCCTATGACCTCCGGCTGATCCAGCTGCCCCGCTCATCGGCGGCCGACTGCGGTCCGGGAGCACCCGGCGTGTCCGCGACGACGCTGTTCACCGACGGTGTCGGAACGGGCCGCGCCACTGTGCGGGGTCCGCTGATGCCCGGTGCCACGGGTGCGTGGATGAGCCTGACCCGCCCCGGCACGTTCAGCCAGAAGCCCGACGAGTTCTACACGACCGATCTGGTCGCGAACCTGTCATCGGCTGCCTGACACCGCATCACCCGGTCACCACGACGGTGAGGTGGTCGCCGCGTCGCTCGACGCGCATCCCGGCCCGCCGGGCGAGCCCCGCCACGGCGGCCGCGTCGGCGGGGTCGGATCTGCTCGTCGACAATGCGCGGGCAAGCCGTCCCTTGTGCGCCTTGTTGAAGTGGCTGACGACGGTGCGCCGCCCGTCCTCGGCTTCGGCCATCACGTCGACGGTGACGGCGCCGGGCACCTTGGCGAGATTGGCATAGGACCCGGAGCGCAGGTCGACGACCAGATCGCGGGCGGCGAGTTCCGCCAGTGCCGGTTCCAGTACGGGCCGCCAGGTGGACGCCAGGGTGGGCCGGCCCGGCAGTTTCGAGCCCGCCGAGAGCCGGTATGCCGGAATGAGGTCGTCGGCTCGCACGACGCCGAACAGCGCCGAGCCCACCATCAGGCGCGCCATGGCGCGATCTGCCGACGCTCCGCGCAGCGAGGTGACGTCGAGGGCGTCGTAGAGCACGCCGGTATAGCGGTGCAGGGCGGGCATCGTGGGCGCCGTCCACAGAGCCGCGTTGCGTTCGATCTCCTTGTCCTGGCTCGCTGACAGGCCCAGGGCCGCGCGGCTCGTCGCCGGATCCGCGGCGAGGGCGACGAGCTGGTCGACCAGTTCGGTGCGTACCTGGCTCAGTGCCGGGCACACCAGCGAGTCCAGGGTCAGGGCAGGCCCGTCACCTCCGCCGCGTTTGGTCTCCGACGGCGGCAGCAGCACGATCACGGCAGTGACGGTAGCGCCACCGGGTCACCCCGCCGGCGGCGGCGGGGGCGGCGGCAGCGGCAGGGCCGGGTCCGCCGGAGGCGGCGGGGGCGGCAGCGGTGCTTCCTGCCCCATCAGCACCACAGGGGCCGGCGGCGGGGGCATGGGCGGCGCCAGCTGCGGATCGACGGGCGGGGGGACGTCTGCGGGTGCAGGCGCCGGCAGGTACATGTGACGGGTGAACTGACTCTGGTAGGCGCCTCCGCCGCCGACCTTGACGCCGCCACCCTCGCCGGAGGAGACCGGCGTGCCGTCGGGGAGGGTCACCGCGGTGTGGCCGCGGTTCCACCCGACGACGAGAGCGCCGGGTTGCGTCCCGTACTGGAACCCGCGCGCCTTCAGCGCGCCTTCGATGTTGCCGGTGTTGAACCGGTCCCCGAAGACGGGTCGGCCTGTCGCGGCGTTGGTCACCCAGGACACCAGGCCGGAACAATCGGTTCCGGCCGGCGAGTCTCCGCCCGTGATGTACGGAGTTCCCGACACCTGGTTGACGAGCGTCAAGAGTGTGGCGAGTTCATACATGCGGCCGGACGCTAGCAGAGGGTCTCTAATACGGCCAAAATGTGTGACAGCGGGCACATTACAGCTTCATCTCGCGGAATAATCACGAAAATCGCTGCTGCAGAATCTGTTTCAGAGCCGGCGCAACGACGCGAAAGGTGCTGTTGCACAACAGGAATCGATCACCCTCGGGCGATCAACAGCGGAATCCGCTGTTCGGCCGAGGTGAAGGAGCCGTGCTGACCGATCAACGACGATTCCACCGGCTCGACTGTGCGGCGCACCACACCGGAGGTGCCCCGTGCGGCGACCACCACATCACCGATGCGAGCCGTGGCCTCCTCGGTGACCCGCTCCCCGAACCAGCCCGCCGCGACTGCCTCCTCACGACCGACCACCCAGGCCCGCTCACCGAGCACCTCTCGCCAGGCGGCCAGCACATCGTCGCGAGCGCCGCGTTCGACGTAGACATGACGTGCGCGCACCTCGCCGCCGATCGCTGCCACCCCGTCGTGCAGCACCGGTTGGGAGTCGGCGTCCACGACGTCGGCGCCCAGACCCACCATGCCGTGATCGGCCACCACAGCCAGCAGACCGCCCGCGGGCAGGGCCTCGACGATCGACTCCACCAGGCGATCCACCTGACGCAGCTGCCACCGCCACGCCGGGCTCCCCGGACCGTGCAGGTGACCGACCAGGTCGAGGTCGGCGTGGTAGGCGTAGCAGAATCCGCGGTCGGCGAGCGTCGTGCTGACCGCCGCGACCAGGTCGCCGATCGCGTGCACTCCGACATAGCTGCCGCCACGCAGCGCCGCCCGTGTCAGACCGGAATACGCGAACTCGGCACCGGAGATCACCCGCACCGACACCCCCGTCGACGCGGCGCGTTCGAACGTCGTCGCCCGCGGCTGCACGTACTCGGGCACCACCCGCTCCCGCAGATCGTCGCCCCAGGGGTGCGGCCGCCAGCGCAGCGCGTTGATGACACCCACGTCCGGCAGCCGGAAGGTCATGCCGACCACGCCGTGCTCCCCGGACCGGCAGCCCGTCCCCACCGCAGCGAGGCCGGCCGCCGTCGTCGCCGGGTATCCCGCGGTCAAGGTCGGCCCCCGCAGCGTCGCCAGAAACGGTGCGTCGTCGAGATGGGCGTCGAGAAGATCCGCACCGAGCCCGTCCACCAACAGCAGGCACGCGCCTGCCGTCTCGCCGACGCCGCCGAAACTGCCGGCGATGCGGGGGGCGAACCCTTCCACCCCCATCGCCGCCAGCAGCGACGGCGCCACGTCGGCGAGATGGGGTGCCTGTGGGTCGGGCCGGGGCAGATTCACCTCTAGGAGTGGGGGAGTCGGACCACCTGGACGAAGAACTCATCGATCTGGCGCACCGCATTCATGAACTGGTCGAGGTCCACGGGCTTGGTCACATACGCGTTGGCGTGCAGTTTGTAGCTGCGCAGGATGTCCTCCTCGGCCGAGGAGGTGGTCAGCACCACGACCGGGATGTGGTTGAGCTCGGGGTCGCTCTTGATGGTCTCCAAGAGCTGGCGCCCGTCGTACTTGGGGAGGTTCAGATCGAGCAACACCAGGTCCGGCCGCGGCGCGCCTTCGTATTTGCCCCGCCGATACAGGAAGTCGAGGCCTTCCTCGCCGTCGTGCGCGACGTGCAGATTGTTCTTGATCTTGTTGTGCTCGAACGCTTCCCGGGTGATCAACTCGTCTCCCGGATCGTCCTCGATGAGCAGCACGTCGATGGCTCGTTCAGCGGGGGTCATGACGACGATCCTTCCATCAGGGGTGGCGCGGCATCGGAGACCGCCTCGGTTACTGCGGCATCGGAACGGGCCACGTCGTCGGAATCAGTGCTGGGAAGCGTGAACCGGAAGCGGGTGCCGTCGGTGTACTCGTTGTCGATCCAGATCGTCCCGCCGTGGTGTTCGACGATCTTCTTGCACAATGCCAGACCGATGCCGGTTCCGGTGTAGGCATCGCGGCCGTGCAACCGCTGGAAGATCACGAACACCTTCTCCGAGAACTCCGCCGCGATCCCGATCCCGTTGTCGCTGACCGAGAACGACCACTGGCCCGGCTCTGCGGCAGCGCACTCGATCACGACCCGCGGCGTGACGCCCTCGCGGCGGAACTTCACGGCGTTGCCGACGAGGTTCTGCCACAGCATGGTCAGCAGGGTCGGGTCACCGCTGATCGTCGGAAGCCCCTCGGCCGGCCGCTCGATCTGCGCGCCCGTCTCCTCGATCGCGGTCGACACGTTGGCCAGCGCGGTATCGAGCACCGTGTCGAGATCCACCGCGGTCTCGGTGGCGTTGAGACGGCCCACCCGGGAGAACGTCAGCAGGTCGTTGATCAAAATCTGCATGCGTTTGGCGCCGTCGACGGCGAACCCGATGTATTCGGTGCCGCGTTCGTCGAGCTTGTCGCCGTAGCGCTTCTCCAGCAACTGGCAGAACGACGCGACCTTGCGCAGCGGCTCCTGCAGGTCGTGAGACGCCACGTACGCGAACTGCTCCAGCTCGGCGTTCGAGCGGCGCAAGTCCTCGGCCTGCTCGTCGAGCGCCTCGGTCGCAGCTCTGGACGCCTCGAGTTCCTCGACGATCCGCTGGCGCATGTTGTCGACGTCGATCGCGATCAGCCGGATGTCGCGCGGCCCCTGCGGCACGATCTTCTCACCGAAATTCCCCCCGGCGATCCGCCTGCACGCTTCCGCCAGCTGTCGCAGCGGTCGCACCAGGGCGCGCCGAAGCAGCAGCGCCAGCGCGACCATCGTCACCAGAAATGCGACGAGCACGGCGAGCAGCACGCCGTTGCGCCACGTGCTGATGGATTCGAGTTCGGCGATGCCGTCGCTGCGCGCCTGGGCGAGACGGGCGTTCTGCTCATCGAAGAGCGCGCGCAACCGATCGAACTCCGACTTGCCGACCTCGGTGAGCGCGGGGGAGATCGCATTGCGCACCCCGGGCTGCACCGCCGCGATGGCCGGTTCTGCATAGCTGTCGCGCCACGAGCCGGCCGCCTGCTCGATCGCGTCGAGATCGGCGAGCAGATCGGGTCGCTTCTGCTCGAACTGGCGCAGGTCCGCTGAAGCCCTCGATTCCGTCTCCCGCCCGGTGTCGTACGGCGCCAGGAACTGGGGGTCCGAGGAGATCACGTATCCGCGGACCGCGGTCTCCTGATCGCGCAGCGCGGCCTGCAACTGGTAGGCGGCCACCCGGGCCGGTCCCACGTTGTTGGTGAGCTGGCCGGACACCCGGTCGGTGCGGTCGAGCAGCAGTGCCGTGGTGACGGCACCGGCGAGCACGACCACCGCCATGATGGACAGCACCAGGTACTGCCACCCTTCCACGGTCAGGGCACGTACCCCGCGCTGGTCGGGGCTCATCGCGCCGCCCTCTCCGATGTCCTCTCGACCCGCACCACGGCGATGTCGTCGGCGATTCCACCGTGCGACTGCGCACGCTGCTCGACCGCGTCGATCAGCGCATCGACGAACTGCGGTC
Organism: Mycobacterium sp. PSTR-4-N; assembly: GCF_022348085.1. Lineage (GTDB taxonomy): Bacteria > Actinomycetota > Actinomycetes > Mycobacteriales > Mycobacteriaceae > Mycobacterium. The sequence continues at coordinate 86,576 of NZ_JAKRFN010000017.1, read as the reverse complement.
CGGGCAGGTGTGCCAGCGAACGGGCCACGTCGAGCAGGCCATCCTCACCGAGTCGCTCGTTGCCCTCGCCGATGTGACCCTCGAACAGGCCGTCGGTGATCAACACCAATCCCTTCCCCGGCGGTAGTTCCATCGGATGCGGGGTCCAGTCGCCGAGGTGCAATCCGAGCGCGGGCCCGCCGATCGGCTCCACCCACTCGACCGTGCCGCCACCGTGCAGCAGCATGCCGGGGTGGCCGGCGCGCACCGCGGTCAGCGCCGAGCCGTCCAGTGGGACGGCGAGGCTCAACACGGTGGCGAAGGTGCCCCGGCCTGCCCGTTCAGCCCGCAGGATGCGCTCGAGTTGGTGCATGCGCTCGGCGCCGCGCAACCCGGCGAAGGTGAGCGCCCGCCAGGCGATCCGCAACGCCACGCCGAGCGCCGCTTCGTCGGGACCGTGTCCGGCGACGTCCCCGATCATCACGTGCACAGTCCGGTCCGGGGTCTGGACGATGTCGAAGAAGTCCCCGCCGAGCAGCGCATTCCGCCGGCTCGGACGGTACTGGGTGACGATGCTGACCCCGGGGTCGTCGAGCAGCAGCGGCGAGGGCAGCAGCCCGCGCTCCAGCCGGGCGTTCTCTCTCTCCCGGGACCGGGTGGCGTGCAGATCGACGGCGGTCAACTCGGCGCGCTTGCGCTCGATGGCGTAGAGCACGGCCCGCCGCAGAGTCTCCGGGTCCACCCTGCCCTTGACCAGATAATCCTGTGCGCCGGAGGCGACGGCCGCCGACGCGACATGCTCGTCGTTGAGACCGGTCAGCACCACGACGGGCACCGTGGCGTCCCGGGCGGCGATGCGCGCGAGCCCGGCGACCCCCTCGGTGTCGCGCAGGTGCAGGTCCAACAGCACACAGTCCGGCCGCGCCCCGTCGATCGCCTGCTCGGCCTCGGCCATCGATTCGGCCCACACCACATGCATGTCGACGCCGGCGTCGGCGATCAGTTCTTCGACGAGGATGGCGTCGCCGCGGTCATCCTCGACGAGGAGGACCCGCAGCGGCCCCCCGTCACCCGGGACAGTCATCGGACCCGGGACATCTGCGTACGACTGGTCACGCACGCTGGCATCTTCGCTTGTCAATTTCGAAGACATTACCCGCGTGTTCGCTGGGAGCCCGAACCCGGCGTCGGCGGCGTTGCGTGAGCCCGGCACCCAGGGTGCGCTGGTAACCTCCGACCGGTCGCCGGCGTCTACGCCTCCGGGGAGGCGACCTGTCGAACAGCCCCGAGGTTCGATGCCGTCGGCACTGCTGTGAGGTTGTCGAGTTGGATCGTCGAGATCGAAATGAGTCGTGTGCGCACCGGTGAGATCAGGGCCCTGTCGGGGCTGCGCATCGTGGCCGCGCTGTGGGTGGTGCTCTTCCACTTCCGGCCGCTGCTGGCCGAGGCGTCCCCCGGGGTGCGTAGCGCGCTGGCGCCGATCCTGAACGCCGGCGCCCAGGGTGTCGACCTGTTCTTCATCCTCAGCGGATTCGTCCTGACGTGGAACTATCTCGACCGGATGGGGGAGTCCTGGTCGACGCGCGCCACGCTGCGATTTCTGTGGCTGCGGCTCGCCCGCGTGTGGCCGGTGTACCTGGTGACCATGCACCTGGCCGCGGCGTTCGCGGTGTTCACCCTCTACGTGGGACGGTTCCCCCTCCCGCCGGATGTCATCGCATCGCTGAACGCGTTGAGTTGGCTCAAACAGGTCTTCCTGGTGCAGTTGTGGTTCCAGCCGTTCTTCGACGGTTCGAGCTGGGACGGCCCGGCCTGGTCGATCAGCGCCGAGTGGCTGGCGTATCTGCTGTTCGGCGGGCTGGTCCTGGTGGTGTTTCGCGTCGCGTCGGTGACCCGCGCCCGCGGGTTGATGTGGCTGGCGGTCGCGGCCGCCCTGGCGCCCACGCTGCTGCTGCTCGCCCACGGCGTGTTCTACACCCCGTGGAGCTGGTTGCCGCGCATCATCATGCAGTTCACGGCCGGGGCGCTGGCCTGTGCGGCGGTGCGGCGGCTGCAGCTCTCCGACCGTGGCCGCCACGCCGCGGGCCTCGCGGCGCTCGGTCTCGGTGTCGCGATCATCGGCGGCCTCTACGTTCTGGACGCGTATCCGCCCCAGGACATGCTCGATGCCGGCGGGCTGATCGACGTGCTCTTCGTCCCGCTGGTGATCACCTTGTCCATCGGCGCCGGCACGCTGCCCGCGGTCCTGTCGACGTCCGTGATGGTCTACCTGGGTCACATCTCGTTCGGGCTGTACATGATCCACGAGATCGTGCACACGATGTGGAACTGGGCGGTCCAGCAGTTCGCGATCACGCTGGTCCCCAGCTGGTCGGCGAAGTTCACCGTGCTCGGTCTGGTGCTGCTGTCCGGATTGCTGGCCGCGCTGCTCTACCACGTCGTCGAGGAGCCCGCACGCCGCTGGATGCGCCGCATGCTCGACCCCCGCACGCCGCCGGCCAGACGCTCGTCCGAGCCGCCGCAGGGTCGGCTGCAACCGGTCGCCGCGCGGGCGGGATGAGGTGAGTGTGATGCTCGGCGAGTCGGCGCGCCGGCCCGCCCGGCGCGACCCTAGGCTGGTCCAGTGAGTCGTGTTCTGACGTGGATCCTCGCTGCCGCCTTGCTGTTCGGCGCCTTCACTGCGCCCGCACCGACGGTCACCCATCGCCAGGTACGCGTCCTCGATTTCGCCGTGAACAGGGTGGCGGTGGTCGGCGACTCCTACACCACGGGAAGCGATCAGGGTGGCAACGGTCCGCAGGGCTGGGCTCCGCAGGTGTGGCAGGCGCTGAGCAACCACGGCATCCCCGTCACGCCCACGGTCGCCGCGGAGGGCGGCGCCGGCTACTGCACGCGCGGCAACCACGGCAGCGTGTTCGAAGACCTCACGGTCCGCGCGGTCAAACCCAACGACACCCTGGTGGTGTTCTACGGGTCGCGCAACGACATGAAGGTCGAACCGACGCGGCTGTCGATCGCGATGTACGGCACACTCAGCCTGGCCCGCCAGATCGCGCGCTCGGCGAAGATGCTGGTCATCGGGCCGCCCTGGCCGACGGCCGATCCGCCGCCGGAGATCCTGCGGATCCGCGACATCCTGAGTTACCAGGCCCAGCTCGCCGGGGCGACGTTCGTCGACCCGATCGCCGCCCGCTGGTTCGTCGGCCGGCCCGACCTCATCGGGGCCGACGGCGTGCACCCCACCGACGCCGGCCACACCTACATGGCGGACAAGATCGCGCCACTGATCGGCACGCAGCTCGCGCCCTACTGAGAGCTGTTACGGTGCCCGGGTGATCCGCAACGTGGTGCTCGCCAAGCTCAAAGACGGCTACGACGCCGCCGAACTCGCGCAGATCCAGCAGGGGCTCCGGGATCTGAACTGCCCCGGCACCGTGGCGTACTCGGTGGGCTCGGATGCGGGTCTGCGCGAGGGCAATTGGGACTTCGTCATCGTCGCCGACTTCGCCGACGTGGAGTCCTACCGCGGATACGACGCCGACGCCGAGCACAACGCGCTGCGGGCCCGGCTGGCCCCGATGGTCGAGCAGATCGCGCGGGCCCAGATGGAACTGTCTGCCTAACGGGCGTAGCGCTGCGCGAACGCGCGCAGGATCGCCATCGGGTGGGTCACCGAGCGGCGGCGGGCGGCCGCCTTGAGCGTCTCGGCGTCCTCGGGGGCGAAGTAGCCGTGGTTCTTGTAGGCATCGATGCGCGTGCACAACCCGTCGACGTCGAGCTCCGGATGGAACTGCGTCGCATAGACGTTGGCGCCCACCCGGAATGCCTGGACAGGGCAGTCGGCGGAGCGGGCGAGCAGGGCCACGCGGTCCGGCAGCACCGAGGCCGCCTCCTTGTGCCCGCCGAACGCGTCGAAGGTGTCCGGAAGACCGGCGAAGAGGGTATCGGTGCGACCCTCGTCGGTCAGCTCGATGGTCAGCGGCCCGACCGGCTCGCTGTGTGAGCGGTCGATGCGCGCCGATCGCCGCGCCGAGCACGCCGATTCCATAGCAACAGCCGAGGAACGGGAAGTCCGCGGCGAGGACGGCGGACACCAGGTCGGCCAGTTCGGCCTCGACGCGTTGCTGTACCGGGGATTTCGTGGCGGGGTCGTCGCTGACGGTGAAGGGGCCGCCGCCGAGGATGATGCCGGACCAGTCCGCCAGATCCAAGCCGCCGAGCGAGTGATCGAGGAGGCCGATGCGGTGCAGGCGCTGCCCGTCGAGTCCGGCGAATCGCATGACCGCCGCGTACTCGTCGGCGGCCGCGTCGTCCTCGCCACGGATCGACAACAGCAGGAACGGGGCACCGGCCACCGGTCCAGCGTAAACACGGGCTAGCTTGTCGGTCAGTGAGAACTCTGATCGATCTGGACGACGCCCCCGTGTTCGCGATCCCCGCGGCCGGCGGCCCGCGCTACGGGGTGCTGGTGGAGGGCCCGCAGGGGTGGGGTGAATTCAGCCCGCCGCCGGATGCCTCCGACGAGCTGGCGGCACGCTGGCTGACCGCGGCGATGGAGCCGAGCACCGTGGGCTGGCCCGACGCCCTTCGCGGCCGGGTCCGAGTCGGTGCCGACCGCCCGCTCGTCGCTGTCGAGAGCGTCGATGCGGCCGTCGCACGGATCCGCGGCGTTGCGGGTCTCGACGTGGCGCATCTCGTGAACTGCAGTGCCGAGCAGGCGGCGCAGGTGCGACGCCACGTCGACGTCCCGGTCGCCGTCGACGCCGAGGTGCTCGGCGCAGATCCCCGGTGCGCCGACGTGGTCGTGCTGCGGTCCGGACCCCTCGGCGGGGTGCGACGCGCGATGCGGCGCGCCGAGCGGCTCGAGATGCCGGCACTGGTGGCGTTCAGTGGCACCACCAGCATCGGGCTGGCCGCCGATGTCGCACTCGCCGCCGCGCTACCCGACCTGCCCTACGCGTGCGGGCCGGCGCCGGAGTGGCTGCGCGACGGTGACGTCGTGTCGAGCGCACGGTCGCTGGTGCCGTCCGACGGGTACCTGCCCGCCGCTCCGATGCCCGCCGGCCCCGACGCGAGCCGCCTGGACCAGTTCCGCGTCACCGACGCGGCCGTGATCGCGCGGTGGCGCGACCTGCTGCGCCGCGCCGCCGCGCTGCTGTAGGGCGTGACCCTCAGTCCTGCTTGGCGATCAGCCGGGTCAGCGCCTCGCGGTCGGGGTTGAGCAGCTCGTCGATCCGCGGCTGGTTCACATCGGCGACGATGATCTCGCCGACCTCCTGGTAGACGTCGCTGAAGATGCCGTGGCTCTTCATCTTCTCGGTCTGATAGATGTTGTCCTCGGTGGGCGTCACGTAGTACACGATCTCGGCCTTGAAGCGGTGGATCAGCCACAGGTGGATCACGTCCATCAACCGCTTCTGCCGCAGCTTCTCGGCGAAGGTGTTCTGGTCGCGCACGGTCAGGATGCTGCGGCCGTGCCGGTCCTTGATCGGATCGACGACCACGTTGGCCAGCGGCTCTTCTCCGTCACCGAGGATCTGCAGATCGAGCACATCCGAGCCGGCCCGCCGCGGCCGCAGCCGCACGCGCAGCTTCTCCGGCAGCTTGTTGTGCTCGCTCCACAGCGCCAGCCAGTCCTCGAGCAGTTTCTTGGGCACTTCGGTCTGCACCAGGTGCTGATGTTGCGTGGACCCCTTGCCCATCGACTTCGTCGTCGCCGTCCGTCCTGACGACGCCGCCAGCGCGGCATCCGAGCGCGGGCCGCCGACGAGCGTTTGCGGTGTGCGATAAGGAGATTCGACGAGCCGCATCTTGCGTTGCAACCGGGCCAGCGCCAGCATGCCCTCCTGGCGCAGCGAGGTCGCGAACTCCTCGGACGCCACACCGTCGACCTGGTGGCCGCCGTAGGTGATGAAGTTGAAGACGAACCCCATCTTCCCGATCTCCTCGGGGAACGCGCGCATCTCCTCATCGGTCATGCCGGTGGTGTCCCAGTTGAACGACGGGGAGAGGTTGTAGGCGAGCATCTTGTCCGGATAGACCGCGTGGATGGCGTCGGCGAACTGTTTGGCGTCGGCCAGGTCGGCGGTCTTGGTCTCCATCCACAGGATGTCGGCGAAGGGGGCTGCGGCCAACGACTTCGCGATCGCGTACGGAATGCCGCCGCGCACCTGGTAATACCCTTCGGGCGTCTTGGCGCGCTCGCAGTCCCACGCCGCGTCGGCGCCGAGTTCTTTGGCCTTCTCCCGGGCGACGTAGAGCGGCGCACGTTCGGCGAACGAGCGCCACTGAGTGGCGCTCATCGCCGCCGACTCGCCCTCGCGCTCCCGGAACTCCAGCAGGTCGGCCACCGCGCCGGCGTAGGTGTCGAGGCCCGCGTCGTCCTGCCAGGCGTCGACGAAACGTGACTCGACCTTGTCGAACGCAGCGTCCAGGGACTGCTCGGCACCGTCCTGCCACGCCGCCGCGGTCTGGTCGATCAGCTCCAGCACGCCGTGGCGGCCCAGCCACGCCTCGGCGGTGGCGTACTCGCCGTCGGGCAGCGCGTAGAGCAGGTGGCCGTTCAGCTCGGTCACGCCCTTGTCGTAGAAGCGGCGCACCATCGCCAGGAAGCAGGACTTGTAGGACGGGATCTTGAGGTTGGTGACGCCGAGCAGGAACGGCTGGTCACGTTCGTCGGCACGGCTGTCGATCAGGTTGGCCGCCTCGGCGTCGGTGCGCGCCACGATGATGCCCGGTACCCGCATGATGTCGAGCTGGAACCGGGCGGTGTTGAGCCGCTTGATCTGCTCGTCCGAGGGCACCAGCACCTTGCCGCCCTGGTGGCCGCACTTCTTCGTGCCGGGACGCTGGTCCTCGATGTGGTAGCCGGGCACCCCGTTCTCCACGAAGCGACGAATCAGGTTGCGCACGTGGGGATCTCCGCCGTGACCCGTGTCGGCGTCGGCGATGATGAACGGCCGGTAGTCGTACTGGGGCGTGGCCGCGAGTTGTTCCGGGGTCATCTGCAGCCGCAGGTACTGCTGATTGCGGTCGGCGGTCAGCAGCGCGCGCACGATGCCGGCGGCCTCCTCGGGCACCTGGCTGAGCGGATAGCTGGCCAGGTCCGGCCCCGGATCCTCGCTGATCGACCCCTTCGCCGACGTGGCCCAGCCGCCGAGGTAGATGCCCTCGATGCCCATCCGCTTCATCACCACGGCCTGGCCGGGGGAGTAGGGCCCGAACGTCGTGATGCTCTTGCCCTGGGCGAACAGCTCGCGCAGGTGGGGGTAGAACGCGGTGGCGGCCTCGCGCGCCACCGGATAGTCAGCGGGAATCGTTCCGCGCTGCTCGGCGACCTGACGTGCGGTGTAGAGGCGGATGATGCCCTCGAAACGGGGGCTGTCGAAATAGCGCTGGGTGTCGACGACATCGCGCTCGAACGGGGTCTGCGGCGCGAGGTCAGCTTCGGTGATGGCCATGACCCACCCTAGAGCGGGGGTCGAGCGCACGGGGAGTTATTTGGTGCCGAAGATGCGGTCGCCGACGTCGCCGAGGCCCGGCAGGATGTAGCCGTTGCCGTCGAGTTCCCGATCGATGGCGGCGGTGAAGATCGGCACCTCGGGGTGCGCCTGCGTCATGGCCGCGATTCCTTCCGGGCAGGTGACCAGGCAGACGAACTTCACCGATTTGGGGTTGAGCTCGCGCACACGCTCGACCGCGGCGGCCGCCGAGTGTCCGGTGGCCAACAGGGGGTCGAGCACCACCACGTCTCGCTCGGCGAGGTCGCCGGGCACCTTGAAGTAATACTCCACGGTCACTTGGGATCTCGGCTCACGGTAGAGCCCGATGTGGCCGACCCGAGCCGACGGCACCGCGTCGAGCATGCCGTCGAGGATGCCGGTGCCCGCCCGCAGCACCGAGACGAACACCACCTTCTTGCCGTCGATGACCTTGCCGGTGGTGGTCTCCATCGGGGTGTCCACCTCGACTTCGTGCACGGCGAGGTCGCGCAGCACCTCGTAGGCCATCAAGGCCGAGACCTCGCGCACCAGACGGCGGAACGTGTTGGTCGACGCGTCGCGGCGGCGCATGAGGGTGATCTTGTGCTGGACCAGGGGGTGATCGACCAGATGCACCATCGAACCAGAAGACATCATCTAGAACACCGTCCCGTCACTGACCACGGTCAACGGCGGGAGCCCGCCGCGTAACCGCTGCGCCGATTCCCGCCCGGCCGCCCACGTGCCCCCTTCGAGGACGCACGCCAACGGCATCGCCACCTCGTCGACTCCGAGACGCGCACGAACCAACGGTGCGATCTCGTCGAGCAGGGCCACGGTCAGCCCGCGCCACTCGACCACGAGTTCGTCGCCCGGCGTCCAGGATCGGTCGGCGACCGCGGGATCTCGCAGCCGCAGCACCCCGCCGTCGAGCAGCAGCCCGCCGTTGCGGTACTCGGGCAGCCCGGTCAGCGCGTCGATTCCGGTGACCGTCACCCCGGCCCATTGCAGCGGCTCGATCAGTGAATAGGTGAGCCACTGCGAGAGTTTGTGCAGCGGCAGCCAACCCGCGGTCACCCCGGGGCCGTCCACCGCGTCGTGACGCCAGCAGTCGCCCAGCGGTTCGGTGCCGATCACGTTGTCCGACGGCCAGATTCGTGACAGCGAGGTGAGCAGCAGGACCAGTAGGTCATGGGCGTTCACAGTGCCCGAGGATGCCGACGACGCGTCGAACAGTCCGCCCGGTCTGCCGTGCGGACCGAACACCCGTGGGTGGTCGGCGAGTGCGGTACCGAGGTTGCGCATGAGCTGAACCCGGCCCGCGAGACCGACGAGTGGATTGCCGGACGAGACCTGCAGAACGGCGGCGAGGTCATCGTCGGTCAGGGCCCGTAGCGCGGCGGCGTCGACCTGCAGCGGGCGGTCCGGGTCGCTGGAGAACGCGCCCTCGACGAAGCCGTGCCAGCTGGCCACCGCCAGACCCTCCGAGCGGCGATAGCGCACGCCGTTCTCGACGAACCCCCAGTCCGCGCCGGCCCCGGCGTCGAGCAGCACGCTGACCACGGTGAGGTCGATCATCGCCCGAGCGCGGTCGCCGGGGGACACGTCGTCGAGCGCGGCGACGAGCGAGGCGGTGCGGTCGACGCCGCCGACGGTGAAGTGCCGCCACCGGCTGTGGGGCGGGATGTCCAGATCCGGGAACCGGGTGCGGGTCAGTGCCGCGACGTCGTCGGCGACCCGGTGGAGAGCGTCGTCGTCGACAGCGAACCAGGGGGAATCACCGGACCGGGCGCGGTCGAGCAGCGATGCCGACCGCGTCCGCACCGCCGCTGTGGTGCGCAGCACCTCCACGGCCTCGGCGGCGTGGTCCGTGGCCGTCACCCCTGCAGCCCCCTGCCTTTGACCTGCTTCAGTTCTTCGGCGTCGGGAACCTCACCGGGCGTGTAGTAGCCGGCGGCCATCTTGGCGTCGATCTCAACGCGCGCATCGGCGGGAATCAGCTCGTCGGGGATCGAGACACGTTCGCCCACTTCGATACCTGCGCCGGTGATCGCGTCGTACTTCATGTTGCTCATCGACACCAGCCGGTGGATCTTCCTCACGCCGAGCCAGTGCAGAACGTCGGGCATCAGCTCCTGGAAACGCATGTCCTGCACGCCCGCAACGCATTCGGTGCGGGTGAAGTACTGGTCTGCGGTGTCACCACCGGCTTGCCGTTTCCGCGCGTTGTACACCAGGAACTTGGTCACCTCGCCGAGCGCGCGACCCTCCTTGCGCGAGTACGCGACCAGTCCGACCCCGCCCCGCTGGGCGCCCATGATGCACTCCTCGATCGCGTGGGTCAGATAGGGCCGGCAGGTGCAGATGTCGGAGCCGAAGACGTCCGAACCGTTGCACTCGTCGTGCACCCGCGCGGTGAGCTCGACGGACGAGTCGGCCAGATGCGCCGGATCGCCGAAGATGTAGACCGTCTGCCCGCCGATCGGGGGCAGGAACACCTCGAGGTCCGGACGCGTCACCAGCTCGGGATACATACCGCCGGTCTCTTCGAAAAGCACACGGCGCAAATCGTTCTCGCTGCAGCCGAAGCGTGCGGCGACACCGGGCAGGTGCCACACCGGTTCGACGGCGGCCTTGGTGACCTGGGCCGCGCCCGTGTCGAGCAGGATGCGACCGTCGGGGACCAGTCGGCCTTTCGCCATCGCGTCGGCGACCTCGGGCAGGATCACCTGCGCCTTGGTCACCGCGATCGTCGGCCGGATGTCGATCCCGGCCGCGATCTGATCCGCGAACGCCTCGGTGACCATCGCGCCCCAGGGGTCGAGACTGACGATCGTGGTCGGGTCGGTCCACTGCGGGAACGGACCGATCCGGTCGGTGGGCGCCGTGTCTGTCAGATCGGCCCGGTGATCGGGGGAGAGTTGGCCCGCCGCGACGGCCAGCGCCCGGTAGACGCCATACGCGCCGCTGTGCGCGCCGATCACATTGCGGTGCGCGCGGGCGGTGGTCCCGACGATCGGACCGCGCTCGGCGGCCGTCGGCGCGCCCCAGTGGAGAGCGGGCGCGTCGGTGCCACCGCTGTGCGACGTCAGTCGGACGTGTCCGGTGGGCATCGGTGTCCTTTGCTCGGTCCGGGAGAGAATCCGCCAGCTTAGCCACTACGCGCCGGGGGCGCCCGTTCGTGTCACTGCGGCGCCGCCGCGCCCGTGGTCTCCTGCGGCCATGCCTCCCGCCGGTGCGCGGCGTCGAAGAACATCCACTCGTAGCGGGAGGTGGTCACGAAATGCGCGCGGGCAGTGGCTTCGTCGGCGTCGGTCAGGGCGGGCCCCACGCGGTCGGCGAGCGCGATCACCTCGGTGACCGTCGCGGCGAACTCGTCGCCGCCGTAGCTGTCGATCCAGCGCTGGTAGCGCGGGTCCGTCGAGCCGCGCTGGGCCAGCTCGGCCCCCACCTCGGCGTAGATCCAGTAACAGGGCAGCACGGCGGCGAGCCCGTCGGCGAACGTGCCGTCGTAGACCGTGGCGATCAGGTAGCTGTTGTAGGCCTGCGTGGTCGGTGCGACTGCCACGGCGTCTACGGCCTCAGCGGACAGACCGAGCGCCGGCAAGAGCTCCCCGTGCAGTGCGAGCTCGACGTCGAAGACCTCGGCGGCGTGCCGGGCGAACATCGCGGTGTCGGCGAGGGTGCCGGCCTTCGCGCCGACGACCGCCAGCGCGCGGGCGTAGGCGCGCAGGTAGTGCACGTCCTGGGCCACGTAGTGCGCGAAGGCCGCGGGGTCGAGGGTGCCGTCGGTCAGGCCGGTGAGGAACGGGTGGGCGATGATCGCGTCGAAGATCGGGGCGATGTCGTGCCACAGCCGCGAGCTCCAGGAATCGGTGAGCGCCGAACCGATACGGGTCATGCTGATCATCCTCGCAGCGATGATTTCCGCGTGCCCGCCCGGTCACAACCACTGACCCGTAGCCCCGCACCAGACAGGATGGTCAGATGAGCCAGTCCGCGCTTCCCCCCGTCGTCGACGGCGCCACGTGGCGCGCACAGCTCGACGAGTTGCGCGCCCGAGAGAAGGCAGCCACCCGCGAACTCGACGCGATCGCCGCGCAACGGCGGCGCCTCCCGATGGTCGAGATGGGTGACTACACGTTGATCGGAGCCGACGGCCCGGTGCGGCTCGCCGACGTCTTCGAGGGGCGCTCGCAACTCATCGTCTACAACCACATGTGGAGTGACGGCGAGACGTGGCAGTGCGGCGGGTGCACCGGGTTCACCTCCCAGTTCACCCGGCTGGAGTTCCTCGACCGCTATGACGCCAGGTTCGTCGTCGTCACGGCCGGCCCGATCTCCGAGGCACTGGCCTACAAGAAGCGGGTGGGCAACACGATGGAGTGGTACTCGTCGTCGCAGAGTCCGTTCGCCGCCGACGTCGACGCAGCGCCGGGTACGGGGTTCGCGGTCAACGTGTTCCTGCGCGACGGCGACCGCGTGTACCGCACCTGGCACACCAACGGCCGGGGCACCGAGCAGCTGAGTCACTCGTTCGCATTGCTCGACATCCTGCCGTGGGGTCGCCAGGAGGTCTGGCAGGATTCGCCGGCCGGCTGGCCGCAGCGGCCGACGTATTCGGGGTGGCTCGATTCGCCCGACATCGCCCGCGCCTACGGCGATCCGGGGGCCTGACCCGGGCGCGACGAAATCGGCGCCGCTTGGCACACTGTGCGCATGGCACAGATAACTTTGCGCGGAAACCCGATCAACACCGTTGGAGAACTTCCCGCTGTCGGATCGCCGGCACCCGGGTTCACGCTCGTCGGAACGGATCTCGGCACTGTCGGTGACGATCAGTTCCGCGGTAAGCCGCTGCTGCTGAACATCTTTCCCTCGGTCGACACCCCGGTGTGCGCGGCGAGCGTGCGCACGTTCAACGAGCGCGCGGCCGCGGCCGGCGGTGCGGTGCTCTGCGTATCGAACGATCTTCCGTTCGCCCAGAAGCGGTTCTGCGGCGCCGAGGACATCGAGAACGTGACCCCGGCTTCGGCGTTCCGGGACAGCTTCGGCAACGACTACGGCATCACGATCGCCGACGGGCCGATGGCCGGTCTGCTGGCACGCGCGGTCGTGGTGGTCGGCGCCGACGGCACCGTCTCCTACACCGAACTGGTCCCCGAGATCGGCCAGGAGCCTGATTACGACGCCGCGCTGGCAGCCCTGGGCGCGTGACGCGCGACACACCCTAGGCGTCCCGGCGCCGGCATAGGTCACCGTTCGGTTCCGGTCGGGCATCTGATTGATTCGCAGTCCTGCGACGACGCAAATGCGCCCCGTGAGGTGGTGTAGAAGTGGTCATAGTGACTGTTGTTAACGATGAGATCAGTGCCCGACGGTGCTGACAGCTCAGAAAGCGGTGGAAGTGCCATGCGAGCGGTTCGTGGGTTTGTCGTCCTGGTTCTCGGCGTCATTCTCGGCCCAGCGCTGAGTCTGGCGCTGACGGTCGCGACGCCTGGCCTGGCATCGGCTCAGCCGACGCGCTCGGCCACGAACCAGAAAGCCGTGGAAGTCGTCATCGCCCGCGCGCTGTCCCAGCGCGGGGTGCCCTTCGCCTACGGCGGCGGCGGCGCGTCCGGGCCCAGCAAGGGCACCGTCGCCGCACCTGCCGACCCCGCAGCGCCCGATCAGGCCGCGCTGGACGCCTCCGCCCTCGACCTCACCACGCCTGGCTTGAACCTGCCCGCCGCGGCCCCCACACCGGCGCCCGCTCCGCGGGTGGAGGTGGTGGGCTTCGACGCTTCGGGATTGATGGTGTACTCCTACGCCGGGGTCGGCGTGAAGTTGCCGCGCTCCTCCGGCGAGATGTACAAGGTGGGCCAGAAAGTGATGCCGTCGCTGGCGCTGCCGGGCGACCTCCTGTTCTACGGACCCGACGGCACCCAGAGCGTCGCACTCTTCATCGGCAACGGGAAAATGGTCGAGACCACGGACTCCGGCGTCGCGGTCTCGGAGGTGCGGACCAAGGACATGGCTCCCTACCTGGTCCGCATCATCGCCTGACCGATTGCGCCACAGAGGGATTCGTGCCCGCATCCAGGCCGCCTAGGATGCGGGCATGAGCCTTCGAACCGGACGGTCCGTCCCGATCGAGGCCGGGCTGCTGCAGATCGAGGATTGCCTCGCCGCCGACGGCAGCATCGACCTTCCCGACGGCATCACGTTCATCTCGCTGATCGACCGCAACATCGCCCACGTCGGTCACGAGGTCGCCTACCGGTTCCTCGACCACTCCGGCGCCACGATGGTGACCCACGAGATCACCTGGAGCCGGCTGGGTGTGCGGATGGCCGCGGTCGCGGCTGCGGTGCAGCGCGTGGCCTCCGTGGGAGAGCGGGTCGCCGTGCTGGCACCGCAGGGACTCGACTACATCACCGGATTCTTCGGTGCGATCAAGGCCGGCGCGGTCGCTGTTCCGCTGTTCGCGCCCGAATTGCCCGGTCACGCCGAGCGCCTCAACGTCGCCTTGCGCGATTCACGACCAGCCGCCGTCCTGACGACCCGCGCCGCACGAGATTCCGTGGTGGCGTTCCTCGACCAGATGACGGGTCTGACTCGGCCCACCATCCTCACGATCGACGACGTGTTGGACAGCACGGCAACCGAGTTCGCCGCGACGAGCGTCGGTGTCGACGACGTCTCGCACCTCCAGTACACCGGCGGAGCCACTCGCGCGCCGGTCGGTGTCGAGATCACCCACCGGGCGGTCGGCACCAACCTGGTCCAGATGATCCTGTCGATCGATCTACTGGACCGCAACACCCATGGCGTGAGCTGGTTGCCGCTCTACCACGACATGGGTCTGTCGATGATCGGATTCCCCGCCGTCTACGGCGGTCATTCGACACTGCTGTCGCCGACGGCGTTCCTGCGCAGGCCCGTTCGCTGGGTGGAGGCGCTGTCGGCCGGGTCCGTGGTGGGCCGTGTGGTCACCGCCGCCCCCAACTTCGCCTACGAGTGGACCGCCGCGCGGGGGGTGCCGGCCGCGGGGTCAGCCGTCGACCTGGCCAACGTCGTGCTGATCATCGGCTCCGAACCGGTCAGCCTCGCCGCCATCGACGCCTTCACGACGGCGTTCTCTCCGTTCGGTCTGCCTCGGACCGCGTTCAAGCCCTCCTACGGAATCGCCGAGGCGACACTGCTCGTCGCGACGACGTCACCCAGCGCTGCCGCCCGTGTCCTCCATGTCGATCGCGAGGAACTGGCTCGCGGCGCCGCGATCCCGGTCCCGCCCGACCACGAGCGGGCAGTGGCCCACGTGTCCTGTGGACAGGTCGCTCGCAGTCAGTGGTGCGTGATCGTGGATCCGGACACCGGAGGCGAGGTCGGCGACGGATGCGTGGGCGAGCCGTGGCTGCAGGGTGACAACGTCGGGCGCGGTTACTGGGACCGCGCCGAGGAGACCCGCCGCACATTCGGCGCGCACCTGGTGTCGACCTCGGCCGACGGCAGTCACGCCGCGGGCGCCGACCTCGGCCGGCCCTGGCTGCGCACCGGCGATCTCGGGTTCTATCTCGACGGTGAGCTCTACATCATCGGACGGATCGCCGATGTCGTGGCACTCGGCCAGAAGCGGTACTCGCCGCTGGATCTGGAGACCACCGCCGTCGACGCCTCACCGATGGTGCGCCGCGGATACGTGGCGGCGTTCTCCGACGGCGATCGCCTGATCATCGTCGCCGAGCGCGCATCCGGCAGCGGCCGCAGCGATCCCGCGGTCGCCGCGAGAGCAGTCATCGACGCCGTCCGTCACCGTCATCACGTGACGGTGAGTGACGTCCGGATCGTCCCGGCCGGCACGATCCCGCGTACCACCAGCGGCAAGCTGGCCCGGCGAGCGTGTCGCGATGCCTACCGCACCGGCGCCTTCGACCAAAGCCCGATCAGGTGACCGCGACGAACGGACTCAGGACGTCCCTGACGAACTGAGTGGCGTTGGTCTTGGGATTGCTGTCCGGAAAGCTCACTGTGGCAAGCACATTGCCGCCCGCATCGACGAAATTGCCGTCGGCGCGGTCCTGGTGTGACGACGAGGTCACCAGGATGATCCCCGACGTGCCGGCGTCGCGGGCCAACGGAACTGAGAACTGCGCGTTCTGCACGGTGCTGTTGGCTCGATCCTCGACGATGATCCTGTCGTCCGGCAGCCCGAGCACCCGCAACGTCTTGCGCATCTCGCCCGCCTCGGTCCGCCCGTTCCGGGGGTTGCCGCCCGTCACGATCACCGGCGACTGCGGGAACATCTGCGCCACGGCGAGGCCGGTGAGCACACGGGTGTAGAGGATCGGCCGCATCGTGCCGTTGTCCCTGAGCCCGTATCCCAGGATGACGATCGCCGGCTTCGAGAAGTCCTTTGCCGCAACGGGGGGAGCTGCTTGCGCGGTGGGCACCACGCCCACGAGCACCGCGAGCATCGCCGAGAGCGCGAATGCCAGCCGCGCCGCGGCGCCGGAAAGGGTCACGACTGTTCATCGCCGCACAGCCGCCGCGTATTACGTTCCGGTCTCGATGGTCCAACGATGCGGCCGACACCGCAGTCGTCGTTGGCGCGATCTGCGTCGGCGTGGTCTCGTGGACGATGATGCCTTCTTCGCCAAGCACTCCGGCCCGCGTGGTCGTGGCCGTCAGCGCTTCCGTCGTGGCCCTGCTCGTCGCGGCCCCGACGGCCGCCTCGGCGCCTCCGTCGGACAGCCAGGGGTACATCGACTCCACCGCACGGTGTGAAGCGCCCGCGACTGCCGTGGTGTTCGGCAGCACCTCGGGCTCACGCGTGGCCATCTGCAAGACCACCGATGGGGACCTCGAGTACCGAGGGGTCCGGGTGCGCGACGGGGCCAGGCTGATCACCTCCGCGTCGCAGTCCGCTGATGGCGCGTTCACCGCCGTCCGGGACGGAATCGAGTACATGGTGACCTCCGACGCGCTGGTCATCAGCTCCGGCGAGAAGGTCATCCGGGACGAGGAGATGCTCGACTTCCACCGGCCGGGCAGCACCTCGGCGCAGACGCCGAAGACCTCGAGCACACCTCTGCCACCGCCGTTGCCCGCCGAGGTCGGCGGCGACGGCAGCTGACGGTCCGCTCAGGACAGCACGGTCACCTCGTCGCCGACGCGCAGAGTTCCCGAACTCAGAAGTCGACACACCGATCCGCCGCGCCGTGACATGGCAGCCGCGGCACCGGGGCCGATCCAGTCGTCGAGCAGCCGGCACGGAGCGCTGAGCCGCACCACCTCGAGGTCGACGTCACCGATGCGGATCCGGGTGCCGGGCTTGGTGGGGATGTCGCCGGTGTCGACGGTGATGTTGCGGCGGGTGGCCCCGGAATCGACTGGCCGGCCGAGCTCAGCGGCGGCGGCGTCGAGCGCTGCGCGGGACTGGAGCGTCACGTGCCGGTGGCGGGTCCCGTGATACCGGTCGCCGACGAGTCCCTTGCCCTCCTCAGCGGTCACCGATTCCACGGATCGCGTAGGGATGCGCCGGCCGGGCGCCACGTGGATCTCGACGATGTGCACGACTGGCGAGCCTACTGACCGCGCGCCGCGGTCACATCACGTCATGATTTGCTCACAAATAGGACCGCAATTAACTGACGCGCCCGTCAGCAAACCTACTCGTGACAACAATTCCTCGCGTTTCGGTGGACAATTCATCACATTCTGGATACGTTTCTCGCGGTCGGGGCCACACACAGCAACATGGAGGGGTCGCGTCATGCGCACTACCGCACGTTCTTATGTCACTGCCGGCGTAGCCCTCATGGGGGCGGGAGTCATCTCCGCGACACCGGTCACCCCGAACCTCGACCTGCAGATCAAGAATTATGACGTGGGGCTGGTAGCCGCCACGCAGAGCTGTGCGGAGGGCAGCGCGAGCGCGCTGTGCTCGACCCCGACCGGGGTTCCGTCGGCGGCACCGTTCGCAACCACCACCGACAGCACGAACATCCTCAACATCCCCGCGAACCTCTTTATCGCACTTGCCAATGCGCCGTACAACTTCTTCAACGCGCTGGGCGAGGGCGATGTCGCACTCGGTTCCGACCCCAACGGTGACTTCAGCTTCCAGCCCACCTACGAAGGCGTGACGCTGACCCAGCCGGAGGGCAGCGTCGTCGGCCTCGGCCGCAACCTGCGCTACACCGGCAACTGGTGGGTGTACAGCCAGACCAACATCCTGGGCACGGACCCGGCGGATCCGTCGCGGTATCAAGCGCTGACCAATGTGCTCGTGCCCTTCCCGGCGCTGTCGGTCCCCCTGGGAAACATGGTCGCGGCGATCGCCGCCTCGCAGCTACCCATGGACGTCGGATGCACGGGAACGGGTCCGGGCGCGTGCGATCATCCCGAGGCCATTCTCAGCAAAATGTTTGATTTTCGTCACGTGGCCGCACTGTTTTCGCCCGATGGCTACACCTATCCCGAAACCCGGGCCGGCATCACGTGCAGCGCCGACGGCCAGTGCTACGTCAAGGACGAGAACGGGCCCGAGGTGCCCTGGTCGGGCGAGACCGTGAAGCTCGATGCGACCGCACCGTTCACCAGCTTCTACAACAGCCTGACCAAGACGCCCGACTTCTCCGAGATCAAGCCCCTGACACCACAATTCGTCGCAGGGAGCCTGACGAGCCTGGCGAACGGCATCAACACCGACTTCAATCCGTTCGTCCTAGGGACGCAGTGCACCGTGTGCGCGCCGTTCGTGCCCAACCCGGAGAACAAGCCGATTCCGGGTCCGGTGTTCACCGACCCCGGCACGTCGTCGGCCACCACGACGCTGGCGGCCGACCAGAAGACCGCGACGCCCGAGACCACGACCGACGAGAAAGCCGACACGAAGGCCGAGACCACGACCGACGAGAAGGCCGACGAGAAAGCAGACGCCCCGGCCGAGGCGAAAACCCCCGCGACCGACGAGGCCACCTCGGATGGCGCCGACAGCCCGAGCACCACGTCGGGACCGAAGCACCGTAAGCCCACCGCGACGAGCACGGCGATCAAGCAGGTGCGCGACTCGATCAACGCCAGCGTCTCGAAGGTGAGCGACAGCTTCTCGAAGAAGTCGAAGACCACCGACTCGAGCAGCAGCAAGAGCACCAGCAAGAGCAGCGGTTCGGGTGAGGGCGGTTCGCAGGACTGAACGTGACGCGGATGGGCGGCCCGGTCACGCGCCGCCCATCCGCGCCGACGCTCACAGGTAGGGGTCGGCCCAGGCGCTGATGATCCGGGCCGCGCGGGCCGCCTGGTTCTTTTCGGTCAGCAGATGGTCGGCCCCCTCCAGGGACACGAAACTGCGGGGATGCCGTGCGGCACGGAAGATGTCGCTGGCGTTGGCGATGCCGACCGTGTTGTCAGTGGGCGAATGCATCACCAGCAGCGCGCGCCGCAGCGTCTTGATGCGCTCGCGCAGGTCGGCGGCACGGACGTCTTCGATGAAATGCCGTCGCAGCGTCAGCGCCTTACCGCCGATGAGAAGCGGTGCCTCCCCGTCGGATTCGATGCGTTCGACCAACGCGTCATAGATGTGCTCCACATGCGCGGGCTGAAACGGCGCGCCGACACTGGCCACTGCCGTCACCGTCGGGCACTCGTGGGCGGCCGCGATCGCCGCGGCGCCACCGAAGGAATGGCCCACCAGCAGCCGCACCTCGCGGTCGGAGTCGTTCATGAACTCGACCGCGCGCACGGTGTCGGCGACCTTGTGGGAGAACGATCCGTCGCCCCAGTCGCCCTCCGAGTGGCCGAGGCCCAGGTTGTCGAAGCGCAGCATGCCGATACCCTCGCTGGCCAACTGTTTGCACATGCGGCTGGCCGCCGGCGAATCCTTCCCGAGGGTGAAACCGTGCGCGAAGACCCCCCAGCCCCGGACCTCGCCGTCGGGTACGTCGATCAGGCCGGCCAGTGCCGGACCACTGCTGCTCGGGAACTTCACGCGCTCTGCCACGCCGACATCCTCTCAGTTCTCGCCGGTGGCGCATCCTGGTGAGGGACGACCGGAGGAGATCTGATGATGAAGGTTCGGTTCGGAGTGAGCCTAGGCACGGATGTGGGTCCGGAGGCGCTGGCGGATGTCGTCGACCGCCTCGAGGCCGAGGGAGTCGATTCCCTGTGGTTCTCCGAACTCGTGTATTCGCCGGCGATCGATCCCACCGTCGGAATGGCGTTCGCGCTGGCGCGTACCCGCCATCTCAAGGTGGGGACGTCGGTTGCCGTGCTGCCCGGCCGTCATCCGGTGCTGGTCGCCAAGCAGCTGCTGTCGATGGCCGCGCTCGCACCCAAAAGGGTGCTGCCCGTGTTCGGCCTGCGCCCGGCGCTACCGGTCGAGCGTGACCTGTTCGTCGTGCCCGAGGGCAAGCGCGCCGCGGTGTTCGACGAGTCACTGACACTGCTGCGCCGCGTGCTACGCGACGACGCAGTCACGTTCGCCGGTGAGTTCTTCTCGGTTCGCGACGCCTCGATCACACCGAAACCGGCTGCGCCGCTTGATGTGTGGCTCGGTGGCTCCTCGCCGGCGGGGTATCAGCGGGTAGGGACCTACGCCGACGGGTGGTTGGGCAGCTTCCTCACCCCGGACGAGACGCGCACCGCGCTGGCGGACATTCGCGCGGCCGCCGAGAAGGCCGGACGACACGTCCCCGACGACCACTTCGGCATCAACGTGGCGGTCGGTACCGGCGATTTACCTGCGCCGGTGCGGGCAGCCGTCCACGCTCGCCGGCCCGACCTCGATCCTGCGGAACTGGTCGCTTCCGACTGGCCTGCGCTGCACGCGATGCTCGACGGGTACATCGCTGCGGGCCTGACGAAGTTCGTCATCCGACCGCTGGGCTCGACGGACACGGGGGAGTTCTTGAACACTTTCGTCAAAGAGATTCTGCCGCGGCAGAATTGAGCTGCAACCGGCGAACGGTACTCGCGCGAACGCCGCACGTGCCAGACTTCCGAGCATGATCGAGATGCTGACGGACCTGCCACCGGGCGTGGCGGGGTTCCGGGTGTCCGGCCGTCTCGACGGCGCAGATCTGCGGGAATTCGCGCCGGTGATCGAACAGATGATGACGACGGGGGAGATCCGGCTCGTCGAGGTCGTCGCCGACGACTACGAGGGGTTCGGACGGGGCGGTCTGGCCGAAGACCTGCGGTTGGGGCTCGACGTGCTGATGCACCACCACAGCGCCTTCCGCCGCGTCGCCGTGGTCACCGACAAGGACTGGGTGGTTCACGCGCTGCACGCCTTCGCCTGGCTGGTGCCCGGTGAGGTCGCGCTGTTCTCGGTCGCGGATCTGGACGCGGCAGTCAGCTGGGCCGCCGCGTGACGCGGCCGGCAATCGACCGCGCCGCCCTGGTCGCAGGTGGCATACGCCTCACCTCGGGCGTCTGGTTTCTCGTGGACCCGCTACGGGCGAACCGTTTCTGGGGTGATCCGGCAGATCCGCCGCACACCGCGCTGCTGCTGTTGCGCTCGATGGGCTACCGCGATGCGTTGATAGGCGCGCTGCTGATCTCCGCGGCGGCATCGGGGCGCGACACTCGCGGCTGGTTCCTCGCCTCGGGAGGCGCCGACGCAGCCGATCTGCTCGGCGGACTGAGTGTGCACGAGCACCTCAGTCGCTCGCAGCGGCTCATCGGCCTCGGCGGCGCGGTGGCCGGTATCGGCGTCGGGGTGTGGGGAGCGCTGCGGCCCCGCCGTTCCCGCGGGTGACTCAGCGCCGGGCCAGCAGCCAGGCTCGGCCTCCGTCCTCACCGGCGGTGACGATCTCCAGCGCACCGAACGCCCGGGTGAGTTCCCCGGCCGGTGCGCGATAGCGGCCAGGTGACGCACCGACCTCGCTGAGCACGCTGACGGCCAGCAGCCCGCCGCGCACCACGCGGTCGATCATCGCCCCGTACAGCGCGGGCGCGCGAAACATACTGCACAGCAACACATCGACCTCGTCACCGTGGGGGAGTCCGTCGTCGAGATCAGCCACGGCGATGTGACAACGCGTCGCAACCCCGTTCGAGCGGGCCAGTGCTCGCGCCGCGTCCACCGCGGTCGGGGATACGTCGTAAGCGTGAACCGCCATTCCCCGCTTCGCCAGCCACACGGCGGCGGTACCACGCCCACACGCGAGGTCGAGCGCGGTACCGCAGCGGGGCACCGCTTCGACATGCCGGCGGAACGGTGCCGGCAGCCCGACGTCGTCAGCCTGCACGGGGGGTAGCGATCGGTAGCGCTCCTCCCAGCGGAGACGATCGTCGTCGGACACGCCGTCATGGTAGGTCCGCGGCCCGGACACGGATCGGGCCTCGCCACTGGCCGTCTGGGTCGAGGATCTCACCGCGCTGGGTGAT
Source organism: Mycobacterium sp. PSTR-4-N (assembly GCF_022348085.1). GTDB lineage: Bacteria > Actinomycetota > Actinomycetes > Mycobacteriales > Mycobacteriaceae > Mycobacterium. The sequence continues at coordinate 64,743 of NZ_JAKRFN010000017.1, read as the reverse complement.
GTGCACCATGCCGCGACGCGCGAGGTCGCGGGAGATCTCCCGGGCGGTGTCCATCGCGGCCCGCCAGTCCGCGCCGCCGACCGCGCGGGCCGCATCCGACGGGCAGGTGCTGCTGCGCGAACCGCGGTGTCCGGCCAGTGCGCGGATCGCCGCGTCGAGTCGGCGCTCGAGCGGACCCTCGCCCAGCGCCACCCGGGCAGCATCGGCGTGCGGCCCCGGCCCGGCCGCGATCGTCTCCAGTTCCCTGCGCAGCTGGTCGGACATGGAACCAGTGAAGCAGCCGGCAGCTGTGAAATGGGCCACACCAGGCGTTTATCCGGACAGCGGATCGGTTAGTTCTCTAGCCGTACTCAACGATCGTGGGCCGGTCAGGCCCGAAAGGGGAGTTTCACCGATGAAGTTGACTCAGGTTCTTGCCAGCGCCGCCGTGTTCGGTGGCCTCACCGCAGGCGCTCTGGGTGTCGCCGGCTCCGCCGTTGCGCAGCCCGGCTACACGCCTCCGCCCGCTCCGCCCGCCGGCCCGAACGTCGGCACCCCCCCGGCGTGGGCCCCGCCCAAGCCGGTCGATCCGTCGTGGGCCGCCGGAAACCCGCAGGTGTGGGACGAAGGCTGGCAGCACTGGGGCGTCTGGCTGAACGGCGTCTTCGTTCCGACCTACTGATCACCTGAAACACATGAACCGACCGCCGCGGACCCATCGGGTCCGCGGCGGTCGCATGTCATGACCGAAGACGGGCACTACATCGTCATCAAGGGCAGACGGTGGCGAGCCACCGATCCCGCCATCCCCGAACAGCGCCGCGAGGAACTGACACACATCCTGATGGCGTGGCGACGCGAGGTGCGGCGCACCCGGGGAACTCCGCAGGAGGCGACCGCCAGAGCGGGCGTGCAGGACGCCAAAGTGGCGCTGGGCGAACGTGGTTCACCACCATGGTGGGAACAGTCCGACGATGAGCGCCGCGCGCGCTGGGAGCGGCCCGTGGCCCGCCCCGGTCAGGTCACCGACGACTAGACCGAACCGGCCGCAGCACACCGGTGCTGCAGCCGGTTCGGCCGTCTCAGGCGCCCAGTGTGCGCTGAATGTCGGGCTTCATCGCGTTCAGCTGTGCGCCCCAGTACCCCCAGCCATGCGTCCCGTTCGGCGGGAAGTTGAAGGTCGCGTTGCGTCCTCCGTCACCGAGGTAGGCCTTCTGGAACGCGCGGTTGCTGTCTCCGGTGATGCTCTCCAACACCTGACCGGGGATGTCACCGCCGCCGCCGAGGTCACCCGGGCGGCCGTTGCCGGTGTAGATCCACAGCCGCGTGCCGTTGGCCACGAGTCGTCCGGCCTGCAGGGTCGGGTCGTTGCGCTGCCACGCGGGACCGCCCCCGGGACCCCACATCGCGGTGGCGTCGAACCCACCCGCGTCACGCATCGCGAAGCCGACCAGGGTCGGCCAGATGCCCTGCGACAGGTTCAGGAACCCCGACAGCGATGCGGCGTAACTGAATTGGCCGGGATGGTAGGCGGCGAGGATCAGCGCCGCGCTGCCCGACATCGACAGGCCGACAACGGCGTTACCGCTGGGTGAGATCCCCTTGTTGGCCGCCAGATAGGCGGGCAGCTCGGAGGTCAGGAAGGTCTCCCACTGGTAGTTGTACGTGGTGCCGTTGCCGACGGCCGGACGCTGCCAGTTCGTGTAGAAGCTGGACATGCCGCCGACCGGCATCACCACCGAGAGACCGGATTCGAAGTAGTTCTCGAATGCCGCGGTTTCGATGTCCCAGCCACTGTTGTCGTCACGGGCGCGCAGGCCGTCGAGCAGGTAGACCGCCTTCGGGCCGCCGCCCTGGAACTTGACCGGAATGTCGCGGCCCATCGCCGCAGAAGGAACCATCAGCGTCTCGACGGGCAGTCCGGGCCGCGAGTACGCGGCGGCCGTGGCGGATCCGCCGACGACCGCGACGAGACCCGGCAGCAGCAGCGCCACCAGTGCGCCGGCGATCAGCCGACGTCTGAATGCGAGGAAATACTTCATGATCGTGTGTGCCGTCCTCTCCACCGCGCGCCTCGCGGCGCGCGTCTTGGGAACTGTCCGCGGGCGGCATGCAAGCCGAGGCGATGCTGTTGCTTCACATCGCACCCGCGTGGACTAGTTCGTCACGTGACGTATCGCCGTTACCGGTGTGAAGGTTTCGTCACACTTCGTCCGGGCATCCGGGCGCCATGACGGTGACGAGCGAACACGTGCGCGAGCTCTTGGCGGCTGACTCCGATGCGGTACTGGTGCTGATCGGGGGCCACGCCGAGGTGGTATCGGGCACGGAGGTCGGCGACGACGCCCACCGTGGCGCGCTCGAGGTGATCTCCCGCGCGGACCTCCTCGAACGCACCGGTGGGACAACCCGACTGGATGACAGCGAGCTCGCGGCTCAGGCGGCCGCGTTGGACACGGCGGTCACAGAACTCGGGGGCTGATCGACGGTCAGCTCGACGCGCGTGCCCTCGCACCGATCTGTGGCACGCCGGCGAGCAGGCCCCGCTGGGGCACGCCGAGGATCGGTTCGGCCGCCGCACCGAGTTCGGCGAGCACGTCGTTGGCAGCCAGCACGCCCGACATGGCCGAGCGTTCCATGAGCCCGGACAGGTAGGGGGTGTCGACGTAGTCGCCGGCGACGCGCAGCCCGCGCGCGTCGGTGCGCACGGTGGGCCGGGTGCCGGCCGAACCGGGCGGAAAGGCGGGCGCGGTGGCTTCGAGCCGGTCGTGGGTGTGCAGGATCTGCGCCGCCGCGGTCTCGGGCCACAGGATCGCCAGTTCCTTGCGCAGTGCGGTCGCAGCGCTCACGGCGTCGGGAAGACGGCATGAGTAGGAGTGCAGTTCCACGATCGACCCACCCGTGGCGCGCGCCCACTCGATGCTCGGGTCTTCGAGGCGTGAGTACACGGCGATCGAGTCCAGTGTCGGTTGTCCGCTCACCGCGCAGAACGGTGCCCGATCCGCGGCGACGTCACGGTCGTACCAGATCCGGCTGACTGCGAAAGGCGGTGCCACCGTGAGTTTTTCGCACGCCTGCGCCAACAGTGGGGCGACCTGCGCGGTGCTCGGTGAGCGGCTCACGACGTCGGTGAGTGCCCCGGGGTCGAGTGCCATGATCACGTGCCGGGTGTCGATGGTCCCCGCCGTCGTCGTGACCCGCCAACCGTGGCCGTTCGGCTCGACGGATACGCACCCGGTGTTCATCTGGACCTCGGCGCCATGGCGCTGCAGATGGCTCTGCAGGGGGTCCCAGATCGCGGTCGCATAGTCGGTGGAAGGGACGTCGAAGCCGATTCCCTCGGGGTTGCCGAGGAAGTAGTAGTGGAACATCGCGATCAGTTCGGCGGCCGAGAGTTGCCCCTGGTTGCAGAAGAACGACCGGGCGAAGGCCTCGAACAGCATGCTTCGGCTGCGTGCGGTCATCCCGAAGCCGTCGAGGAACGTCGCGGCGTCCACATCGTCGAACTCGGCGTAGGTGGTTGCTCGGTCGTAGGCCAGCAGCGCCCGCCCGGTGTCGGCGTCGGCGCGCAGGAGTTCGCGGCGCGTCAGGCTCTTGGACCGCAACGCCAGCGCCAGCAGATTCAACGGGGGAGCGGCGGGCAGTCCGGAGAGGTCTTCGGCGGGCCACTCGGCGGAGATCACCGGGTAGCTCTTCACCGGCGCGAGAAACGAGAGCATCGGATCGGCCCGTCGCAGGATCGCCCGCCAGGTGTAGTAGTGCCGGAAGAAGGCGTGGAAGCCGTGCTCGATGATCTGCTCGGCACCGTCGGGCAGACGTTCCGGCCATGCTCCCAGCCTGCCGCCCAGGTGGCCGGCCGCCTCGAGCAGCGTCACGGCGACACCGCGTTCGGCGAGCACCACCGCAGCCGAGACACCGGCGATGCCGCCGCCGACGACGACGGCCTCGCTGCCCGCGGGTACCTGCTGGGGCAGCAACGGATCCGGCACCACCAGGCGCCGCGGCCGCATGCGCAGCGGCGCGGCACGACTGGTCATGACATCACTCATCGGGGCGACTCCTTGTCGTCGATCGGTCGGCGCGGGCTTGGGCGAACACGCGGGCGGCGAACGGCAGCGCGACCACCCCCATCAGCACCCCGCCGGTGATCGCCGAGCCGGGCAGGCCGAAGAACACGGCGTGGGCCAGCACCGAGGAGAAGTAGACCCACAGATACAGCGCCGCTGCGGGTTTCGAGAACGACAACGTGCCGCGCGAGGGCAGCAGCAGGTGCAGCGCCACCATCATCGCGGTCGACACGAGCAGCCAGCCGCCGTAGTTCGTCAGCGGGATCCCGGGGATCAGAGGCAGGGTGTGGGTGGCGTCGAACCACCGCCAGTGCCCGGCTGCGACCATCTGTGGGTCGAGGAACACGTCCCAGGCCGTCAACGCGTACGCGGACACGGCGACGACGGCCGGCCCGCGCCGGGCGAGGCTGCGTCCGACCACCAGCGCCGGCCAGGCCATCATCACCCAGGCCATCGGCACGATCACCGGAACGCCGAGCACCTCGGGGCCCAGCGTGCCGGTGTAGGCGTAGCGCCCGAACGGAATCCCCGTCGCGACGCCGACCGCCTCGGCGAGCAGACCGCCGCCGCCGGCGACGGCTGCCAGGATCAGCGCCCCGCGCACCCCGTGCACCCGCCCGACGTCGGCCAGCGAGGCGAGGAAGAAGATCGCGACGCTGCACACCGTCACCGGGGTGCGCCACACCTCGGGCATCAACGGGTAGACGATCTGCACGACGACTGCCGAGACGACCAGGGCCCAGACCGCGGGCCGCCAGCGCAGGGGCGCAGTGTGGGCGCTGGGCACCGCAACCGCCACCCGCCGAACCTCCGCCTCGAGAGTCTTTCTGGCCGTGCGGCGCCTGCCGCCGGCGCGGCGCCATCGCCGAACTGCGTAGAGTTTGCAGGTGCCCGATGCGCGCCTTGCCGAAATCCTACGCGCCGCGACGGCGGTCGGATCGGCGCTCGCCGTCCTCGGCACGATGCTCGAGCTGGTCAATCTGCGCGTGCTGCGTCGGCCGGAGGAGCACCCGAATCCCGCGGTGGCGGCGGTGTCGGTGCTGATCCCGGCCCGCGACGAGGCGCATCGGATCGCTCCGACGATTCGTTCGGTGCTCGCGCAGAAGGCGCTGCCGGACGCCGAAATCCTGGTGCTCGACGACGGATCCACCGACGGTACCGCCGACGTCGTTCGGTGCGCCGCCGGTGATGATCCCCGGCTCGAGGTCCTGACGGGATCGCCGCCGCCGCCCGGGTGGCTGGGCAAGCCGCATGCGTGCGCGCAGCTGGCGGCGGCGGCGCGCGGTGAGATCCTGGTCTTCGTCGACGCCGATGTGGTGCTCGCGCCGACCGCCGTCGCGGGTGCGGCGATGATGCTCGAGAAAGCGGATGCCCCCCACCTGGTGAGCGTGTGGCCGCGGCAGGTGACCGCGGGGGCGCTGGGGCGCCTGGTGCAGCCGCTGCTGGCGTGGTCGTGGCTGACGACGGTGCCGCTGCGGATCGCCGAGAGGTCGCGACGACCGTCTCTGGCCGTGGCCAACGGGCAGTTCCTCGCGGTACGCGCCGACGCGCTGGCCCGCGCGGGCGGTTGGGCTGCGGTGGCCGACGCCGTGCTCGACGACATAGGGCTGGCGCGGGCGGTGCGGATCAGCGGGGGCCGCACCGGCGTCGCCGACGGTTCCGGCGTCGCCACCTGCCGGATGTACGCCACGGGCCGCGAACTCAGCGCGGGCTACCGCAAGTCGCTGTGGGCGGCGTTCGGATCCGCCGCCGGCGCAGCGGCCGTGGGAGCCGTCTTGTGCCTGGTGTACGTCGTGCCGCCTGCCGCGGCGCTCGCCGGCTCCCGGGTCGGAGCGCTGGGCTACGCCGCCGCCGTCATCGGGCGGCTGCCGGCACGCCGATGGTCCGGCCGCGGCGGCGCGGGGGACCTGTTCGACGCCGCCGGCCACCCGGTCTCCGTGCTGGCGTTGCTGGGATTGCTGGCCTCGTCGTGGGTGGGTCGTCGGCGCGGGACCCTGCAGTGGAAGGGCCGGGCCCTGTGAGCCGCGTCGTGGTGATCGGTGCCGGCTTGGGCGGATTGGCCGCTGCTGCGCGGCTGGCCGCACTCGGCCATCAGGTGACGGTGTGCGAGGCCGCGCCGACGGTCGGCGGCAAGCTGGGGGTCGTTCACCGCGACGGTTTCACCTTCGACACCGGGCCGTCTCTGCTGACGATGCCGGATCTGCTCACCGAGCTGTTCGCCGCCACCGGTGGTCCGTCGGACCTGCGCATCGAGCGCGTCGACCCGGCGTGCGCCTACCGATTCGCTGACGGCACCGAGCTGACGCTGCCTCACGACCGGAATGCGGTGGGAGCCGCGATCGACGACGTGTTGGGCCGGGAAGCGGGGCAGTCCTGGCGGCGTCTGCACGAACGAGCTCGACGGCTGTGGGATCTGGTGGGCGAACCTGTTCTCCGACAACCGATTTCACTACCGGCCCTGGCGCGGATGAGCGCGCGCCCGGCCGATCTGAGGGCGGTCGCGCCCTGGCGCACCATCGACGGCCTGGGTCGCGCCACGTTCGCCGACCCTCGGCTGCGGATGTGGCTGAACCGCTATGCGACCTACTCCGGCTCCGATCCCCGGCGCACCCCGTCGGTGCTGGCGGTCACCTCGTTCGTGGAGCAGGAGTTCGGCGCCTGGTACGTCGCCGGCGGTCTGCGGCGGATCGTCGACACGGTGGCCCGGCGCTGCGCCGAGCTCGGCGTCGAGATCCGGACCGACTCTCGGGTGGACGAGGTGGTCACCGGGGGTGGGCGGGTGTACGGAGTGCGCTGCGCCGGTACCACGGTGCCCGCCGACGTGGTGGTCAGCGACGCCGACGCGAGCGAGCTGTACGGCCGACTCGCACCCGCGCCGGCCCGGCTCGCCCGACGGTTGCGCCGGACGCCCCGCTCGATGGCCGGTTTCGTGATGATGCTCGGTTTGTCCGGCCGGGAGCCGGGCGCAGCGCACCGCATCCTTTTTCCCAGCGACTACGACGCCGAGTTCGACGCGATCTTCGGCCGTCGCCCGCGCCCGGTCGCGGATCCGACGGTCTATCTGCACGCCCCTGACGACCCGACGCTGCGCCCGAACGACGCCACCGAGGGCTGGTTCGTTCTGGTCAATGCGCCGGCGCACGATCCGGCGGGCGGCGGCATGGACTGGGACGCCGAGGGACTCGCGGACACCTATTCCGCGCACATCCTGGACGTCCTGGCCGAGCGCGGTGTCGATGTCCGGCCGCGGTTGCAGTTCACCGAGGTCATCACGCCGGCCGAGCTGGAACGCCGCACGGGCGCTCCCGGCGGCGCGATCTACGGCACCGCATCACACGGTCCGCGGGCCGCGCTGCGTCGACCCGCCAACCGCAGCCCGATCCCTGGTTTGTTCCTGGTCGGGGGGTCGGCTCACCCGGGCGGCGGCATCCCGCTGGTGCTGATGTCGGCCGAGATCGTCGCGGGTCTCATCGGTCCGGCGGGAACGACGCGGGCATCGACCGGCGGATTCCGTTGAGCAGCTGCAGCATTCCGACCACGCCGACTGCGGTCCACACGATGGTGAACAGATCGGCCCACTGCCACCCCAGGCCTGGCGCCCCGCCGGGGAGCACCGCCACCGCACCCGCCGCCAGCGCGACCACGATGAGGCGCGTCGGACGCTCGGCCACGGTGACCGCCCCGACGCCGGGCATCCCGACCGCCTGCGCGCGCGCCCGCACGTATTCGAGCAGCAGCACCGACGTCACCGCAGCGAGCACCCAACCCAGCGAAGCGCCCAGTGCATACAGCACCGCACCCAGCAGCAGGTCGCCGATGCGGTCTGCGACGGAGTCGACCAGCGCCCCCAGCGGGCGGGCCCGCCCGGTGCCCAGGGCCACCGCGCCGTCGAGCCCGTCCAGCACCCCGGCGAGCAACACCAGGGGGACGACCAGCGCCGGCCAACCCGGACCGACGACGGCACCCCAGGCAGCGGCAAGGGCGAGCACGCCGGCCAGCGACAGGACGTCGGGCGGAATCCGTGAGACAGGTCCGGCGGAGAGCGCCCGCATGATGCGCAACCAGCCACGCACCACCGGGGACGGCTTCACGCCGCCGTGCAGGTGCGACCACCCCGCATCGTCGCCGCCCGATCCGGCGGGTATGTCAGGGACCATGGTCTCAGCCTGCCAGCGCGGCTCGCGACGAGTGAAGGACATGCCGTGAGTCGATTGGGGCAGTTCGCTTCCGGTGTCCGGACGACGTTCCCGGGCAGCGATCTCGCGTTGTGGGCGGCCGGGGCCACCTATTTCGGGGTCATCGGGTTGGTGCCACTGGCACTCGCGGCGTTGTGGGCCGTCGGGGCGCTGGCGGGCCACGACACGGTCACCGCGGCCATGACCGCGGCGATCGACGGGTTGCCCAGCGGCCACGGCACTCCGGAGGCGCTGCACACCCTGACCCGGGTGGCGCTGGGGATGTCGTGGGTGCAGGCGCTGGTCGTGCTGTTCCCGGCGAGTTTGTACGGGGAGGGTCTGCGCCGGGCATTCGTCCAGATGTCGGCGGAGCCGGACTCGCTGACGGGGTGGCGCGGCCGGGCCGGACTGCTGGGTGTGGCGGCGGTGGCCCCATTCCTGGTGCTGGCCGTGTTGCTCTCCGCGTCCTACGTCGCTCCTCTGTACACAGCGGGCGGGTGGTCGCTGGTGTGGGGAGTGGTCGTGGCCTTCCACATCGTGTGGGTGACGGTGTCGACGGCGCTGCTCGGGGTCTTCGGGCTCATCGGGCCCGGCCGCATCGGCTGGCGCGCACTGGCCATCGGCGCGTTCAGCACCGGGTCGATTCTGTCGGGTTTCCTGCAGGGCTTCCTGTTGTTCCTCGCCATCCCGATCCCGTGGTCGGCGCCGTTCGGCGGACTGCCCATAGTGGGCGCGGTGACTGCGCTGGCGCTGTGGCTGTACATCTTGCACATCCTGGTGCTGTGCGGGTTCCGGGCCACCGTGGTGCTCGACCAGATGGACCGGGGTTCCACCCGAGACAGCTGACGGTGGGCTGATGTCATCTCTCAGGACATCGGTGACGGTTCTGTATCAGGACATCGGTGACGGTTCGGGTGGTCTTGGTGGTGACACTTCTGCGCCGGGGCCGCCGGGGTGGCTGTCAATGAACCTATAGATCCTCGTGTCCGGCTAGCCATTTCTCAGTGGCCCGATGATGGGGTTCGGGGAGCAGTCTCGACGTTCTGCCTCGAGCACGGGATTTCCCGCAGGTCATTGATGTCCTGAGGCATCACACTGACGGTGAGCCGAGCTTGTCGGTGGTCGAATGTATGTTCGAAGTATGTCGGTGGGTGTGGCGGAGGCGGTGGCGCAGTTACGGGCCGGTGTCGATGCCGTGCTCGCCGCCGATCTGGACCTGTCCACCGCCGCCGAGGTCGTGGAGCTGCTCGATGAGCTGCAATCCGCGTCCTGCCGGCTGCCCGCCGCCGGGCATCGCGCCCTGGCGCGGCTGCAGGTCGAGACCACCCCACAGAAGATGGGCGCCAAAAACTGGCGCGACGTGCTGGCGATCCGCTACCGGATCAGCGGCTCCGAAGCGCACCGTCGCCTGACCGAAGCCGCGCTGCTCGCCCCACGCCAGTCGATCACCGGGACACCGTTACCCCCGGCGTTGCCGGCGGCCGCGACGGCGCAGGCCGAGGGGCGGATCACCCCGGAGCATGTCGAGGTGATCCGCAAGGTTGTCGACAAGCTGCCCGGCTTCGTCGACGTGACAACTCGGGAGCAGTTCGAAGCCGATGTCGTGCGTATCGCCGCCGGTGCCGGCCCGAAAGCCACCCACGACGCCGCCGAACTGGAACTCTTTTTATTGGATCAGGACGGACCCGAACCCGACGACACTGAACGCACCCGCAAACGTTCCGTGAGTAAGGGGCAGCAGGGGCGCGATGGGATGACGCCGTGGCGGGCGGATCTGACCCCAGAAGCGGCGGCGATATGGGAGGCGATCTTCGCGAAATACGCCGCCCCGGGGATGTGTAACCCCGACGACGACGAGCCGTGCACGTCCGGCACTCCAACGCAGGCCCAGATCGACAGTGATCACCGCAGCCTGGCCCAACGCCAGCACGACGCGCTGGTCGCAGTCGGGCGGATCGCGTTGATGAGCGGTGAGTTGGGTCAGCTGAATGGGTTGCCGGTGACGGTGATCGTGCGGACCACCCTGCAGGACCTGGAATCGCGCGCCGGAATCGGGATGACGGGAGGCGGCACCCGGCTGCCCATCAAAGACGTAATCCGGATGGGGGCGCACTCCAGCCACTACCTCGCGATCTTCGACCGGGCCACCGGCGCCGCCCTGGACCTGTTCCGCACCCGCAGGGTGGCCTCGGCGGCGCAGCGGGTCATGCTGATCGCCCGCGACGGAGGCTGCACCAAGCCCGGCTGCGCCGTCGGCGCGTACGGCTGCCAGGTCCACCACGTCACCCAGGACTGGGCCGACGGCGGGCTCACCAACATCGACGACCTCGGCCTGGCCTGCCCACCCGACAACCGCTCCGTCGGGCCGGGCGGCTGGAGCACCTCGATGAGCCCCCGCCACGAAGTCGAATGGACCCCACCCCCAAACCTCGACACCGGCCAAACCCGAATCAACACCCACCACACCCCCGAACGACTCCTCCGACCACCCGACGGAGACGGCCCCGGCGGACCCGCACCACCCGACAACCAGGTCGCGTGAGTGTCTCTAGTTGAGGACGCGCTCGTTGCTCGGCAACGGGGGAAGCAATGCGGGCCTGACGAGATGGCCGCGCAGTCGTCGATTGGACGCCCGGAACAGATGGGTCAGCGCGGCGACGTTGCCGGCGACGTCGTCGCGCGCGGTCAGGTAGGTCCATCGGTGCCGTTCGGGGAGCTCGAAGAACTGCTCGAAAAACGCGGGCACGTCGGCGGGCGGCATGCGCAACAGGGCTTCCAACCCGACGCGGCGCAGGTGGTGCACCACCCGGGCGCTACGCGGCCACACCGCGTCGTGGGCCGCAGTGATCGCGTGCTCGGGTCCGCGCGGCAGGTGGGTCGCCACCGCCGCGGCCACCTGTGGGGCGAGGCGCAACGACGTAGCCAGGCTGAAACCGGTCGCCGGGTGGATCAACGGTGCGGCGGCACCGAACCCCAGGACGCCGGAGGCGCGGTGTCGGGGATGGTCCACGGTGAATGCCACCCGCTCCACCGGAGCGTCGGCGGGTGGCGTGATGCCGTAACGGGCGAGCCGGGCGCAGAGCCGGCGGTGCAGCGTGGGCAGCGGCAGGCCGGGCCGGCGTGCCAACGATGTCTCCTCGACCAGCACACGGCCCGCACCCAGCGGGATGACGTAGAGGAACGTGGGCCAGCCGTCTTCGCCGTGCTCCTGGCGCCAGTCCATGAACAGTGCTTCACCCGGGGCGATCAGCGGTGCGGCCGTCTCCTCGTCGAGGAACACCCCGTAAGCGGTCTGGGCGGCACGCTCTCGGCCATTGCGCCGCCTGTTCAGTGGCCGCGCCTGCCCGCCGGCATCGACGATGACCGAGGCCCGGATCTCGGTTCCGTCGGCCAGTGCCACGACGCCCGGTTGCGGAGACCCGACGACGCGACCGGAATGCACGCGCACTCCGGTCAGCCCGTCGGACAGGTGGGCCTGGAGGTTGGGCACGTCGAGCACCGCGTACTCCCAGCCCAGAAGCCGGTCGGTCAGCGCAACCACCCTGCCGGCCGCTCGGGCGGCGACGACGGCCGCCGGCAACTCGGGCGGCAGCTCCGGGGTCCACATCCCGTAGGTCGCGGTCCACGGCCGATCGGGGGCCACGTCGACCAGTGCAGTGGTCAGTCCCAGGCGCTGACACGCCCCGGCCAACGCCGCTCCTGCCGGGCCGGCCCCGACCACGCACACGTCCATTGGTCCTATCGTGCCGGTCCGGCCACCATGCTGTCAGCCGCAACCACTGACGCGTCGGGGAATTCCCGGTTGCCCGAATGGCGTCGCCACCCCGCGTGGCGAGGGTGGAACCTGGTCGACTATCTGTTGACACATGCTGACGTCTCGACGCGCGACGGTCATCGGGGCCGCGGTGACCGTGCTCGTGGCCGTGGCAGGTCTGATGTGGGCGAAATGGATGCCCTACATCGGCAAGGCGCTGCACGCGGCGCGCACGGGGCAGTGGTCCGGCTCGGACATCTTGCACACCGGTGGGGTGACGGCCGCTGACGCGCCGAGTTGGCATGCGGCGACATCGTTCTTCACCGCCTACGTCGGCGCGATCTGGCCCGCACTGGTGGTCGCGCTCCTGCTCAGCGCATGTGTGCAGGCTTTCCTTCCGCGCTCGTGGCTGCCGGCCATGCTGAACCGGCGGCACCCGGTGTCGAGTGCGGCCGCAGGGGCCGCGGCCGGAATGCCGTCGATGATGTGTACGTGTTGTGCGGCTCCGGTCACTGTCACGTTGCGCCGCAACGGCGTCGATCAGGGGGCTGCGGTGGCCTACTGGTTGGGCAATCCGTTGCTCAACCCGGCCGTACTGGTGTTCCTCGCCCTCGTCGCGCCCTGGCAGTGGACGCTGACGCGTCTGGTGGTCGGTGCCGCCGCGGTGCTCGGCGCGGCGGTGCTGGTGGCGAGGCTGGCGCCGCGAAGGGCGGAGCCGGCGTTGACGCCCGATCCTGATGTGACTCGAGAGGCCTCGGAGAGCACGCCGGCAGCTGTCCGGTTTGCGGCCGCGCTCGTGCGGCTCTGCGTCGTGTTGGTTCCCGAGTATTTCGTGATGGTGTTGGCGGTCGGCGCCTTCCGCGGCTGGCTGCTGACGATCGTCGATCCGGATCATCGAAGCTTGCTGATCGTCGTCGTCGCGGCGATCGTCGGCACGCTCATGGTGATACCGACCGCAGGGGAGATCCCGATTCTGCAGGGCCTGGCGCTTCTCGGCGTCTCGTCGGGAGTGCTCGGCGCGCTGCTGATCACGCTGCCCGCCGTCAGCCTGCCCGGTATCGCCATGGTGGCCCGGACATTCGGGAGCCGGGCAACGATGGTGATCAGCACGGTCGTCGTCGCCGCCGGATTGATCGCGGCTCTGGCGCTGAGCGTCGTGTGAAGCGGTGGCGATGAGTTCTGCCCGCCCGGCCGGTCAGCATGACGATTGTCCGCACGTCGATCGGAGGGGCTGTGCCTCGAACTCATCTCTCGATGTCCATGTCTGCCGACGGGTTCGTCGCGGGTCCGCATCAGGATCGTGACCATCCGCTCGGGATCGGCGGTGAGCGGCTGCACGCGTGGCATCTCGGACCGGAGAAAGACCATCCCGTGAATCGGCAGGTGGTGTCCGACATGATGGACGGCATGGGCGCGGTCATCATGGGCCGCAACATGTTCGGCCCGATCCGCGGGCCCTGGGGAGACTCCGGATGGCGGGGGTGGTGGGGAGAGGACCCGCCGTACCACTGCCCGGTGTTCGTGCTGACGCATCACGCGCACGATCCCATCGAGATGGAGGGCGGCACCACGTTCCATTTCGTCACCGACGGCATCGAGACCGCCTACACGCGAGCCGAAGCGGCGGCCGGCGATCGGGCGATCTCGATCGCCGGGGGTGCATCGTGCGCACGGCAGGCGATCGCCGCCGGTCTGGTCGACGAGATCGACATCCAGCTCAGCCCGGTGTTTCTCGGCTCGGGCGAACGACTTTTCGACGGCTTCGGGCCCGACCGTCCCGGACTGCGGCTCGAGCGGGTGCTCGAAGCGCCAGGGGTGGCGCACCTTCGGTTCGGTATGGTCCGACCATGACGATCCGATTGGAGAACGTCGGCATCGCAGTGTCGGACCTTGATGCGGCGATCGCCTTCTTCACCGATCTGGGGCTCAGCGTCGTGGGCCGAGACGTCGTCAGCGGAGAGTGGACCGACACCGCTGTCGGTCTCGACGGCAATCACGCGAAGATCGCGATGCTGCAGACACCGGACGGACACGGTCAACTGGAACTCTTCGAATACCTCCATCCGGCCGCCATCGAGACCGAGCCGACACGCCCCAACGAGATCGGGATGCACCGTGTGGCGTTCTCCGTCGACGACCTCGACGAAGCGCTGGCCATCGCCGCCCGCCACGGGTGCCATCCCCTTCGTGGCGTCGCGAACTACCAGGACATCTACAAGCTGACGTATGTCCGAGGCCCCAGCGGCATCATCGTGATGCTCGCCGAGAAGCTTGGCGGCGGCTGATCCGTACCGCGGCCAACGGCCGCCGTTGCAACCGCGAAAAGCGCTGCTGTGCAGAGCTTGTCGAACACGGCGCGGATCAGTCAGCGCACCGTCGTGACGAAATCCAGCGTCGGGTCCGACGCGCTGATCGGATTGCCTGCCGCGCGCAGCGCACTCAACAGGGCGATGACCTCGCCGCTGAGCCGTTCACCGGGCATCACCAGCGGAATACCTGGCGGGTACGGCGTGATGGCCTCGGCGGCGATGCGGCCGACAGCATCGGCCAGTGCGACGGGAGCTCGGGCGGCGAAGAACGCCTCGCGCGGGGTGAGCACCACCTCGGGCCTCACGGCGAGCAGGTCGGTGGTCCACCCATCGGCGGCCTCGCCGCGGCGCTGCCCGAAGTGCTCGGCGACCTCGGTGAAACCAGCTGCGAGCCTGTCGAAGTCGTCGTCGGTGTTACCGATCGTGCTGATGCACAACACGTGTCCGGTGCCGGCCAGTTCGGGTTGCACCCCGTGCACGGCGTTGAGTCGAGCCGAAATCGCGCGCGCGTCGGCGTCGAGGCCGCCGACCCCGACCAGCAACTTGGTCTCGTCCAGTTGGTGAAGCCCAGTTCCCTCGCCCGCGAGGTGTTCGGGCCTCAGCACCGTCAGTCCCGGGATGAGCGCAAGCTTCTCTGCGGCGCTGCGCGCCCGGTTCAGCGCACTCTCCAGCAGCGCGTGCCCGTCGGTCATCATCTGCCGGCGCGCCAGATCGATCGACGCCATGATCGCGAAGTGGGGACTGGTCGTCTGGATCAGCTGCAGCGACCGCCGCACCGACGCTTCGTCGAGCTGGCTGGTGTCGACGTGTAGCACCGCAGCCTGACTCAATCCGGACAGGATCTTGTGCACCGAGTGCACCGTGGCAGCGGCGCCCGAACGCTCGGCAGGTGTGGGCAATTCGGGATGGAACGCGAAGTGCGGGGAGTGCGCCCCGTCGACCAGCAGACGCACCCCACGCTCCTGGCACAGTGCGGCCAGGGCGGCGATGTCGCCGGTGGTGCCGTAGTAGGTCGGGTGCAGCAGCCACAGGGCACGCGCATCGGTCTCGGCGAGCGCCTTCTCCACGACGGCGACGTCCAACCCGTGAGCGACGCCGAAGTCAGCGTCCCAACGGGGTTCCACCCAGATCGGCCGCGCACCGACCTGGACGAGTCCGGCGAGCACCGATTTGTGCGCATTGCGCGCCACCAGCACCGGCTCGCCGGGCCGCAGCGCGGCCAGGGCCACCGCGATGTTCCCGCCGGTGGAGCCCTGCACCATCACGAAACTCTGTGCCACACCCCACGCGTCGGCGATGAGTTGCTCGGCCGCGAGGATCGGCCCCTCGGGGCAGTGCAGCGTGTCGGTGTCGGGCAGGTTGTTCAGATCCAGTGCGGCGATGTTGGCGCGAAACCACGGGTCGAAGGTGCGGCCGCCCTTGTGCCCGGGGGAGTAGAACGGCGCCTGGTCCCGCTCGACGAACGCGCGCAACGCGTCGAGCAGCGGCGCACGGCTGTGGTCAGAGCCCATAGACGCGCTGCGCGTTCGCCGTACCGATCATGTCGACGATGCGGATCGCATCGGACTCGGCACAGTCACCGGACCGGAGCCAGTCGCCCAGCACCACACCCATGGCGCGCCGCCACAGCACCGAGCCCAGCACGTGCAGCTCCGGGGGACCGAATGCGTCCGAGGAGTAGAGCTGTTTGGCGAAGGGGGCGACCTCCATCGCCTCGGCGACCAGACCGACCGACCGCGGGCCCAGATAATTGATCGACAGTCCCACGTCGAAGTTCACGTGATCGAAAGCCTGTGCCAGATAACCGGCTTGGCGATGGAACGGGTAGCAGTGCAGCAGCAGCACCGGCACGGCCGGCATGATCCGCAGCAGCGGCAGCAACAGCAGCGGGTCGCACCGGTGCAGGTCGAGATCACGATCACCGAAGCCGACATGCACCTGGATGGGCAACCCGTGCGCGGCGGCCTCGTGCACGCCGAACGAGATCAGGACCGGATCGTCGACGCGGGCCGACCCTGGGCGCGCTGCCAGCGCTCCCGCATGGTCGACGACGTCGGCGTCGGTCGGCCGGGTCCAGTCGATGTCGAATCCGGTGCGATAGGCCACGATCGTTTTCGTGCCCACCACGGTCGGGTCGGCCGCTGCGGTCGCAAGCGCCGTCCGCATCGCGTCGGGGAAGTCCTGCGCCGAGGTGCCGCCCTCCAGGAGGTCCTCGGCAACCCGCTCCAGCCGGACGATCTCGGAGGAGCGTCCCGCTGCGAGCTTGCCGAGCCGTTGATGCGTGGTGATCTGGTCGCCTTTGAAACCGGTGTCGACGATCCAGTGCGCGACGCCGGCGGCGCGCAGCATCGTCGTGGCCAGCTCGTCGGCGCGGAACTCGCACCGCCGCTTCCAGTAGGTCTCTCCGTCGACGTGGACGGGGAGATCGAGAAGTGGTGCGCACCAACGTCGTATCGACAGCCCGAGGGGCGTATCGAAGTTCGTCATCCACGACGGCACCGGGTCGTTGGACCCCTCGTTGATCGAGAATTCGAAGGTGGCCCGGTCGATGTCTTCGTTGAAGGTGCCGTGCACGTGGTGGTCGACCAGCGGCACGGTGCGCAGATGCTCGGCCAGGCCGTCCGGCACCGAATCCTCGACTCCGCCGAACACGTCATCCAGCTCACCACCCGGCATACTTCGCGACCTCCTCGGCGTCGACCTTTCCTGCAGCCGCATCCGCGATGGCTGTCCCGAGGATGTCCGCCGCCGTTGCCGCCTGTGCCTCGGTGAGCACCAGCGGCGGGGTGATCTCCAGGACGTTGCCGCCGACGTAGTAGACGACCGCACCCAGCTCCCAGGCACGGTAGACCACCGCGGCGGCCAAGCGGGGATCACGGTCACCGCTGGCGGGGTCGACGAGTTCGAGCCCGATCGCCAACCCCCGTCCGCGCACGTCGCCGATGCGGTCTCCGCCCGCAGTGCTCGACAGCGCGCGCAGGGCCTCGGCCAGTACGGCTCCCACCGTCGCGGCGTTGTCGATCAGTCCTTCCTCCACCACCGTCTTCAGTACAGCGCGTCCTGCTGCCGTGCACACCGGGTTGCCCGCGGTGGTCAGCAGCGCGGCGGCCGGGGGCTGGTCCAGGATCGCGGCCGGCCCGACCGCGGCCGACAGCGGCAGGCCGCCGCCGAGCACCTTGCCGAAGGTGACGATGTCGGGCACGACGCCGTCGTGCTCGAACGCGTGCAGAGTGCCCGGCCTTCCGAGCCCCATCTTGACTTCGTCGCAGATCAGGGGGACGTCATGGCGCTGACAGAGCTGATGCAGCTGGGCGAGGAAGCCGTCGGGCGGCACGACCAGTCCGCCGTCGGAAAGGATCGGTTCGACGATGAGGCAGGCCACGCGGCCGCCAGCGAGGTGCTGCTCGGCGAGCGAAAGGCATTGTGCTACATCGGTATCAATTCCCTGCGGGCTGGGCCGGAACGGATTGGGGTAGGGCAGGAAAACCGCATCCGGATCGGCGGGTACACCGCCATCGACATGCACACCGGACACGCCCATCGCCACCCCGACACCGCCGTGGTAGCTGTGCTCGAACGCCATCACGGTGGGCCGCCCGCTGGCGTGCCGGCACGCACGCAACGCGACGTCGTTGGCGTCGGAACCGGCATGGCCGAGGTAAACCCGTCGCTCGCCGGTGCCGGGCACCAGCGCGAGCAGATCCTCGGCCAGGCCGACGGAGTCGGGGTGCACCGCTGAGAGTCCGCCGGAGCCGGGTGCGCTGCGGATGGCGCGGCTGACCGCCTCGACGACGGCGGGATGGCCGTGTCCGAGTCCAGACGCCGTCCACGTGGCGGACAGATCCAGCAGTTCGCGACCGTCGGGGGTGACGAGCGTGCAGCCGTGCCCCGACTCCACTTCCAAGGGGAAGAAGCGCAGTTTCTCGATACCGGCGATGACCTCGTCGCGGGCGTAGAGAGTACTCACGCCGATCGGGTCGGGTCAGCGGTGGGCGTCGCATCCGATTCGCGGTCCAGTTCCAGGGCCAGCGATTCACCGACGCGCTTCGCGATTCCCGAGAGGGCGATCGCGATGACGAGACCGAGGGCACACCAGTACAGGCCGAGCATCGGTGCGGCCGACCAACTCTCGGCGTCTTTGACGTTGAACCACAGCACCGTGACGATGACCACCGCGCCGAGCAGCGGCAGGACCAGTCCCGCGATCTTGCCCGCCCCGTTGTGCACGGACATGAATTTCGGCGCGCCGACGAAGTACGCGGCGGCGATCTCGACGAGCAGATAACACACCATCAGGCACACCGACCCGGCGACGGCGAACAGGAAGTAGGCGTCGATCGCGTCGTTTCCGGTGCCCATGTCGGGCCAGCCGGTGGCCCCGCAGATCAGGTCGACGACGAGGGCGACGACGACGACGAGCCAGGTGGCGCGGCGCGGGCCGCCGGTGTCGGCGTGGATGTGCGCCAGCGCTTTCGGACCGAAGCCATCGCGTCCGAAGGCGTACAGCATCCGGCCCGAGGTCGCCGAGGTGGCGAGGTGGCAGCCGAACGCTGAGACGATCGCGGTGAAGATGATGACCAGCGAGAACCACTGGCCGATGTAGGTCCCGCCGAGATCGCCGAGGGTGTTACCCGAACTTTGGAAGGCTTCCAAACCTGCCGCATCGGTCCCGAATCCGACGACCTGGGCGAACATCACCACGACGAAGAGGACACCGGTGAGGATCAGAGTCCCGGCCAGAGCGCGGGGGATGTTGCGTTTCGGGTCGTCGGTCTCCTCACCCATGGAAGCACACGCCTCGAAGCCTGCCCAGGACAGGAACGCGGCCACCACGCCCGCGAGCACCGCGGAACCGGAGACGTCGCCACCGGAGAAGGAGAACACCGAGAAGTCGATTCCCGTGCTGGGCGCACCACCCTGGGCGAAGATGGCGACCACGAGCACGACCATCGCCAGGATGCCGATGCCCTCGATGGCCAGCAGGATCTTGGCGAGCAGCTGAATGTCACGGCCGGACAACAGGAACGAGATGACAGCGCCGATGACCACGATCACCAGCCAGGGCACCTGGTAGGGATCGTCGGTGCCGGGCTGCAGTGCGGCGATGAACGAGTTCACGAAGGCAGCGGTCAGCGCGAGCGTCCCGATCGAGAATCCCCAGTAGGCACCCAGCATCGCGAACCCGGAGAAGAATCCGGTGCGCGGTCCGATGGTGCCGCCCACCAATCCATAGGCGGACCCCGCATGGTTCAGGTGCCGGGTGAGGCGCACGAAGCTGTAGCCGACCAGCGAGACGCCGACCAGTCCGATGAGGAACACCAGCGGGATCGACTTGCCGACGGTCCCGATCAGCCCCTGCCCGTTGCCGGACATGGCCAGGGTCGGACCGACCAGTGCGACGGACAACGCGAGCGCGACCCAGAACGGCAGTCGACGGTGCGGGATCTGATCGGGCGCATCAGGTGTTCCTGCGGTCACGGATGTCTCCTTCTTCTCAGCAGGTCCAGGCGAGCCGGACGGCGTCGCAGATCTGTTCAGGCGATTGGTCCCCGTAAGTCTTCTGCTCGTAGCGGCGCACGGCCAGAAGCGCTTCCACGATGTCGGCACTCAGCAGCTCGGCAGCGACCTTCGAAGTCTCCATCGCATCGAGCGCATCCCGCTGAGCCAGCGGCAACGGCGGAGTCTGGATGTCCGACTGAGCCGGATTCTCCGGAATCTCCTCCGGCAGCTCCAGAGTGCGTTCGATCCCACGCAGTGCGCTGCTGAGGAACGCGGCGGCGGCCAAGTAGGGGTTGGCACTCGGATCGATGAGCTTGCACTCGATGTTGGCGCCGTGCGGGTTGCCGGGTGTGGCGGCAACGAAACGGACTGCCGCTTCGCGGTTCTCGAGTCCCCAGCATGCGGTGGCACCGGCCCAGTTGCCGGGCTTGAGACGTAGCGGCGAGACGACGGAGCCCGCGTAGACACCGATCAGATCCGGCAGGGTGTCGAGAACGCCGGCGATCGCATGCCCGCCGGCCGGGCGCAGGCCGTGCGGACCGGTGCCGCCTGACAGTAACGGCCCCTGCGCGTCGGTCAGAGACAGGTGCAGATGGGCCCCGTTACCCGCAGCGCCGGCGAAGGGCACCGGCGAGAACGAGATCCGCAGGCCGTGGCGGGCAGCAACGCGGCTGAGCACGATCCGCGCGAGAATGACCGCGTCCGCTGCGGCCACCGGCGTGTCCGGGGCCAGTGACATCTCGAGTTGGTCGTGCCCGTACTCGGTGTGCAGTTGCTCGACGGCCAGCCCGGCGTGCTGCGCGCTCGCCGCGAGGTCGACCAGGAAGGCCGAGCGGTCCAGGGAGGTCCTGATGCCGTACGGCGACCAGGGTTCGGCGGTGGCGGGGCCGCCGTCGGCGGCCAGCATCGTGCACTCCAGCTCGGCCCCCATCCGCACCTGCAGGCCGCGGTCGGCGGCGGCACGTTCCGCCGCCGCAAGTCGTGTCCGGGTGCACAGGGGTGCGGGCTCACCGTGCTGATCGGTGAGGACGCCGGGCGCCCAGGCAATCCCGCTCTCGACGACGCGCACGTCGTTGCTGTCGATCCGGATCCGTAGATCGCCCGCCACGCCGATGGTGGGGGTGAACGCGATGCCACTGTCCACGCAGAAGACGCTCCACGACGGGGACACCCCCATGCCGGATCGGGCGAAGGCCTCCAGCCGCGACACCGGCACGTATTTGGCCCTGGTCACGCCCGCGAGGTCCGTCACCGAACCCGCGACGACGGCGACGCCCTCCTCGCGCAACGCAGCTGCGTGGGCGGTCACATCGGGGTCGTCCATGGGGCAACGAACTCCTCGGTACTGCTCTGCGGATGGGCGGTCGCGTTCACGCTATGTCATAAATGTTTCAGAGTCTTTAATTTTCTCTGTTTATGATCGATTCATTAGATCCGAGGAACGGGGATGCGGATGTGTCGACTGTTGGGCGTTGCCTCGCCCGAGCCGACGTCGGTGGCCGACACCGTCGGTGACGCCGTTCTCACCGATTTCCTGGCGCTGACGAAGATCCACGGCGACGGCTGGGGGGTGGCGTCCGTGGGTGCGCCTGACGACGCTCCCCGCGTTGAGGTGTCACCCGACAGTGCGCTCAGTGATCCCCGTTTCGGTACGGCGGTCAAGGAGGCGGCGCGGGCATCGGTGGTGCACCTGCGCTGGGCCACCAACGGATTGGCGGTCAGGCGGGAGAACTCGCATCCGTTCGCCGCCGACGGGGTGGCGATGGCGCACAACGGGTCCATCAAGCCGATGGCCGCGCTCGACGGGCTCCTCGACCCCTTGGTGGCGGCCACGCTGCAGGGCACCACCGACAGCGAGCGCTACTTCGCGCTGATTCGGCAGTGCCGGCGGAGCGCACCTGATCTCGCCGAGGCGGTGCGGCGGGCGGTCGCCGAGTTGCGCGGCATCTACGCCGACGCCAGCCTCAACGCGCTGGTGCTGGGGGAGGGCCGACTCATCGCGGTGCACGCGCATGCCCGAAGTGTGTTGCTGGACGAGGACATCGAAGAGATCAGCGCGACCGACCTGCCCGCCGAACACCTCGAGGATTACTTCTCGCTACGGACGGCGCGCCTCGACGACCGGACGGTCGTGATCGGTTCGACCGGGTTCGGCGATCTGCCCTGGCGGCCGCTGCCACCCGAAAGCGTGCTCGAGATCGTGCTCAGCGATCTGTCGATGACGGTGCGGCCGCTCATGGCAGATTGACTCACATGGTCGAACACAGCGAGTCGGTGGCGGCGCGCACACGTGCCGCGCTGGCCGGGCTCAGCCGCGCCGAACGTCGGGTGGGCCGCGCGCTGCTGGCCGACTATCCCAGCGCAGGCCTGAGCAGCGCCGCCCGGCTCGCCGAGCGGGCCGAGGTCAGTCCGCCGACGGTGTTGCGTTTCGCCCAGTCCCTCGGTTACGACGGGTTCGCGGGTCTGCAGGCGGCATTGCGCGCAGAGCTCACCCTGCAATCGAGCGGGCCGCTCACCCGGCTTGCCGATGCGCCGCCGGCGGGCAGCCACCTCGAGCGTCTGCTACATCAGGCCCATGCGCAGAACGAGCGCGCCGAGCAGACCCTGGCACAGTTGCCGGCGGCGATGCTCGAAGCGGCAGTGACACTGATGGCCGACACCACCCGGCCCCTCCACCTTCACGGAGGCCGGTTCTCCCACCTGCTGGCCGTCTATCTGGCGGCCCATCTGGAGCAGTTGCGGCCAGGCGTGCGGCTGCTCTCGGATCCCAAGGGCACCGACCTCGGCACGATGATGGACCTCAGCCGGCGAGATGTGGTCGTGCTCTTCGACTATCACCGCTATCACCGCAGCGCCGCGGAGCTCGCCGCCGATGTCCACCGCGCCGGGGCGACGCTGTTGCTCATCACCGACGACATGGCGTGCCCGGTGGCGCCGGACGCCGAAGTGGTCCTGGCCGCCTCGAGCACCGCCGGCACGGTGTACCAGAGCATGTCGGCGGGTTTCCTGCTCACCGAACTGTTGATCCCGTTGGTCATGGACGCGATCGGCGAGCCGGCGCGCACGCGGATGGCGTTGTGGGAGGAGCGAAGGCGCGGGGAAGTGCTGGATCAGACCTGACGAGCCGACGTCACCAACCCGTCGTCAGTACCCGGTCGAGGCAGTCGACGAAGTAGTCCACCGACTCCTTCGACACGCACAGGGGCGGCTTGATCTTGAGCACGTTCTGGTAGTCGCCGGTGGGCTGCATGATTACCCCGAGTGTGAGCAGACGATCACAGATCGCCGCTGTCTCGTCGGTCGCAGGCTCCAGAGTCTCTCTGTCCCGGACGAATTCGAGCCCGAGATACAGACCCGAGCCGTGCACTGTGCCCACGATCGGATGTGTCCCAGCCAAGTCCATCAGTCGGTTCTTCAGATGCGCGCCGACGACACGGGCGTTCTCCTGCAGGCCTTCCCCCGCAATGACGTCGAGAACGGCGATGCCGATCGCCGACGACACGGGTGAGCCACCCGTGGAGGAGAAGAAGTACCCCTGGGTCCGGTAGCGTGCCGCGATCTCGCGACGCGTGACCACGATGCCGATCGGTTGCCCCGCGCCGACCGATTTCGCGACGGCCACGACGTCGGGTACGACGTTCTGCTGCTGGAATCCCCAGAACCATTCGCCCAGCCGCCCGTAGCCGACCTGCACCTCATCGGCGATCGCGACCCCGCCGTGCCGGCGCACCGCGGCATACACCTGCTCGAGGTATCCATCGGGTAGGGCCACACCGCCGGCGTTGCCGAAGTAGGACTCGCAGATGAAGCCGGCCGGTGGCGTCCCCGCCTCGGCGAGCGCATCGATCACCGCGACGGCCTCGGGCCCGTACGCGATCGCGTCGGCGCCGCGATGCAGTCCGCGGTAGGCGTTCGCCGCGTCCACGGTGTGCACCCACTCCGGCCGCGTCGCGAGCGCATTCGGGTTGTCGGCGATCGACGTGGACACCGCGTCGCTGGCGAATGTCCAGCCGTGATAAGCCTCCCGCATGGCGACGATGTCGGGGCGGCCTGTGGCGGCCATCGCGATCCGGATCGCGAGATCCGTTGCCTCAGAACCGGAATTGACGAAGAAGACGGTGTCGAGCTCGTCGGGCAGAGTGGCCGAGACGCGTTCGGCGAACTCGGCGATCACGCCATAGTTGAAGCGCGAGTTGGTGTTCAGCAGTCGCATCTGCCGGTTGGCCGCATCCACGACCCGGGGATGGGCGTGCCCGACGGAAGCGACGTTGTTGACCATGTCGAGGTAGACCCGGCCGTCGACGTCTGCGAGGTACTCGCGCCAACCGCGTTCGATGCGGGGCGGATCGACGTAGTAGTGCTCCTGAACCTCGGCGAGCACCTGCTGTCGGCGAAAGAGCGTGTCGTCGCGTCGATCCTGCGCCAGAGGTGGAAGACCGATCAGCGGAGCGGGGTCACCGGCCAGACGGCGCCAGCCGCCCGCATAGCGAGGGTCGACCAGCAGCGGGACCGGGTCCGCGTCTGCGCGCACGTGTTGGATGTCGATCGGCGTGTTCGCCGGCAGCGCACCTCCATCGGGCGTGAAACCGGTCAGGCGCACCACCTGGTCAGCCGTCGAGATCACGAGGCTGTCGTCGGTCTGATCGAGCTGGGCACCTGCCGGAATGTCGAGGGTGGCGTCCTGGGCCAGCCAGACCCGCAACGCGGTGGGAACCGTTGCCGGAGCGGCGGGCGTGCGCATCGGGGCGCCGGTGAGACGGGGAGCCCAAGCCGGGAGTACGACCGCGGGCGCGCCCTGGCGCAGTGCGGCTGCGGCAGCGCCGCCCAGCGCCGCCCCGTCCATCCACCGGCCCTCGTCGTTGACCGGTGCCGTGGTCCCGGCGTCGAGCACGGTCGCGCCGGCGAGGCCCGCGATCAGGGGCGCTCCGCTCCACACCGGCGCGGGACGGATCGGCATGTCCAACGCTTGGCGGATCAGCGTGTTCATCACCGGGAACGGAACGGACACCGCCTGCTCGAGGATGCGGAGTTCGCGGTCCAGGGCGGAATCGGCGTAGCTGTTCTGCGCATCGATGCGCACCTGTTGACGACCGCTGAGCACCAGCACCACTCCGCGCAGCGCGACCAGAGGCCAGAGGGCGTCGACTTCGTCCTCGCTCAGTGGGCGCAGAGCATGGAACGCCGTGATCGCCGGCAGTACGTCGACGGGCGTGAGACCGTCATGGTGCAGCAGCGACGACACCGTGATGGCGATTTCGTTGACAGCCCACGATTCGGCGACGTCGCCGAAATCGATGATGCCGTCGGGCAGTGCGCATGGGGCGTCCGGTGCGATGACATTGTCGTCGGTCAGGTCGAAGTGCCCGAGCTGCAGGGGAAGTCGCGCCGCCACGGCAGAGAGATCGCGTCCCGCCGCCTCGGTCACCGAAGCGGCGAGAGTGGCGATGCGCGAGTCGGGTTCGTCGCGCAGCAGCGCCTCGATCACCCGGTCGGCGTGGCGCAGGTCCCACTGCAGCACGCGGTTGGATGCCGGATGCGTGATGCCCGACAGCGCGACGCTCACCGTCGCAGCGAGCTCGCCCATCCGCGCGACCGTCGCGGGGGAGAGGTACCTCGATCCGGTGAGTGTGGCGCCACCGACGAACTCGAGGACGCGTGCATGCAGGCGACCCGCTGTGGTGTCCCACCACGCAGACATCGGGCCGTGCGCGCCGATGACCACCCGGGGGATGCGCAGATCCGGCTCACGCTCGGCGACGGTGTCGGCGGCGAGGCTCTGCAGGTCGATCTCCGCCTCGGAGAAGGCCGGGTTGGTCAGCTTGAGGACGCCGATCGGTGCGCCGGTGTCACGCTCGGTGAGCAGGAAGTTCTGATCCTGCTGACTTCCCAGCTCCGTGAGATCGCCGGTGATCGAGAAGGTCTCGGTCAGATGGCGTCGCACCTCGTCCATTCCGAGCGCGGGGGCGGGCAACTCGGGGCGTGCGAAGAAGTCGAAAACCTGGGTCTCGATCATCAGATGCCTCGTCTCGACGGGGTGTCACCACCTGGGGCGACTAGAACATACACGGTCGGTTTTCACTCCCACCAGACGCGATTTTCGCTGGTGGCAGCGGGTCAGAGGGGAGCGTCCGCGGTGGTCGCGATCGCGCCGGCGACGGCTCCTGTGTCGCTGCGGGCGACGACGACGATCAACGGGCCGTAGGGCGCACGCCATTCGCTGTGTGTGCGATCGGGTGGTCTGTCGGGCAGAGCACACGTGCCCATCAGCGCGTCGTCCACCGGCACTCGCTCGCCGTCGACGAAAGCGACGATCTCGGACACCGGATCGCCGTCGGCGACGACGCGGAACGTGAGTGTGGCGCCGTCGCCGGCATCTCGGTGCACCGTCACGTCCGACACCCGCAGACGTAGGCCACCGTCGACCGGGCGACACGGCGTCGAGAACACGGCCTCGTCGGGCAACGCGGGGGTGCGCGGCGGGGGAGTGCGCCGCACCCGCAGGCTTTCGACCGAGCGGGCCAGCCGCAGCAGCATCGTGTCCGCATACGCAGCACCCGCGACCGTCAGACCGACCGGCATCCCGGTGTCGTCCATCGTGCCCATCGGCACGGTGACCGTCGGGATACCGAGGTGCCGGGGCACCAGGTTGCCATTGGCCACCCAGACGCCGTTCTGCCAGGCGATGTCGGCCGAGGCGGCATCGATATCGGCATCGGCGGGACCGACATCTGCCACTGCGGGGAAGACGACGGCGTCGAAACCGTTGTCGGACAACCACGTCTCGAAGTCGACGCGGCGTGTCTCTTCGAGGCCGCGCATTCCCGCCTCCACGGACGGGATCCGGTCGAAGGGCACGACGCCGACGCGGGCGCGTTCGACGTACTCCGCGAGATCGTAGGCGAGGTCGAACGGGAAGACTCCGTACCGGTCCGGAAGAGCTCCTGTCGGCGCGGGGAAGATCAGCGACCCGTCCACGGCCGCGAGATCCTCGGGCCCCGAGTCCACCGACCGCAGGAACGCGTCGAAGGCCCAGATGGACAGATCCCACACCTCGCGTTCGAGGTATTCGGCGGGGACGAGGCCCCGCTCGACCATCGTGCGTGACTCCGGGTGCAGACCCTCGTAGTTCTCCACGACCGGGAAGTCGGTCTCGACGACCTCGGCGCCGGCGGCCACCAGCTCGTCGCGCATCGTCAGCCACAGCGCCATCACCGAGTCGCGAGTGCGGATCGGGTGAGCACTGTCCGGGTCGCCGTTGACGTAGAGCCGAGGCACCGCCAGACGCAACCCCTGCAGCGGTAGCGGTGCGAGGTCGACGAACGACGGCGGACGCACGGCCGAGGCGGCGGGAATGTCGACCCATTCCTGCATCCGCCAGAGGTCCCCGTCACGCACCGGATCGTCGTCGACGACGATGTCGAGGAGTCGGAGGAGATCGTCCACCGAACGGGTATGGGGGACAACGACGTCCATCGTGGGGACCAACGGCCAGTTCCCGCGCACGGAGATCACACCTCGAGAGGGGGTGTACGCGACGAGCGCATTGTTCGACGCGGGGGCTCGGCCCGACGACCATGTCTCCTCGGCCAGGCCGAAGGCGCCGAAACTCGCCGCAGTGGCAGTGCCTGACCCGTTCGACGATCCCGAACCGAAGGCCGATGTCAAATATCGCGCGTCATAGGGACTCTCGGCGCGACCGTACAGTCCTCGCTGCATGCCACCCGCCGCCATCGGGGGCATGTTGGTCAACCCGAGGCAGATGGCACCCGCCGAGCGCAGGCGGCCCACCGCGAAGGCGTCGTCGTCGGCGATCAGGCGTGCGAATGCGGGCGAACCCGCGGTCACCGGCAGGCCACGAACCTTGAAACTCGCCTTGGCGGTGAACGGTATTCCGTCCAGCGGTCCGAGGGACTGCCCTTGCGCCCGGCGCCGATCCGATGCGCGCGCCTCGTCGAACGCTGCGGGGTTGAGCACCGGAACCGAGTTCAGCATGATGCCCGACCGGTCGAAGTGAGCGATCCTGTTGAGGTAGCGGGCGACGAGCTCGACGCTCGTGACCGCACCCCGCGCGAGAGCGCCGCTCAGGAGTTCGAGATCGGCCTCGACGACCGTGAAACCACCCGATGTCATGTGCTGGGCACTGGACTCGACCGACACGCGATAAAACATACACTGTCGGTTTATGCTCGGCCTCGGATTCGCCGTTGTCGATCGGAGAGGAGACCGTCATCGCTCGCCCTTCGCGTCCACTTCTGAATCGTGACCTGATCGCGCGGACCGCCCTGGCTCTCATCGATCGTCACGGCACGGAGGGGGCGAGCATGCGACGGGTGGCGCAGAAGTTGAACGTCAACCCGACCTCGCTGTACAACCACGTCGCGGACCGGGCCGCGATGATCGAGGACGTCCGCGCGCTGGTGTCGGCGCGCATCGACTCTGCGCCGCTGCGTGAGCGGTCGTGGGAGGACGGTCTCGTCGAGTGGGCGCGCTCGTATCGCATCGCGTTCGCCCGTCACCCGCGCGCCATTCCGTTGCTGATGACCACCCGGGCATCCGCGCCGGTCCTGCTCGCCGAGTACGAGGATTTCGTGGTGGCCGCCGAGGCCGCCGGTTGGCCCCCCGACGAGATCCTTCCGCTGCTGACCGCGTTCGAGTCGTTCATCCTGGGCAGCGTGCTCGACATGTCCGGTCCCACAGTCATTTTCGACCCCACCGGACAGGAAGAGCGGTTCCCCCGTTTCACCGCCGCCTACGCGACGCTGGCGGACCACGACGCGTCCGACCCCGTCGCCACGCGCGCGTTCGAGCGGGGACTGGCGATGCTGGTGGCCTCGGCACGCCCGCCGACAGGGCGCCGAAACGGAAAACGCAACCTAGGCTGATCGGGGTGAACTGGGAGTTCGAGGCCGCGGTGTTCCAGTGGCGCGGCCCGGCACCGTACTTCTTCGTCGAAACCCCGCCGGACGTCGACGATTTCCTGCATGCGCGGGCGAGCGAACTGACCTACGGGTGGGGGGTCATACCCGCGCGCGTCCGCATCGGGCACACGGAGGTGACGACGTCGTTGATCCCCCGCGACGACGTCTACCTCGTCCCGCTGAAGGTCGCGCTGCGCCGCGCCGAGGGTGTCGACGACGGCGACACGGTCCGGATCCGACTCGACGTGGGCCCTGCTCGCTGATGCGGGCGCAGCTCAGGCGGATGCGTCGAGGATCTTGATCGCGAAGACCAGGGAATCGCCGGGCGCGATGCCTGCGGCGGGCTGACCGTTGGGATAGCCGTCGGCCGACGTCATCGCCACGGCGACGGTCGAGCCGACGCGTTGACCGGCGATGGCCTTCCCGAAGCCGGGCACCACACCGTCGAGCGGAAACTCGACCGGAGTGCCGCGCTGGTAGCTGCTGTCGAACACCGACCCGTCGCGTCCGTTGACACCCTCGTAGCAGACGGAGACCGTCGCGGTATCACCGACGACGGCACCCGAGCCGGGCGCCAACGTGTGCACCTGCGTTTCGGCCACCGTGAACGGCGCGGTCACGGTGATCAAGGGGGCTGCGGTGTCGGTGGAGCCGGTGACGGCGACGCTGCCGGTCGTACCGGGCAAGGTCCAGTCAGCGGCGGTGGAGGCGCTCGGAGGCGCGGTCGGACAGGCCGCTGCCTGCGCCTCCGAGGAACCGCAGGCTGTCAGGGCCAGCGTGGAGCCGACACACGCGGCGAGGGCAAGGGCGCACGGAACTCGACGGAGCAGCACGCGGCCACGCTACCGTCCCACAGGTTTGAGCACGTGGCCGGTCTGGGCACTGGACATCGCATGAGCGACGACAACAAGGTGACCGTGGAACGTTCCATCGACGCATCCGCCGACGCGGTGTTCGACGTGCTGTCCAACCCCCACCGGCACCCCGCCCTGGACGGTTCCGGGTTCGTGCGCAGTGTCGACCACGCCGATCGCATCCAGAAGGTCGGTGATGTGTTCACGATGAACATGGCAGGCGATCACATGGGCGGCGAGTACAAGACCGACAACCACGTCACCGGATACGTCAAGGACAAGCTGTTGGCCTGGCAGACGGCACCCGCCGGAACGGAGCCGCCCGGGTGGGAGTGGTTGTGGGAGCTCGAAGCCCAGGGTCCGAACGCGACACTGGTTCGGCACACCTACGACTGGTCGAAGGTCACCGACAAGGATCTGCTGAAGAAGGTGTCGTTCCCCCTGGTGACCGAAGACCAGCTGAGCGACACGCTGTCTCGCCTGGCGGCGGAAACCTCGTCCTGAGCGACCCGCCGGCGCGGATCAGACTGGGCTGATGCGCGCACTGGTGATGGACAGGATCGGCGGCTCACTCGAGGTCCGGACCGTGCCGGATCCCAGTCCGCCGTCGGACGGCGTCGTGGTGGCGGTGCGGGCCACCGGCCTGTGCCGCAGCGACTGGCACGCGTGGGCCGGGCACGAGGCCGTGTCACTTCCGCACGTGCCGGGCCATGAATTGGCCGGCGTCGTCGCGGCCGTCGGCGCGCAGGTGCGTGGGTGGTTGGTCGGTGACCGAGTCACGGTGCCTTTCGTGTGCGGCTGCGGTGCCTGCACGTGGTGCCGATCCGGCAACGCACAGGTCTGCCCCCATCAACAGCAGCCCGGATTCACCTACTGGGGTTCCTTCGCGGAGTACGTCGCGCTGCCCGCCGCCGACGCGAACCTGGTGAGCCTGCCTTCGACCGTGTCGTTTACCGCCGCGGCCGGTTTGGGGTGCCGGTTCGCGACGGCATATCGCGCCCTGACCGGCGTGGGCCGGCTCGAGCGCGGACAGTGGCTGACAGTCGTCGGCGCCGGCGGTGTCGGGCTGAGCGCGGTGATGATCGGCAAAGCGTTGGGCGCCAACGTGATCGCGGTGGATCGCACCGCCGAGGCGCTCACCGCGGCCGAAGCCCTCGGCGCTGACCACTGCGTCATCGCCGAGGGCGCGGAGACCTCGGAGTCGATCCGTGAGATCACCGGTGGCGGAAGCGACGTCGGTGTCGACGCGGTGGGTCACGAATCTGCGTGTGCGCTGTCCATCCTCAGCCTCCGCAGGCATGGCCGTCACGTACAGGTGGGCTTATTGCCGTCTGTCGACGGGCATCCGCGCGTGCCGATGGATCGCGTCATCGCGTGGGAGATATCGCTCCACGGCAGCCACGGAATGGCCGCGGCGGACTACCCACCGATGCTGGACATGATCGAGCGCGGCGAGGTGCGTCCTCAGGCTCTGATCGAGCGGATCATCACCTTGGAGGAGGCAGCCGAGGCCCTGCCGACCATGGACACCGCATCACCAGCCGGTGTCACGATCATCGACCCCTGCGCCTGAGCTCAGGCAGTACCCAGCGTGACCTGCGCGGTGCGCGTCGCGCCCGCGTCGTCGCGATAGGTGACCGACACCTGATCTCCCGGCGCCTTGGAGCGCACCGCGGCGGCCAACGCTTCGGGCCCGTCGATGATCTGGTCGTTGATCTTCGTGATCACCGCGCCGCTGGGCAGTCCGGCCGCGGCTGCGGGACTTCCGGCCGCCACCTGCGCAACGGCCGCACCGCCGGTGTCACTGGTGTCGTTGCTGAGCTGCACCCCGAGCGAGCCGTGGCTGGCCGTGCCGGAGGAGATCAATTCATCGGCGATACGTTTGGCCTGGTCGGAGGGAATCGCGAAACCGAGGCCGATCGAACCACCGCTGGAGCCGGATCCCATGCTGGCGCCGGCGGAGTTGACACCGATCAGGTCGCCGTTCATGTTCACCAACGGCCCGCCCGAGTTCCCGGGATTGATGGCGGCGTCGGTCTGCAACGCATCGAGGATGACCGGGGAGCCACCCTCGCCGTCGCCGGCGGCCACCGGTCGATTGAGCGCACTGACGATGCCTCGCGTCACCGTGCCCTGCAAGCCCAGCGGCGACCCGATCGCGACGACCTCCTGGCCGATCTTGACGTCCTTCGACGAGCCGATGGTGATCGGAGTCAATCCGCTGACGCCTTGGGCGCGCACGACCGCCAGGTCACCGATCGGATCGGTGCCGACGACGGTGAACGGCACGCTGCGGCCATCGGCGAAGGTGACGGTGGCCGCGGAGTCGCCGCCGTCGAAGGCCGCGGGTCGCGCACCCATGCCGCTCTGGACGGCGGGCGCGACGACGTGGTTGTTGGTGAGGATGAGACCGTCGGGACTGAGCACGATCCCGGACCCTTCGGCCACGCCCTGGCCTGCAGCGATCTGCAGTTTGACCACGCTGGGCATCACCTTGGCGGCGACCTGCTCCACCGAGTCCGGCGCAGCGCTGGCGGCCGGCTTCACCGGCTGCGCCTGCACGGTTGCCGGCGTCGCGGTGGCCGGGTGCTGGTGATCGGTCACAGCTACCGCGGCCGCGGCGCCTATGCCTCCGCCGGCGATGGCGACGGCCGCGGCGCCGGCGAGCACCAGACTGCGGGGGGTACGCGATCGCGCCGCGCGGCGCGCGGTGCGCGGTGAAGGCGGTGCAGCCGGGTGGCCAGGCCACGGTGTCGGGTTGCCCGACAACGGGTTCGGTTGGCTGGGCCAGTGTCCTCTCGTCCAGTCGTGAGTGGGCGGGACGGGTGGGGGCGGGGTCGCCATGGGTGGTGTTCCCTTCGAGGTTGGGGCATGGGAAGTCGATGATCCGACTCGGTTGCCTCAACACTGCCCACCGCAACTGAGACTCCACTGAGAGCACACTCAGCAAAGACCGAGAACATCAGGCTCAACGGTAGAGGCTGGCCAACCCGTTGACGGGGCCGAGACCGTGGCCGAGCGGATAGGCCTCCCGGATGCATTCGGTCACCCACATCTTGCCGAAGGCCACCGCATCGGGCACGGAGTAGCCGTGCGCCAATGCGGCTGTGATCGCCGCACCCAATGTGTCGCCGGCGCCGTGGTCATCTCGGGTGTCCACCCGAGCCGCAGCGAACTGGTGAAACTCCGAACCGTCGAACAGGAGGTCCGAGCTGACGCTCGATGTGCGCAGGTGGCCGCCCTTCACCAGCGCCCATTGCGGACCGAGCGCATGCAGGGCGCGCGCAGCGTCACGCTGGGTGTCGGCGTCTACGACGTCGATGCCGACGAGCAGGCGTACTTCGTCGAGATTCGGCGTCACCAGGGTGGCCAGGGGGATCAATTCGTCGCGCATGGCATCGAGAGCACTGGGGTGCAGCAGCGGCTCGCCCGCATTGGAGGCGCAGACCGGGTCGACGACGAAAGGGACGGTCCCGGCGAGCTTTTCGGTCGACCACGTGGCCACGATGGCGCGGATGATGCCGGCGGAGGCGAGCATGCCCGTCTTGGCCGCTTCGATTCCGATGTCGGAGGCCACCGCGCTGATCTGCGCCGCGACCACCTCGACGGGGATCTCGTGAAATGCCCTGACTCCCAACGAGTTCTGCACTGTCACGGCGGTCACCGCGGCGGTTCCGTGAACGCCGAGCATCGCAAAGGTGCGCATGTCGGCCTGCAGGCCGGCGCTCCCGCCGGAGTCGGAGCCCGCGATGGTCATCACCCGGCGCGGCGTCTGTCCAGGCGGGGTCAGGGGGAGACGGTTCGTCATCACGGCAGAGTCTAAAGGGCCCTCCACGCCGGGGACGCTGATCTACGACGCGCTCGAGCGAGGGTCGCCCGGTCGGCCGAACAGATAGCCCTGACCCCATTCGACACCGAGCTCGGTCAACGTCGCCTGCTCGTCGCGTCGCTCGATCGCCTCGGCGATCGTGGTTGCTCCCATCTCCACGCAGAGCCTGACGATGGCGATCACCAGAGCACGTTTTGCCGGATCGCGATCGATATCCGAGGTGAGCGAACCGTCGATCTTGATGACATCGGGCCGCAGCTGCAGCATCTGCGTGAAACTCGCATAGCCGGCACCGGCGTCGTCGATCGCCAGTCGTACACCTGCGTCCCGCAATGGCTGCAGCGCGTCGGCCAAGCCGTCGGGAAACGGCTCGTGCTCGGTGATCTCGAGGACCACCGGCACACGCACTGCCCGCAGGGCGGCGTGTAACCGCTCGTCCATGGCTGCCGACGGACTGGCGTTCACGGCGAGGAAGCGCTCTGCGGGTATCCAGTCGAGGTCGGCGAGCACCCTGGACAACGCCGCCAATTCGAGAGGGACGCCGCGTCCGAGGCGGCGTGCGACGTCGAACCAGTAGGCAGGAGAGCGTTCCGCACCGCCGGGGAAACGGCACAAACCCTCGAAGCCGACGACAGATTCCGACGCGAGGTCGACGATCGGCTGGTACACCGCCGACAGCGGGGACGGCGCTGCCAGCAGGTCGCTCAGGTGCTGATGGAGCGCGTCCTCGCGCGCCAGGTCGGGGAGTAGCACAGACGCCAGGAACTGTGCGGCGTGATCGCGCCCCGAATGGCGGGGATCGCCCAGGAAATCGTCGAGCATCGACGACAGTTCGGTGTGAGATCCGATCAGAGCCGAGACGAAGCGCGCGGTTGCCTCCATCGCCGCGATATCGCGTTCGGTGAACTTGTACGTGTCCACAGCGGTGAGGCTCAGTGCCCCGATCCCCCTGCCGTGGTGCAGGAGCGGGATCACGACGAGGGAGCCGATACCGAGGCGTGCACCGATGGCCCGGACCTCCTCGGTCAGCTCGGGATCGGCCAGCGGGTCAAGACTGACCTGTGGACGCCCGGTGGCGACGGCCCGACCCTGGAAGGTTCCGTGAAGCGGCAGGGTCAGCCCGAGCAGCGATTCCACCAGCCCGTGCGCGGAGACCACCACGAACGTGTCCTCAGGGGTCAACAGACTGACCGCTGCGCCGTCGGCTTTCGGTGTGAGCAGGCACATCTGCTCAGCGATCCTCTGCATGAGCGCTGACGGGTCGATGGACGCATTGATCGCCGCGACGAGGTTCTGCACCGTGCGACCTAGAGAGATCCCACGTTCTCGTGGCGAAGGCGCATCGTCGAGTTCCTCCCCTTGGCCAGCTGGTCGGCCAGCCTTGGGCCAAGGTAACAGCGAACTGTCACCCAGAGGGCCGGATGCGGGAATCAGCCGTTGTCGCGCCAGGCGAGCACGTCTTTGAGCGCCCCCAGGTCGTACCCGTCGTCGGCGGTGAGTTCGGTCTGGAACAACGTCACTCCGGCATCACGGAACTCGTCCGCACTGCGCCTGTTCTGCCACAGAGTCGAGCGTTCGATCTCGGCGCCGCTGCGGCCGAACGTCGCGGCCAGCTCGTCCACGCGCTCGCTGAGCCTGCGGAACGTGTCGAGTTCGGCGAACGCATGCCAGATGTCGGCATGTCGGGCGACGGCAGGGAGTGAGCGTTTGGGTCCGGTACCGCCGATGAGGATCGGCAGCGGGCGGACCGGTGGCGGGTTGAGGACGGCCAGCCTGTTCTCGATGCGGACGAGGCTCTCGTCGAACAGGTCGAAGCGGGATCCGAAGGTCCCGAAGTCGTATCCGTAGGTCGTGTAATCCTTTTCGTACCATCCCGCGCCGAGTCCGAGGATGAGTCGGCCGCCGCTGATGTGATCGACGGTGCGCGCCATGTCGGCCAGCAGATCGGGGTTGCGGTAACCGACACCGGTGACGAGCAAACCGATGTCGGCGTGCGAGGTGATCTCACCCCACGACGCCAGCGCGGTCCATCCCTCGAAGTTGGTCACGTCGGGCTGCACCTGCGCCAGAACGGGCTTGCCGTCGACGAGGGCGTCCATCACCGGTCGATGAAAGTGGTCGTAACCGAAGATCACGTCGACGCCGAGATCGTCTGCGGCGACGACGGCGTCGCGCCAGCTGCGGTAGTCGGGTGCGCCTCCGGGCTGAATCTGAACGGCGACGCGGACGGGACGGGTCATGGCTGCTCCTGAGTCGGGGGACGGCACTCTTGAGCCAATTCGTCTCGTACCGGGTTTATTCCGGTCCGAGTGAGGATGGGGGTTCAGCGCGGCGCAGACGGGGCACACTCGCACCGGATCGTCGAAGCGGCGCTCCGTCATTCCAGAGAGGACCTCGCGACCATGACGATGCCCAGTGACGCTGCCGATGCGGTCGAATCGAACGGTACGAACGACGGGCCGCGCGACCACGAGGGTGTCGACACCGACCACTCCGCCTACGTCGACGAGAACAATGTTCCCCACCCCGGAGACGCCAACGAGCAGCGCTGAGCCGGCTAGGTGAGATAGGTTCCGTGCCCCTCCACGATTCGATCGCCGGCGAAGCGCAGGACTTCGCTGACCAGACCACCGCGCTGGTTGCGATAGTTGATGACCATCACGTCGACTCCCTCATAGACGGCCTCGACGGTGAAATGCAGGTCAGGGTGCAGCTCGAGCGCACGAACCCAGTACTCGCGTAACGCTTCCTTGCCCGCGACCCGACCGCCCGTTGTCGGGAGCACCTGCGCGGCGACCGGAGAGGTGAACACGACGGCGTCGTCGAAATGGTCGAGAACTCGCTCGACGTCGTGAGCGTTCCAGGCGTCGACCCATTGCCGGCTGAACGTCTCGGCATCTCTGTCCATGCGGCACGTTAACGAGCCGGACGCGCGGTAGTCCAGTGTTTTTCGGCCGACCGGGAGCCGGACATACGAACACCCGTCTGAGTCCGCCGTCGCAGGGAAACTCGTCCGCAAATGCCGACACACAGTTGTCGCGGACGTGTCCGACGCTGTCGACATGACCGAGAACGCAAGCGCCGAGACGACCATGACCCCGAACACCGCGGCCGCGGATGCGGCACTCGCCGTGTGGCTGACGATGTGGAACAGCGGCGGCGAGATCGCCCGTCGCATCTGCACCGACGATTTCCGGATCCACTTCCTCAACTCCGAAGCCGACGGCTCGAACCCGGGCGACGACGTCCTGGGCGCGCAGAGCTTCGCTCGATACCTCGACGCGTACCGCGAGAGGCATCCGGAAGTGGTGTTCACCGAGGTGGCGCGCGCCGTCGACGGGGTGCACGGGCGGATGCTGTGGAATGTGCGGGCAGGGGAGAATGCTGCCGGCGGGGTCGACGTCTTCGACTTCACCGACGACGGCTTGATCCGCGAGGTGTGGTCGGTGGGCGGCACGCGGACACATCGCACCTGAGATCGGAGGAGGCTTGCGTGATGAGGCGGGCGGAAAGGTTGTACGCGCTGGTCGACCTCTTGCGTGGAGCCCGCCGACCGATGTCCGCCGCGCGGCTCGCCGAGGAATTCGCGGTGTCCAAGCGCACGATCGAACGTGACATCCAGTCTCTTCAGCTCGCGGGTGTACCGATCTACGCCGATCGCGGAGTGTCGGGCGGGTACTCGATTCTGCGTGAGCACTCTCTGCCTCCGCTGAACCTGACGGTGACGGAGTCGCTGGCGGTGCTCGCGGGGCTCGCCCTTCTGGAGACCTCACCGTATGGAACGGCGGCGCGACGAGCGCGGGCCAAGGTCCTGGCGATCAGCGGCGAGGATCACCTGGCGTCGGTCGGAGACGCGTTGGCGTCGATGTTCGTCATCGACGCCGAAGCCCCCACGGAGGCGGCGATCGCACTCATTCCGGAAGCGATCGCCGCCCGCAGGGTCGTGCGGCTGCACTACATCGCCGACGACGGGACGACGCGCACCAATCGGGACGTCGAGGCGATGGGACTGCTCCGCGGCGGGGATGCCTGGATGTTCGTCGGATGGTGTCGGCTACGCAATGGAATTCGGGGGTTTCACCTCGACCGCATTCGGCAGCTGGAGATCAGTGACGAAGTCTTTCCCGAACGGGACCCCGCGGTACTCGACGCAGACCTGTCGCGGTGGCGTACCCGTCGGCTGGGGTGAGCAGCCGAGTCGGCCGACATGGCGGGGAATCGGTTCCGGCCGCGGGTGGTTGATCGGGCAGTGAAGAGGATCGGATTCCTGTCGTTCGGGCACTGGTCGGACAGCCCGCATTCCCGGGTGCGCTCCGCCTCAGACGCCCTGCTGCAATCGGTCGAGCTGGCGGTGGCTGCCGAGGAGATGGGCGCCGACGGTGCGTACTTCCGCGTGCACCACTTCGCCAGGCAACTGAGTTCTCCGTTCCCGCTGCTCGCCGCAGCGGCCGCGCGCACCACGCGCATCGAGCTCGGCACCGGCATCATCGACATGCGGTACGAGAACCCGCTGTACATGGCTGAGGATGCCGGCGCTGCCGATCTCCTCTCCGGTGGCAGACTGCAGCTGGGCATCAGCCGCGGGTCGCCCGAGCAGGTGATCGAGGGCTACCGCTACTTCGGCCACCAACCCGCTGAGGGCGACGCCGATGGCGCCGAGATGGCACGCGAACACACGCGGGTGTTCCTCGAGGTACTGACGGGCCGGGGTTTCGCGCAGCCCAACCCGCGTCCGATGTTCCCGAATCCGCCGGGTCTACTCAGGCTCGAGCCGCACTCCCCGGGGTTGCGTGACCGAATCTGGTGGGGTGCGGGTACCCGCGCCACAGCCGAATGGACGGCTCGCGAGGGGATGAACTTGATGAGCTCCACGCTGCTGTCCGAGGACACCGGTGTGCCCTTCCATCAGCTGCAGGCCGAGCAGATCCAGCGATTCCGTGATGCGTGGACAGCCGCCGGCCACGAGCGTGAACCGCGGGTCTCGGTGAGCCGCAGCATCTTTCCGATCGTCAACGATCTGGACAAGCAACTGTTCTGGCACAACCGCAACAGCACGGACGAGGTCGGCGTGCTGGCCGGCGGCACAGCCCGCTTCGGTAAGACATACGCGGGTGAGCCCGACAAGCTCATCGCTCAGCTCGCCGAGGACGAAGCCGTTGCGGCGGCGGATACGTTGTTGTTGACGGTTCCCAATCAGCTTGGCGTCGAATACAACACGCACGTCATCGAGAGCCTGCTGACCCATGTCGCGCCGGAGCTCGGATGGCGGTGAGGAACTCGGCGTCGGCCCGTTCCCGCCCGTAGAATCCCCGAGTGTGACCGAGCAGACGCCGCCGTGCTGGGAGATGGCGACGGCGACGTGCGATCGGCTCCCCGGGGTGACGTCGATGGTCGGGTATCGCACCCTCGACGTGCCCGACGGTACGCATCTCGGTATGCCGTCGGCGAGCCTGACGTTCATCGTCAGCGCCGACGAGGGCGTCGAGGCTGCTGCCGATGTCACGCAGTTGCCGCTGGCTCGTGCGCAACGCGTGATCCTCGGCGGATTGCACTTGCGCGCCAGCCATGTGCGGCAGCGTCGTGGACAGTCCGGGATCCAGCTCGCTGTGCACCCGCTGGCCTCACGGGCCCTGTTCGGGGTGCCCGCCGCCGAGCTGAGCGTCGATGACTTCGACGGATCCGCTGTCCTCGGCGCGGTCGCGAGGCAGCTCAGCGATCAGGTCGCCGAGGCCGCATCCTGGCCCGCCGCCTTCGACGTGGTTGCCGGGTTCGTGCAGCGCAGCGCAGATGCCCGCAACTGCGTGCGGCCCGAACTGCGGCATGCGTGGCGAATGTTGCGGTGCAGCGGGGGACGCGTATCGGTGGCCGCGGTGGCCACGGAGGTCGGTCTCACTCCGCGCCATCTGGGCACTCTGTTCCGCCGCGAGGTCGGGCTCGCACCCAAGGCCGTCGCGCGGTTGATGCGCTTCGAGACGGCGACCGCACGAATCGTTCGATCGATCTCCGCGAGCGCCGGCGTCGACCTCGCCGACGTCGCAGCCACCACCGGCTTCTCCGACCAAGCCCACCTGAGCGCCGAGTTCGTCGCCTTCACCGGCCTTCCACCGCGGAAGTGGATCGGTGCGGAGTTCCGAAACATCCAAGACGGCGGGCACCGGATGTTCGATCCTGACAACCATGACCCTGTCGAACATGACCCAGTCGAACCCGGCCGTGTGGCCGACCCTGCAAGCCCATGACGCACCCGCGCTGATCGATTACCTCGTCGACACCTTCGGCTTCGTCGTGGGCGCCCGCTATGGCGACGACGATCGCGTGGACCACGCTCAGTTGAACTGGCCGGAGGGCACCGGCGGGCTGATGATGGGAAGCTACAAGCCAGGCACCGACTGGTGTCGCGAACCCGGTAGCGCGGGTGCCTACATCGTCACCGCCGACGTGGACGCGCTGTACACGCGGGTGGTGTCGAAGAACGCCGACATCGTGCGCCCGCTCTGCTCGACCGATTACGGCTCGCGGGAGTTCGCCGTGCGTGACCCGGAGGGCAATCTGTGGAGCTTCGGCACCTACGCGGGTGAGGTGAGTGAAACCGAGCCACCTGTTTAGGCGCGACGAGAGCGGGAAGCCGGGCGGTCCAACCGAACGAGCCCCTCCGGAGTGGGCTCGATCCGTGACGAGGGGATGCAATGGCAGCCGACCGTGGAGCCAAAGAGACCATCAAGAGTGTCGTCAAGGACGCCAAGGACAAGGTGGTCGAAGCAGCCGACAGGCTTGCGCAGCACAGCCCGAAGTACATTCCTGGTGCACCGGGGCCGGAGCCGGCGTCGTTCGACGAACCGACCGAGGCGCGCGAGCCGCTTCCGCCGAAACCGGACCAGGGTGGTCCTGATTTGCGCACCGCCACCGGCCTTTCCGTGGGCGGAGGTCAGACGGCGCGCGGGCAGCAGGGGGAGTACCTCACCACCGCCCAGGGCGCACGGCTGTACGACACCGACCATTCTCTGAAGGCCGGGCAGCGCGGGCCGACACTGCTGCAGGACCACCACCTCCGGGAGAAGATCACCCACTTCGACCATGAGCGCATCCCCGAGCGTGCGGTGCACGCCCGCGGTGCGGCGGCGCACGGTGTGTTCCGCGGCAATGGTGCCGCTGAAAAGATCTGCACGGCGGGCTTCTTGAGGTCGGGTGCAGAAACCGATGTGTTCGTGCGCTTTTCGACAGTGTTGGGTTCCCGTGGATCAGCCGACACGGTGCGCGACACCCGCGGCTTCGCCACCAAGTTCTACACCGACGAGGGCACATTCGACCTCGTCGGCAACAACATCCCGGTGTTCTTCATCCAAGACGGCATCAAGTTCCCCGATGTCGTGCACGCGGCCAAACCGCATCCCGATCGCGAGATCCCGCAGGCGCAGAGTGCCCATGACACCTTCTGGGACTTCGTGTCGCTACACACCGAGGCTCAGGCTCACACCATGTGGAACATGTCAGACCGGGGGATTCCCCGTTCGTACCGGATGATGGAGGGCTTCGGTGTCCACACGTTCCGCCTCACGGGGCCGGACGGTTCCACGTCGCTGGTGAAGTTCCATTGGAAGCCGCGCCTCGGGGTGCACTCTCTGGTGTGGGAGGAGGCGCAGATCGCGGCCGGGATGGATCCCGACCTGCATCGGCGTGACCTGGCGGACGCGATCGAGAAGGGCGCCTACCCCGAGTGGGACCTCGGCGTGCAGGTGATGCCCGATTCGCCGGACCAGATGTTCGAGGGCATCGACTTGCTGGACCCCACCAAGATCGTGCCCGAGGAACTCGCACCGGTCCAGCTGATCGGAACCATGGAGCTCAACCGCAATCCGACGAACTACTTCGCCGAAACCGAACAGGTGGCATTCCATCCCGGGCATCTGGTCCCCGGCATAGATGTGACCGACGATCCGCTGCTGCAAGCGCGGCTCTTCTCTTATCTGGACACCCAGCTGAGCCGCCTCGGCGGGCCGAACTTCGGTCAGATACCGATCAATCGGCCACACGCCCCCGTCAACGACATGCTGCGCGACGGCTTCCACCAACACGGCGTGCACCCGGGAGTTGCTCCCTACCAACCGAATTCCCTGGACGGCGGATGCCCGTTCTTCGCCGGCGCAGATACCGCGGCGTTCATCGAAGCGCCGGCGGTGGTTGCCGAGTCGACGAAAGTCCGTGCGGCTCCGGCGTCGTACGACGACCACTTCAGCCAGGTCACGCTGTTCTACCGCAGCTTGACCCCGGTCGAGCAGGCCCACATCGCCGAGGCGTACACCTTCGAACTCGGAAAGTGTTATGAGCAGGCGATCAAGGAACGCCAGCTGTCGGTTCTGGCGAACATCGACGCCGATCTGTGCGCGACCGTCGCGGCGGGGCTCGGCCTCGAGGCGCCCGCGGCCACAGCACCGCCCGCCGACCCGGCGCAGCTCAGCCCGGCGGTGTCGCAGGTGGGGGAGCGCTGGCCGACAGATGGACGTAACATCGGCATCCTCGTCGGTCCGGACTCCGATGTCGGCGACGTCTCCACCGTGGTGGATGCACTGGGCGCGGCGAAACTTGTGCCCCTGGTCATCGCTGCGCACGGAGGCACCCTCACCCACGAGGGCGGTACCGTACCGATCTCCCGGACATACACGACCGCACGTTCGATCGAATTCGATGCTCTGGTGATCGCGGGCTCGCCCACCACCGTGCAGGCAAAGATCCTCGTCGATGAGGTGTTCCGGCACTTCAAGGGCATCGCGGTCCTGCCACAGGGCGCCGATCTGTTGACTCGAGCCGGCGTGGCCGACGGCGCTGCAGGCGTTCTCGACGGATCGGACGCTGCTGCGCTGGCCTCCGCACTGATCGAGAGTCTCGGCGAGCACCGGGTGTGGGGCCGCGACGTCGCGGTCTGAACCCGAGTGGCGTCGGTTATGGAGACGTCACAAGTGGACAGGAATCACGGCACCGTCACGGGGTATCGCACGGTGCGTCAGAACAATTCGAGATGAAGGTGCAGGACATGGCATCAGGCGTGGCGACCGTGTGGTTACCGGTCGAAGACATGAAGCGCGCGGTGAGCTTCTACGGCGACACACTCGGTCTCGAGGTGAAGAAAGAGTCCGACGAGTGGTCGGAGTTGGACGCCAACGGATTGATGGTGGGCCTGAACGCTCGCGAATCGTCGGGAGCGGACGGCAGCGGTGGCGCCCTCCTGACGTTCCAACCAGATGGCGGCATCGACGACGAGGTCTCACGGCTTCAAGGCGAAGGCGTGTCGTTCGTCGGCGACATCAGCGACCACCCGTGGGGCCGGATCGCGTCCTTCAAAGACTCCGAAGGAAACGATCTGCAACTGTACGAGCCGCCCTCGGAGTGAATCAGCGGTATCGGCTTCGGGTGAGCGAAACGGTTGCAGTTCGCGCGGGGGAGCGCAAGAGTGACCTCATGCC
Source organism: Mycobacterium sp. PSTR-4-N (assembly GCF_022348085.1). Lineage (GTDB taxonomy): Bacteria > Actinomycetota > Actinomycetes > Mycobacteriales > Mycobacteriaceae > Mycobacterium. The sequence goes on along the minus strand of NZ_JAKRFN010000017.1, from coordinate 21,901 downwards.
TGATGCTGAACCCCACAAAACCGACACCACCCCGGGACTGGCTCCCTTGGCCGACCGCCTCGACAGGATCGCCGAGCAGCTCGGGGTGAAGTCGGTGTTGGTGATGCGGTCGGAATCCGACTCGATGGTGGTTGCTGCAACCGCTGGAGAAGCGACACAACACTATTCGGTTGGCGCAGCGGGCAAGAAAGCGTTGGACGACGCGTCGCGGGTGCCGCTCTACTGCGAGCGGGTGGTCGACGGCGATGATCCGTTGTTCGTCCGTGATTCCCGCACCGACGCCACCTTCGCCGGCAACGAAGACGAAGTGGAGTTCGGACTACACAACTATCTCGGGGTGCCCGTCCACGACGCCGCAGGACAGGTCGTCGGGACGGTGTGTGTACTCGACGACAGCCCGCGCGACTACACCGAGGAGGAACGCGCGCAGCTCTCGGCGTTGGCGGGAGAAGTCGAGCAGATCGTCGCGAAGGACGACAGCGCACTCAGCTGACGTGCAGGGCTCCGACGACTAGCCCCACTCGCCGATCACGGACGTCGATCAGCGAAGCGACACCCGGCCCCGGATGCGGCCGAGAACGACGAGGGTCATCAGCGTGACCGCGAGCAGAAGTGTGGTGCTGGCAGCGGCCTGGAAGACCTGACACGGTCGGTCAACCCGAATATGGTCACCGGCAACGTCTTCCACGTCGCGGGATACACCATCACGGTGGCGCCGAGCTCGCCCATCGACAGGGCGACCGCCAACCCCGACGCCGCGCCGAGTGCCGGCAGAAGCAGCGGGAGTGTGACCCGCAGCAGAACTCGCGCCGGACCTGCACCGAGTGATTCCGCGGCCTGCCGGTAGGCGGGGTCGAGTCGATCGAGTGCCGCCGACACGGCGCTGAAGGCGAACGCCAGGACGAGGGCAGTGTGGGCGAGGATGACGATCCATCTCGTCCCACCGAGCAGCAGCGGCCGCTCGTTGAAGGAGATCAGCACACCGAGTCCGATCGCGACCGACGGCACGGCGATGGGCAGGTGGAACACCGCATCGGTGATGCGCCGCAGCCAGGTCGGCACCTCCCGCGCCGCCAGGGCAGCCCAGGTTCCGGCCGTCACGGCGAGGGCGCCGGCGAGCAGCGCCGTCTGCAGGCTCACCGACAGACTTGCGAGGTCCTCGCCGGACAGCGCCGTGCCGTACCTCGCGAATCCGAGGTCGGAAGGAAGTGGGCCGGTCCACGAGCCGGCAAGTCCGGCCACCACGACCGTCCCGAGCGGCAGCACGAACACCACGGTGACGATCATCCCGAACAGGGCGAGCACCGCCCGTCTACTGCGCGCGCTCCACAGCAGCACCGTCGTCCCCCCTTCGTGCAGTCAGCCGGGCGAACACGATGCGGTACAGCGCGTACAACGTCAATGACAGCACTACCTGCACCGACGCGATCACCGCGGCGCCAGGCAGATCGAACGTCACGATCCCACGGGTGTAGACGAGCACCGGCAAGGTGACGACCCCTTTGGCGCCGGTGAACAACACGATGCCGAACTCGTTGAGCGTCAACAACAGAACGAGGCTGCCGCCGGCGGCGAGCGCGGGCCACGCCTCGGGCAGCACGATCGAGCGCAGTGTGGTCCACGGTGACGCGCCGAGGCTCGCGGCCACGTCGAGGTGGGCGCGGGGAACCAGCGAGAACGCCGCCAGCAACGGACGTACCACGAAGGGCGTGAAAAAGGTGATCTCCGCGGCGATCACCCCGGCGGGGGTGTACAGGAAGTCGAGCAACGGGCCCGAACCGTCGCCGGTGAACTCGGTGGCGAGCGCGTTGACCGCGCCGGCCGTGCCGTAGAGGAATGTGAAGGCCAGCGTGATCAGAAAAGACGGCAGTGCGAGCACGGTGTCGATGAGCCGGCCCACCAGCGCCGAGCCGGGAAAGGGAACGAACGCGAGCACCACCGCGAGGAACAGACCGAGCACCAGGCACCCGACCGTCGACGCTGTCGCGATCGTGATGGTCCGCCACAGGGCGTCGCGGAACAGTTGCGAACCGAGCACCTCACCCCACGATCCGCCGACGGATTCGGCGAACACCCGCACCAGCGGGTAGCACGCGATCATCAGAACCAGCGTCAGCGGTGGCAGCAACCACAGCCATGCGCGTGACCGCGGCGCCGGCCCTGTCTTCGCGTCGTGTGCCTCCAGAACCGTTGTCACGCCGCATGTCCCGACGAGACGAGGACGCCGGCCGGTTCCGGTAGCCGAACCCCGACGACGCTGCCGTGTTCGAACGGGGTGTGGCCCGGCACGTCCACCTGCACGGTCACGTCGGGAAGAAAGTCGAGCGCCAGCACCAGTCGGGTGACCGCGCCGCGCCAGACTGCGGCCGACACGGTCGCGGGCAGCGCGTTGCGCTCGCGGGCGGAAACCACCTGCAGGGCGTGCGGGCGCACGCACAGCAGGGCGGGCGATCCCGGCGCCCAATCGGGTTGGCCGATCTCGGGATGCGGTGCTTCGGCACTGACCGTGCGCGAGCCGAGGCTGATCAGCGCCGAGGTGCCGCTGACACGGCCGACCGTGCACGGCAACAGATTTGCCCCGCCGAGGAACGCCGCGGTGAAACTGCTGGGCGGACGCTTCCACAGGTTCTCGGCGGTGTCGACGTCGACGAGCCGTGCGTGGTTCATCACCGCGATGCGGTCGGCCAGAGCGAGCGCCTCGGACTGGTCGTGAGTCACGTAAAGCATCGCCATCTGCGGCAGTGCCTCCTTGAGGCGCTGCAGTTCGGTGAGCATCGACTGTCGCAGCGACGCGTCGAGCGCCGCCAGCGGCTCGTCGAGCAGTAGTACGGCAGGTCGGATCGCCAGGGCTCGGGCGATGGCCACGCGCTGCTGCTGGCCGCCCGAGAGCTCCCGCGGCAGTCGAGTTCCGAAGCCGGCCATCCCGACCATCTCCAGGACCTCGGCCACCCGCGGTGCGATCTCGCGTCGCGCCGTCCGCTGGGCCCGCAACCCGAACGCCACGTTGTCGGTGACGGACATATGGGGGAACAGCGCATAGGACTGCAGGACGACGCCGATGCCGCGGCGCGCCGGCGGCAGGTCGGTGACGTCGCGGCCGGCGAGCCTCACCGAGCCCGATGTGGGGCGCACGAACCCGGCGAGCGCCCCCAGCGCGGTGGATTTGCCCGATCCGCTGGGTCCGAGCAGCGCGATCGTCTCCCCACCGGCGACGCGTAGCGAGAAGTCGACCAGGGCGGTGGTGGCCTTGCGTCCGCGGCCGTAGGTGACCCCGACACGGTCGAACACGATGGCCGGTGTCGCCGCATCTGCCCTCGGCGTCTGCGTGCGGCGCCCGAGTGGACCCAAGCGGGTCTGGGCCATGTCAGCTACCCGTCGCCTTCTGGTAGGCGGCGACATCGGCGTCGAGGTCGGCGAGCACGGTGTTCCAGTCCGGCACCCATACGTCGACCCCTTGCAGGACGCCGGCCGGGGTCTCGGGCCCGGTGCCGTCCGAGGTCTTGAGCGCGTCGAGCACCGGCATGCCCAGTGCGTCTGTCGGCACCGTCTTCTGGACATCGTCGGAGACGAGGAAGGCCAGCAGCTTCTTGGCCTCTTCGGCGTGCGGGGCTCCCGCGGTGACACCGGCCACGTAGGGCAGTGACACCGTCGTCCGCCGGCCCTGCGCGTCGGCGGGGATGAAGATCTCGAAGCGCGACTTGTCGTCCTTGATGGAGGCGAGGTTCATCTGCACGTCGCCGTTGGCCACCAGCAGCTCACCGTTGCTCACCTTCGGCTGTAGTTTGCCGGTCGACGAGGAGGGGCCGACGTTGTTGACCTGCAATGCTTTCAGATAGTCGAGGGCGGCCTGCTTGCCCCGGAGGTGCTGAAGCAGCACCAGCACAGCGGTGCCGTCACCGGCCTGCCCCGGTGTGGAGTACTGCAGTTTTCCCTTGAACTCCGGGCGCAGCAGGTCGTCCCAGGTGACCGGTGCGGGATTCGCGTCCGGGTTGACGATGAAGCTCAGCGCATTGTCAACGATCGGTACGTACTGGGCCTGCGGTCCGACCTGGTCGGCTGCGATACCCGAGGTGTCGATCCCGCTGGGCTGCAACAACTTCGATGCGGCCGCCCGTTGGATGAACGGCGGCAGCGTCACGAGGAGGTCGGCCTGCGGGTTCGACTGCTCCTTCTCCACCCGGGACACCACCTCGCCGGAGCCGGCCTCGACCACGTTGACGTTGATGCCGGTCTGGTCGGTGAACGTCTTGAACGTGCCGTCGTACCAGCCTCCGAGCCCGTCGGCACTGTAGACCGTCAGCGTCGTCCCGTCACCGGACTCGGAGGACCCCGTGCCGCCGCAGGCCGCGGTGAGCATCGTGAGTGCGACGGCGAGCAGAGCGGCCGCGGAGCTGCGCAAGGTCATGGATCAGCCTTTCAGGAGGAGGTCGGCGAAATCGGAGACGGTGGCGACGACGTGTGTGGCGCCCGCCCCGGCGAGACGACGCTCGTCGTGAGCGCCGGTGAGGGTGCCTGCAGCGATGGAACAGCCTGCGCGCAAGGCGCTTTCGACATCGTTGGCGGTGTCGCCCAGCGCCGCGACGGCCTGCACGCTGTCGGCGCCGGTGCGGATCAGGGCGGTGAGGATGAGGTCGGGGAAGGGACGTCCGCGGATGCCGTCACCGGGGGCGAGCACGACGTCGGCGATGTCCTGCCAGCCCAACGCCTCGAGTAGCGCCGCCTGGGTGTCCGGAGAGAAGCCGGTGGTGAGCGCCACCCGGATTCCGGCGTCTCGAAGGCGGCCGAGGGCGTCCGCGGCCCCGGGAACGGGCTCGGCGCGCCCGGCGGTGATGAGTGACGAGTAGGCATGCTCGAACGCCGTGTTGGCGCGCTGCGCTGTGGCCTCATCGTCGAACAGGGCGCGGAACACCGTGATCTTGGACTGGCCCATCGTGTCGAGAACGTACTGGCGCGCGTGTTCACGCCGGGGTCCGTCGACCGGCAGGCCACCCGCGTCGGCGGCCGCCTCGAAAGCCTCGACCACCAGACCGTCGTCCGCGACCGTGGTGCCCGCCATGTCGACGACGGCGAGTTGAATGTCATTGTTGTTCATCACAATCCGATCTGATCCGCGGTGTGTTCGCCGATGACGGGGCCGAGGGTCATCCCTCGACCGCCGGGTCCCGTCACCACCCAGACATCGTCATCGGCGCGGACCCGATGGACGAGCCGCTCTGTGTCGAGGCACTGGCTGTAGACACCGGCCCATCGCCGGCGCACGGGCGGCAGTCGCCGCCCCAGGAGCTCCTCGACCAGGCCGACGAGGTAGGAGTAGGGCGCCTCGTCGACGTCGAACGGAAACGGTTCCTCGTAGGCGTGGGTGTCGCCGATCGTGAGTCCGCCGTGCAGGCGCTGAACGCAGAGCAGCTGCATGCGGTGCTCGTCGGCGACCGGGTCCTGACTTTCGCTGCGCCGCAGAGCGTCGAGCGCGTGTCCGGCGAATCCGGGGTAGTAGCGGAAGCTGTCGCCGTCGGCGATCGCGGTGGTCAACGTCTCGCCGAGGGGAGCGGTCTGCATCATCTGCAGACGCACCCGGCGCACCGGCATGTCGCCGGCGAGCTCGCGGACCAGGCCGCCGTGGGCGGCCCCGGCGCACACGATGACGACGTCCGCGTCGTGCACTCCGCCCCGATCGTCGATGGTGCGGGTGCCGGTGATGGAGCGTGCTTCGGCGCCCGGGTGGAAGCTGTAGCGACCACTGGCCTGCAGGTGTAGGCGCAGCGCGGGCAGGGCCTGACGGGATTCCACCGCGGCGTCGCGTTCACAGAGCAGGGCGGCGAGGAATTTGCCCCGTAGCGCCGGGTTCAGCGCGCGGGCGGCGTCGGCGTCGAGCAGACGGAAGCCCCGCTGCGCGGCGTCGCCGCGTGCGCTGACGTCTTCGGCCACCGCCACTTCGGCGTCGGTGCGCAGCAGGGTCAGCGATCCGCACGGGCGGAACCCGACGTCGGGTACCTGCGCTGCGATGTCTTCCCAGAGCTGGCGGGAGCGCAGGCTGGCCTCGAGTTCTCCGGATGAGCGGCCCGAGACCCACACCAGTCCGAAGTTGCGCACCGTCGCACCGCGTGCCTCGGGCTCGCGTTCGAGGTGTACGACCTCGTGCCCACGGTGGACTGCGTGCCAGGCATGGGACGTCCCGAGGACGCCTCCGCCGATGATCGTGACCCGCATGGACATCGAGACAACCTTTCGTTGGCGTCGCCACCGCAGCCCGGCGATTGAGGGGGTGGGAACAGAAGGTGAACAATTGGTATAGACCAATCTAGGGTATGGTCTGGGCATGACACACAGATCCGACATGGCATGTGCGGACGTGGCCGATGTCCTTCAGTCGCTTAGCGGGGTGTGGGACGAGGTCGAGGTCGATGAGTGGGACCATGCCCTGCAGTGCGCCGCTCGTGCGCTGGACGACGATGCCGACGACGAGCTGGTCCTTGCTGCCGCGCTGCACGACATCGGCCACAGTCCATTGCTCGGCGGGCCGGGCATCGGCGATCACTCCGGGCTCGCGAGCCGGTGGCTGCGGCCGCGTTTCGGCGAGCGGGTGGCGTGGCTGGCCGGCGCCCACGTGGCCGCCAAGCGCCACCTCGCGGCGACCGACGCCGATTACGCCGCCGCTCTGAGCCCCGTGTCTCGGACGTCATTGGAGGAACAAGGGGGAGCCGCTGTCGATCCCGTGTTCGCGGCGCACCCCTGGTGCGCGGATGCGTTACGGCTGCGGCGATTCGACGATGCAGCAAAGGTCCCCGGCGCCGACACCGCGCCGCTGGACACCGTGCTCGCGATCGCCCGCCGCGTGGCCCGATGAGCCTGCCGAAACCGTACGTCGTACGCACCGGTCTCGACGAGATTCTCGCGGGTCTGCGCGAAGGCGACGCCTTTCCGCCGGAACGCGAACTCGCGCTGCGCTTCGGCGTGGCCCGCGACACGGTGCGACAGGCCGTGCACGAGCTCCTCGTCGAGGGGCGTATCGAGCGGCGTGGCCGCGGCACCGTCGTCTCACGGCCCAAACTCGTGCAGCCGCTGTCGCTGAAGTCCTACACCGAGGGCGCGCAGAGGATGGGCCGCACCCCCGGTCGTCTGCTCGTCAGCTGGGACAGGGTCACCGTCGATGCTGGGATCACCGCCGCACTCGACGTCGCGCCGACATCGCGGGTCATGCATCTCGAACGCGTGCTACTCGCCGACGGGGCACGGATCGGCCTGGAGAGCAGCTACCTACCGCTGCACCGATTCGCTTCGCTGGCAGAGGATTTCGATCCGACCACCTCTCTCTACGCGGCGATCCGACAGCGCGGGGTGGTGTTCGGCGAGGCGACCGAGCGCATCGAGACCGTGCTGCCCTCGCCGCGGGAGGCAGGGCTGCTGGAGTCCACGACGGCGATGCCGATGTTGCTCCTCAACCGCCGCTCGGTGGACACCGACGGCCGGCCGATCGAGGTCGTGCGGGCACTCTACCGGGGCGACCGCGTGGCCTTCGAGGCCACGCTCACCGATCGCTAGCCGGGTCATCACTGACGGTCGCGTAGAGCAGGGGATTCCGTCGTCTCGTGATCGCATGGAGCACCACGGCAGCAATCAGTGCCTCACTCAGCGACACAGCGGTCGCCAATCCCATCAGCGACGACATCGGCTGGTGGGCGAGCGTCACCCCCCTGCCGTGGTGATGGGCGGGCATGGACCAGTGCGCTGCGACCATGGCCAAGTTCATGACAGCCACCACGGCCCACGTTCGCGGTCCGCATGCCCGCCACATCTCGTAGGCGCAGAACAGGCACGCCCCCGCCATGGCGACGATCAGCACCTTCGCTGTCGGGCTGTCGGCGTGGACGATCATCATCGCGTGAAGGGCCGCCGAGCACGCGGCCGCCACTGCGCACAACCGCCGGCCGTAGACCGCGGAGATGGCACGTGCACCCGACACCTGCTCACTCTCGCAGCTATTCGGCTTCGCTGCAGGGGAAGTGTGGCGCCTGAAACCTACGTGGTGCCTCGGTCGGTGATGTCGTTGTCGGTCGCTTCGTCGTCGTCGTCGTCGCGGTGGGCGGCTTCGATGACCTCGGGCGGAACCGGCTTCTGCAACCAGGCCCGCATCCGCACCAAGCCCGCGGCGACGGTACCGAGGGCAATCACCCCGATGATGATCCAGACTGCAGCGGACATGAGGCCATTGTCCACCTCGCCGTCAGGCCAGCGGCGCGAACGCCTCAGCCAATGCCCGGTAGACGTCCAGCCGCGCCTCACCGCGAGGCATCGCGAAGTCGGGGACGATCACCTCGTCGACACCCTCGTCGCGCCAGGTCGCCGCGGCCTCCGCGATTCGCGCCGGGGGACCGTAGACCACAGGTTGCGGGGTCGATTCAGCGGCCACCTTTGCCTTGGCCTCGGCCTCGGCCGAATCGGTGACCATCACGAGGGCCTGCGTGGAGCGTCGCACGGTGGCTGGATCACGGCCCTCTCGTTCGCACGCCGCGTCCAGGGCCGCCGACCGCTCGGCGAACCCGCCCGGTGCCGACCACTGGTTCCATTCGTGGGCGTGCCGCGCGATCAGCCGCAACATCCGTGGGCCCGTCCCGCCGACAAGCAGCGGCAGCGGCGACTGCACCGGCTTCGGCTCACACAGCGCCTCGGTCAGTTGGTAGTACTGCCCGTCGAGCGTCGTCGTCTCGTTCGTCAGCAGCCCCGAGATGACGGCGAGCCCCTCGGCGAAGCGGTCGACCCGCTCCCTTGGGTCGCCCAACTCCAGGCCGTAGTGTTCGTGTTCAGTGACCTGCCAGCCCGCACCGAGCCCGAGTGTGAAGCGACCCTTGCTGATGTGGTCAGCCGTCACCGCGAAGTTCGCGAGCACTGCCGGGTGCCGGAACGTCATCGACAGCACCAGGTTGGCGAGCCGGATCTTCGACGTGACGGCGGCCAGCGCGGCCATCACGGCGGTGGCCTCCAGCCAACTGCTCGCCTGGCCGGGCTTGTCGTCCGGTGACATGAAGTGGTCGGCCACGTAGACGCAATGCCAGAATCCGTCGTCTGCGAACTGCGCCAATTCGACCACGTCGTTCCACGGATACGTTGTCGACGGCCAGAGGGAGAAGCGCACTCGCCCAGTTTAGGAATCAGCGCGCGGACGCGGCGGCGGCAGGGGCGGAATCAGCCATGTCCGCGGCTGCGCTGTCAGTCCTCGTCGAGCGTGATGACGACCTTGACGTCGTCGCGACGCCGCGCGAAGGCCTCGCGGTACCGGCTCAACGGAACGCGGCGGCTGATGAGGCTCGCCAGCCAGTCCTTGTCCGCACGGGCCAATGCGTCGACCGCGTGGTGGTAATGGCGCAGGTTGGCGTTCACCGACCCCACGACTGCGTCGTTGCCCAACACGATCTCGCGGTTGACTGCGCCGGCGTCGATGGTCAGTGACCGCCCGGTGGGCGAGACCCCCGTCAGGCACACGATCCCGTAGGTCGCCGTCGTGGCCATCGCGCCGAAGACGACGTTCCCGGCGCCGGTCGCCTCGATGACGACGTCGGGACGAAGTGCCTCACCGACGGAATCGATGTCGTCGTGATGGTATTCGGCTCCCAGCGCACCGACGAGAGCCGGCTTCGGGCCATCGGTGACCCTGTCGAGCACGTGCACGTCGAGCCCGCGCTGCACCCCGAGAAGTGCCGCGAGGAGGCCCACCGGCCCGGCGCCGGTGATCAATGCACGATGCGGGGCGAAGTAGGCCCTCTCGCCCACCCGCTGGACCTGTTCCCATGCCTTCGCCACCACCGTGGTCGGTTCGAGCAGCATCCCGGAGTCCTCGAGGTGCGCCGGCACCGCAACGGCGTAGTCCGACTCGACAACCCACCGCCGGCTGCCGTATCCGTCACGTTCCTTGATGCCGCGCTCGGTGTAACGGCCGTTGCGGCACATGTCGAATTCGCCCCGCGCGCAGGCGGGGCACGGTTCCGGATCCGGCCGGCGCACGACGCCCACCACCAGATCTCCGGGATGGAATCGGCTTTCCGCCGGGGCAGAGGCGACGCGGCCCAGTGATTCGTGACCGAGCACGAGTCGGTCCCGACCCGGCGGCGCCCAGCCGTAGTCGCCGGCAACGATCTCTCTGTCGGTGCCGCACACTCCGATCGCCAGACCGTCCACCAACAGCTCGCCGGGGCCCGCAACGGGATCGGGCATCTCGGTGACGTCGAGTGAATCAGCCACGCCGGGCTGCACGGTCAGTGCTCGCATGACGACATGATTGCCGTGCGACATTCATGCCAAACAACAATTATTGCTGTACTACAACTACATGTCGGCTGAGAGCGCCTTCGGCATCATTGCGCTTCGTGAATCGACTCGATTCGCAGTGTCACGACCGGCTTCACACCTGCGAGTACGGTGCGAAGCGCCGTGCGTAGCCCGCCGCGCGAACAGCAAGCTGCGCCGCGCGTTGCTCCTCGGTGACGAAGTAGTACGGGTCAGCCGGGAGAAGGGCTGCGATCTCGCTCACCGGCACCACCTGCTGGCTGACGATCCTCGGCATGGTGGTGCTATCTGGGTCGATGCGCTGGAAGCGAGCAGCGATGATGCCCTGGTTCAGTCCACCGGTGGAGATCCAGTTGTACACACCGGTGTCGGTCGGCGAGATCACGACGGTGTAGGTCCCATCCGGATTCCTTCGGGCCTGCTCGTTGTTGAGGCTCGTCTGCTGAGTCCAGAAGTCGGTCGTCGTCGTCCAGTCGCTGTACACCGGTACGGTGAAGTACTCGGCACTGCCGGGATCTATCGTCACGACCAGGGCTTGATCGTCGGCGAGCGAGAAATTGCCGATACTCTGCCGCTGGTTCGCCAAGAATTCGGCGTTGCTACTCGGCTCCGGTATGACGTTGACCGGCTTCGGTGCGCCGGTCGCCGGATCGGTGGTGGCCAGAGCCATGTACTTTTCCTGCTCTTGGGCGCCCCGCACCACCATGATCAGCGCGGTGAAGACGCCGCGCACCAGAGCCGTTCCAGCAAGGAAGGACGGCGGCACCACCGACACCAACGACACCAGCAGAGGGTTGGAGTTGATCCTCGCTCCGATGAAGGCGAAACCCCCCAGTTGAGAGAACAGACTGTTCCGGGGTCCCGTGACCTTCTGGATCGACAGGCTCATGGGTTCCTCGACGTTCCAATCGCCGAGCGTGTTACGTGCAAGCAGGACAGTGGAAGTGGAGGTCAGCCGGATGTGATTGGTCTGTCCTGGCTCGGCCGGTTCGCCGCTGACCGTGATCACGAAGCTTCCGTCTGCTGCGATCTCCATGTCGTCGGCACTGAGGATCGAGGACGTCGTTCCCGAGGTTCCTTCGACGACGCTGAACGTGGTGTCGGCGGGCAGAGTGCCCGCAGGATCATGGGGATCGTAGTTGTGGAACCGCCCGGTGATGACGTAGGACGCGTTCTGGTTCACCCCGGCGAACCGATAGATGGTGTCGGGGTTGTCGTAGAGGTACCGGGAGTCACCCGAACTCGTGCCGAACCAGCTGTGCGGGGGATTGTCCGCCCAAATGAACGCGGGCGCCATCGGATTCAATAATTGCTGGCTGAACGACGAGAACCGGGCGAACTGATCGACCGCGTCGTCGAGTAACTCGAGATTCGCCGCGTCGGGACCGCCCACCGAAGCGAATTGGCGGTGAACGGCCGCCCTGAACTGAAGCCTCAGCACGACCTTCATCAATCGCACCGGCAGGGATCTGACGGTGCGTTCAGCGATTCTTTCGGCTCTGCGCTGCTCACGCGTCGCGAGGGGATTGGATGCGTCCGCCAGTGGTCTCCGCTGCGACGTCGCGGACGCTCGGGGGGTCGATCGGTCAGAGAGCGGTACTGCGTTCGTCGTGATCGTCCGCTCGGGATCACGCCGGTTGACGCCTGCGTTCAGCGTGACCAGCAGTGTGTCGGAGATGTCCGCCGGCGTGGCGTGTCTGGTAGCCGACCGCGTGATTGTCGATCGTGCTGCGACGCGTGGCGCGTTGGGAGCGATATCCGGCTTCACCGCCTGATGCGGGGCATCGGATCGTCCATGCGCCCGGGTGCGTCGGCCACCCGACTCCCGTGCGGACGTTCTCGAGTTCGGCCGGGGGAACGACATGCGCTGTGTGGGTCTCGCCTGAGACGACGTCGACGGTCCGGCAACCCCCATCGACCTCTCGTGAGGGGCTCCCACAGCAGACTTGCTCGAGGAGTCGCTGTCCGTGTCCGCGTGAGCAACTCCCGACACAGAGATGACCGTGCCGACACCGAGGAAGAGTGCCAGTACGCCGACGCGACCGACCCAGTTCGCATATCGCATTGCACTTTTCGGCTGCCCGCCCCTGGCGGTCTGCACCCGCCTGCCGTTCGCAGACGGTAAAGCGGTGCCAGCTGTTCCGTCGGATGCCGTCGCCGACTGGCCCATGATCACTCCCTTGTGACATTGCGCAACTACGGGCTGTGTCGCTCAGGGCAAAATGTAACAGCGGTCACACCGCATGGGCAGGCTTCTCGCGATAGCTCATCGCGCATATCCGGAGGTAGTCGATTCGCAGGACTGGGACAGCCGCTTTCGACTGCAGGCGTCCATGAAGTGGCTCCCGACCGCCGAGCGAGTCGCGCCGCCACCGGCGGGGGAGTCAGGCGATGGCGGGTGAACTCGAGAAGTTCTGTATGCCAGACGAATTCATTGAGTCTGCGCGGCCCGCCGCCAGATCTCGGCGCACGTTCGCCTGGCCCTCGACAATTCTTTTTTCGAGCCCCGTGACGCTTGATAGAAATTCCGTTCGATCATCCAGCACAATGCGTTGGCGATCGCCGACGATTCGTCGATTCCCGACCCCGGTGGGACACCCATGTGCTCCAAGATCGTGCGGATGGCGTCGGTGAACAGCTCAGCGGTACTGGCCCACAGTGTGTCGAGCTCCTCGATGGTGGATGCGAGGTCGATTGCCGTGCGCATCACCACACCATGCTCGCGCCACAGTGCTTCCGTTCGCTCCATCGCGGTGTCGATGGCCGCACTCCCTGTGGCAGCGTCCGCCGCGGCGTCACGCGACTTTTCCTGAAGGACCTGGACGTACCGTGCGAAAAGGGCGGTGATGATCTCTTGTTTCGACCCGAAATAGAAGTACAGAGCACCGCGGGTGATACCCGCACCATCGGCGATGTCTGAAATCGTCATCGCCTCGTAGCCGATCGTTTCCAGAAGATCCTCAGTCGCGTCCAAAATGGCCTCGCGACGCAGGTCTCCCTTGCGCGGCGCGGTCGATCGCCGCCGATTCACCTGGCGGTGATCCGGTGTTCGATCTTTTCCGGCATGGCTCTCAACCTCCATGAAGTCGAAATCGTGCTGATTATTTTCGGCAGCGGACAGGGAAAGGTCAATCGACACCGTGGCGCGGCCTGCCGGCGAGCAGCGTCATCCGTGGTATGTCAACGCTCTTTGCGGTGTCGAATGGCAGACCAGTACCCAAAACTTGACGTTGTGCTTATTTTAATCGACACTATGCTTAGTAATGTACCGAGATCGCGGAGGCGGCATGCGCACGATTTTGATCACCGGAGTGAGCACAGGGCTCGGGCGAGCGTTCGCCGAGGCAGCTCTCGATGCCGGGCACCGGGTGGTGGGCACCGTGCGCACACCCGCGGATGCAGCGGCTTTCGAGGCGCGCTCGCCGGACCGCGCATACGCCCGCACAGTCGATGTGACCGATGACGCAGCGGTGGCCCGGACCGTCGTCGACGTCGAGTCGACCGTCGGCCCTATCGACGTCGCCATTGCCAACGCCGGCTACGGCGTCGAGGGCATCTTCGAAGAGACATCGCTCGCCGAGATGCGTGCGCAGTTCGCCACCAACGTCTTCGGTGTGGCCGCCACTCTGCAGTCCGTACTTCCCTTCATGCGCCGGCGACGCGCCGGCCATCTGATGGCGGTCACGTCGATGGGCGGGCTCATGGCGGTCCCTGGCATGTCGGCCTACTGTGCCAGCAAGTTCGCCGTCGAAGGCATGCTGGAAAGCATCCGCCAGGAAGTCTCCGCGTTCGGTATCCACGTCACCGCGATCGCCCCGGGTTCGTTCCGCACCGACTGGGCCGGCCGTTCGATGACCCGCGCCACGCACACCATCGCCGACTACGACGAGCTGTTCGACCCCATCCGTACCGCGCGGCTCAACGCAAGCGGGAACCAGCTCGGCAACCCCGCGAAGGCGGCCGAAGCTGTCCTGTCGATCCTCGATGTCGATCAACCGCCGGCGCATCTGCTGTTGGGTTCGGACGCGCTGCGGCTGGTGACGGCCGCGCGCACTTCCGTCGACAACGACATCCGGCAATGGGAATCACTGACGCGCAGCACCGATTTCGCCGATGGCGCCCAACTCGCAGGGAACTGACCCGCGCGCCGTTCGACGAGGCTTGGGCTGGCGGCGTGGTCTGCAGCCAGCGTCGACAGATGGGCTCGCCGAGAACCTCATGATTTCTCGGGGAGGGCCCGCTCAATCCACGCCGGCATCCCTGGTCAGATCCGACTCCTAAACCATCATCATGGACGCAATCCAGCGGCGGCATCGACGCATCACACGCTGATGCGGAACAGTTTCTCCGCGTTCCGGAACGCGATCTTTTCCTTCGTCTCTCGTGGCAAGTCCACTGCCCGTAGCCAGTCGGCTCCGCCCTTCATGTTCGCGAACGGGTAGTCGGTAGCGAACATCACTCGATCCGCACTGATGTAGTTCAGCAGGAGACGAAGCAGTTCATCCTGGAAGAATGCGCTCGTCGTGAACCAGAAGTTGTCGTTGAAGTATTGTGCCAGAGGCTTGTTCAGCGATTCTTCGGTCGAACCGCCGAGATCTTCGACGATGCGTTCGTAGTAGAAGGGGAGGCCTTCTCCCATGTGGCCGACGATCATCTGGAGCCCAGGGAATCTGTCGAACACCCCGGACATGATCAGCCGAAGGCTCTGAGTGAGCACCTCTTGGTGCCAGCCGTATCCTGAACCACTGAAGATGTAGTCCTGGTACACGTCGTTGTATCCCGAGCGCTCAATACGGTAATAGATGTCGAAGACTTCTTTGGGCGGGAAGCCTGGGTGCAGGTACAGCGGAACATCAAGTGCCTCGGCACGGGCCAGAACGGGTTCGAAATCCTGGTGGTCGAGGAACTTGCTGCCAACGAATCCATTGGTCATGGCACCGACGAAGCCGTCTTCGCGGACAGCGCGCTCCAATTCGTCCGCGGACGCTCCGGGGTCCTGCAGCGGCAGGGTGGCGAAAGCCTGGTATCGGCCCGGATAGGCGGTCATCGGGCCATCGGCGATCATCGAGTTGAGACGAAACGCCGAATCGATCCCCTCCCGACCTGCGAGATCCTGGACGCCTGGCGTGTGGGCAGAGAGAATTCCCACCTTGATGCCGGCCTGATCCATCGCATCGATGCGGCTTTGTCCGAGTTCGGCAAGACCGATTCCCCTGAGGTACTTCGCGTGATCGTTGTTGATCGCGTTCAGCGCAATCAGCTCGTCGGTGGAGTAGGTCTCTTCCGTGGCTATGAGTGGGAGGTCTCGATCTCGCACCGAGATATCCTCATCCTCCGTCACGGAGTCGACGGGGACATCGGCACACGCGGACAGTCCCGCGCCGACACCAAGTGCTGCGACGCCTCCCAGAAAATTGCGACGCCCCGTCACAAGAAGTCCTCGCGGTTCTGCGTTCGTCTTCATGACATTCCGCTCCGATGTTGCGTTGCCCACGTGTCTGTCGTGCCGTCTCACTCAGCCAGACCCCGAATTCCCAAGGGTCGTCGCCACACGAGAGGCTCGACCACAGCATGCTGCTCGGAACTGCGCGTGTCACGGGGGACAGCCTCCCGCGTCGGTAGGGGTAACCTCCGCCCACGCGGTGGAGATCTTTGCCGTGACCCGTTGTTCGAAGCTATGGCGCCGGCCGGTGGGGAACACGATTCGGAGCTGTGACTTGCGTTCCTCGCAGTCGGAGTTTGTCGCCGTGGACGGGACCCTTTGGGTCTGACTGCCTTCCCACACGGTGTATGGATGCGGCGGGTTGTAAAGACAGGGTTGATCGCGAGGAAGGTCTTGCCGTCGAGGCCGATGAACCGGGCCGTGACGCCCAGGTGCATGTGAGTGCTGATCTTGTCGAACAAGTCGAAGCCGCGGATGACGCGCAGGGCTTCGAGGGCGATCGGGCGCTTGCGGTCGAATCGCGGGGTCGCGTTCGACGACAAGGTTGTGTAGGCCACCTGAGCCGGCGGCGTTGGCGGCTCCGGCTCCGGCGGGATCAAACCCGACGATGACGTCGTCGATGTGGCCGTCAGACTTGGAGGTGTCCTCTCACGCTCGAATGAGCCGTATCGGGAGCCGCTCGTGGCGGTGAATGATGTTGTTGACGGCCCAGATCGGCTCGCCGGCGATCTCGATGCGGTCGACGCGTTCGAGAAGTGCCCTCAGCATCGCGGTGGTTTCGAGCCGGGCCAACCCTTGTCCGGCACACGCGTGGGCGCCGTTGCCGAAGCCGATATGCCGTCCCGCGTCGTTGCGGATGTCGAAGACGTCGGGAGTGTCCCATTCGAGTTCGTCGCGGTTGGCGGATGCGTAGAGCACGAGGGTTCGGGCCCCCGCCGGCAGCCTCACGTCGCCCACCGTGCTCGGTGTCAGCGATTTTCGCGTGAAGGCACGTAACGGAGACTCGAAGCGCACCACCTCGTTGACGGCGTTGGGGATGAGCGAAGGGTCGTCCTTGAGCAACTCCCACTGCTCGGGATGAGTGGCGAAAAGGTAGATGGCACTGGCGATTGCGCTGATGGTGGTGTCGAGCGACGGAGCAATGTAGTCGACGAGCAGCGGCGGCACTTCGTGCTCCTGGAGGCGGCCCTCGTCGACGGCGACGAGCAACTCGTGAGCCAAGCTTCCGGGCAGCACATTGCGCTCTCGTACCACACGCCGGGCGAACCGCAACATCTGCAGACTGCGCGGCACGGCTCTGAGACCCTGCAGGTTCAAGGGACCCAGGATGTCGAACGTGGCAGCGGCCCAATCGAGAAGGTGATCCCGTTGATCGCGCGGCCACCCGACCAGATCAGGCACGACAGCCAGGGGGAGTGCCGTGGCGAGGTCGGTCACCGCCTCGACGCTCTGCCTGCGCACGGCCTCGTCGACGATGCCCACCGCCCGCGCGTCGACGTCGTCGCTCACAGTGCGCAGCGCCCGCGGCAACAGGCGGTGAGCGACGAGTTTGCGGCGGCGATCATGTTCGGAGCCATCACTGTTGAGGGTGGTGCCACCGGAAAGTCGATTGGTGAGCGGGTTGGCGGCAACACCATGCCCCGACAGGAAGGTGCCATCGTCACGCAAGGTGGCTTTGCATTCGGCGAAGCGCGGCAGCGCGAAGAGGCGATGGCGCGCCAGCCAAACCACCGGGCCCAGTCGGCGCATCGCCGAGTAGTGCGGATAGGGATCGAGAATCGCGGAGCGGCTGTAGATGTCGGGCCGATACACCGGGACATGCGAAGGTCGACGAAACACGGGACTTCCTATTCGTGGGTGACGCCGGCACGCTGGGTCCGCGGCGAATCAGTGGAACGGGTTGTGTGTCCGTCGTCAGTCACGATTGGTGGATGTCGTGCTTCACCGCGAACGACTTCGCCACCCGCTCAACGGCTGCGCAGTCGGCGTCCTGACCGAGGGTGAGTACGACAGTCGGAGTTCCGCCGATGACCTCACCGCGCACGCTCAGCACTCCGGGGTGCTCGGCAAGCGCGTCAGTGAGCGCCTGTTCGGCGGCGAGCGCACGCAGCGGAACCTTGAAGGGTTTACCTACGTCGGTCACGGGGATCGCGTCGATGATGGTGACCGATTTGGGGGCCGCGGCGCGTTCGTTGATCTGCTCACCCGCATACGCGGTCAGGTCCGCTCCGGTGACGGTCGCGCCCGGCCGTACGGTGACGAATCCGACCGGCACCTCGCCGGAATGGACGTCGGGTCGTGCCACCGCGGCGGCGGCGGTGACATCCGGATGGGCGAGTAACGCATCCTCGATCACCGCGGGGTCGATGTTGTGGCCGCCGCGGATGATGAGATCCTTCGCCCGACCAGCCAGATAGACGAAGCCCTCCTCGTCGACGCTGGCCAGATCACCGGTGTCGAGCCAGCCGTCGCGCAGGGCGCCGCGCCCGTCGAGAACGTAGCCGTCGTCGTCTCGCGCCGTGACGTAACCGGGGAAGACGGTCGGTCCGCTGATCACGAGGTTCCCGACGCGACCGGCCGGAAGCTGTTCCCAGGAGCCGTCGTCGCCGACCTGGACTGCTCTGGCGCGCTGATAGGGCATGCGCTGACCTACCGACCCGGGGCGCGGATGGTCAGGGAAGCTCCGGGCACTGGCACAGGTGGCCTCGGTGAGTCCGTAGCCCTCGACCAGGCTGACCCCCGTGGAATCGACGAAGTCCTGGCGCACTGTGTCCGGCAGCGCGGAGGCGCCTGACACCGCCATCTGGAGGCTCGAGATGTCTGCGTCGACAGGGATCTGGGAGAGCACTGCGTACACCGTCGGCACAGCGCTCATCGCCGCCAGCCGGTAGTGCTCGACGATGCGCCAGAAGTTGGCGTACAGGCCCATGTCGCGGTATCCCTGCGGTCCCGCCCAGACGACCGACTGACCTCTCAGAAGGGGAGCCAACAGGGTCACGACCAGTGCGTTGACGTGAAACAGCGGCAGCGCGGCGAAGACCACCGCATCCTCGTCGAGATCGGCACCGACGGCGACCATCCACGCGTCGGTGACTTCGTTGCCGTGAGTGTGCGCGGCCAGCTTCGGGGTGCCGGTGGTGCCGCCGGTATGGAACAGCGAGGCCAGGTCGGCAGACTCGGCGTGACCGTCGCCAAATGGCTCGGCGTCGTGGTCTGCGGCCAGCGTCCACAGGTAGGCCACGTCGGCTCCGGGTACATCGGGGGGTGGGCCTGCCGCCCCCTCGGCCAACGTCGGGCGCAGTAGCACCACCGTGTCGATCAACCCCGCACCGGCAAGCGCGGCCGCGCGTTCGACACCGGCCGGGTCGAGTTCGGGAGCTGCCGTCACCAGGACACGGGCACCGGACAGCCGCGCCAACTGGGCGATGTGCTCGCCGGACAGCGATCCGTTGACCGGCACCGCGATTCCGGCGGCTTGAGCAGCGAGGGTGGCCGTGATCAACTCCGCGCAGTTGGGACTGATCAGAAGTACGGCATCTCGTCGACCGACTCCCAACTGCCGCAACACCTTCGCGGCACGGGTCACGTCGGCGGCGAGCTCCCCGAAAGTCCGGCGAACGTTCTGCAGGTAATTGCTGCCCTCTGGCAGCACGGTGACTGCGGTGCGCTCGGGCCACAATCGACCGGCGCGCAGGACCACATCGTAGGTGCATGCCGGCAGGCCTCGACGCTCCAGCGGGATCTCCTCGATGGCCGTGATGTTCTGTGGGGTGTGTGCAGCGGGCCACAGCAGTTCGGCACTCACGCAGGCACCGCCTTTCGCTGCGTGCCCAGATCCTGTGCGCCTCTGACCCGCTCGTTGCATCGGATGTTTCGCCGACCACGACGCGGTGTCGCCTGTTGTGCCACGCTGCACCTCCTCGGAATACTTTCTGAATAAATCGTCACATACGACCAGACGCTCAGTCAATGTTGCTGACGAAATCCTCAAAAATGAGCTGTGGGTACCATCGCCGCATGAATGCGCCTGAGCGCAGCGGCGAAACAGGCAAAAGCGCTGTGCAACAGGCCGTTACCGGACATCACAGACATCTCGGCCCTGCATGACGTGCCTGACTCCTGGCCCGTTCCGCTGACACCGGAGTAGCCAGAGCGGCGGTTCGATTGAGCCTTCGCCCGCGCGCACGGTAAGCGGTATCGACGGCATTGAGGACATCCTCGTAGCTGACGATTAAGTCAGAAACTGTTGACACTGCATCCTCGGCGTGTGATCGTCGACGGAAATTGCCGTCCCCAGCGCCAGGAGGCCTACTCATGAACATCCTGATCGACCGCGACCGCTGCGAAGGCCACGGCCAGTGTCTGACCGCCGCCCCCGACGTGTTGGACCTCGACGACGAGGGGGTCGCCGTCGTGAAGACGTCGCAGCCCCTCGCCGACGACTTGGCCAGCCAAGCCGAGTCGGCGGTGAGCGTGTGCCCCGTCGCGGCATTGGCCGTGGACACAGACAAAGCCTGAGGTGGTCGCAGGTGCCGGCCGACGATCGGCGGCGCGGCACGACCCAGGGATGAAGTGGGGCGCCCGCTCAATCGCGGATGGCCGAGAGTCGCACCGCCGGACCCGCCCGGGCCCGGCGGTTGACGACCTCAGACCTCGACCGCGGGGGTGCGTGCTTCGACGATGACCATGTCGTAGTTGCTCGCCTGCCAGCCCGAGAGGAACACACCGATCGGCAGCTTCTTGCCTCGGCCGATGAGCTGTCCGTCGTCGTCGGTCATCGAGCTGTCGTTGACGTAGACGACGCCGTTGGCGAGATCAACTTCGGTGACCACCGCGGCGTGATCGAGGGTGAAGTAGCCGTCCTGACCCTCTGGCGCACTGCCGGCGACGGCCGTCCAGACGATGTTCGTCGAGTAGACCACCACGGCTGACTTGCCTTGTGCGAGAGCGGCTTCGAGGTCACGCAGCTGCCGTTGCGCATCGAGTGTCGTCGGCAACACGGTGTCACCGTTCTCGTCGACCGTCGCGCCCGTGGAGTAGGTCGCCGTGACGGCGAAGTACTGCTCCATCAGGGTGGGCAGGTCCTGGGTAGCGGCTCCCTCGTCGATGTTCTCGTCGAGGAAGATCATGCTTCCCGGCCTGACCACACTGCCGGTGGTTTTGGCCAGGTACACCATCTCGGCCTCGGTCGGCGGGGTCGTCTTGGTCGCAATGCCGATCGCGGACGCACTGGCCTGGAGAGCGCAGTTGGAGAAGCTCTGGCTGACCCAGTACTTGTTGCCCTCGGCGACGTCGCCGTAGACGCCGTCACCGAGGACCCTGATCGTGACCAGCTGTTCGACCGTGTCCGCCTGTGCGAAGCCCTTCTCGACGGCCCGGTCATGGCGCTGCTTCTGCAGCACGCCGGCCAGTCCGGGGCGAACCGCCTGAACCCCGTTGTCGAGCGTGATCACGAAACTGTCCTGCATCCCCGGCCGAACCAGCGCCGGATCGACGATGTAGGTGTACGTCCCGGGTTCGTCGCCGGCGACGAGCGTGCCGTAGCGGGGCCCGCTCGTCACGGTGTAGGTGACGTCGTATCCGTTGTTGCTCTGGCCGTTCATGTCGATGACGATCTGCTTGTTGTCGCCCGTCTGCGGTCCTGTCTCCGGCGATGCCGACGGTGCCCGGTTGAAGTAGACGTACGCCCACCGACGGGCGAGTTCGGCGAAGGGTGACTTGGCCGGCGGCGCAGTCGATTGCGCCGCAACGGAACTGGCACCTGCGGCGCCCTGGGCGCCCGCGCTGCCGTCCGAGCCGCTGGCACCCTGAACGGTCGGGTCGTCGCGCTTTGTTCCACCGACGCCGCCGGAGCCGAGCTGGCCGCCCGCACCACCCGCACCGCCGGGCGTTCCTCCCGTTCCGCCGGTTCCGCCGTCGCCACCGTCACCGCCGTCGCCGGGGGAGACGGCCCCGGTTCCTCCGGCTCCGCCGTCGCCTGCCTCGCCACCTGTCCCACCTTCGCCCGGATCGAGCGTCGCCGTTCCGAGGCCGCCGGTCCCGCCGGTGCCGCCGTCGCCGCCGCGCCCGCCACGACCCCCGGTGTCAGCCCCGTAGGCTCCTTCGCCGCCAAGCCCACCGGCGCCGCCGTTGCCACCGCTGGAGCCTGCTCCGCCCGCAGCCCCGGCGCCACCATTCCCG
>NZ_JAKRFN010000016.1 GCF_022348085.1 Mycobacterium sp. PSTR-4-N | reverse complement strand
CGGCGTTGCACGCGGCCTGGATCGTCTTGAAGGCTCGATACCAGGTGAATCCGTTGTAGCTGTCGTTGCCGTTGACGGGGTCGACGTACAACCGCAGGGCGCCGGGGATGGGTCGCTCGAGGTCGGGGGTTCCAACCAGGCTGCTCCACGCACCCCCGGGCAGAGGGAACGATGGGCCAGAGAACACACCACCCAGCTTGAAGCGTGCAAGCCCGGCGCCCACATCCTCGACTGCGGCGACGCGGCCTGCAATGTCGGCGTCAACCACGCCAGGCGCCACAACCTCCGCTGCGGCTTGCGCGGCAGCCTGAGCGATGCTCTCGGGAACAATGTCCGTCAGTGGAACCGGCGCGCCGGTCGGGGTGTCGTCCTCATCCAGCCATTGGTACTTGCCAGCGTTGGGGCCGGACACAATAGGGACGGCGCGCGTGCGGAATTGGGCACGGTTGGCTTCGACATACGTGCCGACCGCCGCGTCCAGCATGTCTTGGCTGGCGTCCGGAGGGTAGGCCACCGCAGCCTCGATCAGTTCCTTGAGCGTTGAGTCCGTGTCCGGTGCGTTGACCCGCCACACCTTGCGGCCGTAGCGCACCTCAGCGAATCCCGGCTCCAGCTCAAACCTCACGCGCCCGGCGACCGACCGCACGACAACCGGCTTCTCGGTGATGACGCTGCCGTCGTCGGCGAAACGAATGACCGACGCGACCTCCAGTGGGATGGCGTTGTCCGGCTGGCCGCTGACATCCTTGAGAGTGCCGGTGATGGTGACTGTCACAGCCCCTCCTCGTTATCCGTTGTCCGCGCCGGCGACGAACGCCGTGAGGTCCATCTGGCGGCCGAGCTTTGTCCAGAGCCGAATGCGAATTGGCAGAGTCGCGCCTCGGATGGCGCCCTTGATCCACATCTGCGTCATGCCTTTGTCTTCGGGATTCACGCCCTCGGAGATCAGCCGGATACCTGGCGACGGCGTGTGCTCGACGCGCACGATCTCGTCGTCGGGGCCGAGGTGGTTGTACCAACGCAGCGTGTAGTCGAGCAGGTCGTCGGGGTCTTTCACCCAGACTGGCATGTCGACACCATTGGCGAGGCGGATGTCGTCGCCGGCGACCACCAGCGGATCGCTCGACCCCAGTGGCGGCACCTCGTAGTCACGATCAGGATGCGGCGTGGCGAAGCGGTAGAGGTCGGCGCCGAACGTGCCGGGGCCGAACGACACCTTGCCCGAGAAGCCCAGCGCGTCGATCGGTGCGGCGTTGGCGTTGAACCCGATCGCCGACCACTGCGCGGTGTTCGCGTTGAACGTCGCCGTGGCATCGACCGAGGCATCACCGCGGGACTCGCCGAGCACCAGCTGCCCGGCGCCCGTCAGCGTCGGTGCGGCGATGCGCGTGCCGGTGAACTGCTTGATGGTGCGCCCCTTGCCGACCAGGTGCGAGCTGTAGACGCGATCGGCCGCGACGTCGGAGGTGACCGTGACGCCACCGCTGGCCACCGAGCCCGAGCCCACCGCTGTCACCACCGAGGCGATGATGGTGTCGATGTCATCCTCGACGCCCGAGATCGCCACGGCGTCGACGTACATGAACTTCGCCAGCAGGCCCGTTGTCACACCGGAATACGCAGCGACAACGGCCGTCGCGCCGCCATCGGGGTCGTCGGCGTCGAGGTCGATGATCCAGCCGCGCTGCATTGACTTGTTCGAGTCGAAGCGCACCGCGGCACTCAGTGGAGTCATCGCGTGGCCGTTCCAGGTGGGCGTGAACGTCGCCGAGGTGGTGTCGACCTCGCCGACCCAGCCGATGAAGACGATGCCGAACTTGTCGACGGCGGTCGGGTCTACCGAGAGGTTCGCCGTGATCGAGCCTGACGCCGATCCGCCGGCGATCCGCTGCGCCTTGTAGCCGACGCCTGCGCGCTGTACTGCCATCTCAGGCGGTCCAGCCTTCGATCGACAGCTCGATGCCGTCACCAATGATCAGGACGTCACCGGCCACGACATCGATCGGGCTACGGGCGGTCAGGTTCCACAACCACGTGCCGCCCTCGAGCGCGGTGTGCAGGCTGCCGAACTTAATCCGGCCGTCGGTGCCGATGATGAACTGCGGGGGCGCGCCGGTCGTGGTGACCTTGCCGTCTGCCGAGATGACGAACAGGCCCAGCTGACGGGCGTCGATGTCGGCCTGGTTCGCAGTGCCGCCAGAGCCCGGGTCTTCGAGGTGCAGATCCAGCCAGGCGCCGGGCAGCACAAAGGTCGACGTGAGCCAGCTGTTGACCAGGCCAACCGACGGTCCAACTCCCATGGTCGTTCCTCTCTAGTTCCGAAATTCGTTGAGCGCGGCGAACAGTGGCGCCATGTCCTCGACGGCTTGGTCCCAGGACTCCCACTGATCGCGCCACTCAGCTGGGCCGTCGAGCAGGTACATATCCGCGGGATCAAGCGGCCCGGGGTTCGGCCCCTCTTCCGGCCCCACGCCGTAGAACGTGCCATCGGGCCGCATGTACCAATAGCGGCCGCCCGCAGCACATTCAGCCATCTCGTCAGGTGTCATCACGCTGCTTCCTCCCCGGTGAGCACACTGACGGACGCCCATGGAATGAACCGCGTCTCGCGGCTGAGCGACGCGAAGCTGATCGACGACGGAATGCCCTGCGAGTAATCCTTGGCGATATAGCAGGCCGCGTCGAGGATCGGCACGGTGCGCCCGATCGTCGGCATGGGCGCCACACCGAAGCGCCGCGGGGTCTGCAGCAGCCCTGGCGCGGTCTGCTGGATCGCCGCGAAGAGGATCTGGCCCGGTGAGCACTGCTGCGCGATGGGCACGCCAGCGATCGTCATGGTGATCGCCACCTCGGCGGGAGGTGCGCTGGTGCTGCCGATGTTGGCGTAGGTGTCCTTGATGTTGCCCGAGCCCCACACCTTCACGAGGTTGGCTGTCGCCGGGTCGTAGATGAACAGCGCGACCTCGTAGTAGTCGATCGAGAAGATGGAAGTATCCGCGCCAGTGAGCCATCGAAAGATGTCGACGGTGCCGCTGCGGTCCACCACGATCGGCGCGAAGTAGATGTGCCCGATTGACGAGCCCTTGGGAGTGCGCGGGACGATCGTCGGAAGCACGCCCTGCCAGAGGTAGCCGGCGGTGTCCTCGCGGTGGTCGCCCTCGTCGATGTCGATGACGTCGGCGTAGCGGGGCTTCGTCGAACCCGAGGCGATGCCAGTGGTGACAACCGACGCTCGCGCCACAGTCGCCATGGCGTCGATGTCGGACACGTAGGCCGCCGTCGCGTTCGTCGCCGCGGCGATCTCATTGAGCGTCGCGATGGCCTCGGTGTGCTCGGTCAGCGTGACGGAAAGATCCGTCGACCAGCCCGACAGCCACTCCAGCGGGTCGCGCTCGCCGTCGTCGAACATGCCGAGCCCGACGGCGACGTCGGCGTTGTAGCGGCGCCGCTGGAACTTCGCATCCTCGATACGGTCCTGCCACGTCTTCTTGGCCGGCTGTTGCTTGGTCTTGCCAGGTACCTGGTGGATCGCCTCGAGTGTCGGCTCCCAGTCGCCCGTCTCGGCGGTCACGGCACAGGTACCGCGATCATCTCGAAGGCCGCATCAGCAGCAGCCGCGCCGTATGTCGCTGTGCCGCTCATCTTCTTGGTACGGAAGTAGAGCGTCGCCGCAGCACCGGCCGCGATGATGTTGGAACCGGCCTCAACGCGCGAGATGATCTGCGGCTGATACGTCTTGACGCCCACGAGGCCCCGGCCGCGACCGATGATGTTGCCGCCGGTCTCGTCGTTGAGCCGCACGATCAGGTCGACGCGCAGGTCAGTGCCAGCGCCGCCCGTGCCACCCGAGCCGATGGTCACCGCACTGCCGCGCACTGCCGGCGTCCAGTCGCGGTTGTACTGGCCAGCCTCGATGTCGATGACGCCCATGGTGTATTCGGCCGTCGTGCCGTCGGGTGCGCTCGACAGCGACGTCGCCAGATGCAGGCCCGGCACCTTCGGGTAGGTCAGCTCGAACGTCTCTTCGCCGGCTGCGATCGAGAGCACCTGGCCGAACTGCGGTGTGCCGTAGTCGGTGGGGCTCAGGATCGCCGCGCCTGGTGCGCCTGGTGCGCCGCGGTGCAGCGTCAGCACGACGCCGTAGACCGGGCCTGAGACCTCTGTCGCGTCGGCAATCGGGATGATCTCGCACGACGCCTCGGTAGGGTCGTCGTGCGCGAGCTCGGTGAAGCCGGTCAACACGAGCGTCGGCGAGAAGCCCGTATCACCCTTGGCCAGTGCGGGATAACGGCCCAGCCCCGTCGGTAGTCCACCCTGCGGCGCGGCGGCGGCGAGGAAGAACCCCGTGCCGATTCCGGTGTCGGTGATCTCGAACGCCAGCTCGGCCATCGAGACAACGAAGTACCGGCGGCCGGTGTTGTTGTAGTTCTCGACGATGCGCCACTCGGTGTTGAATGCCACGTGATCTCCTACGTATTGGGCGCCAGCGTCGCGACGTTGACGGCCGCAATGACCTCGCTGACGTTGCGCTTGAGTTCGACGATGGGGTGCTGGATCGGCTTGCCGTCACCGAGCGTCACGGTGACCTCGCGCTCGTTTCGGGAGAACCGGAACGCCACGAGGTCCATGTGGTCGGTGAACTTCTTGGTGCGCGACGAGTAGATGAGCGTCCCGAGCGCGCCGGGGAACATGTCACGGCCGAGCTTGAGCGGTCCGTTCTGACCACGGAAGGTGACGACTGCGGTGGTGTAACCCCTACTGTCCCAAAGCACTTGGATGAACTGGAACAGGCTTTCGACGTTGTAGGGGCTGCTGTTGGTGGCGGTGAAGACCTCGATGCCGGGGTGATACGGGCCCACCTCGTCGCGGCGGCTGTAGTGCTGGATGAGCTGGAAGGCGAAAAACGCGTCGTTGAGGAACCCGTCGAGCAAATTCGAGGGGACGCCGGTGAATCCGAGGATGATGGACACTGCATCGATCGCGAACGAGTAGGTCGCGTTCATGAGGTCGTTCAATGTTGAGTTGGTCTGTGCCCCACCAGTTTCCCGGTGGGGCACAGACCAACCACTTGGGGCTCTTTCCGCCGATCACGTGTTGCCAACCGAGCGGCGTCGTCCGCTTGATCTTGTAGGTCATCAGCGGCGACTTGACGCGCACCACCTCGCCGTCGACGACGATGGTGTCGGGCGTCTCGAGCTGCACATACGGCGGCACGAACGTCAGGCCCAGGCCCGGCGCGATGTAAACCCCCTCGGGCGCGTACACCCCGTCGGGATTCAGTAGCGGGTCAAGCGTTTTCCCGAGCAGCGACCCCTGCACGTCGACTGCAAACCGCACGGCCGAGTCGAGCACCGTCTGCGTCGGGCCCTGGATCTGGCTGCGGTCGAGCACCCGCATGACATACGTCGGGCGGTCGAGGTTGGCCCACTTGTCGGGCTGCTCCATGCCAGGCAGCCACAGGTAGATCCGCACATCGACGCCGTAGGCCTTGGTGATGTCGGCGATGACCTGGCCGACGGTTTCCATGCGCACCGTGCGGCAGTACAGCGGCGAGGTGTCGGTCAGCAGGCCCGTACGCACCACGTAGAGCGGTGTCTTGAGCGCCGTGCCGATCTTGGCGTCGTTCTTGATCGCCTGCAGCATCGTGCCCAGCCACGCGCGCACGTCGGCATTCAGGCTCAGCGCGTTGTTGATGAACTCGTTGAGGCCGCCCTGGATTCGGAGCGCCTGCTCGGCCGCCATGCCCTCGATCACCGTGCACAGGGGCGAGAAGTAGATGGCGTCGGAAAATGGCTGGGTCTGGATGGGCAGTTTGCTCGACGGCCAGATTGGCAGGTAGTTCAGTATGTCCCAGATGCCCACGAGCTCGGCGGTGAGCGTGACGGTGCCGTCCTTGCCGAGTTCCTCGGTGTAGCCCTTGACGTAGAACGCCTCGTCGAGCCCCTCGGTCTGGATGCGGACGCCGACCATGGTGGTCTCGCACTGCGACAGGTAGGGGTCCAGCCAGTGGTTCTCTTTGAGCTTGAGCGTCGCCTGCGGGGCGGCGTTGCGCGGAATCGAGCCGGTGAGCTCGATGAAGTCGCCGGCCGGGCCGATCTCGCGCCAGAACGAATCGTGGACGGTGACGCGAACCTCGGTGTCGGACAGCGAGAACGCCTCGGCCAGACCCTCGGCAGCCTTGGCCTGGCGGTAGGGCGCGCCCGAGTCGAGCTCCTGCCGCCAGAAGTCAGCCTTCGGGTGGTCGAGGACCGCGGCGGTCACGACTCACTCCGCAGGGGCGCGCCGCAGTCATAGCACTTGCGTACGGTGCCCAGCGTCGACACCCCAGATGACCTCAGCCAGTAGGTCGGCAGGCTATATCCGCTCGGCTTGAGGCAGCGCGGACACCAGAGGCCAGTGGTCGGCTCGCCACACTCGACAGTGATCGTCACCTTGGCGGCCATCTAGTTGGGGTACCGTCTCAGGTTTGTTCCGCTGGCTATGATGCGAGAGTCGCTGTTGCCGTCCGCAATTGACACCGCGACCTGCACCGTCTCGGGCGGTCGGCCGGGCGACTTGGCCGGGATCGGTCGGGTGAAACGACCGGACAGCAGCCGGTGCATGTTGCCCTGCGGCGGCACGACGCCGAACACCGAGGCATTCGACTCCAGCGTGGGCCCGATGTTGCCGATGGGCGCCATGGACTCGAGATCCTTGAGCGCCTCGCGGTACTCGACCAGCTCGTCGGCCGTCGGCGGAACAGACGTCAGGTCGACGACCAGGCGCTTGCGGCCGTCGGTGCGCAGCTGCACGATCTGATTCGGCAGCAGCGGCCCGAACTCGACCATGTCGGTCGACCCGGGCGCCGCGGCGATCTGGAAGGTGCCAGGCCCGTACAGCGTATAGCGGTCGAAGCGGTCGATGTCGCCGATGTTGATCCGCTTGATGAAGCCCGACTGTGTGACGACCGTGGCGTCACCGACGCGGATTGATCGCACCGCCGACGGGGTGCCCTGCGAGATCAGCCGGCCCGCTGCGTATCCGCCGAAGCCCGCGCCCTTGAACGCATCACCGAGCGCCGAGACCTCCTTGTCGTCCTTGGCCGCCAGCACCGTGACGCCAGCACCGAGGCCACGCTTGACGCGGAACATGCGCTCGTCGAACACGCCCTTTGCATCGAGCCCGCCACACTCCAGCCGCCACTTCTCACCGAACAAGGGCGGGGCGGTCGGCAGCACGCGGCGGCGGATCTCGGTCTCGTGGAAGTTGTTGAACGCCACGAGTCGGACCGTCGCGCCCGCGATCTCGACGAGCACGCCGTAGCCGTTCCACGACCCGTCCGAGCGCCGGCCCACGCGACCCGCGATGTAATTCTTGGCGCCGAACTCGAGCATCGTGTCGAACACGACCTCGACGACCTGGTTGTTGGTCTCGGTCTCAAACGTCCGGTGCACAGCGAGGTAGCGGCTGCCCTCGGTGAACAGGAACTTATTCGGGTCGTCGCGGAACCGGGCGGCCCCGTTGCGCGCGTAGAGGTATCCGCGGCCGGGGCTGAACTGGAACACCGACCAGTCAGGCCCGATCGAGTCCTCGTAGTCGGTCTCGAAGCTGTCGACCAGCGAGTCGTAGGCGAACCGGAACTCGCCGACGTCATCGAACGACTTCCAGGCCCCGAGGTCCGAGCGCAGAAGCAGCGTCGTCTCCAGGCTGCGGCGCTGACCGCCGAGACGAAGGCCACCAGGCGGCTTGTCGGCCCAGCGCACGTCGGCCCACCAGAAGCCCGCCTCGGGGGTGAACCACGACAGCTCAGACTTCTTGGCCTTGTCGATCGAGCCGAAGAGGTGATTGACGACCTGGCGCAGCATCGCGGCGTCGCGGGCCACGATCTTGACCGGGATCTCGACGATCGCCGGCTCGGTCACCGAGTCGATGTAGGTCGTGCCGTCCTCATTGGCGCCCTGCTGATCGAGGAACTTCCACGGACCGATGAGCCCCTTGATCGGGCCGTTGACGCGCACACACTCGGGCGCACCGATCGGATCGGGCACCGACGGGCCGCCGAGCAGCTCGATCTCGACCGACCCGTCGTAGGCCTTGAGCTTGACCCGTGGGTGTAACCCCTGCATGAAATGGAATGCGCCATGCGGGGTTATCTGGCCCCGGGGGTAACGCTGCACGTCGAACAAAGTGCTGTTACTCATGCGGCACAATTACCTTTACGGGTACCATTACGGTCATGACCGAGATCTGGGCACCTATCGCCGGCTTTGTCGGATCGTACGAAGTGAGCACCATTGGACGGGTTCGCAGTCTCGACCGAGTGATTCGCGACAGCGCGGGCAGAAATTGCTTCCGAAAGGGCCGGGTCCTGAAGCCGTCCCGAGCCGGCGCGCCCGGTAAGGACTACCCGTCGGTCGCGCTCGGCAAGGGCAACCATCGGACCATTCATCGGCTGGTTCTCGAGACCTTCGTCGGGCCGTGCCCCGATGGAACGGAGGCCTGCCACAACAACGGCGACCGATTCGATAACCGCCTGGACAACCTGCGCTGGGATACACCCTCGAATAACAACCGCGACAAGAGGTCTCACGGCACTGACCACATGGCGCAACGAACCCATTGCAATCGAGGCCACGCATTCACCCCCGAAAACACCGTCTTGCGCGAGGGTGGAGGCCGTCGCTGTCGGACGTGTCGAAATGACGACGCGCGGGACAAAGTTCGGCGGAAGTTGTCCACCACCGAGGGTCGATCGAATGCTGCTGCGTACCAACGTGAGTGGAGAAGAAGGGCTGGCAAGGTTTCCGGCCAGCACAACTTCGGATCTCGAACCCATTGCAACAACGGGCACGAGTTCACCCCCGAGAACACCTACCTTCGCCCCAATGGCGGTCGAAGGTGCCGCACCTGCCAGGCGGCTAGGCGCGCTGAGGCCAATCGAAAGGCGCTGGAGAAACGTCGCGCCGACCCGGCTAAGCGAGCTGCGCACAACGCTTATATGCGGGAATACCGAGCTCGGTCCCGCAATCCCTGAGAGCTTCACCGAACCCCCGGGGCTGCGTACATCGCGCCCATCTCACGCACCGCCGAGTTCGCAGCGATGTCCTGCGTCGGGTAGTGGTTCGTCTGGTTGACGGTGTTGTTGATCGTGTTGCCCGCCTGCGCACCAGCGGCACCACCCGCAGCACCGCCGGCCGCATCCATGGGCCCGGGCGGCTGCTTGCCCTTGCCGCCCGCCGCATTCGGCACAGCAGGCTTCGCGCCGGCGATACCGCCCGCGATCTTGCCGAGCCATGAATTGCCGATCGACGCCTTGGGCTTGTCGCCGGCGGGCAGGAACGTCTCGGCGAGGCCACTGATGCCGATGCCTGCGACCTGGCCCGCGTACTGAACCGTGCGATTGATCAACTGCATTGCCATCTGCGCCGCTGCGCCGCCACCGGGGAATGCCGAGGCCGCCGCGGTGACGGCTCCCATGAGAGAGCCGCTGATGCCGATGCCACCGCCCCCGCCGCCCTGGGACGGATACGCCTGGCCCGTCACACCGAGCGGTGCGCTCTCGCCGGCGCCGACGCTGCCGACGGGTGGGAGGGGTCCGAGGGGGCCGCCGAATGCGCTGGCCGGCGTCGACGTCGTGACGCCAGGAACCCTGCCGTCGGTGATGGCCTGCCATGCGCCGAGGCCCTGCGGTGCCTGGCCGTTGTAGCCCGTGAACGCCGTTCGGTTGGCGATCTCGATCTGCTGCTCGCGCGTGGCGTCGGCAGGGTTGGTGAAGCCTGTGAGGTCCACCCCGCCGAAGTTGCGCCAGGTGTCGGGTGAGAACTGCAGACCGCCGTAGTGGCCATTGCCCCCGGTGTCTTGGTTGCCCCAGTTGCCACTCGACTCAGCCGCCGCGACGGCATCCCAGAGGTTCGTCGCCGCTCCCGCACCAGGGAGCGCACCGCCGCCGCGTCCCGAAGCCGGCGAGCCCACCGCGGCCCCGCCAGCACCCAGGCCCGGGAACCCGCCACCGCCAGGCATGTTGACGACGAAGACCGGCGTCGCACCGCTCGACGACGGCACGCCGCTGGTGACGCCGACGGGTGAGTACGCGCCGTCGCCGCCCATGACGGGGACGCCGCCGGGATTGATGTTGTCCGATCCGCCCGGCTTATAGAAGGCGTGTACGTGGTCTTGGTGATCCTGCGTCGGGTCGCCGGTAAATCCACCGCTGTACGGCCTCGGCGCAGCTCCCTGCCCATATCCAAAGGCCTGGTTGTTGAATATCGCGCCGTAGACGTTGGGGTCTGAAAGCACCTGCTGCAGAACGGCATTTCCGGTCGCGATGTCGGGCACCATGATGTCGAGGGCGCCGTTCTGGTGCTCGCCGTACTGGTCGGCTGCGTGATCGCCGACCGTGAGGCCCTTGCTCTCCCAGTAGGGCATCA
Organism: Mycobacterium sp. PSTR-4-N; assembly: GCF_022348085.1. Lineage (GTDB taxonomy): Bacteria > Actinomycetota > Actinomycetes > Mycobacteriales > Mycobacteriaceae > Mycobacterium. The sequence continues at coordinate 131,085 of NZ_JAKRFN010000016.1, read as the reverse complement.
TCACGCGGTGCGCGAACTCGCGCGGCGACTCGCCAGGCAGCGCGGCACCGAGCGGCATTGCCGCACCACTCGGCAGGCTCGTCGTCACCGATCCCGACACACTCGTGCTGCCGTACCCCGGCATGAACCGCGGCCCAAGCACCCCGTTCGACGCCAGAATGCCCATCAGGCCCGAGCCCTCGTCGCCGCGCGCCTGCGAGATCGCGTTCAGCTGCGCCATCGGGCCGGCGAGCGCGAGGCTGCCGACGAAGCGCACGATGTTGTCGGCGATACCCGAGAGGCCCTTGCTGATACCGAAGTCCGAATCCAGGCCTGCGCCGAGCTCACTGAGCGAATCGGTTGTGCCCTTGAGCTGCTTCGTCTGCTTCTCGATCGCGGCCGTCTGGGCGTCAGTCAGCGCACGCTCGGCCTGCAACTGATCCTGCTGAGCCTTGGCCTGCTCATTCTTCGCCTTCTGGATGTCATCGGCTGTCGCGACGTTGGACTGCTCGAGCTGGTTGACCCGCGCGGTCTTCTCGGCGACATCGTGCTTGACCTCGTCGAGGCGCGTCACCGCGTTGGCGATGGCCGTGGGCAGGCCCGCGGTCGAGGTGTAAGACATCGGCAGCACTGGCGCGTCAGGCAGCGATGTGGACGCACCGCCCGCGCTGCCAGGCGTCAGCGGAACGGGCGTGACACGCTGCGGGCCGCCGTCCTGCGGGCCCGGTGGCGGCACAGGCGGAGGGCCGGGTGTCGCCGCGGTGACGCGGGGGTCGATCAGGACGTTGGCGCCCGGGAACATCGGGCCGGCCGGCGCTGGTGCGCCGCCGCTGAGCAGTCCGTCGTCGGGTGCCGCCGGGGTGAACGCGTCCTTGGGCAGCTTGTCGTTGAAGTCCTTGAGGGGGTCGCCAGGGAAGAGGTTGCTGTTGACGAAGCTCGGCAGCCACTCGGTGAAGAACTTGCCGATCTTGCTGTCGGCGAGCCACGTCTGAAACCTCGTGAACGTGTCGTCGATATTGCGACCTAGGGTCACCCACTGATTCGCGTGTTCGCCGACCGCGTCCGACGCGTTGCGGGTCGCGCCGTCGATTTGCCCGAGGTCGCTCGCGGCCTTGGATAGGTCGGCCGCCTCGATTGCCGTCTTGGCGTCTTCCCACTTCGTCTTGAACAGGTTGAGCCCGATGAGGTTCTTTTGCACCGGATCGTCGATGTTGCGCAGCGCGGTCAGCACCTCGCCGAACGCATCGCGGGCGACCGGGCCGCCCTGGGCGAACCGATTCATCATGTCCTCGGCGTTGAACCCGAGTGCAGTCATGGTGTCGGCGGTGGTCTTCGACCCGTCGGTGAGGTTGATCGACAGCTCTTTGAGCGAGTCCGCAGCGACATCGGTATTACGGATGCCGGCCTGCCACATCTGATCGATCAGGCCCATGGCGTCGGCGCCGGTGAGTCCCACTGCCTGCCAGGCGGTCCCGTATTCCTCGGCGGTGTCCAGCAGATCGCCCGAGATGTCGAGGCCCTTCTGCGACGCCGCGGTCAGCAAGTCGAACGCCTGCTCGTAGTTGTCGACTAGGCCCGTCTTGATGAGGTTGCGACTGCCCTGAGCGACGCGCGCCGTATCCTCGCCGATCACCGTCGAGACCGTCTGGATCTGCTGAATGAGGCCCTGGATCTCAGCGTCGGTGGCGTCACGATCGATCAGGCCCGATTTGATGCCGACCTCGGTGGCGCGCAGGTTGTCCTCGACCGATGCGCCGAACTGGTTGACGTAGGCCTTCGCGGCTGCGTCGCCGTAGCCCGCCATCGTCGTCTCGTCGACACCGAGCTTGGCGCGGAACAGATCGCGCATCTGCAGCGTCTCGAGGCCCGCCATGATCTGGTCGGCCAGCGCCTTGCCGCCGGCATACCCCAGCGCCGCCACGCCTGCGATGGCCAGGCCCACGGGACCACCCGCAGCTCCGAGCCGGAGCAGCGCCGACGAGCCTGCGAAGCCGCTGGCGAACTCGTTGGCCATGTCGCCGCCCGACTGCCCGGCGCCCGCCGTGGCGCCGCGCAGGCCGGCCAGGATGGACGTGCCCGCCTGCTCACCGGCTTGGCCGGCACCGCGCGCAGCCCGCTCGTAGCGTTCATACTCGTCGGCCGCCTCGCGGATCGCGTCCTTCTCGGCCTTGCGGGCGCGGCGAACGCGTTCCATCTGAACCTCGACGCCACGCACGCCCTCTTCGCGCATCTGCTTGAGCTGAGCCTCTTGCTGCCGCAGCTCGTCAGTCGCGTCACCGACCCGCTTGTAGGCAGCGCGTGCCTCGTCGGCCATCCGCTCGACCGCACGACCACCCTCGCGAGCACCGCGCGCGATCCCCTCGGACATGTCTCGCGACATGTCGCGGGCGGCGTCGCTGTAGATGCGCTGCGCCCGACTGGCTGCTGCGGCGGCTGATCGCTCGTCGAGCTCAGACTCGATCCTGAGTGTCAATGGCACGGGCGATCACCACCTTTCGCTACTCACAGCCAGCCGGCCTCGGCCAGTTCGGGTTCGGTCTCTGCGGCTTGCGCGGCCTCGAGCTCCTCGGCCTCGCGGCGCAGTCGCACATCGACGGGATCGACGAAGAACCATGGCTCCGGGTCGAATCGGACGTCGTTCTCTTCGGTGCTGTGCGCCGCGTGATACGAGGCGCGCATTCGGTACTGCTCGTTGACGCTCTCGGCCGCGATCGCGCGGTCTATCGGCCACCGCCCGCCACGTTCGGCGAGGGTCTTGAACTTCGACGTCTCTGGCAGGCCGTGCTCGAGGATGGCCAGCAGACGCCGGCTCGACAGAATGGGCGTGCCGGTCTCGGGGTTGATGGTCAGCTGGTGCCAGTGCGCGATGTCGAGACCGCAGTGGACGAGTAGATCGGCCTCGATCTCGTCGGGCCATTGCAGCCAAAGGCCGAGTGCCTCATCGACTTTTGGGATCGCGCTTGAGGCGTTCCTCCATCTGAATGTTCATCACGCGCCACGCGACCTGGATCTGACCGGGGACGCCGTCAGCCTTGAGGAACTGCTGGTAGGTCTCGGGCAGCGTGCCGTCCTTGAAATAGGCGGCTCGGTCGTCCTTGCCATCACCGGTGCCCATGAGCGCGATGCAGAGCAGCTCGTCCTCATCGATCAGCGCGCCCTTGTACTGCAGCGGCCAAACGGTCTGCTCGCGTTGCTTGCCGGTGATCGGGTCGGCGACCTTCTCTTTGTCGAGATCCTTGTTCACGAAACGCAGGTACTCGAGGTAGCGGCGTTTCATGTCCGGCGGCAGGTAGTTCGGGTTCGGCAGATGCCAGGTGGTACCGCCGAGGTCGAAGTCTTGGCCGGCGAACACGCCGAGGAATTCGGCTGCTTGCTCGCGGGCCTTCTCGGGGCTGGTCTTCTCGTCGTCAGACATGGGCTGTTTCTCTCTTGTCAATTTCGTTGTGGGTGAACAGTTCTAAACGCTTTAGGCGCGCCGCCTCGCCTGCCTCTTCGGCTGTGGCGAAGTAGCCGACGTGGTACTTCCGACTATGGTGGTAGACCTGTGCCCGCCAGCGCCCGTCTTGCAGGTAGACCCCGCGCAGGCCTGCCTTGCAGTTGCGATATGGCCCCGCCAAGTTCTCGTTGTTCTGCTTCACGGTGACTAGGCGCAAATGACTTGGGTTGCAGCAGCTTCGATTTAGACAGGCGTGATCTACAAGCATTGCTCCAGGCGGCCGTCCTGTGGCCAGCTCATACGCGACCCGATGAGCATTGACTACCTGCGAGTTCACCGTATACCGCCCATATCCATGGGTGATTTTTCCGCACCATGACCAGCAATCGTCTGCGCCAGAGATTGACACCATGGCCCAAAAGTGTTTCGGATCGATCATTTCAGTGGCTGTTCCTTTAAGGCATGGGCTGCTCGAACTGGTGAACCCAGCCCCGGGAGCGGAACAGCCCGAACCACTCCCGGGACGGGCGACTAGGTGATGGTGACGGCGTTCGAGTTCGGCGTGGTGGCCGTGGCGCCGTTGGTGCCCTTGACGACCGCGCGGAACTTCTTGCTGCCCGCCGCAACGCCCGAAAGGGTCAGCGTGACAGTGCCACTGGACACCGAGACGCTGTCGGGCTCGATGAGTGAGCCCCACGTGGTGCCTCCGTCGTCCGAGACCTGCACACCGGCGGGTGCCTCGTCGTAGCTCCACGGGTCGCCGGGGCCAGTCGGCTCGGGGAACGCCAGGGTGGCGCCACCGGAGCCCGTCGCGGCTGCCGTCGGAGGTGTGGCCGAGAGCTCGGGCTTGCCGCCGAGTGCCGTCCAGCCAGCGCCGCCCCACCACGTGTAGACGAGCACCGGCTGATACTTGCCGTCCTGCATGGCCATGAACCGACCGTCGGGCAGGGGCAGGTACGTGAGCTTGGCGCCCTCGGAGTCCTTGGTGTCCTGCTTCGAGCTGCCGATGTCATCGAGGCGGCACAGCGCGACGCCGGTGACCGACCAGATCGGCAGGCCGTTCCAGAACCGCTCGCGCAGGAAGAAGAACTGGCGGCCGGGGTTCTGGCCGCTGAGCAGGCGACCGTAGCCGGCGTTGGCCCAGCCCGGGTCTTCGACGAGCGAGTTGCCGTTCTCGTCGGTCAGCGGCAGGTTGTTGCGGAGCCGCTGGTACACCGGATCGGCGGTGTCGACCGGGGTGAAGCTGAACGGCTCGACCTCTTCGGTGAGCTCGGTGTCGTAGGGCTGGCTGGACTGCTCGATCATGAAGCGGTCCTGAGTGATCTTCGGGTCCATCGACGGGCCGTCACCCTGCTTGAACGCGCCCAGGCCGAACAGGCCCAGGTTCGGCGTAGTGACGGTGACGTAGACGCCGTTGACCTTGCGGCGCGCGAACATGTCGGGCCGCAGCTTGCCGTCCTGCGCGAACAGCGAGAACCGCACGGAGCCATCGGGATTGTGCGGGCTGATGTCAGTTGCCGACCCGAGCGCATCGCGCACCGCAGCCGCCTTGGGCTTGCCGCGGCGCAGGAACTCGGGCGCGCGGTCTTCGAGTCCGGCCTCTACCCATGAGACGCCGGTTTCTGGCAACGCCATGAGGGCGCTCCTTTCGGAAGGGGTGAACGCCGAAGGGACTTCCGGCGGTGGGGTGGGCTGTTCAGGTGCGGCGTGGGTGCCGCGTCACCGGCTCAGGCCGGGACGAATGAGAAGCCGAACCGGGCCTCGGACACGAAACGCGTCACGACCGATTCAGCGGAGTAATCCTCTTCGTGTGCTGCAGAGGTGATCTCGCACCACTCGCACGTCGCGATTCGGCCGTCGGGCATCGTCACCGAGTAGCCGGGATAGTCGACGAGCACCTGTAGGCGCGCATCGGTCCGGTCGGCTTCGGTTGCGGCCTCGGTGTAGTCCTTGCCGAACGTGTGCACCCACATGAGCGGGGTGTCGGAGTAGTCCGTGCGCGGGCCCGAGATGCGGCGCACCGTGCGGTAGGGCTTCGGCAGGCCAGTGGCCCACATCTTGGAGCCGATCGACGCCGGCACGGTGATGGGCAGCAGCCACAGGCGCAGGAACACCTCGGCAGGCAGCGCCTTGTACTCGGCCTGCAGCGGGGCGGTCACTGATCCTCCCGCGCGCGCAGGTAGTCCTCGGTCTGCGCGCGCACGGGATTCGGCTCCTGATTCTCGGTGCCGAACTCGATGAAATGTGACTTCCAGTCCGAGAACTCGATCATGACCCCGCTGTTGCCCTCGCGACCAACGCGGATGCCGTCGCGGTAATCGCCCTCGTCGACCGGGGCCTTCGCGCGGGCGTACTCGACACCCTGGCGCGCGACCGCGACCTTGTAGGCGATCACCTCGTCGTCGTTCTCGAGAGCGTCGTCAATGTCGGCCTGCTCGATCAGGTCGGTCAGCTCAGCCATCAGCCCTGCTGCCTCTCGCACACCGCGAACACGTGATCCTCACGGCCACGGATGTCCTGCTCAAGCACTGAGTCGCCGCGCATTGTGTAGCGAAGTCCGTTGTGCCGCAACCACGCATTGGCGTTGATCGTGGGAAGGCCGGTGATCTCGTTCCTGAACGCGATCGGGGCCTCGGTGTCGTCGTCATCGACCGCGGGGATCATGCCGTCGGCGATCGGCAGCATCGCCCAGGCGATCTCCGAGGTCGTCACCGTGAGGTCTTGCAGCTCGGTCGGCGTCTGGATCTCGAAGCACGCGCGATCAACCCAGAGCGTCACATTGTCGGTGATCGGCTCGCCGTAGTCGGTGAACACTGGCTGACCGTCGTCGTCGAGCACCGGCACGACGAGCTCGACGCCGACCCGCTGGTCGCCGATCGGGTAGACGCCCACTCAGTAGTCGCACTTCTTGAAACGGCCACGGGGAGCGACGGATGCGCCTGACGGGAGCTTGAGCAACTTGCGCTGGCGCTTCGTCAGGTAGTCGTCGACCGCCTTGGCCGCCTCGTCGAACGTGCCGCCTTCTTGGCGGCGGCTGGTGATGTTCTGGAAGCTTGAGAGCGGTCCGAGGTGCCCGTACATGACAGAGTCTCGGACCACCTCGAACACGACCTGCTGGGCAGCTCGCTCGTCGACATCAGGCTTGAGCCCGCGGATGCCGTCGGATACCACCTCGAGCAGGCGGCTGGCAGTCGCGGTCTCGCCCGCATCCAAGGTGCCGGGGTACTCGACCTTGAACGCGGTGATGTCGAGGAACGGAGCAGCCACGCGGCGTCAGGCTCCCGTGCGTCGGCCGCGGCGGGGCTTGGGCGACTCGGCGGGCGCCTCGCTGGCGTCGATCGTCGGCGCGACCAACTCGGCGGGGAGCTCAGAAACCACCTGCCGAATGACGCCGTCGAGCTTGGTGCCAGTCTTGCCCGAGATGCCGCCCGGCTCATACGGCTGCAACGAGCCGTCCTCGACCAGCGGCTCGGCCACCGCGTCGTCGACCTCGATGGGTTGTGCCGTGGGCCGCGCGTAGTGGAGCTTGCCCACCACGCACGGCTTCACGACGTCGTAGAAACCCACCGTCACTCCACCGAGTCGATGAGCTCAGACAGCTCCGCCTTGGTCAGCGCGTCCAGCTCTTCGGCCGTGTAGTCCGAGCCGTCTTCCTTGGCCGCGTTCTCGACCAGCCAGGCCACGAGAACTTCCTTCTTGGCCGACGCCGGCGGCTTGTCGGAGCCGTCGTCGTCGCCCTCGTCGGCAGCCGAGTCGCCGAACTTGACGACCAGGCCGGTGCCGAGGAAGTGCGCCGCCTGCTCGTCGGAGAGCCACTGGATGACGCCGCCCTCGTAGACGTGATACGGGCGGCCCTCGTGGTCCTTCGCGATGACCAGCGGGGCGACGACCTGGTAACTCATGCGTTCACCCCGTTGATGAGCCATGCCGCGTTGGGCTCGAGGATGACCGGCGCGGTGATGCGCCGCACGCGGATGCGCCAGCCGTCGACATCCTTGTCGCGGATCGACTGCACCTGCAGGCCGTTCTCGGTCTGCACGTAGTCGGGCGAGGCGAGGCGCTCGTCGACGAAGCCGCCGAACACAGACGGGTCGACCATGAGCGCCTTACCGGTGACCGGCGCGTTCGGACTCGTGACGAAGGTGAACCCGCCGATGGTCCGCATGTACGGGCTGTTCAGGCCCGCGGCGACCGGAGCCATGCCGACGCCGCCGGTCTCGCGCGGCAGCAGCTTCATCAGGTCGTCATCGGACACGACGTTGGCGAACACGTCGGGCTCGACGAAGACCAGAGACGGGTTGTAGCCCTGCTTGAGCTTGAGGATGCTGGTGTGCGCCCGCATCAGGTCGCGCAGGATCTTGACGCCGCTCGACGCCTTCCACGACGCGATCGCGTCGGTGTTCTGCGTGACCGCCGAGACGATCGCCGACAGGGCCACCGAGTCGATGGTCTGGATGTGGCTGTTCATCAGCTTGCGGAACGACCGCTCGACGACGTTGTACCGCTGCCGGCTGATCAGCTCGTCGGTGAGCAACGCGTCGTTGCCCCACTTGACGACGTTGACCGTCGCGGCGGGGCCGGTGCTGATCGGCGTGATGGGGTACTCACCACCGGGCGGCACAGCCTTGGGGGCGCGGTCGGCGTAGATCCCCTCGTTCTGCTCGTAGCCGAGCGAGCCCGACTCCGTCCAGAACTGGCCGGTGAGGATCTTGTCGGAGACGAACTGCTCGTCGCCGACGGTCCGCAGCGCCCGGGCCACCCACGGGGTGTCCTTGAGGAAGCGGTTGATGGACAGCACGTCGCCCGAAAGCGACGGCGCTGCAACGGGATACTGAGGCATGGTGCCCTACTTTCTGGTTGGTTACCCGAGCCTCAGCGGCCCAGCTTGACGAGAACCTTGGAGTTGGCCGCGGCCGACAGTGCGGTGCCGACGACCTGCACGTCGTTCGCTGCGCTGGGGGTGCTCTGGTCAGCCACGGCGCCGTTGGCGGCCGGGATGACCAGTGCGCCGGCTGCGATAGCGCCGGATGCGTTCAGCAGGTGCACGCCCTCGGTGTAGACGACGACCTGCTTGCCGCTCGCGGCGTCGTGGCCGGCAACGCCCAGCCATGCCGAGGTGGCCGCGCTGGTCGGCGCCACGGTGTCGTTGCCCGACACGTAGACGACCTGACCACCCGTCACGTCAGCAGACGTGGTGCGGGGCAGGCGGTCTGCCGGGAGGTAGTGCGGGGTGTGCTCAGCCATGTCAGGCGTCCTTTCCGAAGGTGGTGCCGGTGATCCGTGCGAAGACGGTGCCCATCTCGGCGTCCTGCGCAGAGTCCTCGCGGCTCACGCCGTGGCCGATCTCGTCGACCGGAACGGCCTTGTTCTTGGGCAGCGTGCCGAGCAGCGCCAGGGTGCCCTCGCGGTTCTTGGTCAGCTCGTTGCGCCAGGTGTCCGCGCTGGCGGCGTCGATCCGGCCGTCAGTGAGGGCCGCGGTGATTGCCGACTCGTTCTCGGCCTGGATCGCGGCCTCGTTGCGCGCCTGCAGGTCGGCCACGGTGGCGGCCATCTGATCGAACTGCGCGACGTTGACGAGCTTCTGACCGAACTTCGCAGCGACCTTGGCGGCCTCTTCGATCGTCGGCTCGCCGGCGGGCGCCGGCTCAGGTGCGGCGAACTTCTCGATCGCCTCGTTGATGGCGTCTTCGTCGGCTTCGGCGTCGAGGCCGAGCTTCTGGAGCGCGCTTTCACTCAGTGCCACGGTGGGCTCCTTTCCATCGGCCTCGACCGCTTTGGGCCGAGGGGTCTCGTTGTGCGCCTGGGGAATCTGCGGCGCTGGCGCCTCTGAGCGCCCTGCATGGTTGAACACCGACAGGTTGAATCGGTCGCGAGCCAAGTTCTTGGCGTCGCGCTTCGGCGCTTTGAGCACCTTGTCGGCGATGCCAGCAGTGACCGCCTCATCGGCTGACCACCACGTCTCGGCGGTGAGGATCGCCACCCAGTCGTCGAGCTTGCCGCCGGCGCGCGCCTGGAAGATCGAGGCGATGTTCTTGCCGATGCGGTCGAGGTCGTCGGCCATCTTGCGCATCTCGTCGGCGTCGCCGATCATCACCGCCCACGGCAGATGCGCCATGATCTCGGCGTTCTCGGCCACGATCAGCTCATCGCTGGCGCCGACGGCGATGAATCCCGCTGAGCTGGCGGCGTATCCGTCCACGGTGGTGACCACCGTGGCGTCGTGCTGGCGCAGGGTGTTCATGATCGCGAGCGCCTCGTAGACATCGCCGCCAGGCGAGTTAATGTGCAGGTCGATGGTCGTCACCGAGTCAGGCAGCGCCTTGAGCTGGTCGCGGAAGTCGCGCGAGGTGACGCCCCAGAGCCAGTCGATCTCGTCGTAGATGTCGATCTGCGCGGTGGTGTCGCCCTCGGCGAGATCCTTGAACGTGAACCACGGGCCGCGGGGCTCGTTGTCGGCCTTGGCGGACTTGAACATGCGAGCACCCATGTCGCGCAGGCGCTTCGCGGACTGCTCGGCCAGTGTGCCGAGCTCGGCGTCGATGTTTACCACAGCGGTTGTGCTCCGTCCGGTGTCTTGCGGCGGTCCTTGGGGCTACGTCCGCGAGGGCGCTTGCGGGCGGCGGGTCCGTCGGCTGGCGGCGGCGTCGGCATAGGCTCGGGGGTGGCGCGCTCGGTCTCGGGATCGGCGTCAGGCAGGCCCGTGGTCGTGCGGAGGAACTGCTCGAGGCGAGCGTCGGGCGTGAGCAGGCCGGCGTTGACGAGCATCTGCAGCGCGGCGGCCGTCGCATCCTGCCGCGAGCCGATCTCGTCGAACACCAGCAGTGGCGCGGGCTCGTCGGGCCCCCAGTTGCGGTCAACGATGTCCTCGATGACGTGCGCCTGGGTGACGTCACGGATGTCCTCGGCGACGGTCTGCACACTCTGCACGAAGGTGTCGGCCTGCACGCTGGCGAGGGCGTAGGAACCACCCTTGCCCTCAAGATTCAGGAAGTGAGCGAGCGCAACGACGGCCATCGCGTGGTCGTGCCACTCGATCGCCCGTCGCGGGTCCATCGGTGTGCCCGATGGCGCGGCGATCGTGAACTCTTCGCCCTCTGTCAGTGCGAGGCCGGCCGACTCACCACCGCCGTAGTTCGATGCCGTGTCGAGCAGCTCGTCCATCCGGTCTTCGTCGCCCGAATCGGCCTCGTTGCCCGTGATGACCGGGACGCCGATGCCATGACGACGGACCGCGGCGGCCTCGATGCGCATCATTTCGCACTTCCAGCGCCAGTGGACGTACGCCGGACGCAGCAGCGAATTGCCCACCCACACACCGGGGTCCATGTCGCGGGTGTAGACCACGAGCCGGTCTACGGGGATTGCTGGGCCCATGCTCGACGGCGCCATGACCAGCATGCCGGGGCTGCCGAACGTGCCCGCCGGCCACTGCTGAATCGAGATCAACCCGCCGTCGCGGTCGACATTCCAGTATGCGATCGACGACTGCGGACGCGGTGCGAGCTTGCGGAGCGGAAACAGCCCATTGACAGGCTCTCCGTATACCAGCTCGAACACGGCGTGACCGAAGTGCTGCGAGGTGAGCGCCTGCTGTAGGTGCCGAGCCCACGAGAAACTTCCCCGGGTGCGCGGCGTCGGCAGGTCCTCGCTCGCACCCTCGATCGGCAGCCCCATCGACGTGGCGACGTGCGCGGTGACCGCATCGCTGGCCCCGTTCTGCCGAATACGCCACGGAGTGCGCCGGATTGGCAGGCCGAGAGCCCGCAAAACGGACGCGATTCGGGCATCTTCGCGGACCATTCGGCCGTACGTGAACACCGAATTAGGCCAGGTGAGGTCAGGATTGAGCTCGAACTGATCCGACATCGGCAGGCCCCAGGTCGTGAGGTTGCCGGGAATCGGGTTGACGTAGCCCTTTTCGGTGCGCGGAGCGACGGTCTTTGGTGCCACGACGCTCCTTTCGGGGGCTACATCGGTGCTGTCATCGGGTCAAAATCGCGCGATCGGCGCCGCGTGGCGCGGTGCACGCCGGATCGGGGGGCGACCGTCTTGCGTTTCGGCGCTTCGCTGTTCGCAACGAGCGCACCGTGCGCCAACGTCGCTGCGAACAGTGCCGGGGCCGATACCCCCGCCGCGTCCTCATCCCAGACGAAGCCGCCCGCGGGCATGTCCTTGCGCACCGCACTGCCGGCCGCGTCAGTGAGCACCGACTGGCCACTGTGCGAGAGCCGAGAGTCCAGCGCGGCGTTCAGGAATCCGCCGCACCACTGCGACCACTTGCCGCCGTCGATCATCTCGGGCTCGATGCCGGCCTTGATCAGGTCGTCCTCGATCGCAGCTGCGTCGCCGCGGCGCTTGATCGCCACGGCCACCGGGTCGAGCGCGGTCACCAGGTCGACAAGCGCCCGCACCACCTCGTGGCTCGACGTCGGACCGAGCTTGCCCAGTGGCGGCCGGTACTCGATGTGCACGGGGCCCGCGTCGGTGCGTTGCGCGCCGACGATGGCCCAGATGCCGGAGTCGGGGTCGCAGTGCAGGCCGATTGCGGGGCGGCCGGTGAGCTTGGGCGACGGGTTGCGCATGTCGCGCCACTTCCCCTCGGGGATCTCGGACACCAGCACCTCGGCGTCGGCCGGCCAATCGCCCCAGCCGAGCACGTCGACCTCGAACGAGCGCCGACCCACCGCCGTGCCACCGAGACCCAGCAGCGACTTGGCCACCTTGGCGTCCGAATGGATCACGCCGAACGACGGATTCGCCAGTCGCGCGGTCATCGGATCTTCCCGCAGGCGCTTGCGCTCAGCCTCCGAGCAGTCGCGCGGGGGCTCAGGCGCCATGTACTCGGCGAAATACAGGCCCTTGATCTTGCGCAGGCCGTTGCGTCGGATGCCCGCGAGCACCTGGCCGTTCTGGTGGATGTCGGCGAACACCGCCGACGAGGTGTAGATCGTCTGCGGGTTCTTCGCTGCCGTCTGAGCCAGTGTCGGGCCGGTCATCTCAGCCTCGGTGAGGTTGTAGGCCTCGTCGTAGATGACGCGGTCCACCTTGTCGAGGCCCTTGCCCGTGTCGCCCGAGCGTGTGCAGAAAATGAGCTCGTTGCCCATGGTCGTCGACACAATGCTCTGCCCCTGCGAGAGCGTCGGCGGCCGCGCAAGCATCCGCTTGAGGTCGGGCACTGCCTTGACCATCTCCGAGAACCGCAGTGCGAGCTTGCGTGCGGTCTTCCACTGCTGAGTCGAGAACACGATGTTCTCGCCGCGGACAAACAGCGCATACAGGCAGAGCAGCAGCAGGATCTCGGACTTGCCGTTCTGGCGCGGGCAGATGATGCACGCGTCGGCGTGGGTCCACATCCCGTCGGCATCAGTCCGCAGCAGGGCCAGCAGGTTGTCGACCTGCCAGGGCATCGGCGGCGTACCGATCCGGCTGGCGAGCGTCAGTGCGTTGAGGCCGAGCCGATCGTCACCGTCGAACACCGAGAGATTCTCGGGCTCGCGGCGGCCCTCGAGCTGCGGCCAGTCGTCCTCACTCGAGGCCGGCGAGGACGCTGCTGTCATTCGGACCCTCCGGTGCTGCCGCACGCTGGGCAATGATCGACGAGATGAGCTTGCGCAGCTGCTCGGCGGTCGCGCGCTTCTGTCGGATCACGTCGGTCACCACCACCTCTACCGTCTTGGCGCCGATCTTCACCTCAACCCACGTGCCGCGGTCGCCGCTGAGCACGGTCGCGAACTGCTCGTACTCGTCGGCGATGTCGCCGGCGAGCTGGATCAGGAACGTCAGCGAGTAGGGATCGTTCGGCCGCGAGAGTTCGGCGATGAGCTTCTGGCCTGCCGATTCGCCCGTTTTCATGGGCAAAACCGCTGGTCAGATGGGGTATTTCGGGCGCGAGAACCGTTGTGAGACAGGCGATTTCGCACCCGCGAGGTGCTTGGCCGCCAATTGTTTTCCGGTTCCGTAAAAAAAAAGCTTGATTGGCGGTCCGACCAGGGGATACGCCCCCCCTCGGATATTTCGGGCCGCCCCCGTCTCACCATGGCCATGCCATCGCGAGGGCCTCGGTATCCCCTGCCCCCATCCCAGTACCCCGCCCGGCCATGGCCAGGTGGTCGTTCACCCCATCACCTCGCTGCTGGTTGCACCGCCGATGCAGCAGCCGATCGGGCAGCGGGATCGGCAGGCCGCGACGCACAGCCTCGGCGCGGGTCATGGCGCCGTGGTCAGCCTCGAGCACACCGCTGCGTGGCTGGTCTGGGTCGTAGTCGGGGTTCTTGGTGCGGTCGAGGTACATCGGCTTGCCGCACCAATCGCACGGCGAACCGTCCTGATGCTTGCGCTTGAGCGCGGCGGCCTGCTGCTGATGGCGCTGACCCAGACCCTTCTCGGTCGTGGTCTTGCGTCGAGCTGCAGTCGCGGCCAACTACCGCACCCGCTCATAGCTGGTGACCTTGATGCCGAGCCGTTCCTCGAGCACCTTGAGCATGGCCTTGTCGAGCACCTCGCGCATCTCTGGCGGGATCAGCTCGAGCTTGATGTCCTGCTGGCCAGGTCGCACGGCCGGTTCTTCCCAGCCCTCGATGTTGCCGTTGAACCAGACGTGGCCTGCGATCTCGATGCGAACGTGTGTCACTACTGGACCTCGGCCTCTTCTGCATCCATGCCCCAGCCACGGTCGACATAGGCGTTGGCCTTGTCCTCGCTGTCATAGACGCTGCTGAGGTAGCGGTCGTCACCCTCGTCAGACGAGGCGAGCACCACCCACACCTTCTGCGGATGCTCGGCCTTGAACCTCTCGGCCAGTTCAGCGACCTGATCGCGGCTGAGCGCGTTGTCCATGCCGGTGACCAGCCAGACGCCCTCGCCCTGCCCGATGTCCTGCGTGCGCAGCCACTCGACGAACTCGGTGATGCGATCCTGTGGCGCCGTCATGCGCGTCCATGCTTCCCAGCACACCCCGGGCTCATAGCCCCAAGCCCCTTGATCAGCTCAGGCCCGTTGACCTGTGCCCGCTCGGTGTCGAAGTCCCGCACGCTCAGCCGGCCGAGTGTCTGTCCGCACTGGCATACCAGGTCGATGTGCCTCACGCGCCGATGCTCGACACTGGCGGCCGCAGCGCGCAGCTCGGCCAGCTCGGTGTTGTCGATGACCGTGGCATCGCACACCGTCTCGAGCGTGTGCACCCATGCCTCGCGGTACAGCCGGGCGAAGTCAGGTGTCGGCAGGCCAGCCTTGTCGGCCATGTCCTCGGCCATGCCCTCGGGCAGCGTCGCGGTCTGGAACATGGGCGGCGCGGGCAGCATGAGCGGTTGGCCACCGTCGACGCCGGGGTGCTGGATGGCGCCGGTCATTGCGATGTCGAGCTGGGTGAGGCGGTCGTCCAGGTTACTCATCGCGCATCGCGCCCATCTGATGCCAGACGCCGTAGCCACGCAGTCGCGACAATGCGCGCTTCCACCACGGGTCGGTGCTGAGTGCGATGCGCAGCTTGCCGCGCTTGTTGAACGGGGACCGCTTGCTCATGGGATCACCTCAAGGGGCTGTTTCGGTGAGACGACAAACGCCACCTGGGCGGGCAACCAAGGTGGCGTCGAGGGGTTTTTGGGAACGGCGAACACGCCGAAGTTGCCGCCCAGCGTATACCAGATGTTGGGCTTTCTGCACGTAGCGGCCACTAAATCGGCGTGTTCGGACGTTCATTTCCCCGCCTTGGCACGTTTGCGATGCCCTTTCGGCACACCCCGACTGCGCAGCTGCTCGACATCGACCCAGGCGAACAGCTCAACGTCATCGTCGCTGCGCCGGTGAATCCCGTGTCGCCCACTGGGTCGCAGATACCCACGCACGCGCAGCACGCCGGTCGCTTTCCAGTCGCGCAACGTGCGCTCGGATACTCGCCATCCGTCCGGTTGGCCCCGGTTTGTCTCCAGCAGCTTCGGCCAGGCGATCAGCGCCTTGCGTGCCTCGCTCTGACCCATTCGCCGCACAATGTCGCAGCGCCGCACCGTCCGACAGTTCGGGCATCGCACTTCGATCGCATCCTCGCGGGCCATGAGTGCGGTGTCGCACGCCTTGTTCCCTTCGAGCTGCGTGGCGCAGAGGCCCAGAAGTTCGTATCGCACCGGCCGATCGACAGCCCGCTCGATTGAGCGCACCAGCCGGTCGATGTCGGCGTACCACTGGCCGGCGGATTCGTCGCACGCGATGGCATGCACGGCCGCGGCGAGCCATTCAGCCATCCTCGTCGGCAATAACCCAGCGGGAGTGACGATGCCGCGTGATTCGCAGAGGTCGCGCACGATCGTCGACAGCGTGTTGTTGGCGGTGATCAGCAGGGTCGCCGCTCGCCCCTGTGCCGTCTGTTTGCCCTTCTCGGTGTCGGGCTCAAACGGGTCTGGTCGCTCGTCACCCTTCTTGAGGTGGCCGCTACCGCCGTCGGTCATCCTCGTTTTCTTGAGTGCCACATCGGAGAGAGCGTCGAGCAGGCCAGAGGTGTTGCCATCTCTGCCTTTTGGATCACGGTACAGGCAGGTGAGGTTAGCCTTAAGCTCTTCGATGCAGCGGTTACAGATCGCCAACGACGCTGGGGCAGAACAGCTCTGGCATGGATTGCGTTCGCTCATTGCTGGGGCCACTCCCATTCGCATCGGTTGCACTGGCGCATCACATCGGCGTTATCGGGGTCGAAGTACGAGGGCAGGCCGGTGATCGCCCGCGAGATGTCGATGGCGCGACCGATGGCGCGCTGGGCGTGCTCGAGCGGACTGTCGCCCTTTGGCTCGTGGCGTGGCATGCGGAACGGGTGCACATCGCAGGCCCCGCACTTCGGGCATATCGCCGTCGCGGTGAACTGCTCAACCAGCATGTACCGACTCCCTCCACTTGCACCGCAACCTGGCGTGAATAGCTGACACGTAATCCGCCCTCGCCCAACCCATCGCGTCGATGAGCGTCGTGTCCTTGCCCGCGATCTTGTCGGCGAGCTCGAGCAGCTCGACGTCGATTGCGGGGGGTATGCGGGTCACAGTGCACACCAGTAGCCGTGTGATCCGATGATGTCGGCGTCGATCTGGCCGCAACCGATGCAGCAGCTACAGTCGTCGCAGTAGCAGTTGGTGCACACGCCCATGCCGCAGATGGTTGACCTGAAGATCGGCTCATCTAGGCAGTCGTCGTCATTGGCGGGCAGCACGGCATCGAGCAGCTCGGCAGCGAGCTCATCAATGTCGAGGTTGGGCGGCGGCTCGACGCTGTACGCAGTGAGACACACGCGAATGCGCTCTCGCAGAATGTCGCTCACACCCGCACCCCTTCCGGCCACGCAACCGACTCCAGCCCCTTGACCCGCCACTTGTGCGCCTGGATCGGCAGCGGATCACCCAGCCACAGCGCACCCATGGCCGCGATCGTGAGGGCGTCGGCGACATCGTCGTTGCGGATGTGCGCGCGCACGTCGGTCCACTCGTCCTTGACCGCCGCGAACACCACCGGCTTCTTGCTGTTGCCGTTGCCCTCGACGTCCTTGCCGGTTGCCCACTTGGCGCGCGTTTTCGGGCTCACCACGGCGATAGGCACCTTCTTGGCCGCGAGTGCCGAGAAGATCCCCCACCAGAGGCCGGCGCGATCCCACTGGTCGCCGTATTGCGAGCCGTAGGACGGGCCTTCGATGACGGCTAGGTCGATTGGTTCGCCGTACGCGTCTGGACGGATGTAGGCCGCGGCCAGCACCGAACGCGCCTGGCTGACGATGCGCCGAGACCGCACTAGGTAACTGTCGGCGTCATGGCCCGGGTGCCCGAGTGAGTTGAGCATGCAGGGGATGCCGTCGCGCAGCACGGCGATGCCCGTAGATGTCAATGACGGATCTAGGCCCAAAACGATGGTCACGACGCACACCGCCTCTGCACCGGCTCAGGGTTGCCCTTCTCAATGCGTACCCACTAATTCGCCAGCCACAACTCGCGGCTCGTCATCGGTCGCGACCATGGCGGTGTCAGCGCGGCAGCAATCGAGTTCATCCCCAATTCGCACGCGTGGCACACGCGCACTTTCCACGCCGGGAACTCGGTCATGGTGCCGCAGCGGTCGCAGAATCCCCAGTGGTTCATGGCTTCACGCACCCCACCGCGACGTCGTATGAGCCGCATGCGGTGCACTCCCAGCCCCACGGTCGATCCTCCACGGCCCCACGGTCGCAGGTGATGCACCGCCGCTCAGATGCCTCGATGAACGCGGCGATCGCATCCTCGAATGTCTCGCAGGCCGCGCCGTCCTCGTTTTCGTCGAATCCGGTCGGATAGTCGACGTTCCAGGGCAAGTGGTAGCCGTCGTCGATCTTGTAGATGGTGAACTTGTCGCTCACTCCCCCCACCTCTCCCCACACACGCACTCACACAGCTCGCCGTGCCCCTCGTCCTCGATGCACCGATGCGAGAGCCAGCTACCCGTGCCCTCGATGCCGCAGCGGCCGGGGTGGATGGCCATGCAGACGTAGGGGTCGGGGGTGCCGCTCATGACGTCGCCGACCGCATCGTCAGGACGTACAGACAGCCGCCCATGTCGTCGTCGGGGTCTTCGTAGTCGAAGTCGTAGACGCCGGGCGGGTAGAGCTCGCGGTAATTGATCTGGTCAAACTCAATGTCCCACTCGGGCATCCAGCAGCCCATGTCGCGAATGCAGATCATCCCGGCGACCCAGCGGTGTTCCTCGCCGTGCATTTCGCCGTCTTCGCGATCGAGCCATTCAGTGCATTCCGTCGAATGGTCCTCGTCGCAATCGGGCGGACACAGCACCCCGTCGTCGTGCCCGTGTTCGTCGACGCAGTTACACCGGTGCGTCTGCTGGCACTCGACCCAGCATTCGCAGTTCGCCCCACCGTCGGGGCAGACGATGCGGTAGTGGCGGTCGTCCTCGTCGCCGGCGACCTGGATGTGATGACCGTGATCTCTGATAACGCGGATCGTGTTCACTCGTCCCACCCCCCACACTCATCGATCCGATGGAACCCCAGCCGCTTGGCAACCGCGTCCACGTCAGCCCGCAGCTGTTCGCGTAGGGCGGTGCGCATGCGGTGCCAGAGTGGGGGCGGGGGTGGTGGCGTGTAGGGCGTGCGCATCTCGGCGTCGGCGACGGCGAGGACTGTGCGGCCGTTGATTTCGATGCGCCAGCCCGCGGAACGGAATGGCACATGCGCCGTTGCGACATTCTGACCGTACCCACCTGGCCGCCATTGCAGATCCTTGAGCGCGAACAGGTCATCTATCCGATAGCCACCCTCGTCACGCACCACCTCGACATCCGCACCCTCGGGCACGTGGCACAGTAGGGACTTGATGCGCTCGTCGTTGCGCATCAGCGAGACGATGCGATTCACCGGGCCGAGGGGGTCGGGTTCGATCAGCGCGACCCATTGCGGTGCGGTGAGCGCCTGGAACGCGAGGATGGTGTCGCGGAACATCGGCTCGGGCGGCTCGTAGGTCACGAACGTGCTCAAGTTGGGTGTCAGGTGGACCTTCACATCGCCTCCAGAATCGGATTGGGCCACACGAGCACGCGGCTCAGGTCTTCCATCGACCACCGCCGGACACCCTCGGCGCATCGGTACAGCTGGCCGACCCATCGCGTGCCGTCGGCGTGGTCGATGACGGCGTGCACCCAGTTCGCGATGTGCTGGTATGCGGGCGTTGTCGCGGTGGCCGAGTCCCAGATCAGCCGCCATTGGTTGTCGAACAGGCACATGTGGTCGCGCCCCTGTCCGGCGGGCAGTTGCTTCATTCGTGGCTCCAATTCACCAGGCGGGTAGCAAGGGTCAGCAGTTCCGTGCGTGCGGCATCATCGAGATCGGCGGGTCGGAAGCGATAGGTGATGTCGACGTAGCCTGCGTCGCCGAGTTGGCAGCGGAATCGCCATAGACCCGTTTCGGCGGTCGTGGTCATCTCGCCCAGAAGGTCAGCGAGGGGCATCAGGCGCTCAGCGAGGCCCTCGGTGTGCGCGCTCACCGCCCCCACCCCCAAGCACTCCTGCGCGTGCGTCGTCGGCGGCGGGCGAGAAACGGGCTGAATTGGCCTGTGCCGCGTCGGGCCATCCGTTCCCACGCCGGGAGGGGGGTTCGTTCGTCCTGGGCTCGCTCAGCCTCAGCGCGGGGCATCGTGGCGGTCATGCGATCCGCTCCGAGCGCGAGTAACCGGGCTGGCTCGGATCTCGAGCACCGAAGTGCAGCTGCCAGATCGTGCCGTCCGCGAGTTCAATCGTCGCGTACCAGGCCGACTCGTCAGTGGCCTCGAAGTGCACCATGCGCACGTCGCGAGCCAGGAAGTCGTCGAGGTGGCCGTTGGCATCGTCGACAACTCGCGGCTCAAGGCTCGCCGCGTCGATCGGCTCAGGCTCACGGGTCTGTTCCAGCGCAAGTGCGACCACCGCCGGCACCCATGCCGTCGACAGGCCAGCTGCGAGCTCGTCAGCCGCGCGCTCGGCGAGTTCCCGGGCGCTCATGCCTCGACCCCCCGCGCCCGCTGAGCCTTCCGCTGCTGGATCTTCTCGAGCTCAGCCTTGGCCAGTGCGCGACCGTGCGCCGACTCGGTGGCGTGGTCGACGTGGTCGCACAGGACCAGGCCGCGGTAGCCGTCGTCATCGCACAGGCCGCAGTCGACGATGGCCTGGGCGGGGTCGATGGCGTCGAGGTTGACGGTGCCGTCGGGGTTGAGGCTCACAGCGCATCACCCCGGCGGATCTCGTCTGGCGTGACGTAGCGCCATGGCCCATAACGGACCTCGCGCACGATGATCGCCGCACCGTCGCGGTAGTCGGGCAGATCCTCGATCGCGTTGTAGAGCTCATCGGTGAGGGCCCGCGCGCAGCCACCCCGGTCAGGCTCGATCGCGTATTCGAGGGTTCGCTCGCCGTCGTCATCGGTTCCCCCGATCGCCCAAAACATCGCCTGGGGGTCGTCGATGACGCGCTGGGCTGCGAGTGCGGCGTAGTCGTCGTTGTCCTCGCAGTCGGTGAGGGATGCTCGCGTCTCAGGCATTGCCGACCGCCTTGCCTGGCAGCGCCACCCCAGTGCGCCGGCGGATCTGAGCGAGCACCGCGGCGTCGTTGGACTTCGACTCCCCGAGCGCCTCGAGGTCGCTGCGGTCCGAGCTGCGGTCGCGACGGTCTCGTCGGACCTCCCGAGCGAAGTGGATGATCTCGGCCGGCTCGGGTGCGTCAGCGTGGGTGAGTGCGCGCTTTTTCACGCCCTTGACGAGATCGGGCAGCGTCAGCCGGTATTCGTTGAACAGCTCGGCCCAGATCGTCGCGGTGGCGAGCGTGGCTTCCTCGTCGTCCATGCGTGGCGCGGTGCGGCGGTGGCAAGCCGCGACGACGGTCATGACATCGAGGGCGTCTGCGGTGGTGATCATTCGAGCTCCCTGAGTTGCGTGTCGGTGTGGGCTTTTTCGGCGGCGCGTTGGCGTGCGGCGAGGTTGGCGACGGCGCGGAGCTTGCTGCCGCCGTTCGCGGTCGCGGGTGCTGCGCGCTCTCGGACCACGTCGGCGGCCAGCGATGGCAGCAGGCCCACTCCCGAGCCGGGCTTGCCGAGCCAGCGGCGCAGCGCCTCGGCCACGATGTCGCCGTCGAGCCGGTCGCCGTTGATGAGCTGGCTGGCCTGGATGCGCAGACCGGCGCGCACCGAGTCGGGGATCGTCGGCGGGATCAGCGTCGAGACGAGCCGGGAGGCGCTGGGGGCCACTGGGGCCGACAGGCCGCGCTCGTCGCCGCCTACGTTTGGCGAGCTTTCCTCGGTAGGTGAGTTCTCTTCTGGGTTGGGTTGGGTTGGGTTGGTACCGGGGGTTCGGCGTCCGTCACGCGGTGTGTCACGCCGTGACTCCTGTTGTGACCCTTGACGTGACTTGGCTTTGCGGAGTCGGGCCGCTTCTCGCTCGGCCTCGATCTTCTCGCGGCTGTCCTGGCGGCCCGGGCCGAGGAACTCGTGAAACTGCCACCCCTTCTCACCTGCCTGTTCGGCGGCGTGCCAGAAGCCAGCCTCGACAAGGCGCTTGGCCTTCGCGATCCCCTTGGGCTGTTGCCGAACCCACCATTCGGGGATGAATCCGTCGGTGAGATAGCGCATGCACCAAGAGCCCGCGCGCAGCCACATTCCGAGCGCCTCATCGCCTGCGCGCTGAGCTTTCGGATGCCCATCAAGGCCGTCGTCGACCCGAAAATGCGGCACTAGGTTGACACCTCCGTCGTTGTCATTTCCCCCCGCGCCCAGGCCCCATGACACGTCGCACACCGCGTACGCCCGGCGCTGTGCTCACGCTCGCCGCATTCGACGCACTTGCCGGCCACGTAGCGGGCGGCGCGGGTTTCGCGGTCAGGCATCGAGGGCCTCCCCGAAGTCGAATCCGACCGCCATGGGCTTACTCAGCCGCGCGACGATCAGCGGCAGGTAGTCGGCCTCGCGCTCGATGGTGATGCAGCGCATGTGCTCATGGACGCACGCTTCGGCGGTGGTGCCGCTGCCGGCGAACGGGTCAAGGACGATGCCGCCAGGCGGCGTGACGAGGCGCACGAGCCACCGCATGAGGTCGAGCGGCTTGACGGTCGGGTGCGCGATTCCGTTGACGCTTGGCCGTTCTGAGCTCGCCGCCTTGGCCTCGTAGCGGAACACCGGGAAGAACCGGGATGCCCCACCCTCGTCGGCGCCGCGGTGCGCAACACATTCCTGCTGGCCCGCGAAGTCGCCGTAGGCGTTGCGGAACTTGTCGCTGCTGCGGCGCGTCGGGTTGGCGCCCGACTTGAGCACGCCACTCTGCCTGTCGAGCGCGTCGGCCTGGTCGCCGTCGAGCACGACGTTGGTGGGCCAACGACCCCCGTCGGCGGGCTTAAACACTTCACCCGTGCGCCCGACGCCGGTGCCGGACATGTAGACCCCACGAGCGTCGTTGTGTTGAATCGGTGTCGGCACGCGAGTCTGATCACGGTCGGCCTCGCTGACGTACTGCACCCGGCAGGCGTCGATGTTCAGCGCGCCAGTGCCGTGGGCGAGCACGTTGGCCGCTACCGTGCCCTTGAGGGGCTTGCGTCCGACGACGATCGGCTCGAAGGAAGGCTTGAGAGCGGTGCCCCAGCCTTGCCAGTGGTCAACGTCGGACTGCTCGCCCGCACGCGCGAACCGGCACGGCGTGCGGTGTCCGGCCGGATGGACACACCGGCCGCTGCCGTCGTGCCGCGCCTTGCACCGCTCGAGGTTCAGCGACTTCGGAAACCCCGAGCCGTACAGCCACGCGATGCTGTCGCGCATCTCGAACCCGACGTCCTCAACCGCAGCCGCGAGCCGGTGCCAGGTACGTGAGCCTCCAAAGCTCAGTAGGTGCCCGCCGGGTTTGAGGATGCGCAGGCATTCGCTAGCCCATTGCTCGCACCAGTCTTGGAAGTCGCGCCCGCCGCGCACAGGCCCGGCGATGATGGCTTCGTTCCCGTAGGCAGACTTCGAGCGTGGTTGCGCGCGGCCGGGGCGTGTCGCAGATTCTGGACCGAGCGACTTTCGGGCTTCGCGGTCACGTTGTGCCGCAGCACGAATTGCCGCACCATCCCATTCCTTGCCCATGAACGAGATTCCGTAGGGAGGGTCAGTGATAATCGCATCGACGCTCGCGTCGGGCAGCTCGGCAAGGACGTCGAGGCAGTCACCGTGATACAGCGTCACCGCGTCGTCGGCGTAGTACGGCTCAGGCATCGGCGCTCACCACCACGAACGGCGTGCTGTCGGGCTCCCAATCAGCAACGGCGATGCGGACATTCCGAAGCTGGTAGTAGAGCTTTCCGTCAATCTCCACGAGCCCTTGCCGGTCCAATTCCGCTCGACGCACCGCCGCCTGCACATCCGCCACCCGCACGCTGAATCGGTTGGCACGGTGGGCGCCGCGGTGGAGGTAGGCGCGGATCATGCGGCCGGGTCACCATCCCGCAGCGCGACAGTCGGTTCGGTCGGGTGCTGGCGCCACACTCGCGTCTCAGCACCGAACACCGTCTGCACAGCATCGAGACAGTCGGCCTCGTTGGTGTACGCCTCGCCGCTGGTGGCCATCGTGCGGCCGTTCTGTGCGAATGCCTTCCAGCGCCACCGTTGACCACGAGAACCCCGAGCGCCCGGTGCGCACTTGTAGACCTTGACGGTGAGCACCTTCACGCTGCTGCCCTCGCTGCCCCGTTCGTGCACTCACACCCAGGCCGGCAGTTCCCCGCCTCGGTGTGGTGCTTCCAGGTGTGCGGGCAGTCGGGGCACGTGCCGCGCGGTCGTCCTGTCGGCATGACCGGCGTGCGCACACCGCGGCCATGACCGGCGTCGCGGTAGTAGCTGCCTGTGCGGACCACGCGGTCATCAAGTCCCACCATCACGTTCGGCAGCATCGGCCGGCGACGTTCCTCGCGCTGGGCGGCCTTCGTTGTGTCCCAGGCCTTCTGCTTGGCGGTCAAGGTCATCAGATCGTCCCCATTCGTCCGAAGTTCGGTAGTGCTGGCTGTCCGTCGAGCCGCCCCCAGAGGTGCAGCACGTTGGCCGTGATGTTGACGTGCTCACCCGGTGGCACGAAGCACTGATAGGCGTGACCCTGCTCGAACACCGCGGCGTGCATCTGCTTGAGATCGCCGTAGGTCGGCATGCGCCAGGACTGGTGGTAGGAGATCGACGCGTGAATCCAGTCGACGCCCGGCTCACTGTCGGGGTCGAAGCTGACCAAGGATCGTGCGGCCTGGCCCGGTGAAGCGCCAGCCGTCGTCACCGAACTGTTCACGCGTCCAGCCTGATCCGAGCGCCTTGACGATCCGCTCGGCGTCGATTTGCGACGCACGGGCGTCGATTTGCGACGCTGTCATTCGCCCGCCCCCGAGAACTCTGGCCGATCCACGTCGCTGTCGTCCCACTCGCTGGCGGGGTTGGGGTCTGTGTGGCCCTCGTCGCCTGTCTCATCGAACAACCCGGGCTGTTCCTCGTCAGGGTCCGGCGGTTTCGGCTGCCCCTCCTTGACGCACCACTGGATCTGCAGCTTGCGGCCGTGTCGCATCTCGCCGTCACTGCGCTCGCTGGCCGATGTGCCGACGCAGCGGGCCCGCACCAGGAACACGCCCACCTCGTCGATCTCGAGCGGGTCGGTCATCGGCGCCGGTGTCTGCCCGAAGCTGTAGTAGGCCGGCGCCTTGTCGAGCAGATCGTCGGGCAGGGAGTCGAGCGCATTCGTCGACTCAAGTCCTGTTGGCTTCGTGGTGATCTCGGCCATGTGGTCAGCCCCCGATCCGCACGAGAGCCGAATCGACTGTTGCAGCGTCGATGTCGGATGGATCGTCGAGACTGGCGAGGGTGCGCCAGTGCTCAATGGCCCAGCGTGTGAACTCGACCATGGCTCGCTTGGCGGCTGCGTCTGCGTCTGCGGCTGCGGCTGCGTCTGCGTCTGCGTCTGCGTCTGCGTCTGCGGCTGCGGCTGCGGCTGCGGCTGCGGCTGCGTCTGCGGCTGCGTATGCGTCTGCGTCTGCGGCTGCGGCTGCGGCTGCGTCTGCGGCTGCGTATGCGTCTGCGTCTGCGGCTGCGGCTGCGTCTGCGTCTGCGGCTGCGGCTGCGTCTGCGTCTGCGGCTGCGGCTGCGGCTGCGTATGCGGCTGCGTATGCCCTCGCCTTCCTGGCGGCGGTTCGCGCTGAATTCCACTCAGCCGCAGGAACAGTCTCGCCGCGAGCCTCGCGCAGGCACAGCGCGGCGACCACACGGATAGCCGCAGCACCATCGGGCCGCGCGTGCTTCACCACGCCATGCTCGGGGTCGGTCAGCAGGTCGGCGAGCCACCGCCAGACGACCTCGCGCGGTGCGTCAGCGGTCCCCACAGTGCGCCAGCCGAGTTCGAGGACGATGACGCTATCCTCGGGCGAGAGAAGGTCGTCGCGCCCGGCTAGCTGGTCGTTGACGTTCTGCACCATGCGAGCCAGCGGACGCGCCGAGCACTTGGGATAGTCGGTGATCTTGGTGTCGCCGCTGATGTACGAGATCACATTCATGGCGCAGCCTTTGCCGCTTCCGGGCTGGTGCGATCCTCGTGCGAGACGCAGGGGATGGGTGATGCGGTCGAGGTCGAGGGACATGATGGTTTTCCTTTCAGTGGGTGGGTAGTGGACTGAGCGGCCCGACACACGATTTGTGTCGGTCGGTCGAACAGGGGCCGCAGCATTCGTCGGCGGCGAGGAATGAGCAGCAGCAGGAGGGCTCGCCGTCGCCCACGTCCTCGGCGCGGTCCAGCAACACTTCGGGCGGGCTCGCGATGGCGTGGTGCGCGATGTCGCGCCGCACCTCGACGGGCCAGGTGACGGATTTGACGGTCAGCAGTTCCTCGTCATATTCGCCGCCGTCCTTTCGGGTCTCGACGAGCACGCGGTCGCCGCGCTGGGGGACGCCGGCCATGTGGTTCACGGTCACGACGTCGCCGGGGATGATGCCGGGGGCTATGAGCTTGACGATCATTGGGCGGCCTCTGCTTCCCAGAACCGTTCCGGCGGATCACCTTCGATGTCCCAGTCGACGATCTCGGGCAAGTAGCTCGTGTGATGATCGTCGTCAGCGATGCGAGCCAGTCCGCGAAACCAGACGCCGTCGATCTCTTGGTCAACATGGCCGCGATACCAGTCTGATACGGCGAACTCGTCAGTGACGTCCACGCCGTGCGCCCGCATGACTTCCAGGTGTCGTTCGCCGACCTCGAAGCTGCAGTCGTAGGCGACGGTCAGCGTGCAGTTGATGGTGTAGCTCATCCCAACGTCTCCTGCACACCCTCGGCAGGCTGCTCAACGGGCACCGGCTCGAACTCTTCGTGCGTGGTCGTGTCCCCGTCCTTGATCGCCTTCCCGATCGCGGCCAGCTTGGCGACGTCCTCGGCGGTCCACTTCTCGTGATCGGCGCCGATGCGCAATTCGAGCTGCTCGACCGTGACGCCCATGGCCTCGAACGCCTTGATCACGCCGGCTGCGGTGGGGCCCTTGGGTGCGGCGGGTTGCGGTGGCTCGTCCTTGAGTGGGTCGACGGTGAACACTGCACGCCGGCCGCGAGTCACGGTCAGCGGCAGCGAGATCCGCGTGGGGATGTCGGACATAGCCGAGATGCGGATGCCCCCCACCTTGTCCTTGCCGAACGTGATCTCGGGCTCGCGGTAGATCATCAGCCGACGCCCGACGTAGGACTGCGCGTCGGTCCCCCAGGCTGCGACGAGCACGCGGCGCATCGTCTTGCTCGGCTTGTACGGTCGACCGGGCCCGAACTCGGCGGTCACGATGTTGACCGGCTGCTCATCGTTGCCGCGCTTGACGGCGGTGATGGTGACGATGCGCGGCCCGGTGAGCAGATCCTCAGCGTTGAGTTGATCGCTGCGGGGCTCGATGGATGCGGTCATGTCGACGGCGTCGGTGCTCATGCTGGTTGGCCTTTCCTCTGGGCGGCTCGTCGCAGACGGCGGCGAGCGTTCGCGGCTTCTCGATCTGATTTCTGGTAGTTGCGGGCCGACGTCTCTCGCTTGCAGACCTTGCAAGATCGCTGACTACCCGAGGTATAGATGTTGTCCTCGGTGAGCGCGTGCCCATGAATGCAGTGCGTCCGCTGGGCATTCATTGCGGCCGGGTTCTGGCTGCGCAACACGTTCTCGCGCGGAGTGACGGCCTCGAGGTGTTTCGGATTGACGCACTTGCGATTGCGGCAGAGATGGTCGATCTGCAGCCCCGCGGGGATTGGTCCCACGTGGTGCTCATAGGCCCATCGGTGCGCACCCATGTTCCTGCCCGCGCGGCCGCCGACGTGGAACTGTCCGTAGCCGTATCTGTCTATCTGGCCGGTCCATTCAATGCAGCCGCCCTCGACAGGTTGCATACGCTCGGCAAACCGTTCGGCGGCGGGGCGCGGTGGTCGTCCTGTCCTCGGCATCTAGATCACGATCTCCTGCTCGAACCGGCGCTCGGTCATATGCAGGTCGATGACCGACTCGTTGTAGGTGCGAATGATTGCGCTGGCGTTTTCCTCGAACTCTGCGGTCGCGGCCAGGATCGCGTCGAACCACACCTGCTGTGGCTCAACCCGTTTCACATATAGCGGTGTGCCGCCGCAGTAGCTCACATAATCGAGCCACTGCCGACCCGACACCAGCAAGGCGCACTGACACTGCGCCATGTTCTCGATGGGCACCTGGTCGGCGAGAATCGTCTGTAGTTGCACCTTGGCGCGGCGACTCTTGATTTCTATGAGCCCGTCCTCGCCGACCAAACCGTCTGGCGAATAACCGATCTGATGGCCCCAGCGATCTTCGACCATGAAGCCGACCTCGGTCACTGGCGCGTAGTGCTTCGAGTACAGATCTCGCGCGATCGGTTCGTCAGAGATGCCCCTGAGCATGTCGTCGGATACGTAGGTCGGGTCCGTCCACCCCGTAATCCGCTCAGCCGCCAGCAGGAACGTCAGCGCCCGCGAGGTGTCGTTGTGTGCGACCTCGGGGATCGGCGGCGAATCCTGCTCGCGCGCAAAGTCGACACGTTCGGAGTGGGCCGTCTTGATCGCCCGCCCGGTGCTCTTGCTCAGGCATGGCTCCTGCGCGGGGGCGAGACATGCTGGGCACTGATAGGCGATCGCGCCGAGTCGTCCGATGCTGAGCAGTTGGCCGACCGCCGAGGCTGTGACGATGCCGCGCCGGATGTCGAGCCACTCGTCGCTTCCCTGCGGCATGTCGGGGTGGATTTTCAACATGGAACCGCCCCCTTCTGGTCCATGACGGAATACGGCATATTCACTCGGCGCCAGGCGATTACCGCGGCTTCGGCTTCTGCGCTGCTACTGAAGCTGCCGAGTCGCACCTGCTTGCCGTTGAGCTTTGCGCGAGCCCTCCACTTGCCTGTTGGCGCATGAAATTCGACGCCGCGAATGCCCGACGCACTGTTCGCCCTCGCTCCAGCTAGGTTCTGCTTGTTGAGGCTGCCCGTCGCCAGCCGAAGGTGCGCAGGGTTGACGCAGCCGGGGTTGTGGCAGATGTGATCAATTTCCATGCCCTCCGGAATGGGACCGTTCGCCCACTCGAAAGAGACTCGGTGAGCCAACCGCGACTCGCCGTCGAGGCGAAACTTCCCGTAGCCAGCGGAGTTTTTGTAGGCCGTCCACTCCCAGCAACTTTCAGTCTTGTTCACCTTCTGCCAGAACCGAGCCGGGTCCGAACCACGCAGGCGGACAGGAGCATCCATATCCTTGCCGCGCAACTTCCGTAGATAGTGAGCCCAGCAGTAGACACCGTTGGCGGAGGGCTGGGCGCAGTTGTGATGTCGGCACTCAAGCGTCACTTCTCACCCCCCGCGAACGCAGCCAGAGCCTCGGCCCCGGTCTCAAAGCGCGATGGCGGCGGGCAATCGGTCAGCAGTTGCCCAGAGTTCGACGGCGGGCAGACGTACCAGCGATCACTTCCCGCCTTGTAGATCGCCCACTTGCTTAGGTCATGTCCCACAGCGGCTTTCACATCTCCCCCCTCACGTCATCCCCCCAGTCAGGGCACACAGCTCCCGGTCGCCGGCTGTGCTGGCAGTTGACGACGCGCTCGGCCTCGGTCATCGAACGCACGGCGCTGCGGTGTTCGTCGTGTTCAGCGGCGTGGATCGGGTTGTGGCGCAGCATGTCTTGGTCTGCGGCCCAGATGGCTGATCTCATTCGACACCGCCAATGCCACTCGGCCACGTGCCCCGCCAATTCCCGCTCCCACTGACGGAAGTGCGGCGCGTCCTCGATCGCCTGCTGGCCGAACGGCGTGTCGTCGTAACCGCAGTCGTCGTCGGCCGGTGCGGTGGGCATCGCAGCGAGGTGTTCGGCGACGCTGACTGTGCCGATGAGCAGTAGTCCGATCACTACAGGCACCCACCAGAACGGGATGCCGAACGCGCCGCCGGTCATCCCCCAGCAGATGATGCCGGCGCCGCTGCTGTAGACCATGCCTCTCATGCGGTCGCCCCCTTCGCAACTGGCAGCTCTGTCACCCAGTCCCAGATGTCCTCGACGCGGCGATCGGCGACGGGGATAGCGGCGAGTGCCAGGACGAGCAGCCGTTGCACCTCGGCGGCGGGCAGGCTGGTGAGGTAGTGCCACACGATCGCCGGATCTTGGTCCTGCACCTGGTCGGCGAGGTCGGCGATGAGGTGTGCGCGAGACACGTAGGCGCTCGGCTCATCTCCCACGATCGGCACGTGCTGGCCAGTCAGTGGGCACGTGTCGCGCTGGTCGTCAGGCTTCTTGCCGGGGGTAATCGAATGGCGGCCGTAGCGATTGCCAGCAGTGCGGACGGCGCGGTTGCAGAAGGGGCAGGTCGAGATGCCCAGGATCTCGCGGCTCACGATTCCCCCTGCCGCTCAGTCCACTTCGTCAGCTCGTCGACGAACTGCTCACCGGGGTCGGTCTGTGAGAACGGCGAGCACAAGCGCGACTCGATGCACGCGAGGTCTGCCCAGTTGTCGATGCCGAGCTCCTGGGCCGAGCGTGCGAGCATGGTGATCCCGTTCTCGGCCTGCTCGCGGGTGTCGAACACGACGGGCTCGCGGTCGCACTGGGTGCCGAACAGGTGCGAGTGCTGGCAGCGGGTGTAGAGCTCACCGTTGGGCAGGCGGATGGCGAACTGTGTTGCGAAGTCGCTCACGCGGTCACCCCGCGATCGTGCTCAATCGCCTTGTCGGGATCTTGGTCGCGCCAGTCCGGCCACACGCGGGCCTCGTTCTTCGCCTGCTTCGCCTTGACGGCAGCGATGATCTCCTGGGGGTCTGCGCCGGTCCGCTGTGCACCGTCGAGCGCGAGGATGATGACGTCGGCCCACTCGCTCAGATCATCAGGTGCCGAGCGGATCTCGTCGAGTTCCTTGGCGATGTGATCAAGGACGCCGTTCGTGCGTGCGCCAGGTCCGAAGGTCGCCAGGCTCCACTCGCGCTGGTGGGCGATGTGGGCCGCGTCGATGGCCGGCTTGCCGATTCCGTACTTCTCCACGATGGCCAGGGCGGTAGCGATCGAGGTTCGATGCCCTGGCCAGTAATCACGAATCAGCGCCGCGATGTCCTTGGCAATGTCGTCGCTCACAGGATCACCGCCAGTGCAGCAGCGATGAGCCAGCCGAGGGCGATGAGGTGCAGCGTGCGGTCCCAAGCTCGGGCGCGGGAGGGGCGCATCATTCGTCAGCCTCCGCAGGCCGGGTCATGCTCAGCGGGTGGTGAGTCCGAACGTCCTCGTTGTGCATGAACGCGCGGAAGTCACCTGTGCAGCGGAGGCAAAGGTCGTGACGCACGATCGATCGCGCTGGCAGCGCGATAGTGGACGGGTCTTCTTGGAAGTCCACTCGCGCGAAGTTGGCAATCGACGCGGGGGTAGCACCCTTGCAGCGATCACACTGCGTCAGCGCGCTCACAGCTCAATCCCCTGCTCAGCGCAGACCAGCCTCAGAACCGCCGAGTCGTCCGTCTCGACCGGGAGCGCGGCGAGGTCGGCGCGTAGTCGCTCGCGGTCCTCGGGTGTCAAAGCGGTTATCATCGTGGTGCTCACAGTCAGGTCTCCTGTTCCTGTTGTGGGTTGATGGCCCCCGGTGACGTCGGGGGCCATCGCTATCTCTGGGCGTGCAGAACGTGCTGAGCGGGTGCGCAATTCGTCGACGAGATCGCCGTGCCGCAGTGGGCCGAGGCAGTTCGCGGCGTGCGCCATGAGTAGCCAGTCGGGCCAGTCGCGGATCTCAGACGGATCAGGGAATGTCAGGTTTGGTGACCCAGCAGCCCCGCGGGGATCGAGGCTGCTGGGTCGTTCGGCACTCACAGGGGGGTGAGTGAGTGCCGAGTCCGCGACAGCTGCATCCGCCGCGGAGTCTGGGGTGTGCAGCGCGGCCACCATTCGGTTGTGCGCGCGCATCTGCATCGCGATGTCGACCGCCTGGCCGAGGCATGCCAGGGGAAAACGGATCAGGTTGAGGATCACAGGATCTCCAGTTCCTCGGGCGAGACGTAGATGCGCGTGCGAATCTGCGCGCGGGGGTGACGGCGGCTGCGGGCTTGGTTGCGGCCGAGCCAGATGCCGAGGGTGAAGAGGGCGGTGATGATGACCGCGACGGCTGCGTTGGTCATGGCGCCACCACGTATCCATCGCACTGATCGTTGAGGCCATCGATGTCGTGCTGGGCGGCTGAGCGATTGCAGACGAGGCAAAGTGCTGCACCGGAAACGCTATTGGCATAATTCCGTCCATTCGACCGCGGGTGAACGACGCTGTCCTCGGTGCAAAGAGTCCCCACATGGCCGGTCTCGGGGTGCATCATCCGGCGCTTGATCACCATTCGCGCTTTCGCTCGCTTGTCCGAGGGGAGCTGGCGCACTAGGCCCTCCACCCGGTCGGCTGCTTCACCCGGCGTGGTGGGGCTCTGCTGAATGCCGACCTCCGCGATCTGTCGCAAGCTCTCGACATGGCCGCGGATGACGTTGGGAACGTTGCGCCATCCGTCGTAGATGTTGACTAGTTCGGTCTGCAGTAGATCCAGGTGCGCGAAGGTGCACCGCCGCAACTCGTCGCTCATGCGGCACCTCGGGCGAATGCGGCGAGGGCTTCTGCGCCGGTGGGGAAATTGGTCTCGGTGTACTGCTGGCCTGGAATCCCTGCTGGCGATGACACGTTCCAGCACTCGGCGTCATCGGAGCGGAAGATCCACCACTTGCGGGTGTCCATGAATGCGTCGCGCTTCACGACACCACCGCCAGCTCGGTTGTAATCATGCGGCACTCCTGAGAATCTCAGCCACCTGCGCGTCGAGGTGCCCAGCGGCATCCCACGAGAAGAGGGCACCGGCGACCGCGGTCAGCTCAGCTGCAGACAGGTCATTGGTCGACGCGATTGAGCGGCAAGTGATGAACGAGTAGATCGCTAGTCGTTCGGCGCGAGACACGTTGGCGCGATTGAGGATGGCGAAGATTTGGCCGCGGGGATTGGTGCTCACTTGACCCCCTCTTTCCGCCTGAACGCCGCCGCCCGACCGCACCGCTTGCACTTGGGCCGGCCGCACTTCTCGGCGCCGCAGAGACGCCGCTGGGCGATCAGGCCGTCGAGCACGGCGCGGAAGGGCTTCGTGGGGGCTTGGGCGGGGCCGCGGGAGTAGCCGGTCATCGGAGCGCCGCCTCGAGGTCAGCCTCGAAGCGCGCCAGCTTCACACCGAGCGCGGCCGAGACGTAGCCGAGCACGTAGGCGTCCCAGTTCTCGGCCGGCAGGCTGTCGGCAGACGCTTCGGCCTTGGCGAAGATGTCGGCGACCTGGGCCTGGGTGTAGCGGCGGGCGGTCATGCGGGCACCTCGCCGGTGAGGAGCGCCAGCACATCAGACCGCCAGAAGCGCCGATGACCAGTGGGTGTGCGAACTGCCGTGATGCGCCCGCTCTTTTCCCAACGCTTCAGCGTGTCGACTGACACGCCAATGAGCTGGGCAGATTGGGCGGGCGGCAAGAGTTCGTCGGGAATCGCAGGATGCTTGCCTTGCATGGGGTAGATACAAGCATGCTTGCCCGACAATGGCAAGCATCCTTGCTAAAAGTAAGTGAGCGGCGTGTCTCAGCGCTTTAGTGTGTTAAAGCTACCTATTGCCCCGGTTTGCCTGTGTATGCAATAGTTTGCGCATGATAGTTCAACCGGAACAAGGATCATTCGTTCCCGTGTGGTCATTCGGTGATCGAATTCGCAAGGCGCGCAATGAGGCCGACATGACACAGGCAGAGTTCGCCACTGCGATCGGCGTTAAAGAGGGCTCGCTCGCAGCCTGGGAGACCGACCGCGCGACGCCGCGAGACATCGTAGCGGTCGCGAAGCGCGTGGAGCTACTTACTCGCATTCCGGCGGCATGGTTGCTCGGTCTGCCAATGCCAGATTTGCCGCTCCCCCGGCTGGACTCGAACCAGCAACCCTTCGGTTAACAGCCGAATGCTCTGCCAATTGAGCTACAGGGGATTGCCCTCCCGCAGACTGTGCGCCGCGGGCCAGAGAGCACTCTAGCCTATGGCGGGACGCGGTTGCCAATGCGTTGCCGGCCGGGCGCGCAGCCCCCTACGTGAGGCAGGATGGACGCCAGATGGGTGACGCGGGATCGGGTTGCGTCGCCCCGCGAGAACGCTGTGGAGGACTTCTGTGATCGGGTATGTCGCCGTTGCGGCCGTCGGCTACGTGTTGGGCACCAAGGCCGGACGGCAGCGGTACGAACAGCTCGCCGGCACCTACCGCGCCGTCACCGGCAGCCCGGCCGCGCGCGCGGTGATCGATGCGGGACGACGAAAGATCGCCGAACGGGTGTCACCCGATCCGGCGATGGTGGACGTCACGCCGATAGACCCCGGCACCGAGGTGTACGGGCCGGGGCAGGTCGAGCGACGCGCGGCAGGCGAGAAGCGCTAGCCGAAGTTGGAGTTGAACGATGTGCCGGGCAGCAGCGGCCCGGTGGTGATCCCACCGTTGCCGAACGCGACGCCCGGGGTGCCGACCAGCGCGGGGGTGCCGTTCGAGTAACCCAGGCAGTGTCCGTCTTCGAGGTTGCCGAACCACGCCAGGCACTTCGGGCCCGCCTGCGCGGTGGCATCGGGGCTGCTCAGGGAGGCGTACAACGGAACGGCGACAGCCGCCGCGGCGACCGCACCGACGACGACCCGGGCTGCGTGAGCCCGCATGGTGTGCAGCATCGACAACTCGCCTTCTCCCCGACCGCAGACAACAGCAGACACACCATAACCCGGCGGGCCGGTTCATGCAGTCAGGTCGTCACCACTTGCCTGTTCGAGCAGGCTGCGCCGGTAGGCCTCCATCGCGACCAGGTCACCGAACAGCGCGTGATACTCGTCGCCCTGCTCCACCGGTGACATCCGCTGCAGCTTCGACTTGACCTCGGCGATCTGGCGGCCGATCCACACTTCCTGCAGGCGGGCCAGCACGCCGCCGATGTAGCGGGGCAACCGCTCGTCGTCGGCGTTGATCGCCTCCACGCTGAGCTCGTTGACCAGGCTCGCGGTGGCCGGGCTGGTCGCGTGTTCGCGAACCGCCTCGATCCACTGCGCGCCGGTCAGCCCACCGGCGGTGCCGCCCGCGGCCTCGATCGCGGCCCGCACCGCGGCGTACCCGGGGTGGGTGAAGCTCTCCGCGGCCAGCGAGTCGAACACCGGGCCGGCCAGCGCCGGATACTGCAAACCGCTCTTCAGCGCCTCGCGCTGCGGCCACAGCGTGGGGTCGGCGGGGTTGGGCCGGACGGCGCCGTCGGCCGGACGCGGCCGGCTCGCCGGTGCCTGATCGGCCCGTGTCTCGGTTTTGACCGCCCCGCGGCGGCGTGACCGGTCCGGCATGCCCCGCTTGGCGGCTTCCTCCCGCACCCGGGTGAGGACCTGCGCTTCGTCACGCCAACCCGTCCAGCCCGCCAGCCGTCGCGCGTACTCGTCCCGCAGTGCGTAGTCCCGGATCCGGGCGACCAATGGCACGCATCGACGCAACGCGTCGACCTGCGCCTGCGGATCGTTGTCGAGCACGTCGCCTGCCGGGATCAGGCTGCGGATCGCGAACTCGTACATCGGGATCCGCCGCGCGACCAGGTCGCGCAGCGCGGTGTCACCCGATTTCAGCCGCAGATCGCAGGGGTCCATCCCATCGGAAGCCACTGCGACGAAGGACTTTCCGGAGACCTGCTGGTCCCCGTCGAACGCCTTCAGCGCGGCAGCCTGCCCCGCCGCGTCGCCGTCGAACACGAAGATCAGCTCGCCGCGGTACCAGTTGTCGTCCATCATCAGCCGGCGCAACAGCCCCAGGTGACCGTCGCCGAAGGCCGTGCCGCACGACGCGACCGCGGTGGTCTCTCCGGCCATGTGCATGGCCATCACGTCGGTGTAACCCTCGACCACCACGGCGCGGTGGGATTTCGCGATGTCCCGCTTGGCGAGATCGAGCCCGAACAGCACCGCCGACTTCTTGTAGAGAACGGTCTCGGGGGTGTTGACGTACTTGGCTTCCATCGGGTCGTCGTCGAAGATCCTGCGCGCTCCGAAGCCGATCACCTCGCCACCGCTGGCGCGGATGGGCCAGAGCAGCCGGCGGTGGAACCGGTCCATCGGGCCGCGGCGCCCCTCGCGCGACAGACCGGCGGCCTCGAGTTCCTTGAACTCGAAGCCCTTACGCAGCAGGTGCTTGGTCAGCGTGTCCCACCCCGACGGGGCGAACCCGCACCCGAACCGAGCGGCAGCCTCGGCGTCGAAATTGCGGTCGATCAGGTACTGCCGGGCCGGCGCGGCTTCCGGGCTCTGCAGCGCCTCGGCGTAGAACTCCTGCGCGGCCGCGTTGGCGGCCAGCAGCCTGCTGCGGCTCCCCCGGTCGCGCTGCACGTTGGTGGTCGACGCGCCGGTGTAGGTGACGGTGTAGCCGACCTTGTCCGCGAGCAGCTCGACGGCCTCGACGAAGCTGACGTGCTCGATCTTCTGCAGGAACGCATAGACGTCGCCGCCCTCGCCGCAGCCGAAGCAGTGGAAATGGCCGTGGTTGGGGCGCACGTGGAACGACGGGGATTTCTCGTCGTGGAAGGGGCACAGCCCCTTGAGGGAGTCGGCGCCCGCGCGGCGCAGCTGTACGTAATCGCCGACGACGTCGTCGATGCTGACCCGCTCCCGGATGGCGGCGATGTCGCGATCGGGGATCCTGCCCCGTCCCCGCGTCCCGTCGCCCGCCACGCGGTCAGTCTAGAGGGCGCGGGGTGCGAGCTTCGTGCACTCGTTCCAACCGTCCCTCGGTGTAGGAGGCGATCTGGTCGACCACCACCCGCAGCCGCGCACCGTCGTCGTCGGCGGCGTCGAACTCGGCGGCGAACTGCGGGTCCAGGCTGCCGGGAGCCTGTCCCCACAGCGCCAGCGCGACCTCCTGGATCAGGATGCGCTGATCGGACTGTATCTGCAGATGACGGTGGTCGGACATGATGAACTGCAGGGCAAGAGTCTTCAGCAGCACCACCTCGGCGCGGACGAGGACGGGCACCTCGAGGTCTGCGGAGAAGCGCCGCAGCGGGCCAGGACCCGCGGCCGCCGTCGTGGCCGTGACGGCGGCATTCGCGAACCGGCCGACCAGCTCACTGGTCAAGGTCTTGAGCGCCACCGACGCGCCCAGCGTGCCGTCGAACTTGCCGACCGCCGCCACCACCGGGACCCGGGAGAGACGCTCGGCCGCGGCCATCAGGTCGTCCGGG
The DNA here is from genome assembly GCF_022348085.1 of Mycobacterium sp. PSTR-4-N. Classification (GTDB taxonomy): domain Bacteria; phylum Actinomycetota; class Actinomycetes; order Mycobacteriales; family Mycobacteriaceae; genus Mycobacterium. The sequence continues at coordinate 94,436 of NZ_JAKRFN010000016.1, read as the reverse complement.
GTCAGCGTCGGGAAGGACCCCGCCCCGACGTGCGCCAGCGCGGCGGCGGCAGCGGGGTCGGCCAACACCCGCAGGTCGATGCGGCCGCTCATCACGCCGTCCTCGACGTCGTGCACCGAATACGCGACATCGTCGGCCCAGTCCATCACCTGAGCCTCCAGGCAGGGCCGTTCGAACGGTGCGCCCTCGCGCACCCAGTCGGCGGCGGCCATGTCGTCTGCGTAGAAGCCGAACTTGCGGCGCTCCCCGACTCGGGGCCACGGATACTTGGTGACTGCGTCGAGGGCGGCGCGCGTCAGGTTCAAACCCGCGCTACGCCCCTGTGCATCAAGGACTTTGGGTTCCAGCCGGGTCAGTATGCGGAAGTTCTGCGCGTTGCCCTCGAAGCCGCCGAACGTCTTGGTGATCTCGTCGAGGGCGCGCTCGCCGTTGTGCCCGTAGGGCGGATGGCCGATGTCGTGGGCCAATCCGGCCAGGTCGACCAGGTCGGGGTCACAGCCCAGTTCGATCGCCATACCGCGGCCGATCTGTGCGACCTCCAGGGAATGTGTCAGCCGGGTGCGCGGCGTCTCACCCTCGCGGGGACCGACCACCTGGGTCTTGTCGGCCAACCGGCGCAGCGCAGCGCAGTGCAGGACGCGGGCACGGTCTCGGGCGAAATCCGAGCGATGCTCGGCGTCGGTCCCGGGCAACGCGGCGCTCTTCGCGTGCTCGGCCACCCGCCGTTCCCGGTCCGCGGCGTCGTAGCTGTCTGTTCGGTTCACCGGGGCACAGTCTGCCAGCCTCGCGAGCACTAGATTGAGGGCATGCGCATTGCTCGATCGCTCGGCCTGCTCGCCGTCCTGTGGATCGCAGCCGGTCTGCTGGCGCCGGCGGCGACCGCCACCGGACCGCTGCGCCTGCCGACGTATCTGACCGATCAGGCCGGCGCCCTCGATCCGGCGGGTACCGCGCAAGTGCAGAACGCGATCGACAAGCTCTACGACGAACGACGAATCCGGCTCTGGGTGGTCTATGTCGACACCTTCTCGGGCCAGGACGGCCAGAGCTGGGCACAGGCCACGTCCCGGCGCAGCGATCTGGACCTGAGCGGTGAGGACGCCATTCTCGCGGTCGCCACCGTGGACCGCGCGTACGCGCTGCTCGCACCGACCGAGGCGATCGGCAGCGTGGACATCGACACGGTGCGCCGCGACGACGTGGAACCGCTTCTGCGTGACGGGGACTGGGCCGGCGCCGCGGTGGCCGCGGCGAACGGGCTCGCCGCCACGAGCACGTCCAGTGGCAGCTGGCTGGGCCTGGTGATCGCGCTGGGGGTGATCGCGCTGGCGCTCGTGGCGTTGGTGCTCTGGCAGCGCAGGCGACGGGCGAAGCGCCGCGACGCCGAGATCGCGGCGGCGCAGCGCGTCGATCCGGCCGACCCGGCCGCGCTCGCCGGTGTGTCGCTGGAGGCGCTCGACGACCTGTCCCGCCGCATCGTGGTCGAGGTCGACAACGCCGTGCGGACCAGCGAGAGCGAATTGACCCTCGCCGTCGAGGAATTCGGCGAGCAGGACACCGCCGCGTTCACAGCCGCGGTGACCGCAGCCAAGACCACTCTGGCGCAGGCGCTCAACGTACGCCACATCCTGGACGACGCGATCCCCGAGACGCCCCAGCAACGTCGGGATCTGCTGACGCGCGTCGTCGTCGCCGCCGCCAGAGCCGACCGGGAACTGGAGGCGCAGCGCGAGGCGTTCGCGCAGCTGCGCGACCTGGTGATCAACGCGCCCACCCGGCTCGATGCGCTCACCCAGCAGGTGGTCGACCTGACCGCGCGCATCGATCCGGCGAACCAGACGCTGACCCGCCTCAAAACGCAATTCGCCGAGACCGCACTGGTTTCGGTGGCCGACAACATCGACGAGGCCCGCCAGCGGCTGACGTTCGCCGAACAGAACATCGACACCGCGCGCGCCCTGGTGGCCCGGCCCGCGGACCGGCAGGGCGGGCTCGTCGACGCGATCCACGCCGCTGAGGCCGCGCTGGGCCAGGCCCGCACTCTGCTCGACGCGGTGGACAGTGCGGACACCGACATCAACCGGGCGGTGGCGGGGCTGCCCGCGGCGATCGCCGACGCGCAGAACGGCATCACCGCCGCGGGAACCCAGCTGGCGCAGGGCAATATCGCCGTGGCAACGCAGCTGTCCGCGGCCCGCGACGCGGCGGTCTCGGCGGTGGCACACGCCCAGAGCGAGGGGGCCGGTGATCCGCTGGGCACATTCACCCGGCTGACGCAGGCCGACGCCGAACTCGACCGGTTGCTCGCCGATGTGGCCGAGGAGCGGGAGACCACGGCGCGGCTGACTCGCACCTACGATCAGGCGCTGTTCACCGCGCAGTCGCGGGTGCGGGGGGTGTCGGACTACATCGACACCCGACGCGGCGTCATCGGCCCCGAAGCCCGCACGCGGTTGTCGGAGGCGGTGCGTCAACTACAGGCGGCGCAGGACAAGCGTCCGAGCAACCTGAACGAGGCCATCGCGCATGCCAACGGCGCGGGGATGCTGGCCGCGCAGGCACAGCAGTTGGCCAACAACGACGTTCTGGCCGCGCAGCGGCATTTCAACGGGCCCTACGGCGGTGGGGGCGGCGGTCAGATGGGTGCGGTGATCGGCGGCATCATCCTGGGCAACGTGCTCTCCGGCGCGATGCGCGGCGGCTTCGGCGGCGGTTTCGGTGGTGGGGGTTTCGGCGGCGGTTTCGGTGGGGGCGGCTTCGGCGGTGGCGGGGGCGGCATAAGCGGCGGCGGCGGCCGCTTCTAGGGTCACCCCTTTACGCGAGAAGACGCGAACTCGCGCGTGTCGCGCGGCATGTCGCGCGATTTCACGTCTGCTCGCCGGAGGAACTCAGCAGCCCTTGAGGCGGACGGCCAGGTAGTCCGACACCTCGGAGAGCGCCACGCGCTCCTGCGTCATCGCGTCGCGTTCGCGGATCGTCACGGCGTGGTCTTCGAGTGAATCGAAGTCCACGGTCACGCAGTACGGGGTACCGATCTCGTCCTGGCGCCGGTAGCGGCGACCGATGGCACCGGCATCGTCGAACTCGACGTTCCACGAACGCCGCAACTCGGCGGCCAGATCGCGCGCCTTCGGCGAGAGGTCCGCGTGCCGCGACAGCGGCAGCACCGCGACCTTGACCGGCGCCAGCCGCGGGTCGAGCCGCAGCACCGTGCGCTTGTCGACCCCGCCCTTGGCGTTGGGAGCCTCGTCCTCGGTGTAGGCGTCGACGAGGAACGCCATCAGCGAGCGGGTCAGGCCGGCTGCCGGCTCGATGACGTACGGCGTGTACCGGGTGTCACTGGCCTGATCATAGAACGTCAAATCAGCCCCGGAATGCTGTGCGTGCGTGGACAAGTCGAAGTCGGTGCGATTCGCCACGCCCTCCAGCTCGCCCCACGGGTTGCCCGAGAACCCGAACTTGTACTCGATGTCGGTGGTGCCGGCGCTGTAGTGCGACAGCTTCTCCAGCGGGTGCTCGTAGAGGCGCAGGTTCTCCCTCCGGATACCGAGGTCGATGTACCACTGCAGACGGGTCTCGATCCAATACTTGTGCCACTCGGGCGCGGTCGACGGCTCGACGAAGAACTCCATCTCCATCTGCTCGAATTCGCGGGTCCGGAAGATGAAGTTGCCCGGGGTGATCTCGTTGCGAAAGCTCTTGCCGATCTGGCCGATACCGAACGGCGGCTTCTTGCGAGCGGTCGTGACGACGTTGGCGAAATTGACGAAGATGCCCTGCGCGGTCTCCGGGCGCAGATAATGCAGACCCTCCTCGGACTCGATCGGGCCGAGGTAGGTCTTGAGCATCATGTTGAAGTCGCGCGGCTCGGTCCACTGTCCCTTGGTCCCGCAATCGGGGCAGACGATCTCGCTCATCGGCACGTCGTCGGGCGAGCCACCCTTCTTCGCCGCGTACGCCTCCTGGAGATGGTCCTGCCGGTGCCGCTTGTGGCAGTTCATGCATTCCACCAGCGGGTCGTTGAACACCTCGACGTGGCCGGAAGCCACCCACACCTGGCGGGGCAGGATGATCGCGGAGTCCAGCCCCACGACGTCATCACGGCCCGTGACGACCGACTTCCACCACTGCCGCTTGATGTTCTCCTTCAGCTCGACGCCGAGCGGACCGTAGTCCCACGCCGACTTGGTTCCGCCATAGATCTCACCGGACTGGAAGACCAGACCGCGCCGCTTGGCCAGGTTTGCAACAGTGTCGATGATCGAAGTCGGAGCCACGGGTTCACAGCGTAGCGAGGCCGGCATCCCAGGCTGCGCGACGGATCCCGATTGACATGCGCAGCCGCGCATGTATCGTGAGGGCTAATGAAAACGGTTTCCAGTATCGGTGACGAGCAGCATGAGCACAACGCCATGCCGCCCTGCGATCTGCCGTCCCGGCCGGTTCTCGACACCGCCGGGGATCTGCTGCGGGCGTTGGCCGCGCCGGTGCGCATCGCGATCGTGTTGCAGCTGCGCGAACATCCGCGTTGCGTGCACGAGCTGGTCGACGCGCTCGACGTGCCGCAGCCCCTGGTGAGCCAGCACCTGCGCATCCTGAAGGCGGCCGGCGTCGTCGCCGGCGAGCGATCGGGCCGGGAAGTGCTCTACCGCCTGGTCGACGATCATCTCGCCGAGATCGTCGTCGCCGCCGTCACACACGCGGCCGAGGACCCGGGGCCGGCGCAGTGACCGGAGCCGTCCGCTCCACCCGCCAGCGCGCGGCGCTGGCGGCACTGCTGGAGAACCTCGACGACTTCCGGTCGGCCCAGGAGCTGCACGACGAACTGCGCAAGCGGGGTGAGGGCGTCGGCCTCACCACGGTCTATCGCACGCTGCAGCAGATGGCCGCCGCCGGCGCGGTCGACACGCTCCGCACCGACACCGGCGAATCGGTCTACCGGCTGTGCTCGCGGCACCACCACCATCATCTGGTGTGCCGGCAGTGCGGCTCCACCGTGGAGATCTCCGGCGGCGAGGTCGAGACCTGGGCGGCCGACATCGCGCGCACGCACGGCTTCTCCGACGTCACCCACACGATCGAAATCTTCGGAGTGTGCGACCGCTGCCGGGTGGCCGGCAGCTAGCCGCTGCGCCGCCGAACCCCGATCCGGTACGCCGCCACCGCGATCACCAGCACCGCGACCGCGCCGCCCGCCAACCACCAGATCGGCGGACGTTGAGTCTGCGCGGCCGGATCGGTCTCCGGCCCGGTCGGCACCGGACCGAATACGCTCAGCGACGCGCGATCGGGCACCAATTGAGGCTCGCGCCCCTCGAAAGACACCACGACGTTGCCGCGCAGAACCGACCAGCCCCGCGGGTTGTCCTGCAGCCAGCGCAGCAGGTCGTCGAGTCGTTCGGGCGCACCGTTGGACGTCGCGACCAGCAGCGTCCGCTGCCCGTCGAGGACCGTCTGCAATGACCCGAATCGCGCCGCAGGGTCGAGGGTGAGCGTGACCGCTTGTTCGTCACCTCGATCGTCCCCGCCCACTCCGGTGAGAGTGAGCTGGCGATCCTTGCTGGACAACGGCAACGCTATCGAGGAGTCGGTCCAGCCGTCGGGCTCGACCAGGATCGCCGACTGCGTGCTGTCGATGGCCTGCTGCAACGGCATCACCTCGGTGCGCAGCGGAACCGCGCTGAGGCGCTGCAGACCGAGCACGATCTTGGCAGCCCGATCGGTGTCGCCGAAGTCGCCGGGATCGATACCGACCTTCAGCTCGGGCATCAACGCCTGTGGCAGCGAACCGAACCCGCTCGGCATCGGGGGTCGGGCGGGTGTGCTCTGAACGACCGTCCTGCCGTCGACCGTCAGGTCGATCGCCCGGAATTCCCGGCAGCCCCCGGTGTTTCCGCTGGTGTCGATGCCGATCACGACGTTCGTGTAGCGGGCGATCAACCGGTCGGGAACGTCGACCCAGTGGTCGATACCACCGTCGCCGGCCGCAGACCAGGAATCGATGATCTCACCTTCGATCGACGCCGTCATCCGCGCGCCGATGTCGGCGGGCACCGGGGTGTGCGAACCGAGAACGTGGATGCGATACCCCTGCGTCGGACGGCCGAAGCGGGTCTGGTCCAACGCGATACTCACCTGCGGTGCCACCCCGATGTTGCTCAGATCCGGAGAACCCAGCTGCGTCAGCGTCGTGGAATCGCCCACCACCGGCGTGTCCTGGGGGAGCTCACCGGCCACCACGGTGCCTGCCTCGGCCAGGGGCAGGGACGGATCGGTCAGCAGCCGAGCCTGTGCGCTCAGCGCCGTCGGCGCACCCGAGATGAGGAGTTGCCGAGTATCACTGCCGACGAGCGAAAGTCCGTCCGGGCCGCCCTCGTCGATCAGGATGCGACGCTCGAACGGCTGTTCCGGGCCGTCGATGCTCCTCGCCCCGTCGGCCAACGGGACGAGAACGATCTGCGGTGATTGCGAGCGGTACTTCGCTTGCAGATCGGCCGCGACTCGGATCGCCGCATCGGACTCCGATTGTGTTGGTGCCGCTGGTATTCCGATCGTCAGCAGGCGCAACACGGGAGGCAGGAAGTCGGCCACGACAGTGGGAGTGACCTCGGTGCCCTCGAACGCGACCGAGCTGTTGATCAGACCGATCGGGTTCTCCTGATCGAGGCAGTAGCCGGCCGGCGCGAGCGCAGTCAGCTTGAGAGTGATCGTCATCGAATCGTCGACCACCGCGGCGCCGGCGAGTGGGACGACGACGGGCGCCAGATCATCGATCGGTACGCCGACCTTGCTGATCACCTGATCGTTCTGCGTCGCGGTCAGCGTGCCCGAGGTGATCGAGAAGGGAAGGTTCACAACGGTGTTGAGCGCGGTCGGGCGCAGCCCGCGCGGCACCGGAAAGGTCAGCGTGGTCGAACTCGTGTCGCCGTAGAACGACAGGGTCGACTGGTCACCGACATCGGCGAGAGCGACCGTCGTGGTCGCCACCGCGCCATCGGCCGGCTGCGCGAGCACCGGCGGTGCCAGCCCTACCGTGATCGCCGATGTCGCGAGTACGGCCACGATCCGCGAGGCGATCCGGACGCGCGCTCCTGGAGTGCTCAGCAGTCCCCCTCGGCCGTAGTCAACGTCGCTCGACGCGTGTGTCAACTTACAAGATCGGCTCCCCTTTCCGTAGGAAGTCCGAACGCGCGGTCACGCCGGTGTCATACCGCGACGGTGGTCGGTGCCAGTACCCGCAAGGAGCTCCACGGAATGTTGTCCATGCCGTAGTAATCCCAGGCGAATCCGGCGTCGACGTAGGCCGAGCCCGGCGAGCCGGCGGTGGCGTCGTCGAGGAGTTCGAACGCGAACGCCATGCGCGCCGCGCCCTGGTCGACGACGTAGGCGCCGTAGGTCTGCAGGGTCTTGGCGATCACCTTCTCGCCCGCGGTGATCCCCGGGATGGCGTCGACGTCGATGCTGGGATCGAGCTGGATGCGATATCCCTCGGGGATGGGCAGCGCCACACCGGCGAGGTTCTGGCCGTCGGATTTGACTGCCGGAGAGACGAATTGGGATCCTGCGATATCGGTGGAGAACACGAGCGCGTGATTGATGCCGGTGTTGGCCGCGACGGCTGCGCTGAACTCCGCGCCGGTGACCACTCCGGCGTAGCGGGCGATGCCCGCCGCGGTGGCCGATCCGGAGGTGTCCACACCGTTGCCGGTGAGGCTCGTCATGCCGCCCCAGGATCCCGACCACGTGTTGGTGGTGCTGTTGTACTTCGCCTGCCAGATGCCGTAGGCCTTCCCGGTCGCCGGGTCGAGGATCGCGAGGTGCCCGTCGGACCCGGGAGGGATCTTCGTGCCTGTCGGGATCGGCACCGTGTTGGTGCCGAACGGATCGCTGCCCCAGGGCTGGGTGAACGAGACGTCGTAGCGGGGAGTGGTCGAGGTGACCTGCGACGCGGTGATGAGCTTGATCGCGTACTGGTAGAGGTTCGCGATCCGGGACTTCCCCGGGGCCGCCAGATAGCTCACCCACGTCGCGCTGTTGCTGTCGATGGTCGCGTTGGCGGGGATCGGTTTCCACAACCAGTCGGCGGCGCCGAAGAACGGCGCACCACTGGTGGACGGGGGCGTCGGGGTGGTGCCGGTGGCCGCGACCACGCGGACGCTGTCGACGCGCAGGTTGCGATCGCCGGACTTCTTACCACTCAGATCGTTGATGTAGGCGATGGTCAGTGTGTAGGTACCGGGCCCTGCGTCGAGCGGGACGGTGTAGTTCGTCCACGAGGTCGCGGATACGGCGACCGTGGTGATCTCGGTGCCGTTGACGGTCACCTTCATCGTCGGCGCGCCTTGATATTGATCGCCTTTGGCGCGGATCACCACGCTCGACGACTGGGGCAGCGTGACGGTCTTGGAGATCGATGAGTTCTTGTTCAGCACCACCGCCCGGCCGCCCGAGGCGGTGGAGTCGGAGTACACGGCTCCGTTCTTCGCCGACGACAAAGTCATGGCCTCGGCCTCGACGAGCACGTCCTGGCCCGACGTCGTCGCTGCGACGGTCGGCGACGTCTCCGCGGACCCACCGACCTTGGCCGGCCGCCGCGCAGATGTCGACGTCGAGGCCGCGAGCAGGACCGCGCCCGACAGCGGTGCGTCCGGTTCTGCCGGTGTCTTGTCGCGTGCCGCGGTCAGCAGGGTGCGCAGCGGACGGGTGAGGTCGATGTGGCGGCGATCGGGCCGCTCGGGCTGGTCGGACTCGGCAGACCGTGCCGATCTCCGCGCTGAGGACCCGGCGGCCGAGGTGTCTCGACGCGGGGTCCGCGCCGGACGCGCAGAGGCTCCTGCCGATGCCTGGGTTGCGCGCTGCAGTGAATGTGGCGAAGTCGAGTCGCCCTGGTCGGCGTGGGCGACAACCGGAACGCAAGCGATCGCGGCGCCGATACCCAGTGCCACAGCCAGTGCTCCGACTCGGCCGACGTGGGCGATGCGCCCTGCGGCAGGTGGTGGCATCTGACGTCGCTGGACAGTTTCAGCAAACTCATGACCCCCGTCGGCATTTTTGCCGGCGCAGACCTGAGGCGACGACTCGTGAGGATGACCCGCCGACGGCCAGAGATTCGCTGACATTGCCACTCCCCCAACTGTTTTCAAGATCACCGGGCTGCCGCGAACGGCGCGTCAGCACGATGATCACATCTTCTACAGAGGACGATCAAGAGGCAATTTGACGCAGGCGAAACACGCTCAACTTGTTTGCTCAGCGCGGGGCGATCGCGACATTCTCGTCGAGCACCCCGGTCAGCGCGGCAACGGTCGACTGCAGGTCGAACTCGCCGGTCACCAGCGCGCGGCCCGCCTCGGTGAACGCGATCGCCCCCGGCCCACTCTCGATCATCGCGGTCAGCGTCGCGTTGAGGTCACCGACATCCCCGGGTGCGGCCAGCATGCCGGTGGCACCGTCGACGACGATCTCGGGGATGCCGGAGAGTGCGGTGGAGATGGTTGGCACCCCACTGGCCAGCGCCTCCATCAACGCGACGGGCAGCCCCTCCATCTGACCGTCGTCGGCCACGATGCTCGGCAGCACGAACAGGTCGGCGGCGGCCAACGCCGCCCTCACCTGGTCCTCGCTGCAACCACCCAGAAAGCGCACCCGCCTCTGCAGACCCAGGCTCTCCGCGAGAGCCTCGAGTTCAGCTCTCAACACGCCGTCGCCGATCAGATCCAGTGTCATCCGCTCGACAGCGCCGCCGCCCCGCGCCATCGCCTGCAGCAGCACAGCGTGACCCTTGTACTGCTGCAGTGAGGCGACCGTCAGCGCCCTCACCGGGCCGTCAGCGGGGATCCCGCGCGCCCGGAACGGATAGGCGGCCGTATCGATACCCGCATGGATCACGTGGATCGGGGTTCCCCCGGCGTTGTGCTGTTGCAGCAGGTCCCGATTGAATCGCGAGATGGTGACCACATAGCGTGCGTCGGCGATCTTGCGGTCCAGCATCGACGTGTCGACGTAGAGATCGTGGGCGTGCACGGTGAACCCGTACGTCGCGCCGACGAGCCGGTGACACACCCATGCGGCCAGCGCGGGATAGGTCGCGTAATGGGCGTGAACGTGAACTACGCGCCTCTGCGCGGCCAGGTCCCTCGCGTGCGCGCATGCGAGGAGAACCGTCGTCAGCGCACGCAGCAGCAGCGGGGGGCGAGCGGAATAGCCCACGATCACCGTTGCGACCACCGAGGCCACGCGCAGCGGACGGGTGGCCACCGCCCAGCCCAGACCGATCAGCGCGGCGCGGGTCGATGGTCGCACCAGCTGCTGCACCCAGCGTCGCGCGATGTCGTGCACCGCGCTGTCGGGTGCCGGGAACAGCGATCTGATCTGCAGCTCATAGCGATTCGTGCGGGCGATGGCATCGAGCTCGCGCACGATGAACGTCTCCGAGGTGACCGGGAAGCGCGACACCACGTAAGCGACGAGTGGGCGACTCACCGGCCCTCACCCATGGCCTGCAGATACGTCGCACGCAGCCGATCGACCCATGCGTCCGCCGAGAACTCGCGACGGGCCCGCTCGCCTGCGGCAGCGCCCATACGACGGCGCAGCTCGGGATCGTCGAGCAACCGGCCGACAGCCGCGGCGAGCGCCTCCGGCGAGCCCGGCTCGAACAACACCCCGGTCTCCCCGTCGATCACGATGTCGGGGATACCGCCGACCCGGGTCGCCGCGACGGGTCGCTCGGTGGCTCCCGCCTCGATCAGTACGGTCGGTAGATTCTCGTGCGTCGACGGCAACAGCACCACATCAGCCGCCCGGTAGATCTCCGGCATGTCCGTGCGTACGCCGGCGAACACGACCGCGTCCTCGAGCCCCAATTCGGCCACGAGCCGGCGCAACTCGGGTTCCTGCTCGCCGCCGCCCGCCAATGCCAGCACCGCCCGCGGATGCCGCTGCCGGACGGCGGGCCACGCCGCGATCGCCACCGGGATGGCCTTCAGTTCGCGGAACGCCGCGGGCAGAACCACCAGAGGGACGTCGCCGCGATTGCCTGTGAGCTCCGCCCGGATCCGGGGATCGGCCTGTCCCGGCGCGTAATTGGAGACATCGATGCCGTTGTGCATGACCTCCCAGTTGCCGGGCATCCGGCCGGGGCGGTACACCTCGGCGAAGGACCGGCGCGATGCCTCGGAGACGAAGAGCGCGCGGCGCGAGCGGGTCGCGGCCTCCACCGCCAGGCGCATCCGCCCGGCTTCGCGCCCCTCGACCGGGTAGGCCACGTGGTGGAAGGTGCACACCGCGGGCCGGCGGGCGATCGCCGCGGCGGGCACGGCCAGGGTCATCGCCATCTCGAGGTGCGCGTGCACGATGTCATAACCGCCCTGCCGGATCGTCCGCACCAGCCGGGGCAGCGCCACGGGATCGAGCAGACGGCGGATGCCCAACGATCGCGTCGTTATGCCGGCGTCGGCGAGAATCGCCATGGTCTTCTCGGAATTCCATTCCGCCGGTGACACACTCGCGACGTCCATGTGGAGGTCGGTGTTGCGAGAAGCCACGATCATCGGCGCCAGCAGGGTCTCGGCACCCCCCATCCGGAACGCGTCGATCAGGACGAGCGCCTTGATTCCCCGCCTCAGGACAGCACCCTCAGTCTGTTCCACGGAACCCCCTCCATCGCGTCGTAGTCCCAGCGGAACCCGGCGTCGGCGTATGTCGTCCCCACCGTGCCGGCCGACGCCTCGCGGTCCAGTTCGAAGCTGACGCTCAGCGGCGTGTCGGCGACATCCATCAGATAGCCACCGTAACGCTGCATCGCCTTCGCGACGGCCAATTCGCCGGGCCGCAACCCCAGCGCATCCACATCGACCGACGGATCGAGTTGCAGCCGTGCGCCTTCGGGGATGCAGTCCGGACGGGTAGAGGAGCCGTCGCTCTTGAGCGCCGGCGCCCGGAACGTCGGGCAGGCGTTGTCCGATTGCAGCGCCAGTGCGTGTGGGATCTCGCCGTCGGCGATCTCGGCCAGCCGGACCACCCCGCCCAGGCGTGACGCACCGGAACCGGTCGCAGCCCCGCCCCACCCGGACCCGTGCAGACTGTTCACCGCCCCGAACTCTGCCGACCACGCCTCGCCCTCGGTGCGGGCCCGCCAGAGCTCGAAGATCACGCCGCTGCTCTGCGAGATGCTGACCAGTACCCCATCGGAGCCCGAGTTGGGCTGTGCCCCATCGGGAATGGGAACCGGCCACCCAGCGAACGGACAGAGGCCGTAATCGGTGCGGGTGCAGGGCACGGTGTGGGTCGGGGTGTCGGCGCCTGCCTGGTAGATCGGAATGCCGAACTCGACGAGATTGGCGTGCAGCGCCGGTTCACGCTGCACCGCGGCGATCATCGCGGCGCTACCTGGGTCGGGTCGTGCCTGCGGGCCGACGGGTTGTCGCCACGGGCTGGTGTCGGCGAACGGCTGCGGAGGCCGGTCGCTCGACGCGCACGACGGCACGCCGCCCACCGTGACGAGGATCAACGCGGTGACGAGCCGGTGAAAGGATCGAGCCATCGGGTACCGTCAGCGTCCGCCGGCCGCATCGGCCACCGCGTCGGCGACCCGGCCCGCGGCCACCGCCCATGCCTCGGCCACGCTGTCCGCACCCGCCTGGCCCAGTTGTGCTGCCAGCGCGGGATCCTCGAGCAGCTCGACCATCGCGGATGCGAGCGCCTCGGCGTCGTGCGGCGGGCACAACAGTCCGGTCACGCCGTGGGCGATGACATCGGGCAGATCGCCGATCTCGCTGGCGACGACGGGCCTGCCGAATGTGAACGCCAGATGCGCGACACCACTCTGGGTCGCCCGGATGTACGGGGTCACCACCACACGGGCACTGTCGAACAACCCGGCCACGTCGTCGATCGGTACGTAACCGGGCCGGGCGTCGACGTTCCCGAGCGCCCGGGCTCGTGCGAGCACGGTCTCGACATCGATGTCTGCCCCGGCGGCTCCGGCGAGCACCAGCCGAGCGTCGGGACGTCGCCTGCGGACCAGGGCGAAGGCGTCGAGAAGCACTTCGATGCCCTTGTACTTCGACCAGACGCCGAAGAACAACGCAACCGGCTCGGTCTCGGCGACCGGACGCACGACGGCCGTCCCCCGCACGCCCGGTTCGTTGCCGTGGGGGATGACGAGCACGGGACAGTGAGGCTGCCAGTACGACACGGCGAGCTCACGAGTGCGCGGACCGAGCACGAACGCGACATCGATGCGCTGCCATGCGGCGCGGAACGCCCGGGTGAGCACGGTGCCCGATTTCGGCGTGCTGGTGTCCTTGGCGTCAGAGCGCGGCACCGGCTCGTGGGCGATCAACCCGAGCACGCTGCTGCGCAGCGCAGCCGCCAGCATCACCACGAAGAGTGGTTCGAACGCGAATCGCCACTGCGACCACAGCACCGCGCGGGGTCGGGCGACGATCAGGCGCACGCTCAGCACGATCCAGGCGAAGATCAACTGCGCCGCGCGAAAAGCCCTGCGCGCGAGGAGGAACAGCCGCGAATGCACGCCGGTGTCGCCCGGATGCCACGTCGGCAACACGGAGCGCACGACGAACGCCGGCTGCGTGGATCGCAGCTCCGGTCGCGGTCCGGTCCACAGCTCGACGCGCTCACCGCGCGCCGCCAGCGCGCTGCCCAGTTCGAACGCGAACTGGAACAGTCCGCCCGACGGGGACATCTCCACGAGCACGATCGGTTTGCTCACGCCCACGATGCCGCCTTCTCGATCGGTCGGTCAGAGGACACGGGACGCCGGCGCGACGACAGCCGAGCGGCGACCGCGAGTGCGGCGAGCAACCCGAGGCCGAGCGAGGCCGCGGTGGCAGGCAGGGAGCGCTCACGGGTGGGCGTGACGCGCATGCTGCCCACCGGCTGCAGCGCGTACTGCTGGTAGCCGATGGCATCCCGCAGTCGCGTCTCGGCTGCCGTCGCAGCGACCTGGATCTCGTCGCGCGCCTGATCGGTGGTGTCGGCGGTGGTGGTGAACGCCAGCACCCCGCGGACCGGGTCGGCCACGACGTCGACCGGTGAGGCCGGGTCGTCGACGACGGTGGCGATCGTGGGCAGCATCTCCGCGCGCGACCGGACGTCCAACGCATAGGAGTACCAGCCGTCGACCGGCCCGACCGGAACCAAGGTGATCGGCTGCATCGCGGTCACCGCAGTAGAGCTGGTGAACGACAACGACACCCAGCATGTCGCGGCGCCCACCAATGCTGCGGCACCCCAGGTGGCGACACCGCGGGTGAAGCGGCGCACGGCGTCGGCGGCGACGGGCCAGGCGGGCGCGATGCCGCCGACGAGCGCCAGCACCACGCCGAAGCTGCGGAAGTAGGCCATGTGCAGGCCGATGCTCGCGACGGACCAGGCGACCAGCGCGGCACACACCGCGGCAGCCAGCACACGGTCGCGGCTGCGCGGATCGGCGACGATGCGCAACACCGCGATGCCGATGAACCCGGCCATGACCACCCCCCAGCCGAGCAGACCCGTCCAGCCCGACTCGGCCGCCAGCTCGGCATACAGGTTGTGCGGCGCGGCGGCCGGCTCGCGGACGGCCAGCGGGACCCGGCCGGCGAAGTTGATCACCTGCCCACTGAACGTGCCCGGCCCGAATCCGAACAGCGGCCGTTCGTCGAACATCATCCATGCTTCCTGCTGGGCGGCCAGGCGGCCCAGTACGGACGGGTCGATGGAGCTCTGCACCTCGGCCTTGGTCAGATCGTCGAGGGCGACGAGCAGCCGATCACCGACGCCGGGCACCGCGAACGCGACCGCGCCCAGGGGGATCAACACCAGTGCCCAGCGCCGCACCGACCGCTCGACAGCCACGAACCAGACGGCGATCGCGACACCGGCGGCGAGGAACGTGCCGCGCGACTGGGTCAGGTACACCCCGCCCAGCAGGAGCACCAGCGCCAGCACCCAGCCCGCGAACACCGCCCGGCGCTCGTGGCGCAGCGCGCGCGTCATCAGCGCGGCGGCCATCGGCAGCCCCATCACCAGATGCCTGCCCCAGAAGTTGGAATCCGGCAGCGGTCCGCCGTATCGCAGCGTGGTGATGCCTTCGCCGGACGCCGTTGTCACCGTGGACAATCCACCGAAGTCGGCGGTGCCACCGGTGGCGACCTGGCTGATGATCGTCAGCGTGCACAGCGCGGCGAGCGTGACCACGATGGCGGCGGCCACGGGCCACGGCCGCGCCGTGAGCTGCACCAGCAGCAGCACGATCATCACGAAGACACAGTCCACGGTCTGCCGGTAGAGGGTGGCGGCCGATGCAGTGGGGTCGACCGAGCCGAGAAGTGCGATCCCCTGTGTCGCCAGATACGTGGCCAGAAGCGCCCCGCACACCAGCGTCCACCCGTTGATCCGACTGCGGCACAGAGGGTCTCGCAGCGCGAATCCCACCGAGAGCAGTCCGAGCAGCAGCGAGACCTGGAAGACGGGAAGCCCGCTACGGGGAGCGAGCAGACCGGAGAGATTGGTGAACTCGACGATCGCCATGATGCACAGCGCCACCACGGGCCGCCGCGCGGCGACGACCAGGGCCACCGCGCCGATCGGCGCCGCCACCACGATGAGCGGGCTGCGCGAGCCGAGCAGGGTGGCTGCCCCGACGAGGGCGACACCTGCAGCCACCGCCAGCAGCACGATCTCACCGGGTTCGCGTCGTATCCGGACGCGCACGGTCATGAGCGGGCGGGCACGCTGTCGGTCGCATCGTCGAAGGCGGGACGGCCGGCTGCAGCGCCCTCGTGATGCCGCCCCGGCTGCTGCTCGCCCCGACGCCGCCGCTGCAGAAGCCAGCCGACGCCGGCGCCGAGCAGCGCGCCACCGAAGGCTCCCACCGCGGCCACCTGCGTGCGGCCCGCCGCGGGCTCGGGATAGGCGCTGTTCTGCTGCGGCCACAACACTTTGACGTCGAACGGGGTGGCCAACGACGCGGCCTCGGGGGTGGCCACGGTCAGGACACTGCCCAGCGCGGTCTCGGCGGCTTGCGCGGAGGGACCCGTCACCGTCACGGTCAAGATGGTCGTGTCGGGCAGTGCGGCCGCGGTCATCGACAGCTCGCCACGCGGGACCTTCGCGGCGTCGGCCGCCGGCGACAGCCACCGCGGATCGTCGTACACCAGTGCCGCCGTGCGCGTCACCTGCCCCCGGGTCAGCACCTCCCAGAAGCTGGACGCCTCGGCGGTGGTCAATCCTGGGGCCGGCAACAGCGCGACGTTGGCGCTGGCCGAGTAGCGACTCGCACCCGGGACGGCGAGCACCGCGACCAGCGCCCCCAGAACCGCGCCGATCAACGCCAGCACCGCGACAACAAGTCGACGCTTCGTCATGGCCCCTCTTTCACCGTCGTGCCCGGTGCTCCGGCAGAGCGTGAAAGCCGTCGCTGGACTGTTCCGTACGCCGCCTTGACCAGCTGCGGTGCCGTGAATCGTAGTAGCAGAACGTAGGACGTCACGCCCGCAACGACGAGAATCGCGAGTTGCAGCGGTGCGGCGAGAGACTCGGTGCCGTGCAGCAGACCCCACAGCAGCACCGCCATCGGCGCCGCGGCCGCCGCCGGGCGCACCAGCGCATCACCGATCGCCCGCCACCGCACACCGGTCAGCGCGCACAGCACCGACATGCGCACCACGAAATGCACGACCTCGACGGCGAACAACGCGACGGCGACCATCGTCGCGTCGTGACCGGCCGCCCACCAGATCGGTCCGACCAGCACGGCGAGCTTGCCCGCGCTCATCATGGTCAGCAGACCCGGCCGGCCGATCGCCTTGAACACATCTCCGGCATGGAAAGAGGCCGAGTACACCACGGTGTAGACCGCGAGCACCGACAGGATCGCCACCGAGTCCGCATAGTCGGGTCCGTAGAGGGTGGCGACCAGCGGCCGCGCACTCACCGCGAGCCCGACACCGATCGGGAGCGTGAGCGCGAAGACCGCGGTCAACGCCTGCAGGTAGTGCCGGGTCAGCGTGTGACGGTCGTGCTGCAATCCCGACAACGCGCTGAACAGCACCTCGCTGACCACCACGCACAGGCTCAGCACGAGCAGTTCCGGGATGCGGTAGGCCAGCGTGTACAGCCCGAGTGCCGTGGGGCCCAACCGTTCGCCGATGGCGAGATAGTCGACGTTGTAGATGGCGTAGGCGAGCAGCGTGACCGCGGTGACGGGCAAGCCGAACCGGACCAGCTCCCGCGCGACGGCGGAGTCCCAGGAGAATCCGACGCCGCTGCGGGCGACCCGCCAGTAGAGCAGGGTCATGACGACCGCCGCGGCGAGCTGACCGTAGGCGAGGCTCCACACGCCGAGCCCGGCCACCGCGAGCCCGATGGTCAGGCAGGTCTTGATCGCCGCGCCGGCGAACTCCGGCATCAGCCGGGCGGAGAAGTTCATCGAGCGCCGGAGCCATGCGGCCGGGATGGTGCTCAGCGCCGAGATGGCGAGGCCGATGGCGAGCACCCGGATGAGCCCGGTGAGCTCCGGTTGGCCGAGCGCGTCAGCGGCAGGCCCGGCGGTGACCGCCAGCAACCCGCTGGCGACCACGCCGAACACCACCGACAGCGTCAGTCCGGTGGGCGCCAGCACTGCCCAGTCGCGCCGGTTCTGCACCAGAGCCGAAGCGACCCCGAGGTCTTTGACGTAGTCGAAGAGATTCACGACCAGGATCGCCAGCGCGAAGACACCGAACTCGGTCGGGCCCAGGATGCGAGCCACGACGATCGTCATCAGCAGAGTGGAGCTCTTGCTGAGCGCGAAGATCAGATAGTTCCAGAGGGTCTGCCGGCCGGTTGCGGGCATGGCGTTCGACGTGTGGCCATCGGGCTGCTCACCCGTCGATTCGGTAGCCGTGGCAAACCCCCTGATCACGCCGCCGTACCCGTCACCTGATCCGCGCGGTGTTTGCGGTGCGCCGATCATCCAGCAGGAGAGATTACCGGCTTCGTGCCCCCCAACGGCCACTCCGGACAACATTCCGTGTGAAGATGCTCCCGTGTCGGTCGCGCTGATCAGTGCTGTGGACCCCTACCCGACAGACGCCGGCAAGAAGGTCGTGCTGGCCGGGTTCTGCGATTACTTCGCAGAACGCCACGGCGCAGAACAGGTTCACTACATCAAAGTGGGCGCCCCGCCCGGGGACGGCTTCGCTGTCACCGTGCATTCGGTGCCCGGGCCGGGCGGACGTGACGTGCTGCGTGCGGTCGGTAGCCGCACGGCCCTCGGCCGCGCCAGCCTGCAGGAGTCCTTCCTGTACTCCGCGAAGACCGCGGCGGCCATCCGCACACTGCTCGCCGATCTGCAACCGGCACTGCAGGTGTTCGACACCGTGCGCATGGCCCAGTACGCCTCCGATGACGTCGCCGGGCGCCAGATCTGTTACCTCGACGACCTGTTCTCCGAGCGCTACGACCGGATGTTGTCCGCCGCTCAGCGCTATCCCGACGTCGAGATCAGCCCGCTGGGCAACTTCGCCGAACACGTGCCGGCCCGGTTGCGACCCCTGGCGACGCGGCGCGCCAGTCAGACCGCGCTGTTGCGTCTGGAACGCAGCCTGGTGCGCCGCAGCGAGGACAGGACCGCCCGCCGATTCCGGCGGTGTCTGCTGGTCAACGCCGACGAAGCTCGGTCGTTGCAGCAGCGCACCGGCGTCGCCGCGAGCCGTATCTGGTCCGTACCGCCGCTGGTACGCACCGCGTCGGTGACGACGAGGACCTACGCGGGCGCGCCTGCGTTCGTGTTCCTCGGCCTGCTGTCGCTTCCCCACAACGAAGACGGCGTGTATTCGTTCCTGACCACGGTCTGGCCGCTCGTGCTGGCCCGCTTCCCCGACGCTCGTCTGAGGGTGATCGGCCGGGATGTGTCCGACCGATTGCTGACCCTGGCTCGGCGCTACCCGGACACCGTCAGCGTCGACGGCTACGTGCCCGATCTCGGCGATGCCCTCGACAGCGCCACAGCGCTGGTCAACCCGCTTCGGTTCGGGTCAGGGATCAAACTCAAGGTCTTCGAAGCGCTCAGCCGCGCGCTACCGGTCGTCTCCACCACGATCGGCGCCGAAGGGATCGCCAGTGGCCCGGGTACGGGAATCGTCGTCGCCGACGAGCCACGAGCGATGGCCGACGCGCTGTGCGCACTGGTGCCGGTCGACGAGAACCGGCGGTGCTCCCGCGAGGCGCGGGAGCACTTCGCGACGACGTACTCCCGCGAGGCCGTGTTCCGCGCCTACGACGAGGTGTTCTAGAGCGAATCCGGCGGCCGGCAGCTAACCCCTCCTGCGCCAACCGAGGACCGCGACGCCGATCCCGACGATCGCGATGATCGGGCCGAGCACCGACCACGTGGTGGTGTTGCTCATCGGGCTGCCACCGACCACGCCGACACCCTGCAGGGTGAACAGCGCCCCGAACAGCGCGACCACGATGCCGACGAAAATCAGGACGATGCGCACACAGGCGACACTAGGCCACGAGCGCGCGCCGGACATCGGCGCCGGTGGCCAACACCATCAGGATCAGCGTGCGCAGCGCGTCGTCGGTCAACCCGGCCGCCGGGAAGTTGTAGCGCAGGAGCACATCCCCGGTCTTGCGTGCGCCTCCGCCGCCTTTGGCGCCGATCTTCTCGACCAGCGACACGGTCCCGAGCAGCGTGTCCTGGGCGTGCTTGGCCACCTCGGCGCGCACCGCGGCGGTCAGCGGCAAGTCCCAGGCCAGCACCTGCGTCAACGACACCAGCTCGAGATCCTCGGCGATCGTCACCACCCGAAGCGACGCGAACGTCTGCTCGTGCGGCACCGTGATCGCCCCGTCGTCCTCGTGCTGCACCGCCACGACCTCGGCCAACACCAGCGGGAGCCGCTCGCCGAGTTCCATCAGGCCCGTCCGAAGCGGCGGTTGCGCGAGACGTACTCCTCACACGCCGCCCACAGATCGCGGCGGTCGTAGTCCGGCCACAGCTTGTCCTGGAACACGTATTCGGCGTAGGCGGCCTGCCACAGCAGGAAGTTGCTGGCCCGCTGCTCCCCCGAGGTCCGGATGAACAGGTCGACGTCGGGGATGTCGGCCCGGTGCAGATGCTTGGCGAAGCCGGCCTCGGTGATGCGGCTCGGGGTGATCTTGCCGTCGACGGCCTCCTGGGCCAGTTGCCGGGCGGCTTCGACGATCTCGGTGCGCCCGCCGTAGTTGACGCAGTAGTTGATCGTGATGACGTCGTTGTCGACGGTCATCTCCTCGGCGATGTCGAACTCCTTGATGACGCTGCGCCACATCCGGGGCCGCGAACCGACCCAGCGCATCCGCACGCCCATGTCGTTGAGGTTCTCCCGGCGCCGCCGCACCACCTCGCGGTTGAAACCCATCAGGAACCGCACCTCTTCGGTGCTGCGCTTCCAGTTCTCGGTGGAGAACGCGTAGACCGTCAGGTGTTTGATGCCCAGCTCGATCGCCCCGCAGGTGATGTCGATGAGCACCGCCTCACCCATCTTGTGCCCCTCGGTGCGGCCCAGTCCGCGCTGGGTGGCCCACCGGCCGTTGCCGTCCATCACGACCGCGACGTGCTGCGGTACCTGGTCGGCGGGGATCTGCGGGGCGGCCTCCTTGGACGTGTGCTGCGGAGGCCGGGCGAACTTGCCGTTGGTGCGGGGCGGCAACTCGGGGAAGACCACCGGCCAGGTGGACTTGTCCGGGAACGTCGGATAGTCCTCAGGCGCCGGGGGCAGCTGTGGGTAGCTGTTCTTGCCCTTCCGCCTCCCGGTCCGTTCCGTTGCCATGCGCCACATCCTGCCTGATGGTCTGCCCGGTCTTCCGATCCACCCGCTCCACGAGGGGCAACGTCCGCAACTGGCGCTCCAGATGCCACTGCAGGTGCGCGGCCACCAATCCGCTGGCCTGGCTGCGGTGCGCCGCGACGGAGGTCTGCGCGTGCTCCCAGTCGCCCTCGTAGAGCGCGGCCATCAGATCCAGCACACCCTGGGGCGGGGTGACCGAGCCCGACGGCCGGCAGTGCACGCACACGCTGCCGCCGGCGGCGACGTGGAAGGCCCGGTGCGGGCCCGGCGTGGCGCACCGGGCGCATTCGGTCAGCGCGGGCGCCCACCCGGCGACCCCCATCGCGCGCAGGAGATAGGCGTCGAGCACGAGTTCCCGTGGTCGGGCACCGTCGGCCACCGCGCGCAGCGCGGCGACGGTGAGCCGGTGCAGAGCGGGCACCGGCGCGTGCTCCTCCCCGGCGATCCGCTCCGCGGTCTCGAGCATCGCGCAGGCACACGTGTAGCGGCCGTAGTCGCTGACGATGTCGGAGGCGAACGCGTCGATCGCCTGGACCTGGGTGACGATGTCGAGGTTGCGGCCGGGGTAGAGCTGAACGTCGATGTGCGCGAACGGTTCCAGCCGCGCCCCGAACTTGCTGCGGGTGCGCCGCACCCCTTTGGCCACCGCGCGGACCAACCCGTGATCGCGGGTGAGCAGGGTGACGATGCGATCGGCTTCCCCGAGCTTGTGCTGACGGAGCACCACCGCTCGGTCCCGATACAGACGCATCCGTCCAGTCTTCCATTGATCGGGATGGATATCGGGTTCGCAGCGCCGATACTCTTGTCGGTGATGGTCGTCTCTCCCGCCTCCGGTACTCGGTTTCCCACTCTCGGCAACCAGCTCTTCGCCCTTGCCAGCGGCAGCGTGACCTCGGTCGAGCTGGTACGGCGCTCCCTCGACGCGATCGAGGCGAGCCAGCCGACGCTGAACGCCTTCCGGGTGGTGCTGCGCGAGTCCGCGCTCGCCGAGGCCGCCGCCGCTGACCGTAAACGCGCTGCGGGACAAGACCATTCGACCCTCCCCCTGCTCGGCATCCCGATCGCGGTCAAGGACGACGTGGACGTCGCGGGCGTGCCGACCCGGTTCGGCGCCGACGGCGAGGTGCCCGAGGCCACCGCCGACGCGGAGGTGGTCCGCCGGCTGCGGGCGGCCGGCGCGGTGATCGTCGGCAAGACGAACACCTGCGAACTGGGTCAGTGGCCGTTCACCAGCGGCCCGGCGTTCGGGCACACGCGCAATCCGTGGTCGCGCGAGCACACGCCGGGCGGTTCCTCCGGCGGCAGCGCGGCGGCCGTCGCAGCCGGGCTGGTGGCCGCCGCGATCGGCTCGGACGGGGCGGGCAGTGTGCGCATCCCCGCGGCCTGGACCCACCTGGTCGGCATCAAACCCCAGCGCGGACGGATCTCCACGTCACCGCTGGCCGAGGCGTTCAACGGCATCACCGTCAACGGCGTGCTGGCCCGCACGGTCGGCGACGCCGCGCTGGTGCTGGACGCGGCGTCGGGCAACGCCCCCGGCGACCTGCACACCCCGCCGCCGGTGACGGTGTCCGACCACGTGTCGCGGGCCCCCGGACCGCTGCGCGTCGCGCTGTCGACCAAGTTCCCGTACTCGGTTTTCCGGGCCACCCTGCACCCCGAGATCCGCGCGGCGATGGAGTCGGTCGCGCACCAACTCGAAGACCTCGGCCACACGATCATCGCCGCAGACCCCGATTACCACCTGCGCATGTCGTGGAACTTCCTGGCGCGCTCCACCGCGGGCATTCCGCAGTGGATGGATCGGCTGGGGCCGGGCCCGCGCTGGGATCCGCGCACGCGCGCCAACGCGCTGACCGGCCGGGTGCTCAGCGAGCACATCCTGCGTAAGGCCCGAGCCCACGAGGCGGTCACCCGGCAGCGGGTCGGCTGGATCTTCAACCTCGCCGACGTGGTGCTCGCCCCGACCACCGCGCTTCCACCGCCGCGGGTCGACGCGTTCGACGGCCTGAGCGGGCTGGCCACCGACCGGGCGATGATCCGCGCCTGTCCCGCCACCTGGCCGTGGAACCTGCTGGGCTGGCCGTCGATCAACGTGCCTGCGGGGTTCACCTCAGACGGGCTGCCGATCGGCGTGCAGCTGATGGGTCCGGCGAACAGCGAACCGTTGCTGGTGTCACTGGCCGCCGCGCTGGAGGCGATCAACGGGTGGGCCACGGCTCAACCCGACAACTGGTGGGACACCCGGCTGGCGGCCGAGCCGTCGACGAATCTTCCCGCACCGGCTTCGGTGACCGTCGGGGTCGCGTAATCTCACCGGCTGTGACCGCCACCAGGATCGCTTGTGCGCTGCCGACGGCGCTGCTCCTGGGCGCCGTGGGCACCGCGCTGCCGGCTGCGCACGCCGACAACAAGCGCCTCAACGAGAGCGTCGTGGTCAACGTGTACACGATCCAGAAGCAACACGGCTGCGGCACCGACATCGCGATCAACCCGCAGCTGCGGCTGGCCGCCCAGTGGCATGCCAACGACGTCCTCAACAACCGTGCGCTCGACGGCGACATCGGCTCCGACGGCTCGACCGCACAGGACCGCGCCAACCGGGCGGGCTTCGTCGGGACGGTCGCCGAGACCGTCGCGATCAACCCCGCGCTGGCGATCAGCGGGATCGAGATCCTCAACCAGTGGTACTACCGCCCCGACTACATGGCGATCATGAGCAACTGCGCCAACACCCAGATCGGTGTGTGGTCGGAGAACAGCCTCGACCGCACCGTGGTGGTCGCGGTCTACGGGCAACCGGGCTGAGCGCTCGACGCGCTCACGCGGGCAGCCGATTCCAGTATCGGTGCCCCGTCATCGCGCAGACGAGCACCACTGCCGCCGCCGCGTAGACCGGCACCCCGACCCCCAGCTTGGTCAGCAGCGCTCCCGCCAGCGCGCCGGCGAAGATCAGCACCACCGCCCACAGCCGTCGGTGGGCCATCCACCCCAGGCCGCCCGCGAGCAGCGTCTCCCCGGCGAACGAGGTGATGGTCGACGTGACGACGACGGTGGTCATGTCCGGCACGGCGAGGAACCGCGCGATCGCGGCCTGCATGCCCATCACGACAGCAAGCGTTGTGGCGCAGGCGATTCCGCCCGCCGATCGACCGGTCGGAGCGACGACTGTCAACACCGTCGCCACCGCGGCGAGGACCACGGCGTTGGTCCACAGCGTCAGGGTGACGACGCGGTTCCAGCCGGCGGTCCGGCCCCGGGTGAGCAGGCCGGCCACCGCCGCGCCGACGGTGAAGCCACCCAGCGCGATCAGCGGGCCTGCCACCGGCAGACCCTCCTCCGAGGCGATGCCCATGCCCAGGATCACCACGTTGCCGGTCATGTTCCCGGTGAACACCCGGTCCAGGCTCAGGTAGCCCACCGCGTCGAGCGCGCCCGTCACGGCGGTCAGGGTCAGCATCAGGCCGACCCGCAGCTGACCGATCACGGGCGGGCCGGAAGACGCACGTGGTGCACGACGGCCGCCGAACCGTCCGCGCGGGGGTCAGTCGCCGCCACCAGCGAGCCGTCTGCCTGCGCGGCAACGACATTCGCCTGACCGCACGACTCACTGTGGCCGGGGAGCTCGACCACGTCGAGGCCCGAGCGCGCCAGCGCCGCGCGGGCCGGGCCATCGACGCCGTCCTCGACCGAGATCGTGTCGGCACCGGCGAGACGGGTCTGGCGACCGACGATCGCACGGGGGGCCGCCACCGCGTCGGCCGGGGCCGCTCCGTCGAGCATCCGCAGCAGGATCTCGGTGAGGATCTGCGGTTGGCCCTGCCCGCCCATCGTGGCCAGCACGTGCCGGAGCCTACCGTCCTCGGTGGTCAGCGCGGGCATCAACGTGTGGCGCGGCCGCTTGCGCGGAGCCAGCACGTTCGGCGACGCGGGCGTGAGGTCGAAACTGGTTCCGCGGTTGTGGAACAGGATGCCTGTCTGCGGATCGATCAGGCCCGAGCCGAAGGCGTGATAGACGCTCTGGATCAACGACACGGCGAAGCCCTGCCCGTCGGCGGTGGCCACCCCCACGGTGTCGCCGGCGGGCAACGGACCCGTCATGTCCCGGGTGTGCGCGAGCGTCGCACGCGCACCCACGTCACCGTCGACGAGTGCGGCGACGTCCACATCGGCGTGTCGCGGGTCGGCCAGGTGGGCGGTCCGCAGCTGGTTCGCGTGACCGAAGATCTGCATCAGTGTCGGCAGGTCGTCGCCCAGCGGTTGCCCGACACCGAGCGCGTCGAGAGCCCGCAAGGCCCGCACCATCACGAAGCCGTGCGTGTTGGGTGGGCTGGTGTACACGGTGAGGCCGCGGAAGTGCACCGACAGCGGCTCGGTGACCTCGGCGGCGAACTCGGCGAAATCCGCGGCCTGCAGCACCGAGCCGCGCGAGCGCAGGTAAGCGACCGTGCGCTGCCCCAGCGTGCCGGTGTAGAACTCGTCGGGCCCGCCGAACCGCAGGGCGGTGAACGTGTCGGCCAACGCCCGCTGGCGGAAGATCTCGCCCTCTCTCAACGTCCGGCCGCCCGGGCGGAACACGATGTCGAAGTCGACGATGCCCGCCAGATCGGCGTTCTCGGCATCGTCGAGGTGAGCAGCGACCGACGGGGCCACGGGCACCCCGCTGCGGGCGATGCGTTCGGCAGGTTCGAGTAATCTGCTCCAGCGCAGACGGCTGCCGAAGCGCCACAACGCTTCCCATCCGCGCACCCCACCAGGCACCGTCACCGTGTCGACCCCGCGGTCCGGCAACGTGTCCCCGTGCACGGCGCGCATCGCGACCGGGTCGGCCGCGGCGCCGGCCCACCCCGAGGCATTGACACAGGTGACGGCGCCGTCGGGGCTGCGCACCAACGCGACGAGATCGCCACCGAGAGCGACGTTGTGCGGGTAGACGACGGTGAGGACCGCAGCGGCCGCGATCGCCGCGTCGACGGCGGTTCCACCGTGGCGGTAGACCTCGGCGGCGGCGTCGGTGGCCAGCCGGTGCGGCGTGGCGACGGCACCGGTCGACGATGTGTGACCGCTGGGCGTGGGCACGCAGCACTCCTCCCTGTCGCATCTCGGGGTGCCGGGTCGACCCGCCCGTGCTACCTATCGGAGGATAGGGCGCGTGTGGCGGCCGATGTCTTCAGACGGCGCCGGGTCACGGCACGGATGTCGGCCAGGCGGTCCTGGTCGGTCAACAGCGAGCGCACCACGAAGTCGGCAGCCTGGATCGGGCGCTGCCGGCGCACCGGGCCCGCCGGACCCCCCTGTTCCCGCAACGTCTCGAACAGCACACCGTTGGCGGCACGCACCACGAACGACGGCTCGAAGGCCGCGAACTCCCCCGCACGCCTACCGCCGGTGACCACGCGCTCGATCTGCCGGTGGAAGATCTCGATGCCGTGCCGCTCTGCCGCGAACTCGTCGAGCGCCAGCACCGCGTCCTGATACAGACCCCGTGCGTCGAACGGCTGCGCGAGGATCTCCCTGACGTCGCAGGCGATGGCCAGGTGGAGCTTCTCGGCCCAGCTCGACGTCTCCGCAAGCCGCCGGTCCATCCGCGCGATGGACGGGCCGAGATCGAGTTCGACCAGCGTGCGGAAGATCTCGTGCTTCGCCCCGAAATGGTGGAACAACGACGGCTGCCGGATCTGCACGGCCTCGGCGATGTCACGGGTCGACGTGCCGAAATATCCGCGCTGGGCGAACAACACAGACGCCGCCAGCAGAATGCGCCCCCGCGTTGACGACCAGTCCACCGCCGGCGGCTGCCACCCCTGCCCGTACGTCACCGAACCACTCTGACACAACCCGAGTGGACGACCCGGTCAGAACCCCAGCCGCCCCAGCTGTTTCGGATCCCGCTGCCAGTTCTTGGCGATCTTGACCCGCAGATCGAGGTACACCTTGGTGCCGAGCAGTTTCTCGATCTGCGTGCGCGCCGCCGTGCCGACCTCGCGCAACCGGGCGCCGCCCTTGCCGATCACGATGCCCTTCTGGGAATCCCGCTCGACGTAGAGGATCGCGTGCACCGCGATCAGCGGCGGCTGATCGTCACGACTCTCCCGTTCCTCGACCTCATCGATGACGACAGCCAGCGAATGCGGCAATTCATCACGCACCCCTTCGAGCGCCGCCTCGCGGATCAGCTCGGCCATCAGCACCTCTTCGGGCTCATCGGTGAGCTCCCCGTCGGGGTAGAAGGCCGGGCCCGGCGGCAGATGCGAGACGATCACATCGGTCAGCACGTCGAGTTGCTCGGCTTTGGTCGCCGAGACGGGCACGATGTCGGCGTCGGGCCCGACGAGCTCACTGACCGCCACGAGCTGTTGCGCCACAGCGTCTTTGCCGACCTTGTCGATCTTCGTGACGATCGCGATCAACGTGGTCTTGGGCGCCACCGCGCGGATCTGCTCGTAGATGAACCGGTCACCGGGACCGATCTTCTCGTCAGCCGGGATGCAGAGGCCGATGACGTCGACCTCGGAGTAGGTGTCCTTGACCAGATCGTTGAGCCGCTGCCCCAGCAGGGTGCGGGGCCGGTGCAGTCCCGGGGTGTCGACGAGCACGATCTGGAAGCTGTCCCGGTGCACGATCCCGCGGATCGTGTGCCGGGTCGTCTGCGGCCGGTTGGACGTGATGGCCACCTTGGCGCCGACCAGCGCATTGGTCAGTGTCGACTTGCCGGTGTTCGGCCTGCCGACGAAACATGCGAAGCCTGATCGGAATTCGTCGGTCACTGCGGGTTTCCGGCCCGATCGGTGACGATGATCGCGGCGTCGGCGCTCAGTTCACGCACCGCGGCCACTCCCGGATCGTCGGCGTCACCTCCGGTCAGCACCGCGGCCTCCAGACCGGTCGCACCGCTGGACACCGCGGCCGCGACAGCTGCCTGAAGCGCCGTCAACTCCAATGATGCCAACCCCACGGGCGCGCCGGCGTAGGTGCGGCCGTCGGCATCGCGCACCGCGGCGCCGGTGGTGGCCTCGGCACGTGCCATCGCACCGCGGGCGAGCACCACGAGCTTGGCGTCCTCGGCATCGAGCTCACTCACCATCGCTGTCCTCCGTGTCCTCGGGTTCGGGGTCGACGGGACGGACGAGCACGGTGCCGACCCGCACCCGTCCCCGCGGGTCCGGGCCGCCTTCGGCACGCAACAGCAGGCCGTCCCAGGTGATCTCGGCGCCGGGCAGCGGAACCCGGCCCAGCTCCAGAGCCAGCAACCCACCGACCGTGTCGACGTCGAGGTCCTCGGACAACTCGAGATCGTAGAGCTCGCCGAGGTCCTCGATGGGCAGTCGCGCCGATACCCGGTACTGCCGCTCGCCGAGGTCCTCGACGGGCGCGACCTCGTCGACGTCGTACTCGTCGGCGATCTCGCCGACGATCTCCTCCAGCACGTCCTCGATCGTGACCAGGCCGGCGATGGCGCCGTACTCGTCGACCAGCAGCACCATGTGCACACGGTCGAGCTGCATCTCGCGCAGCAGCGCATCAAGGGGCTTGGAATCGGGCACGAACGCCGGTTTGCGCATCACCTCGGCCACCGAGGTGTCCCGGCCGCCGTTGCGCGACGAGTACGTCCGTTGCACAAGGTCTTTGAGGTAGACCACGCCGACGATGTCGTCGACGTTCTCGCCGATCACCGGGATTCGGGAATGCCCGCTGCGTACCGCCAACGACGTCGCTTGACCGGCCGTTTTGTCCGACTCGATCCACACCATCTCGGTACGCGGCACCATCACCTCGCGCGCCGGGGTGTCCCCGAGTTCGAACACCGACTGGATCATCCGGCGTTCGTCGTCGGCCACCACACCCCGCTGCTGGGCGAGGTCGACCACCTCACGCAACTCGATCTCCGAGGAGAACGGTCCGTTGCGGAAGCCGCGGCCCGGTGTCAGCGCGTTACCCAGCAGGACCAGCAGCCGGCTCACCGGGGTGAGTACCACCGAGATGCCCTGCAGCGGCAGCGCCGAGACCAATGCGATCGTGTACGCGTTCTGCCTGCCGACGGTGCGCGGACCCACGCCGATGGCGACGAAGCTGATCACCGTCATGATCGCCGCAGCGGTCATCAGGCCGCCGCTGACGCCCAAGAAGTCGTCGAGGTAGGCGGCCAACAGCACCGTCGCACTCACCTCACACGCAATGCGGAGCAGCACAACGAGATTGATGTACCGCGGCCGGTCGGCCATCAGCTGCAGCAATCGCACCGAACCGGGTCGTTCGTCGCGAACCAACTCCTCGACCCGCGCCATCGACACGGTGCTGACCGCGGCGTCGATCGCGGCGAACAGGCCCGCGGCGGCAATCAGCAGAATCGCCCCGACGAGCTGGCCCAGCCCGGTCACGGAGTGTCGCCGAGGTGGGATTCGTTGAAGTATCGCGACTCGTCGAGCAACCGGCGGTCCTTCTCACTCTGCCGGTCTTGGTGGTAGGCCTCCACCTGCTCGGCCACCCACTCCTCGAGCAGCTGACGCTGCAGCGCGAACATCTCTTTTTCCTCGTCCGGTTCGGCGTGGTCGTAACCCAAGAGATGCAGCACTCCGTGCACGGTGAGCAGCGCCAACTCCTGACCGAGGGTGTGGCCCGCATCGGCTGCCTGGGTCGCGGCGAACTCCGGGCACAACACGATGTCGCCGAGCATCTCGGGGCCCGGCTCGGGGGCGTCGGGGCGCCCACCCGGCTCGAGCTCGTCCATCGGGAAACTCATCACGTCGGTGGGGCCGGGCAGATCCATCCAGCGCATGTGCAGATCGGCCATGGCCGCCGAATCCAGCAGCACCATGGACAGTTCCGCAGCCGGGTTGACGTCCATCTTGCGGATCACGAAGCGCGCGACGCTCACAAGTTCGGTTTCGGAGACGTCGATGCCCGACTCGTTGGACACCTCGATGGTCATGGGTGTCGTTACCGCCTCGGCCTGCCGGTGCCCGAGCGGCGCTGGGCCCGGTTCATCAGGGTCGGCTCCTCGAATTTCGCGTAGGCGTCCACGATCTCGGACACCAGCCGGTGGCGCACCACGTCGGCGCTGGTGAGTTCGGCGAAGTGGATGTCGTCGATGCCGTCGAGGATCCGCATGGCCGCGTTCAGCCCCGACGGCGCCCCGCCGGGCAGGTCCACCTGTGTGATGTCGCCCGTGACAACGATTTTGGAGTTGAACCCCAACCGGGTCAGGAACATCTTCATCTGCTCGGCGGTGGTGTTCTGCGCCTCGTCGAGGATGATGAACGCATCGGAGATCGTCCGGCCACGCATGTAGGCCAGCGGCGCGACCTCGATGACGCCGGCGCTCATCAGCTTGGGGATCAGCTCGGGGTCCATCATGTCGTGCAGCGCGTCGTAAAGCGGGCGCAGGTAGGGATCGATCTTCTCGCTCAGCGTGCCGGGCAGGAAGCCGAGGCGTTCGCCCGCCTCGACCGCCGGCCGGGTCAAGATGATGCGGCTGACCTGTTTGGACTGCAGCGCGCTGACGGCCTTGGCCATCGCCAGATAGGTCTTGCCGGTGCCCGCCGGCCCGATGCCGAAGACGATCGTGTGGGTGTCGATCGCGTCGACGTAGCGCTTCTGGTTCAGCGTCTTGGGGCGGATCGTCTTGCCGCGGCGGCTCAGGATGTCCAGCGTCAGCACGTCGGCCGGCGACTCGTCGCCTGCCCCGGTCAGCATCGCGACGCTGTGCCGCACCGCGTCGGGAGTGAGCCGCTGACCGCTGCCGAGGATCTCGAGGAGCTCGGAGACCACCCGTTCGGCCAGCGCCACGTCGGCCGGTTCACCGGAGACGGTCAGCGCGTTGCCGCGGGCGTGGATGTCGGCGGTGAGCAGGGATTCCAGCGCCCGGAGGTTCTCGTCGGAGCGGCCGAGCAGGCCCACCACGAGGTCGGGCGGAACGGTGATGCTGCTGCGGACGTGCGAACTGTCCGAGCCTGCGTTCGTCTCGCGGGGGGTCACGTGGAGTTGTCTGCCTGCTTCCTGTGCCGGTGAATGCTGACCAGTTTAGCGTCAGGCCCAGCGCGGGGTCAGCACACCGAGCGCGCCCAGCGCAACAGCCGCGGCCGTCGACGTGCGCAGCACCGTGGGGCCGAGTCGCACCGCGACTGCGCCCGCCCCGGTCAGCGTGTCCAGCTCGGCGTCGGAGATGCCCCCTTCGGGACCCACCACGAGCGTCACCGCGGCGGCATCTGCCAGCGGCACGTCGCTCAGCGGGCGATCGGCTGATTCGTGCAACACCAGGACCGGTCCGGGGGCTGCGCGGACGAGATCCGCCAGTTCGGCGCTGGACACCGGGGCGTGCACGGCGGGAATGTGGGGCCGCCGTGACTGGCGGGCCGCCGAGCGCACCACCGCGGCCCACCGGCGCAACCCCTTGTCGACCTTCGCCGCACCCTCCCAGCGGGCGACGCAGCGCGCGGCCTGCCACGGCACGAACGCGTCGGCGCCTGCCTCGGTGGCCAGTTCGACGGCGAGCTCGGCGCGCTCCGACTTGGGCAGCGCCTGCACCACGGTCACCGTCGGCGTCGGCGGCGCGACCACCCGGCGGTCCCTCACCCGCGCGGTCAGCCGGCCTTTGCCCACGTCTTCGACGACGCACTGCGCGACCGTGCCCGCACCGTCGGCGAGGTCGAGTTCCTCACCGACGCGGGTGCGGCGCACCGTGGCCGCGTGGTGGCCCTCGTCGCCGTCGACGAAGGCGACCTCATCGACACCGGGCACCGCGTCGACGTAGAACAGGCTCCGCACTGCGGGTCAGCGGCCGGTGAACGTCTCGCGCAACCGGGAGAACAGGCCGCCGCCGTTGTTCGTGGCGGTGGTCGCCGTGGTGCGCACCTGGGCGGTGTCGTGACTGCGCTCCTTGAACGTGCGCAGCAGTTCGATGTCGTCGTGGTCCAGCCGCGACGGCACCACCACGTCGATGTGGGCGTGCAGATCACCGCGCACCCCGGACCGCAGATGCGGCATGCCGTGGCCCCGCAGGGTCGTCACCGAACCCGGCTGCGTGCCCGCACCGATCGTGATCTCGGTCGGCCCGTCGAGGATCGCGTCCACCGACACCGCGGTGCCCAGGGCCGCGTCGACCATCGGCACCGAGATCGTGCAGTGCAGGTCGTCGCCGTCGCGGACGAACACGTCGTGCGGCTTCTCGTGCACCTCGACGTACAGGTCGCCGGCCGGCCCGCCACCGGGGCCGACCTCGCCCTGGGCGGCCAGCCGCACCCGCATGCCCTCGCCGACCCCGGCGGGGATCTTGACGCTGATCTCGCGCCGGGCCCGCACCCGGCCATCGCCGGCGCACCGGTTGCACGGGTCGGGGATCACCTCACCGACGCCGCCGCACACCGGGCACGGTCGTGACGTCATCACCTGACCGAGCAGCGAGCGCTGCACGGTCTGCACCTCGCCCCGGCCGTGACAGGTGTCGCAGGTGACGGGGGTGGAATTGCCGTGGGTGCCCTTGCCGTGGCAGAGGTCGCACAGCACCGCGGTGTCGACCGTGACCTGCTTGGTCACCCCGGTGGCGCACTCCTCGAGGTCCAGGCGCATCCGGAGCAGCGAATCCGACCCGGGCCGGACGCGGCCGATCGGGCCGCGGGACGCATTGCCGCCGCCGAAGAACGCCTCGAAAACGTCCCCGAGCCCGCCGAAGCCGCCGAAGCCGGCTCCCGCGCCACCCGCGGACTCCAGCGGATCCCCGCCCAAGTCGACGATGCGCCGCTTCTCCGGATCACTGAGCACCTCGTAGGCGGCGCTGACCTCTTTGAAGCGCGCCTGCGCCTCTTCGTCGGGGTTGACGTCGGGGTGCAGCTCTCGGGCCAGCTTGCGATAGGCGCGCTTGATCTCCGTATCGCTGGCGCCTTTGCCCACTCCGAGCAAGCCGTAATAGTCGCGTGCCACGCTCAACCTCTCCCACCCGTCGATCCGTGCTGCATACCCAGCGCAGCACAGATCAGCGGCTACCTAAGACTTCGCCAATATAGAGAGCAACTGCGGCGACGTTGGCGATGGTTCCCGGATAGTCCATCCGTGTGGGACCCAACACACCCATGCCGCCGAACACCTTGCCCGAACTACCGTAGGTGGTACTGACCACCGAGGTGCCCGCCATCTGTTCCGCCTCGGTCTCGTGCCCGATCCGCACGGTCACCTTCCCGGCCTCCTGCTGCTTGGCCAGCAGCCGCAACACCACGACCTGCTCCTCGAGCGCTTCGAGGACCGAGCGCAGCGAGCCGCCGAAATCGGCGGTGTTGCGCGTCAGGTTCGCCGTGCCGCCGAGCAACAACCGCTCCTCGGTGTGCTCGACGAGCGTCTCGACCAGCACGGTCGCCGCGCGGCCGACGGCATTGGCCAGCCCGCCCTGGCCGGTGATGTGCGACGCGAGATCCGACACCGCGACCGAGGCCGCGGCCAGCGGCTTGCCCTCCAGCGCCTGCCCCAGGAGATCGCGTAGCTGGGACAGTTGTGCGTCGTCGATACCGTCGCCGAGCTCGACGATGCGTTGGTCGACGCGCCCGGAGTCGGTGATCACCACCAACAGCAGCCGGGCCGGGGTCAGCGCCACCACCTCCAGGCGGCGCACCGTCGACGTCGACAGCGTCGGGTACTGCACGATCGCGACCTGACGGGTCAGCTGGGCCAGCAATCGCACCGCCCGCCGCAGCACGTCGTCGAGGTCGACGCCCGACTCGAGGAAGGACATGATCGCGCGTCGCTCCGCTCCCGACATCGGCTTCACGTCGTCGAGGCGGTCGACGAATTCGCGGTAGCCCTTCTCGGTGGGAACCCGGCCCGAGCTGGTGTGCGGCTGGGTGATGTATCCCTCGGCTTCCAGCACCGCCATGTCGTTGCGCACGGTCGCGCTGGACACCCCGAGGTTGTGTCGCTCGACCAGGGTCTTGGAGCCGATGGGCTCCTTCGTCGCGACGAAGTCGGCGACGATCGCGCGGAGAACTTCGAATCGGCGCTCATCAGCGCTGCCCATTGCTCACCCCACTTCAGTTCACACGTGACCGACCGGTCCATTTTACGGTCATCAACAGCAGTGATCGTCAGGTGAGCGGTCCGGCGCCGCTGTCGGCGTCGGGTTAACCTTGCGGGGCTGAGCACAAGCGATGGCAGGCAAGCAAAGGCGTGTCGATGATCTTCAAGGGTGTCCGTGACGGCAGGCCGTATCCGGACCACGGTCTGTCCCACCGGCAGTGGGCTCAGATCCCGCCCCGCCAGATCCGCCTCGACGAACTCGTGATGACCACGACGGTGCTGGCGCTGGACCGGCTGCTGTCGGAGGACTCGACCTTCTACGGCGATCTGTTCCCCCACGCGGTGCGCTGGCGCGGCAACGTCTACCTCGAAGACGGGCTGCACCGTGCGGTGCGGGCGGCGCTGCGCAATCGCACCGTGCTGCACGCCCGGGTCTTCGACATGGACATGCCGGCGCCTCAGCCGGGCTGACGGGTCACCCGAGAAGCGGCTTCCTGTCCCGGGTCAGGTCGGTCATCGCGTCCTGCATCGCGGACTCCACCCGGGCCGCGAACTGCTCGGCGGTCTCGTCGTCCCCGGCGGTCATCGGTGCGAGCACGCGGGTCACCAGCTTGGTGGGCAGCGGCAGGTACGGGAGCATGCCCACCGCGCCGACGTTGAGCCCCCACGGCACCGAGACACTCACCGGCAATGCCTTCACGCGCAGGATCTTGTCCAGGCGCAGCG
This sequence comes from Mycobacterium sp. PSTR-4-N, assembly GCF_022348085.1. GTDB lineage: Bacteria > Actinomycetota > Actinomycetes > Mycobacteriales > Mycobacteriaceae > Mycobacterium. The sequence continues at coordinate 59,883 of NZ_JAKRFN010000016.1, read as the reverse complement.
CCCGGGCCAGCCGCTCACCACTGGACAGCACGAGCAGCGACTCCCCCGCGCCTGCGGTGACCAGCGGGACGATCGGCACGTGCTGCTCCATGGCCAGCCGCGCGAAGCCGCTGCGGCCGTCGAACTTGACCAGGTTGCGCTCGTCGAACGTCTTCGCGGCGTCCTTGTCGCCCCCGGGGAAGACCAGCACGTGGTGTCCGGCATCGAAGGCCTCCACCGCGCTGTCCCGGCTGGCCGGGCGGGCCCCGAGAGGCTCGAAAAGCCGGCCGACGCCCAGCGTCCACGCCATCTGATGGGTCAGGATCGTCAGCGGTCGATCGAGATGCATCTCGTCGAGAGCGGCCCGCACGGCGAACACGTTGAGGTCGACGACGCCGCCGAAGCCGTGGTTGGCGACGAACAGCACGGGTTGGTCGGGCGCCTCGATCGAGGAGTCGATGTCGAGCCGGTGGTATCGCCGGACGAACTCACCGCCGACGGCGGCGACCGCCGCCATGGCGCGCGCGATCGCGTCGTCGACGACGGGCTCGCCGCCCAGACTCTCGGCCACCCCGTCGAGTGCCGACAAGATCCCGTCGGCGAAGCTCTCCAGCCGGCCCCGCTCCGCATCGGCCACCATTCATCCCTCCGACGAGCCCACCCCACGTTCGCGGTCATCGAAGCACACCGCCCGCGCTGGCGGACCCGAGGACGCGCACGGTATGACTGGAGCCATGAAATTGACAGGTGTCGGGTTGTGGAGTTCGCAGTTGCGGTACGGCAATGCCGGGGAGGCGGCCGACGCGGCTGCCGAGCTCGACGAGCTCGGTTTCCCGGCGCTGTGGATCCCCGACGTGGGCGGGCCGGTCCTCGACGCGGTCGACAATCTGCTGGCCGCGACCTCGAAGACGGTCATCGCCACCGGCATCCTGAACCTGTGGATGCACGAGCCGGCCGAAGTCGCCTCACGCTATGCCACGCTGACCGAGACCCACGGCGAGCGCTTCCTGCTGGGTATCGGCTGCAGCCACGCCCCGCTGATCGACTCCCAGGAGCCGGGGCGCTACCGCAAACCGCTCGCCGCGACCAAGGCGTTCCTCGACGGTATCGACGCATCGCCCACCCCGGTGCCGACCGGTAACCGCGTGCTCGCGGCACTGGGCCCGAAGATGCTGGAGCTGTCGGCGACTCGGGCCGCCGGCGCGCATCCGTACCTGAGCACGCCCGATCACACCCGCACGGCGCGGGAACTGCTGGGTGACACACCGATGCTGCTGCCCGAGCAGAGCGTGCTGCTCGTCGACAGCCGCGACGAGGCACGCGCGATCGGCACCGACTGGCTGCGCAACTACCTGGGGTTGCCGAACTACGCGAACAACATCCGCCGCAGCGGCTTCACCGAAGAGGACATCAGCACGGTCAGCGACCGGCTGTTCGACGCCCTGATCGCATGGGGCGACGAGGAGACCGTGCTGCGGCGGGTCACCGAGCACCTCGATGCCGGCGCCAACCACGTCTGCGTGCAGGTGCTGACCGCTGATCCACGCGAGTTCCCCCGCGAGCAGTGGCGTCGGCTGGCGGCGGCGCTGGCCTGACCAGCCGGACTGTTCAGCTCAGCAGCTCGCGCACCACGGCGTCGGCCAGCAGCCGGCCCCGGTCGGTGAGCACCACGGCGTCACCCTCGGTGCGTAGCAGGCCGTCGGCGATGATGCGCGCCGCACGGGCACGCTCGTCGTCACCCAGCAGTGCGGTCGGCAGCCCGGCACGCAGCCGGACGCGCAGCATCACGTCCTCGACATGCGAGGTGTCGCCGTCGATGGTCTCGAAATCGGCCACCGGCAGGCGACGGCCGGCCAGCACGGCCGCGTAAGCGCTGGGGTGTTTGACGTTCCACCAGCGGGTGCCGGCCACATAGCCGTGCGCTCCCGGCCCGGCGCCCCACCACTGCCCACCCGCCCAGTAGCCCAGGTTGTGTCGGCACTCGCCGCCGGGCCGTGCCCAGTTCGACACCTCGTACCAGCTCAGCCCGGCTGCTCCGAGGCGCTGGTCGAGGAGTTCGTAGCGACGGGCGAGCACGTCGTCGTCGGGCGCGGGCAGCTCGCGGCGGCGCACCTTGCGGGCCAGCGCGGTGCCGTCCTCGACGATCAGGGCGTAGGCCGACACGTGGTCGACGCCCGCGGCGATCGCCGCGTCGGCCGACCGCGCCAGGTCGTCGTCGCTCTCTCCCGGCGTGCCGTAGATGAGGTCGATGTTGACGTGCTCGAAGCCCGCCCGGCGGGCCTCCTGCGCCGCCTCCAGGGCACGGCCCGGTGAGTGGACCCGGTCCAGCGTCGCGAGCACATGTGGTGCGGTGGACTGCATCCCCAGCGAGACACGGGTGTAACCGGCTGCCCGCAGCCCGTCGAAGAACGCGGGCGACGTCGATTCCGGGTTCGCCTCGGTCGTCACCTCCGCGTCGCGTGCGAGGACGAAATGCTCGCGGATCGCGTCGAGCACCTCGGCGAGGCCGGCGGCGCCCAGCAGTGACGGCGTGCCACCGCCGACGAAGATCGTCGCGACCGGCGGGGCGGTCCCGAGCCGCGCCGCGGCGAGCGCGAGTTCGGTCCGCAGTGCCGCCAGCCAACCCGCCGGTGTCGCGCCGCCCAACTCGGCGGGCGTGTAGGTGTTGAAGTCGCAGTAGCCGCAGCGCGTCGCACAGAACGGCACGTGGATGTACAGCCCGAACGGTGCGCCCGGGGTGAGCGCGAGCTCCGGGAGCTGCGCGGGCATCGAGGACACCGGGTTGGGCAGGACGGGCATGCGACCAGTGTCCCAGGTGGTGTGCGGCAGAGTTCTGCTCGCGGTGAGCACAAATATGTGCCGGTTGGGACCGGTGGGCCAGGTCGTGGCACAATGGCCGGGTGACCGACGCAGGCATGCCCACCCGCGTGATGCTGGTGATCCGTCGGCACGTCGACTTCAAGCGTGTGTGCAGCAGCTGTTGTTGCGCTGTGTGACGACGTAGACCTGCCCACCTGCACTTTCAGCTGGCCGCCGGATCTGCGACGCCGGACAGCCCCCGGTGATCACGCGCAGTGACGAACGCCGGCTCCGATACAGGAGCCACGATGACATCAACGACACCCAAGGCAACACCCAAGCGTCCGCGCGGGGAAGGCCAGTGGGCGCTCGGCTATCGCGAGCCGCTCAACGCCAACGAACAGGCGAAGAAGGACGACAACCCGCTCAACGTGCGAGCGCGCATCGAGAACATCTACGCCAAGAACGGCTTCGAGTCGATCGACAAGGGTGACCTGCGCGGCCGCTTCCGCTGGTGGGGGCTCTACACCCAGCGCAAGCCCGGCTACGACGGCACGTGGACCGGTGACGAGAACACCGACATGCTCGAAGACGAGTACTTCATGCTGCGGGTCCGCAGCGACGGCGGCGCACTGACCGCGGCGGCGCTGCGGACGCTCGGCGGCATCTCGACCGAGTTCGCACGCGACACCGCCGACATCTCCGACCGCCAGAACGTGCAGTACCACTGGATCCGTGTCGAGGACATGCCGGAAATCTGGCGCCGGCTCGACGAGGTCGGCTTGCAGACCACCGAAGCGTGCGGCGACTGCCCGCGCGTCGTGCTCGGCTCGCCGCTTGCGGGCGAGTCGCTCGACGAGGTGATCGACGGCACCCCGGCGGTCGACGAGATCGTCAAGCGCTACATCGGCAAGCCCGAGTACTCGAACCTGCCGCGCAAGTTCAAGACCGCTATCTCCGGCCTGCAGGACGTCGTGCACGAGGTCAACGACGTCGCGTTCATCGGCGTCGAGCATCCCGAGCACGGACCCGGCTTCGACCTGTGGGTCGGCGGGGGTCTCTCGACCAACCCGATGCTGGGACAGCGGGTCGGCGCCTGGGTGCCGCTCGACGAGGTCCCCGATGTGTGGGAGGGCGTGGTCAGCGTCTTCCGCGACTACGGCTACCGGCGCCTGCGTTCGAAGGCCCGCCTCAAATTCCTGATCAAGGACTGGGGTGTCGAGAAATTCCGCGAAGTGCTGGAGACGGAGTACTTGAAGCGCCCGTTGATCGACGGTCCCGCGCCCGAGCCGGTGACCCGCCCGATCGACCACGTCGGGGTGCAGAAGCTCCGCAACGGGCTCAACGCCGTGGGCGTCGCCCCGATCGCCGGGCGCGTGTCGGGCACGATCCTGACCAAGGTCGCCGACCTCGCCGAAGCGGCGGGCAGTGATCGAATCCGGTTCACGCCCTATCAGAAGCTGATCATCCTCGATGTGCCGGACGAGAAGCTGGACGAGCTGCGCACCGGTCTGGACGCACTCGGGCTGCCGTCGACGCCGTCGCACTGGCGGCGGAACCTGATGGCCTGCACGGGCATCGAGTTCTGCAAGCTGAGCTTCGCCGAGACCCGCAGCCGGTCACAGGTGCTGGTGCCGGAGCTGGAGAAGCGGCTCGAGGACATCAACAGCCAGCTCGACGTTCCGATCACCATCAACATCAACGGCTGCCCGAACTCGTGCGCCCGCATCCAGGTCGCCGACATCGGGTTCAAGGGCCAGATGGTCGACGATGGTGACGGTCCCGAGGAGGGTTTCCAGGTTCACCTCGGGGGAAGTCTGGGTCTGGACAGTGGCTTCGGCCGCAAGCTGCGCCAGCACAAGGTGGTCGCCACGGAGCTCGGTGACTACATCGAGCGGGTCGTTCGCAATTTCGTGAAACAACGAGAGCAGGGCGAGCGTTTCGCTACGTGGGCACTACGAGCAGACGATGCGGACTTGAGGTGATGTGACATGACCGACGTGATGACCGAGACGGACTTGCAGCAGTTGGCCGAACGCGGCGCGGCGGAGTTGGGGCCGCACGCATCTGCTGTCGACCTGCTGCGATGGACCGACGAGAACTTCGCGGGCAACTACATCGTGGCGTCGAACATGCAGGACGCGGTCCTGGTGGATCTGGCCGCCGCGGTGCGGCCGGGGGTCGACGTGTTGTTCCTCGACACCGGCTACCACTTCGTCGAGACGATCGGTACCCGCGACGCGGTCGAGGCGGTCTACGACGTGAACGTCGTCAACGTGCGGCCGGAGAAGACCGTCGCCGAACAGGACGCGCTGTTCGGCAAGAACCTGTTCGAGCGCAGCGCCAACGAGTGCTGCCGGATGCGCAAGGTCGAGCCGCTGTCCAAGGCGTTGGCGGGCTACTCCGCGTGGGTCACCGGTATCCGCCGGGTCGAGGCGCCGACGCGCGCCAACGCCCCGCTGATCAGCTGGGACAAGGCGTTCGGGCTGGTGAAGATCAACCCGTTGGCGGCGTGGACCGACGACGAGATGCACGACTACATCGACACCCACGGCATCCTGGTGAACCCGCTGGTCGACGAGGGTTATCCGTCCATCGGCTGCGCACCGTGCACGGCCAAGCCGATCGCCGGCGCCGATCCCCGTAGCGGCCGGTGGGCGGGGCAGTCCAAGACGGAGTGCGGGCTGCACGCGTCGTGACTCCCTCGCCGGACTCGCTGGTGCTGACGGCGCACGGCAGTGCCGATCCTCGCTCGGCCGCGACAGTGCGTGCGATCGCGGAGTGCGTTCGCCGCGTGCGACCCGGGGTCGACGTCCGGGTGGCGTTCTGCGAGCAGACCGCACCGAACCTCGTCGACGTGTTGCGTGAGGTGCCGCGCGGCCGCGCCATCGTCGTTCCGCTGCTGCTCGCCGACGCCTACCATGCGCGCGTCGACATTCCGGCGATGATCGCCGAGTCCGGCGCGGGCGCCCGCCTGGGCGCCGTGCTGGGCGAGGACGAACGCCTGATCGCGGTGCTGCGGCAACGGCTCGAGCAGGCGGGGTTGTCGCGCCTGGATCCGGATGTCGGTGTGATCGTCACCGCGGTCGGCTCCTCACATTCCCAGGCCAATGTCCGTACCGCGGCAGTCGCGCGCGAGGTGGTGCTCACCACCCGGTGGGCGGCCACGACGGCGTTCGCCACCGGTCCGTCGCCGTCTCCGGCCGAGGCGGTCGCCCACCTTCGACAGCGCGGGGTGACGCGGCTGGTCTTCGCGCCCTGGTTCCTCGCGCCGGGCCGCATCACCGACCGGGTCGCGGCGTTCGCGCGGCGGGAAGGCATCCCGATGTCGGCCCCGCTGGGGGCCCACCGCCAGGTCGCGGAGACGGTGCTGGATCGCTTCGACGCGGCCCGCTCTGCCCACGCGGCGGCCTGACCAGCGAATATCCCGGACTTCGGTACGCTCGGTGCCACCTGACGGCTCACGAGCAAGGACTCGATGCACCCTCATAGACCCGAGGCGGTCACATGCTGACCGCCGTTGCTGCAATTCTGCTGGGCCTTGTCGTGGTTTTCGCGATCACCGTGGCGACGGGATACTTCGTCGCTCAGGAGTTCGCCTACATGGCGGTCGACCGGTCGCGCCTGAAGGCCCGCGCCGACGCCGGTGACCGCGCCGCCGAACGCGCGCTGACGGTGACCCGACGAACGTCGTTCATGCTCTCGGGCGCGCAGCTGGGCATCACCGTCACCGGACTGCTGGTCGGGTACGCCGCGGAACCGCTGATCGGCCGCGGCCTGGAGACCCTGCTGGGTGGTTCGGGGCTTCCGATGGCGATCGCCATCGCGATCGGCGGCGTCGCCGCGATCGGTGTCTCGACGGTGATCCAGATGCTGTTCGGCGAGCTGTTCCCCAAGAACCTCGCGCTCGCCCGGCCCGAGCAGCTCGCCCGCCGGCTGGCCTGGTCCACCACCGCGTATCTGACGGTGTTCGGCTGGCTGATCTGGCTGTTCGATCAGTCGTCGAACCTGCTGTTGCGCGCGCTGCGCATCGAACCGGTGCACGATGTCGAGCACTCCGCCACCCCCCGCGACGTGGCGCACATCGTCGCGACATCGCGTGCGGCGGGCGAGATTCCGGCCGGGCTGTCCACACTGTTGGACCGGATCCTCGACTTCCCCACCTCCACGGCCCGGCACGCGATGGTCCCGCGGGCCCGCGTCGACACGGTGCTCGACACCGAGCCGGTGGCAGATGTGCTGTCCCGCATGGGGTGCGCCCACACCCGCTATCCGGTCGTCGCGGCCGGACACGACGACGTCGTCGGCGTCATCCACCTGCACGACCTCCTGTCGGCGGACCCACCCTCGGGCACCGCGGCGGATCACTGTCGACGGGCCGTGGTCGTACCCGAGACGCTGCCGTTGCCGAACGTCGTTCGCGTGCTTGCGGATTCACGGGAGGAGATGGCGATCGTCATCGATGAGTTCGGCGGCTTCGCCGGGATCGTGACGATGGAGGATCTGGCCGAGGAGCTGGTCGGCGACATCGACGACGAGCACGACGGGGCGGACCGCGACGAGCCGGTCACCGAGCTCGCCGATGGCTGGGTGGTGACCGGCGACCTCCCGGTGGACGAGGCCGAGCGCCTGCTGGGCGTGACACTGCCCACCGGCGACTACGAGACGGTCGCGGGCATGGTGATCGCACACGCCGACGGTTTGCCTGCTGTCGGCGATCGGGTGTCGGTGCCCCTGCCCGCCGAACCGTCCGATTTCCTGAGCACCCAACCACCCGGCGAACGGGCGCTCGTCGCCGAGATCCGCGCCGTCCAGCGGCGCGTCCCGGCGCACGTGCACCTGAGCGTGGCCGTCACTGACGCGAGACCACGGGCGGAGCACGATGTCTGATCTCTGGTCGATCTCTGCGATCACTGCGGCGCTGATCGCGTTGAGCGCCTTCTTCGTCGCCGTCGAGTTCTCGTTGATCGCCGCACGGCGCAGCCGACTCGGCGACGCGGCCGCCGACAGTCGCGGCGCAAGGGCTGCGCTGCGCAGTGCATCCGAGCTGTCGGTGGTGCTGGCAGGAGCGCAGCTCGGCATCACCGCCTGCACCCTGCTACTCGGAGCGATCACCAAACCGGCTGTGCACTATGCCCTTTCGCCGTGGCTGCAGACCGTCGGCGCGCCACCCTGGATCGCCGACGTCGGCGGGTTCGTGCTGGCTCTGGCGATCGTGACGTTCCTGCACTTGGTGATCGGCGAGATGGCGCCCAAGTCCTGGGCGATCGCCCATCCGGAGCGGTCAGCCGCTCTGCTCGCGGCACCGATGCGCGGGTTCATGTTCCTCACCCGTCCCCTGCTGCACGCGTTGAACCAGGCGGCGAACTGGTGCCTGCGCCGCGTCGACGTCGCCCCGGTGGACGAACTGGCCGACAGCCAGGACCCCGAGACGCTGCGCCAGCTGGTGGAGCACTCCGCGACCACCGGCACCCTCGACGCCGACTACCACGCGAACCTGTCCAGCGCGCTCGAGCTGGACGGCTTGCGGGTCGGCGAGCTGGCACGTCCGGCCGCGCCGACCGGCTGGGTCACCCCCGACGCCGATACCGGCCACATGCGTTCCGCCGCACGAGAGTCTGGTCACCTGCGACTCCTGGTGGGCGGCAGGGAAAGCGGCACCGTGCTCGGCGTCGTGCACGTCCGCGACGCCCTGGCCTCCACCGCGTGCGCTCGCGAGCTGATGCGTCCCGCGGTGACGTTGGCTGCGGACATGCCGATCTACGACGCCCTGCAGCTGATGCAGAGCACGCGCACGCACCTGGCGGTGGTGCCGACGGCGGGCGGGGTCGCGGTGCTGACCCTGACCGATGTCATGCACCGGCTGCTGGCCATCGACGCGGCGTAGCTCACACCGCCCACTCCTTGACCCTATACCCGGGGGGGTATAACTTCGTGATATCGGAATAGATACCCCACTGGGTATGAAGGAGACGAACGATGAAGTTCATCCAGTACTACCTCGACTGCCTGTCGCACGCCTCGTACCTGATCGGTGACGAGACGTCCGGCCGCGCCGCGGTCGTCGACCCACAGCGTGACGTGTCGGAGTACCTCGCCGACGCACGCGAGCTGGGCATGCACATCGACCTGGTGATCGAGACCCACTTCCACGCCGACTTCCTGTCCGGCCATTTGGAGCTCGCCGATGCGACCGGGGCCACGATCGTGTACTCCTCGGTCGCCGCACCCGAATTCGACGTCATGGGCGTCGAGGACGGGCAGCGCTACGCCCTCGGTCCCGCCGGCGGAGTCACGCTGGAATTCCGGCACACCCCCGGGCACACGCCCGAGTCGATGAGCGTGGTCGTCTACGAACGCGCCGCTGACACGGTTCCCTACGGCGTGCTGACCGGCGACACCCTGTTCATCGGCGACGTCGGCCGGCCCGACCTGCTCGCGTCGGTCGGCTACTCCCGCGAGGAGCTCGCCACGATGCTCTACGACTCGTTGCGCGACAAGCTGATGACCCTTCCTGACGCGACCCGCGTCTACCCCGCCCACGGCGCCGGGTCGGCGTGCGGCAAGAACCTCTCCACGGAGCTGTGGTCGACGATCGGCGAGCAGAAGCGGTGGAACTACGCGTTGACCGCCCCGGACCGGGAGACGTTCATCGCCCTGGTCACCGAGGGCCAGCCGCCCGCGCCCGGATACTTCGCCTATGACGCGACGTTGAACCGCAAGGACCGCGCGCTGCTCGACGAGGATCGGATGCCCCCCGCCCTGACCTACGACGAGATGGCCGACCGGCTGGCCGACGGCGCGGTCCTGGTCGACGGCCGCAGTCCGGTCGAGTTCGCCCAGGGCCATTTCCGCCAGGCGATCAACATCGGACTCGAGGGCCGCTACGCCGAATTCGCGGGTTCGGTCGTGACGCCGGACAACGACATCGTGCTGATCACCGAACCCGGTCACGAGCTCGAAGGGAAGAACAGGTTGGCCCGCATCGGGTTCGACCGTGTGATCGGCCATCTCGAGAACCCCGAACAGGCGATGCTCGCGCATCCAGACCAGGTGAAGATGGCATCGCGGTTGTCCGCCAAGGACTTCGGTCAGCGAGCGGCTACCATCACCGATCTGCAGGTCGTCGACGTCCGCAATCCCGGCGAGGTGCAGGCAGGCAGCATCCCCGGCGCGGTCAACATTCCCGTCGGCCAATTGCCCGGCCGGCTCGCGGAATTGGATCCGGCAGCCCCCACCGTCGTCTACTGCGCCGGCGGCTACCGTTCGTCCGTGGCGGCAAGTGTACTGCGCCGCAACGGGTTCGCCGACGTCAGCGACATCCTGGGCGGATTCGGCGCCTGGTCCGAGATCACCCAGAACGCCTGAGCCGAGCCGGGATTGTTCTGCCCGCCTCGCCTGTTATACCCCCACGGGTAGGATCGCGGACACCCTCGAACCTCGTGCGGAAAGGACCCGTCATGGTCGGTGACGAAGAAGCCATTGGCGCTGTCTTGAACAGACTCCGCCGAGCCCAAGGACAGCTCGCCGGTGTGATCTCGATGATCGAGCAGGGCCGGGAGTGCAAGGACGTGGTGACTCAGCTCGCCGCGGTGTCGCGAGCTCTCGACCGTGCCGGATTCAAGATCGTCGCGACGGGTCTGCGGGAGTGCGTCACCGAAGGCAAGGCCTCCGACGGCGGCACCCGCGAGATGAGTGTCGACGAGCTGGAGAAGCTGTTCCTGGCCCTGGCCTGATCACCGGAGCTGCGCGGGCTCGCCGTCGGTCACGTCGGCCGCGGTCCGCACGTCCTCGGGCAGCCGCGGCACCCTCGTGGCGCGCACGTAGACGGTGTCGCCGGGCCGCAGCGCCAACGCCTCGGCGTCGCCGCGGGTGATCTGCGCGGTGAACGGCGTGCGCGTGGCAGCGCTGGTGAGTTCCACCCGAACCTCGAAGCCGAGCATCACGATGCGGTCGATGGTCGCCTTGGTGACGCCGGCGGACTGCACCGAGTCATCGCCGTTGGCGATCGCCATGTCCGGGTTGCGGCCCACACGGATGTCGTGCGGGCGCACCAGCGCCCCGTTCAGCGTGGAGACCGCGCCGAGGAAACCCATCACGAACGCATTGGCCGGCCGGTCGTAGACATCGGTGGGTGAGCCGACCTGCTCGATACGACCCTTGTTGAGCACGGCGATGCGGTCGGCGACGTCGAGCGCCTCCTGCTGATCGTGGGTCACCAGCACGGTGGTCACGTGCACCTCGTCGTGCAGGCGGCGCAGCCATGCGCGCAGATCCTCGCGCACCTTGGCGTCGAGCGCGCCGAAGGGTTCGTCGAGCAACAGCACGTGCGGATCGACGGCCAGCGCACGCGCCAGCGCCATCCGCTGACGCTGCCCCCCGGAGAGCTGATTGGGATAGCGGGTCTGGAACCCGGCGAGCCCCACCACCTCGAGCAGGTTGTCGACCTTGCTCGCGATCTCCGCCTTGGGCCGTTTGCGGATCTTGAGTCCGAAGGCGACGTTCTCCCGCACCGTCAGATGCTTGAACGCGGCGTAGTGCTGGAAGACGAACCCGATGCCGCGCTTCTGCGGCGGCACGTCGGTGACGTCACGGCCGTGGATCGTGATCGTGCCGGAGTCCGGTTCGTCGAGGCCGGCGATGGCGCGCAGCAGCGTCGACTTGCCCGATCCGCTGGGGCCGAGCAGTGCGGTCAGCGATCCGGCAGGCACGACGAAGTCGACATTGTCGAGCGCGGCGAAATCGCCGTAGCGCTTGTTCGCACCGGAGACGGTGATCGCGTTGCTCATGAGGACATGACTCCCAGATGGTGGACGGAACTCATTGTGCGGCCTTGGTTCGGCGGGCGTCGAGGAGCACCTGGGCGACCAGAACCAGGACGGCGACGCTCATCAACAGCGTGGCGATCGTGTAGGCACCGTATTCGGTACCCCGGTTGTAGCGGTCGGCGACCAGCAGCGTCAGGGTTTGCGACTGGCCCGGCAGGTTGGACGACACCATGATGACCGCGCCGAACTCACCCAGGGTGCGCGCGACGGTCAGCACGATGCCGTACGTCAGACCCCAGCGGATCGACGGGAGCGTGATGCGCCAGAACGTCTGCCACCACTGCGCGCCCAGCGTGGCCGAGGCTTCCTCCTGATCGGTGCCGATTTCGTGCAGCACGGGCTCGACCTCGCGGATGACGAACGGCACGGTGACGAACACGCTGGCCAGCACGATGCCGGGGAAGCTGAAGATGATCTTGAGCCCGAAGTCGTTCTCGACGAAACCGAACAGCCCCGCCGATCCCCAGAGCAGGATCAGCGCGACACCGACGACCACCGGGGACACCGCGAACGGCAGATCGATGACGGCCTGCAGGACGCTCTTCCCGCGAAAACGATTGCGCGCCAACACCAACGCCGTCGGAACCCCGAACAGCACATTGAGTGGCACGACGATCGCGACCACCAGCAGGGACAGCTGTAGCGCCGAGATCGCCGCCGGGGTGCCGACGGAGGCGAAGAACGCCCCGAGCCCCGGCGAGAAGGTGCGCCACAGGATCAGCCCGACCGGCACCAGGACGAGGATGCCGACATAGGCGATGGCGACCCACCGCAGCAGGAGTTTGACGGCCGGGGACAGGATCATTCTGCGAGCTCGTCCCGCTTGGCGGCCCGGGCGCCGAGCGCCCGCAACACGAACAGCACGACGAACGAGACCGCCAGCAGCACGATCGAGATCGCCGCGGCACCGACCCGATCGTCGTTCTCGATGAGCGTGCGGATCCACTGCGAGGACACTTCGGTCTCGCCGGGTATCGCGCCACCGATGAGCACCACGGACCCGAACTCGCCGATCGCCCGCGAGAACGCAAGGCCCGCACCGGACAGCAGCGAGGGCAGCAGCGCGGGCACGATCACCTTCGTGAAGATCAGGTAATTGTTGGCGCCCAGCGACGCGGCCGCCTCCTCCACCTCGCGGTCGAGTTCGAGCAGCACCGGCTGCACGGACCGCACCACGAACGGGAGCGTGACGAACAGCAGCGCTACCCCGATACCCCACTGCGTCTGCTGCAGGTGCAGTCCGACGGGGCTGTTGGGGCCGTAGAGCGCGAGCATGACCAGGCTGGCCACGATCGTGGGCAGCGCGAACGGCAGGTCGATCACCGCGTCGACCAGGCGCTTGCCCACGAAATCGTCGCGGGTGAGCACCCATGCGACGATCAGCCCGAACAGTGCGTTGATCAGCGTCACGCCCACCGAGGTCACGAGCGTCACCCGGAAAGACTCGATGGCCGCGTTCGAGGTGATGGCAAGCCAGAAGGCACGCCATCCCCCCGTCGCGGACTGCCAGACGATCGCCGCGAGCGGGAGCAGCACGATGACCGACAACCACAGTGTCGCGGCGCCGACGCGCAGCGACGTACTGCCGTGGCGGTTTCGCCCGCGCCGGGGCGCAGGCGGTGCTGGAGGCGCTGCGGCGATCGCGGTCATCCCGTGGCCTGCTTGTAGATCTTGGTGATCGAGCCGTTGTCCTTGTCGAACAGCGCCGGGTCGACGTCGGACCAGCCGCCCAGATCGGCGATCGTCCACAGCTTCTGCGGCGTCGGGAAATCGGAGGCGAACTGGGCTGCCACCGCCGGGTCGACCGGGCGGAAGCCGGCCTCGGCCCACAGCTTCTGCCCCTCCGGGGTGTACAGGAAGTTCTTCAGGGCGTTGGCCTGCTGCTGATGGGTGCTTGTCGTCGTGACCGCCACCGGGTTCTCGATCTTGAACGTCTGCGGCGGGTTGACGTGCTCGACGGGCTTACCCTGCCGCTCGACGTTGATCGCCTCGTTCTCATAGGAGATCAGGACGTCGCCGGAGCCCTGCAGGAACACGTCGGTGGCTTCGCGACCCGACCCCGGCCGTGTCTTGACGTGCTCGGTGACCAGCTTGTTGACGAAATCGAGTCCGGCCTGGGCGTTCTTGCCACCGTCGCTCTTGGCCGCGTACGGCGCGAGCAGGTTCCACTTGGCCGAGCCAGAGCTCAGCGGGCTGGGCGTGACGACCTCCAGACCGGGCTGCAGCAGATCGTCCCAGTCCCGGATGTTCTTGGGATTGCCCTTGCGGACCACCAGCGACACGACCGAGCCGAACGGGATGCCCTTTGTGGCGCCGGCATTCCAGTCCTTGGCCACCTTGTCCGCCTTGACCAGGCGGGTGACGTCGGGCTCGACCGAGAAGTTCACGAGGTCGGCGGGCTTGCCGTCGACCACCGCGCGGGACTGGTCGCCGGAGGCGCCGTAGGACGTCGTCACCGCCACGCCCTTGCCCTCCGGGGTGGCCGCGAACGCCGGGATGATCTTGGACCACCCGGGTTCCGGTACGGCATAGGCCACCAGAGTCAGGGTCGTGTCGGCATCCGACGCGCCGTCGCCGCCCGCGACATCGCTCGAGCCACCGCCGCATGCCGCGACGAGCGAGGTGGTCAGGGCCAGCGCGGCGACTGCGCGCCATCGGTTGGGGAGTTTCATGAGCGACCTTTCCGGGTTTCGACGAACGTGAGGCGGAGTCCGGTCACGCGGGAAGGTGGGAGGCAAACCGTGCACGATCGGCACGAAACATGGTTGCCGAACACCTGACCGCCGAACGGGGTGAGGAGTCAGCAACAACAACAAACGTCAGCCACGGCGGAGAAACCGACGGCGATGAGGGCCACGATGTGACCCCCGATGACGCCGCCCGCCGTCTGCATGGCGGGAAGAATAACACCAGCGTGTGTCAGTCGGTGATCAGCGGGTGAGCAGCCACATCAGGATCACCAGCACGATGAGCGCGATCAGCGCCAGCGTCACCCGCGACCGCGGCATTCCACTCACCGACCCTCCACCCGGCCTTCCTCGACGTCGCTCAACGGTTCCTCCTGCGTGCGGCGCAGGTGGGCCCGCAGTCTGGTGCCGCCGTCGACGACGGCATCGAGCACGACCGCCGCCCCGTAGGCCAGCGCCAACACCACCGGCATCACCACCACGGTCTGCAGGACGAACGGCAACCCGGTCAGCCAGAGCTCCACTCCATCCCACCAGCCGAGGAATCCGCCCACCCGGCCAGACTAGGCGCACCGGTTCGGGTGGCGGCTTTGAGTAGACGACAGGCCGCCGCGCAGTCGATGATGGGCAAATGTCCCAGCCCAGCGAGGTCGTGTCAGGCGCCGTGAGCGCCAACGGAGAATCCTCGGCGTTCGCCCTGGCCACTGCCCCGTCGTACGCCAGCGCCGGTCCGCTGCGCAATCCGTTCCCGCCGATCGCCGACTACGCCTTTCTGTCGGACTGCGAGAACACCTGCCTGATCTCCTCGGCCGGATCGGTGGAATGGCTGTGTGTCCCGCGCCCGGACTCACCCAGCGTGTTCGGCGCGATCCTCGACCGCGGCGCCGGCCACTTCCGGTTGGGTCCGTACGGTGTCTCGGTTCCGGCCGCGCGCCGCTACCTGCCGGGCAGCCTGATCCTGGAGACCACCTGGCAGACGCACACCGGCTGGCTGATCGTGCGCGACGCACTGGTGATGGGGCCCTGGCACGACCTCGAACGGCGATCGCGAACCCACCGCCGCACCCCGATGGACTGGGACGCCGAGCACATCCTGTTGCGTACGGTGCGCTGTGTCAGCGGGACCGTCGAGCTGGTGATGAACTGCGAGCCGTCCTTCGACTACCACCGCACCAGCGCCAGCTGGGAGTACTCCGCGCAGGCCTACGGGGAGGCGATCGCCCGGGCGACGAAGAACCCCGACTCCCATCCGACGCTGCGGCTGACGACGAACCTGCGGATCGGGTTGGAGGGGCGCGAGGCGCGGGCCCGGACCCGGCTCAAGGAGGGCGACAACGTCTTCGTCGCCCTCAGCTGGTCGGGCCACCCGGCGCCGCAGACCTTCGACGAGGCCGCCGACAAGATGTGGCAGACCAGCGAGTGTTGGCGGCAGTGGATCAACGTCGGCGACTTCCCCGACCACCCGTGGCGGTCCTATCTGCAGCGCAGCGCGCTCACGCTGAAGGGGCTGACCTACTCCCCCACCGGCGCACTGCTCGCTGCGCCCACCACGTCCCTGCCGGAAACACCTCAGGGCGAACGCAATTGGGATTACCGCTATGCGTGGGTGCGCGACTCGACCTTCGCACTCTGGGGTCTCTACACGCTGGGCCTTGACCGCGAAGCCGACGACTTCTTCGCGTTCATCGCCGACGTGTCGGGCGCCAACAACGGGCAACGGCACCCGCTGCAGGTGATGTACGGGGTGGGCGGAGAGCGAAGCCTGGTCGAGGAGGAGCTCAACCACCTCTCCGGCTACGACAACGCGCGCCCGGTGCGCATCGGCAACGGCGCCTACGACCAGATGCAGCACGACATCTGGGGCACGATGCTCGATTCGGTGTACCTGCACACCAAGTCGCGCGAGCAGATCCCTGAAACTCTGTGGCCTGTGCTCAAGGAACAGGTCGAAGAGGCGATCAAGCACTGGCGCGAACCCGACCGCGGCATCTGGGAGGTCCGCGGCGAACCGCAGCACTTCACCTCCAGCAAGATCATGTGCTGGGTGGCCCTGGACCGCGGGTCGAAACTGGCTGAGCTGGAGGGCGAGAAGTCCTACGCCCAGCAGTGGCGGGCCATCGCCGAGGAGATCAAGGACGACATCCTCGCCCACGGCGTCGACTCCCGCGGTGTGCTGACCCAGCGCTATGGCGACGACGCGCTGGACGCCTCGCTGCTGCTCGCGGTGCTGACCCGGTTCCTGCCGCCCGACGATCCGCGGATCCGGGCCACCGTGCTGGCGATCGCCGAGGAGCTCACCGAGGACGGCCTGGTGCTGCGCTACCGCGTCGAGGAGACCGACGACGGCCTGGCCGGCGAAGAGGGCACGTTCACGATCTGCTCGTTCTGGTTGGTCTCGGCGCTGGTGGAGATCGGTGAGATCCACCAGGCGCGGCACCTGTGCGAACGGCTGCTGTCGTTCGCCAGCCCGCTCCACCTCTACGCCGAGGAGATCGAGCCGCGCACCGGCCGCCACCTCGGCAACTTCCCGCAGGCGTTCACCCACCTGGCGCTCATCAACGCGGTGGTGCACGTGATCCGCGCCGAGGAGGAGGCTGACAGCTCGGGCGTGTTCCAGCCGGCCAACGGGCCTGTGTGACAGAGGTTTTCGAGAAGACTCACGAACCCGCTTCGGCGACCATCGCTGCCGCGAGCTCTGCCGCCTCGCCGTCGATGCGGTAGGCGCAGGCCCACGCCTCGACCGTGGCGTTGGACACGACCGACAGTGCGTGCTGACACTGCCAGCCCGCTGCGTTCTCCTGCTCGGCCGTCTGGGTGAGCAGAGGCGCGCCGCCGTCGGTCACGTCGACGCCGATGGCACCCAGCGCCCAGCTGTAGTCACCGTCGTTGGTGCCGATCGACCGGTTCGCGCAGCCCTCCCACGCCTGTGACGACGAGTCGAAGAACGACTGCGCCTGCTGCGCTGACGGATACAGCACGGCGGTCAGTTCGACCCAGTGCTGATTGTCGTCGTCCGGTTCGCGGGCCACCCGATCACGCACCGCCGTCCAGCCCGTGTCGGCGTAGACGGATTCCTCTGCGGCATAGACCGCGCCGAGGCAGTCGATGTCGGACACGCTGCCGGAGTGGTCGGTCATCTCGTCGACGTCACCGGCGACCTGCATCCGGGTGCCGCCCATGATCGCGTTGATCTCACCGATGCTGAGCACGAGCCGGTCCAGCCCCGCGTCGTCGAGCAGGGGCACGTCGCCGCCTGCGCCTTCGGCACGGACCGCGGCACCCTCGACGGTGCTGACACATCCGGCGAGCACGGTCGAGGCGGCGAGCAGGAGGCCGCTCGCCCACCGCATCCGCGCAGATGTCACCGCGCCATTCTCGCACCGTCAGCGGTGCGAGGTGATCTTGTTCGCGATCAGTTCGGCCACGCCGACAGCGGGTTGCTCCTGGCCACCGGGACGCGGGTCGGTGACCTCGACCTCGACGATGCAGTCACCGGCCAGGGCGACCGCCCGCTGGGCCGTCGGCGATGCGGTACCCGCCGCCGTGTGCAGCACCCGAGCCGAGACGACCCGACTGTCGAACGACACGTCGGCGATGCGGCTGAGCTCACCGGCGCCGGCCTGCTCGCGAGCGACCGTGGCGCCGTTGCATCGTCGCCACCGTTGGCTGGTTGCGGCGAAGTACATCTGCGCGGCCGACGGGTCGCTCATCTGCACCACGCCGAAGAACGCGCTGACCGGCGGCCCGTCGAAGGTGCCGCCCGCCCAGGAGTTGGTGGCCACCGAACGCACAGGGCTGCCGTCGTAGGCGGCCTGCTGCAATCGGTACGCGGCACCGAGGCAGTCCGCCGGTGACGCCTCACCCGCGCCGACGCTGCGCAGCAGCATGTCCGGCCCGCCCTCGACGAGCCGGCCGGCGAAACCGGCGGGTGGGGTGCCCAGTTGCGCCGCCAGCTCCGGTGTCGTCGGGAGGAACTCTCCCAGCGGGACGGCCCGGATCGGTTGCGCCGCCTCGGCGATACGCACGACGGGTCGGTCGTCCACAGGAGCGGCTGCACAGCCGGCGAGGACGACGCACGCACCGGCGAGCGCCGCGAGTTTGGTGGCCACACCCTTCGATAGCACGCCCCGGTGGGCCGCGCACCCCGATCGAGCTCCGCTTGCCCCGCGACCGCGCGTGTCTGCGGGCAACACGCCGTGCGAACGCGGGAGTGTGCGCACGGTCGCCGGCTATCAGGACCTGTCGGCGTCGGCGACGATCTTCGTGACGACCTCGAAGGCCTGGTTCATCACATCCGGTCCGCACACCATTGCTTCGACGACCTTCGTGGCCGCCACCCCCATCGCGTGCTGACACTCCTCCCCCACGCGATCCGAGCGCGTTGCGCGCTGGGTGGGTATTCCGTCGGCGACCTCCACCGGCTCGAGCCGCCAGGTGGCCGGCGCGCTGCCGCCGGACGTCACCGGATACCCGGCGCACACGTTCCACGACAGCTTGGAGGTGCCGAGGATGCCTTGCGCCTCCTCGGCCGAGCGGACGACCACGACACTCTGGTCCACCGAGGCGGCAGACGACTCCGACGACCTGGTCAGCACCGCGGTCGGGCCGGCGTGTTGGTAGACGTTGCGATCGGCGATGCCGACGGTGTGCACACATCCCGGCGGCCGGGCGCCCTTCGCGAGCTCGTCGGTGAACTCCTTGCCGTCCGGTTCACTGTGGAAACCGCTGGCGTGCAACAGTTCATCGAGCTGGACATCGTCGAGCAGCACCGATTCCAACCCGCCCGACGGGGCGGGTACGGCGGTGCCCTCGACGCCTCCGCCACACCCGGTCGCGAGAACCGCCAGCGTGACGACCAGCCGGCGTCGCATCCCGACGACCTACTTCTTCGCCTTGTCGGCGGAGGCCTCGGTGGACAGTGCCGCGACGAACGCCTCCTGCGGAACGTCGACCCGCCCGATGGTCTTCATCCGCTTCTTGCCTTCCTTCTGCTTCTCCAGCAGCTTGCGCTTGCGGGTGATGTCACCGCCGTAGCACTTGGAGAGCACGTCCTTGCGGATGGCCCGGATGTTCTCGCGCGCAATGATTTTCGAACCGATCGCGGCCTGTACCGGAACCTCGAACTGCTGCCGCGGGATCAGCTCTTTGAGCTTGGTGGTCATCTTGTTGCCGTACGCGCTCGCCCCGTCCTTGTGGACGATGGCCGAGAACGCGTCGACGGCTTCGCCCTGCAGCAGGATGTCGACCTTGACCAACGCCGCCTCCTGCTCGCCGGCCTCTTCGTAGTCCAGGCTCGCGTATCCGCGGGTGCGCGACTTCAGCGAGTCGAAGAAGTCGAAGATGATCTCGCCGAGCGGCATCGTGTACCGCAGCTCCACGCGCTCGGGCGACAGGTAGTCCATCCCGCCCAGCTCGCCGCGCCGCGACTGACAGAGCTCCATGATCGTGCCGATGAACTCGCTCGGGGCGATGATCGTGGTCTTCACGATCGGCTCGTGCACCTCGCGGACCTTGCCCTCGGGCCAGTCCGAGGGATTGGTGACGACCATCTCCGTGCCGTCGTCCTTGACCACGCGGTAAACGACGTTGGGCGAGGTGGAAATCAGGTCGAGGTTGAATTCCCGCTCCAGCCGCTCTCGGGTGATCTCCATGTGCAGCAGCCCGAGGAAGCCGCACCGGAACCCGAAGCCGAGCGCCACCGACGTCTCCGGCTCGTAGGTCAGCGCCGCGTCGTTGAGCTGAAGCTTGTCGAGCGCCTCCCGAAGCACCGGGTAGTCCGATCCGTCGACCGGGTAGAGGCCCGAATAGACCATCGGCTTGGGCTCGCGGTAACCGGTCAGCGCCTCCTTGGCGCCGTGCCGGGCCGTCGTCACCGTGTCCCCGACCTTGGACTGACGGACGTCTTTCACACCGGTGATGAGGTAACCCACCTCGCCGACTCCCAGACCGTCGGAGGCCTTGGGTTCAGGCGAGACGATGCCGACCTCGAGCAGTTCGTGGGTGGCGCCCGTCGACATCATCGCGATGCGCTCGCGCGGGGTGATCTTGCCGTCGACGACACGTACGTAGGTCACGACGCCCCGATAGATGTCATAGACGGAGTCGAAGATCATCGCCCGGGCCGGCGCGTCGGCATCGCCGGTGGGGGCCGGGACCTGTCGCACGACCTCGTCGAGCAACGCGGCGACGCCTTCGCCCGTCTTGCCGGACACGCGCAGCACGTCGGAGGGTTCGCAGCCGATGATGTGGGCGAGTTCGCCGGCGTAGCGGTCCGGATCGGCGGCGGGCAGGTCGATCTTGTTCAGCACGGGGATGATCGTCAGATCCCGGTCCAGCGCCAGGTACAGGTTGGCCAGCGTCTGCGCCTCGATGCCCTGGGCGGCGTCGACCAGCAGCACGGCGCCTTCGCAGGCCTCCAGGGCGCGAGACACCTCGTAGGTGAAGTCGACGTGGCCGGGCGTGTCGATCAGGTGCAGGACGTGCTCCTGGTCACCGACTTTCCAGGGGAGCCGCACGTTCTGCGCCTTGATCGTGATGCCGCGTTCCCTCTCGATGTCCATCCGGTCGAGGTATTGCGCACGCATGTCGCGGTCGGAGACCACGCCAGTGAGCTGCAGCATCCGGTCGGCCAGCGTCGACTTGCCGTGGTCGATGTGGGCGATGATGCAGAAGTTCCGAATCTGCGCCGGCGCGGTGAAGGTCTTGTCGGCGAAACTGCTAATGGAATTTCTCCTGGTGAGCGCGATACGGGTACCGGAAACGGCCAGTCCAGAGTAACGAGCACCCGCCCGCACGACACAATCGAGCGCTGCGGCGAGCGCCTACAGTGGGGTGTTATGGCGTCATCGTCCTCGCCCTTCAAGACTTTCCAGAGGCTGGTGTTCTCCGAAGCTCCCAAGCTGGTGCGGCACATCCAGCGGTCGGATTCGCTACAGCGTGGGATCCAACAGGGCATCCAGTACGGGCTTGCGCAGGGCTTGCGGCTGGGCATGGAGGTCATCGCCGGCACCCAGACTCAGCCGGTCCCGGCGCTCCCCGCGGGCCGCCCGGTCTCGAACACCTTCGTCCCGACCGCGCATCGCGCCCGCCGAGTCGTCTACGCCCCCGACCTGGACGGCCGTGCCGATCCGGGCGAGATCGTGTGGACCTGGGTGGTCTACGAGGACGACCCGACCCGCGGCAAGGACCGTCCGGTGCTGGTAGTGGGCCGGGACCGCGACACTCTGCTCGGCCTGATGCTGTCCAGCCAGGATCACCACCGCGGCGATCCGAACTGGGTCGGCATCGGGTCCGGGTCCTGGGACTACGAGGGCCGGGCCAGCTGGGTGCGGTTGGACCGGGTGGTCGATGTGCCCGAGGAGGGCATCCGGCGCGAGGGCGCGATCCTGGACCGCACGACGTTCGAGGCGGTGGCCACCCGACTGCGCGCCGAGTACAGCTGGTCCTAGGCCTGCGCTGGGCCTGCGTCACCCCGAGAGCGCGGGCCACGCCAGGCCGGCGGCCACGCCCAGGGCCAGGCTCAGTCCGGCGGCCACCACCGCCGCACCCGCCGACCAGCGTCCGGCTGGGAACGCTCCGCCGGTTCGCTGCACCGCAGGGACGATCCAGCGCAGGTAGTAGAACAGGCTGATCAGCGTGTTGACGAACACGACCACCGCCAGCCATGCCGCCCCTGCCTGCCACGCCGCGGCCGTGGTGGTCAGCTTGCCGACGAACACCGCCGTCGGCGGGGTGCCGACGAGCCCGAGCAGCGCCACGATCAACGCGAGCGCGAGCCAGGGCCGCGCGCGCAGCAATCCCCGGTAGGACGCGAGTTCGCGGGCCTGCGGCAACGCGGTCGACACCGCGAACGCCGCACTGTTGGTCAGCGTGTAGGCGGCCAGGTAGAAGAGCAGTGCGGGCTCGGCCAGCGCGGCGCGCCCGGCGACCGCGACCGGTACCAGCAGGTAGCCGACCTGGCTGACGGTCGACCAACCCAGCAGCCGCCGCGGATCGGTTTGCCACATCGCGGCGAGATTGCCCAGCGTCATGCTCGCCACCGCCAGGACCGCGATCAGCAGCGGCCAGGCGACGGTGCCCGGCAGGATGTGAACCAGCCGGTAGATCGCGACGACCGCCCCCACCTTCGGCACGGTGGTGAGGAACAGCGCGGCGGTGCCGGTCGAGCCCTGGGCGGCGTCGGGCACCCAGAAGTGGCCGGGCACGGCACCGGCCTTGAACAGCAACCCGCCCAACACGCCGACCGCGCCGGCGGCGACGAGACCGACGGGCGCGCCCGCCAGGCGGTCTGCCACCTCCGGATACAGCGTGGTGCCTGCGGCGCCGTAGAGCAGCGTGACACCGAGCAGCATCAGGATTCCGAACAGCGCGCCCAGCAGGTAGGCCTTCATCGCCGCCTCGGCGCTGCGCGCACTGCCCGCCAGGCCGATGAGCGCATACAGCGGGATGCTGGCCAGCAGGTAGCCGACGGCGAGCACCATCAGGTCGTGGGCGCCGGCCAGCACGAGCACCCCCGCGGTGGCGAACAGCAGCAACGCATACGTCTCGCACTCGCGCGCCGAGCCGGCGAGTTCGTCACCCGCCACGACGAGCGCCAGCAGCGTGCCGAGCGCGGCGACGACGCGCACCACCCCGGTCGCGGTATCCGAGACGAACGTGCCGTCGAAGGCGCTGCCGCCGGGGCCGGCCCAGTGCACGGCGGCGACGGCCGCCGCAGCGATCAGCGCCGCCGCCGCCAGCGCTCGGCCCCATCGCTGGCGTTCCCTGCTCGAGAACGATCCGCTCAGCAGCACCAGCAGCCCCGCACCGAAGATCAGCAGTTCGGGCAGCACCGGTTACCGCCCGACCAGGGTGACGAGCGTGCTCGCGGCGGGCTCGATGATGTCGAGCAGCGCCCCGGGCAGCAGACCGATCACGACCGCCAGCCCCAACAACGTTGCCGGCGGCCAGAATTCGACGCGCGCCAGGTCGGTGAAGCCATCCGAGAGGCCCGTGGCCGGGCCGGTGAACATCCGCTGGAGCGCCCGCAGGAACAGCGCGGCGGTGATCAGGATTCCGGGCAGGGCGACGGCGGTGACGGGCGCGGTCGCGATGCTGCCGGCGAAGATCTGGAATTCGGCGATGAAGCCGGAGAACCCGGGCAACCCCAACGACGCGAACGCGCCCACCGCGAACAACGCCGCGAGCTTCGGGGCGGGACCGGCCAGGCCGCCGTAGTCGGCCATCCGGTAGCTGCCGGTACGGGCGTGGAACACCCCGGCCAGCAGGAACAGCGCACCGGTGATGAGCCCGTGACTGACCATCTGGGTGACCGCACCGGTGACGGCGATGTCGCGGGCGTCGGCGGTGCCGGTGGCCGCCACCCCCGCGGCGCCGACCGCGAGCACCACATAGCCCATGTGGTTGACCGAGGTGTAGGCGATCATCCGCTTGAGGTTCTCCTGGGCGAGCGCCACCAGCGCGCCGTACAGGACCGAGACGATGCCGACCGCGACGATCACCCATGCCCAGTCCCGCCACGCCTGCGGCAACATCGGCATCGCGATGCGCACGAAACCGTAGGTGCCCATCTTCAGCAGCACGCCGGCCAGCACCGCGGAGCCGATCGCGGGAGCATCGGTGTGCGCGGGCGGCAGCCAGGTGTGGAACGGGAACGCGGGGGTCTTGATCAGCAGCCCGATGAGCACCGCGGCCAGCACCAGCGCGCCGGCCGACGGACGGCCGTCCAGCGGCGCCGCGGCGGCCAACGCGAGCATGTCGAAGGTGTGCGGTTCGGCAGCGACGAAGAGGCCGATGAAGCCGGTCAGCAACGCCAGTGACCCGAGGAAGGTGTAGAGGAAGAACTTCAGCGCCGACCGGCCCGCATCGCCGTGGCCCCAGCCTGCGATCACGAAGTACATCGCGACGATGGACAGGTCGAAGAACACGAAGAACAGGATCAGATCCGCGGCGACGAAGAGCCCGAGGCTCACGGTCTGCAGGAACAGGAAGAGGGCGGCCTGTGTCCGGGGGCGGTCGGTGTCGCGCAGGCTGTGGACCGCGCACGCCAGGAAGATCACCGACGTGAGCGCGACCAGCGGCAGCGACAGGCCGTCGACACCGACGTGGTAGCTGCTGTCCACACCGGGAATCCACGCCACCTGTTCGTCGAAGGCCAGCGTGTTCGGCGGCGGGGTCTCGTAACGCAGCCACACCGCCGCGACCAGCGCCAGATCGACGGCGGCGGTTCCCACCCACAGCCATCGCACCGCGGCATCGCCGAGGCGCGGTACCGCGAGCAGC
Organism: Mycobacterium sp. PSTR-4-N; assembly: GCF_022348085.1. Taxonomy (GTDB): domain Bacteria; phylum Actinomycetota; class Actinomycetes; order Mycobacteriales; family Mycobacteriaceae; genus Mycobacterium. The sequence goes on along the minus strand of NZ_JAKRFN010000016.1, from coordinate 35,309 downwards.
ATCAGCGCTGCGGCCAGCGGCAGGAAGACGATCAGGCTGAGCACAGTCACCTCACGTGAGAAGGAGAAGGACGGCGACGACGACGAGGACGGCGGCGGCCATGTAGTACTGGTGCAGCTGCCCGGTCTGCGGGCGGCGCGCGAGCTGTCCCGACCGGCGGATCAGCGCTGCCGACGCCTCGACCGCGCCGTCGACGCCACGGTGGTCGGCGCGGTCGGCGCCCCGGGCCACGGTCACTGTTGCCGTCGCCGTCGTCTCGACGGCTCGGTCGAGCACCCGGTCGTCGAACCGGGCGAGCGCGTCGGCCAGCCGCAGCACCGGCCGCACGACGACCCGGTGGGCGGCCGCCTCGAGCCCGAGCCAGGAGCGCGCCCACCGCGGCTCGGGCACACCCCAGCGCAGCACCGCGAGCACCACGACGGCGGCGAGCACCGCCGATCCGACCAGCTCGGTCACGGGAGCGCTCTCGGCGATGCCCCAGGGCGGCACGGTGAGCACGCCGGCGGCCGCCGCGCCGAGCGCCAGCACCACCAGCGAGATCTGTTCGCCGGCACCGGGCGTCGCGTCGACGGCGTCTCCGCCGGGGACGGGCCGCCAGACGACGAGCAGGATCTTGCCCGCGTAGGCCGCCGACAGCGCGGTGGCGAGCAGGCCGGCCGCGTACCACCACACCGAACGGTCCAGGGCGACGGCGAGCACCGCGTCCTTGGTCGCCCACAGCGACAGCGGAGCGACACCGGCCAGCGCCAGCGCCGACACCGTCGCGGTGACGCCGACGACCGGCCAGCGCCGCGCGGCCCCCTGGAGATCGTCGAGCTTCTTGCTGCCCAGCAGCGCCAGCCACGCCCCGGCGGCGAGGAACAGACCGGCCTTGGTGAACGCGTGCGCGATGAGTTGGGCCGCCCCGCCACCGGTCGCGGCCAGCCCCGCAGCCATCACCACGAACCCCAGCTGCGCCGACGTCGACGCGGCCAGCAACTGCTTGAGATCGCGCTGCGCGATCGCGACCAGCCCGAGCGCGATCGCGGTGAGCGCACCGAGCCACACGGCAGCCGGCGCCGCCCACCCGGTGGCGGCCAGCAACGGCGACACGCGCAGCAGCAGATAGCCGCCCATGGCCACCATCGCCGCCGAGTGGAGCAGGGCACTCACCGGGCTGGGGCCCTCCATCGCCCGGGCCAGCCAGAAGGAGAAGGGCAACTGCGCCGCTTTGCCGAGTGCAGCGACCAGCAGGCCCGCGGCGATCACGTGTCGCCATCCCGGCGACGCGTCGCGCAGGTCCTCGAGCGCCAGCCCGGCTCCCCCGGCCAGCGCGGCGCCCGCCGCGAGGTAGAGCCCGAGATCGGCGCAGCGGGTGGTGAGGAATGCGGTCAGTCCCGCGGAGATTCGGTGGGCGTCCTGCCACCGGTAACCGATCAGGGCGTAGGACAGTGCACCCATGACCTCCCACGCCAACAGCAGCGTCGGCAGGGTGGTGGCGGTGGCGGTCAGCATCGCCGCGGCGGCGAACAGCAGCATGTACCCGTGGAACCGGGCGCCGGCCACCGCGCGGTCGCCGACCGCGAACAGCAGCACCAGCGCGGTGACCACCGCGACCGCGGGCACCAGCGCGGCCGACAACCCGTCGACGCCCATTCCGAACTGCGTGCCGGCCATGAACGCCACGCCGACCCGCGGCCGCGTCGACGCGACCGCGACCGACAGGGCGACCACCAGCACCGACACGACGATCGACACCGCCGCCGCGCTGCGCCGGCGCGGCCGGCCCAGCACCAGCGCAGCACCGGCTGCCGCGGGCAGGCACACCAGCGCCCACAGCGACGACTCGGGGAGAAAGAACACGGAGCTACCCGGACAGATCCGTGGCCATGTCGGTCATGTCCGCCTGGCGGCGACGGTGCAGCAGCGTCGCGACGGCGAACCCCATCGCCATCTCGACGGTCATCGCGGCGATGATCACCATCAGCAGCACCTGACCGGTCGGCGCCGGGGCCACGAACCACCAGATGCCCGCGGCGGCCAGGATCACCGCGTTGATCATCAACTCCAGGCCCATCATGACCATGACCACGACTTGCTGGGACAACGCGCCGTAGAGGCCGACGCAGAACACCGCGGCGGCCACCAGCAGCAGGGTCTGCAGCGTCATCGCCCCACCCCGCCCGGTTGCGGATCCTGCGGCGGCCGCGTCCCGAGGTCATCGCCGAAGCGGTCGTAGCGGCCGCGATGGGCGGCCAGTACCACGCCGCCCACGATCGTGGCCACCATCACCGGGCTGATCACGATCATCACCAGCATCTTCGGGCCCATCAGCGCGTCGCCGAGCGCCGCGGTGACATCGGGGGGCGGCGCCTGGCGGCGGGACGGCCAGTCGACCGCCAGGATGCCGGCGGCCAGCAGCAGGAACACACCCGCCGAGATACCCAGCGACATCCGTTTGCCGTGCACCATGCTCATCGGCATCAGCGCCGGGTTCATCCCCATGAACATGACCATGTAGACGGCCATCACCGCCATCTCCATCACCATCATCAGGATGACGACGACGCCGACGTAGCTCTGCTGCAGCAGCAGCACCACGACGCCGACGGCGATGAAAGACGCGGCCAGCGCGTAGGTGGCTCTCGCCATCGAGTCGACGGTGAACACCGCGATGCCGGCGATGACGGCCACGCCCGCGCAGGCCCAGAACACAGTGTCGGTCAGCAAGCCGGTGACCATGATGGTGATCAGCTCCTCCAAACGGCGACGACGGCGACGACGAGGTCCTGAACCAGCGCCAGCGGCAGCAGCACCAGCCATCCCACTTCCATGAACTTGTCCGGCCGCAGCACCGGGAGCCGGCGGCGTAGCCAGACCAGCACCGTCAGCACCGCGACCGCCTTGACCGGCACCCACAGCCAGCCCGGCAGCACCGGCCCGGCGCCGCCGCCGAGGAACAGCGGTACCGCGACCGCGGCGCCGGCGGCCAGCAACGCGTACCGGCCGAGCTCGAACAGCAGCCGGTCCACGCCGGACAGTTCGGCCGCGGCGCCGCCGGCGATGTCCAGCCCCACCGCCGCCGAGGCGGGTCCCCATACTGCGAACCCGGCGACGCCGAGGCAGTACACGACGAAGGCGACCGGCATCCACACCACGAACCAGAGATCCTGCTGAGCTGCCGCGACGGTGCCCAGGTGCAGGCTCTGCGCGGCGATCGCGGGCGCCACCAGGGCGAACATCAGCGGCAGTTCGTATCCGAGCGCCTGCGCGAGGAATCGGTACCCTCCGACCAGCGAGTGCGCGGAATTGGGTCCCCAGCCGGCGAGCCACACCAGCGCCCACACCGTCACGTCCATCGCGTTGAACCAGACGATCCCGACGTCGAGATCGAAGAGCACCCACTGCCCGAGGGGCACGACGGTGATCATCGACAGCGCGGCGACGAGCAGACCCGCGCCGCCGAGGCGCCACAGGGGCCGGTCGGCCTCCACCGTGACGCGCCGCCGCTGCCGCATCAGCCGCGCCGTCTCCAGCATCGGGGCGGCGACCCGCGCCCCGTCGAGGGCCGCCGCGTAGTACGCGAGACCCCCGAGCGCCAGGGCGGCCACCGGCGCCCACGCCCCGGACACCACCGTCGACGGTGCGCTCATGCCGTCTCCGCCCGGTCGGGTGAGGCTGCGTCGACACCCAGGCCGGCGATCACGAGGCGTACCGCAGCGACGTCGAGCCCCGTCACGATGCCGGGCAGGGCGTCGGCCGCCACCGTCGAGTCGACGACGAGCGGATCGGCGTCGGACGCGTTCGTCGTCATCTCCGCCGTGACCCGCAGGCGGGTGAGCAGCCGGTCCCAGGAGTCACCAGCCAGGAGCGAGGGCAGGCGAGCGCCGGCGACGTGGTCGGCGCTCAACGGGGCGAGGCCGCGCAGGGACCACCGCAGCAGCCTCGACCGACGCACGTCGCGCTGCAGCCGATCGAGCAGGCCGGCGGCACGGCGGTCGTGCGGGTCGTCGAGCAACAGGTCACGGCAGCGGCGCGCCGTCACCGCCCCGCGGCGCCACCCGGCCAGCGCGAACAGGTCGAGCAGGTGATCGCACAGCCGAGCGGCGCCGAGAGTGTCTGCCCGGCAATGGTTTTCGCCGTCGAGCACGTCGACGTCGACGTCGGTCACCACATCGCCGCTCAGGACGCAGCGCAGCACCACACCCGCGGGCCAGTGCGGCAGCACCGGCCCCAGCGGCAGATGCAGCACATCCATCTCGAGGCCGTCGCGGTCGTCGGCGCCCTCGGCCAGGGGGATGCCCGACGGCGCCATGTCGCCGTCACCGGTGTCGGTGTCGGTGTCGGGTCGTGACGGCCGGTTCCGCGCGTCGGCGACCTGAGCGGCGTCATCGAGCAACCCCGCCGCGGCGCGATCCAGCGCGTCGTCGACCGAACCCGCGTCGGCGATGTCGATGCGCACCCGCGGGCCAGGAAGCTGGTCCCACACCCGGTCGAGCACCGCCGCGAACTCCGGCCCGGGGCTTCCGCACACCGCGAGCACGTCGGCGTCGGCCGCAGACGTCGCCGTCGTCCACCCCCGACCGCGCACGCGGCGCTGCACCGCGACACGGGTGGACCAGTGGCCCGGGATCTCCACCGCCAACACATGGGTCCGGCGGATCGCGAGCCGCGCCAGCGGCGCGCTCAGGACCATCGCAGCGCACCCTCACGCCACGCCCAGACGACCGCCACGAACAGAGCGCCCAGGAACGCGAACATCTCGACGATCGCGCCGACCCCCTTCTCGACCACCACCACCGCCCACGGGTACATGAACAACATCTCGACGTCGAAAGCGAGGAACACCAGCGTCGCGGCGTACCAACGCACGTGATACCGCGACAGCGCATGCTCCTCGGGACGCCAGCCCGACTGGAACGGCAGCGACACCAGCGGATCGGCGGCCACCGCGGTCACCCGGTGCAGCAGATAGGCGCCCGCCGCCCCGATCAGGCACACGACGAGCATCGAGGCGATGCCGGTGTACACGTGCTCGGCTCCTCTCGGGCGTTCCGCGGCGTGTCCATAACTTCCCCCGGCGCCGCCGGTTAAACGGTCAGCGGGGCGCCCGCCACATCTGCCACATCGTCGGTCCGCCGCCCGGCACGACGAGTTCGCCCGTCACCTCGAAGCCGAACCGCAGGTAGTACGGCACGTTCGACTCCTTGGTGGACTCCAGGTACGCCGGCGCGCCCTCGGCGTCGCAGCGGTCCAGCCGCGAGCGCATCAGAGCGTTGCCGAATCCGGCGCCGCGCACGTCGGGGTCGCTGCCGATGACCGCGAGATACCAGTGGGGCTCCTCGGGATGGTGGTGTTTCATCAGCTCCGAGACCTCCATGCCGCGCTTGGCCTCGCCGCGCATCGCCAGCAGGAATGTCGGCATCATCGCCAGATCCTCGCGGGTGGTGGTCTTCCACCGCCCCGGCGGATCCCAGAGGGCCGCAGCGCCGAGATCGCCCCTACGGTGGGCCAGCTCGACAGCGTCGCCGGCGAGAAAGTGATGCCGGGTCATCGCCGCGAAGATGCGGGGCAGCGCGGTGGCGCGACGCGCATCGTCGGGCACCATCCACTGCATCACCGGGTCGTCGAAGAACGCCCGCCCGAGCACCCGCGACAGAGCCTTGACATCCGACCGGCGAGCAGCTGAGACGTCGATGCTCATCGGAAAAACCCTACGCGGCCGTGCCGATCTGCAGAAGCGGTATCACCCCGCCACCCACGTGGCGGATCTCCTCGATCTGCGGGTAGCCGGACAGGATGAACTCCGAGGCGCCCACGTCGGCGTACCGACCGAGCACGCCGGCCACGTCGGCGTAGCTGCCGACCGCGGCGGTGCCAGCGCCGTCGCGCACCAGGCTCGGACCCGCCCACAAACCCGGCGCGATCTCGAGGCTGCGGGCGTCGCGCAGCACCCCGTCCGTCAGCGCCGCCATCCGCCGCTGCCCCTCGGACACGCTCGCGGAGTAGCGGGCGTGAGCCCGCCTGACCTGCTCCGGGGTCAGGTCGGCAAGAAGTTCCTCGGCCCGCTCCCACGCCTGCGCGGTGGTGGGTCGGGCCACGGTGTGCAGCCGCACGCCGAAGCGCAGGGCGCGGCCGTGCTCGGCGGCCGCCGCGCGCACCCGCTCGAACTTCTCGGCGACCTGGTCGGGTGTCTCGCCCCAGGTGAGATAGACGTCGGCGTGTTCGGCGGCCACCGCGATGGCCTCGGGCGACGAGCCGCCGAAATAGACCGTCGGGCGCGTGGTGAGCGGGTAGGCGGTCTTTGCCCGCTCGACGGTGTAGAACTCGCCATCGAAGGAGAATTCGTCGTGGGACAGGATGCCGCGCACGATCGTCAGGAACTCGCTGGTGCGCCGGTACCGGGCCGTCTTGTCGAGATCGTCACCGAACCGGCGCATCTCGGCATCGTCGCCTCCGGTGACGACGTTGAGCGCCAACCGGTTTCCGGTGAACCGCTGATACGTGCTGACCTGCTGGGCCGCCAGTGTCGGGGAGAGCACCCCGGGCCGGAAAGCGACGAGGAACTTCAGCGCCCGGGTGTGCTGGGCCAGCGCCGCGGTGGCCAACCAGGAGTCTTCGCAGTACGACCCGGTCGGGGTCAGCGCCGCCTCGAAGCCGAGATCCTCTGCGGTGCGGGCCAGAACGGTCAAATTCTCCAGCGACGGCTCCAGGAACGAGGGCACCCGCGAACCAGTGGCGGCCTGATTGTCCGCGATCGTGGCGGTGTCGCCGTGGGTGGGTAGGTACCAGTGCAGCGTCGGACGGACAGCCATCTTGCGAGCCTCACTGGCACCCGCCCGACGGTCAAGAGTTTCGCCCACGGTGATCGCAAGATCCCAATCATGCTGCGCTAGTTACGATCACAGCGATCTCTATGCTGTCGACAGCCTGACGGTATGCGTAGGTTCTCCCGACGTGATCGAAATCGAGAAACTGACGAAGCGGTTCGGTGAGCGCGCCGTGCTCGACGACGTCAGCCTGTCGGTAGCCGATGGCGAGATCCTGGCGGTGGTCGGGCCCAGCGGCGCCGGCAAGAGCACCTTGAGTCGCTGCATCAGCTTCCTCGAACGGCCCACCAGCGGCACCGTCCGCGTGGACGGGAAGGACTTCACCACCCTGTCCCCCGACCAGTTGGTGGCGGCGCGCCGCAAGATCGGGGTCATCTTCCAGTCCGCACCGCTGCTGCGGCGCCGCACCGTTGCCCAGAACGTGGCGCTGCCCCTCGAATACCTCGGTGCAACAAACGAATCCGTCGATCGACGCGTCGGTGAACTGCTCGACCGGGTCGGCCTGTCCGACCGCGGCGCTTCCTACCCCGCACAGCTCTCCGGCGGTCAGAAGCAGCGGGTCGGCATCGCCCGCGCCCTCGCACTCGGACCGTCGCTGGTGCTCTCCGACGAGGCCACCTCGGGACTCGATCCGGCCACGACCACGTCGATACTCGATCTGCTCAGCCACCTTCGTGACGACTACGGCCTGTCGATCATCCTGATCACCCACGAGATGGAGGTGGTCCGCGACATCGCGGACTCGGTGGCCAGGATCGCCGACGGACGCATCATCGAGTGCGGATCCGTCGAGGACATCATCTTGGATCCTGAGTCGTCACTGGCGCACGAACTCCTTCCTGACCGGCCGAGAGTGCCGCTGCGCGACGACGGTGAGGTGTGGGAGGTGTCCTACGCCTCGCGTGACGTACCGCTGGACTGGCTGACCTCGATACAGCACGCCCCCGGCCTGTCGGGCACCCGGGTCAGCGTCCTCAGCGCCAGCGTGGAGGCGATCCGCGGAATCGCCGTCGGCCGCGCCGTTCTGGCACTCTCACCCTCTGCGCCAACGGGTTTCGCCCGGTATCTCACCGACCTCGGACTGCACGTCAGCGCACGCCGGTCCGCGGAGATCGCGGCGTGACACTGCTGGCCCAAGAAGACTTCAGCACGCCCTGGCACAAGGTACCCGGGCTGCTGTTGCCCGCTTACGGGGAGACGTGGCTGATGGTCGGCATCACGATGGCACTCGTCGTGCTGATCGGCATCCCGGTCGGAGTGATCCTGCACAACACCTCGGGGCTGGGTTTGTACCCGGACCCCCGGGTTTTCGTCGTGCTCAACACGATCGTCAACATCGGCCGCTCACTGCCCTTCCTGATCCTGATGGCGGCGATCATCCCGGTGACACGGTTCCTCGTCGGCACCACCATCGGCATCCCGGCGGCCGTCGTGCCGATGACCGTGGCCGGGGTTCCGTTCTTCGCGCGACTGGTACAGAACGCGCTGAGGGAAGTCCGCTCCGACGTCACCGACATGGGGCAGGTCTCCGGCGGGTCCACACTTCAGGTGATCCGCACCGTGCAGCTCTCCGAGGCACTTCCGGCCATCGCCGGAGCACTCACCGTCAACACGATCGCGATGATCGACTACTCCGCGATCGCCGGTTCGATCGGTGCCGGCGGAATCGGCAACCTCGCGATCACCTACGGCTACAACCGATTCGACGACAACATCATGATCGCGACCGCCATCTCGTTGATCATCACCATCGCCGTCGTCCAATTCGTCGGCGACCGTGTGGTCAAAGCCCTCACCCGGTGAAAGGACACCCATGACCGACCAGATCAGTTCGCCTTCGAGCGCGGGGCTCGACATCGACATCAAGAAGAAGAAGCGCTGGCCGTGGATCGCGGCCGCCGCTGTCGTCGTGCTCGCCGTCGCCGGGGGAATCTCCTATGCGCAGTTCTCCACCAAGGACAAGCCGTTCGGCACGACGTTGCCGGTGGCGACGTGGAGCACCGACATCGCCGCCGAGAACCTGCTGAGCTACATCGCGTCCGACATCGCGCCCGACCACGGGATCACCATCGAGCCCATCAAGATCGACAACCTCATCGAGATCAATCGCGCCGTCGACGCCGGAACCGTCGCAGGCAACTTCTTCGAGCATCAACCTTTTCTCAACGATGCCATCGCCGCCAACGGTTTTCAGCTGACCCTGGCCGCGCCGACGTTCACCTGGGACCAGGCCACCTACTCGGACAAATACCGCAACTGGGACCAGGTGCCCCAGGGCGCCAAGATCGCGCTGCGCGACGATCCCGCCGGACAGGCCATCGCATTGCTGGACCTCGCGCACGACAAACAGATCACGCTCAAGCCCGGTAAGGACACGCTCGCCGGTCTGCCCCAGCTCGGCGACATCGCCTCCAACCCGAAGAACTACCAGTTCGTGCAGGTTCCCATCGGCCAGCTGGCGCGTAGCCTCGCCGACGTCGACGCCATCGTGGTCCACATCTCCGACGTCTACGCCGCCGGCCTGACGGAACAGCAGATCCTCGCCCGCGAACCCGCGCCGAAAGGCAGCGAGGGCGGCCTGGTGGTGAGCGACAAGCACATCGACGACCCCAACGTGGTCAAGCTGATCGACACCTTCAAGGACCCCCGCATCGCACAGTTCCTGCAGACCACCGACAACACGCTGATCCGCGACACGTTGGGCCCGATCTCGTGACCGGCGCCAAGCGGCCCCTGTTCTACTCGGCGTTCGTGATGAACACCGCCTCCCATGTGCTGCACGGGCTGTGGCGGGCGCCCGAGGCTCGCAACCACGAGTTCAACAAGCTACGGCACTGGACGTCGCTGGCCTCGAGCGTCGAGAAGGCCGGCTACGATCTGCTGTTCTTCGCCGACGTGTTCGGGCTGCGCGCACCGTGGAACGGCAACTGGCGCAAGGCTGTCGAGGGCGGTATCCAGGTTCCGGTCAACGACCCGTCGTCGCTGGCGTCGGCGCTGGCGGTGGTCACCGAGAACCTGGGCATCGTGTTCACCAGTTCGATCGTGCAGGACCACCCGTTCAACTTCGCTCGCAAGATGTCATCGCTGGACCACTACACCGACGGGCGGCTCGGCTGGAACGTCGTGACGAGCTTCAATGCCAACATGTTCCGCAGTTTCGGCTACGACGGCACCCTGGGTCACGACGATCGCTACGACTGGGCCTACGAATACGTCGACGTCGCCTACAAGCTGTGGGAGGGGTCGTGGGACGAGGACGCGCTCGTCCAGGACAAGGAGCGCGGGGTGCACTCCGATCCGGCCGGCATCCACCGTATCCATCACGTCGGCAAGCGATACTCGGTCGAGGGGCCCCATTTCTCGTCGCCGTCGCCGCAGCGCACGCCGGTGCTGTTCCAGGCCGGCGCGTCGCCTGCAGGCCAGCTGTTTTCGGCCCGTAACGCCGAGGGTGTCTACATCAGCAGCCCGGACCCGGCGGCCGCCCATGCGCTGACCAACGAAACTCGGGCGCTGGCAGCCGACCACGGCCGGGATCCGGGCGACATCGCGTTCGCGCAGGGCCTGTCGTTCGTCGTCGGTGACACTCACCGCGACGCGGTGAGGCGCCACGACGAGATCAAACGCCATCTCGACCTGGAAGGCGTTGCGCTGCATGCCCTCGGCGACGCGGGTGTGGACGCAGGCCATCTCCCACTCGACACGCCCATCAGCCAGCTCGGCGAGTTCACCGGAGTGCAGGGTTTCGCTCGATGGGCCGCTGAAGCGTCGGGCAATGTGGAGCCGACGATCCGTGACCTGGCTTGGGTGCTCGAAGGGGCCAATCGGGTCGTCGGCACCGCCGACGAGATCGCCGATCAGCTCGAACAATGGCGGGAAGCAGGGGTCGACGGCATCAACGTGTACCACGCGACGGTGCCGGGCTCGTTCCAGGAGACAGCGGACCGCCTGTTCCCGACCCTGCGGGAGCGCGGACTGATCGCCACCGACAAGTCGGGGACGCTGCGGCACAAGTTGTTCGGCCGCGGTGACCGGCTTCCCGACAGCCACCCTGCTGCTGCCTACCGGGGTGCCTTCGCCGACAACTCGCTGCTGGACCCCGTCATCCCTGGGTGATGTAGTCCTGCAACCGCTGTTGCTCGCGCTCGAGCTCCTCCATGCGGGTCTTCACCACGTCCCCGATGCTGACGATGCCGCGCAGCCGGCCATCGACGACGACGGGCACGTGTCGCACCCGGTTGGTGGTCATCAACGCGCTCAGGCTGTCCACCGAATCATCGGGTCCGCACGTCGCGACCACGGTCGTCATGATGTCGGCGACGGGGCGGCGCAGCAGCTCGGCACCGATCTCGTGCAAACCGCGCACCACGTCGCGCTCCGAGACGATGCCCTGCAACCCCTCCTCGGACACCACCACCATTGCGCCGATGTTGTGCACCGCCAACTCCGTGAGCAGCCCCGCCACCGACGTGTCGGGAGTGATGGTCGCGACCGCGGCGCCTTTGACGCGCAGAACGTCGGAGATACGCATCGCCACCTCCTTGTGATGTAGCTCACTCAGGGTACTCCCAGCGAGCGCCGGAACAGAATGCCGCGCCGGATCGGTTGCCCCTTCGAAGACGACGACCATCGGGAGGACCGCATGACACACTCGATCACCCTGGGCGACCATCTGACCGTCAGCGCTCTGGGGTTCGGCGGGATGGCGCTGACGCCGGTGTACGGCGGCGCGGTCGACGACGCCGAGTCGCTGGCCACGCTGCATCACGCGGTCGACGTCGGGGTCACGTTCATCGACACCGCCAACGTCTACGGGTCAGGCGACAACGAGCGTCTCATCGCGCGTCTGCTCGCGGACCGCCGTGACGACGTCACGTTGGCCACCAAGTTCGGCATCGTCGCCAACCCGGCGGGCACCCGGGGCCGCGTCACCGTGCGCGGCGACGCGTCCTACGTGCGGCAGTGCATCGACGAGAGCCTGCAGCGCCTGCAGACCGACGTCGTGGACCTGTACTACCTGCACCGGCGCGACCCCGCGGTGCCGATCGCGGAGACGGTGGGCGCCATGGCCGAGTTGGTGCGCGCAGGCAAGGTCCGCCACCTCGGGCTCTCCGAGGTCTCGGCAGACGAGCTCCGGGCCGCCCACGCCGTGCATCCGATCGCCGCCCTGCAGAGCGAATGGTCGATCTGGACTCGCGACATCGAGGCCCAGATCGCACCCGTGGCCGCCGAACTGGGCGTCGGCATCGTGCCGTTCTCCCCGCTGGGCCGAGGGTTCCTGACCGGCACGGTGCGTTCCGCCGCCGACATCTCCGCTACCGACTTCCGCCGCACGATGCCGCGGTTCGCCGACGGTGCGCTGGAGGCGAATCAGCGCGTGGTGGACGCCATCGGAGAGGTCGCCGGCGACGTCGGCGCCACCGCAGCCCAGGTGGCGCTCGCGTGGCTCCGCCACCGGGCGGAGGAACTCGGCGTGGCCGGCGTGCCGATCCCCGGGACCCGGCGGGCGGCCCGCATCGACGAGAACCTGGGGTCCCTGACGGTGGCGCTGACGGCCGAACAGGTCAGCGCACTCGGGCGCGCAGGCGACGCCGTGACCGGCGGTCGTTACGCCGACACTGCGGCGGTGCGGTCGAGCAGCGACGAGAACACGACCGAGCTGTGATTGCGCCGCGCCGACGCTGTCCTGGCGGTATACCTGCTCCATGATCGAAGTGACCCTGCTCGGCACCGGCAGCCCCATCCCCGACCCTCGCCGCGCGGGGCCGTCGACACTCGTCCGCGCGGGCGGGCAGACGTTCCTCGTCGATTGCGGCCGCGGTGTTCTGCAGCGCGCCGCGGCGATCGGGGTCAACGCGAACAACCTGACCGCGCTGCTGCTGACCCACCTGCACAGCGACCACATCACCGATCTGGGCGACGTCCTGATCAGCCGTTGGGTGGGCAACTTCGCGCCCGACCTGACGCCGCTTCCGATCATCGGCCCGCCCGGGACCGCCGAGGTCGTTCAGAAGACGCTGGAAGCGCTGCAGTTCGACATCGGCTACCGCATCGCCCACCACGCCGACCTGACCGCGCCGCCTCCGGTGGAGGTCGAGGAGGTGACCGGTGGGGTGGTGTGGGGCCGTGACGGCGTGCGAATCGTCGTCGGCCCCACGGACCACCGCCCGGTCGCGCCGACCATCGGGTTCCGCATCGAGCACAACGGCGCCTCGGTGGTCTTGGCCGGGGACACCGTGCCGTGCACCGGTCTAGACGAATTGGCCGCTGGGGCAGGCGCATTGGTGCACACCGTGATCCGAAAGGACCTGATCGACGCGATGCCGGTGCAACGCATCCGCGACATCTGCGACTACCACTCCTCGGTGCAGCAGGCCGCCGAGACCGCGGCGCGCGCCGGCGTCGGCATCCTGATCCTGACGCACTACGTGCCCGCGCTGGTGCCCGGCCAGGAGGACGACTGGCGGGCGCTGGCGGCGACGGCGTTCGACCGTCAGATCGAGATCGGCGACGATCTGCACCGGGTGGAGGTGCACCCGGGGGTGTGCGTCAAGCCAGCCGGGTGATCTCCACGATGACGTCCAGATCCGTCGATCCCTCGCCCGAGTAGATGCCCTTGAGGGGGGTGACGTCTGCATAGTCACGGCCCACACCGACGCTGATGTACTGCTCGGTGATCTCGGTGTCGTTGGTGGGGTCGTAGTGCCACCATTCCCCGGTCCACGCCTGAATCCACGCGTGGCTCTGCCCGTCGATCGTCTCGCCGATCTGCGCCTCGCGCTGCGGATGCAGGTAACCGGACACATAGCGGGACGGAATACCCATGCCGCGCAACAACATCAGGGTCAGATGCGCGAAGTCTTGGCAGACTCCCTTGCCTTCGCGCAACGCATCGACACCGGAGGTGTGCACGCCGGTGGTCCCCGGCACGTACTGCAGTTCGCCCTGCACCCAGCGCGCCGCCTCGATCACCGCTTCGGCGGGGTCGTGGTACTTGGCGATGCGCCGGCCGACGCGTTCGATGCGCTTGCTGGCCGGCACGTAGTGGGTGGGTGCCAGCACCTCGTCGTAGCGGTCGATGACGGCCTCGCCGGCGAGGTCGGTCCAGGACACCTTCTCCGCCGGCGCCTCGGGCCGATCCGTCTCCACCACCGACGACGCGGTCACCTCGAGCTCGGTGTGCGGTGCGTGCAGGTCGAACGCGGTGACCGCGGTGCCCCAGTAGTCGACATAGCGGTAGGACCGGGTCGCCGGAACGGTCTCCACCCGATTGAGGATGACGTTCTGCCGCGAGTCCGAGCGCGGCGTGAGCCGCGCCTCGTTGAACGACGCGGTGACCGGGGACTTGTAGGCGTAGCCGGTCGAGTGGACCACGCGCATCCGCCACATTATCTGCTCCTCTTCGTGGTCTGCTCTTCGCCCGAGGGCTCATCGCTGCGCGACAGGCTCATCGGCCTCAGATCTCCCCTTCTTCGATCACCAGTGCATTGCGCCCGGCATCTGTCCACGCCACCCACGGCGCGGAGTGGAAGTACTGCAGCGCCACCGACTCTCCCACGTCGAAACACGTCTTCTGGAGCGCGGCCAAGCGTTCCTCGAGCGATTCGAGCAGCACCCCGGGCCGCAGGAATTCCAACTCGCTGCGCGCGCGGCCCAGCAGTAGCTGCGCTTCGGCGGTGGCGCCGAGACGTCCGTGCGGCCGGTTCATCAGCTCGTCGAGGCTGTGTTCGGCGAGCCTGAGCGAATAGAAGATGGACCGCGGGAACAGCCGGTCCAACAACATGAATTCGACGACGCGGCCGGCGTCGAGGGCGCCGCGGTAGGTCCGCAGATAGGTGTCATGGGCACCGGCGGAGCGCAGCAGCGTGACCCATGCGGGCGACGACGCGCTGTCACCGACCCGGGACAGCAGCAGACGAACCGTCATGTCCACCCGCTCCAGTGCGCGTCCGAGCACCATGAAGCGGTAACCGTCGTCGCGCGACAGCGTGGAGTCGGCCAACCCGGCGAACATCGCGGCGCGGCCCTCCACGTAGGACAGGAATTCGTGCGGGCCGAGCCGTTTGGCGGCGCGTTCCCGTTCGGCCAGGGCGTTGTAGGTGGTGTTCAGGCACTCCCAGATCTCGGTGGAGGTGACTTCGCGTGCGCCGCGGGCGTTTTCCCGGGCGGCCGAGATGGCCTCGACGATCGAGCAGCCGCCGTAGGTCTCCCGGCTGAAGGCCACGAGGTCGGTCAACGACCACACGTCGAGCACCTCGTCGGGCGGATCCATGCCCAGCACCCGCAGCAGGGTGCGCGACGCCTGGTCGGGGTCGACGCTGGAATCCTCCAAGAGTTGGTGCACCGTGACGTCGAGGATGCGTGCGGTGTCGTCGGCGCGCTCCACGTAGCGCCCGATCCAGTAGAGAGATTCGGCGTTTCTGGCCAGCATCGTCGCCCTCCCCTACTGCTGCTGCTGTTGTTGCTGCTGGTCGTGACTGGACTCGGCCTTGCCGTTGCGGCTGCCGTTCTTGGTGGCCGCCGCCCGGGGCAGGGAGCGCACCACCTCGGCGGCGCCCAGTTCACGGTCGGCGACCGACGTGCGCGAGGCCAGCACCCAGGTGTCCTTCGAGCCACCACCCTGGCTGGAGTTCACCACCAACGATCCTTCGGGCAGCGCCACCCGGGTCAGCCCACCGGGAAGCACGTAGACGTCGTCTCCGTCGTTGACCGCGAAGGGTCGCAGGTCGACGTGGCGGGGTGCGAGTTCGTCGTCGATCTGCGTCGGCACCGTGGAGAGCTGCATGACCGGCTGGGCGATCCAGCCTCGCGGGTCCGCGTTGATCTTGCGGGTGATCGTCGCGAGCTCCTTGGCCGACGCGTCGGGCCCGAACACGATGCCGTAGCCGCCGGAGCCCTCGACGGGTTTGATGACCAGCTCGTCGATGCGGTCGAGCACCTCTTCGCGTTCCTCGTCGAGCCAGCAGCGATAGGTGTCGACATTGGCGAGCAGCGGCTTCTCGCCGAGGTAGTACTCGATGATCGTGGGCACGTAGGTGTAGACGAGCTTGTCGTCTCCTACTCCGTTGCCCACGGCGCTGGAGATCACGACGTTGCCCGCGCGGGCGGCGTTGAGGATGCCCGCCACGCCGAGTACCGAATCGGGCTTGAACTGCATCGGATCGAGGAAATCGTCGTCGATGCGGCGATAGATCACATCGACCTGGCGCTCCCCCTCGGTGGTGCGCATGTACACGGTGTTGTCGCGGCAGAACAGGTCGCGACCCTCGACGAGCTCGACGCCCATCTGCCGGGCGAGCAGCGAATGCTCGAAGTACGCCGAGTTGTAGACCCCGGGGGTGAGCACGACGACGGTGGGATCGGCGACGTTGTTGGCCGCTGCGTTGCGCAACGCGCGCAGCAGGTGCGACGAGTAGTCACCGACGGCGCGCACCCGGTGGGTGGCGAACAGGTTCGGGAACACCCGCGCCATCGTGCGGCGGTTCTCCATCACGTAGGACACCCCGGATGGGGACCGGAGGTTGTCCTCCAGCACACGCCACGTCCCCTGCGCGTCGCGGATGAGGTCGATACCGGCGACGTGGATGCGCACCCCGTTGGGCGGGATGATGCCGACGGCCTCGCGGTGGAAGTGTTCGCACGACGTGACGAGCCGGCGCGGAATCACTCCGTCGCGCAGGATCTCCTGCTCGCCGTAGATGTCGTCGAGGTACATCTCCAGGGCCTGGACCCGCTGGCGGATTCCGCGCTCGAGGCGCGTCCACTCAGCCGCGGAGATGACCCGAGGGACGAGGTCGAGCGGGAAAGGTCGCTCCTGCCCGGACAGCGAGAACGTGATGCCCTGGTCGATGAAGGCGCGGTCCAGCGCGTCGGAGCGGGCCTCGAGGTCGGCCACGTCGGCAGGGGCCAGCTCTTTGTGGATGCCCTTGTAGGGGCCGCGCACGGTGCCATTGGCATCGAACATCTCGTCGAATGCCTGGGCGTAGGTGCCGAGTTTGTTGTATCCGCCGAAGATGCCCTCGTGCCGTCGGGTCGGCTTGGTGGTGCGTGTGGTTCGTGCGGTTTCTGTCGGCAAAGCTCTCGTGCTCCTCCCGTACGCAGACGTGCGCTGTGCATGTACTCCAGACACGCACCTTGCCATGCTGCAGCATTTCCGCCGTTTCGGCAGGCCAGTGGCCTCCGTTTTGGGTGATGTACTCGCTCGCTGCTAACCTGAACAGTCGCTGCCCCCCGCGGGCGCCCCCAGACTCATCCCAACCCGTCGAGATTGCCGAAGGATTACACGCGTGGCCAACATCAAGTCGCAGGAGAAGCGGAACCGCACCAACGAGCGCCGCAGACTGCGCAACAAGTCGGTGAAGTCGTCGCTTCACACGGCGGTCCGCGGGTTCCGGGAGGCCGTCGAGGCCGGTGACAAGGACAAGGCCGGCGCGTTGCTGCTCTCGACCAGCCGCAAGCTCGACAAGGCGGCCAGCAAGGGCGTCATCCACAAGAACCAGGCCGCCAACCGCAAGTCGGCGCTGGCCAAGGCGCTCAACAAGATCTGACGCGCCGCCTCAGTCGCTGACCAGTGAGGCGACCGAGCGCACCGCGTTCTCCAGCGCGTAGTCGGCATCTGCCGCCGCGCCTTTGACGTCGGCGTTGAGCGCTGCCACCAGACGCAGCGCTTCGGCCACGGAATCCCGCGACCATCGTCGCGCCTGTTTCTGCGCCTTCTGCACGCGCCAGGGCGGCATGCCGAGTTCTCCGGCGAGCCGATAGGGATCACCCGACAACGGCGCCACCCGTGCGATCGTGTGGACCGCCTCGGCGAGCGCATCGGCCAGCACGACGTGCGGTTCACCGGCCAACATCGCCCAGCGCAGCGCTTCGGCAGCCCCGGCGACGTCGCCGATGACGGCCTTGTCGGCGATGTCGAAACCCTTCACCTCCGCTTTCCCGGAGTGGTACCGCCGGACCGCGGCAGCGTCGACCACACCGCCGGTGTCGGCCACCAGCTGCGAGCAGGCCGACGCCAGCTCCCGCAGATCCGAGCCGATGGCATCGATCACCGCGTCGACGGTGTCATCGGAGACCTTCGTACGCAGCGCGCGAAACTCCTTGCGGACGAAGTCGACGCGGTCGGCGGCCTTGGTGATCCGCGCGCACGGGTGGACCTCGGCGCCGAGCTTCTTCAGCCGATCGGCGAGCGCCTTGGCCCGCCCGCCGCCGGAATGCACGACCACCAGCAGCATGCCCTCGGGCAGATCAGCGGCGGCGCCCTCGATGACGGCCACCGCCTCCTTGCCCGCCTCGGCTGCAGATTCGAGGACGACCACGCGTTCGTCGGCGAACAGTGACGGGCTGAGCAGCTCGGCGATCTCACTGGCGCTGACCTCCCCGGCCCGCAGGCGGTCGACCGGGACGTCGGTGGTGCCCGCCGAGGCGCGCGCCTGAGCCAGGACCGCTGCGACGGCGCGTTCGACGAGCAACTCCTCGTCACCGAGGATCAGGTGCAGGCCGGTGCTCACCGGACGATGGTGCCACGCCGGCCCGACAGCCCCCGATGCCACACCGCCGCAACCACGCAGGAGCCGGCCGCGACGACCGCCACTCCGGCCAGGCCCGACGGCACCGGCAGTGCCGCCACCGGCACCGCGGCCGCCCAGCGGGCCGTACTCGCCAGCCACCACACCTCCGGACCGGTGAACCGGATGAGCAGCTGGGCACCTGCCGGCCACAGCGGGCACAGCGCCGCCGCGGCCGTCCCGATCACCGTGATCGGCGCGATGACCGGCGCGACGGCCAGATTGGCGATCACCGCGACGAGGCTCACCGACCCCGACACCCCCGCCACGAGCGGGGCCGTGACCAGCTGCGCGGCCAACGCCACACTGACCGCATCGGCGAGCGGGCGCGGCCAGCCGCGGCGCGTCAGTCGCTGCGACCACACCGGCGCGACGAGAACCAGGCCCGCGGTGGCCGATACCGACAACGCGAAGCCGACGTCCACCGCGAGCTGCGGAGTGGCGATCATCAGCACGATGACCGCGGTTGCCAACGCGGGCAGCGCTTGCCGGCGACGAT
Organism: Mycobacterium sp. PSTR-4-N; assembly: GCF_022348085.1. Lineage (GTDB taxonomy): Bacteria > Actinomycetota > Actinomycetes > Mycobacteriales > Mycobacteriaceae > Mycobacterium. The sequence goes on along the minus strand of NZ_JAKRFN010000016.1, from coordinate 16,437 downwards.
GGGTGAGCACGGCCAGCAGCGTGATGGCGCCCATGACCGCGGCCCGCAGCACGCTCGCCGACGGTTGGACGACGACGACGAAGCCGGCCAGCGTGACGGCGGCAAGCACGACGGCGATCCGGGGTCCGAGCAGCGCAGCGCTGAGCAGCATCGCCGCGCACACGATCGTGATGTTCGCGCCGGACACTGCCATCAGGTGGGTCAACCCGGCGACCCGGAAATCCTTGGCGGTCTGCGCTGACACCGCAGAGGTGTCCCCGAGCACGAGCGCCGGCAGCAGGGTCGCCTGGTCCGCCGGCAGGACGAGGCGGACCGCCTCGGCGAAGTCCGCCCGAATGCGGTGCGCCAGCCGGTACACCGGAGCTGCCTCACCGAGGCGTGGCCGCCCGGTCGCCGACAACACCGCGACGCTGAGATCGCGGCGACCCGGGCGGCCCACCCGGGCGCGGAAACCCGCCGGTCGACCCGCCTGGAGCGCCACGTAATCGGTGCCAGAGGCGAACACCAGCACCGCACCGGACGACGGAGCACCGTCGAGGCGGACGAGCGTGGCCCGGAACATCGTCCGGCCACCGTCGAGCACACGCGGCGTTTCGTCGGGTGTGACCACGACGTCTGCGACCGATCCGATGCGCGTCGTCACCGGGTGATGGTCCACGACGTCGACACGTAGGCACACCGCGACCGCGAACCCGCCACCCACCAGAGCGACCGCCGTCGCGGCGACCACCACCGAACCTCGCTCCGTCCGCCCGCCCGTGGCCTGTCTCCGGCTCGCCCACCACCCCGCCGCGGCGGTCACCGCGACCCCAGCGACGACGGCGGCACCTGCGGCGGCGTAACCCCACACGATCCCGGCGGCCGTCACCGCCCACGCGGTCAGCGCCGCGGGGATCAGCCGCACATCGGTCATCGCACGCTCGGTCACTTCACCGCTCGGTCACTTCACCGCGACGAGGGGGCGCAGCTTGTCCAACCTCGCCGGGCCGATCCCGTCGACGTCGCCCAACTGATCGACGCTGCCGAAGCGACCGTGCGCGTCCCGCCACGCCACGATCGCCGCCGCGGTGACCGGACCGACGCCGGGCAGGGCATCGAGTTGCTCGGCGGTCGCGGTGTTCAGGTCGACCGGTGTCTGCGCGGCCCCTGCCGCCGGCGGCGCACCCGCCGACGAGGTCGTGGGTGACCCCGGTGGCGCGGACGCATCCGACACCACCGAGCTGCCCATCTCGGTCGGCTGCCCGGGCACCGCGCCGATGCCCACGACGATCTGTTCGCCGTCGGCGACCTTGCGCGCCAGGTTCAGGCCGAGCACGTCTGCGCCGTCGAGCGCCCCGCCCGCCGCCTCGAGCGCGTCGGCGATCCGTGCTCCCGGCTCGAGCGTGACCAGACCGGGGCGGTGTACCAGCCCGACGACACTGACCACGGCAGGTCCCGGCGCCGCCGAGGTCAGCGGCGCGGGGGCGCCGGAGGCCGCCATCTCGACCGGCGGAAGCCTGGCCGACACCACCGCGGGTGGCTGGTCACGCATCAGACTGATGACCGTCACGAGCACCGCGATCACGCCGACGACGCCCAGAGCGACGACCCCGGCGCGGCCGGGGTCGGCGCGCACACGTGACAGCCACGCCGGGCCGCGGTCAGTGCTCTGCTCGGGCAGCCAGCGCGACAGCACGGAGTCGGCGCCGTCGTCGTCGGGCTCCGCAGGGTCCGCCGTGATGTCCGCCGCGACGTCGGAACCCAGGCGCCGCCGGAGCCGCTCGGCAGGCAGTTCGCTCGACATACCGCGACGGTAGGCACGCCCGCCGACGGGCACGGCGATGCGCCGCGTCAGCCCGCCCGGCCTGTGGATGAACTCGGCTCTGGGGACAGCGGGATAGCATGACCGCCAATGAACGGTCGAGCCCCGATGATCGCCGGCGCCGCGTTCGCGGTGCTGTACGCCACGGCCGTCGTCGTCCTCCACGCGCTGCCCGGCGCCGACCCCGGTGTCACCCGCGTGCAGGCTCTCCTGCTGACCTTCGCCGCGCTGGCGCTCGTGGTGGTGCTGGCCTTCGCCCGGGACCGGCTCAGCGGACCGCCCGCCCACCTGTTCACGATCGGCTCGACCCTGCTGGTGGCCGAACTCTGCATCGCCGTCTGGTTCCTCGGCGGACTCTCGCTGCGGCCCGGCCAGACCGCGGTCGCCACCGCACGCGCCATCGAGGACGTCGGCGTGATGTGGCTTCCCGTGGCCACGATCGCCAACATCGTGGTGGCCGCACCGATCCTGCTGTACGCCAACGAGGGCCGGCTGCCGCGGTGGCTCGGCATCCTCGCCGCCGTCTTCGCGGTGGAACAGCTGATCGAGACCATCACGGTGATCGGTCCGCCCGGCAGCTTCATCTCCCCCGGCGGCCCCATGAACCACTACGTCGGTGGCCTGCTGTCGGTGCTGTTCGTCGCCGGACTCGGTGTCGCGCTCGGCATCCCGACCGCCGGGGAATCCACCGCGACCCCCGAGGACACCGACGAGGCGAGTGGCGAGGCCGGTGACGGGGCCAGAGACGCCGACGACGCCCGAGAACCCGTAGGAGAGTGATGGCGCTTCCCCGCCTGGTACCGCAGTCGAGCGGCGACCATTCGAGCACCGACGGACTGCGCGCCGAGGTTCGAGGTTTCCTCGCCGAGCAACGCGCCGCGGGCACCTTCCACCCCTCGGTCGATGTGTGGCTGTCCGGCTGGGACGAGGCGTTCACCGCGGCGTTGGCCGCCCGCGGCTGGCTCGGCATGACGGTGCCTGTGGAGTACGGCGGGCCGGGACGGTCGTTCCTCGAACGTTTCGTGGTGACCGAGGAACTCCTGGCCGCGGGCGCTCCGGTGGCTGCTCACTGGATCGCCGACAGGCAGATCGTGCCATCACTGCTCAAGTACGGCACCGAGCGACAGAGGGCTCATTTCCTCCCGAGAATCGTTGCCGGCGAATGCTTTTTCGGCATCGGCATGAGCGAGCCGGATTCCGGCTCGGACCTGGCCAGTGTGCGGACCCGCGCGCAGCGGGTCGAGGGCGGCTGGCGGCTCACCGGCACGAAGGTGTGGACCTCCGGTGCGCATCTGGCCCACGCGTTCATCGCGCTGGTACGCACCGCACCCGTGGATCCCGCCCACCGGCACGCGGGACTGAGCCAGTTCATCGTGGACCTGCGCGGCGAGGGGGTGCAGATCCGGCCCATCACGTCGATGAACGGCGCCCACCACTTCAACGAGGTGATCCTGGACGACACATTCGTGCCCGACGACATGGTGTTCGGCGAGATCGGCGCCGGCTGGCAGCAGGTCACCTCGGAGCTGGCCTTCGAGCGCAGCGGACCCGAACGGGTGCTCTCGACGTTCATACTCCTCGACGCGATGGCTCGGGCGATGAGCGACGGCGAGCTCCCGCGCGATGCCGAGCTGGGCAGACTCGTGGGCCGTGTCGCCGGCCTTCATCAGATGTCCTCCGCGGTGGCCGGCGCGTTGCAGCGCGGCGAGCCGGCGGACGTGCCCGCCGCCGTCGTCAAGGTCCTTGGCACCACCACCGAAGGCGATATCGCCGAATACGGTCATCTGGCAACCGAACACGGTGCGAGCATCGCCGCGCTGGCCGAGGCGGCGGTGGACCAGCGACCCGGCTTCACCATCCGCGGGGGCACCAACGAGGTGTTGCGCGGCGTGATCGCCCGCGGATTGGGGTTGCGATGAGCGTGTCCGAGGTCGATGCCGCGCTGACCGCCATGATGGCGGCCGTGTTCGCCGAACACGGCGACGACAGGGATCTGTGGGATCGCCTCGACGCTCTGGGCCTGATCCGGCTCACCGGTTCGGAGGATTCCGGCGGCAGCGGCGCCGGATGGGCCGAGGCCGCCGAGCTGCTGTCCGCCGCGGTACGCCATGCCGCGCGAATCCCGGTGGCCGAGCACGATCTTCTGGCCTGCTGGCTCCTCGACGCCGCGGGTGTCCCCGCCGACTCCCGGCCACGCACCGTGGCACTGCTCGACTCCCGAGGCCGCGCAGACGGGGTACCGTGGGCGTCCCGCGCACGGCGGATCGTGCTGGTGTGGCAGCAGGACGACGGCTACCGGGTCGCCGACGTCGACGCCACCGATGTCTCGATCACGCCGGGCGCCAACATGATCGGCGAACCTCGCGACACCGTCGCCGTCGACATCGCGGCGGTGTCCGGCGTCGCGGTCGCCGGGGAACTCGTCGATACGCTGCGCCTCAAGGGCGCCCTGGTGCGCGCCGTACAGATCTGCGCGGCACTGGACAGCGCGCTCGAATCGTGCGTCGACCACGCGACCACCCGCATCCAGTTCGGCCGCCCGCTCGCGAAGTTCCAGGCCGTCCAGAACCTCGTCTCCGACATCGCGTGCGAGGCCGCGCTGGCCCGCTCGGCCACGGAGGCAGCCCTGTCGGTCGCCACGGCCACCGACTGGGCGGCCCCGCAGTTGGAATTCCTTGTGGCAGCAGCCCGTTCGTGCGCCGGACACGCGTCCTCCGTGGTGGTCCGCAACGCCCACCAGGTACACGGCGCGATCGGCACCACGATCGAGCACCGACTGCACCACTTCACGCGGGCGGCACTGGCGTGGCGTTCGGAATTCGGCTCGACGAGGCACTGGGATCAGCGGCTGGCCGACATGGCGGTGCAGGCCGCCCCACACGGGCTGTGGTCGTTGATCAGCCCCTGACGATCACCGAGCTGGGTTCGCGCGGTGCGCCCAGCACGTCGCGGTGCGACGGAGGAACCCGGCCCCCGGCATCGGTGATCCCGTACTCGCGCGCCACCTCTGCGCCGATCACGGCCCGGCCGCTGCGCTGGGAGAGTTGCGGATCGCCGAACATCGCGTCGATGAGATGCCCGGTGAATTCCGGTGTTTCGGCATGGGAGGCGAAGCCCTCGAGTGCGGCGGGATTGCCGTCGAACATGCGGCGCATGCGCTCGGTGAGCAGGATGCCCATCCAGATCGACACCGTCGCCACGCCGGTGCCGGCGAAGTCGACCGCCATGTCGGCGGCCATCTTGTCGGTGCCCGCCTTCTGCGCTCCATAGGCGGGGCCGTGCATGTAGCACACCGCTCCGGGAGAAGACGTGAACGCGATGAGCGCGCGGTCTCGCTCGATGAGCAGCGGGGCGGCGTACCAGGCGGCGACGTAGGAGGATCGCAAGCCGACGTCGAGGACGTCGGCCAGCGCTCTCGGCCTGCGCCAGAACGGATCCGGGCCCACCAGGTCGTCGGAGATCGCGGCCGCGTTGTTGACCAGGAGGTCGAGCCGTCCCTCGTCGCGCGCCAGCCGGTCGAAGAACTCGCCGACGGCGTCGTCGTCACGGTGATCGAGTTGCACGCCGACACCCCAGTGCGGGGCGGGATCGACACCGCGGCCGGTTCCGTACACCCGCCAGCCGTGAGCGGCCAGCGCCGAGGCGATGCCGTGCCCGGCTCCCCGGCTGGCACCTGTCACCACGGCGACCCGCGTCGACTCACCCATGCGGCAACTCTAGAGGCGGTAGGTTGACGCCATGTCAGATGCCATGTCGATGGACAAGCCCCTGCGGGTCATCCAGTGGACCACCGGGAACATCGGCCGCCGGTCTCTGCACGCGATCATCGGGCGCGACGACATGGAGCTCGTCGGCGTCTACGCCCACGGCGCGGACAAGGTGGGCGTGGATGCCGCCGAGTTGGCCGGCTGGCCCGAGCCGACCGGGATCGCAGCGACGAACGACATCGAGGCGCTGATCGCGCTGCGTCCCGACGCCTGCTGCTACAACCCGCTGTGGCCGAGCGTCGACGAGTTGGTGCGGCTGCTCGAAGCCGGTGTGAACGTCTGCTCGTCGGCAGCCTGGATCACCGGGGGCAAGCAGTCACCAGAAGACCTCGAACGTATCCGAAACGCCTGCGCGAGCGGCAATTCCACGATCTTCGGCAGCGGTGCACATCCGGGGATGTCGAATCTGGTCGGCATGGTGCTCAGCGGCGCATGCGAGCGGGTCGACGAGATCCGGATCACCGAGTCGGTGGACTGCTCGACCTACGAATCCGCCGGCACACAGACCGCGATGGGCTTCGGCCGGCACCCCGACACCCCCGGTCTGGCCGAGAGTGTGCGCCGCGAGAGCGAGGTGTTCGCCGAGTCGGCCGCCATGATGGCCGACGCCATCGGCGCGACGCTGGACCGGATGACCTTCGACGTGACGTTCACCGCCGCCACCGGAGACAGCGACCTGGGGTTCATGACGATCCCCGAGGGCACCGTGGGCGCCGTGATGGGATACCACCGCGGCTGGGTCGGTGAACGCAACGTGGTCAGCGTCGGCTTCAACTGGATCATGGGCAGCCACGTCACACCCCCGAAGCCTCTGGAGCACGGGCATGTGGTGCAGGTGTTCGGGGTGCCCAACATGCGCACCGTCGTGCACTGTCTGCCGCCGAGGGACTGGACCGAGCCCGGCTTCATGGGCCTGGGCATGATCTACACCGCGCTGCCGGTGACCAACGCGGTGCCCGCAGTGGTGGCGGCGCCGCCGGGCATCGTGACGCTGGCCGACCTGCCGCCGATCACAGGCCGGTTCGCGGGCTGACCTCGGACACCTGCACGGCCACCCCGACCGCTCCCCCGCCGACATGGACCGACAGCACCGGACCCATGTCCTCGACGGTCAACGACGACAACTGCGGCAGCCGCTGGGTCAGCGCCGCGCCGAGTCGGTCGGCGGCATCGTGATTGTCGACGTGGTGCACCACCACGTCCGCCGGCCCCGTGGCGACGATGTCGGCGACGCGATCCACCAGCGCGGCGTGCGCCTTGCTGACGGTGCGGATGCGCTGATCGAGCACGAGCCGGCCGTCCATGTCCAGTTTCAGCAGCGGCTTGAGCGACAACGCGGTGCCCAGCCACGACGACGCGGTACCGATACGTCCGCTGCGGCGCAGGTTGTCCAGCCGGTGCACCACGAGGAAAACCCGGGTGCGGTCGCGGGCCCCGCGGGCCGCCTCGGCGACCGCGTCGAGATCGCCGCCGCGGGCCGCGCAGCGCGCCGCCTCCCGCGCGATGAACCCGGTGCCCATCGCCGCCGAGCGCGAATTCACCACGCGCACAGACGCGCCGAACTCGCGCGCGGCAGTGACGGCAGCGCTGTAGGTGCTCGACAGAGCCGCCGAGAGATGCACGGCCACCACACCGTCGCCGTCGCTGTCGGCCAGCGCACGGCGATAGTGCTCGGCCAATTCCGTCGGTGCGGCGCCCGCCGTCGTGACCTTGGGCCGGTCGTGAAGATCATGCGGGACGTCGTCGACGCCGTCGCGCAGATCGGCACCGTCGACGAGCACGTGCAACGGCACCTCACGGATGCCACGCCGTGCCGCCTCGTCGCCCAGGCGAGCCGAGGAGTCGCTGACCACCACCACGGCCATGGTCAGGTGCGCGAATCCGGGATCGGGACACCGGCTTCAGCGAGCCCTTTGAGCATCATGTCGGCGACCGCCCGGTGCGCCTCGAAGTTCCAGTGGATACCGTCGGGATTGCCGCGGCCGCTGTAGATCTCGTCTGCGACGGCGGCTTTCAGGTCGACCAGTGGGACCGCGTGCTCCTGCGCCCAGCGGGTGAGCGCGGCGACCGTGCCGGCCCGGCCGTGGTGCGCTTTGCCGTAGGACGCCGCGGTGTGCACCGACGGCAGCGACGCCACCACCGGTATCCCGGGCCGGTTGAAATCGATGGCGGCGCGCGTCATCTCGAGGTATTCGACGGTCAGATGCGGCGGTAGCGCCGGCCGCGCGATCGGCGAGAGCCGCGGCTGCAGCCAGCTGTAGCCGTCGCGCACCCAGCGTCGCAGCCGCGGCGGCCGGGCGTAGCGGATCAATTCCCGCAGCGCGGTGGGCAGCACCGATGGCAGCGAGTCCATACCCGACGTCGCAAAGACCACGGCGCCGGCGCGGGGAAGCGCCGCCCACGACCGCGGATCCTGCGTCGCCGCCCACCACACGTCGCGGCTGGTCCAGCCTATCCGCCCGATGACCTCGACATCCCAGTCGAGCTGCGCGGCAACGAGATTCGGCCAGATCCGTGGGTCATCGGCGGGCAGGCCGCCGGTCGGGCCGTAGTAGGACAGGGAGTCGCAGAAGACGAGCAGCGTGCGACGGCCGGCGTCAGAGGACATCGCCTGCGACCTGCGCCGAGGCGTTCCACACGTCGAGGCGCCAGCGGATGTCGGCCAGGCTCGCCGGATCGCCGTCGCGGCGGGTGTGCCCGGCCAACTGCACCCAGCTGGCGTTGCCCAGCCCGCCGAGGACGGGCCAGTTGTCGACGGGCAGGTCGAGCAGCGCCGCGGTCAGCGCGGCGATCAACCCGCCGTGCGCCACGAGCACCACGGGCCGGTCGGCGGCATCGGCACCCCACTCCGGCTGGCCGGCCACCAGTTCGCGCACCAGCGGCAGGCTGCGGTCGGCGACGTCGACCCGGCTCTCCCCGCCGTGGGGGGCCCAGCGCGCGTCGTCGCGCCACGCCAGCCGGGCCCCGGGGGCGACCTCGTCGACCTCGAGGTGGGTCATCCCCTGCCAGTCACCCAGGTGTGTCTCCCGCAGCCGGGTGTCCAGCGACACCTGCTGACCGCACCGGTCACCCAGCGCCACCGCGGTGTCGAGGGCCCGGCGCAGGTCCGACGAGACGATCAGCAGCGGCTGACGTTTGGCGAGCGCTTCGGCTGCGACCACGGCCTGCTCACGGCCGAGATCCGACAGGTCGGTGTCCAGCTGACCCTGCATGCGGCTGCCGGCGTTGTACTCCGTCTGTCCGTGCCGCAGCATGACCAGCTTGCGCACCGTCACGCGTCGTCTCCGGACAGCTCCACCGGCACCAGCGGGCAGTCGCGCCACAACCGGTCCAGGGCATAGAAGTTCCGTTCGTCCTGGTGCTGGATGTGCACCACCACGTCGACGTAGTCGAGCAGGGTCCAGCGGCCCTCCCGGGTGCCTTCGCGGCGCGCGGGCTTGTACCCGGCCTGCCGCATCTCCTCCTCGACCTCGTCGACGATCGCGTTGACCTGGCGTTCGTTGGACGCCGAGGCGATGACGAAGCAGTCGGTGATGACGAGCTGCTCGGACACGTCGATGACGACGACGTCGTCGGCGAGCTTGGCCGCCGCCGCACGCGCGGCGGTCTCGGCCATGTGGATGGCTTCAGGTGTGGCGGTCAGGGGCGGTCTCCTTCACATGGGGTTGGTAGAGATGCCGTTTGGCGACGTACTGCACGACACCATCGGGCACCAGGTACCAGATCGGCCGCGAGGCTTCGGCACGCTCACGGCAGTCGGTCGACGAGATGGCCAGCGCCGGCACCTCCACCAGATGCAGGGCATCGTCGGGCAGTTCGGCCATGGCGGCGGAGATGTGTTTGCCGTCCAGCTCGTAGCCCGGCCTGCTCACCCCGACGAAACGCGCGATCGAGAACATCTCTTCCCAGTTCTGCCAGGACAAGATCGACGCCAGTGCGTCGGCACCGGTGATGAAGTACAGGTCGGCGTCGGGGTTGAGCGCGTGCAGATCCCGCAGGGTGTCCTTGGTGTAGGTGGGGCCGCCGCGGTCGATGTCGACCCGACTGACCGAGAACATCGGGTTCGACGCGGTGGCCACGACCGTCATCAGGTAGCGGTCCTCGGCGGGGGTGACGGTTCTACTGCGCTTCTGCCACGGCTGGCCGGTGGGTACGAACACCACCTCGTCGAGGCTGAACAGGTTGGCCACCTCGCTGGCGGCGACGAGGTGGCCGTGGTGGATGGGGTCGAAGGTTCCACCCATCACCCCGAGCCGCCGTCGCGTTTGCACGAATAGCGAGCTTACGGGACCGAAACGCAGGCCTCAGACCGATGAGAGCCGGTGGGCGCCCAACTCCTCGGAGACCTCGAAGGCCGCGCGATCGGCGCGGTACACGTCGCGCGCGTACTCCACGCATCGGCCGGAGGTGTCGCGGGTGCTGCGAGTCAGCAGGGTGCCCGCCGATCCGGCGCGCACGCCCAGCTGCATGCTCGACGCGTCGTCGAGCACGATCGACTCGAGCACCGCGGTGGACCGCGCCAGGTCGATCCCGTAGCGCGAGCGCAGCAGTGCCCACAGCGACCCGTCGTCCGGCTCGTCGAGGATTCCGGGAGTGAGGTCGGCGGGCAGGTACGTGGTTTCCAGCGCGAACGGCACGTCGTCGACGCTGCGCAGCCGGTAGAACACGTGCACTGCGGCGCCGTCGGGCAGGTCCAGCGCGCGCCCGACCGCGGGCTTGGCGGTCTGGTGTTCGGCCCACAGCAGCTTCGCCGCCGGCCGCCGCCCCATCCGTGCCACCTCTTCGGAGAAGCTACCGACGTGGAAGCGGACGCGCGGTTCGGCGACGAAGGTGCCGCGTGGCGGCTTCCGGTAGACCGCTCCTTCGCTCTCCAGCAGTGAGAGCGCCTGACGCGCGGTCATCCGGCTGACGCCGTGCTGTTCGGCGAGTTCACGTTCGGACGGCAGCAGGGTGTGCGGACCCAATTGCTCGGTGGCTATCCGGTCGCGGACGTCCGCGGCGATCGACATGTACAGCGGCGTGCCCGAGGCCATCCCGTCAGATTAGTCCTGCGAGCTGGGCTTCGACCGGTGTGACGGCGGGGTAAAAAGTCGGTTTCCGGATTGACGGGCGTCACAAGTGACCTTCATACTTTGGTTCAACCACATGGTCTATACCATCAATCGAACGGCCAGGAGGCTCCCGTGACCCGCCCTGACTCCCGCGACTCGGCCGAGCTCGCTCAGTTCGGCTACACCCAATCCCTGGAGCGGCGTACCGGCAGGTTCGCCTCGTTCGCCGTCGCCTTCGCGTTCGTCTCGATCGCCACGGGCATCTTCACCACCTACGGGGCGGTGTTGAACAGCTCCGGCCCCGTCGGGATCTGGACCTGGCCGATCGCGGTCGTCGGGCAGCTGGCCGTGGCATTCGTGCTGGGCGCGCTGGCCTCCCGCATCCCGGTCACCGGCTACCACTACCAGTGGATGTCGCGGCTGGCGAACCCCACCCTGGGCTGGATCATCGGCTGGATCTCGTTCACGTTCCTCGCGATCGTGGTGGTCGCGGTCGACTACACGATCGCCTCGACGATCCTGCCCGTGCTGCTCAGCTATGACAGCACCCCGACGATCGCCTGGGTGATGACCGCCGGTGTCCTGATCCTGCAGGCCCTGCTGGTGGCGCTGTCCACCCCGTGGGCCGAGCGGGTGAACAACAGCCTGGTGACGCTGGAGCTGATCGGGATGGCGCTGTTGACGGTGCTGCTGCTCGTGGTCGGCGCGGTGCGCGGCGATATCGATGTCGCGAACCTCGTCAGCAAGGGTGCGGTGGCGACGGAGGGATTCTGGAGCTTCGGCGACTGGACATCGGCCGGACCGTGGATGCTGGGCTTCCTGCTGGGCGCGTTCACGATCGTCGGTTTCGAATCCGCCGCCAACCTCGCCGAGGAGACCCACGATCCGGAGCGCGTGGTGCCACGCGCCATGTGCAATGCGGTGCTGGCCTCCGGTGTGCTCGGCTTCGTGTTCCTCATCGCGGTCACGCTCGCCGCCGGCGATCCCGTCGCACTGGCCGAATCGGGCACCCCGATCGCCGACGTCATCAAGAACACCCTGGGCTCGGTGGTGGCGACACTGCTGCTGCTCATGGTCGTGCTCGCGATCTTCGCGTGCGGTTTGGTCATCATGATCACCGGCGTCCGATTGACCTGGGCGATGTCCCGCGACCGCCGCTTCCCCGGCTGGCAACAGTGGAACCAGATCTCGCCCCGCTTCCACACCCCGTTCAAGGCGACCCTGCTGTACTTCGCGCTCGCACAGCTGATCCTCGCGATATTCGCCCACTCCGAGACCGCGCTGTTCACCCTCTTCAGCGCCGCGACACTCCTGCCTGCTGTGATGTACGCCTCGACGGTGGTGTTGTACTTGGTCAAGCGCTCGTCGCTTCCCCGTAACGGCAAGTTCGATCTCGGAAAGTGGGAGATGCCGATCCTGGTGGTGGCAGTCGTCTGGCTGGCCTTCGAGCTGGCCCTGTTCCGCGACGCCGCCTTCGAGCAGGCGTGGGCCTACGTCCTGGTGATGGTCGCGATCGGCGCGGCCTACCTCGTCTATCTGTTGATCCGACACGGTCGTGCGGGGCTGACGATGCCCGACATGGCCTCCATCGACGCCGAGCTGCGGGAGTGAGCGGAGCGATCCTGGCGATCGACCAGGGCACCTCGGGCACCAAGGCCGTCGTCGTCGACGACCGCGGCCGGGTGTGCGCAACGGCCGAGGTGCCGCTGCGGCCCGACTACCTGCCCGGCGGCGGCGTCGAGCAGGACCCCGAAGCGTTGTTCGCGAGTGTCGTCACCGCCGGACGCCGCGCGCTCGCCGAGGCCGGCGTGCCCGTGGCCGCGGTGGCGCTGGCCAACCAGGGCGAGACCGTGCTCGCGTGGGACCGCGCCACCGGCGCTCCGCTCACCCCGGCGGTCGTGTGGCAGGACCGGCGCGCCGAAGCGCTGTGCGGGTCGCTGGTCGAGCACGGTGCGCGCATCGCCGAACGCACCGGCCTCGTCCTCGATCCGTACTTCTCGGCGCCGAAGATGGCGTGGATCCGGGAGAACAGGACGCGCGACGGCGTCGTCACCACCACCGACACCTGGCTGGTGCACCGGCTCTGCGGCGCGTTCGTCACCGACGCCGCGACGGCCAGCCGCTCCCTGCTGACCACGCTGGACCAGGCGGTCCGGGTCCCGGAGTGGGACGACGAGCTCGTCGCGCTGTTCGGACTCGCCGGCGAATCGATGCCCGAGATCGTGGCCTGCGATCAGACCGTCGGGCACACCGACGTGTTCGGGCCGACGCTGCCGGTCGGCGGCCTGATCGTCGACCAGCAGGCCGCCCTGCTCGCCGAGAGCTGCCTGGAGCCCGGCTCGGCGAAATGCACATACGGCACCGGGGCGTTCCTTCTCGCCCAGCTCGGCACCGAGCCGGTGCGATCCCGGTGGGGGCTGACGACGTCGGTGGCCTGGCGGCTGCACGACGAGACCGCGTTCTGCGTCGACGGCCAGGTCTACACCGCGGCATCGGCGGTCCGGTGGGCCGTGGATCTCGGTCTGGCGCCCGCGCCCGACCAGCTCGACGCCGTGTCCGCCGACACGAGCGACGGCGTGGTCTGCGTGCCCGCTCTGGCGGGGCTCGCGGCGCCGTGGTGGAACGCCGCGGCCACCGCCAGCTTCACCGGCATGACATTGTCGAGCACCCGCGGGCACCTGGTCCGGGCGCTGCTGGAGGGGGTCGCCGCGCAGGTGACCGCACTGACCGAACTCGTCTGCGCCGACCTCGGCCGGCCGCTGACCCGGCTGCGGGTCGACGGGGGCCTGACCCGGTCCGAGGTGCTGATGCAGGCCCAGGCCGATCTGGCGCAGCTCCCGGTGGAGGTCTACCCGTCACCGCACGCCACCGCGCTCGGCGCCGCGGCATGCGCCCGGCTCACCATCGATCCCGGCCTCGCCGTCAGCGACGCGATCGGCGCCTGGACCCCGCAGCGCACCTACGAACCGCGCTGGCCGGCCGAGCGCAGCACCGACTTCCTGGCGCGCTGGCGCCGCACCGTTGAGGAGACCACCCAATGACTGCCGAACATGTCTCCGACGTCGTCGTCGTCGGCGCAGGCATCGTCGGCGCGGCGATCGCCCGCGCGCTCGCCGGCACCCACCTGTCCGTCACGCTCCTCGAGGCCCGTGACGACGTCGGCGACGGCACCAGCAAGGCCAACACCGCGCTGCTGCACACCGGGTTCGACGCCACCCCCGGCACTCTGGAGTCCCGTCTCGTCGCCCGCGGCTACGACCTGCTCGGCGCCTACGCCGAAGAAACCGGAATCCCCGTCGAGCGCACCGGCGCCATGCTCGTCGCCTGGACCCAGGAAGAGGTCGACGCGCTGCCCGGCCTGATGGTCAAGGCCGAAGGCAACGGCTACCGCGACTGCGGGCTCTTGAGTGCCGACGAGGTCTATCGTCGGGTCCCCTCGCTCGGGCCCGGGGCGATGGCCGGCCTGAGCGTGCCCGGCGAGTCGATCATCTGCACGTGGACCACGAACCTCGCGCTGGCCACCGATGCGGTGGCGCGCGGCGCGACGCTGGTCCGCGGCGCGCGTGTGACGACCGTGGAGCCCGGCGCCCAGCACACCACCGTGCACACCACCCGTGGCGAGATCCGCGCCCGCTGGGTGATCAACGCCGCCGGCCTGGGCGCCGATCACCTCGACGCTCAGTTCGGATACAAGCGCCTCACCGTCACCCCGCGACGCGGTGAATTGCTGGTGTTCGACAAGCTGGCGCGGCCCATGGTGCCGGTGATCGTGCTCGCCGTCCCGTCCTCGCGCGGCAAGGGCGTTCTCGTCAGCCCCACCATCTACGGCAACGTGATGGTCGGTCCGACGTCCGAGAACCTGACCGACCGGACGGCGACCGGAACGTCGGAGAAGGGGCTGGACTTCCTGGTGTCGAAGGGCCGCGCACTGATGCCGGCGCTGTTCGAGGAGGAAATCACCGCGACGTACGCGGGCCTGCGGGCGGCGAGCAATCACGACGACTACGTGATCGACCTCGACGCGGCCGCGCGTTATGTCCTGGTCGGCGGTATCCGGTCCACCGGCCTGACCTCGGGGATGGCGGTGGCCGAGTACGTCTGCGGTCTGCTCGCCGAGGCGGGGGTCGACGTCTCCGAGCGGGAGGGTCTGCCGCCTCCGCCGCGGATGCCGAACATCGGCGAGACCGGCGTGCGGCCCTATCAGGACGGGCAGCGCATCGCCGCCGACCCCGACTACGGCCGGCTGGTCTGCTTCTGCGAACGCGTGAGCGTCGGTGAGATCCGAGACGCATTCCAATCTTCCATTCCCCCAGCCGATCTCGATGGTCTGCGGCGCCGCACCCGGGTGATGAACGGGCGATGCCAGGGCTTCTACTGCGGCGCGCACACCGCCGAGCTGCTGGCCGAGGGAGTGGCGAGATGAGCCGGGTCGCGATCATCGGCGGCGGACCCGCCGGGCTGACCGCGGCCGCCGCGCTGGCGCCCCGCGTCGAGGGCGAGGTGCTCGTGCTCGATCGGGAACGCCACACCGGTGGAATCCCCCGCCACAGTGACCATCTCGGCTACGGCATGCGGGATCTGCACCGGTTCGTCTCGGGACCCGCCTACGCGCGGCGGCTGACCGCGATGGCGGTTGAGGCGGGCGCGACGCTGGAGACCGAGGCGATGGTCACCGGCTGGGCGGGCGAGCGCACGCTCCAGATCACCTCGCCGCGCGGGGTGCGGACCGTCACCGCCGACGCCGTGATCCTCGCGACGGGTGCGCGGGAACGGCCCCGCCCCGCACGGCTGATCCCCGGCGACCGGCCCGACGGTGTGTACACCACGGGACAGCTGCAGAATCTCGTGCACCTGCACCACGGCCACGTCGGCACCCGGGCCGTCATCGTCGGCGCCGAACTGGTCAGCTGGTCAGCGGTGCTGACGCTACGGGAGGCGGGCTGTGCGACCGTTGCCATGATCAGCCGATATCCACGCGCCGAGGCGTACGCCGCGTTCCGCCTTCCGGGCCGGGCGCTGATGTCAGGTCCGGTGCTGAGCAGCAGCCGGGTGGTGGCCGTCAACGGCAAAGGCAGGGTCCAATCGGTCACCGTCGAGCGCAACGGCGCCCGCCGCGACATCGCTTGCGACACCGTCGTTTTCACCGGCGATTGGATTCCCGATCACGAGCTGGCCCGCACCGGCGGGCTGGACATGGACCCGGCGACCCGCGGGCCCGTCGTCGACGCCGCGTTGCGCACCAGCCGGCCCGGCGTCTTCGCGGTCGGCAACCTGCTGCACCCGGTGGACACGGCCGACGGCGCCGCGCTAGACGGTCGCCACGTCGCCGCGGCAGTCGAGCATTGGCTCCACACCGGCGGCACGGCGGAACCGGTGTACAGCGCGGCGCACATCCGGGCGCAGGCGCCGTTGACGTGGGTTGCGCCGCAGCGGGTGTCGACGGTCGGCGGCAGCGCGCCGCGAGGTGATCTACTGCTGTGGACCGACGAATACCGCCGGCTGCCCGCGCTGCGCGCAGTACAGGACGGGCGCGTCGTCGGCACTGCCCGCACGCTGTGGCCGGCGGCGCCCGGTCGGGTGTACCGGGCACCGTGGTCGCTGGTCGCGGGGGCGGACCCCAAGGGCGGCGACGTCACCGTCTCCCTCTCCTGACTTCTGCCGCGAGTGTGCGGTTTCATCCGCAACACGCGCCTTGAGTTCAAGGGGTCGATGCAACAGTTGGCGGTTTGGACAGTAGTTGGTTAAGGGCTTCGGCTGGGGTTTTCCAGTCGAGGGTTTTGCGGGGTCGGCCGTTGAGTTCGGCGGCGACGTTGTCGAG
>NZ_JAKRFN010000015.1 GCF_022348085.1 Mycobacterium sp. PSTR-4-N | reverse complement strand
CGACGACCAAATCAAACTCCGCGGCATCCGCATCGAACCCACCGACATCGAAACAACCCTCACCACACACCCCACCATCACCACCACACGCGTCATCGTCCACAACCAACGACTCATCGCCTACTACCTCAGCGACGCGCCTGAACCCGCCGATGCCGACACACTGCGTGCCTTTGCCGCCCGCGCCCTCCCCAGCCACATGGTGCCCGCGGCATTCATCCGGCTCGATGCGTTCCCCCTCACCCCCAGCGGCAAGCTCGACAAGAACGCACTACCCGAACCGGTTCTCTCCGCGAGCGCAGGGCGTCCCCCGAGCACCGAGCGGCAGCGTCGGCTGTGCGAGCTTTTCACCGACATCCTGGGTACGCCGGTGGACTCGGTCGACGCCGACTTCTTCGAACTGGGCGGACATTCCCTGCTGCTGGTCCGCCTGACGTCGGTCCTGCGCCGCGAGTTCGCCGGCGCTGCGGATCGCGTGTCCGTGGCCGACCTGATGGTCGCCTCCACCGTCGCCGCCGTCGACGATCTGCTGTCCGGGCACTCGGGCGGCGGAGCGCGAAGTTTTGCACCCGCGCTGCCGCTGCGGACCACCGGGACTGCGGCACCGCTGTTCTGCCTGCCGCCGGCCAGCGGCCTCGGTTGGCCCTACGCGGCGCTCAAACATGTTCTGCCGAGCGATGTCCCGCTCTATGCGCTGCAGTCTGCGCTGTTCTCGGGCGGTCAGCTGCCCGACGATCTGGCCTCGCTGGCGTCGGACTATGCCGACATCGTCGAGCAGATCGCTCCCGACGGTCCGGTCCGCCTCCTGGGGTGGTCGTTCGGTGGCGTTCTCGCGCTGTTGGCGGCGCAGGAGCTGCGGCGGCGCGGTCGGCTCATCGGCATGGTCGCCATGCTGGACTCCTACCCGGAGGTGACCGAAGCCGGCCGCGTCCACGATCGAGACGCCGTGCTGGCACGTGTGCTGGCGGAGATGGGTTTCCCTGTCGATCCCGAGGATCGCCTGACCGTCGAGCAGGCCGTCGAGCTGATGAAGGAACAGGGCGATGCCATCACCGTCCTCGACGACCGGCACGTGGCGGTGGCGATCGAGAACTACATCGCCGCAGAGCGTTTCACGGCGGACGCCGACTACGGGCACTACGACGGGGACGTCTTCTTCGTCGACGCCGCAGAAGAGGTCGCTCAGTGGGGCACTGCGTCACCGGCGTGGCGGCGCTACATCGGCGGCGAGTTGACGGCGGTGTCGGTGCCGTTCCGGCATTCCGATCTGCTCGACATCGCGGCGCTCGAGGAGTACGGCCCGGCACTGGTGGCGATGCTGACGCGCGGGGACGGGTCCTGACACGACGAACCCCGCCGGCATCGCGCCGGCGGGGTGTGTCGAGGTGGATGTCAGGCGTTGGCGAGGTCGGCGACCGGCCGCCCTGCCAGCGCATTGGCCAGCTGCGGGGTGAGCACGTCGAGCGCGTACAACAGTGCCTGTGGGCCGCTGTAGGTGAGCGCACCGCTGAGGTTCGACTCGAAGGTGGTGTAGAGCGTGCGCCCGTCCCGCACCACGCCCAGCCGAGCGAACGCCGGCGACGCCATCATCTGCTCCCGGGTGGCACCGTTGACGAACAACACGTCTTTGTCGAGCAGGTCGAGCCGTTCCTCGCTGATGTCACCGTCGACGTCCTGCGTCTTGAAGCCCAGGGCGGTGAACAGCGAACGGCGAGGGTCGTTCTCGGGCAGCAGGTAATGCCCGCCGCTCTCCGGGCCGAAGTCGACGACCAACGTCTTGCCGTCGAACTCCGGGTGAGCAGCGCGTGCGTCGGCGATCTTGCCCTTCACCTCGGCGACCAGTTTCTCGGCCTGGTCCTTCTTCCCGAGCGCGGTGCCGGTGGTGAGCAGCTGGACGTCCCAGGGTGTCTCCTCGTCGGCGTAGTCGCCGGACTGGATCACCGTGGGCGCAATCGACGACAACCGGTCGTAGGTCTGCCGGTCGATGGTCTCGTAGATCGCGAAGATCACGTCGGGCTTCTGTGCGGCGATCGCTTCGAAGTCGATGGTGTCGGCGCCCCAGGTGGTGACACCCTTGCCGTCGGTCGCCGCCTGAACCCACGGGTAGCCGTTGTACTCGGTGAAGAACTCCCGTGTGCTGACGGGGATCACCCCGAAGGGCAGGACGAAGTCCTGATCGGTCCAGCCGACGGTCACCACCCGCTGGGGATCGGCGGGAACCTTCGTCTCGCCGAACTTGTGGGCGATCGTCACGGTCTGCGCCTGCGGCGCCTGGGTCGACGACGATCCACACCCCACCAGCGCGGCGACGAGCAGCAACGCTGCCAGTACGGTCGCGCCGGCGCGCCCTCTGTGACGCTGACGATGTTGCTGCTCGGTCACGCTGGTTTCCCCTTCGTTCGGTATGACTGGCGCGTGCAGATTAGCTTAGGCTCGGTTAACTTTCTAGCGCCCGCCAGAGCCGATCGCGCCGATCACCCCCGTGCTCCACTGTCGGCCTCGTTGGCTACCAACATCTTTGACACGACGGCCGGGGTCGACGTAGAGCTTGCACGACACTAAACATAGGCTAGCCTTATCTATCGGCCAGCGGTGACGGATGGAGGCGGGATGCTGCGCACAATGCTCGGAGGCAAGATCCACAGGGCGACGGTCACCCAGGCCGACCTGCACTACGTGGGATCGATCACGATCGATGCGGATCTGATGTCGGCGGCAGGGATCGTCGAGGGCGAACAGGTGCACGTCGTCGACGTCACCTCGGGCGCGCGACTGGTCACCTACGCGATAACCGGCCACGCCGGTTCGGGAGTCATCGGAATCAACGGCGCGGCAGCACATCTGGTTTCACCCGGCAACCTGGTGATCATCATGTCCTTCGTCGGCGTGCCGCAGTCGGACCTGGCGCGTCACCGCAGCGCGGTCGTCCACGTCGACGCCGCCAATCGCATCGTCGGCTTGGGGACGGACCCGTCGGAGCCCGTTCCCGGCGCGCTCGATCAGATGGCAGGAGCATGATGACGACATTCGGCAGACCCTCGGGCTCCGAGCAGGTACTCGACCTCGTGGGTGTCGGCTTCGGCCCGTCCAACCTCGCGCTGGCGATCGCCGTGCGCGAGCACAACGACACCTCGACCGCGCCGGTGACGGCCCAGTTCGTGGAGGCCAAATCGGAGTTCGGTTGGCACACCGGCATGTTGATCCCCGGTGCGACCATGCAGATCTCGTTTCTGAAAGATCTCGCCACTCGGCGCAACCCGACCAGTGAGTTCACCTTCTTGAACTACCTGACCGACCGGGGACGTCTGACCGAGTTCATCAACTACAAGACGTTCTTCCCGACGCGCGTCGAGTTCCACGACTACCTGCGCTGGGCGGCAGACAAGGTCGCGGCCCCGGTGTACTACGGCTCACGAGTCACCGGAGTGCGCGATGTCGGCGAGTACTTCGAGATCGAGGTGACGGGCGCCCATGCCGGTACGCTGCGGGCGCGCAACGTGGTGATCGCCGGTGGACTGCAACCCCAACTTCCCCCCGATGTCACCCCGTCGGCACGAAAGATCCACAACCACAACTTCCTCCACGATCTCGACCGCTTGCCGACCAGACGCCACAACCGGTTCGTCGTCGTGGGCGCCGGACAGAGCGCAGCCGAGGTGTGCGCCTACCTCCATGATCTCGACGCCGTCGAGGTGCACGGGGTTTTCGCCAAATACGGCTACAGCCCCGCGGACGACAGCCCGTTCGCCAACCGAGTCTTCGATCCGGACGCCGTCGATGACTTCTACAGCGCCAGTCCGCCCATTCGCCGTCAACTGCTCGACTACCACCGCAGCACCAACTACTCCGCGGTCGACATGCCGCTCATCGAGGATCTCTACGCCCGCGAGTACGCCGAGCGGGTCACCGGCGAACGACGGCTGTACCTGCGGGGCGCGTCCAGCGTGTGCGGAACCGACGAACACGACGACGGCATCTCCGTGGACATCCGCCACCACCCGACCGGCTCGATCCACCGAATCGATTGCGACGCAGTGATCTACGCGACGGGATTCACCCCCGCCGCACTCGGCGCCATCCTCGGCCCGCTGCACGCCGACCTGGTCTACACCGACGGGCGCCCCGCGGTGACGCGGGACTATCGGCTCGTCACCGAGCCGTCCACCGCGGGCGGACTCTACGTGCAGGGGAACACGGAGCACACCCACGGACTGACCTCGTCGCTGCTGTCGAACATCGCGATTCGTAGCGGCGAGATCCTGGCGTCGATCGGCGCGTCCCGGACAGCACCGGCCCACCGACCAACCGTGGAACTGAGCCGCCCCTAACGGTTGAGTTGCCAGATGCGGCTCGACAACGCCGTCGCGAAGGCGCACCACAGAGGGTAGGGGGCGAGCGCCGCCCCGGCCGCCGGCTGCACCGCCGCGGCACGGCGAGTCAGATCGGTGCTGCTGACGGCCAATGCCGCGGCCGCCACTGCGGCGGTGCCGAGCCGGCGCTGATTGAAGAAGATCCAGCTCCACCCGGCGTTGAGCACGAGATTGGCCGCCAGCGCACGGGTGTAGGAGCGCGCTTCGTCATGCCTGCCCTGCTCCTCGAGGGTGTCGATCGTCGACGCCGAGACCACTGCGATATCGGTGTAGAGGATCGGCCATACGATCGGGAACGCCTGAGCCGGGGGTTGAAAGGACGGCTTCTTCAGGCGCGTGTACCACGGCGATTGAGCGGGCCTGCTGGCCAGCCCGCCGACGACAGCGGTGGCGAGCGCAGCACCGGCGGTCTTGGCAAGAGTCTTCGAGGGCATCTCGGTCAATCCTTCCTGGCGGCGGCTACTGCACCCGACGCTACCGAAACCGGCGACTGCGGCCCGTGACGATTCGGTAGCCGCCGTAGAGCACGGCCGCTGCTGCGGCGTTCACGAAATAAGCGATGTCGGCCCCGTGCCAGGCTGTCGCGATCGGCCCCTGGATCAGCGTGGTGTTCATGAAGGGCACCGCGATCAGATAGGCCAGGAGGAACACGATCAACGCGGCGGCCGCGTCGCGCCGGTTCGTGGATTCCTCGGACGGGTCGACGATGTCGCGCCCAGCCATCCGGATCCGCCAGTCGATCACCAGCACCACGACGAACGCCGGAATCCAGTAGCTGACGAGCAGGAGCACATCGGTGAAGCGTTGCGCGGTATCGGCGGCGTGGAGCCACAGGATCAGGGCGAAGGCGAGGACGGTGACGATCACCGCGGAAACCGGTCTACGCACCCGGACTCCGACGGTCTGCAGGGCGAGCGACCCGCTGTAATCGTTCATCACCCCGGAGCCGATGGACGCGATCGCGATCACCAGCAGCGCCAGGGCGCCCAGCACGCCACCGCCCATCACCGAGCGCACCCCCACGGCGGTCTGCTCACCCACCAGCTCGGCCGCCGCGATCCCGATGCCCTGTACGAACGAGTACGCCAGCAGCAGACCCGCCGCGGTGAACGCGAACACCTTGGCCCGGGAGACGTCGGCGGGCAGGTAACGACTGAAATCGGCGGCGTAGGTCGCCCAGGACACCGCCAGGCTGAACGCGATCGTCACCTCGAGCACGAAGGCCGCGATCAGGTCCGGCCCCGCCGCCGTGGCCGGTGCCACGATGTCATGGCCGCCGATCAGCTTGACGGTGAACACGACGAACGTCACGAACAGCACCACCGTCAGGACGGCTTGCAGTCGGTGGATCAACTCGTAGCCGAACACACCCACCACGCCCTGGACACCCAGCACGATCAGCACCGCGGCCCAGAACGGGATCCCGAGCAGAACCGACAACGCCTCGCCCCCGAACAACCCCACCAGGGCATCCCATGCGATCGACGAGATCCACTGCAGCGCAGCAGGAACCACCACAGTTCCGCCGAAGGCCATGCGGGCGTTGGGCAGCTGACCGGCACCGGTTCGCGGCCCCCAGGTCGATAGGTATCCGACCACCAGGGAGCCGAGGAGGGTGCCGATCAGCATCGCGAGCATGCCCAGCCAGAACCCGAGGCCCAGCGCGATCGCCAACGTGCCGGTGAAGACGGCCGTCATGTTCACCTGCGGTGCGAACCACACCGTGAAGAGGCGGCCGGGACCGCCGTAACGCTGATCGGTCGGAATGGGCGCGATGCCGTGCGTCTCCACCGACAGATCGCCGGCGCCCGTCGGTCGATGGCCGGTGAAGACCGACCCGGTCAGAGCGGCGGATCGGACCTGCGGCGAGCTTCCCTGAGCCATAGCCACATTCGATCACGGACGCCGGCCCCCCACCGGCCCCGGGTTACCGGCCCGGCCGAACGGGAGTCCATAATCGATCGAAATCGAGATGTCCTAACGATCGGAGTGGGCGTGGCACACAGCAGGCCCCGCCTCCTCGTCATCGGCCTCAGCGTCGTGGTCCTAACCGTCGCCGTGCTGCAGACCGCGGTGGTGCCGGTGCTGGGCGTGATCGCCGACCAACTCGATGCATCGACGGTCGCAGTCAGCTGGGTCGTGACCGCCAACCTCCTCGCGGCGGCAGCGGCCACACCGCTGATCGGCCGTCTCGCCGACCTGCACCGCAAGAAGCACGTGCTGTTGGCGGTGCTGGCCGTCGTCCTCGCCGGCTCCCTGCTGGCGGCGACGACGACGTCGCTGCCGCTGCTCGTGTTCGCGCGGGTCCTGCAGGCCGCCTCGTTCGCGCTGTATCCGGTCAGCATCGCGATCCTGCGCGAGGAACTGCCCGAAGCTCGCATCGGCTCTGCGATGGCCGTGCTGTCGGGGACGTTGGGGTTCGGTGGTGGTGCAGGTCTTGTCGTGGTGGGTCTGCTGATGAGCGGGGACGCGGGGTACCACCGGGTGTTCTGGCTGACGACCGGATTCACCGTGGTCGTGCTGGCGATCGTGATCGCTGTCGTGCCGAACCGGCCGCGCTCTGCGGCGGGCAGGATCGATTGGATCGGCGCGCTCGGGCTCGCGGCGGGCCTGTCGGCGGTGTTGCTGTCCATCACGCAAGGTCATTCGTGGGGGTGGGCCTCGCCGCGGACCGTCGCCTGCGCGGCGGGCGGTGTGATCGTGCTCATCGGTTGGTGGAGGTGGGAGCGGCGGGTCAGCCAGCCGCTGGTGTCGACGCAGATGCTGGCGCGGCGCTCGATGCTGCTCACCAACGTGGCCACCGTGTTCGTCGGGATGGGTCTCTACTTCGCGTTCCTCGGCCTCACGCAGTTCGTCCAGATGCCGGACGGCCCCGGCGGTTACGGCTTCGGTGCGACCGTGCTGCAGGCCAGCGTCGTGTATCTCCTGCCCGGAGCCGTCACCGGCTTCGTCGTCGCCCTGGTCAGCGGTCGGTTCATCGACCGGTTCGGCGCGCGTCCGGTGCTGGTCGTGGCCGCGGTGGCCGGCATCGTCGGATTCGTCCTGGCCGCCTTCCTGCACTCGGCGCCCTGGCAGGTGATCATCGCCAGCGTGCTGGCCAATGGCTACATCAGCCTGGGATACGGGGCCCTGCCCGCGCTGGTCGTCGGAGACAGCGCCGCCGGAGAGACCGGCGTTGCGACGGGGATGAACGCGATCGCACGCACCGTGGGCAGCTCGACCGCGGCCGCGGTGGTCGCGGTTCTGCTGGGTCGTACCGATGCGGCCGGCGTCCCGCTGGAGAGCAGCTTCGTCGCGATCTTCACCGCGGGCGCGGTCACCGCCTTGCTGGCGATGGTGCTGATCGCCGCGTCCCGGCCCCGGTCTACGTCACCCGCGCCGAATGCGCGTCACGAGACACGGGCGATGAACCACGAGTGGGGTTAACCGAGCTCGGCGAGGTTGCACACCGAGCGCTTCACGTCTCCCTTGATCACCCGCGCGACGACGCTTCCGACCGGGGTGTTCAGCAGACCACCCGAGAGGTCGGCCACCACGCGGAACGACGAGCCACGTCCTTCGCCGCCGTCGCGGGGCTCGACCTGAAGGCTCAGCCCGATGCTGACGCCGCCCCGTCCGTTGCCCATGAGTTCGATCTCTTTGGGCTCGTCGTATCGCGTGACGCGCCAGTGGATGATGTTGCGGAATCCTTTGACCTTGATGAGCGAGGACACCTGGGTGTCGACGTCAATCTCGTCGGGCACGGGGCTCTTCCATCCGCCGAAGATGGTCAGCCACTCCTCGAAGCGGCTCAGGTCTGACGCCAGAGTCCAGGCCCGCTCGGGGCTCAGGTCCGAGGTCACGGATACGTCGACTGTGGCCATGAGCCCTCACTACCCCGCCGACTCACCCCGGTAAACGGCGACGAACGCCATACTCGCGCGGCACACTCATACAGATAGCGAAGTCCGCCGATCGGAAGCTCCCGGGTCAGGCGTGGATGTCCCGCGTCCCTTAACCCGAAATCTCGCCGATTCTCGCAACGGATGCCCGGTTCGGCGAAGGATTCCATTGTAGAAATGTAAATTCGTTGCGGAAACGGTTGCCAACGGCGACGCGATCCGCGAAGGTTTATAGCGGCCACGACGGCCGACGTTCGAGGAGGATCCCCGCTGACCGGCACACACACCACCGCTGCAGACCAGACGTCAGGGTCTGCGGGACGCGATGCGACCCGCGCCAAGAGCGGCCCCGTGATCGAGATAGACCACGTCACGAAGCGCTTCGGCGACTACGTCGCTGTCGCTGACGCCGACTTCACGATCGCGCAGGGCGAGTTCTTCTCCATGCTCGGGCCCTCCGGGTGCGGTAAGACGACCACGCTGCGAATGATCGCCGGATTCGAGACCCCGACAGAAGGCGCCATCCGCCTCGAGGGTCGCGACGTCTCGAAGACCCCGCCGAACAAGCGCAACGTCAACACCGTCTTCCAGCACTACGCGCTGTTCCCGCACATGACGGTGTGGGACAACGTCGCCTACGGACCGCGCAGCGCGAAGAAGGACAAGCAGGAAGTCCGCAAGCGCGTCGACGAACTCCTCGAGATCGTGCGGCTGACCGACTTCGCCGAACGCAAACCCGCCCAACTGTCGGGCGGGCAGCAACAGCGCGTCGCACTCGCGCGAGCACTGGTGAACTACCCGAGCGCCCTGCTGCTCGACGAGCCCCTGGGCGCCCTCGACCTCAAACTGCGCCACGCCATGCAGTTCGAGTTGAAGCGAATCCAGCGCGAAGTCGGCATCACCTTCATCTACGTCACCCACGACCAGGAAGAAGCGCTGACGATGAGTGACCGCATCGCGGTCATGAACGCCGGCAACGTCGACCAGATCGGCTCCCCGACCGAGATCTACGACCGACCCTCGACGGTTTTCGTGGCGAGCTTCATCGGCCAGGCCAACCTGTGGTCGGGCCGCCAGACGGGCCGCGTCAACCGCGACTACGTCGAGATCGACGTCCTCGGCTCCACGCTCAAGGCTCGTCCCGGCGACACCACGATCGAACCCGGTGGCCAAGCCACACTGATGGTGCGCCCGGAACGCGTGCGGGTCAGCATGGACGCCCCCACCGGCGACGCCGTCGGCGTCCGCGCGACGGTGACCGATCTGACGTTCCAGGGTCCGGTGGTGCGGCTCTCGCTCGCCGCGCCCGACGAATCCACGGTGATCGCCCACGTGGGACCCGAGCAGGATCTGCCGATGCTGCGCCCCGGCGACGAGGTCTACGTGGGATGGGCACCCGATGCGTCGCTGGTGCTGCCCGGTGCCGGCACCCCGACGACCGAAGATCTTGAGGAGATGCTCGACGACTCCTGATCGTCCCCGCGGCCCGACGCCTGCGTTTCGACCCTCCCCTCTCTGGACCCTCTCTGGACCCGACGAAAGGTACGCCTCGCCATGTCCCCCGAGTTCGATCCCCGCCTGCTTGCCCGACTGACCGCCAACCGCACCTCGCGACGCCGATTCATCGGTGGCAGTGCGGCCGCTGCCGCCGCCCTGGGCCTGGGCTCCTCCGTGCTGGCCGCCTGCGGTGGATCCGACAGCAACACCGCCAGTTCCGCCAGTCAGGACAGTGGCCCCGCCAGTGGCACGCTGCGAATCTCGAACTGGCCGCTGTACATGGCGGACGGTTTCGTCGCGGCGTTCCAGACCGCCTCGGGCATCACGGTGGATTACAAGGAAGACTTCAACGACAACGAGCAGTGGTTCGCCAAGGTCAAAGAGCCGCTCTCGCGCAAGCAGGACATCGGAGCCGATCTGGCGGTGCCCACGACGTTCATGGCGGTGCGGTTGCACCAACTCGGATGGCTCAACGACATCAGCGACGAAGGCGTGCCGAACAAGAAGAACATCCGGCCCGATCTCCTCGAGGCCAGTGTCGACCCGGGCCGGAAGTACAGCGCCCCCTACATGTCCGGACTCGTCGGACTCGCCTACAACCGTGCGGCCACCGGCCGCGACATCTCGTCCATCAACGATCTGTGGGACCCGGCGTTCAAGGGCCGCGTCAGCTTGTTCTCCGATTCGCAGGACGCGCTCGGCATGATCATGCTGTCGCAGGGCAATTCGCCGGAGAACCCCACGACCGAGAGCGTGCAGAAGGCGATCGACCTGGTGCGTGAGCAGAACGACAAGGGCCAGATCCGGCGCTTCACCGGCAACGACTATGCCGACGATCTCGCTGCCGGCAATATCGCTGTGGCGCAGGCGTATTCGGGTGACGTGGTGCAGCTGCAGGCCGACAACCCCGATCTGCAGTTCGTGGTCCCGGAGTCCGGCGCCACCACGTTCGTCGACACGATGGTGGTCCCCTACACCACCCAGAATCAGAAGGCCGCCGAGGCGTGGATCAACTACGTCTACGACCGGGCGAACTACGCCAAGCTGGTCGCGTTCGTCCAGTACGTGCCGGTGCTGTCGGACATGACCGAGGAGTTGGAGAAGGTCGATCCGGCGGCGGCCAAGAACCCGTTGATCAACCCGTCGAAGGAAGTCCTCGACAAGTCCAAGGGATGGGCGCCGCTGACCGACGAGCAGACGCAGGAGTACAACACCGCGTACGCCGCCGTCACCGGCGGCTGACGCCATGGCAGGTGTAGCAAGCAGCAGCCGCCAGCGGAGCAAGATCGCGCCCTACCTCATGGTGCTGCCCGCGCTGGCGTATCTGTTGATCTTCTTCGTGGTGCCGTTCTTCTCACTGGCCAAGACGTCGCTGTCGTCGACCGGCGGATCGGTGTTCATGCCGACGCTGACGTTCGCGTGGGACTTCGGCAATTTCACCGACGCGTTCGTGCTGTACAAGGATCAGATCTTCCGGTCCTTCGGATACGCGTTCGCCGCCACCATCCTGTGCCTGCTGCTGGCGTTCCCGCTGGCGTACGTCATCGCGTTCAAGGCCGGTCGCTACAAGAATCTGCTTCTGGGACTGGTGATCCTGCCGTTCTTCGTGACGTTCCTGATCCGCACGATCGCGTGGAAGACCATTCTGGCCGACCAGGGCTGGGTGGTCAGCGCGCTGGACACCATCGGCCTGCTGCCCAGCGAGGGACGGTTGCTCTCGACCAGCTGGGCGGTGATCGGCGGCCTGACCTACAACTGGATCATCTTCATGATCCTGCCGCTCTACGTCAGCCTGGAGAAGATCGACCCGCGGCTGCTCGAGGCGTCGAAGGATCTGTACTCCTCGGCCGGGCGCAGTTTCGGGAAGGTCATCCTGCCGCTGTCGATGCCGGGTGTGCTCGCCGGGAGCATGCTCGTGTTCATCCCCGCGGTCGGCGACTTCATCAATGCCGACTACCTCGGAAGCACGCAGACCACGATGATCGGCAATGTGATCCAGAAGCAGTTCCTGGTGGTCAAGGACTACCCGGCGGCGGCCGCGCTGAGCCTCGGGCTGATGGTGCTGATCCTCGTCGGGGTGCTGCTCTATACGAGGGCGCTCGGTACGGAGGACCTGGTATGACGACCCAGGCCGGCGCCGCGGTCGCCACCGTGGCACAGCAACCGTCCACCACGAAAACCGTGCGGGCGCGCCGTAATTGGGGCGATCTGCTGCTGCGCATCGTGGCCGGGCTGGTGCTGCTCTACCTGTTCCTGCCGATCTTCGTGATCATTCTGTTCTCGTTCAACAAGCCGGTGGGCAAGTTCAACTACAGCTGGGAAGGTTTCACGCTGGAGAACTGGGCGCACCCGTTCAAGTATCCGCCGCTGACCGAAGCGCTCAAGCTGAGTCTGAACGTGGCCGCAGTCTCGACGGCCGTCGCGCTGGTCCTGGGTACGCTCGTCGCGATCGCCCTGGTGCGGCAACGCTGGCGGGGCCAGGGCGCCGTCGACACGTTCCTGGTGCTGCCGCTGACCGCTCCCGAGGTCGTGATGGGCGCGGCGCTGCTGACGCTGTTCCTCGACCTGGGGTGGGCGGCCGGTTACACCACGATCCTGCTGTCGCACATCGCTTTCGAGGTCAGCTTCATCGCGATGACGGTGCGTGCCAGGGTGCGCGGCTTCGACTGGACTCTCGAGGACGCGTCGCTGGATCTGGGCGCAGGCCCTGCCCGCACGTTCTTCAAGGTGACGCTGCCGCTGATCGTGCCCGGCATCGTCGCCGCGGCGATGCTGTCGTTCGCGCTGTCGCTCGACGACTTCATCATCACCTACTTCGTCAGCGGCTCGACGGTCACCTATCCGCTGTATGTCAACGCGGCGGTCAAGGCTGCGGTGCCTCCCCAGATCAATGTGCTGGCCACCGCGATCCTGCTCATCAGTCTGGCGTTGCTGGCGCTCGGCACCCTGTTCCGGCGCAATCGCACGGAGGTCTGAGTTCAGCTCGCGTCGAGGCGCACCCGTACCGTCACGCGGCCACGCTCATCCCGGTGGGCCACCGCGTGACCGGTGCGGTCCGCACCGTCGAATGCGGCCAGCGTGATGGGCCCACCGCCGTCGGTGAAATTGCGCCACCAGGTCTTCTGGTCGGGCGTCATCACGCGGATGACGACCTCGTCGCCGGAACGCTGGTAGTTGACCGGGGTTTCGAACGTCTGGTGCGAACGCCGCCCGGTGTAGCGGATCACCACCATGCTGCGCCGCACCATCGGACCGATCACCGGCGCGTGGATCAGACGAGCCGCACCGGCGTTGATGAAGCCCACCACGGGTGAGCCGAAGATTCCTCTGCCCATGGCTGACACGGTAATCGCTCAGCCGACCTCCAGAGGAACAGGTTGCGTGCGGGCCCCGGACCGCGCAGCGCCGGCGCCGGCGGCCACCACGAACGCGATGCCGACGACGGCCGGCGGACCCGGCACCTGGTGCAGGATCACCAGCCCGACCAGCATCGCCAATGCCGGCTCCAGGCTCATCAGGGTGCCGAAGGCCGCGGTGGTGAGGCGCCGCAGCGCCAACAGCTCGAGAGCGAAGGGCACCACCGGGAGCAGGATGGCCAACCCGAGCCCCAGCAGCAGGATGCCGCCATCCATTCTGGGAATGACGGCGGGCCCGACGACTGCGGTGGCGAACAACGCCGCGACCGGCATGGACACCGCAAGGCCCGCGATGCCGGCGACCTCGTCGCCCACCATCTGGGTGAGCACGATGTAGCCGGCCCAGCACACGGCGGAGCCGAGAGCGAAGGCGACACCCACCTGATCGACGGTTCCGCTCCAGGGCTCGGTCAGCAGCACGACGCCGACCGCCGCGAGACCAGGCCACAGCACGCGTCCGCGGCCGCGGCCGCGAGCCACCGCGACCGACAGCGGGCCGAGGAATTCGAGTGCGCTGGCCGTCCCGAGTGGGATGCGAGCGACAGCAGCCATGAACAGCAGGGTGATCCCGGCGGTGACGACGCCGAGGATCACGCACATGAGGAAGGACCGGCGAGTGAATGCGGTCCAGCGGGGCCGCACCAGGATGAGCAGGAGCACACCGGCCCACATGAGCCGCAGCCACGCGACACCCTCGACGCCGATGTCGTCGATCAACGTCACGGCGAGCGCCAGGCCCAGCTGCACGCAGGCCATCGCGCCGACCGCCATCATGGCGCCCGTCCGTGCCCGTTCCACTGTCATTCCTGCATTGAACGGGACCTCGACCGTTGCGGTCCACGCGATATTCGCGGACACACCGTTCGGCTTCTCCGGACGGTCTGCGGCATTATCCCCAGAGCCGCATTCATCCCCAGGCGGGCTCGATGGGGCGCCGGGGCCGCCCGTCGATGTCGGAGGGGGCGGGCACTTTGTGGTCATGGCCCCGGTCAGTTCTCTCGCCATCGATGAACGGTTGTCGGTGCTGCATGAGGAGTTGGCGGAGCTGGCGGGCCAACGCAACGCGATCGATGCACGAATCGTGGAGATCGCCGCGGAGATAGACCGGGATGAGCTGTGGGCCGCTGCGGGAGCTCGTTCGACGGCGAACTGGGTGGCGTGGAAGGCAGGGGTGTCGCCGTCGCGGGCGCAGGCGATCGCCGCGATCACCCACCGTTACGACGAATTCCCCTCCTGTATCGAGGGTTTGGCGCAGGGCCGGTTCTCTGTCGATCAGGTCGGGGTGATCGCCCAACACGGCTTGCCCGGCTCGGACGAGCACTTCGCCGTCATGGCCGAGTGCGCGACTGTCACCCAGCTGCGTACGGCGCTGAAAATGCAACCCAAACCCACTCCGGAACCTCAGCCCGATCCTGACGAGGACGAACCTGCGCCCGTCGGGGAACCCGGGCCCCAGGTGTCGATCACCTCGCGCAGCGACGACCAGTACACGTATTGGCAGATCACACTCCCCCACGTCGAGAACGCGGCGTTCGAAGCCGCCCTGGGCTCCCACCGGGACGCGCTCGTGGCGGAGTGGAGTGCCGGCGATCCGGACGGGCGGAAACCGATCCCCGGCGCCGCGGCGGCGTTCCTGCGGTTGATCGACGCGAGCTGGGATGCCGAAGCTGCGGCCCGCCCGCATGGCCAACGAACCACGGTGGTCGTGCACGTCGATGTCGACACCCGCCTGAGTGCCCTGCACCTGGGACCTGTTCTGCCCGACAGTGATCGCCGTTATCTGACTTGCGACGCGACGTGCGAGGTGTGGTTTCACCGCGACGGACAGGTGATCGGAGCGAGCCGATCCACCCGCACGGTGAACCGGCGGCTGCGCCGTGCGCTGGAGCATCGCGATCGCTGCTGTGTGGTGCCCGGGTGCGGGGCCACCCGGGCCCTGCACGCCCATCACCTGGTGCACTGGGAGGACGGCGGCCCCACCGAGCTGTGGAACCTGGCGCTGGTCTGTCCCTATCACCACCGGGCTCACCACCGCGGCCTGATCACGATCACCGGCCCCGCCGACCAACTCGTCGTCACCGACGCTGCCGGCCGCACCCTGACCTCGGCATCGCTGGCCCGGCCACCCACAGCGCCGCCCCCGCACGTCGCCCCGTGCCCCGGCGCCACGGGAGAGCGCGCGCAGTGGTGGTGGTACCAGCCCTACGAACCCCGACCACCGGGCGAACGGCGGCCGGGCGAATGACGGCGTGTCGAATCTGTCGGTACCCCCACCTAGTGTTTCCGCGTGGGGGCAGACAGAGGAGACGCAATGATCACGCTCGACAGTTCGGCACTGGCTTCGTATCTGGAGGAGGACGGCGGTCCCGTGGTCATGCTGAATCTGTTGCGCTTCAAACCCGGCGGGGGCAGGGAGACCTATCTGGAGTACATCGCCCAGTTCGAAAGCACTGGCGTGCAAGCGCGATACGCCGTCGAGGTGCTTTATGCCGGAGCCGGCGGAGTCGCTCTGGCCGCCGAACCGGGCCAGGACTGGGACATGATCCTGCTCGTGCGCTACCCGAGCCGTCAGCACTTCACCGACATGATCAACGACCCCGATTACCAGCGCTTCGAGCATCTACGCGAGGACGCGTTGGTCGAGGCGGTCCTGCAGGCCACCACACCGGTCGCGTAAGCACCGGGAACCCTCGTCACGATGCGGCCCGGGCTCCGCGACCGCGCGCGAGCACGGTCGCCGGCAGCGCGGCGAGCGCGAGCAGCACTCCTGCCGCCGAGACGTACACCTGGACGCCCGTCGCCGTGCTGACCGGGGCACCGGAGACCACTGCATCAGGAATTCGTGTCGCTTCGAGAACCTCGGCGCCCACGATGGTCACCAGCACCGAGCCCACCGCCACCACGACGGACACCAATCCTGCGACCGTGGCCTGGCTGTCTTCAGCGGCGCTTTTCATGGCCACCGTGTACCCGGCGGCCCCGATCGCACCCGCCGCCACCCCCATCAGCGCACCGCAGACTAGTGCCACAGGCAGTGCCGACACACCGACCGTCATCGCCACGGTCGCCACCGCCCCGACCGCGACGCCGCCCAGCAGCACGAATTCGGAACCGACACGAAGGGCCAGCCATCCGGCGCCCACGCCTCCGACCGCGATTCCGAGGTTCGCGACGGCGAACAGCGCGGCGACCGCCTCCCCGGAACCGAGGCCGTACCCGAGGCCTCGCTCGGCAGGCACGTAAGCGATCACACCCATCAGCTGCAGCATGGATCGAAACGACCCGGCTGCCAACAGCAGAGCCACGAGGGTGAGCACTAGACGACGGCTCACCACTCGCAGATCGATGATCGGATCAGAGCTCCGCGACGAACGAAAACACCATGCGGCCAACGCAACGCCGCCCGCGACCACCAGCCAGACCATCTCAAGCGACAACTGGCCGGCGTCGGCGCCGACGCTGACCGAGGCCAACACAGCGCTCAGCCCGCCACCGAGAAGAAGCGCCCCGACGACATCGAGGCGAGCTCGGCTGCGTACTGACGATTCCGGGACGAGCACGCGTACGCCCAGTGCGGACACCGCCGCGAGTACTGCTGCGACGACGAAGACGCTGCGAGGACCGAAGTCGTCGATGATCGGTTTCATCACCACCGGCTCGACGATTCCCACCACCGACGAGGCGGACGTCACGATCCCCACCATGACGGTCGCCACCCGCGATGAGCACACATTCAGCACGAGAGCCACCGACAAGAAGACGACGGCGAATGCGGCGCCCTGCAGAAAACGGCCCATCAGAAACACCCACAGGCTCGTGGCTGCGACACAGATGAGCGCTCCCCCACAGGCCAGGGCGAGAGCGAAGACCAGCACCTTGCGCCTGCCGTGTATGTCGGCAGCCCTCGCCAGCAGCGGCGACCACACGGCACCGGCCAGCAGCGCGCTTGTGGTCAACCAGGCCGCCTCGTCGGTGTCGAAGCGATCGAGCAACTGCGGGATGACCATCATCGGCGATCCCACGACGACATCGGCCACCACATTGGCGAGGACCAGGATCACCGCCCACCCGACGATTCGACTCATCGACAAGCGTTGCGCTGCACAGTCTCTGAGCGACAGCGCAGGTCCCCCTCGGCCAGCGCGAGGCCCGTCGCCGCCGTGCGCAGCGGCGCTTGGAGCAGCCCCAGCAGACCGAGTCGCTGCAGCCACGGCACGGCCCACAGTTTCACGTTGCGGCGCAGGAGCTGGCCGCGAGTGAGGACCAGGACCGTCCCGTCGGGGCGCAGCGCCAGATCCTGATTGTTCGTCACGTAGTCGCGCATGCGTCGCTCATAAGCGGTGTAGGCGTCCTGCGGCCGCTCGTGCGCGCACAGCTCACTGGCCAGCACGTAGGCACCCGCTATCGCGATACTGGTGCCCTGCCCGGACAGGAACGCCGGCGCGTACGCCGCATCTCCGACCAACGCGACTCGGCCTGAGCTCCATCGCGGCATACGTACCTGACTGACCGTGTCGAAGTAGACATCGTCTGCGTGCGCCAGCGTGTCGATGACTTCCGCTGTCCGCCAACGGTCATCGGCGAACGCCTCGCGAAGCGCTGCGATGACCGCGGCGCCGTCGCGCCGATCGACGGTTCCCGGCGCCGGGTGCATGAACGCCGCGAACGCCCGGGCGGGCGTGCCGTCGGCTTGCCGTTCGACGACCACGGTACGTCCGGGATGCGAGTAGAGGTAACCGGTTCCGGGGGCGAACATGCCGGGCGGAAGATCCCAGATCGCCGCGTAGGGCCCGAGGTGACGCAGATAGCGTTCCTCGGGACCGAACGCGAGCGCGCGCACGTTCGAATGGATACCGTCCGCACCGATCACCACGTCGACGACCTCCGGTGGACGACGCTCGTAGGCCACTTCCAGCCCTCCGTCGCACTCGCGCAAGCCGGTGATCGATTCGGAGAACACGTAATCGACGCGATCGGCCGTCGCACGGTGCAGCACAGCGCTGAGGTCACCCCGTAGCAGTTCGACGTCGCCGTCGCCCAACGAACTCAGCAGGCCGCCGTAGTCGAGCGTGCACAGCCGCCGGCCTCGTGGGCTCAGCAAGGTCAGCGGCACGTGCCGATAGCGGTGCTCCACCAGCTCCGGATGAAGACCCATGCGGGTGATCACCTCGACCGCCGTGCCGCGCACGTCGACCGGATAACCGCTGAGGCGCAACCGATCTGCGCGTTCCACGACGGTCACTTGCCAGCCGGCCTCGGCCAACCAGAACGCCAGGACGGGCCCGGCGATGCTCGCACCGGAAATCATAGCTTTACGTGTCATGGATGCCCCACAAAGGTCGAGTGGAATAAGCTACGCTACTGTCGCTTAATCCAGATGCGTTAAGCTACGCAAGTGTCCTCTAAAGCTGCATCACTGCACCGGCGGCGCGGCGCCGAACTGGACGCCGCGATCCTGGACGCGGGCTGGGAACAGTTGCTCGAGGCGGGCTACACCGGCTTCACCATCGACGCGGTGGCCGCCCGAGCGGCCGCAGCGCGATCGGTGTTGTACCGCCGATGGCCGACGCGCCTGGAACTCCTGGAAGCGGTGATCCGCCGCCGCGGCGAGGTCGACGTGATCCCCGTTCCGGATACCGGGACACTGCGCGGTGACGTCGTGGCGGTGCTCACCGAGTTCAGCGACCGTCGCGCGCGCACAATGGGACTGTTCGCCGCATTGTTCGGCGCGTACTACGACGAGGCGGGCGGCTCACCGGCCACGCTGCGTGCGCTCTTCGTACCCGACGGACCGAGCATCATGGCGCAGATCGCCGAAAGAGCAGTCGCCCGAGAAGAATTGGCGGCCATGCCGGCGCCGCGCATTCTCAACCTGCCCGCCGACCTGCTCCGCCACGAACTGTTCATGACCATGACAGCGGTACCGCAGGACACCATCACCGAGATCGTCGACGACGTCTTCCTGCCGCTGGTGGCCCGGCGGTGAGCTGACTCAGCTGGTCGCCTGCGCGGGCTCGTACGAGCAGATCGCGTCCACCTTCTCGGCCGATGCGCTCTGCGGGTCGAACTCGTAGCCCAGCCAGTCCTTGGCCAGGCGGCGCGCCAGTTCGAGACCGATCACTCGCTGCCCGAAGCACAGCACCTGCGCGTTGTTCGACAGCACGGACCGCTCGACCGAGAAGCTGTCGTGCGCGGTCACCGCGCGGATACCGGGGACCTTGTTGGCGCTGATCGCGACCCCGAGGCCGGTACCGCAGACCAGCAGCGCCCGATCGGCCTTCCCGTCGGCGATCATGCGCGCTGCCGCGACCGCGACGTGCGGATAGGCCGTGCTCTCGTCTGCACCCACCCCCACATCGGTGACCTCGGCGACCCGGTCGTCGGCCTGAAGATCACTCTTGAGCGCTTCCTTGTAGTCGAAGCCGGCGTCGTCGGAGCCGACGACGATACGGAGACCTGCCATTGCTGGTCACTTCCCTTTCGCTGTTGTGCGAGTCGAAATCGTGGCGGCGACGGTGCGCAAGCACATCGCCAGAGACGTCGCGCCCGCATCGGGGGTACCCACGCTGCGCTCGGCCAACGGACGGGCCCGCCCCACCTTGGGTCGCATATCGGCCGTGGCCTGCGCCGCCTCGGCTGCGACCTCGGCCGCTTCGCCCCACGCCTGTTGCCACGGTGTCCCGTCGGTGAGCCGACGCTCGAAGTCGTCGACGAAGGGCAGCAGCGCGTCGAGCATCGTCTTGTCTCCCGGTGCAGCGCCCCCGAGCGACACCAACGCGTCGTACCCGTCTCGCATTCCGCCGGCGACGGTCTCGCCGTCGGGCCGGCCGGTGTCGCCGAGTCGGGCGCCGAGCGCCGACAGCAGCGCACCCCACAGCACACCCGAGGTGCCACCGGCCTTGGCTGCCCACTCTCTTCCTGCCTCGGCGAGCACCGAACCCTGACCACCGCCGGCATCGACCGCCCGCTGCGCTGCCGAGCAGGCCGCGGACGAGCCCTTCACCATGCCGCGGCCGTGATCGCCGTCGCCGGCGACGGCGTCGATGCGGCCCAGCTCGTCCTCGGCCCCGGCGAGCATGTCGGCCATCGCCGCGAGGGCATCCAGTACGACTCGCGCGCCGCGGCGGCCCTCGTCGTCGGCGAGTTCATCCAGTGCCGGCCCTGCCGATTCGGCCTCGAGTTCCTCGGCGCTGCGACGTTCCCCGGTGCTCGCCGTGTCTGTCGGCGCACCCTTGCGGTAGGCGGGCGTGTCGGCAGGGGCGGTCCAGTACCGTTCCAGCTCCTCGTCGAGCCACATCACGGTCAGCGAGCAGCCGGCCATGTCGAGGCTCGTGACCAGTTCGCCCACCTCGGGTTCGACGATCTCGAAGCCGCGGTCACGCAGGAGCCGGGCGACCGTCCCCCACACGACGAACAATTCTTCGTACTTGGTGCGGCCCAGGCCGTTCAAGATCACAGCGAGCCGGGTCGACGTGGCATCGGGACGGTCGGCCAGCACACCGTCGACGAGGGTCTCGGCCAGCGCTTCCGCGGTCGGCATCGGTTCGTCGGCCACACCCGGCTCTCCGTGGATGCCCAGCCCGACACCCATCGTGCCCTCGGGCACCGTGAACAGCGGATGGTCGGCGCCGGGCATCGTGCAGCCGTCGAAGGCGACCCCCAGCGTGCGGGTCGCGGCGTTCGCAGCCTCGGCGACGCGGACCACACCGGCCAGATCGAGACCCTCCTCGGCCGCGGCACTGGCGCACTTGAAGACGGTGAAATCACCGGCGATGCCACGCCTTTTCGCTTCCTCGCCGCGCGGCGCGCTGGCGATGTCGTCGGTGACGGCGAAGTACTCGGCCTCGATGCCTTCGCCCCGCAGCTGCGTCACCGCGAGGCCGAAGTTCATGACGTCTCCGGCGTAGTTACCGGTGGTCAGCAGCACGCCGGCATCGCCATGGGCGGCCCGTGCCACCGACGCCGCCTCCTCCGCCGATGGCGAGGTGAAGATGTTGCCCACGACGGCACCGTCGGCGAAACCGACACCGACCGTTCCGCAGAACGCCGGATAGTGCCCCGATCCGCCGCCGATGACGACGGCGACCTTGCCCGGCCGGGTCCGGTGTGCGCGCACCACACCACCGGGTACGCCGGCGACGTAGCGGGAATTGGCATCGAGGAACCCGACGAGCATGTCCTCGGTGAATCGGGCAGGGTCGTTGTAGAGCTTCGTCATCGCAATCGCTCCCCGGTCTCGGCGTCGAACAGGTAGACCCGCTCGGCCGGCGCGGTCACCGAGACCCGCTGCTCGGGTTCGTGGCTCTGTTCGGCCGGGGTCTGCACCACGATACCGTCCTCGATGCCCGCCACCGTGGTGGTCGCGAGCCCGAACTCCAGCAGGTGCTCGAAGTAGGCGACGGTCGCCGCGAGCCCCTCGCCGCCCCGTTCGGTCAGGGCGCAGTCCTGCGGACGGATGCCGACCGTGACCGCGGTGCCGTCACCGACCGTCGTCGCTGATGTCGCCAGAGTTCCTGCGCCCGAACCGATCTCGACGTGGACACGGCCGTCGCGGGTTCGCGCGACGCCCGGTAGCACGTTGATCGCGGGCTCACCGACGAAGCCGGCGACGAAGAGATTGGCCGGATCGTCGAACACCTCGTCGGGCGTGCCGAACTGCTGGACCACGCCGCCGTCCATCACGGCCAGCCGATCCGCCAGCGACAACGCCTCCACCTGGTCGTGGGTGACCACGATCGTCGTGTAGCCGAATTCGCGCTGCAGCACCTTGAGTTCACGGCGCACCCGGTTGCGCGCAGAGGCATCGAGATGGCTCAGCGGCTCGTCCAGAAGCAGCACCGGAGGGTTGCGCACCAGTGCGCGGGCCAACGCGACGCGCTGCTTCTGCCCGCTGGACAGGCTGGCCGGCCGCAGCGCGAGCAGATCGTTCATCTCGAGCCGATCGCTGATCGAGGCGACCATCTTCTCGGCCCCCTTGACCTTGCGCGCCTTCAGTCCGTACAGCAGGTTGTCGCGCACCGACAGCGGCGGATACAGCGCGTAACTCTCGAAGCCCACGCCGATTCCGCGCTTGGCGGCGGGCAGCTGCGAGATCTCGCGCTCACCGATCTTGATGGAACCGCTGGTGACCGTTTCCAATCCGGCGATCATGCGCAGTGTGGTGGTCTTGCCGCACCCCGACGGGCCGAGCAGCGCCACCAGCTCTCCCGGCCGGATGTCGAGGTTGATGCCCTTGACCGCGGTCACGGCGTCACGGCCGCGCGACGAATAGGTCTTGACCAGGTCGCGCAACGTCAGGCTCTGCGCGCTCTGCTGGGTCGTGTTGTCGGTCGCGACGCTCACTGCACTGCCTCCAGGGTCTGGTCACTGAACCGGCTGGTGTCCCCGTCGCCCGGGGTGAACACGTGCACGTCGGACTCGGCGATGCGCATCGTGACCTCGTCTCCCTCTCCGACCCCGTGGCGGCCCGAGGTCAACGCGATCAGCTGCGCTCCGCCCACATCGACGGTCAGCTCGATGTTGCGGCCGAGCCGCTCGGCGAGCAGCACTCGCCCCCGCAGCGATCCCTCTCGGCTCGTCACGTGGATGTCGCAGGGGCGCAGCCCCACCCGCACGCGGGTTCCTCGGTCGCATCGCACGTCCGGCGGAATCGGCACGTCGAGGGAACCGTCACCCAATCGGATGCGGCCGTCGTCGACGACACCGTCGAGCAGATTGATCTCAGGCTGACCGAGAGCGCGCGCGACGAATGTGTCGGCGGGCCTGCGCCAGATCTCCTCAGGGGTACCGATCTGCATGAGCCGGCCGTCGCGCATCACCGCGATCCGGTCGCCCAGCGCCAGGGCCTCCTGGTAGTCGTGCGTGACGTAGATCGTCGTGGTGTTCGACATCGCGCCGAGTTGCTTCAGCTCGGCACGCATGGCCGCACGCAGTTTCGCGTCCAGGTGGCTGAGCGGCTCGTCGAGCAGGTAGACGTCGGCCGGACGGACCAGCACGCGACCGAGCGCCACGCGTTGGCGCTGACCGTTCGACAGCTCCCGGGGCAGCCGGTTCTTCAGGTGGTCGATACCGAGCGTCGTGGTGACCTGGTCGATGCGCTTGGCGCGCTCGGATTCCGTGTACTTGCCGGTGCGACCGGACTTCAGCGGCGAGGCCAGGTTCTCGGCGACGGTCTTCTGCGGGTACAGGGCATAGCTCTCGAACGCCATCGCGACGTTGCGGTGGTACGGCTCCACCGCGGTCATGTCCACCCCGCCGATCGACACCGAACCGGAGTCGACGTCGACGAGGCCGGCGATCGACTTCAACGTGGTCGTCTTGCCCGCGCCGCTGGGGCCCAGGATCACGAAGAACTCGCCGTCGGCGATGTCGAGCGAGATGCCGTCGACCGCGCGGACGTCCTTGCCGTAGGTCTTGCAGATGTCAGTGATCTTGACCGTGGCCATCAGGCTTTCACCGCCCCGAATGACAGGCCTCGCACCAGGTATCGCTGGATCGTGAGCGCGAGGACGAGTGGTGGCAGCGCGGCGATCAACGCCGCGGCGGCCGTGAGGTTGTAGTACGCCTGGCCGCCGCCCCCGAGGAACTTGGTGATGGCGACGGTGACCGTGCCGGCGTTGCTGTCGGCCAGGATCAACGGGAACACGTAGTTGTTCCAGGCGAAGATGAACGCGAGCAGCGCCGCGGCGGCGATACCGGGACGCACGATGGGCAGCGCGACCATCAGGAACGCGCGGCGACGGGTGTAGCCGTCGAGCAGAGCGGCCTGTTCGAGATCTTCGGGCAGGTCCTGGAAGTAGGAGCGCAGAATCCACACGACCAGCGGCATGGTGACCAGCTGAAGCACCCAGATCATCCCGACCTTGGTGTCGAACAGGCCGATCTGGTTGTAGATCACGAACAGCGGCACGATCACCATCAGCTCCGGCGCGAACCGGAAGGACAGCATCTGGAACATCAGGTCATTGCTGCCGCGGTACTGCCAGCGACCGGCCGCGTAGGCAGCCGGGATGCCGATGACCAGCGAGACGATCACCGCGCCACCGCAATTGAGCAGGCTGGTCAACAGCGAGGCCTTGAAGTCGACGCTGGTCATCTGCGTGCCCTTCTCGGACACCACGGTGGCGAAGTTCGACCACGTCGGACTGAACGAGAAGTAGGTGGTGGTCTGCTGTTCGGCGTTCTTGAGGGCCAGCATCAGCATCCAGAAGATCGGGAACAGCGAGAAGATGAACCAGATGACCAGACCGACGTCGGCGGCGACGGCACCGATCGACCAGCGCCGCTGACCGGGCTGCAGTTCGGCTCGAGACAGGTTGAGGGCCATGCTGTTACGACTCCGCTCCGGCAGCGCGGCGCTGCGCCTTTCCGAGCACGCTCACCAGGTAGCGCGCGGTGATGAACACGATGATCCACAGCAGCAGCATGTAGGTGCTGCCGCGGGAGTAGTCCAGGTTGATGATCGAGTCCTCGAAGGCGCCGATCTGCAATGTGCGGGTGGCGACGCCGGGGCCGCCCGCGGTCAGCACGAAGATGTGGTCGAAGACCTTGAGGTTGTCCATGAACCGGAAGATCACCGCGACCAGGATGTAGGGCCACAGCATCGGCAGCATCAGCTTGCGGAACATGTAGAACCAGCTCGCACCGTCGACGTCGGAGGCCTCGAACGGCTCCTTCGGCAAGGAGCGGATACCGGCGAGCACGAGGATCGCCACGAACGGGGTGAAGATCCACACGTCGACCAGGATCACCGAGAACAGCGCATTGCTCGCCGACAGCCAGTCGAACGTGTTGCCGAGGCCGAGAACGTGATTGAGGATGCCGAACTGCGGGTTGAACATCAGCTTCCAGATGACGCCGGCGATCACCGGCGCGATCATCAGCGGCAGGATCAGCACCTTCTCGAAGATCTTGCCGATGATGCTGGACCTGTTGAGCAGCAGCGCCAGCCCCACCCCGAGCACCGTCTCGACCGCCGTGGCGGCGATCGCGAAGATCGCGGTGACCTTGACGCTCTGCCAGAACACCCGGTCACCGAGCACCGAGGCGAAGTTGTCGAACCACACGAAGTGCGGATTCGGGTTCACCGCAGCGTAGTTCAGGAACGCGTAGTACGCGCCGACGAAGAACGGGTAGAGGATGCCGATGACGATCACCAGGGCGGGGATCGACAGGAGATAGGGTCGCAGCTTGCGCCGCCATGTCGGCACCTCGGGCAGCGACCGCCCGTCGCCGGCCGAGTCAGGGCGCGGCGACGCCGCAGGCGCCGTGGATGTCTGAGTCGTCATCGATGCCAGAGCTCCTAGAGGTTGACCTTGGACGTGTTGGTCTTGGCGAGGCTGCGCAACCGGGACGCGGCGTCCTCACCGCCATAGATGTCCTGCAGCGCCACCGCCCAGTTCTGCGTGGTGTCGAAGAACTTCTTCTGCGGGGTGAACTGGATCTTGGACTGGCCGATCACCGTCTCGAACGCCTCGAGATAGCCGAACTGATCCGCCGCGACCCGCTTGAAGGTGGTGTCGAACACCGACTTTCGCACCGGATCGGCGTAGGTGCCACCCTCGACGGCCTTGTTCATCGACTCCTTGCCGGTGGCCCACTGGATGAACAACCACGCCGGGAGCTTGTTGCGCGAGTTGGCGCTCATCGCCCAGCTCCACGTCCACAGGTTGGTCTTGTAGTTGCCGTCCGGGCCCGCCGGACCGGCATACCATGCGATGTTGCCGGCCTCTTTGCTCGCTCCCGGCTTGTTCTTCGGGTACGTGGCACTGTCGGCGTCGTAGACCATCATGGCTTTCCCGTCCCCGAGATCGCCGGTGGCGTTGGGATAGTCGTAGGTGGTCCATGACGTCGGCCCCGCCTCGTGCTGCATCTGAATCCACTTCTTGGTGAAGTCGATCGCCTTGTCGCTGT
Source organism: Mycobacterium sp. PSTR-4-N (assembly GCF_022348085.1). Classification (GTDB taxonomy): domain Bacteria; phylum Actinomycetota; class Actinomycetes; order Mycobacteriales; family Mycobacteriaceae; genus Mycobacterium. Next base: position 117,040 of record NZ_JAKRFN010000015.1, on the reverse strand, counting down.
CCATCTCGGCGATGAGCTCCGAACCGTTCCAGGTGTAGTCGACAGCACCTTCGCGGGTGTACTGCGTCATGAAGCCGGGGTGGATGGTCGCCCAGGACTTGGAGCCTCGCGTGGAGATGCCGTACCGGTTCTGCGAACGGTCGGTCAGGTCGACGGCCAGCTGAATGAAGTCATCCAGGTTGTCGGGTAGCCGCGTGATGCCCTTCTCGTCGAACACCCGCTTGTTGTAGGCGACGACGTTGTTCTCGAATCCCCACGGGATGGCCCACTGCCCGCCCGTCCCCAACGGCTGGCCCAACTCGAAGTCCCACCGCGTCGAGGTGCGCAGCCCCTCGAAGATGTCCTCGAAGTCGTACTCGGCGTTGGTGGCCGCACTGTTGGTCAGCCACGGGTTGAGATCCTCGATCCATCCCGGTGGACCGTACTGCCAGATGAAGTACGCACCGAGCATGAACGCATCGTGCTTGCCGGAGCCGCCGGCCAGCTCGGTGTTCAACTTGGTGAAGTAGTCCGCCTCGGGCACCAGGTCGACGTTGACGTTGATGCCCGTCAACTCGGTGAACTCTTTGAGCAGAGGTTGGTAGGACAGCTGGTACGGGTGTGGGGTCTGCAGGATGTTGATGGTCGACCCGGCTGCCTTGCGCCAGTCGAAGCCACCGGTCACCGCGCTCGCGCCGTTGGGCAGGCTCGCCTTGCCGCCGACACCGCACGAACTCAGCACCGGCACACTGGCGGCGGCGGCACCGGCCACACCGAGCGCCGCGAGCATCTTCCGTCGCGAGAACTGCTGGCCCATAGGGGAATTCGAGAACACGCTCATCAATGGTCCTTGTCTCAGGCGGGGATCAGGGAGACCTTGACCGATTCCTTGCCGCTGGCCACGAGCTCGAGGCCCTTCTGGAACTCGGTCAGCGGGAGCTGATGGGTGCAGATCTGATCCATGGGCAGGGTGCCGGATTCGATCATCCTGATCGCCGCGGGCCAGCAGTACGGGCCCAGATGCGCGCCGAGGACGTCGAGTTCCTTGTCGTCGCTGATGATGCTCCAGTCGACGGTCACGTCACTGCCGAAGACGCCGTATTCGACGTAGCGGCCGAGCTTGCGTAACAGGTTGAGCCCCTGCGGGACTGCCGAGGGATGCCCGGTGCCCTCCAGGTACACGTCGGCGCCGTAACCGTCGGTCAGCTCCTTGACGATCGCCACGGCGTCCTGCTCGGCGATGTTGATCGTGATGTCGGCGCCGCAGAGTTTGGCGAGCTCGAGCTTCTCGGGCGCCATGTCGAGGGCGATGACGTGCATGGGGTTCTTCGCGCGGGCGCCGGCGACCATGCCCAACCCGATGGGGCCGCACCCGGCGACGACCACGACGTCTTCGAACAGGATCTGTGCGCGCTCGACCGCGTGCAGAGAGCACGACAGCGGTTCGGCGAAGGCGGCGTGGTGCGGTGCGACGTCGTCAGACACTTTGTGCACCAGCGCTTCTGCCGGGTAGACCATGTAGCTGGCCATTGCGCCCGGGGTGCGCCGCTTGAAGCCGTACAGATCGTGGGGCTGGCACATGTGGTACTGGCCGCGCTTGCAGAACCGGCACTCCCAGCAGGGCACGATCTGCTCGGAGACGACCCGGTCGCCCACGGCGATCCCCCACCGGGACGCGGCTTCGTCGTCGAGATCGACCACGCGGCCGACGAATTCGTGACCGGGGATCACCATGGTCTCGGCCCAGGCGGGCCGGTTCTCGTCGCCCCAGAACTTTGCCGCGCCGTGGTAGCACTTCAGATCGCTGGCGCAGATTCCGACCGCTTCGACTTTGACGAGCGCTTCACCGGGACCGCGCCGGGGAACCGCCACCTCCTCCAACCGATAGTCGTTGGGCCCGTGGCAGACCACCGCCTGCATCTTCTCGGGGATCTGAGCGGACATGCGCATACCTCCATCTGTGTTCGGAGTCACAGTAGCGAAGGCGTGCACATCTGTCCAGAACATCTGTTCAGTGAACTTCTTTCCAGAGCAGGCGTTCGGTGTCATACTTTGCCCATGCCCAGGCCGTCCGCGCCCGCCACCTCGTCGGCGAAGTCGGATGGTGGCGCGCCCGAGGCCGAGAGCAGCCATTTCCCGGCCACGCTGCTCTACACCGCGGCGCGGCTCTACTACGAGGACGAGGCCACGCAGGCGGAGATCGCCGAGAAGCTGGGTACCAGCCGAGCGACCGTGAGCAGGCTTCTCGCCGAGGCGAAACGCCAGGGCATCGTCCGTATCGAGGTGGTGGCACCAGCCGACGCCCCGCCCACCGAGCTCGCCGATCGGGTGGCCCGTGCGCTGAATCTGAACAGCGTCTACCTGTCCCCGCCCCTGCCCGCGCCCGGTCCGGGCCGCAGCGTGGTCGACATCATGGGCCGGGAGCTCGCGCCGGCGACGGCTCGGGCGCTTTCCGAAGCGGGTTTGCTGCCGGGCGACGTGCTGTTGGTGTCGTCCGGCCGCACGGTCTACGAGTTGGCCCAGCACGAGCTCACCTCGCTGCCCGGCGTGGTGGTGACGCCCACGGTCGGCGGCAACGACCAACCGTACGAGTGGTACCAGACCAACGAGATCACCCGGCTGGTCGCCAACCGCGTCGGCGGGCGCGCCAATTACCTGTTCGCACCCGCACTCCCCGGGCCCGCGCTCTACGACTCCCTGCTCGAGGATCCGAGCATCCAACGCGTGGTGCACCAGTGGCCGCACGCCCGGTGCGCACTGATGGGTGTCGGCGCCCCGCCGCTGACCCGCTCCGACATCCCCCAGTTCGTGCCCACCGGCTCGTCGTCGCTGCGCGCCGCCGTCGGCGACGTCTGCTCGCGGTTCTACGACCGCAACGGCGCACCCGTCGACTTCGACGGTGCGGAACGGCTCATCGCGCTGGAATTGGAGACCCTTCGCCACATCCCGGTCACCATTGCGGTGGCGATCGGCAAAGACAAGGTCGACTCCATCACCGCCGGCGCCCGCGGTGGCTACTTCAACCGCCTGGTCACCGATCCCGGGACCGCCGAGGCGCTGCTCGCGGCCACCAGTGCCCCCATCGATGCCCCCGCCGATGACCCCACCGATGGAGACGTAGCACAGGAGGTTTCGTGACGAGCACCGCTGAGCAGAGATACGCCGGGGTGATGCGGCTGCACGGCAAACGCGCGCTGATCACCGGCGCCACCAAGGGCATCGGCGCCGACATCGCCCGTGCGTTCGCCGCTGCCGGCGCCCACCTGGTGCTCAGCGGGCGCGACGAGACCGAACTCGCCCAGGCCCGGCGCTCGCTCGGTGATGAGTACGGCGTCGAGGTACAGGCGGTGGTCGCCGACCTCGCCGCCCCGGACGGCCCGACGGCGTTGAGCGCGAGGGCATCCGAGGCTTTCGGCGGTCTCGACATCCTGGTCAACAACGCCGGCATCTCGCTGCCCGAATCGGTCGTCGCCACCACCGCCGAGAACTTCGACGCGACGATGGCGGTGAACCTGCGCGCTCCGGCGCTGCTGGCCGCCCGGATCGGGGCGCTGATGGTCGACCAGGGCACTGGAGGAGCCATCGTCACCGTCGCCTCCGCGGCAGCGCTGGCCCCACTGCCGGAGCACTACGCCTACTGCGCCTCCAAGGCCGGTCTGGTGATGGCGACCAAGGTGCTCGCCCGCGAACTCGGACCGCACGGCATCCGCGCGAACTCCGTCTGCCCCACGGTGGTACTGACCGAGATGGGTCAGCGGGTATGGGGTGAGGAAGCCAAGGCCGCGCCGATGATCGCTCGAATCCCGTTGGGCCGCTTCGCTGTTCCACACGAGGTATCCGACGCGGTGGTGTGGCTGTGCTCGGACGCCGCCAGCATGATCAACGGCGTCGACCTCCCCGTCGACGGTGGCTACACGATGGGCTGACGCGGCTCAGCCGGCGTCGGCGTCTGCGGCGAGCCGGTGCACCTGCTGCCGCGTGGCGGGATACAGCTGCGCCCAGGTGGCGAAGAGCTCCTCGTAGCGGGCCTGGTTGCGCGGATCGGGCGTGATCTCGCGCTCGATGGTGGCCCAGTCGGTGTCGGGGGGAACGAGCCCCACGCCGATGCCGGCCAGCAGTGCGTCGCCGTAGCTGGCTCCGATGGCCTGCTCGGGTACCAGCTGCGAGCGGCCGGTGACATCGCTGATCGCCTGCGCCCACACCGGGCTCTTCAGCCCGCCCCCCACCGCGACGGTGCGGCTGGCCTCGTGTGCGTCGTCGAACCGGTCGAGTATCTGCCGGATGCCGAACGCGATGCCCTCGTAGGCCGCCCGGAACATGTGTCCGCGCCCGTGGCGCAGAGTGAGTCCGGCGAGCACGCCACGGGCGTTCGGATCGAACACCGGAGTGCGCTCTCCGGCCAGGTACGGCAGCATCAACAGGCCTTCACTGCCCGCGGGTACGGCCATCGCCTCGGCCGTCAGTTGCTCGAAAGATGGCTTGCCCGTGACCGATTGCAGCCAGTTGATCAGCGTGCCCGCAGTCGAGGTGCCTGCCGCGAGTGCCAGCGTGCGCGGGTCGACGCCCGCGGTGGTCCACAGCGCGGGATCGCTGTGATACTCGTCGATGACCTGGACGAGGAACATCGTCGACCCGTACATCAGCATCTGATCGCCGGGGCGGCGCACCCCGACCGAGAAGGCCTCTGAGTACGCGTCGACGGTGCCCGCGGCGACGGGAACCCCCACCGGCAGACCGGTCTCGCGGGCGGCCGCGGCGCTCACCTGTCCGACAACGTCGCTCGGCCACACCAGCGACGGCAGCGGGAGCGGTCCGCAGATGCGCTCGGCCCATTCCCGGTTCCAGTCGAAATCCCGGGTGGCGTAGAGCGGGTCGCACTGGCTCGCGGTGTGGTGGTCCATCACGTACTCCCCGGTGAGCTTCGCTGCGATGTAGGAGTTGGAGCCGTACCAGCCGGCCGCGGCGTCGAACACGCGCGGTTCGTGGTGGCGCACCCATTCGATCTTGGGGCCGACGGCTTGACTGGACAGCAGCGTCCCGGCCCGTTCGAGGATCTTCGCCTCACCTAATTCCGCTGTGAGAGACTTGATTTCGGCGTGCGCGCGGGTGTCGATGCCGTACAGGATGGCCGGTCGCAGCGGGCGCAAATCGGCATCGCAGAGCACCAGGCACGGTCCGACCCCGCTGACGCACACACCGGCCAGCGTCGCGCCCGCGGGTTGGCGGGTCATCAGCGCGGTGCTGATGGCGCACACCTCGTGCCACCACACCTTCTCGGCGTCGACTTCGGCCCACCCCGGCCGCGGAAGATCCATGCCGTGGCTGATGGTCTCGGTGGCGAGCACGGTGCCCGAGCTGTCGACGAGAACTCCCTTGGTGCTTCCGGTTCCCATGTCGATGCCGAGCAGCGTGTCCACGAGCCAACCCTACGTGGGAGAGGACAATCACCGGCGTGGACTTCCGCCGACTGCAGCTTCTGCTCGCGCTGTCGCGCCTCGGTTCGATGCGGGCCGTGGCAGACGAGTACCACCTCACCACGTCGACGGTGTCTGCGCAGATCGCCGCGCTCAGCCGGGAAACGGGGGCGCAGCTGATCGAGCCGCAGGGCCGACGGGTGCGTCTGACCCCGGCGGGCCGCCGACTGGCCGATCATGCGGTGACCATCCTCGCCGCGGTGGACCGGGCACTCCTGGACCTCGACGCCGATGCCGATCCGGCCGGCACCGTCCGCGTCGGCGGGTTCGCCACCGGCATCCGGGTCTCGCTGCTCCCGATCGCCGCGCACTTGCGCGAGCGCATGCCGCAGGTGGACTTCATCATCAGCGAGTACGAGCCCGTGGAAGCGTTTCGGCTGTTGACCGCCGACGATCTGGATCTGGCACTGACCTATGACTACAACCTGGCCCCGGCCTCCCCGGGAGCGCTGCTGGAAGCGGTGCCGCTCTGGTCCATCCGGTGGGGCCTCGGGGTGCCGACCGACACCTCCCGCAACATGCCCGCGCTGCGTGACTACGCCGACCATGCGTGGATCGTCAACTCCCGCAACACCGCCGACGAGGATGCGGTGCGCACGCTGGCGTCTCTGTCCGGCTTCACCCCGCGCATCGCCCACCAGATCGACAGCCTCGACCTCGTCGAGGAACTCATCACCGCCGGCTACGGGGTGGGACTGTTGCCGATCGAGCGGCCCACCGCCGCGGGAGTCACCGTACTGCCCCTGACCGATCCCGACGTGGTGCTCACCGCCTACGCCGTCACCAGGGTCGGCCGCGCCGACTGGCCGCCGCTGCGGGCGGTGCTGGACGCGGTGCGACCGCCGCCGGGTGCGGCGCTGCCGCGACCGATGTGGCCGCGCCCGGAGGCCGCGCGGCCCACCTGAGCGTCAGCGCAATGTCAGCCGCTCGGCCGTTCGATAGCGATCGAGCACCTCCGGCGTGGGATCCGCCTCGTGCACGGTGGTGTCCGCCAGGGACCACTGCGGCGGATTCTCTCCGCCCGCGAGCGACCAGGCCGCCTGCCGCGCGGCGCCGATCGCGACGTACTCGGCAGGCGCCGGGACATGGACGGGCGCCCCGAGAACCGCCGGCGCCACCTGCCTGACCGCCGCGGAGCGGGCTCCGCCACCGATCAAGATGATGCGGTCGACCGCGACGCCGTGTGCCCGGATCTTGTCGATGCAGTACGCCATGGAGGCCAGCAGACCCTCGACAGAGGCGCGGGCGATGTTGGCGGCGGTGAAGTTTCGCGTGGTGATTCCGTGCAAAGCGCCGGCGGCGTCGGGCAGGTTGGGTGAGCGCTCCCCGTCCAGGTACGGCACCAGCGTCAAGCCCTCGGCGCCGACCGCGGCGCTGAGCGCGAGCCGGTCGAACTCGTCGAAGTCGACACCGAGCATGCGAGCCACCGCGGCGAGCACGGGCGCTCCGTTCAGCGTGCAGACGAGGGGCAGTTGCCGACCCGTTGCATCGGCGAATCCCGCGACGATGCCCTCGGGGTCGTGGGGCGCCGTCGCACCGACCGCGCTGACCACGCCGGAGGTACCCAGAGACACCACACAGTCGCCCGGTCCGGCACCAAGGCCGAGCGCCGCCGCGGCGTTGTCGCCGGCTCCGGCACCCAGCAGCGCGCCGTGGGCGGTCTGCAACGCCGAACCGGCGGGGGCGACGACGGTCGGCAGGGCCGGATGACGCCCCCGCAGCGCCAACTCGAGCAACTCGGCGTCGTAGGAATCCGTGGCCGCCGAGAAGTATCCGGTGCCGCTGGCGTCGCTGCGATCCGTGGTCAGCTCGCCGAGGTCCGAGGAACCGGACAGCCGCCAGGTCAACCAATCATGGGGCAGGCAGACCGCAGCGGTGGCATCGGCGTGCGCCGGTTCGTGGTCGGCCAGCCACCGCAACTTGGTGGCGGTGATGGCCGCGACCGGCACGACACCTGTGCGGCTCGCCCACTCGTCGGGACCACCGAGTTCGTCGACCAGGTCGGCCGCCGCGCCGGCCGAGCGGGTGTCGTTCCACAGCAACGCGTCCCGGACCACGTCGCCGGTGTCGTCGAGGCACACCATGCCGTGCTGCTGCGCGCCCACCGAGACCGCAGCGACGTCGTCGATACCGCCCAGCTCGTCGATGCTCGCCTGCAGCGCTTGCCACCAGTGCGCCGGCGCCACCTCGGTGCCGCCCGGGTGGGGACTGGCCGCCGACCGCACGGTCCGGCCGGTCTCGGCATCACAGATCAGTACTTTGCACGACTGGGTGGAGGAGTCGATTCCCGCGACGAGTGGCACGCCTGCGAAGCTACCCCGACGGGACGCCCGGTCGGGTTTGGTCGCCGAACCGCGTGGGAACATGTCCCCCATGTTGATCCGTCGCGTCGCGCGCCCCATGCTGTCCGCCGTGTTCATCTCTCGCGGGATCGAGGCCCTGCGGAGCCCGAAACCCGCAGCCCAGTCCACCCAGAACACGCTTGACGGGCTCAGCAAGCTGCCCGATCCGGTCAGCACCAATCTGCCGTCGGACGCCGAGACGGTGGCTCGGATCAACGCGGCCGTCCAGATCGGCGGCGGCCTGCTGCTGGCGACCGGCAAGCTTCCGCGGTTCGCGTCGGCGGCGCTGGCGCTGACCGTCGTGCCGGGATCCCTGAGCGGACACAATTTCTGGAACCAGACCGATCCTGCGCGCAAGGCCGACGAGCGGCGCGCGTTCGTGACCGACATCAGCCTCATCGGCGGCCTCATCATCGCCGCGGTCGACACCGAGGGGAAGCCGTCGCTGGGCTGGCGCGGCCGTCGCGCGGCACGCAAGGCCGCCGAGGCCGTCACCGCGGCACTCCCGGTCGGCGCAGCCGCGGGCGGCTCGCTGGCCGACAGCGAGTTCGCCGACAAGGTGGGACACGGTCTGCATGTGGGCGCGGAGCGCGGGCGCGAACTCGCGCACATCGCCCGGGAACGCGGCGGAGAGCTGGCGGAGGTCGCGCGGGAGCGCGGCGGTGAGCTCGCCGAGGTGGCTCGCGAACGTGGCGGCGAGCTGGCCGACGTCGCGCGCGAACGCGGTGGTGAGTGGGCGGTGCTGGCCCGGCAACGCGGTGAAGAGATCGCCGACGCCGCCCGTGACCGCGCGCCGGATCTCGCGGACGCCGCTCGCGAACGGGCCCAGCGCTCCGCGGACATCGCGCGTGGGCGGGCCGCAGAACTGGCCGACACCGCAAGCTCCGAAGTCAAGAAGCGCCGCAAGCAGCTGCGCTGACCCCACATCCGAGCGCCAGCCCCCGCGAAGCCCTTTCGCGGGGGCTGACTGCTGGGTACGGTGGGCTCGCAGCCAGCCGCCGTGAGAAGGAGCTCCTCCGATGACCAGCGACTATCCCCCGCAATCCGGCCAGTACGGCTACCCGGGGTCCTATCCGCCGCCCGGCGGCGGCGGCCAGCCCGGTGGCCTCGGAGTGCGCTTCGCGGCCCGATTGATCGACGGCCTGATCGTCGGCATCGTGGGCAGCATCATCGTTTTCGCGATCGGCGCGTCGTCGAACATCTGGATCACCGGGCTCTTCACCGGCGCGATGAGCTTCATCTACTACGTGGCGTTCGAGGTGACCCAGGGCTGGACCCCGGGCAAGAAGTTGCTCGGGCTCAGCGTGCGCGGCCCCGGCGGGGCGCCCAAACCGACCGCTACGCAGTCGGCGATCCGTAACTCGTGGACGCTGCTCCCGATCATCCCGTTCATCGGCGGCCTACTCGGTGTGGTGGCGATCGTCGTCATCGCGGTGACGATCAACGGCAGCCCCACCAAGCAGGGCAAGCACGACGAGCTCGCCGGCGGGACCCAGGTGCAGAAGGCCTGAGGCCCCCGCCGGGGATCAGATGACGATCCCCAGCAGCAGTACCAGGATGAGGCCCGTCACCGACAGCACCGTCTCCATCACCGACCAGCTCTTGATGGTCTGCCCGACGCTCATCCCGAAGAACTCCTTGATGAGCCAGAAGCCGGCGTCGTTGACATGGGAGAAGAACAGCGACCCGGCACCCACGGCGAGCACCACCAGCGACACCTCGCCGGTGCTCAGGCCATCCACCAGGCCGAGCATCAGCGACGACGCCGTGATGGTGGCAACGGTCGCAGAACCGGTGGCCAACCGGATCAGCACGGCGATCACCCAGGCCAGCAGGATGACCGACATGTTGGCGCCGCGCGCCCAGTCGGCGAGCAGAGTGCCGATGCCGCTGTCGACGAGCACCTGCTTGAAGCCGCCGCCGGCGGCGACGATCAGGATGATCCCGGCGACCGGCGGCAACGAGGACTCGACACACGTGACGATCTGATCGCGCGTCATCCCTGCTCCCCGACCCAGCGTGAAGATGCCGACGATGACGGCGATCAACAGGGCCACGAGCGGACGACCCAGGATGTCGAACGTCTGGCGGATCAGGTTCGCGTCGTCGTCGATGAAGATGTCGGCCAGCGACTTACCCATCATCAGCGCCACCGGAAGCAGCACGCTGAACAGCGTGATCCCGAACCGCGGCCGGGACCGCTGGTCGACGGTCTGGGTGGCCAGCGAACTGCCCCCCGAGGTGGGTAGCGCGCCGCCGGAATCGGCGTCGGAAACTGTACTGTCGCGCCGCCGCGCGCCGGTGTCGCTGTCGAACCGGTCGGGGATGTCGATGACGACCCAGCGTCCGGCCAGCTTGCCGAACAGGGGACCCGCGACGATGACGGTGGGGATCGCGACGGCGACGCCGAGAGCCAGCGTGACACCCAGATCGGCGCCGAGCAGATCGATCGCCGTGAGCGGGCCGGGGTGCGGGGGCACGAGCCCGTGCATCGCCGAAAGACCTGCCAGAGCGGGGATTCCGATGGTGATCAGGGACTGCCCTGAACGCTTGGCGACGAGGTAGATGACAGGCATCAACAGCACCAGGCCGATCTCGAAGAACATCGGGAGCCCGATGATCGCACCCACCAGCGCCATCGCCCATGGTAGCGCCCGGGGCGAGGACCGCCCCACGATCGTGTCCACGATCTCGTCGGCGCCCCCGGAATCGGCCAGCAGTTTGGCGAACATCGCGCCCAGGGCGATCAGGATGCCGACGCCTGCGGCGGTGCTGCCGAAGCCGTCGGAGAAGGAGTCGAGCACGTCGCCGACGTTCTCCCCCGCCACGATGCCGACCGTCAGCGCGCCGAAGATCAGCGCGAGGAACGGGTGCAGCTTCGCCACGGTGATCAGCACGACGATCAGCGCGATACCGGCCAGCGCGGCCAGCACCAGTTGCCAGCCCGATGCCACCGGTTCGGGTAGCTCTGTGTCCGCCGCGAGGACGGTGAGCATTGACGAGTCCATCACTTCTCCTGTTCGATCGCCGAAGATGTTGTGGTGCAGTAGGTGTCGATGATCGCGTCGATGCTCTGATCGACGTCGATGGTGGTGCCCGGCTCGTCGGCGTCCAGCGGCTCGAGCGTCGCGAACTGCGAGGCCAGAAGTGAGGCCGGCATGAAGTGGCCCGGCCGGCTCGCCTGCCTGCGGGCGATGACGTCCGGGGTACCGCTGAGATGGAGGAACTGCACATCGGGGCAATGGGTGCGCAGTTGATCGCGGTAGCTGCGCTTGAGCGCCGAGCAACTCATCACGCCACCGCTCTCGCAGCGCTGCGCCAGCCAGACGCCGATGGCCTCGAGCCAGGGATGCCGGTCATCGTCGTCGAGGGGATGACCCGCGGTCATCTTCGCGATGTTCTCGGCGGGATGGAAGTCGTCTGCGTCTGCGAACGGCACCCGCAACCGTTGTGCCAGAGCGGCACCGACAGTCGATTTACCCGAGCCCGATACGCCCATGACCACGACGGGTGACGCCACCTGATCCTCCTACCCTGCTGTGCCTGCCGTCACACACAATGCCTCAATAGGCATACGATTGCAAGACAATCACGGATTTGCATCTGCTTAATCGACATCAGCCCAGCGTATGACAGGATGATTGCGTGACCGAGACGCCGTCCGCAGCCCTGCACGGCAGCGTGCTGAGCGCCTTGGGGACGGCGATCGTGGCCGGCACACATGCTCCGGGCGACGTGTTGACCCTCGACGGCGTGTGCGTGCGGTACCGGGTGTCACGCAGCGTCGCCCGCGAGGCCATCCGCGTTCTCGAGTCCATGGGCATGGTCGCCTCACGGCGCCGCGTGGGCATCACGATCCAACCGGCCGCGACCTGGAACGTCTTCGATCCCCGACTGATCCGGTGGCGCCTCGACTCCGACGATCGCGCGAGGCAGCTCACCTCGCTGTCCGAACTGCGGCGCGGCTTCGAGCCGGCAGCCGCCGCGCTGGCCGCGCAGCGCGCCGATCCGCACCAGTGCCGCATCATGGCCGCCGCGGTCTCCGACATGGTCGTACACGGACGCTCCGGTGATCTCGAGTCATACCTGTTGGCCGACAAGGTCTTTCATCGAACCCTGCTGGAGGCCAGCGGTAACGAGATGTTCCGCGCCCTCTACGACGTCGTCGCCGAGGTGCTCGCCGGGCGCACCCATCACGGCATGATGCCCGCGACACCCAACCCGGCGGCCATCGCGTTGCACGACGAGGTGGCCCGTGCGGTCCGCCTGCGCGACTCCGACGCCGCCGAGAACGCGATGCGGGCGATCATCGACGAGGCGGCCTCCGCGGTCGCCGCCGACGACTGACGTCAGCGCCGCGGCGCGTAGGTGTAGTCGATCCTGGTGCCGTCGACGGCGGTCACTGTCACCGTCAGCTCGGCGCGCTCCGTGCCGGAGACCACCGTGCAGTCGACAGAATCGCCCACCCGGCCCTCCAGGTTGCCACCGCAGACCGCGGAGTCCGGCCGCCGATTCACCCGGCCGGTGAGCTCGTCGAGCAAGGAGGTCTCGAGCTCGGCCTTGGTCAGCAGCGGAACCAGGTCGAACGTCATCGTCAACCCGGTGACGCCGGTTACCGTCGCCGTGCGGCGCACCGGGGGACCACCGACGGACACGTCGCACTGGGCCGATGCCCCCGCGCGGCCGGGCAGCCCCGACAGGCACGCGACCGCATCCGGCGGGCTCGACACCAGCCGCGCCACGGCGCGTTCGAGTTGGGGTCGCGACAGTGCAGGGATCATCTCGTAGAGGATCGAGGCACCGTCGATGTCGGTGACGGTCACGATCGGCTCGAAGCTGTTCGTCGGGCTCAGTACGACGTCACACCGGGCGGACTGCCCGACTTCCCCGACCAGCGGGTCTTTGCAGATGACAGATTCCGGTGTCTCCCCCGCCTTCGCGAGGCGGTCTGCGATGTCGGTCTGCAGATCCTCGGGCGCCACGGCAGGGATCGCGTCGGAGCTCACCGGGGAACTGCACGCCAGAAGGGCGCCACAGCCGACAGCCAGCCCGGCGAACCCCCTGATCAGCTTGGCCATCTGCTTGCCCGTCACCCTCGATCCACGGTGGTGGGGACGTTAGCAGACCGGCCACCGCGGGGTGATTGACTGCGAGGGTGGACAACCGCTCTGGCCGCCCGATCACGCTGGCCCGCCGCTTCTTCGACCGGATCGAACCGGTACATGCCGTCACCTACTTCGCGCCCGAGGCCCGGGCAGCCCTCGACGATCTCGGCTATCGCGGGTTCTGGATGGGCTACTTCGCCGCCCGGTCCGCGCCGCTGGGCATCGTGCCGGCCGAGGTCGTCACCGCGGCGTTCTACAACTTCGCCGCGGACAGGGTCGCCAAGGCCCTGCCCGCCGCGTGGGACACGGCACCCCCTGCCGAGGCCCTGCGGGCTCGCGAGAGGGGGGCGGTGGCTGCGCTGCGCCGGTGCGGTGTCACCGAGATCCAGGCGCGCTGCGCGGCTGACCTGGCCGCCCGCGCAGCGGCCGGCGGTCAGATCGAGGGTCGGGTGCTCTACGCCGCCAACCGAGCGGTGGCCTGGCCGGACGAACCGGTGGCCCGCCTCTGGCACGCGGCCACCCTGCTCCGCGAACACCGTGGCGACGGCCACGTCGCCGTGCTCACCGCCGAGGGACTGTCCGGCCGCGAGTGCAATGTGCTGCACGCTGCCGCCGGCCGGGTGCCCGAGGAGATGATCAAACGCAGCCGCGACTACGACGACGCGCAGTGGGCCGCGCACCGCGACGCGTTGCGCCGGCGCGGAGTGCTCGACGCCGACGGTGCCATCACCGACCAGGGCCGCGCGCTCAAGCAGCACATCGAGGACCGGACCGACGCGCTCGCGCTGGCCGCCCTCGACGTCCTCGACGACGACGAGGTCGAGGCGTTGTTCGGTGCCCTCACACCGATCACGCGCGCCGTGATCGCGGCCGGCGACGTCCCGGCCGGGACGCCGATGGGACTGAGCCGCGACGACCTCGACGACGACAGCGCCCATCTCGGGTGACCGCTCAGCGCGGGCCGTACATGATGAGCGCGACGCCCAGCAGGGCCACCAGCGCGCCGCACACATCCCATCGATCCGGCCGAAAACCGTCCATCGCCATCCCCCACAGCAGCGAGCCGGCGATGAACACGCCGCCGTAGGCGGCGAGCACCCGGCCGAAGTGTGCGTCGGGCTGGAACGCGGCGACGAATCCGTAGGCGCCCAGCGCGATCACGCCGACCCCCATCCACGGCCAGCCGCGATGCTCACGCACTCCCTGCCACACCAGCCAGGCTCCGCCGATCTCGAGAACCGCCGCGAGCACGAACAAGGCGGCGGATTTGGCGACCACGAGGCTCAGTGGTGCGCGCTGGTGCTCAAGGTGTGACACGCCTGCGGCGGGGTGTCGACGACGTCGAGTGCGGGATTGCGGTCGAAGAAGCCGAAGGGTTTGAGCCAGAACGACACGATGTCGGCCGGCATCACCGGCCAGTCCTCGGGCCGGGTGATGTGGTGGATGCCGAACACGTACCAGAGCACCACATCGGTGTTCTCGATGGGCCGATCGGCCGCGGTCCAGTGCGTCAACCCCGTGTCGCGGACCGACTGGTTCACGAATTCGCCTGCGGGCCAACGCTCATCGGGTCGATTCGGGGTGACCCACAGGGTGTGGGCGATGACCCCGGCGCGCTGCAGCACCGGCGAGGCGGGATCGAACATCGGTGGAATGGCTCCGGTGGGGACCAGCTTGTAGGCGGGGTGGGCGCCGATACCGGTGACCACGTTGGGGTTGACCACTTTCCAGGCGCGCTGCGTGGCGAAATCGACATCCTGGCGGGCCTCGCCCTCGGTGCGCAGTGGCACGTTGCGCGTCACCAGTGACAAGCCGTACGGATTGTCCGGGCCGATCGGCTCGGCGGCGGACTCACTCATGACGACCGTGTTGTCCGTGCCGTCGACGTCCATGTCGAGACGCGCCACCAGAAAATGTTGATGGAACGGCGCATAGGTGCGTTCGTCGACGATCGTGCCGTTCGGACTGGGGGCGCCCGGGGGCAGGGGCGTGGTCACCATGATGCCGGTCGCGCGGACTTCGCACTCGATGTTGCCGTCCTGGTAGAGGCGCCAGTACACGAGGTACTCGTAGTTGGCGACGGTGACGTGGAACGACAGCGTGAGTCGGCGCATGCGGCGTACCTCGGCACCGATGTCGTGGTCCACGTGCTTCCACAGCACGGCGTTGTCCTCTTCGTGCAGGCAGATCGCGTTGGTGATCCGATACGGCTCGCCGGCGCTGTCGTGCAGCACGGCGTCGAGATAGCGGATCTCCCCCAGACAGTCGCAGCCGAGCTCCAGAGACGTCGTCATGAAGCCGAGGCCCCACTCCCCGATGTCGAAAGCGGTGCGCCGGTAGTGGTCCGGTGACGGATCGCGGTAGGGCACCACCATCTCTGCGAACGACATCCGGTGAGCGATGGACCGGTAGCGGTCGCCGTCGCGGTACCGGACGGTGTGCAGCGTCATGCCCTCGCGGTGGTTGAAACCCACTCGCAGCGACCAGTTCTGCCACGTCACCAGGTTGCCGTCGATCGAGAACGACGGTCCCTCGGGCTGCGTGATGTGCAACGGCTTGAGCTGTTCCCTGCGGCTGCGACCCAGCACGCCGTCGGGGATGTGACGGGGCACGTACTCCCCCATGACCTCCGGCGGTGTCGCCCCGCCGGCCGGTGAGAACGGTCCCACGTCTTCGACGCGCAACAGCTCCATTGCATTGAGGTCGATCACGCAGTGCAGACCACTGAGCATCCGCGCATACGGGTTGGCACCCGGTGCGCCCTTGACCCAGCTGTCCGACCAGCCGATGCGCCGGTCGCGGAACTCGGGCGGCGCGACCGCCTCACTGTAGGTCCAGGTGTCGAAGAACACGAGGTCGATGTCGGTGATTCCACGACCGCGCAGCGCGGCGATGACATCGGGATGGCTGCGCAGAAGCCGGTCGCACTCGGTGAATTCGTCCACGGTGAAGTTGGCCTGAACGCCGGGCACGTGTTCGAAGGACTCCACGCGATCGTCGGTCAGCGAGACCACGCTCTTGTAGGTGGCGTTCGTGCTGCGGTCGAAGCACACCACCGACGCGCGCCGCGTAAGTCGCGTTCCGCCCGCGTCGAAGTCGGCGAGCTCGGCCTTCGACGGCTCGATCAGCTCGATCGAGGCGAACCGCCAGCCCCTGCGCTGCCCCGGCTCACCCGCGGGCGTCGTCCGGACATCGCGGTCGCGTCGCAACACCGTGGCGACCGCGCGGAACTCGGCCTCATCGAGTGGATCGAGCGGATGGGCAGTGGATGGGGGCGGCGCATCAGACACCCGTTAACGCAACCACACACCGCAGCGGCGAGCACGCGATTACGCGAACTCGAACGTCCTCCACACCTCTCGCCGCTCCGCGTGCGGATCGTGCTCGACCCGACGGCGCCTGTCGAGCACCATCACCGCCCGTTCGTCGTGGTCGTACTGCGGCCAGTCCTCGCCGGGCATTCCGTCGACCGCGAAGGTCAGCCAACGCCTCTGGATGTCGTCGCTCACTTTGCCGGCAGCGCGCGAATCGAGTCCGGCTGCCAGCAGCTTCCCGTATCGGGACCGGTAGACGTCGAACACCGCGAGCAACTCCATCGCGTGCGTGGCGCCCAGCCCCGTCAGATGCAGCGCCCGCGTCGCGTAGTCGTAGCGGTACACATACGTCGGGGCGTGTCGGCTGTGCGCTTCGGCGATCTGCCACATCGCGGAGGCGAAGATGAAATCGCCGCCGAGCCGAACACACGCCGCCGGCTTCGGATACTCGGGGTAGGCAGCCAGAATGCGTTCCCGCACACCGGGTTCCGCCTGAGAGAGCAGGCGTTCGATGGCCGGCTCGGTGGTCGGCAACAGTTTGAGGAAGCGGGTGAACAGCCGGCCTTCGTCGGCGTTCGTCCCCACGATCAGCGGGACGCGGTGCGCGCTACCGTCGGCCATCGCGTCGGCGGGGTTGGTCGGCAGGTACTCGGTACCGTAGGTGGGTCCGATCGCGAAGGCGCCCAACATCTCACGCTGCCCCTCGACGATGAGTCGCTCCAACGCCGTCACCAGATCCGCCGGCCGGGTGCGTATCAGCACCTCGGCGGCGTCGGACCCCGTTGCCCCGAGGGAGCGCGCGAACCGCTCTGCGTACTGCTCGGCGATATCGGCGCCGCGGGTCATGCCGCTGCTGGGACTCTGCGCGATCGCACGGGCGAACAAGCCCGCAGCGTCCGGGGTGGCCAGCAGCGTCGCGACTGCGTGGGCGCCTGCGCTCTCCCCGAAGATCGTCACGTTGTCCGGGTCGCCACCGAACGCGGCGACGTTGTCGCGGACCCAGCGCAACGCCATCACCAGATCCCGCAGGAAGAGGTTGTCATCGATCGGGTGCTCGGGGGTAGACAGCGACGACAACTCGAGACAGCCCAGCGCCCCGAGACGGTAGTTCACCGACACATAGACGCACCCGCGCCGCGCCAGCGCGGCACCGTCGTAGATGGGCGTCGCCGAGCTGCCGAGCAGGTAACCGCCACCGTGGATGAACACCATCACCGGCAGTGTCCCGCTCTGGGGTCTGGTGTGCGGCTCGGCCGGCGCCACCACGTTGAGCGTCAGGCAGTCCTCGCTCATCGGCTGGTACTTGCCAGGCCGCAGCAGTGTGTATATGCGCTGCTGCGGTGCGCAGGCGCCGAACCCGTGACAGTGCCGCACGCCGGACCACGGCTGAACCGCAACGGGTGCGCGGAATCGCAGCGGGCCCACGGGCGGCTTGGCGTAGGGGATCGACCGCCAGCGGTGAACGCCGTCGCGGGTGAATCCTTCGACGACGCCGGATGCGGTTCTGACCCGCACGGTGTGCTCGTGCATCTTCCCGACGGTAGCGAACATGCGCCCGGCACGCCGCGCCGACCGTGTCGTGTCGGGCGGCTAGCCTGGCGTCATGCGCATGGCCGGCCTGCTCGCGGTGGCGACCCTGGTGGCCGGCTGCGCATCGTCGACCGACGGCCGGCCGGAGTCGGCAGCACCCGAACCGCCCCGGCAAACGGCCACGACCAGCACCGCCGCCGCGCCGTCGACCACCCAGGCCGCGGCTGCGCCGAGCCAGAGCGCCACGATCGACCAGGTGATCGCGTTCGTCGAAGAGGCCGCTGCGGCGGACGCCGCCACCTTCCATGTCGCGTTCCGCGACGGTGTCACCACCCGCCTGGGCGACGACATCGCCTTCACCGCTCCATCGGGGGCACCGTCGGGCAACACCCAGTGCATGACCACCGCGGACAGCTTGACGTGTCTGCTGGACCTGACCGCCCCACCCCCGCCTCCCGCGGACGCCGAGGGAATGTGGAAGGCGGGCTGGGTGGTGTTCCCGGGTGCTGACCTGCGCGTCGGTGCGCTGCGCGGTGATCCGGGGCCGTTCATCGCCGGATCAGGGGCGGAACTGCCGACCGGTCGCGCGCTGAGCATCGGCGATACGCGCTGCCGTAGCGCCGACGCAGGCCTGTTCTGCGTGAACTATGCGCACCGGTCCGCCGTGCGGATCAGCGCGGACGGTGTGGTGCCGTTCGGCTGCCTGCAGCCCGTGGCGCCACCACCGGGCGTCGGGGCCGCGTACCGCTGCTGACCACTCACAGGTGCTGCTGCCGCGCCTTCTCGCGAACCCTGCCGGGGTACGCCTGGGTCATGCCGACGGCCCCGACGATCACCACCACCGGAATGACCGCCTTGGTGAGATGCACAGTCGCCGGCGCGGTGGCGGCGAGGTAGCCCAGCACTGCGATCAACGCGAACACCAGCGCCCACATCAGGGTCAGGACCTGATTGGTGCGGCGGAACGCCATCTGCTCCCAGTCCTGCCGGAGCGCCGACGCCGGCGCGTACTGGGCGGTGAAGGGTTCGAACGCCAGGGAGCCCAGCGACATCACCGCGAGCACTCCGCTGGACAGGGTGGTGGCGTAGGTGTCCATCCAGTCGCGATCCTGGGCACCGACGACCAGGCCGACCACGGTCACGCCGGCAAAGAACACGACGGTGACGATGTCGAGCATCCGCACCCCGGCGACGCCGGCCGACACGCCGAGGATCAGAGTGGCGAGCACCGCGCAGACGGCGCCGAACAGCCACGTGCTCGGGCCGTCGGCCACCACCCAGTAGATGATCCACGGGACGAACCCGACGAACGGGCTGCGCTCGAACCAATCGTCCATCGACGTGTCAGGCGCAGCTCAGCGCCACCCGTCGGCCGCGCGCGCCGCGCGCATCACCGCGTCACACAGTTCCCGGAGTTCGCTCGGCTCGGCGCCCTCCTCGAGGGCGGTCGCCATGTCCTCGGCCGCGCATCGCACCTCATAGACCCGGTCGGACAGCACCGAGGCCTCCTCGGCACTCAGCACGACCGCGTCTTCGGCCACCGCGGACCCCTTGACCAGGGCACGCTGTTCATAGGCCCGCTGCCGGCAGGACTGCCGGCAGTACTGGCGCCGTCTCCCCAGCCCCGCGTCGGCCACTTCGCGGCCACACCACCGACACATCTGAGGACGTGTACGGGATCTGCGAGGAGGAGCCAGCCGGTCCGGGGAGGCGGTCACGCGCCGACTCTAAACCGAGGAATACTCGGATCCCGGTATCATCGAGGGCCGAGTCGGGAACTCCGTTGATCAGATCTGCGTTGAATACCCCGGACCACATGCGCTGAAGAGGAGTTGACGATGGCTGATCGCGTCTTGAGGGGCAGCCGCCTCGGAGCTGTGAGCTACGAGACTGACCGCAATCACGACCTGGCGCCGCGTCAGGTCGCCCGCTACCGCACCGACAACGGCGAGGAATTCGACGTTCCATTCGCCGACGATGCCGAGATCCCCGGTACCTGGCTGTGCCGCAACGGCATGGAGGGCACGCTCATCGAAGGTGATGTGCCCGAGCCCAAGAAGGTCAAGCCGCCCCGCACCCACTGGGACATGCTGCTGGAGCGCCGCTCGGTCGAAGAGCTCGAGGAACTGCTCAAGGAGCGCCTCGACATCATCAAGACCCGCCGCAGGGGCTGATCAGCGGGCGGTGCCCCGGGCCCGGTCCAACCGGGCCCGGATGCCCCACTGTGCGACTTTGAGGATGGCTTCGCGGATTGTCGAGCCGTCCATCTTCGAGACCCCGTGCTCGCGTTCGGTGAACGTGATCGGCACCTCGACGACTGTGAACCCGGCGTTGATCGAACGCCAGGTCAGGTCTACCTGGAACCCGTAGCCCTTCGAATCGACGGCGGCCAGGTCGATCTTCTCGAGCACCTCACGTCGGTACGCGCGGTAGCCCGCGGTGATGTCGTGGATGTCCACCCCCAGCAGGATGCGCGAATACCCGTTGGCCGTCTTGGACAGAACCATCCGGCGGCGCGGCCAGTTCCGCACCTCCCCACCGTCGACATAGCGCGAGCCGATCGCAAGATCCGCGCCGCGATCGACGGCGTCGAGCAGCCGGTACAGCTGCTCGGGGGCATGGCTGCCATCGGCGTCCATCTCCACCAGCACGGTGTACTGCCTGCTCAGCCCCCACGCGAAACCGGCGAGGTACGCCGCGCCGAGACCGTCTTTGGAGGTGCGGTGCATGACGTGGACGCGGTCGGGATCGGACAGCGCGAGTTCGTCGGCCAGCGCGCCGGTGCCGTCGGGGCTACCGTCGTCGACGACCAACACGTGCACCTGCGGCGCAGCCTTGGTGACCCGGCCGATGATCTTGAGCAGGTTGTCGCGCTCGTTGTAGGTCGGGATGATCACGAGGGTGCGTGCGCTGGGCTTCGCCGCGGCTTCCGGGCCGACTTCCTGGCCACCGGGGCTGCCGGGGACGCTCATGTGGCTCCTTTGCCGTTCTCGGACGTCGACCGCCGACGCCTCAATCTTGCTGGCACGAAGAATCCATTGTGCAGCATGGCCGCCACGATCCCCGCACCGCCGATGGCCACCAGCACCGCCTCGACGTAGGGACCGAACCGGGTCGCCGGGGTCAGCGACGTCCGCAGCCGGATCTGTTGATCCAGGTAGGCAGGCTCGAAGAACTGCGTGCGCGCCAGCTCGCGACCTGCCGGGGAGATCACCGCGCTGATCCCGACGGTCCCGGAGACGACGACGTAGCGATCGTGCTCGACCGCTCGCAACCGGGCGAACGCGAGTTGCTGTTCGCTCATCGCCTCGTCGAAGGTCGCGTTGTTGCTGGGGACGGCGAGCAGCTGGGCGCCACTGCGGACGGCTTCGCGGGCGGCGCGGTCGAAGATCACTTCCCAGCACGTGGTGACACCGACGGGGATGCCCGCGGCCCGCACCACGCCGTCACCGTGGCCGGGCACGAAGTAGCCGGCCCGGTCGGCATACGACGAGAGCTTGCTGAAGAAGCCGCGCCACGGCAGATACTCGCCGAACGGCTGGATGATCTGCTTGTCGTGGCGGTCGGCGGGCCCGGTGTCGGGGTCCCAGACGATCACCGAGTTCGTCGACACCGGGTTGTCACGGCGGTAGCCGGGGGCGGCGAGCACGCCGCCCACGAGGATCGGCGCCCGAATCGCTGCAGCGGCCGCGGAGATCTCCTTGGCGGCGTCGGCGTTGGCCAACGGATCGATGTCCGAGGAGTTCTCCGGCCAGACCACCACCATGGGCTGCGGTGCCCGGCCCGCCCGCACGTCGTCGGCGAGGCGCAACGTCTCCTTGACGTGGTTGTCGAGCACCGCACGCCGCTGGGCGTTGAACTCCAGCCCCAGCCGCGGCACGTTGCCCTGCACGACGGCGACGGTGACCGGCGGTTCGTCGCCGACGCCGGCACCGGCCTTGCGCACATGCGGCCAGGCCAGCGCGGCGGTGAGCAGCACGATGGCCACGCACAGTCCCGGCAACACCACGGCCGGCGGTGCCGCGGCGCGTGCGGCGCGATCGCTGCGCCACCACCTGATCACCTCGATCGTCATCGCCGCGACACCGAAGCCGACCAGCACGACACCGAAAGAGACCAGCGGGGCCCCGCCGAAGTAGGCCAGCGGCAACGCCGGACTCTGGGTTTGCGAGTAGCCGACGACACCCCACGGGAATCCGCCGAACGGCACCGTCGATTTCAGCCACTCCTGCGCCGACCACAGGCCGGCGAACCACAGCGGCCAGCCGGGCACCCTGCGAACGAGGACCGCGACGAGCCCGAACAGCGCCGGGAACAGCGCCTCGACGGCGCTGAGCGCGAGCCACGGCACCGGGCCCACGAGTCCACTGATCCAGGGCAGCAGAGGGATGTAGAACGCGAGCCCGAACAGCAGCCCGTAACCGAATCCGCCCTTGGTCGTCGTCGACCGCGTGGTCAGCACCCAGCCCAGCGCGGCAAAGGAGGCGATGGCGGCGAACCACCAGCCGAACGGCGGGAAACTCAGGCACAGCATCAGCCCACCCAGTAGGGCGGCCGTCAACTGCGGCAGCCGGTCCACCACGGCCCGACCGATCCGCTGTCGTCGCGACAGGGGCTGGGCGGTGACGGGTTCGGCTTCGGGTTCGCGTTCGGTGGCCTCAGCCATGGAGGATCGCGCCTCGATGCACCGTCTGCCGGCACCGCGGGGCATCACCGTCGAGACGGGGCAGCACCGGGACTCGAGAGCGAGGGTCGGTCGACCAGCGCTGCACCGCATCGGCGGGGGCGCTGACGTCGAACTCGTCGGCGTCCCACACGGCGTAGGAGGCGGGCGCACCCGGCACGAGCGTGCCCGTCACACCGTCGCGGACGCCGCCGGCGCGCCAGGCTCCCCGGGTGGCGGCCGCGAAGGCGGCGCGGGCCGACACGGCGCTGCCTGCGCTGCGATGCGAGGTTGCCGCGCGCACCGCAGACCACGGATCCATGTCGGTCACCGGGGCGTCGGAACCGAAGGCAAGGGGCACGCCTTGGGATGCTAACAGCGCGAAATTGTTCATCCCCGACGCGCGCGTCGGCCCGACACGCTGGGCATACATGCCGCGCGGACCGCCCCACAGCGCGTCGAAGGCGGGCTGCATGCTCGCGATCACACCCCAGCGGCCGAGCAGGGCGGCCTGCTCCTCGGTGACCATCTCGAGGTGTTCGAGGCGGTGCCCGCAACGGGCGACGGCCACGCTGCCGAGCTCGTCGACAACGAAACCCAGCGCGTCCACGACCGCGGTGACCGCGGCATCGCCGATGACGTGGAAGCCGGCGGTGAGGCCTGCCTCGGTGCAGGCCATCAGGTGCGCGACGATCGCGTCACCGCTGAGATAGGCGGTGCCGTGCGGCGTCGCGCACCCTGGCGCCGCGTCGGCGTACGGCTCGTGCAGCCACGCCGTGCGCGAGCCGAGGGCCCCGTCGACGAACAGGTCACCGGCCAGTCCATGCGCGCCCGTCTCGGCGATCAGTGCGCGGGCTGCGTCGGCCGAGCCGACCGCCTCACCCCAGTAGCCGACGACGTCCACGCCGTGCTCCACCGCGCGCAGTTCCCGCCAATCCTCGAGACCGCCGATCTCGGGCCCGGCACATTCGTGGACGGCGACGACGCCACGCGACGCCGCGAGGTCGAGCGCGGCCCGGCGAGCCTCGTCACGTTGGGCGACGGTCAGGTGGTCGCGGGCGACGCGGCGCACCCGGTGGTGATCGTCGGCCGTCAGGGGGCCGTGTCCCGCGACACCCGCGGCGCGCTGCAGCGCCGTCGAGGCGAGCGCGGAGTGCACATCCACCCGGGCCAGATAGGCCATTCGGCCCGGTCCCACGGCGGCGTCGACGTCCTCGACGGTCGGAGGGGCCTGTTCGGGCCAGCCCGATTCGTCCCATCCGTGCGCCCACAGCACCCCGTCGGGATGCGCGCGGGCATGGGCGGCGACCAGGTCCATGCAGTGGTGACGCGAGGTCGCCGTGCGCAGGTCGAGGCCCGTCAGACTCAGGCCGGTGGCCGTGACGTGCACATGGCTGTCGACGAAGGCCGGTGCGACGAACCCGCCGGCGAGGTCGACGATCTCCGCGTCCGGGAACTGTGCCCGGCCGACGGCGTCACTGCCCAGCCAGGCGATCACCCCGTTTCGGACGGCCATGGCGGTCGCGTCGGGCATGGCAGGGCTGTGGATGCGCCCACCCAGCAGGAGACGGGTGGCGTTCACTCCGGCAGACGACGCGGTTCGGCCTGGGGTTCGGGGGTGGCGGCGGGAGCATCGACGACTTCGATGACCTCGCCGTCGATGTAGTCACCTCGAGACGGTCGGTGCGCGAACCGCCGTGCGCCGAACCCCGAGGCCGTACCCGCGCCGACGATCAGCGGCGCCCGCCGGGCGGCCATCGCGGTGACGACGGGACGCGCGACTGCGCGGGTGGGGGGAAGCAACAGGAGTGCGCCGACGACGGAACTGGCCAGCCCGGGAATCACGACGAGCACCGTACCGAGCGCCATCAGAGCGCTGTCGGTGACCACCCCGGCGGCGTTGTCCGCGGTGAGCCCGGATTGCAGACGGCGCAGGTGGCGGCGCAGCTGGGACCCGGCCAGCGCGAGGCCGAGCAGGAACGTGCCCGCGACCGCCAGCAAGGTCGCGCCGAAGCCGATCGTCGCGGTCAGCGCGACCAGCACGGCCATCTCGACCACCACGTAGAGCGCGAAGAGCCTCATCGCCATGTCCGGTCAACGTCCGGGGCGCGCGTTCGGTTCCTAGCTGCCGGCAGGTGGGGCGGTCACCTCGATGGCGGCGTGCACCTTGTCGATACCGCCGCGCAGGATCGCCTGGGGGATGAAGTACCAGGCGTGGTTCCAGTAGCGCTTGATGATGAGGGTGAACACCCGGCGCGTCTCGGATTTGGGCAGCATCCGGGCGACACCCTCGACGGGCTCACCTTTGACCTTGCCGAGCACGCCGCACTTCTGGATCGTCACGCGCGGAGTGTTGTTGATCCGCTTGGTCTTCCACGACCCGTCGTCGGTGATGATCAACAGCTTGTCCCCGTCGGGAACACCCCACACCGGAGTGGGCTTCGGTTTGCCGTCCTTGGTGAAGGTGGTCAGCAGCAGGTACTTCTCGCGGTAGACGTCGGCGAAGGTGGGTGCCATCGGTCAGCTCGCCGCCAACTCGATGGTGACGTTCTTGTCCATGCCGCCGCGCAGCTTGGAGAAGACGTTGAACACCTTGCCGATCAGGCCGTACCGCTTGCCCAGCGCGTCGTAGGTCGCGGCGTTGGCGGACTTGTCGAGGATCCGCGCAGTGGCTTCCACCGCCTCGCCCTTGGGCTTGCCGCCTCGGTCACACGGGGCGATGGTCACCCGGGAGGTGTTCCGGATGCGCTTGACCTTCCACGACTTCTCCTGGGTGATGGCGATCAGCTTGTCCCCCGCCGGCGCCGCCCAGATCGCGGTCGGCTTCGGCCTACCGTCCTTGGTGAACGTCGTGAGCAGGATGTACTCGGACTTGGCGACCTCGGCGAACGTCACGGGCATGGCACAAATGTAGCGGGATCAGCCCTCGAGATCGCCCTCGGTCTCCAGCAGCACCTGCCGGAGACCGTCGAGGGTCGCCTGCTCAGGAGCAGCCCACATGCCACGCCCGGCCGCCTCCAGCAGGCGTTCGGCCATCCCGTGCAACGCCCACGGGTTGGACTCGTTCATGAACTTGCGGTTCTCGTCATCGAGGACGTAGCTCGCCGACAGCTGTTCGTACATCCAGTCCGCCATCACACCCGCGGTGGCGTCGTAGCCGAACAGATAGTCCACCGTCGCGGCCATCTCGAACGCACCCTTGTACCCGTGCCGGCGCATCGCGGTCATCCAACGCGGATTGACGACGCGGGCCCGGAACACGCGCGTGGTCTCCTCCGACAGGGTGCGGGTGCGTACCGCGTCCGGTCGGGTGTTGTCTCCGATGTAGGCCGCCGGCGCGGTACCGGTCAGCGCGCGCACCGTCGCGACCATGCCGCCGTGATACTGGAAGTAGTCGTCGGAGTCGGCGATGTCGTGCTCACGGGTGTCGGTGTTCTTCGCGGCCACGGCGATCCGGCGGTAGGCCCGGTTCATGTCGTCGGTGGCCGGGGCGCCGTCGAGGCCCCGACCGTAGGCGAAGCCGCCCCACGCGGTGTAGACGGCGGCCAGGTCGGCATCGTCGCGCCAGTTGCGACTGTCGATGAGCTGGAGCAGGCCGGCGCCGTAGGTTCCCGGCTTGGAGCCGAAAATCCTTGTCGTCGCTCGTCGTTCGTCACCGTGCTCGGCGAGGTCACCCTGCGCGTGCGCACGCACGAGATTGTCCTCGTCGGACTCGTCGAGACCGGCGACGAGTCGTACCGCGTCGTCGAGCATCGCGACCACATGCGGGAAGGCATCCCGGAAGAACCCGGAGATCCGCACGGTCACGTCGATGCGGGGCCGGCCCAGCTCGGCCAGCGGGATGGCCTCGAGATCGACCACCCGGCGCGACGCCTCGTCCCAGATGGGACGGACCCCGAGCAACGCGAGCACCTCGGCGATGTCGTCACCGGCGGTGCGCATGGCCGACGTGCCCCACACCGAGAGGCCCACCGATTCCGGCCAGCGTCCGTGATCGGCCCGGTACCGCTCGAGGAGCGAATCCGCCATCGCGACACCGGTTTCCCAGGCCAGCCGGGACGGCACCGCCTTCGGATCCACCGAATAGAAGTTGCGTCCGGTCGGCAACACGTTGACCAGTCCGCGCAAGGGTGATCCCGACGGGCCCGACGGGATGAAGTGGCCGTCGAGCGCCCGCAGCACCTGGTCGATCTCCCCGGCGGTCTGCCTCAGCCGCGGCACCACCTCCACGGCCGCGAACCGCAGGATCGCCGCGACCGCGGAGTCGTCGGTCAGAGAGTCGACGACATCGGCGTTCCAGCCACTGTCCTGCAGGGCCGCAACGAGTTCCCGCGCCCTGGTTTCGGCCTCGTCGACTGCCGCGCGGTCGTCATGGCCGTCCTCGGCCAGCCCGAGAGCCTGGCGCAGCCCGGGCACGGTCTGCTCGCCGCCGAAGAGCTGCCGTGCCCGCAGGATCGCCAACACCAGGTCGAGTTCGCTCTCGTCTGCAGGTCGTTGGCCGAGGATGTGCAGACCGTCGCGGATCTGCACGTCCTTGATCTCGCACAGCCATCCGTCGACGTGCAGCAGCATGTCGTCGAAGGAGTCCTCGTCGGGGCGGTCCTCGAGCCCGAGATCGTGGTCCATCTTGGCCGCCCGCATCAGCGTCCAGATCTGCTGACGGATCGCCGGGAGCTTGCCCGGGTCGAGCGCGGAGATCGTGGAGTGCTCGTCGAGGAGCTGTTCCAGACGGGCGATGTCACCGTAGGTCTCGGCACGCGCCATCGGCGGGATCAGGTGGTCGATCAGCGTCGCGTGGGCTCGTCGCTTGGCCTGGGTGCCCTCCCCGGGGTCGTTCACGAGGAAGGGGTAGACGAGCGGGAGGTCTCCCAGCGCGGCGTCGGTGCCGCACGATGACGACATGCCCAGCGTCTTGCCCGGCAGCCACTCGAGATTGCCGTGCTTGCCGAGGTGCACGACGACGTCCGCGCGAAAACTGTTGCCGAACGCCCCGTCCAGCCACCGGTAGGCGGCCAGGTAGTGGTGACTGGGCGGTAGGTCCGGGTCGTGGTAGATGGCCACCGGGTTCTCGCCGAACCCGCGGGGCGGCTGCACCATGATCACGACATTGCCGGATTGCATTGCGGCGATGACTATTTCACCGTCGGGGTCGCGGCTGCGGTCGACGAACAACTCTCCCGGTGGCGGGCCCCAGTGTTCGACCACCGCGTCGGCGAGCTCGCGGGGCAGCGTGGCGAACCAGGCCCGGTAGTCCTTCGCCGACACCCGGATCGGGTTGCCGGCCAGCTGCGTCTCGGTCAACCAGTCGGGGTCCTGGCCGCCGCGTTCGATCAGCGCGTGGATCAGCGCGTCCCCGTCGCCTGCGTCGAGGCCAGGAACCTCACCGATGTCGTAGCCCGCCGCGCGCATCGCGCCCAGCAACGCGATCGCGCTCGCCGGAGTGTCCAGACCGACTGCGTTGCCGATGCGGGCATGCTTGGTCGGGTAGGCGGAGAACACCAGGCCGACCCGTTTCTCGGCGGGACCGATCGATCGCAGCCGGGCGTGCCGCACGGCCAAACCCGCTACTCTGGCGCACCTTTCGGGATCGGCGACATAGGTGATGAGCCCCTCGTCGTCGATCTCCTTGAACGAGAACGGAACCGTGATGATCCGGCCGTCGAATTCGGGAACGGCGACCTGGGTGGCCACGTCGAGCGGCGACATCCCGTCGTCGTTGGCGTCCCACTGGGCGCGCGACGACGTCAGGCACAGGCCCTGCAGAATCGGGACGTCAAGGGCGGCAAGGTGAGCCACGTTCCAGGTGTCGTCGGCCCCGCCTGCCGTCACCGCCGCCGGAGTCGCGCCACCGGCCGCGAGCACGGTGGTGATCATGGCGTCGGCGGTGCCGAGCAGTTCGATGAGTTCGGGCTCCGGGGTACGCAGCGAGGCGCAGAACACCGGAAGCGGCACTCCCCCGGCGGAGTCGATGGCCTCACACAGCGCCTCGATGTAGGCGGTGTTGCCCGCCAGCTGCTGCGCCCGATAGAACAGCA
The DNA here is from genome assembly GCF_022348085.1 of Mycobacterium sp. PSTR-4-N. Classification (GTDB taxonomy): domain Bacteria; phylum Actinomycetota; class Actinomycetes; order Mycobacteriales; family Mycobacteriaceae; genus Mycobacterium. The sequence continues at coordinate 88,598 of NZ_JAKRFN010000015.1, read as the reverse complement.
CCGCGACGACGGGCCCGTCGGTTCGGCCGGCGGGACGCTCCAGAACACCCCAGGCCGGCGTGCTCGCAGGCTCGGCGAAGCCGACGCCCGTCATCAGCAACGTGTCGGACAGGAAGGCGTGCAGGTTCGCGAGATTGTCGACGCCGCCCTGCGCCAGATACACGTGCGCCTGCAGTGCGACCCCGGCCGGCGTGGTCGAACGGTTCATCAGGTCGGCGTCGGGCGCCTGCTCGCCGCTGACGACCACGGTCGGCACGCCGCTGGCGACCACCGCGTCGATACCGTCCTCCCACGCGCGGTAACCGCCGAGGATCCGCACTACCGCGACGTCGGCGGCGGCCAGCAGCTCCTCGAGCTCACCGTCGACCAGCCGCGACGGATTGGCCCACCGGTAGCGCGCACCCGAGGCGCGGGCGGTGATCAGATCGGTGTCCGAGGTGGACAGCAGCAGAACGGTCGTCACCCCCCATTCGTACCGGACGAGGGAGAGCTCCGTGACCTCGGCGTCGCCGACGGAACCGAATGAGGGACCTACCGGCCGTCGAGCGTCAGCGGTTCCAGCGGCCGTACCAGGTCTGCCGGTAGGGCGTTCCCGCGGCGATGATGAGCCCGGCGACCACGATGGCGAATCCGATGAGTGCGAACATCGTCGTTCCTTTCCCGCGACCCCGTCGATCACGGGGCGCTCTGAGGCCAGACGGTACCGCCGGTACCGGGTTCTGCGCGGAAATGGTGCGGGACAGAACTATGCCCGGAATTTTGTGACCGTTGTCACACCGTGCTCAGTCCACGGTCACGAAGCCCCGCGACACCATCCAGTCGCGCGCGACCACGCTGGGATCGCGGCCCTCCACGTCGACCTGCTTGTTCAGATCGGTTATCACCTCGTTGGTGATCGCCGCGGTGACCGGCGCGGTCACGTCCGCGATCTCGGGATGGGCCTCGAAGAAGCTGCGCTTCATCGTCACCGACGGGTTGTAGTGCGCGAAGAACTGCTTGTCGTCGACCAGCACGGTGAGGTCCAGCGCGGCGATCCGCCCGTCGGTGGTGAAGACCTCGCCGAAATCGCACTGCGTGCCCTCGGCGGTGGCCTGGTAGATGATGCCGACCTGCAGGATCGGCGTGATCGCCCGGGCCGGGTCGAAGCCGTACGCCGTCGCCATGCCGGGGAATCCGTCTTGACGGGCGCGGAACTCGGTGTCGACGCACGTGCGCGCCGCAGCCGGGTCACGCTTGACCAGTGCGGCGTAATCGGACAGTGTGCGCACGCCGGTGCGCTCCACGGTGCGGGCGCTCGCGGCCAGCGCATAGGTGTCGTCCATCGGCCCGGGCTCCAGCCACACCATGTCGTTGCGGGCGAGATCCTCGTCGCGCACCGCCTCGTACTGCTCACGCGTGTCGGGCAGCGGCTTCTCGTGGCCGAGGTAGTTGATCCACGCGTTGCCGGTGAACTCGTAGGCGACGTCGACCTGGCCGGACAGCTGCGCACCGCGAGTACTGCGACTGCCCACGATGCCGGTCAGATCGCGCACCTGCGCACCTGCCGCCGCGAGGGTGTACTCGAGGATGTAGCCCAGGATGACCTGCTCGGTGTACTCCTTGGAGCCGACCGTGATCTCCACGCCCTCCAGACCGGGCGTCGGCTGGATCGAACCCGGCTCCACCTTCAGCGGTACCGCGCTGCCCGACCCCAGCCCACAACCGGTCGTCACCAGCAGGACCACGGCGGCGAGCGCGGCCAACCGCCCGCGGCCGTTCACCGCAGACCCTTGGGGCCGACGAAGAACTCGGCGAGCCCGCCGAGCCAGTCCACCAACAGCGCAAGGCACACCGCCAGCACGCTGCCCAGAATCAGCGTCACGTTGTCCTGCAGCTTGTAACCGGTGTCGATGAGGATGCCGAGGCCGCCGGCGTTGACCAGAAACGACAGGGTGGCCGTGCCGACGGCCAGGACCAGCGAGGTCCGCAGCCCGGCCAGGATGAACGGCACCGCCAGCGGGAGTTCGACGCGTGCCAGCAGCGCGGTACGCGACATCCCTTGTCCGAGGCCGGCGTCGATCATGGAACGGTCCACCCGGTCGATACCCAGGATCGTGCTCGACAGCACCGGCAGCAGCGAATACAGCGCGATCGGCAGCACGCCGATCCAGAAGCCGGTGCGGGCGGTCAGCAGGAACAGCAGTACCAGCAGACCGATCGCGGGAGCCGCCTGACCCACATTGGCGATGCCGATGACCAACGGCCGCAACAGTTTTGCGCCCGGCCGCGTGACCAGGACACCGAGCGGGACGCCGATCAGCACGACGATCGCGGTGACCGCTGCGGTGATCAGCAGGTGCTGCCAGATCAGCGTCGCGACGTTGCCGGGGTTGATGTTCTCCTGCTGAGTGGCGGTCAGATCGCGATCGAAGGCCCAGAACACCACGGCCGCTGCGACGATGACGACCAGCACGGGCTGGACGAACAGCCGCAACCGCTCCGCGGCGGTGCGCGCCGGTGCGCTCTGGGCGGTGTCGGCCGAGGTCACGAGGGGCCGTCCGCCTCGTTCTCGGTGTCCGCGCTGTCCTCCGCGTCGCGACGAAGCCGGGTGATGGTGCCGATCAGCGTGTCGAGGGTGACCACTCCCTCGTATCGGCCACCGGGTCCCGTCACCACCGCCGACGCGTGCTGCTCGGCCAGGATGGCCTCCAGAGCGTCTTCCAGCGTCGCCTGGGTGCTGACGACATCCAGGTGTTCTGCGACGTCGGAGAGTGACTCCGCATGCTTGAGCCGGTCGGCACGCACCCAGCTGACCGGACGCTCGCGACCGTCGAGAACCACCACCCAGTCGCACTCGCTGCCCGCGAGCGTCGCGCGCACCTGGTCGATCGCGTCGTCGTGGTGCACCGAGGGACGCGATTCCAGGGCGACGTCTCCGACACGCAGCAGTCCGAGCTGCCGCAGGGACGCCCCGGAGCCGACGAAGCCGGCCACGGTCTCGTCCGCGGGATTGGCGAGGATGTTCTGCGGGGTGTCGTACTGCAGCACGGCGGACTGCGGGCCCAACACCGCGATGCGGTCGCCGAGTTTGACCGCCTCCCCGAAATCGTGGGTGACGAACACGATGGTCTTGTGCAAGTCGTCTTGTAGGCGCAGCAACTCGTCCTGCAGCGTGCTGCGCGTGATCGGGTCCACCGCGCCGAACGGTTCATCCATCAACAGCACCGGAGGGTCGGCCGCCAGAGCGCGCGCGACACCCACCCGCTGCTGCTGCCCGCCGGACAACTGGCGTGGATAGCGGTCGGCATACTGGCCGGGTTCCAGGTCGACCATGTCGAGCAGTTCGTCGACCCGGTCGTCGATGCGCTGACGATCCCACTTCAGCAGGCCCGGAACCAGCCCGACGTTCTGCCGAATCGTCATGTGCGGGAACAAGCCGGCCTGCTGGATCGCATATCCGATGGACCGGCGCAACTCCGTCGGCTTGATCGACAGCGCGTCGTCGTCGCCGATCAGGATGCGTCCGGACGTCGGCTCGCTGAGCCGGTTGATCATGCGCATCGTGGTCGTCTTGCCGCATCCCGAGGGGCCGACGAACACGACGATCTCGCCGGCCGGGATGTCGAGTGAGACGTCGTCGACGGCGGGTTCGTCGGCGCCGGGATAGACCTTGGATACGTGGTCCAGCTCGATCCGAACTCCGGTGACATCGGTTGTCATCGAACACCTTTCGATGTGGTCAGGCGCCCGACGAGGACCAGCAGGGCGTCGAGCGCGAGTGCGAGGATCACGATGAGCAGCGTCGCCGTCAGCGCCATCGGCAGAGCGGTGGGGCTGCCGACACGGGCCAGCCCCGCAAAGATCAGGTTGCCGAGCCCCGGACCCTTCACATACGCCGCGATGGCGAGCACGCCCATCGACATCTGCGTGCTCAACCGCATGGCCGACACGATCGCCGGCCACACGAGCCGCAATTCGACGCGCGTCAGTGTGCCCAGCCGGCTCATCCCGATGCCGCGCGCCGCGTCGGTCAACGCGGGATCGACGGCGTTGAGGCCGACGATCGTGTTGCGGATGATCGGCAGCAGCGAGTACAGCACCAGGGCCGCCACGCTGGGAATGACGCCCAGCCCGAACAGCGGGATCAGCAGACCGAGCAGAGCGAACGCCGGGACGGTGAGGATGACGCTCGACGTCGCCGTCGCGAGATTTGCCGCCAGGCCGTTGCGGTAGGTCAGCACCCCGATCGCCACGCCGATGACAGTCGCGATGAGCACGCTCTGCACGACGGCGCTGACGTGCTGATACGAGTCGAACATCAGCTGCTCGTAATGCGTGGACACGTACCCCCACACCGTCGTGTTGGAGGTCACCGTCTCACACCCACCGCTCTCTCGATTGCGCGCGCCTTTGCTGGCGCGCATCGCGCCCGTAGGGGTCGCGTTACCCCATCTCGATGGCGGTGAAACGGCACGGGTTGAACTCCCGGTGAATCGAACCCTGGGCGAGCGGCCGGGTCAGGGAGCAGAGTCGCGCGAGAAGACGCGAGGAGGCAGGTCGATGGTTCATGTGGTCAAGCTGGGCGCGGTGATCGGCGCACGCATCGAGGGCGTGGACCTGTCCCGCGGCGTCGACGCCGCCACGGCCGCGCACATCAACGAAGCCCTCCTCGAACACAAGGTGATCTTCTTCCGGAACCAGCACGATCTCGACGACGAGGGCCAGCTGGCGTTCGCACGCACCCTCGGGACCCCCACCACCGCGCATCCGACCGTGACATCGCGGGGCACCACCGTGCTGCCGATCGACTCGCGCTACGACAAGGCCAACAGCTGGCACACCGACGTCACGTTCGTCGATCGCATCCCCAAGGCGTCACTGCTGCGCGCCGTCACGCTGCCGCCCTACGGCGGGAGCACCACCTGGGCGTCGACCGAGGCAGCGTACGACCAGCTCCCCGAGCCACTGCGCGCACTCGCCGAGAATCTGTGGGCCGTGCACACCAACACCTACGACTACGCCCGCGACATCGACGGCCGGCGAGAAGCGCTGGCCGACACCGAACGTCAGTATCGCGAGGAATTCGTCTCCGACTACTACGAAACCGAACACCCGGTGGTCCGGATTCACCCCGAGACCGGGCGACGGGTCCTGCTGCTGGGTAACTTCGTCGCGGGCTTCGTCGGCCTCGGACGCGCCGAATCAGCGGCGTTGTTCGACCTGTTCCAGGCGCGCGTCACGAAGCTGGAGCACACCGTGCGGTGGAATTGGGAGCCCGGCGATGTCGCCGTCTGGGACAACCGTGCCACTCAGCACTACGCCGTCGCCGACTACGACAACCAGTTCAGACGGCTCAGCAGGGTGACGCTGGCCGGTGACGTCCCCGTCGACGTGCACGGGAGGCGCAGCCGCGTCATCGCCGGCGACGCGTCCGGTTACTCCGACATCGTCGTGCCGGTGCGGCTGGCCAGCTGAGCAGTTCAGAGTCGGTCCATCATCCGCGCCATCATCGCGTCCTCGATGAAACTGGGCCGACGGGTGTGGTTTCGCTGCGGACGCGGCCGGCGTCGGGTGGAGAACACGGCGCGCCAGCGGGATCGGCGTTGCGAGATACGCACCGCCGGCGCGGCGAGAGCTGCCGCCGACGACAGCAGCACCTCGCGTTCGGTGATGAGCACCTCAGGCTCGGCCAGCACGCCGGGCTCACGGTCGGGCTCACGGATGTGTGCGTCAAGGGCCAGTTCGGTCATGGTGGTTCACTCCTGGAATCCTGCGAGTCCGCCGCGCGGCCCCGTCATGAACGAAAGCTAGGTCCCGCGCCGATCATGATCACGGGTAGCGGAGTACTCGAATCCGGCCGTCGGCGAGGCGGATCCCACCTGCACGCGGCGCGGCGACTACCTGGCGCCGCGTACCGTGGTCGGATGGCCAGACTCCGGGACACCGACGCCTGTCCCGGCGCGCTGCAGACCCACCGGGCCGCCGACGGCGACCTCGCTCGCGTCCGGCTGCCGGCAGGCATGCTGAGCGCCGCGCAGATGGAGGCGATCGCCACTGCGGCGCTCGATCTCGCCGCGCCGGCCCTGGAGCTCACCTCCCGGGGCAACATCCAGATCCGCGGTATCCGCGACGCCGAAGAGCTCGCCCGGCGGCTCACCGGAGCCGGCTTGTTGCCGGCGCCGAACCGGGAGAAGATCCGCAACATCGTCGCGTCGCCGCTGTCGGGACGCCAGGGCGGCGTGCTCGATGTCCGCGCGATGGTCGAGGCGCTCGACGCGGCACTGCAGACCGACCCCGCGCTGGCCGACCTGCCGGGGCGCTTTCTGTTCGGCATCGACGACGGCCGCGGCGACATCGCCGGCCTCGGCGCCGATGCCGCGGTGTGTGCCGTCGACGGGGACACCGTGGCGCTCGTGCTGTCCGGCGCCGACACCGGCGTGCGGGTGCCTGCAGGTGAGGCTGTCAAGAGTCTGCTGGCCGTCGCCCGCCGGTTCGTCGAGGTGCGCGGAAAGGCCTGGCGGATCAAGGAATTGACTGCACCCGAGGTCGTCCTCGGCGCCCTGACGCCGACGGCGCCGGCTGGCCGGACGTGGCCCGTCCGCACCCGGCCCCCGGTCGGCTGGCTCCCCCAGGACGACGGCCGGATCGCACTCGGCGCGGCCGTGCCGCTCGGCGTGCTCGACGCCGAGCGGGCCCGCTATCTGGCCGCGGTGGACGCACCCCTGATCATCACCCCCTGGCGATCGGTGGTGATCGCCGATCTCGACGACGGGGTCGCCGACGCGGCGCTGCGGGTGCTCGCCCCGCTGGGTTTCGTGTTCGACGAGAACTCGCCGTGGCTGTCCGTGTCGGCGTGCACCGGACGTCCGGGCTGCACCCACGCGCTGGCCGACGTCCGCGCCGACGCCGCCGCTTCCCTCGACGACGCCGCTTATTTCGACGACGCCGCTTTCGAGGACCGAGACCCGGCACGGCACCGGCACTTCGTCGGCTGCGACCGCGCGTGCGGCAGCCCCGCCGATGCGGACGTGCTGATCGCGACCGGAGACGGCTACCGGCCGCGGCCGGCCCACCCGTAGGGTGATCGCGTGCTCGACTACATCCGCGATGCCGGGGAGATCTACCGGCAGTCGTTCGCGACGATCCGTGCCGAGTCCGATCTGTCCGGGTTCCCCTCCGACGTCGCGCGGGTCGTGGTGCGGCTGATCCACACCTGCGGTCAGACCGACGTGCCCGACCATGTCGCCTACACCCCCGACGTCGTCGTCCGTGCCTACGAGGCGCTGGCTGCCGGCGCCCCGATCCTGTGCGACTCGTCCATGGTGGCCGCAGGCATCACCCGCTCCCGGCTGCCCGCCGACAACGAGGTGGTCTCGCTGGTCGCCGACGAGCGGGCACCGGCGTTCGCGGCGCAGCACGCGACCACCCGCTCGGCGGCGGCGATCGACCTGTGGGCCGAGCGGCTGCCCGGCGCGGTGATGGCCATCGGCAACGCGCCCACCGCCCTGTTCCGGCTCCTCGAACTCGTCGACGGGGGCATCGCGCCGCCGGCGGCGGTGCTCGGCGGCCCGGTCGGCTTCGTCGGGTCCGCGCAGTCGAAGCAGGAGCTCATCGACGATCCTCGAGGCATGTCCTATCTGGTGGTGACCGGCCGCCGCGGCGGAAGCGCGATGGCCGCCGCTGCGGTCAACGCGATAGCGACGACCATCGAATGAGCGAACGATGACTGCGCGCGGCACACTCTGGGGAGTCGGCCTGGGACCGGGCGATCCCGAACTGGTCACGGTCAAGGCGGCGCGGGTCATCGGCGCCTCCGACGTGGTGGCCTATCACAGCGCCCGGCACGGCCGCAGCATCGCGCGCGGCATCGCCGAGCCGTACCTGCGGGCCGGGCAGATCGAGGAACACCTCGTCTATCCGGTCACCACCGAGACCTCAGAGCACCCCGGCGGCTATGCGGGGGCGATGGAGGACTTCTACCGCGAGGCGGCCGCCCGCATCGCCGCACACCTCGACGCCGGGCGTGACGTCGCGCTGCTGGCCGAGGGCGACCCGCTGTTCTACAGCTCGTACATGCACATGCACACGCGGCTCACGCAGCGCTTCGACGCCGTGATCGTGCCGGGGGTCACGTCGGTCAGCGCCGCATCGGCGGCGGTGTCGACACCGCTGGTCCAGGGCGACCAGGTGCTGACGATCCTTCCCGGCACGATGCCGACCGCCGAGCTCGAACGCCGCCTCGCCGACACCGACGCGGCCATCATCATGAAGCTCGGACGCTCGTATCCCGCTGTGCGCCAAGCACTCTCGGCTGCCGGCCGACTCCAGGACACCTATTACGTTGAGCGGGCCAGCACCTCGCGACAACGCGTGCTCCCGGCCGCCGACGTCGAGGACGGGTCGGTGCCCTATTTCGCTCTGACCATGCTTCCCGGGCCGATGCAGGACCCGGATGCGCCCAGCGCCGCCGCCGCATCGGTCACCGGGTCCGTCACGGTCGTCGGGCTGGGGCCCGGCGACGCGGCGTGGATGACCCCGCAGAGCCGGCGCGAGCTCGCCGCCGCCACCGACCTCATCGGCTACGGGCCGTATCTGGACCGCGTCGGGGTGCGCGACGGCCAGCGCCGGCATCCGAGCGACAACACCGACGAGCCGGCCCGCGCCCGCCTGGCCTGCTCGCTGGCCGAACAGGGCCGCTCGGTGGCCGTGGTGTCCTCCGGAGACCCCGGGGTGTTCGCGATGGCCACCGCGGTGCTCGAAGAGGCCAAGCAGTGGCCCGGCGTCGACGTACGGGTGATCCCGGCGATGACGGCCGCGCAGGCGGTGGCCAGCCGGGTCGGGGCCCCACTCGGACACGATTACGCAGTGATCTCGTTGTCGGACCGACTGAAGCCATGGGACGTCATCGCGGCGCGGCTGGAGGCGGCCGCTCGTTCCGACATGGTGCTGGCCATCTACAACCCGGCATCGAAGACGCGCACCTGGCAGGTCGGCGCGATGCGCGACCTGATGCTGGAACATCGCGACGCCGGCACACCAGTGGTCATCGGCCGCGACGTCGCCGGGCCGACCGAGACGGTGCGGGTCGTGCGCCTGGCCGATCTCGATCCCGCCGATGTCGACATGCGGTGCCTGCTGATCGTGGGATCGTCACAGACGCAGTGGTATTCGGCCGAACCGGGCACCGACCGGGTGTTCACCCCGCGGCAGTATCCCTCGCACTGACGAGAAAGGCACGCCCGTGACCATCCCGCGCACGCCGGCCGACATCACCGCGACGTGGTTGAGCTCGGTGCTGGGCACCGCCGTCAGCGAGACCGTGGTGACCCCGATCGGTACCGGACAGACCGGCGCCACCTACCGGGTGACCGCCACCTACGCCGGTCCGACGACCGCGCCGGCGACATTCGCGGTCAAGCTGCCCGCGCAGGACGACGCCGTACGCGAGCGGGTGGCACTGGGCTACAAGTCGGAGGTCGAGTTCTACGCCGCGGTCAGCGCCCATGTCGACGTCCCGGTGCCGGCCTGTCTGCACAGCGACATCTCTTCGGACGGAACGGATTTCGTCCTCATTTTGGCCGACATGGCGCCAGCCGTTCAGGGGGACCAGCTCGCCGGGTGCACGGCGGAGGAAGCGGCGCTGGCCGTCGATGCGCTCGCGGGTCTGCACGGCCCGAGCTGGTGTCAGCGGCGCTGGTATGACCTGAGCTCGATCATCATGCCCAAGCCGGGCGACGACGCCGCGGCCGCCGGTATGGGCGAGGTGTCGGCGATGGCCGCCACCATCACCCTGGACCGCCTCGGCGAGAGGATCAGCGACACGGACCGCGAGACGCTCGCGACGTCGATGAGCCTGGTGACGCCGTGGTTGTCGGCGGAGCCGGGCCGGTTCGCCCTGCTGCACGGCGACTACCGGCTCGACAACCTGCTGTTCGACCCGCACCGCACACAGGTCACCGTGGTGGACTGGCAGACCGTCGGGCTCGGACTGCCCGCGCGCGACCTCGCGTACTTCACCGCGACCAGCCTGGCACCGGGCACCCGCGCGCAGGTCGAACGCGACCTGGTGACTCGCTACCACACCGCGCTGTGCCGGTACGGCATCACCGACTATGACCTCGAAACCTGTTGGCAGGACTATCGTCTGGGCGCGCTGCAAGCACCGTTCCTGACGGCGCTGGGGTTCGCGTTCTCCACCTCCACCGACCGGGGTGACGAGATGATCCTGGCCATGCTGAGCCGGGGCTGCCGGGCGGTGCGTGAACTCGGCACGATCGAGCTGATCAGGTCGTACGAGGTTTCGTCACCGACCACTGCGTGACCGGCATCGCCGGGCGCCAGCCCGTGAACGCACCGACGGCTTCGCCGCGGTAGTGCTGATACTTCGACAGCACTCCCCCGTGCCGCGAATACCAGTGCACGAGAACCGCTTCCGATTCGGCCGTCACGACGTTGGCGACGAGCCGACCGCCGGCGGGCAACCGCTCCCAACATGCTTCGAGGAGGCCGGGCGCGGTGACGCCGCCGCCGACGAAGATCGCCGCGGGCGTCGGCGCCTGCGTCAGCGACTCGGGGGCGCCACCGCGGACGTCCAGCGCCACACCGAATGTTCGAGCATTGTCGGCGATCCGGCGGCGCCGCTCGTCATCGCGTTCGAAGGCCACTGCGCTACAGCCTGATCCGGTGCGACACCACTCGATCGCGATGCTGCCGGAGCCCGCTCCGACATCCCAGAGCAGCTCTCCCGGCCGCGGCGCCAGCGCCGCCAGCGTGACCGCGCGCATCGACTGCTTGGTGAGCTGCCCGTCGTGGGAGAACAGATCGTCGGACAGCACCGCGGACACCCGCTCGTCCGGCAGATAGCGCACCGCGACGACGTTGAGGTCGTCGACGTCACCCGGTGGGCGCGCAGCCCATTCCCGTGCCGTCGACGACCGGCGCAGCTCTCGCGGGCCGCCGAGTTGCTCGAGGATCGTCACCTCCGAATCGCCGCGGCCCGTCGCGGCCAGCAGCCGCGCCAACTCGACGGGGCTCGTCCGGTCCCGGGACAACACCACGGCCTGGCCCCCGCGCCGGATCGCGCTGACCGGTTCGGCGGTGACCAGGCTGATCACCTCGGTGTCCTGTACCGACCACCCGACCCGGGAGCACGCCAGCGTCACCGAGGACACGTGGGGCAGCACCGCGACCCGGTCCGCGCCGTGCGCACGGATCAGTGTGCTGCCGATGCCGTGCAGCAGGGGGTCACCGCTGGCGATCACATGGACGTCACCGTCCACCCCGTCGAGCAGCGTGTCGATCGCGGGCAGCAGCGGGCTCGGCCATGGCCGCCGCACCGCCCGCACGCTGTCATCGAGTAGCGCCAGCTGACGCTGCGAGCCGTGAATGACGGTGGCCCTTGCCAATTCGGCACGCGCCGGCGGCGCGAGGCCGGCCATCCCGTCGGCGCCGATCCCGACGACGACGATCATCTGGGCAACCTCCGCCACACCGGCCGCGGGGTGACGCGAAACGCTGCCGCGAGCGCGACGAGCGTGGCAGGGACCCACACCACGCTGCGACCTCGCCGCAGTGCCGCCACGGTGGCGTCGGCGACCTGCGCGGGGGTGCTGGACAGCGGCGCGGGCGTCATGCCCTCGGTCATCCGGCCGATCACGAAACCTGGCCGCACCAGCAGCAGTCGCACACCGGTGCCGTGCAGCGCGTCGGTCAACCCGCTGCAGAATGCGTCGAGCCCGGCCTTGGCCGAGCCGTACACGTAGTTCGCCCGCCGCGCCCGCACCCCGGCGACCGACGAGAACGCGACCAGAGTCCCGCGGCCCGCGACCCGCATCGTCTCCGCGAGCACCGTCAGCAGGCTGACCTGCGCGACGTAGTCGGTGTGCACGATCGCAGCGGCATGTGCGGCATCACGCTCGGCCCTGGCCTGATCGCCGAGGATGCCGAACGCCAGTACGGCGGTGCCGATCGCCCCGTGACGCGCCACGATGTCGGCGACGAGTCCGCGGTGCGAGCCGAGGTCGTCGGCGTCGAAGTCGCATGTGTGCACCGCGCGGGCGCCCGCGCCGAGCAGCGTGGCGGTCTCGGCCTCAAGATCGTCGGGTCGGCGCGCGGCCAGCACGACGGTCGCGCCGCGGGCCAGTCGCCGCGCCACCTCGACGCCGATCTCGCTGCGGCCCCCGAACACCACGACCAGATCGGTGTCTGCCGCCTCGGCCCGCTCAGCCGTGTCATTCATGGCTGCGATTATGTCCTGCGCTAGCGTGGACGCCGATGGGCAAGGCAACCACGCGGCTGACAGGCGATGCGATCGCATTCCTGACCGAGCGGCATCTGGCGATGCTGACGACGCTGCGGTCCGACAACTCTCCCCACGTGGTCGCCGTCGGATTCACCTTCGACCCGGCCACCCACATCGCCCGCGTGATCACCACCGGGGGCTCGCAGAAGGCCGTCAACGCCGAGCAGCGCGGCGTCGCGGTGCTCAGCCAGGTCGACGGCGCGCGCTGGCTCTCGCTGGAGGGCTCGTCCACGGTGTACACCGAGTCCGACAAGGTGCGCGACGCCGAACGGCGTTACGCGCAGCGTTATCGCACGCCGCGGCCGAACCCCAAGCGGGTGGTGATCGAGGTCCGGGTCGAGCGGGTGCTCGGCTCCTCGGGCCTGCTCGACCGGGGCACCGACTAGCTGCCCACCGGCACGACGACCAGGTCGTGCGGTCGGTTGTTGACCGACACCGCGCCGTCGGCGGTGACGATCACGATGTCCTCGATGCGCGCCCCCCACTCACCCGGGAAGTAGATGCCGGGCTCGATGGAGAAGGCCATTCCCTCCTGCAGCGGCAGGTCGTTGCCGGCGACGATGTAGGGCTCCTCGTGTACCGACAGGCCGATGCCGTGCCCGGTGCGGTGCACGAAGTACTCGGCCAGCCCCTCGGAGGCCAGGACGTCGCGGGCTGCGGCGTCGACCTGTTCGGCGGTGATCCCGGGGCGGACGGCGGCCACCGCCGCCTGCTGGGCCCGCTGCAGCACCGCGTAGCGGCGGGCCACCTCGGGGTCGGGCTCGCCGAGGCTGTAGGTGCGGGTGGAGTCGGAGTTGTAGCCCGGCTCGTAGGGCCCGCCGATGTCGACGACCACGACGTCGCCGACCTGCAGCTCGCGGTCCGAGCATTCGTGGTGCGGATCGGCCCCGTGCGGGCCGGAGCCGACGATGACGAACGCCGCCTCTGAATGCCCCTCGGCGACAATGGCTTCGGCGATGTCGACGGCGACGTCGGCTTCGGTGCGGCCGGGTACGAGGAAGTCCGGTACCCGGGCGTGCACCCGGTCGATCGCGGCTCCGGCCTTGCCGAGCGCGTCGGCCTCGCTGGCGTCCTTGACCATGCGCAGGGTGCGCAGGACCTCGGTGGCGAGCACCGGCATCTCGCCGAGCAGCCCGGCCAGCGGCAGCAGGTGCAGTGCGGGCATCGCGTCGGTCACCGCGACGCTCACCGGGCCCCCGCCGAGCGCGTCGGCGACCAGCGCATAGGGGTCCTCGCCGTCGACCCAGTCCCGCACCGTCACGTCGAGTTCAGGCACCGCCGATTCCTTCAGCGCCGCCAGCTCCATCCGCGGCACCACGATCGTGGCAGGGCCGTCGGCGGGCAGCACCAGGGCAGTCAGCCGCTCGAAGGTCTGCGCCCGGGAGCCCACCAGGTAGCGCAGGTCGTAGCCGGGGGTGATGACGAGGCCGGCCAGCCCGGCGTCCGCGGCGGCGCGCGCCGCGGCGGCCAGGCGGTGGGCGTACACGTCGGTGCTGAAACGGGACTGTGCGCTCATACCCACCAGGCTAGTGCCCGCGTTCCTTCGCGCGACCAGACGCGAACTCGAGCGACACGCCGGGCAGAACACTCGAGTTCGCGTCTGGTCGCCGGAGAAACGCGCCTGGCAGGATGGCGGCGTGACTGCTCCCCTGGTGCTCCTCGACGGCGCGAGCATGTGGTTCCGCTCGTATTTCGGTGTGCCGTCGTCGATCACCGCACCCGACGGCCGCCCCGTCAACGCAGTGCGAGGGTTCCTCGACGCGGTGGCCACCGTGATCACCCGCGAGCAGCCACACCGCCTGGTCGTGTGCCGTGACGACGACTGGCGCCCGCAGTGGCGCGTCGACCTGGTGCCGTCGTACAAGGCCCATCGGGTGGTGCAGGAGAACCCCGGCGACGAGCCCGATGTCGAGGAGGTACCCGACGAGCTGACCCCGCAGGTCGACATGATCATGGAAATCCTCGATGCGTTCGGTATCGCGACGGCGGGCGCCCCCGAACACGAGGCCGACGACGTGCTGGGCACGTTGGCGAGCCGGGAGACCCGGGACCCGGTCGTCGTCGTCAGCGGGGACCGCGACCTGCTGCAGGTCGTGCGCGACGAGCCCACCCCCGTTCGGGTGCTCTACCTGGGCCGCGGCCTGGCGAAGGCCACCAAGTACGGGCCGGGCGAGGTGGCCGAGAACTACGGTGTGCCGATCGACCGCGCCGGACCGGCCTACGCCGAGCTCGCGCTGTTGCGCGGCGACCCGTCCGACGGACTGCCCGGTGTGGCAGGCATCGGCGAGAAGACCGCCTCGACGCTGCTGACCACATACGGGTCGCTGTCCGAGCTGCGCGCCGCGATCGATGACCCGGGCTCGAAACTCGCCAAGGCGCAGCGCACCAAGCTGCGTGCGGCTACCGACTACCTGGCTGCCGCCGAGCCCGTGGTGCGCGTCGCGACCGACGCGCCCGTCACGTTCTCCACGCCCGACGACACACTGCCGCTGGCCGCCGCACACCCGCGCACGGTCGCAGAACTCGCCCAACGCTACGGCGTGTCGTCCTCGGTCGGCCGCCTGCAGAAGGCGCTCGACGGGCTGCCCTGACCTACTTGGGCCGGCCCACCTCGTAGGTGCCCTTGTCGTCCTGGAAGGTGACCGTCACCTGGCGCTTGGTGCCGTCGATGCTGACTTCGCAGTTGAAGGTGTCGCCCTTCTTCACCGTGGGGCTGACGCCGTTGTTGCATTTGACGTTGCTGACGTTCTTCGCGCCGTACCCGTTGGTCTGATCGGTCAGGATCTGCTGCACACCGGTCTGTGCGGCGTTGACGTCGAGTTTGGTGGTCACGAAGAAACCCGGCTTCCAGAACCCGAGGACCAGCACGACCGCGACGATGATCGCGGCGACCACACCCACGATGGTGCCGATGACGGCCATCGACTTCTTCGAGCCCTCGTCGGAGCCCGGGGCCTGGTAGTTCGGGTACTGGCCGTACTGACCGGGTTGGCCCGGCTGGCCGTACTGACCGGGTTGACCCGGCTGGCCGTACTGCCCGTACTGCGGCTGCTGGCCGTAGGCGCCCGGCGGCCCGTACTGCCCCGGCGGCGGATAACCGGCGGGATTGGCCCCGTACTGCTCGGTCGGCGGGTACTGCTGCGGCGGATAGGTGGGCGGCGCCGTGGGCGGCTGGTACTGCGGGTACTGCTGCGGCGTGTAGGCCGGCGGCTGCCAGGACTGCTGGTCCGGCGCCTGCGGCTGCTGCGACCCTGACGGTGGCTGCCAACCCTGGTTGGCAGCCGACTCGTTCGACGGCTGCTGCTCCGCGCCAGACTCAGGCTGTTGACCCGGCCACTGCTGGTTCGGATCAGATCCCTGCGGTCCGCTCATTTCTCTCCTCGGTCGTGCGCGGCTGTGGCGGTGTAGCTGGCCACACACTACCCGGCATCAACGGCGACGACGCCGCGCCGAACGTCGTCGATGGCGCGTTTCGCGGTCGCCCGCAATGCCTGTGACGGCGCAGTGGTGCGGACCTGATCAGCCAGATCGAGCACCTGACGGCACCATCGCACGAAATCGCCTGCGGGCATCGTGACTCCGGTGCCGGGATCACTGGCGGCCAGCGCCGAGGCGAGATCTCCCGTGCTGGCCCAGCGGTACATGGCGGCGACGAAACCGTCGTCGGGTTCGCGGCTGGGGGCGAGTCGATGCCGCTGCTCGTCGGATCGCAGCTCGGTCCACAGCCGGCGGGTGCGGTTGAGTGCGCGCCGCAGCCGGCCCGTCGGCACGTCGGATCCGTCGGTCGGCCCGTGCGCGTCCCGACGCGATTCGTAGAGCACCGACGACAGGGCGGCGGCGAGTTCCGCGGCGTCGAGGTCCTCCCACACGCCGGTGCGCAGGCATTCGGCGACGAGCAGGTCGGATTCGCTGTAGATGCGGGCCAGCAGGCGGCCGTCGGCGGTGACCGACCGGGTGTCGCCGTCGCCCGCGATGTAACCGCGCTCGGTGAGCAGCACCACGATCCGGTCGAAGGTGTTCGCCAGCGAGTTCGTCGCGGCCGCGATCTTGCGCCGCAACGCCTCGTTGTCGCGCTCCATCTTCAGGTAGCGCTCGGCCAGGCGCACCTTCTCCTCGCGGTCGGGCAGCTGATGGGCCCGGTGGGCCCGCATCCGCTCTCTGAGCGTGGCCAGCTCGGGATCGACGTCGGGTTCGGCGGCCGGACCGCCGCGGCGCGTGCGGACCGACGGGACGTCGAGCCCCGCGGCGGCAGAGGTCAACGCCGATGCGAGATCGCGGCGGGCCCGCGGATTGCGGTGCTCGACGCGTTTGGGAAGGTTCATGCGACCCATCGGGCCGATCGCCCCCGAGTAGTCGGCTGAGGAGATCCGGCCCGCCCAGCGGCCCTCGGTCAGGACCAGCGGGCGCGGATCGTCGTCGTCCCGGGCGGGCTCGAGCACGACGGCCAGCCCGCCACGCCGGCCATGGGTGATCGTGATGATGTCGCCGCGACGCAGCGAGGTCAGCGCGTCGTTGGCGGCTTGCCGGCGCTGCAGCCGGGATGCGCGTGACTGCGCCCGTTCGCGTTCCCCGATCTGCGCCCGCAGCCGCGCGTAGTCGAGGATCGGCGCTCCCCTCCCGCCGAAGTCGGCGGCGAGCTGATCGAGCATCTTCTCCGCCCGTTCGGCCCCGCGCACCAACCCCACCACCGACCGGTCGGCCTGATATTGCGCGAACGACCGCTCGAGCAGCTGATGCGCCTGCTCGGGACCCATCTGGTGCACCAGGTTGATGGTCATGTTGTACGTCGGCGCGAACGAGCTGCGCAGCGGGAACGTGCGCGTCGACGCCAACCCGGCCACTTCGGCAGGGTCGACGTCGGGGTTCCACAGCACCACCGCGTGGCCTTCGACGTCGATGCCGCGCCGGCCTGCCCGACCGGTCAGCTGCGTGTACTCGCCCGGCGTGAGCGGGAGGTGTTGTTCGCCGTTGAACTTCACCAACCGCTCCAGAACCACGGTGCGCGCGGGCATGTTGATGCCGAGCGCCAGTGTCTCCGTGGCGAACACAGCCTTGACCAAACCCGCGGTGAACAGTTCTTCGACGGTGTGCCGGAACACCGGCAGCATGCCCGCGTGATGGGCGGCCAGGCCGCGCAGCAGTCCTTCGCGCCACTCGTGGAAATCCAGGACGATCAGGTCGGAGTCGTTGAGGTCGGCGGTGCGGCGGTCGACGATCTCGGCGATCCGCGCCCGCTCGGAGTCGGTGGTCAGCCGCAGGGACGACCGCAGGCACTGCTTGACCGCCGCATCGCAGCCGGCCCGGGAGAAGATGAACGTGATCGCGGGCAGCAGGTTGCGCTGTTCGAGCACGGTGATCACGTCGGCGCGCCCGGGCGTCCGGTAGATGGTGGGTCGTCCGCCCCGATCTCCTCGGCCTCCGCGGCCCCGGGGCTGCCAGTCGGCGAGGCGGTCGGCTTCGCGGCGATGGGAGATGTGCCGCAACAACTCCGGGTCGACCAGCACGTCGCGGCCGGCGCGCGCAGGCCCCGAGGTCCGGTAGTCGAACAGGTCCATCAGACGTTTGCCGACCATGACGTGCTGCCACAGCGGCACGGGCCGGTGCTCGTCGACGACCACGGTCGTGTCACCGCGCACGGTCTGGATCCAGCCGCCGAATTCCTCGGCGTTGCTCACCGTCGCCGACAGGCTGACCAACCGGACGTCGTCGGGCAGGTGCAGGATCACCTCTTCCCACACGGCGCCGCGCATCCGGTCGGCGAGGAAGTGCACCTCGTCCATGACGACGTGCGAAAGACCGTGCAGAGCGGGCGAATCCGCGTAGAGCATGTTGCGCAGCACCTCGGTGGTCATCACGACCACGTCGGCGTCGCCGTTGATGTTCTGGTCGCCGGTGAGCAGGCCGATGCGCTCGGGGCCGTAGCGGCGCACCAGATCGTTGTGTTTCTGGTTGCTCAGGGCCTTGATCGGTGTGGTGTAGAAGCACTTTCGGCCCGCCGCGAGCGCCAGGTGGACGGCGAATTCGCCGACGACGGTCTTGCCCGCGCCGGTGGGCGCACACACCAGGACCCCGTGGCCGTGGGCCAGCGCGTCGCACGCCCGCCGCTGGAACCCGTCCAGCGCGAACGGGAGCAGTTCGGTGAACGCGGCGACCGGATCGGGGGTCACCTCAGGTTGCATCGTCGTCGATCGACAGCCGCGACGGCGCGGGCACCGGTGATGGCGCCTCCACCGGTTCCGCCGAGCCGATCGGGGCGGCTTCGTCGTCGCTGATGGTGTCGAGGGCACGACGCGCCTTGCGGCGGTCGTTGATGCGGGCGATCTGGATCGCCACTTCCAGCAGGACGGTCAGTGCCAGCGCCAAGGCCAGCATCGAGAACGGGTCAGAGCCGGGAGTGGCGAACGCCGCGAACACGAACAGGCCCATGATCAGCCCGCGCCGCCACGCCTGCAGCCGCACGTAGGTGAGCACGCCGACCAGATTGAGCATCACGATCAGCAGCGGGAACTCGAAGCTGATCCCGAACACGAGCAGCAGGTTGATCAGGAAGCCGAAGTACTGGTCGCCGGACAGAGCCGTCACCTGGACGTCACTGCCGACCGTCAGCAGAAAACCCAGCGCCTTGGACAGCACCACATAGGCCAGCACGGCACCGGTCACGAAGAGCCCCGCGCCGATGGTGACGAAGGCGACCGCGAACCGGCGTTCCCGGCTGTAGAGGCCCGGGGTGATGAACCCCCACAGCTGATAGAGCCAGACGGGGCACGCCATCACCAGGCCCGCGGTCAGACCGACCTTGAGCCGCAGCATGAACTGGTCGAACGGCGCTGTGGCGAGGAGCCGGCATTCCCCGTCGGGGGCGATCGAGGCACGCGCGGAGTCCGGCAGTGAACAGTAGGGCCCGCGCAACCAGTCACCGAGGCTGGGCAGTCCGAAGGCGCCGTGGCTGTACCAGACGAAGCCGAGGATGGTGGTGAGCAGCACCGCGAGGGCCGAGATGAGCAGCCGGGTGCGCAGCTCGGTGAGGTGCTCGACCAACGACATGGTGCCGTCGGGGTTGACCCGCGACCGGCGCCGACGGGGATCGAGCTTCTTGAAGAGTCCTGGGATCTGCACGACGAAGTGGCCTACCTGTTCGCGGGCACTCCGATCACGACGCGGTCAGCTCCCGCGTCGTGTCGAGGTGACGGTTCAGGCGGGGCGCTTGTCCGACGACGGTTCGGTGTGCCCGACGGGCCGCTCGGCGTCCGACACCCGCTCCGAGGAGATCTGGGTCGGCTGGTCCGACTTGCCGTCGGCCTGCATCTCCTTGATCTCCGACTTGAAGATGCGCATCGACTTGCCCAGTGAGCGCGCTGCGTCCGGCAGCTTCTTGGCACCGAAGAGCAGTACGAACACGGCGATGACGATGACCCAGTGCCAGGGTTGTAGACCACCCAATTTGGTTACCTCCAGACGTCGCGGCCGAGTCTACCCGCCGTCCGGGCCCACCCGATAGGCGTCCAGCGCCGCGACCGCTGCCCGTCGCACCCGTTCGGCCAGCTGGTGCGGCTCCAGAACCCGCACCGCAGAGCCGAAACCGAGCACGAACCGGGCCATCCAGTCGTCCGAGGCGTAGGTCATCGCGGCGTCGCACGATCCGTCGGGGTACTCCTGCAGCACGCGCAGCGGGTAGTAGTCGAACATCCACGACGCCGACCGGTCCACGCGCAGCGTCGCGGTCGGCAGCGACGGGTCCGCAGTGTCCGGGTCGAACAGCGATGTGTCGGGGCCGGCCTGCACCGCCGGAGGCGGCGGCGACGACGGTTCGTCGAGCACCCGGGCGTCGACGATCCGGTCGAAGCGGAACAAGCGGACCGCCTCAGCGGTGCGGCACCACGCCTCGAGGTAGCTGTGGTCGGCGACGAGCACCACGCGGATCGGATCGACGACCCTGCTGGTGAGCATGTCGTGGGAAGCCGAGTAGTACTCGATGGCCAGGGCCCGGTCGCTGCGTACCGCGGTGCGCACCGCCGCAGCGGCCTCGCTCTCCGCCGGCGCCGGCTCGTCGACCGCGGCGCCGTCGGCCGAGGCACTACCCGCCGCGGACTCGATCTTGGCGATCGCGCTGCGGGCGGCCTCCGGATCGACCATTCCCGGCACGTCGACCAGGGCGCGAAGGGCCACCAGGATGCCGGTGGCCTCGGGCGAGGTGAGCCGCAGCGGGTGGTCGATACCCGCGGTGAAGGTGACCTCGATGGTGTCCCCGGAGAACTCGAAGTCGATCAGGTCGCCGGGCCCGTAGCCGGGCAGGCCGCACATCCACAGCTGGTTGAGGTCGTCGCGCAGCTGTTTGACGCTCACCCCCAGGTCGGCGGCCGCCTCGTCATAGGTGATCTTCGGGTTGGCCTGGAAATACGGCACCATGTTCAGCAGCCGCACCAGCCGGGTGCTCAGCGCGGTCATGCCTTCACCTGCTCGACGCCGGCCTGTGCCTGCAGACGCGCCACGACGTCGTCGCGCAGCGAGGCCGGCTCCAGCACCACCGCGTCGGCGCCGTAGCTCGCGATCTCGCGGGCCAGCCGGTCGAACATCCCGATGTCGAGCGTGATCTCCTGCCCCAGCCGCCCGCCGAGCGTCTTCGCGCCCACGACCGTGGCTTGGCGGCGCAGCGCGGTCGCCCGCCCGTCGGCGACCCAGACGCGGGCCTGCCCGGCGCCGGGCCAGTCCCCCACCACGCGCGCCACGATCTCGCGCAGATTGACGTCCGCGGGCCGGACCACCGCGCCGGGTTCTCCGATCGGCGTCACGTCGGCGCCGATGCGGGAGAGCCGGAAGGTGCGCACGGCGTCGCGGTCGCGGTCGTGCCCGACCAGATACCAGCGGCCCCGGTCGGTGACCACGCCCCACGGTTCCACGGTGCGCGTGGTGTAGGGCTCGCTGCGGGACGGCCGGTGAGGGAACTGCACCGCGCGGCCGGAATCGATGGCGGACAACAGGATTCCCAGCACGTCCTCGGAGCCGCGCAGCCCGGGCAGCGCCGCCGTCGACGTGATCGTGACGTCGCCGTCGGGTGCGTCGACATCCACGCCGGCGGCGCGCAGCTTCAGCAGTGCGCTCTGCGTCGCGGTGATCAGTTCGGGCGACTCCCACAGCTGGGTGGCCACCGCGACGGCGGCGGCCTCGTCCGCCGTCAGCTCGACGGCGGGCAGCGCGTACGCCTCACGGTTGATCCGGTACCCCTCGGTGGGGTCGGTGGACGACACCCGGCCCGTCTCCAGCGGGATGCCGAGGTCACGCAGTTCGTTCTTGTCGCGCTCGAACATGCGCGAGAACGCCTCGTCACTGGACCCGTCGGAGTAGCCGTAGACGGTGTCCCGGATCCGGTCGGCGGTGATGAACGTGCGCGTCGAGAGCAGCGCGATGACGAGGTTCATCAACCGTTCGACTTTGGAGATCCCCACGGCGTAGAGCTTAGGACGAATCGACGGTGGGCTCGGACGGCTGTCACGGCGAGCCATGGCAGCATGGGCCGATGAGCACCCGCTGGCAGTCCTCCGACCGACCTCGCGGCGCCGACTACGACGCGCGGTGGGCGCAGCTGGCAGAGGCCGGTGAGAGTGTGCACGGCGAAGCGGACCTGGTGGAATCGCTGCTGCGCGCCTCGGGTGGCACCCGGGTCCTGGACGCCGGCTGCGGTACCGGGCGGGTCGCGATCGAGCTCGCCGGGCGTGGCTTCTCCGTCGTCGGTGTCGACGCCGATCCCGCGATGCTGGCGGTCGCGCGGGACAAGGCCCCCGGTCTGCGGTGGGTTCAGGCCGATCTCGTCGACACCGCGACGGTGGTTGCCGGCGAGTTCGACCTGGTGGTGCTGGCGGGCAACGTGATGATCTTCCTCGACCAGGGCACCGAATCGACGGTCGTCGCGCAGCTCACGAGCCGGCTCACCTCCGGCGGCCTGCTCGTGGCGGGCTTCCAGCTGCTCGACGGCAGGCTCTCGCTGCAGCGGTACGACGACATCGCGGCGTCAGCGGGCCTGACGCTCCTGCACCGCTGGGCGACGTGGGAGCGGGCGCCGTTCGACGACGGCGACTACGCGGTCTCGGTGCACGAACTCACCGGGTCATCAGCTACATCGACGCGATGAGCCGTTTGACCCGCTCGTCCACCGACCGGAACGGGTCCTTGCACAGCACCGTGCGCTGGGCCTGATCGTTGAGCTTGAGGTGCACCCAGTCGACCGTGAAGTCGCGCCCGGCTTCCTGTGCGGCACTTATGAATTCGCCGCGCAGCTTGGCCCGGGTGGTCTGCGGCGGGGTGTTGACCGCGGCCTCGATCTCCTCGTCGGTGGTGATGCGCGTGGCCAGGCCCTTGCGCTGCAGCAGGTCGAAGACGCCGCGGCCCCGCTTGATGTCGTGGTAGGCGAGATCGAGCTGGCTGATCTTGGGGTCGGAGAGATCCATGTTGTAGCGATCCTGGTAGCGCTGGAACAGCTTGCGCTTGATCACCCAGTCGATCTCGGTGTCGACCTTGGCGAAGTCCTGGCTCTCGACCGCGTCGAGCTGGCGGCCCCACAGATCGACGACCTGCTCGATCTGGGTGTTGGGTTCGCGGGTCTGCAAATACTCGACGGCGCGTGCGTAGTACTCGCGCTGGATGTCCAAGGCGCTGGCCTGCCTGCCCCCGGCCAGCCGCACGGGCCGGCGGCCGGTCAGGTCGTGGCTGACCTCGCGGATCGCCCGGATGGGGTTGTCCAGCGAGAAGTCCCGGAACGCGACACCGGCCTCGATCATCTCCAGCACCAGCGACGCCGAGCCCACCTTGAGCATCGTGGTGGCCTCGCACATGTTGGAGTCTCCGACGATGACGTGCAGGCGCCGGTACTTCTCGGCGTCGGCGTGCGGCTCGTCGCGGGTGTTGATGATCGGGCGCGAGCGGGTGGTGGCGCTCGAGACGCCCTCCCAGATGTGCTCGGCGCGCTGCGACAGGCAGAACGTCGCCGCCTTGGGCGTCTGCAGCACCTTGCCGGCGCCGCAGATCAGCTGGCGGGTGACGAGGAACGGCAGCAGCACGTCGGAGATCCGCGAGAACTCGCCGGCGCGCACGATCAGGTAGTTCTCGTGGCAGCCGTAGGAGTTGCCCGCCGAGTCGGTGTTGTTCTTGAACAGGTAGATGTCCCCGCCGATGCCCTCGTCGGCCAGGCGTTGCTCGGCGTCGATGAGCAGATCCTCGAGCACCCGCTCGCCGGCGCGGTCGTGGGTGACGAGCTGGGTGAGGTTGTCACATTCGGCGGTCGCGTATTCGGGATGGCTGCCCACGTCCAGATACAGGCGTGCGCCATTGCGGAGGAAGACGTTGCTGCTGCGGCCCCACGACACCACCCGCCGGAACAGGTAGCGGGCGACCTCGTCCGGGCTGAGCCGGCGATGCCCGTGAAAGGTGCAGGTCACGCCGAATTCGGTCTCGATGCCCATGATCCGTCGCTGCACCTCATCGAGACTACAAGCTGGTCGGCGCATGCGTGGGCGCCCACGCCCAAGACGCCTGTGGATAACTCCCGGTGCGGCGCCGTTCGAATGCCAGCATGAACCATGGGGGAAATCACGCGGGTCGATGTCGAGCGCCTGATCCAGCTGGCTGATCGCATCGCCGGGATCGCCGACGACATCGAGGGGCTCCGGTGCCCGGCCCTGGACACCGCCGCCCTGCCCGGTTCGGCCGTCGCCGCCGTGACGGCCGCCCCGGTGCTGACCGACGAGTTCGACGACATGGTCGCCGGCCTACGGGGGTGGGCGCTGGCCGCGCGCCGCTCGGCCGAGGCGTTCGAGCGGGCAGACCGGGACGCCGCCGACCGGGTGGGCGGGTGACGCCGCTGACGGTGCCGCAGGCGCAGACCTGGCGGCCCGAGGCGCTGGCCGACCTCGCCCAGCGCTGGGATGCGACCGCGCGTCGCCTCGACGACGCCGCCGATGACGTCGCGGCACTGGCCGAGGCAGGCCGGGAGTACTGGGCGGGCCGCTCGGCCGACGCTGCCGCGGACCGCGCGCGCGAGCTCGCCTCCGCAGCCGCCGCCCGGTCGCGGGCGATGATCGCGGCATCGGTGGCCGCCGGCGATGGCGGCAGCCAGATCGCCACGGTCAGAGGCGATCTGCTCGACATCGTGGACACGGCCCGACGCGACGGCTTCGTCGTCGCCGACGACGGATCGGTGACCCACACCGGCGTCGCCGACCCGACACTGGTCCTGCTGGCCGGCGGCAACGCTGCAGCGGCCGCCGAGATGCTCGAGGTGCGCGGGGCCCATCTGCAGGCGGAGATCATCGCGGGCCTTCGGCGGCTGGGCACCGCCGACGAGGACGCCGCCGCCGACATCACGGCGGCGATGAAGCCCGAGGCCGCGGGCGGCCCGGCGGCGAACGTGCCCGTCGGCGCGGTGAATGAGTGGCCGCGGATGGGGCAGGACGCGATCGCGGCGCAGATCGCGGCGATGACCGCCGAGCAGCGCGACCGACTGGCCGCCGAGTTCCCCCGCGAGGTGGGCAACACCGACGGCGTGCCCTGGTCGATGCGGATCGCCGCGAACCGGGTCAACATCGCCGAGGCGATCCTCGCCGAATCGGGCGACGACGACGGTTCCCGGCGCCGGCTCACCCTCTACCGGGATCTGCTCGCCGAGGTCGACGATCCGAACCATGCCGGTGATCGCATCCGGCGACAGATCATCGGCTTCGACCCCGCCCGCGCGTCGCTGATCGAACTGCACGGCGACCTGGCCTCGGCGCGCGGCGTCGCCGTGCTGGTGCCCGGGGTCAACACCACGATCGAGGGCTCGGCGGCCAACACCGCGACGGCCCGCCGATTCGTGACGGGCTCAGGTGGGGAGGCCGCCGTGATCACCTACCTCGGTGGCCCGTTCCCCCAGGTGCACAACCCGCTGGCCGTGCTGCTCGACGCGGCCGACCCCGACAAGGCGCTGGCCATGGCACCGCGCCTGGTCGCGTTCACCGAGGACGTCGACCGATCGGTCGCCCCCGGTGTGCCCGTGACGGTCATCGGCCATTCCTACGGCGGCTCGATCGTCGGCACGGCCGAGACGATGGGCATGACGTCGGACCGCACCCTGTTCCTGGCCGCGGCCGGCGCCGGCGTCGGGGTCGACGACCCGTCCGATTGGCACAACCGCAACCCTGACGTCGTGCGGTTCTCGATGACAGCACCGGGCGACTTCATCGAGGCGGTGCAGGGCATTCCGGGCGGTCCGCACGGCGCGGACCCCGACGAGATGCCCGGGGTGATCCCGCTGGCCGCCGGCCGGTACGACGACGGCAGCCCGGTGGCGGGGTTCGGCGCCCACAGCGGCATGCTGAACCGGCCCTCGGATGCTTGGCGCACCATCCTCGCGGTCATCACCGGAGACTGAGCTCGCGGAATCAGGACAAGATCACTCCTGTTGCACCTCGGGCGATGACGATCACCCATCCTCCGGTCTTGTGGACGCCGCAGCGTGTCCTGGTCACGAAATCAGCAGCAGAACTGCCCCACGGCGCCGAGATCATCAGCCGGTGCGAGGCCGCCGGTGTGCCCACCATCGAGGTCCTCGCCGGCGATCGGCTGCCTTCGCTGCGCGGCGACGACGACCGGTCCACCTACTCATCGGCCAAACAGACGTTGGCGGTCGTCGTGGCACCGCCGTCGAAACGCCGCATGCAGCCGATCCCACCCAGTGCGGACTGGCGCATGGACCTGGCGCAAGGGTGTCCCGGGCACTGCCAGTACTGCTATCTCGCCGGCTCCCTGAGCGGACCGCCGATCACGCGGGTGTACGCCAACCTGCCCGACATCCTGGCCGGTATGGACGAGCACGTGGGCCGCGGCACCGTCACGTCGGCCTCGGCGCGCGCCGAGGAAGGAACCACGTTCGAGGCGTCCTGCTACACCGATCCCCTGGCGCTCGAACACCTGACCGGCTCGCTGTCGGCGGCCATCAGCCACGTCGGCACCCATGACTGGGCCGCACCGGTGGGCCTGCGCTTCACCACCAAGTACGGCAACGTCGCCCCGCTGCTCGATCTCCCCCACCGGGGTCGCACCAGGGTGCGGGTGTCGGTCAACGCCCAGGAGGTCGCCGGCCGCTTCGAGGGCGGGACGGCGAGGCTCCCACGGCGGGTGGCGGCGCTGGCCCAGCTCGCCACCGCGGGCTATCCGGTGGGCCTCACGATCGCGCCGATCATGCCGATCCCGGACTGGCGCAACACCTACGGGGCGCTGCTGCGGTCGGTGGCGGACGCGACCGCCGAGATCGCCGATCTGGATCTGACCGTCGAGTGCATCACCCACCGGTTCACCGCGGCCAGCAAGGACGTGCTGACGTCGTGGTATCCCCGCACCAAGCTGGAGATGGACGAATCCGTGCGCACCCGCAAGTACGGCAAGTTCGGCGCGGCCAAGTACGTCTACCCCAAAGAGACCATGGCACAACTGCATTCATGGTTCGACAGCGAGCTCGCCGCGACCTTGCCGTCTGCGCGCGCGCTCTACTGGACCTGACCCGCTACCGGCCGGACAACCCGACGGTGCCGACACGGCGTCGCACGGCGGCGATCTCGCGCAGGCCGTCACCGAGTTGACTGCGATCCAACGGCGATAGTTCCGAGGACGCGACGATGTCTCCGGGCGGGCGGCCGGCGCTGATCTGTTGGACCTGATGTGCCATCCGCATGCGCTGCAGCATCGTGAACACCTCGGTCAGCGTGCCGGCGTCCCGGTCGGTCAGCGCGCCGGCCTGCGCGGCCGCGGCGAGCCGGGTAGGCGTCGCCGCCGACGTCACCCCCGCCACCAGACCGCCCCAGCGTGCAAGGTTCACGATCGGGGTGACCGCGTGGTTCTTGAGGTCGAACGTTCCTCCGCGCCGCGACAACACGTCGCGCAGCGAGCGGGTACGCATCCGGCCCGACAGCGCGTCGAGCAACTGCAGGCGCAACGCCTCCGGGTACTGCTCGCGGATGCGGTGGTAGGCCGATGGCACCGTGTGCAATCCCGGATCACCCCAGACGACGCGGCCGTCGATCAGCAGCGAGGAGAACATCAACCCCCGCCCCTGCAGCGGTTCGGCGAGCCAGCCCTGCGCGGCGGTACGCCACTCCGACTGGGAGCGTGAGAATTTCGGCTTGTCGCCGGTGGCGCCGTTGCGATCGGTCGGCAGACCTGCCTGCGCGAGCAGTTCGTGGACGTCGGCGGCGATCTGCCGGAACCGGCCGGCGTCCGCTCCGAGGTCGTCGCGCCACGACACCGCGCTGTCGACGTCCGAGGACGGCATCGCTTCGCGGCGCGCGACACTGCCCAGGGTGAGCCAGGCGAAGCCGTCCGGCGGCGGATCGTCCGCGTGCGCCACGACGATTTCCACCGCGCGACGCACGAGGCTGTCCACGACGACCGACAGGATCGCGCTCGTGGCCACCGCCTTGGTGCCGTTGCGGAACAGATCGACAGCGGTACCGGTGACCTGCCGGCCCACCTCGCGCAGCGTGGCGGCGTCTTCGGCCTGCGCGATCGAGCGGCGAAGCAGGAAACTCTGGCGCGCCGACGCCGCCAGCAGGTCGGCGTCTTCGAGGACGCCGAGCACCTCCCCTCGCGGCGTCAGCACAGGCATGTGCCGGAGCCCGCACTCCAGCATCTCCATCAGTACGCTGTCGGCCGTCAGATCCGCGGTGACGGTGCGCGCAGGTGCGCTCATCACCGACGCGATGGGCACGTCGACGGACCGGCCCGCCGCCACCACCCGGGTCCGCAGATCGCGGTCGGTGAAAATCCCCAGACCCCCGTCAGGCAACCGGATCAGCGCGTAGGACACGTGGTGCTCGGTCATCTCGGTCACCACATCGCGCACGGTCTCGTCCGGTGCGACCAGCAGGACCTCGCCGTGGACCAACTCCGACACCGGCCGGGCGTCGGTGGCCGGCGCGATGGTCGCCCGCTCGGCAGCGCGGTTCCATCCCGACGCGGCGAGAAATGCCAGCCCGGTCGGCTTGGCGAACTGCTGCTGCACCAGGGTGCCGGGCAGCCTGATCAACGTGCTGGGTGTGGACGTCCTCGCCTGGAAGTCCATTCCGGCACCGCTGAGCAGAGGCAGGTAGCCGAAGATGCCGCCCGGTCCGACGACATCGATCAACGCGCCGTCCCCACTGCCACGCAGCGTGACAAGCCCGTCGCGCACCATCCACACGGCGTCGGGTACGCGGGAGGCGTAGTCGGCCACGACGACGTCGGCGGGAAACGCCTCGATCGCAGCGCCCTGCGCCAGCGCTCTCAGCTCGTCGTCGGTCGCCGCCTGGAACGGGGTGTGCTCGGCCAGGAACCGGGGCAGCCCGGCGTGCTCAGCCGGCTCGGATGAGGTCGGCACACTTCTCCGCCATCGTCATCACCGTGATGTTCGGGTTCACCGCAGGCAGTTTCGGCATCGCCGACGCGTCCACCACGCGCAGGCCCGTGACGCCCTTGACTCTCAGCGCAGGGTCGAGCACCGCCATCGGATCCGACGCCGCACCCATCCGCGCGGTCGCGGCCGGGTGGTAGACGGTGTTGTGGCACTGATGGATGTAGTCGAGCAGCTCGTCGTCGGTCGTCGCGTCGGGCCCGGGCGCGAGCTCTCGCGCCACCCAGGGCGCCAGCGGCGACTGTTCGGCGATCCGGCGGGCCAGCTTCACCCCGGCGAGCATGATTCGGTCGTCGTAGCCGTCCGGATCGGTGAAGTAGCGAGGGTCGACGCGGGGACGGTCGCGGAAATCGCGGGTGCTCAGTCGCACCGTGCCCCGCGAGTGGCCCTGAGTCACGTTGGGCGTCAAGCAGAATCCGTTGTCGGTGGTCGGGTAGCCGCGGCGCAGCGTGTTCATGTCGAACGGCACGCTGCCGTAGTGCATCATCAGGTCGGGTTGGCGCACGCCCTCGTCGATCGTCGTGAACAGCCCGATCTCCCACCACTGCGTCGAGGTGGTCACCATCGGCTGGGCGGCCTCCCAGAACACCAGCCCCTCGACATGGTCGTCGAGATTGGCGCCCACTCCCGGCGAGTCGACACGGACGTCGATGCCGATCTCGCGCAGATGCGCCGTCGGCCCGATCCCGGAGAGCATCAACAACTTCGGGGTGTCGATGGCGCCGGCGGTGACGATCACCTCACGGCGGGCCGCGACGGTGTCGTAGCCGGTCAGATCCGGCCGCTGGTAGCGCACCCCGGTCGCCCGTAGCGCGTCGTCGAACAAGATCTCCGACACCCAGGTGTCGGTCCGGACCTCCAGGTTCGTGCGCGTGCCCAGAATGGGGTGCAGGAACGCGTGCGAGGTGGAGTTCCGGATGCCGTCATCACCGGCGTTGATCTGGAACCAGCCGGCGCCGTTGCGCACCGTCTCGCCCCGGTTGAACGACACCGTGGGCAGCCCGACCATCGCCGCGGCCTCGAGAACCGCTGCGCCGCAGGGATCGTCGGGTGGAACGTCGCGCAGCGTCACCGTCTGGGTGAGTCGGTCGACCAGTGGGAGCACCTCGGCCGCGCTCCAGCCCGTCGCCCCCATCGCGGCCCACTCGTCGAGCGCCTCGGCCGGCGGATGGAAGGCGATGCACGAGTTGTGCGAGGAACACCCGCCGAGCACCCTCGCGCGGGCGTGCCGCATGAAGGAGTTGCCCCGCTCCTGGGGTTCGACCGGGTAGTCCCAGTCGTAGCCGGAGTCCAGCAGCTGCATCCACTCCGAGAGCACCAGGATCTTGTCGTCGCCGACGTCCGACGGTCCCGCCTCGATCAGACACACGGTGACAGCGGGGTCCTCGGACAACCGGGCGGCGAGCACACAGCCTGCGGTGCCACCCCCGGCGATGACATAGTCGAACACGCCCGTCTCAGCCATCGGCGCGCGCCTCCGCCACGCTCTCGGCGGCGTGGGACTTCAGCGTGCCGATGTGGTTGCGTCCCTTGATTGCGTACCAGAGCAGACCCGAGCCGACGATCACACCGATGTAGACGAACGCACCCCAGGTGTTGTACCAGGGGTCGCCGTACACGGCGACGCGTGGCCACGCCAGGTTGAGTGCCATGCTCGCCCCCCACAGGACCGCGAAGATGTTCACGGGCAGGCCCCACTTGCCCATGGTGAAGTAGCCGCCTTCTTTCAGATCGGCGGGCGGCCACTGCCCCTGGAAGCGCTTCTTGAGCATCGGGGCGGTGACCATCAGGTACGCCAGGTAGATCATGATGATCGCGATCGAGGTCAGCACGGTGAAGATCTTGGGCTGACTGATGTTGATCGCCAGGATGATCGCGGCGATGACGCCGATGGTCACGGCCGGCACGATCGGGGTCTGCGTCTTCGGGTTCACCGTGGCCAGCTTCTCCCCGAACGGCAACGCGTTGTCCCGCGCCATTGCGAACGACAGCCGGATCGCCGCGGTGTGCACGGCCAGGGTGCAGACCGTCACCGCCACCACGATGCAGACGAGGAACACCTTGCCCAGCGGGCCCCACATCACCTGCTCGACGATGTACTGCAGGCCGCCGCTGCTCTCGCCGATCTGGGGGTCGTTCAGGTCCGGGGCGGACATCACCGCGAACACCAGGATGCCGCCGCCGATCACGAACGAGGCGAGGATCGCGCGGAAGATGGCCTTGGGCGCGGTCTTTCGCGGTTCCACGGTCTCCTCTCCCAGTGAGCTCGCGGTGTCGAAGCCGTACATCACGTAGAGCGAGGCCAGCGACGCGATGAAGAAGGCGCCGAGGTAGCCGAAGCTCTCCCCCGCGCCGTAACCGTTGGTGGAGAAGAAGACGTCGGGCCCGCGCTTGACGTTGATCGCGAGGATGATCACGATCAGCACCGCGGCGATCAGCTCGATGAACACCCCGGCGCTGTTGATCATCGACATCAGCCTGACGCCGAGTGCATTGACCAGCGTGGTGAACACGATGAGCACGGTGCCGAGAACGACGGCGTTGGTGGCGAAGTCGTAGGTGCCGGTGCCGTCGCCGATGATCTGGAATCCGCTCCACAGCCGCGGCAGGTTCAGTTGATACGCGAGCACCACCGCGGAGATCGTGACGATGGATGCGGTCAGCATCAGCCATCCCGACGTCCAGCCGACCAGCCGGCTTCCGAGCTTTTTGCTCCAGTTGTAGACCGAGCCCGCGACGGGGTACTTCGCCGCCAGTTCCATGAAGCACAGCGCGACGGCCATCTGGCCGACGAACACCATCGGCCAGGACCACAGGTACGCGGGCCCGCCCGTACCGAACCCGAAGTAGAACAGCTGGAACGTGCCGGTCAGGATCGAGATGTAGCTGACGCCCGCCGCGAAGCTGGCGAACTTCCCGATGCTGCGGTCCAGGGACTCCTTGTAGCCGAAGTCCTCCATGCCGCTGTCGGGGTGAGGCTGTTTGATCACCATGAGAGTGCCCTTCTGCTAGCGGACGGGGTTCGTGAACCAGCCCGCGGGGGCGGGCGCCGTGTTGTGCCAGATGTGTTTGAGCTCTTGGTATTCGGCCAGCCCGGTGGGTCCGAGTTCGCGTCCGTTACCGGAGGCTCCGAACCCGCCCCACTCCGCGCCGGCGGTGTAGTAGCCGAAGTCGTTGAGCCACACGGTGCCGTGCCGCAGCGCGCGTACCACGCGTTCGCCCCGAGCCGAATCCGACGTGCGGACACCGGCGGCCAGCCCGTACCGCGTGTCGTTGCCCAGCGCGATCGCCTCGTCCTCGCCTGTGAAGCGCTCCACGGTCATGATCGGCCCGAACGTCTCCTCGGCGACGATGCGCATCGACCGGTCGCAGCGGTCGAAGATCGTCGGCAGATAGAAGAACCCGTTCGCCAGGGCGGGGTCGGTGGGCCGCGACCCGCCGCACACCAGCTTCGCTCCTTCTGAGATTCCCAGCGCCACATAGCTTTCGACCTTGGCGCGATGCTGTTCGGAGACCAGGGGCCCGGTCTCACTGGCCGGGTCGAGCCCGTTGCCGACGCGAATCGTGGCCGCTCGTTCGGCCAGCGCGGCGACGAAGTCGTCGGCGATGGACTCCTCGAGGATCACCCGGGTGCCCGCCGAGCACACCTGTCCGGAGTGCAGGAACACCCCGGTGAGGACGTGGTCGACGGCGGCGTCCCAGTCCCCGCTGTCGCGGACGTCGGCGAACACGATGTGGGGGTTCTTACCGCCGAGTTCGAGAGCCACCTTGGTGACGTGCGCGGCGGCGGTCGCGGCGATGGTGCGCCCGGTCGACAGGCCGCCGGTGAACGAGATGAAGTCGACGTCCGGGTTGTCGGTGAGTGCGGCGCCCAACGTTGCACCGCTACCCTGCACCAGGTTCACCACACCCGGCGGCAGGCCCGCCTCGTCGAGCAGATGGACGAACGCGATGGTGCTCAACGGGGTGACTTCGCTGGGTTTGGCGACCATGGTGCAGCCGGCCGCCAACGCCGGAGCCACCTTCCACGACATCTGCAGCAGCGGATAGTTCCACGGCGCGATGAGCACGCACACGCCGATCGGTTCGGCGACCACCCGACTGATCACCGTCGGGTCCCCGACGTCGACGAGCGTGTCGGTCTCGACACCGATCAACCGCGCGTAATACCGGAACACCGAGGTGACGTCGTCGATGTCGATACGACTCTCCGCCAACGTCTTTCCGGTGTCACGTGTCTCCAGCAGCGCGAGGTCTTCTTTGTCGCGCTGCAACAGTTCCGCGACCCGGTGCAGCAGCGCGGACCGCTCGGATGCCGGAGTGGCACGCCAGGATCCGTCGTCGAAAGTGGCGCGGGCCGCCGCAACGGCGGCCACCGCGTCGTCAGGGGTGGCTTCGTCGACCACCGCGGCGACACTGCCGTCGGCGGGGTCGACGATGTCGCGGGTGCCGCCGTCGGAGGCGTGCCGCCATGCACCACCGATACAGAGGTCGGGTTGACCGTCCATGCCGCTGCGGCCTCCTCGCCTGGTGTCTCGACGTCGCCAGCGGGGACACTACCCAGTCAGGACACCATGCGCGCGGAGAACGGGAAGGAGGTCAGCCTTCGGTGCTGTCGGCAGCCGCCGTATCCGTGGCGGGCAGAAGCGCCTCGAGCGCGGCGCCGGTGATGCGGCGGAACGCCCGCCGCGGTCGGTTGGCGTCGAGCACGGCGACCTCGAGGGTGCTCGGGCCCAGTGTGCGCGGCTCGCTGCCGTTGCCGCCGGCGCCCAGCGCGGTCACCGCGATGGACACGGCCTCGCCCAGGCTCAGGTTCTCCTGGTACGACTCGGTCAGCGCTGTTGAGATCGGCTCGGTCGTCCCGCCCATCACCACGAAATGCGGCTCGTCGGCGATCGATCCGTCATAGGTGATCCGATACAGCTCCGGCGGTTTGGTCTCGCCGTAGTGGGCCACCTCGGCCACGCACAGCTCCACCTCGTACGGTTTGGCCTGCTCGGTGAAGATGGTCCCGAGAGTCTGGGCGTAGACGTTGGCCAGCTGGCGGCCGGTGACGTCGCGCCGCGAGTAGGCATAGCCCTGGGTGTCGGCGAAGCGGATACCGCCACTGCGCAGATTGTTGAACTCGTTGAAACGGCCCACGGCGGCGAAGCCGACGCGGTCGTAGAGTTCGCTGACCTTCTGCAGTGAGCGCGACGGATTCTCCGCGACGAACAGCACGCCGTCGGCGTAGGCCAGCGCGATCACACTGCGGCCCCGGGCGATGCCTTTGCGGGCGAGCTCGGAACGCTCGCGCATCGCCTGCTCGGGCGAGATGAAATACGGGAAGCTCACAGCTCGTCACCCCGGACAGGTTCAGCGTCGGGCCCGAAAGTGTCTGCCCGCGAACGGTTGTCGATGATCTCCCGGGCCACCCCGGCGATCTGCTGCTCGGTCACCTCGACCGCGCCGTCTGCCGTGATGACGACTGCGGTCGGGAAGATGCCCCGTACCAGATCGGGGCCACCGGTGGCCGAATCGTCGTCGGCGGCGTCGTAGAGCGCCTCGATCGCCACGCGCAGCGCCGAGTCGGCGTCGCGCACCTGGGAGTAGAGCTTCTTCATCGACGACTTGGCGAAGATCGACCCCGAGCCGACGGACTGGTAGCCCTCCTCTTCGAGGTTGTGGCCGCCCGCGGCGTCGAAGGACACGATGCGCCCGGCCGCCTCGGGGTTCGGATCGTCGAGGTCGTAGCCGGCCAGCAGCGGCAGCGCGATGAAGCCCTGCAACGCGGCCCCCAGATTGCCACGCACCATGGTGGCCAGCCGGTTCACTTTGCCCGAGAACGTCAGCGCGACACCTTCGAGCTTCTCGTAGTGTTCGAGCTCGACGGCGTAGAGGCGGGCGAACTCGACGGCGATGGCCGCGGTGCCCGCGATGCCGGTGACGGTGTAGTCGTCGGTGATGTACACCTTCTGCACGTCACGGCTGGCGATCATGTTGCCCTGGGTGGCGCGACGGTCTCCGGCCATCACCACACCGCCGGGGAACTTCAACGCCACGATCGTGGTGCCGTGCGGCACCACGTCGGTCGGCAGGGCGGCCGGCACCTGACCACCCGAGCCACCCGCGCCCGGGAGCAGGTGCGGCGCCTGGTGACGCAGGAAGTCGGAGAACGACGACGGGTTCACGCCACCGTGCGACAGGCCTGCGGGCAAGGCGTCAAAGGCTCCTGGTACGGGGTGGGCAGAGGTCTGATCGCGATGCGGCCAGGTCACTGTCCACCCTTCTGCACATATGCACGCACGAAGTCTTCTGCGTTCTCTTCCAGGACGTCGTCGATCTCGTCGAGCAGATCGTCGGTCTCCTCGGTCAGCTTCTCGCGGCGCTCCTGGCCGGCAGCCGTGCTGCCGGTGAGGTCGTCGTCCTCGCCGCCTCCGCCGCCGCGCTTGGTCTGCTCCTGCGCCATCGCTGCCTCCTGCGTCTCTGTTCGGACAGTGCCGCCACCCTGGGATGTCGGTGTCCGCCGTTCCCCCACACTACCGGTCAGCCGCCATATTGCCGGGGATAGCCCGGTCAGGTGGTGAGTTGTTCGACCAGCTCCACCGCGCTGTCCACCGAGTCCAGAAGCGCACCGACATGGGATTTGCTGCCCCGCAGCGGTTCGAGTGTCGGGATGCGCACCAGCGAGTCGCCGCCGAGATCGAAGATCACCGAATCCCAGCTGGCCGCGGCGATGTCGGCGCCGAACCGGCGCAGGCACTCTCCGCGGAAGTACGCCCGGGTGTCGGTGGGCGGGTTGTCCACGGCGTCGAGCACCTGCTGCTCGGTGACCAACCGCTGCATCGAGCCGCGCGCCACGAGCCGGTTGTACAGGCCCTTGTCCAGCCGCACATCCGAGTACTGCAGATCGACGAGGTGCAGGCGCGGAGCGTTCCAGCTCAGGTTCTCCCGGCTGCGGAAGCCCTCGAGCAGACGCAGCTTCGCCGGCCAGTCGAGCAGGTCGGCGCACTCCATCGGGTCGCGCTCGAGCAGGTCCAGCACATGGGCCCACGTCTCGAGGACGTGGTTGGCCCGCGGGTCGGGGTCCTTGCTGTCCACCAGCTTCGCCACCCGGTCGAGGTAGATCCGCTGCAGCGCAAGCCCGGTGAGTTCACGGCCGTCGGCCAGCGCCACCGTCGCGCGCAGCGACGGATCCCGGGACAGCACGTGCACGGCGTGCACCGGCCGGGCCAGCGCGAGGTCGCTGAGGTCGATGCCGACGTGCGCCCCCTCCTCGATGACGTCGAGCACCAGAGAGGTGGCGCCGACCTTGAGGTAGGTGGACGTCTCGGCCAGGTTCGCGTCGCCGATGATGACGTGCAGACGACGGTATTTGTCGGCGTCGGCGTGCGGCTCGTCGCGGGTGTTGATGATGCCGCGTTTGAGCGTCGTCTCGAGGCCCACCTCGACCTCGATGTAATCCGAGCGCTGAGACAGCTGAAAGCCCGGCTCGTCGCCCGACGGACCGATACCGACCCGGCCGCTGCCGGTGACCACCTGACGGGACACCAGGAACGGGGTCAGACCGGCGATGACGGCCGAGAACGGCGTCTGCCGCGACATCAGGTAGTTCTCGTGCGTGCCGTACGACGCGCCCTTGCCGTCCACGTTGTTCTTGTAGAGCTGCAGTTTCGCCGCCCCGGGCACGCTCGCGACGTGCCGAGCCGCGGCTTCCATGACCCGCTCGCCGGCCTTGTCCCAGATGACGGCGTCCATCGGGTCGGTGACCTCGGGAGCGGAGTACTCGGGATGGGCGTGGTCGACGTACAGCCGGGCGCCGTTGGTCAGGATCATGTTCGCCGCGCCGACCTCGTCGGCGTCGACGATCGGCGGCGGCCCCGACGAGCGGCTCAGATCGAAGCCCCGGGCATCGCGCAGCGGCGATTCCACCTCGTAATCCCAGCGCGTGCGCTTGGCTCGCTGCAGACCGGCGGCCGCGGCATAGGCGAGAACCGCCTGGGTGGACGTCAAGATCGGATTCGCGGTCGGATCGGACGGCGAGGAGATGCCGTACTCGACCTCCGTTCCGATGATCCGTTGCATGCCGTCCAGCCTAGAGGTGCCCGCCGACCGCCCCGCAGCTGCCCGGTCCGGAAATCCGTCGGTGAGCTGGGCGGCGTGGTGAGATGAGAGCGACCATGATCACCCGTTCCGGCGCCGCCGACCTGCGCTCGGCCGCAGAAGAGTGGTTCCTGCGCCGAGGCCTGCCCGCCGTGCTGCGGCCGGGCACGCTGGTTCGTGGGGTGTGGTCCCGGTCGGCCCCCGCACTGGCCGCGTTCG
The DNA here is from genome assembly GCF_022348085.1 of Mycobacterium sp. PSTR-4-N. Taxonomy (GTDB): domain Bacteria; phylum Actinomycetota; class Actinomycetes; order Mycobacteriales; family Mycobacteriaceae; genus Mycobacterium. Next base: position 51,606 of record NZ_JAKRFN010000015.1, on the reverse strand, counting down.
CGGTGAGCATGGCGTTCTCGATCGTGATCGTCGCGGTGACCGGAAAGCACACGATCGACATCGACGGCACCCCCACCCGCACGGAGTGGTTCGTCCTGGTGATCGTGGTGTTGGTGGCGCCGACGGCGGTCACGGCGGGCCGGCTGGTGTCACGGATCGCCCACCGCCGGCGGCGGGAAGCGGTGTCGGCGGCCGCTGTCGGGGTGGCGGGCCTGGCCGCTGTCTTCGGCGGCCCGAGTGCGCGGATCGTCGTCGACATCGTGGCCGAAGGCGTGGTGATCGCCGTGATCCTGGCGGCCACCGCGACGGGACTGGGGTCGGTGCTGGGCTGGGCCGCGAACGTGACGCTGCGCAATCTCGCCTCGGTGGGCAGCCTGCTGCTGCGGGCGCTGCCGGTGATGCTGTTGACCGTGCTGGTGTTCTTCAACGGCCCGGTGTGGACGATGGCCTCGACGGTGAGCCGGCCCAGATTGTGGCTGGCCCTGCTGTTCCTGTTCGCCATCGCGGCGTCGTTTCTGGTGTCCAGCACCCTCGGCCTGGTCCGCCCCATCCTGACGCCGGAGGCCAAGCGGCCCGAGCATGCCCAGATGCTCGTCGGCACCCCGTTCGAGGCGATGCCCGATCGACCCCGGCGGGTTCCGTTGTCGCGGCCGGAACGGGTGAATGTCGTGTTCGTGCTCGCCCTGTCGCAGATCATCCAGGTGTTGACGGTGGCCGTGGTGACCGGCGCGCTGTTCGGCGTTCTCGGCCTGATCCTCATCAGCCCCGAGCTGCTGGACGCCCTGACCGGCGGGAGCCCGCGCGACGGGCAACTGCTCGGCATGACCCTGCCGATCCCCGCGGCTCTGATCCAACTCACGATGTTCCTGACCGCCCTGACGTTCATGTACCTGTCCGCGCGCGCGGTCACCGACAAGGAGTATCGCCGGCAGTTCGTCGACCCGTCGATCGAGGATCTGTTGCTCACGCTGGTCGCCCGCGATCGCTACCGCACGGCGACGGTGGCGGGCACGTCGGCGCAGGACGGATCCCGGTGAGCGGATCGGCGGTCGAGGCACGCACCATCCACGAGTGGTTCCTGCACCGCGGACTGCCGCTGGTGCTCACCCGGCGGGTTCGGTCCCGGGCGCTGATCGCCCGCGCCGCGCCGGCGGTGGCGGGGGTCGGCGCGCTGACAGCGACAGTCCTGTTGCTGGCCGAATGGACCGGCGGGAACCCCGACGTCGCGGTCTTGCTGCGGCTGGCCGTCATCGCCGTCGTGTTGGCGGCGACGCCGTTCGCGCTGGAGGTCCTGCACCAGCGGTCCACCACCGCGGCGCGGATGGGCCGCCGGACCACCGCCCTGGCGGTGATGGGCATCGCCGTCCTGGTGATGCCGGTCATGGTGTCAGGCTGGTCGGCCGCGGCGCTGGCAGAGGTGCCGGCTTTCGTGGCGGTGACGCTGCTGACCATATGGCTGACCTACATCGGCCTGGGCTCGATCACGCTGTGGGCCTTCCGGTTCGCGTGGGAGCAGGTGGGGGCTCTCGGCACGTTGATGAGCCGGGCGCTGCCGCTGCTGATGCTCACCGTGGTGGTCTACTTCACCGGCGAACTGTGGCAGCTGTCGGCCCGCATGACCCGCGAAAGGCTCTGGCAGACCATCGGTTTCCTCGCTGCGGTGGCTCTGGTGTTCATGGTGACCACGATCCGTGACGAGGTCGGCGCGCTGCGGCAGGACAGGACCCGGCAGTTTGATCCCGCGGCGCTGCTCGCCGACACCCCACTGGCCGGTCTTCCCGCCGGCGCGGCGACACCGCTGTCGCGGGCCGAGCAGGTCAACGTCGTCGCGGTCATGGTGATCGCTCAGGCGATCCAGGTGGTGCTGTTCACCACCGGGCTGTTCGTGTTCTTCGTCGCCCTGGGTTTCGTCGCCGTCCCCTCCGACGTGCTCGTGCTGTGGTCGGGCGAACAGAGTTGTCCCGTCGGCGTACCGCCCTGCGACGGAACGTGGTTCGGCATCCACGTGCCCGTACCGCAGACCGTGGTGCACATGTCGCTGTTCGTCGCCGTGCTCTCCGGCCTGTACTTCACCGTCAGCACCAGCGTCGACCCGCTCTACCGTCAGCGCTTCTTCGAACCACTGATCTCCGACGTCGCGGTCAGCCTGGCCGGCCGCGACACCTACCTGGCGATGCAACGAGAGGAGTCGAACCCGTGACGAACACCGGATTGCGGGGCAAGCGCTATGGCGAGGTGCTGCTGGTCAGTGCCGGACCGGACGGTCCGCAGGCGACCGTCTACAACACCTACCCACTCAACGACTGTCCCCCCGAGCTGTGGAACACGCTCGACGCCGCAGCGATCGCCACCGAGCACGGGGCGCTCGCCGCTCTGCTCAACGGGCCGCGCTACTGGTTGATGGACGCCATCGAGAAGGACATGGGTCCGGATCGCGAGATCGTCACCTTCGGCGGTCTCGACATGTATCGCCAGGCCACCGTCACGCTGTCGTCGATGAATCCGGCGCCCTACGTGCCCAACACGGTCGCGCGTCACGCTGTGTTCGTCTTCGACTCCGGCGCACCGGTGTTCGAGCTCACCGACGCCGACGGCAGGACATGGGTGATGCAGACGTGGAGTCGGATCGTCGACCCGGCGCTGAGCTACGACGACCTGCCCGCACTGGCGGAGCGACTGACACTTCCCGAAGGCTGGACCTTCCGCACCCGCACACCGGAGACCGAGCTGCGCGTCGACACCAGCAGTCAGGCCGCCCAGGTGCTCCAGGACGACCTGACCAACAGCTACTCGCTGGTGTCGCGCGGTTAGAGGTACTGCCCGAGGTTGCTCTCGGTGTCGATGGCCCGGCTGGCACTCGACGACTTCCCGGTGACCAGCGTGCGGATGTAGACGATCCGCTCGCCCTTCTTGCCCGAGATACGGGCCCAGTCATCGGGATTCGTCGTGTTCGGCAGGTCCTCGTTCTCGGCGAATTCGTCGACGATCGAGTCCAGCAGGTGCTGAATGCGCAGACCCGGCTGACCGGTCTCCAGCACGGACTTGATCGCGTTCTTCTTCGCCCTGTCCACCACGTTCTGGATCATCGCCCCGGAGTTGAAGTCCTTGAAGTACATGACTTCCTTGTCACCGTTGGCGTAGGTGACCTCGAGGAACCGGTTGTCGTCGATCTCGGCGTACATCCGCTCGACGACCTTCTCGATCATCGCCTTGATGGTCAGCCTGCGGTCGCCGGTGAACTCGGCGAGGTCGTCGGCGTGGATCGGCAGGTCCTCGGTGAGGTACTTGCTGAAGATGTCCTGCGCCGCCTCGGCGTCGGGCCGCTCGATCTTGATCTTGACGTCCAGGCGGCCGGGCCGCAGGATCGCCGGGTCGATCATGTCCTCGCGGTTGGAGGCGCCGATCACGATGACGTTCTCCAAACCCTCGACACCGTCGATCTCGCTGAGCAGCTGCGGCACCACAGTGGTCTCCACATCGGAGCTCACACCGGTACCGCGGGTGCGGAAGATCGAATCCATCTCGTCGAAGAACACGATCACCGGCGTGCCCTCTGACGCTTTCTCGCGCGCCCGCTGGAAGATCAACCGGATGTGCCGCTCGGTCTCGCCGACGAACTTGTTGAGCAGCTCGGGGCCCTTGATGTTGAGGAAGTACGACTTCGCCTCGCGCGAGTCCTCACCGCGCAGCTCGGCCATCTTCTTGGCCAGCGAGTTGGCCACCGCCTTGGCGATCAGCGTCTTACCGCACCCGGGCGGCCCGTAGAGCAGCACACCCTTGGGCGGCCGCAACGCGTATTCGCGGTACAGGTCCTTGTGCAGGAACGGCAGCTCGACCGCGTCGCGGATCTGCTCGATCTGCCGGGTGAGACCGCCGATGTCGCCGTAGCTGACGTCCGGCACCTCCTCGAGCACGAGGTCTTCGACCTCGGCCTTGGGGATGCGCTCGAAGGCGTAGCCCGCCTTGGTGTCGACCAGCAGCGAGTCCCCCGGCCGGAGCTTGCGCGGCTGATCGTCGCCGAGGCTCGGATCCTCGACCTCGGGCAGGTGCTCGGCGGCGACGAGCGGCTCGGCCAGCCACACGATGCGCTCTTCGTCGGCGTGGCCGACGACGAGGGCGCGGTGACCGTCGGACAGGATCTCGCGCAGGGTGCTGATCTCACCCACGGACTCGTAGTGCCCGGCCTCGACCACGGTGAGCGCCTCGTTCAGGCGAACCGTCTGCCCCTTCTTGAGCACCTTGGTGTCGATGTTCGGCGAGCACGTCAGGCGCATCTTGCGGCCGGAGGTGAACACGTCGACGGTGTCGTCGTCCTGGACCCCCAGCAGAACGCCGTAGCCGCTGGGCGGCTGACCGAGCCGGTCGACCTCCTCGCGCAGCGCCAGCAACTGCTGGCGGGCCTCTTTGAGCGTGTCCATCAGTTTGGCGTTGCGGGCCGCCAGAGAATCGATGCGAGCCTCCAGCTGGTGGACGTCGCGTGCGGCACGCGCGCCGCTCTGCGCGCCCACCGCGCCGTCCAGTTGTTCACGCAGGATCGCCGCTTCCCGACGGAGCTGCTCCAACTCGGCAGCGTCCTCGGCGGACAGCCTTCTCTCGGGGGATGTTCCGGAACGCTCGGACTCACTCATACTGAGCTCCTTCCCCACACCGGGAGTTGGTGCGGTAACAACTTCAACGCTACCGGCGATTCAGCCATTGTGTGTGCTCTAGGAATTCGACACACCAGCAACACTGTTAGCCTCTTTACATCAGTTTGTCCGAACGGAAGGACCGTCGTGACCCTCAAATCCCTCTTTACCAGCGTGACCGCTGGGACCGCAGCAGCCGCACTCGCGGGCGCGGCGGCCGTGGGTGTGACCTCGATTGCAGTCGGCGCCGGTGTGGCGGCGGCCGACCCGATCGTGGTCAATGCGCCGCAGGCGCCGGCGCCCGAACTCGCCGGTCCGCTGCAGCAGACCGTCAACGTCCTCGGCTCGGGTGGGTCGTTCGCCGGCAAGCAGGCTTACGTGCAGGACCTGGGCCGCATCGGTGGAATCGGCGTCTCCGCGAAGTACAACAGCGCGGTGCAGAAGGGCTACCTGCCGCTGACCGCGACCGTCGCCGACGTCGACGTCAACGGCAATGTCGCGACGGCCAACGTCACCGCGACGCTGCCGACCGGTGAGAGCCGGACGATGCCCCTGAGCTTCGTGCAGGGCCCCAGCCCGACCGGCTGGCAGCTCTCGCAGTCGTCGCTGTTCACCCTCGCCGGAATGCTCGGCTGATCGAGGCCCGAATCTCGAGCCGACGGTGATCCTTACCGATCGATGACGCCGGTGCGTCTCCCTCTTCACCGCGGCGCCGCCACGATTGTGGCGGCGTTCGCGTTGGGTGGGTGCGCGCCGGCGCCGTCGCCTCCGGCGGCGACGACCGTCGAGACGTCGCCCACCCCGTCGGCGGGCATCCCGGCTCCCGCGCCGCCCGCACCGGGCGGGCCACCGCTGCCGCAGCCCTCTGCACTGACCGACGTCCTGGCCCGGTTGTCCGATCCCGCCGTGCCGGGTGAGCAGAAGATTTCGCTGATCGAAAACGGCACCCCGAGCGAGGCCGCCGGCCTGGATCGGTTCGCGGCCGCGCTGCGCGACAACGGCGCGCTGCCGCTGGCGTTCGAGGCGCGTGACCTCGGCTGGACCCAGAACGGTTCCGGCGATGTCGTCGCGACCGTGACGATCACACTGGCCAACCCGCCGGGCTCGCAGTTCACCTATCCCATGCAGTTCGCGCCCCAGGCAGGCTCGTGGCAGCTGACCCGCCAGACCGCCGACCAGCTCCTGGCACTCGATGCACCCGCGACGACCGCTGCTCCCCCGCCGCCACCACCACCGTCTCCCGCGCCACCACTGGCACCGCCGTCGCCGCCGCGGTGAGCATGTGGATCGGCTGGTTGGAGTTCGACCTCCTCCTCGGTGACGTGCATTCGCTCAAGCAGAAGCGCTCGGTGGTGCGGCCCCTGATCGCCGAGTTGGCCCGCCGGTTCGCGGTGTCGGCCGCCGAGACAGGGTCGCAGGATCTGCACCGACGAGCCGGCGTCGGAGTCGCCGTCGTGTCCGGCGACCGCGCCCACGTGGTGGCGGTGCTCGACGCCGCGGAACGTCTGGTGGCGGCGCGTCCGGAGGTCGAGCTGCTCTCGACCCGGCGGAGCATGCGGCGCAGTGACGACGACTGAGCGCTAAACGGTCGGACGCTTCTTGCGCAGCGGAACGGGCGCGATCGCGCCGGGTGCGAGCTTGCGCGCGCTGATCAGGAACGCGGTGTGGCCGCGCATCGTGTGCTCGGGCCGGACGGCCAGACCCACGACGTGCCAGCCGCGCTGCATGCTCTCCCAGGCGCGCGGTTCGGTCCAGCACTGCTGTTCGCGCAGCGCCTCGACCGTTTTGGACAGCTGCGTGACGGTGGCGACGTAGATCATCAGCACCCCACCCGCGACGAGCACCTCGGCGACGCGGCCGAGCACCTCCCACGGCGCGAGCATGTCCAGCACCACCCGGTCGACCTCAGGCCCGGGGTAGTCGACCAGGTCGGCGGTGACCAACTCCCAATTGTCCGGCGGCGCACCGAAGAACGTCGTCACGTTGCGCAGCGCGTGCTCGGCGTGATCCTCCCGCAGCTCGTAGGAGGTCACCCGGCCCTCGGGGCCGACCGCGCGCAGCAGCGAACACGTCAGCGCGCCGGAACCCGCACCCGCCTCGAGCACCCGCGCGCCGGGAAAGATGTCGCCCTCGTGCACGATCTGTGCCGCGTCCTTGGGGTAGACCACCTGGGCACCGCGCGGCATCGACATCACGTAGTCGACGAGCAGCGGGCGCAGCACCAGGAACTGGTCGCCGTTGGTCGATTTGATGACGCTGCCCTCGGGCAGCCCGACGACCTCGTCGAGCGAGATGATGCCGCGGTGGGTGTGGAACTCCCCGCCCGGCTTGAGCACCATCGTGTAGCGCCTGCCCTTGGCGTCGGTGAGCTGCACGCGGTCACCCACGTCGAACGGACCGGTTCTGCGCACAGCTGATCAGACTGCCAGCCCCGGCGGCACCGGCGACGGCCGGGTTACCCCGATCTGTCGGCGGCCGGTTCTAGGGTGGGCATCGTGGATGAGCAGCCTGAGCGGGAGATGCGCCGGCCCGCGTTGTCCCCGTCGCGGGCCAGCGATTTCAAGCAGTGCCCGCTGCTGTACCGCTTCCGGGCGATCGATCGTCTGCCCGAGCCGTCGTCGACCGCGCAGGTGCGCGGATCCCTGGTGCATGCCGCGCTGGAGCAGCTGTACCTGCTGCCGGCCGCCGATCGGGTCCCGGAGGCGGCGCTCGCGCTGGCGGCCCCGGCGTGGGAGCGTGTGCTCGCCGACAAACCCGCCCTGGCCGAGGACATCAGTCCCGAGATGCGCGGCGTCCTGCTCGAGGAGGCCAGGACCCTGCTGGCGGGCTACTACCGACTGGAGGACCCGACCCGGTTCGATCCGCAGGCGTGCGAACAGCGTGTCGAGGTCGAACTCGCCGACGGCACGTTGCTGCGCGGCTTCATCGACCGCATCGACGTCGCACCCACCGGTGAGATGCGGGTGGTCGACTACAAGACCGGGAAGGCGCCGCCCGCGGCGCGGGCGCTGGCCGAGTTCAAGGCGATGTTCCAGATGAAGTTCTACGCGGTGGCGCTCCTGCGTTCTCGTGGCGTCCAGCCGACCCGATTGCGGCTCATCTATCTCGCCGACAGCCAGGTGCTCGACTACAGCCCCGAACTCGACGAGCTCCTGCGGTTCGAGAAGACGTTGATGGCCATCTGGACGGCGATCCAATCCGCCGGCGCCACAGGCGATTTCCGGCCCAATCCGTCGCGACTGTGTGACTGGTGCGCCTACCAGTCACTCTGCCCGGCGTTCGGTGGCACACCGCCGCCCTATCCGGGCTGGCCGCAGGTGCCCGATGACGGCGATCCCGACGCGGTGCTGCACGCCCCCGGGGCCGCGGCGTGATCGACTGTCTGTTCCGCTCGCGTGGCGACGACGGCGGGTTCGACGTGTTCGACTCCACCGACGGCACCCGCAGCAACTGGGACCCGCAGATCCAGCACGGCTCGCCACCGCTGGCGCTGCTGACCAGGGCCGTGGAGCGCCTCGCCGACGGCACCGGCATGCGGATCGGTCGGTTGAGCTTGGACATCCTCGGCGCGATCCCGGTGGCGCCGGTGAAGGTGAGAGCCTGGGTGGACCGCCCGGGTGCCCGGATCGCACTGATGGTCGCCGAGATGGTGGTCGATCGCCCCGACGGCACCACCCGCACGGTCGCGCGATTGACCGCCTGGCTGCTGGCGACCAGTGACACCGCCGACGCCGCGGTCGACCGCTATCCGCCGATCGTCGAGGGCGAGACGGCCGGCGCGACGCACGCATGGGAAGGCGCCACCGGATATCTGGAGACGGTGAGCTGGCGCAGGCAGCGCACCGCGCCCGACGCCGCATTCGAGGCGTGGCTGACTCCGCTTGTGCCGCTCGTGGATTCAGAGCTGACCACCCCGCTGCAACGGCTCGCGATGGTGGTCGACTCGGCGAACGGCACGGGTGCGGTGCTCGATCCCGCGCAGTTCGTGTTCATGAACACCGACACCGTCGTGCACCTGCATCGGCTGCCCGCGGGCCACGATTTCGGGCTGCGCGCGCGGGCGTCGATCGGCCCCGACGGCATCGGCGTGACCACCGCCGAGATCTTCGACCGCACCGGATTCGTCGGGACCTGCGCGCAGACGCTGTTCGTGCAACGCCGGCCGTGAGGCGCCCGCGGGAATAACAGTGATTTGCGGCACTGTTGGGGCTGACCATGAAGGCTTTCTCGGACGAAGAGCGGCAGCAGTTTCTCACCGATCTGCACGTGGGCGTGCTGTCGGTGGCGACGTCGGACGGCCGACCACCGACGAGCGTCCCGATCTGGTACGACTACGTCGACGGTCTGATCCGTATCAACACCGGATCGTCGTCGCGCAAAGCGCGCCTCATCCGCGAGGCCGGCGCCCTCACGCTCGTGGTCCAGCGTGAGGAGCCGCCTTACCAGTACGTGACCGTCGAGGGCACCGTCGCCGACACCCTCGAGCCGGCACCGCGGGACATCGCGGAGGCCATCGCGATCCGCTACCTCGGCGAGGAGGGCGGAAAGGCCTTCGTCGCCTCGATGGAGGACAGCCCGAGCCTGGTGTTCCTGGTGCGCCCGGACCGGTGGATCACCGCGGACTTCTCCGACGAACTCTAGGCAGACCGTCTAGGCAGAGGTCGCCAGCGCCTTGGCGTCCTCGTCGGCGAAGGTGTCCTCGAGCTGCAGCGGCGAGTAGTCGAGGTCGATTTCGCCCAGCGGGCGGCCGCGCGCGCTGCTGATCGTGCCGAAGCGGCGCATCCCCTTGTCGGCGGCGTAGGCCTGGAACTCGTCCTTCTGCAGGCCGAACGGGATCTCGTCGTAGAGGTCGTAGGCGTCGTCGGTGTTCTTCAGCGCCAGCGGGATGAGTTCGTTCATCCGGCTCTCGAAGACCGCCCAGTTGCTGTCGTCGGCCGCGACGTGCCGCCGGCAGGTGAACGTACCCCATGCCATGTGCCGTCGCTCGTCGTCACCGATCCTGCGCACGAGTTCCTGCATCCCGGGCAGGATGTTGTTGTCGACGCAAATGCGGTGCCACGCATAGTATCCCGTCAGCGCCATCATGCCCTCGATGACGTGGTTGTAGGTCACCGACGCACGCACCTGAGCGGCCGGCGACGGGTCGGTGACCAATGCGTCCAGCGAGGCGGGCAGTTCCTCGTAGAAGATGGTCCGGTAGGTCGGCAGGTCGTCGAGGAAGACCTGCATGTCGTCGGTGACCCCGACCGCGTCGAGCCAGAGCCGGAACACCTGTGTGTGCTTGGCCTCCTCGAAAGCGAACTGGGTCAGATACATCTCGTCGCCGAGGCGGCCCTCCGCACGCATCGCGGCCATGAACGGCTGGATGTCCTGGGTGACCGCTTCCTCGCCGGCGATGAACTGGGCGCACAGCCGGGTGGCCCATTCGCGCTCCAGGTCGGTCAGTGCCTCCCAGTCCGCGCGGTCGCGGGAGAAGTCGATGTCGGCGGGATTCCAGAATTTCGCGTTGCCGCCGGCAAAGAGCTTGAGCGGCAGGCTGTCCCAGTTGAGGCCGCCCGCGGCCAGCGAATCCGAACGGGTCCTAGGTGTATGGGCCATGTGCGTGTTCTCCTTCGTGCGTTGCGATGGGCTGAGGTTCGGTGGTGGATGCGAAAGCGGTGCTGGATCCAAAAGCGGTGGCGAGCACCGCGACGTAGCGGCGCACGACCAGGGCCGGCTGGTCCGGTGAGAGTTCGTCGAGACCGAGGAGCGGATCCATGCCGCGCACATAGGGGGCGAGCGCCAGATGGGGCAGCAGCATGAGCAGCAGCGACAGCAGCGCGTCGACGTCAGCGTCGGGACGCAGGTCCCCGCGTTGCCGCGCGTCCTGCACGAGCGGGCGCAGCACCTCCAGGTAGTGGCGGTGCACGACCGCGCGGATGCTGACCCGGGCATCGGTGTCGACCTCGAAGCTGGCCGCCGCGTGCAGTGCCCGCTCGCGGGGGTGCTCGGCGAAGTAGGCCACCCACACGTCGAGCAGGTCGGTGAGGAAGGTGAAAAACGGCCGCGTCGGGTCCAGTTCCCGAATCTGGTCTTCCATGTACGTCCGCACGCGTTGGCTGCCGACGTCGGTGATGTAGGCGTACAGATCCCGCTTGTCGGCGAAGTACTGGAAGAGGCTGCCCTTGGCCACGCCCGCGCGGCGTGCGATGACGTTGAGGCTGCCGCCGGAGAAACCGTGCGCGGCGAACTCGGATTCGGCCGCGGCCACCACCGCGGCGCGGCGTTCACCGCCGAGACGGGACCAGGTGACCGTGGGCATCGCGCCTCCCAGGCTTGATATGACCACTGGTCATATTACTGTGACTCAAGCCACAGTCAAGGGGCGCTCACTCCAAGGGGTGCAGATCCTGCAGCAGCGTGGGCACCAGCTCGCTGACCGTCGGGTGGATGTGCATGGTGCGCGAGATCGCGGTGTAGGGCAGCTTCGCGGTCATCACGTCGAGGATGTCCTGGATCACCTCGTCGCCGCCGACGCCGAGGATCGCCGCGCCGAGGATCTGCTCGGTCTCCGCGTCGACGACCACCTTCATGAAACCCTGCGTCTCGCCCTTCTCGACGGCACGCCCCACCCGCGTCATGGGGCGCTTGCCGACCAGCGCCTCACGCCCCGAACGGCGCACCTCGTCGACGGTCATGCCGGCGCGGCCCAGCGGCGGATCGATGTAGAGGGCGTAGGTCGTGACGCGGTCGCTGACGCGGCGCGGGTCGTCGTCGAGGAGGTTGGCGGCGACGATCTCGAAGTCGTTGTACGACGTGTGCGTGAAGGCGCCGCGGCCGTTGCAGTCCCCCATCGCCCAGATGTGGGCGACATTGGTACGTAGTTGATCGTCGACGGTGATGTAGCCACGCTTGTCGGTCTCGACACCGGCCGCCTCCAACCCGAGATCGTCGGTGTTGGGCCGCCGCCCCACCGCGACGAGCAGGTGCGATCCGGCGATCGGATCGGCGCCGGAGCGTGGAGTGACGGTGAACCCGTTCTCCCGCTTGGCAAATGAGATGCCGTCGGCGCCGGTGACCACCCTGATGCCCTCGCCTTCGAGGATCTCCTGGATGGCCGCGGAGACGTCCTCGTCCTCTCGGGACGTCAGCCGCGGCCCCTTCTCGATGACGGTCACCTCGGCGCCGAAGCGCCGGTACATCTGAGCGAATTCCAGCGCGATGTAGCTGCCGCCGATGACCACCAGGTGCTCGGGCACCACGTCGAGGTCGAGGATGCCGACGTTGGTGAGGTAGTCGATGTCGGCGAGTCCCGGCATGTCCGGCGCGACCGCACGGCCGCCAACGTTGAGGAAGATGCGGTCGGCTTCCAGCACCTGGTCGCCGACGCGCAATGTGTGCGAATCCTCGAAGCGCGCGTGCCCCCGGATCAAGGTGGCGTTCTCCATACCGTCGAGCCAGGACTCGAGGCCTTCCCGGTCGCCGATGCTGATCCGGTCCTTGCGGGCCTTGACCGCGGCCATGTCGACGGTCACGTCCCCGGTTCCGATCCCGAAATCGGCACTGCGCCGGGCGATGTGGGCCGCGTGTGCGCTGGCGAGGAGTGTCTTGGTCGGAATGCAGCCGGTGTTGACGCAGGTGCCGCCGACGAGCTTGCGTTCGACCACCGCGACTTTCTGGCCCGCTGCGGTGAGTCGGCCCGCCAGCGGCGGACCCGCCTGCCCCGCGCCGACGATGACCGCGTCGAATTTCTGCGCCATGGCGCTACACCAGGCTCACGAGGAAGACGACGAGCACTCCGCCGGCGACGGCGATCGCGTCCTCACCGAACGCGCCGGGACGGTCATTGCCGCCGCGGGCCGCGGCGACCCGGCTGCGCAGCTCCGCGCCGGCCAGGGTGCCGAGGACGGCGCCGATCATGCCGGCCCCCGTCCCGATGAAGGTGTGGAAAGAGGCGCTGCCGATGACCGCACCGGCGAACCCGCCGGTGAGCAGACGAGCGATGAACTGGGGCGGCACTTTTCGGCTCGGCGTCTTGGGCAGCTGGTCGGTGACCAGTTCGACCACCAGCAGGATCGTCAACAGCGTCACGGTGAGCGGGAGGGCCATCCAGTCCGACCACTTGCCGTCGACGTCTATCCAGCCGAGCATGGCGCCCCAGGCGACGACGGCCGGGGCCGTCATGGCGCGTAAGCCCGCGATCACCCCGATCAGCAGCGCGAACACCAGAACAAGGACCTGCGTCATCTCCGACCTCCGTGGTTGGACACCGCGACGCTAACACGCTAGAAGCGACAGAACCGGATGTCCGATGCCAGGATGGCCTTGGCGCCGATGGCGGCGAGTTCGTCCATGATCGCGTTGACGTCCCGGCGCGGCACCAGGGCCCGCACCGCCACCCAGGCGGGATCGGCCAGCGGTGCGATGGTGGGCGATTCCAGGCCCGGCGTCACCTCGGTGGCACGCTCGAGAACGGAACGGGGACAGTCGTAGTCGAGCATCAGGTACTGCTGGCCGAACACCACGCCCTGCACCCGCGCCGCCAACTGGTCCCGCGCCGGATTCGGCGCGGAGTCGTCGCGCTCGATGAGGATCGCCTCCGAATCGCAGAGGGATTCGCCGAACGCGACCAGATTGTGCAGCCCGAGGGTGCGTCCTGATCCGACGATGTCGGCGATGACATCGGCCACCCCGAGCTGGATCGAGATCTCGACGGCTCCGTCGAGTCGGATCACGGTGGCTTCGATGCCCTTGTCGGCCAGATCTTTTCGGACCAGATTGGGGTAGGCCGTCGCGATGCGTTTACCCACCAGGTCGGACACCGCCCAGTCGCGGCCGGCGGGAGCGGCGTAGCGGAACGTGGAGGCGCCGAAGCCGAGCGCGAGCCGCTCGCGGACCGGGGCGTCGGCGTCGGCGGCCAGGTCACGGCCGGTGATGCCGAGGTCGAGCTGCCCGGAACCCACGTAGATCGCGATGTCCTTGGGCCGCAGGAAGAAGAACTCGACGTTGTTGGCCGGGTCGACGACGGTGAGATCCTTGGGATCGGTGCGGCGGCGGTAGCCGGCTTCGGAGAGTATCTCCGACGCCGACTCGCTCAGCGCACCTTTGTTGGGAACGGCGACGCGCAGCATGTCACAGCTTCCCGTACACGTCGTCGAGGGTGAGACCACGCGAGAGCATCAGCACCTGCGTCCAGTAGAGGAGCTGGCTGATCTCCTCGGCCAACGCGTCGTCGCTCTCGTGCTCGGCGGCCAGCCACACCTCGCCGGCTTCCTCGAGGATCTTCTTACCGATGCCGTGCACCCCGGAGTCCAGCGCGGCGACGGTGCCGCTGCCTGCGGGCCGCGTACGGGCCCGCTCGCTGAGCTCGGCGAACAGGGCGTCGAAGGTCTTCACGTTGGGCGATTCTGTCACGTCCGGCGGAAAACGCTGCGATAGGCCGGCCCAAGTGGTGCGACAATCGTTCGGTGGCTGGATCCGTGAGCTGCGATCCGGATGGACTGCGGGCGTTCGCGGCGCTGTGCGGCGAGCACGCCAACGATGTCGCTGTGCCCCGCTGCCCGACTCAGCCGACGTTGTCGAGGCAGGCCACGTCAATCGCGGTAGCGCAGCTTCATAACGCGACCGAGCGTGTCGCGGGGAACCTCGCTGAACGGATCGAGTCGACGGCAAGTGCCGCAGCAGAGGCGGCGAGAATGTACTTCCAATCCGACACCGGCTCCGGCAAACAGATCGACGCACATCTGTCGTGATACCCGGCGACCCTTTGCCTACTCGGCTGCCCACGCTGACACGATCCGATATTGAATCCTGGGACGTCGACCATCTCAGCGCCGCCGCATCCGCCTGGAGATCGACAGCGCAGAGCTGGCAGGACGGCTTCACAGCGGTCAACTCAGCGATCCTCCGCCCCGGCGGAACCGAATGGGTCGGATCGGCCGCCGACGCCGCGTCGCTACGCACCGACCGCGATCGTGTGCAGGTCGCGGGTTTTGCCGACCGACTCATCACTGCGGCAGCGGTTGCCATTCGCGAGGCCGACGACTTGCTGGCGGCAAAGCGGCAGGCGATGACATCGATCGGCAACGCCACCTCCGCCGGATTTCACGTCTCGGAGGACCTGTCGGTTCGCGATACCTTGACGACGGCCTCCAAGCCGCAGCGGCTGATTCGCGACCTACAGGCACAGGTCTTCGCCGCGGAACTCAAGGCGGGATCTATGCACCTCGCCGCCACTGATCAGAAGGTCGCGTCGAAACTGAACACGTTCGCGGCAGGCTTCGGCCAACTTCCCTTTCCGCAAGGTCCCACGAAAGAACCTGCGCCGCCGAAAGTGCCCATGCCGCCGTATAGTCCGCGCATTTGGGGCGCATGCCCTCTGGGTGGCGGCGACCCCGACAAGGTCGTGCGAACGTTTCATCGCGCGCCGCTGGTCGATGGGGTCAGCGCGATGCCTGGTGGCGACTCAGTCCTCTACTGCGGCAACGAGAGATACGGCTTTCATCACGTTGTCAACCGGCACGGCCAGGATTGGTCAAACGTCGCGGCCGAGCGCTTCCCCGCACAGGAAACTGGCGCTACCTCGCCGACTACTCAATCGGCGCGACTCTTTCAGATCCAGAGAAAACCGTCTACAACTCGAAGAACGACACCTTCATGGTTCAACGCAACATCTACCGAATCACCGAAGACGGCGCGGTCTACTCATTCACTTGCCGCGTATTGGTATCTGGGTCGGACGGCAAGATCATCACCGCCTACCCCACATCGACTCCTATCTGAACGGACGCAGGAGGCTCTTTCGTGAACAGCTACTCGGAGCAAAGCAAGCTCATCGAGCGGATCCTTGAACCGGTGCTTCACATCTCCAGGTTGACGGCCACAAGCCCGTCGGCCTTCGAAGCGGGAGCGCCCTGGGAGCGAACCGTTTTCAGGTGGAGCTCTTCCCGGCCCGGCGAGGACCGCTCAGTCGCCGTCTACGTTGGAACAGTCAGCGACGGAGCGCAGCAAGCCGCCGACACCCGAGAGATGATCGCAAATGAGACGATGCCGGGAGACGATGCGTTCGAACTGGCGGCATCAGTCGACGGTGAGTATGTATTCGCCCTGGGCTATTTGGGCCGCGTCACCGCCATCAGCGGAGTCCGCCAGGTCGACATCTACCCGACACCGGCCACCTCGCTGTCCGCGCTCGCCGAACCAGCTCTTCAGATCGCACGAACAGTCGGACCTCAGTCCTAGCCGGCGGCGGTCTTGTCCTCCCGCAGGATCTCGCCGTGCATGTCCTCCAGCGACACGCCCTTGGTCTCCATCACCCAGCGCCACACGAACAGCCCCGACAGCACTGCGCAGAGGCCGTAGAAGCCGTAGGCCAGGCCGAGGTGCTCGCGCAGGCCGGGGAACGTCACGGTGATCAACCAGTTGGCGGCCCACTGACCGGCCGCGGCCAGGCCGAGCGCGGCGGCGCGGATGCGGTTGGGGAACATCTCGCCGAGCAGCACCCACACCACCGGGCCCCACGACATACCGAACGCGACGACGAACAGGTTGGCGGCGATCAGCGCGATGATGCCCGACGCCCCGGGCAGACTCGGGTTGCCGTCCGGACCGACGGTGGCGTTGCCGAAGATCACCGCCATCGTGATCAGCGTGACCGCCATGCCCGTCGAGCCGATCAGCAGCAGCGGCTTGCGCCCGATCTTGTCGATCAGCGCGATCGCGATCAGCGTGGTGAGCACGTTGATCACCGAGGTGATCACGGTGTAGATCGCGGACTCATCGGCGCTGAACCCGACCGCCTGCCACAGCACGTTGCTGTAGTAGAAGATCACGTTGATGCCGACGAACTGTTGGAAGATCGACAGTCCCAGGCCCACCCAGACGATGCCGTAGAGGCCGCCGGTCGGCTTCTTCATGTCCCGCCAGGACGGCTTGTCCTCCCGTTCCAGGGTCTCCTGGATGCGAGAGATCGTGATGCCGAGGTTCTTCTGCCCGAGCAGGCGCGTCAACACCCGGCGCGCCTCCGGGATCTGATGGGTCGCAACCAGATACCGCGGCGATTCGGGAATCGTGAAGGCGAGCACGCCGTACAGCACCGCAGGCACCGCCATCGCCAGGAACATCCACCGCCACGCGTCAAGGCCCAGCCAGAGCGGCTCGTTGGGACCGCCCGCGAGCCACTGCAACAGATAGTTGACCGCGAACGAGGCGAAGATGCCCGACACGATGGCCAGCTGCTGCAGCGAGCCGAGCCGTCCGCGAATGCCCGGTGGTGAGGTCTCGGCGATGTAGGCCGGCGCGATCACCGAGGCGACTCCCACGCCGATGCCGCCGACGATGCGGAACAGCACCACCGTCCACACCTCGTGCGCGAAGCCGGTACCGAAGGCGCTGATGAGAAACAGCACGGCCGCGATCTTCATCACCGCGATGCGGCCGATCTTGTCGGCGATCCGGCCCGCGGTCATCGCTCCCGCGGCCGCACCGAGCAGCGCCGAGGCCACCGCGAAGCCCAGCTCGGCGTTGCCGATACCGAAGTCCTCCTGGATGGAGTCCACCGCGCCGTTGATGACCGCGCTGTCGTACCCGAACAGCAACCCGCCGAGCGCGGCGACCGACGCGATACGTACCGCTGTTTTCCCCGAGGAGAAGTCCTCGCCCTCGGCGAAGATCTCGGGGCCTTCCCCGACTGGACCACCCTGACCGGCCATCAGACACCCTTCCGCGTCACCCGCGTGATACCCGTCACATTCAATCACTCGTGACCGGCGGTCGGGTGCATTCCCACAAGTGCGGGGGTTTATGCGCTGCGCAGCTCGCGATCGATCTCGACGAAGATCCGCCGCAGATCAGCGGCACCGAGGCCGTTCAACGAATCGGCGTGCCGGCGGCGGATCCCGCCGGGAACGGGGACGTCGTTGGGTACCACCAACACTGCGCAACCGGCCTTCTCCGCCGCCGCGGCGCCGGTCACCGAATCCTCGACCGCCAGGCACTCGGAGGGACGCAGCTCCAACAGCTCCGCTGCACGTAGGTACGGGTCGGGTTCGGGCTTTCCGCTGCGCACCTCGTCTGCGCAGACGGTCACCGAAAAGTAGTGCCGGCCAATACTGTTCAACGCACGTTCGGTCAGCGCGCGCTGAGTGTTGGTCACCAGTGCCATGGGAACGTCAGCCGCGGCAAGAGAATCGAGCATCTCGCGGGCGCCGTCGCACCACGGCAGCCCTCGATCGAAGAGCTCACCGGTGTAGCTGTGCAACCAGCGGATCGAGTCGGCCATCGCCGCCGCATCGGGCTCAAGGCCCAACTCCGCGTACACCGTGACCATCGTCTCGTGCGCCGACGCGCCGACCAGCGCAGTTCGCGTCTCGCGGCTCATCTCGCCGCCGAACGATTCGTAGAGAGCCGACAGCGAGATGTCCCAGAGCTTTTCGGAGTCGACGAGTGTGCCGTCCATGTCCCACAGCACTGCTTGCACCCCGCGATTGTGTCACGGGTGCAGGCCCACGAGCCAATCTGCGACCCGCACCGAGGCGACGATCACACCGGCCGCAGCCAACACGCGGACTACGGAGTTTCCAGGGTCCGCACCCCCGTCCCCGCGTGCCAGCCTCATGATGCCACCTCACCGGACCAGGAATCGGAGACCGAGATGACCGCCACCCGCATCGTCGTGATCGGCGGCGGTTACGCCGGCGTGCTCGCCGCGAACCGGCTCAGCCGACGAGACGACATCCACGTCACGCTGGTCAATCCGCGGCCGATGTTCGTCGAACGCATTCGCCTGCACCAGCTGGTGGCGGGAAACCATTCCGCGGTAGCCGATTTCACATCGATACTCGCGCCGTCGGTCCGGCTGGTCATCGACACGGCCGAGCGGGTCGACGCCACCGCACACCAGGTCGACCTGGCTTCGGGGGGCTCCCTGGCCTATGACTACCTCGTCTACGCCGTCGGGAGCACCGCACCCGTGCCGGCGGCGGTGTCCGGCGCCGACCGGTTCGCCTACCCGCTCGGTGAATGGGAGCCCGCCCAGCGGCTGACCGCACGGCTGGCCGGGGTGCCGCCGGAGGCCCCGATCGTCGTCGTCGGCGGCGGCCTCACCGGCATCGAAGCAGCCGGCGAACTGGCCGAGGCCGGCCGGCACGTCACCCTGGTCACCGACGTCGTCGGGCCGTCCCTGGCCCGGGGCGGACGCCGATCGGTCACCTCGCGCCTGAGGCGGCTCGGCGTCATGGTCGTCGACGACACCACGGTCGCAGCCGTCGAGAGCGACCGCGTGGTCCTGCGCGACGGCCGGCATCTTCTGAGCGCCGCGACGGTGTGGACGGCCGGGTTCGGGGTGCCGGAGCTGGCCGCTGACAGCGGGCTGCGTACCGACCGGCTCGGCCGATTGCTGACCGACGAGACACTCACCTACGTCGACGACCCCTCGATCGTCGCTGCCGGCGACGCGGCCTGCCCGTCCGGCATGCCGCTGCGTATGAGCTGCCAGCTGGCCATGCCGCTGGCCGCCGATGCCGCGGACACGCTGATCGCCCGGCTCGACGGTGCCGCGCCGCGCACCATCAACCCGGCCTCGGTCGGACAGTGCATCAGTGTGGGCCGCCGCGCCGGCACCATCCAGATGTCCCGGTTCAGCGACGTCGCAGTGCCGCTGCACCTCGGTGGTCGCCTGGCCGCGACGATCAAGGAGGCGGTGTGCGCCGGCACCGTGTCGTTCCTGGCGAAGGAGGCGCGCCGGCCGGGGAGCTACTTCTGGCCCCGAGGTGGCGGGCGCAGCCGCACGATCGCGCGCGCAGCGAGCGAGACACGGGCCCTGCGGTGAGCGACCCTGCCGCGCTCCTCGACGAGGTGCGCGACCTGTTCCTGTTCGAGCATCTGTCGGACGCACAACTCAAGATGCTCTGCCGTGGGGGGCGTATCGGCACCCTGCCGGCGGGTCCGGTGTGCGTCGAGGGCACACCCGCCACCTGTCTCTACGTGCTCCTCGACGGTGAGGTGGTGCTGTCCCGGTTCTGCGCAGGAGTGGATGTCGAGACGCACCGCAGCACCCAGCGCGGTGTGTTCTTCGGAGCGTGGTCGGCCCATCTTCCCGA
This sequence comes from Mycobacterium sp. PSTR-4-N, assembly GCF_022348085.1. Classification (GTDB taxonomy): domain Bacteria; phylum Actinomycetota; class Actinomycetes; order Mycobacteriales; family Mycobacteriaceae; genus Mycobacterium. Next base: position 31,901 of record NZ_JAKRFN010000015.1, on the reverse strand, counting down.
CGTCGACCAGTCCTACGAGGTGTCGGCGCGGCTGACGCGCCCGTCCCGGCTGCTGGTGCTCGGCGCGGAGGTGTTCGCACAGTTCATCAGCACGCAGTTCCCCATGGCCATTCACCTCGTCGCAGGCCAACGGGTCCGTCGTGATCGGGAGGAGCGGATTCTCGCGCACCGGGAACGGTTGCTCGCCCTGCGCACGTTGACCGCGGGGCTGACCCACCAACTCAACAATCCGGCGGCCGCCGTGATCCGCGCGGCCGCGAACCTGCACGACGACGTCGCCGCGATGCGGCGCGAATTCGCCCGTCTGGCGCAGACCCGTCCGAACGCGGACACAGTGGCGGCACTGACCGCCATACAGGACGACGTGGTGCACACCGCGTCCCGGCCGGACCGTCCGATCGCCACTGCGCTGGGCGTCGCGGACAGCGAGGACGCCGTCGCTGCCTGGCTCGACGACCACGGCGTCACCGACAGCTGGGACCGCGCCGCCACGTTCGTCGAGGCCGGACTCGACGTCGACTGGTTGTCCGATGTGCGGGCCCGGTTGGCGGGCGCCGACGACGGGCTCGGCCACGCGGTGGCCTGGTTGCAGTCGATCGTCGCGGTCGAACTGCGGATCCGGGAGATCACCGAGGCCGGCCGACGCATCGCCGCGCTCCTCGACGGCGCGAAGACCTACTCGCAACTCGACCGCGGCCCCTACCAGTGCATCGACGTACACGAGATGCTGCGCAACACCATGCTGATGTTCGGCGACCGTATCGCGATGGCGGGCATGGGCGCAGCCATCACCCTGGTCAAGGACTTCGATCACAGCATCCCCGAGATATGTTGCTATCCCGCTGATCTCAACCAAGTGTGGACCACCATCGTCGACAATGCCATCGATGCGATGAATGGCAGCGGAACCCTCACGGTACGCACCCGCGCCGAGGGCGCGGACAGGATTCGCGTGGAGATCAGCGACGACGGGCCGGGCATCCCGGCCGAGATCATCGGGCGGGTCTTCGACCCGTTCTTCACCACCAAACCCGTCGGTTCGGGGTCGGGGCTCGGGCTGGATCTGGCCTGGGACATCGTCGTGAACCAGCACCGCGGCCACATCGAGGTGCAGTCGGCGCCCGGAGACACCCGCGTCACCGTGTGCCTTCCGCGGTATGCCCCTGCACCCTGACACCCGCCACCACGGATTCGAATCAGAAACCGACGACAACGAAAAGAGGTCCCCGATGTCCGACCAGGCGTCTGATCAGATCCAGCGACTCATGACCGCGATGACGGTCGTGCAGTCCGTCACCCCGCCGCACCTCCCGCAGAACGCCGAAGCGATGACCGCGATCATCGAGTGGGGGCCCGGCGACAAAGGCGCCCCGCCGCACCGCCACCCCGGCGGACCGTGCTTCGGGTACGTCCTCGAGGGTGAGATGTGGTTCGAACTCGAGGGCGAGGAACCGCGCGTCGTCACGGCCGGTCAGGCGTTCTGGGAGCCCGGGGGTGACGTCATCCACTACTCGGACGGCAACCACCGCGACGACGTGCCGCTGCGTTTCCTGGTCACGATGTTGTGCCGGCCGGGCGTCGACATGTTCGTGCTGGTCGACGATGCTGAACTCGAGGCCCGCAAGGACCGCCGCGTGCCTGCGGCCGGACAGGAGGCACCATGACCGACTCCCACCTCGACCAGATCATCCGGCGTCGGCATTCGACACGAATGTTCCTGCGCGACAAGCCTGTTCCACAGGAGTTGCTGAACGAGGCACTGGCCCTGGCGATGCGCGCGCCGTCGAACTCCAACGTGCAGCCATGGCGGCTGTTCCTGGCCACCGGCTCCCGGCGCGACCGCCTCGCCGCCGCGCTCGCGGCCGCGGTGCGGCAGAGCCGGCCGCCCACGATGGGCATACCCGACTCCCACAACCATCTGCGCCGCCAGCTCGGCGCCCTCATCTACGGCGCGATGGGCGTCGCGCGAGAGGATGCCGACGGGCGCTGGAACGCGCAGTTGCGCAACTGGGACTTCTTCCGGGCACCCGTCGCCGGAATCGTCTGCATGCACCGAGACCTCGGGATGCCCGACGCACTCGGCGTCGGCATGTTCCTGCAGACCCTGCTGCTGGCGCTCACCGACCGCGGACTCGACTCCTGCGTGCAGGTGTCCACCGCGCTCTACCCCGACGTGGCCCGCGAGGTCCTCGACATCCCCGAGGAGCTGGCCGTCCTGTGCGGCATCTGCATCGGCTACGGCGACCCGACGTTCGCGGCCAACTTCCTCGACATCCCCCGCAACGCGGTGACCGACAACGTCGTCCTCTACGAGGATTGACGCGGCAGTGGGTGGTCGGGGTCCAGCGCCGGGAGCCCGTCGATGCTGCTCCCGTTGTCGCCGGCGATGCGCCGCGCGAACTTCTGCTCGTCCACCCTGGCGTGGTAGTCGTCGAGTACGGGTCGGTCGCCGACCAGTTCGTAGTACGGCACGGCGAAGCCGCACGCATCGGCGATGCGCTCGACATCGACGACGACGGCTGCCCTCAGCCCAGGATGCTGCACATCGAAACACGCAGCGACGCGGTCGAACTCGGCATCGTCCGGGCGCACGACCCGACCGGTGCCGTAGAGCCGCAGGATGCGGGACTGCCGGGTGAACGAGCAGAACATCAGGGTGATCCGGCCGTTGTCCCGCAGATGTGCGATCGTCTCCGCGCCGCTGCCGAACAGGTCGAGATACGCCACGGTGTGGTCGTCGAGCACCGTGAACGTGTCGCGATACCCCTTGGGCGACAAGTTGATCCGGCCACCGTCGGACGGCGCCGTCGCCACGAAGAACACCGCCTGGGCGGCGATGAACTCGCGTAGCGACTCGTCGAGTCGGTCGAACACCTTCGTCACCTGATCAGTCCTCCGGGTTGTACCCCAGATTCGGGGCGAGCCAGCGTTCGGCCTCGGGGAGCGTCCAGCCCTTGCGCCGGGCGTAGTCGGCGACCTGATCCTGGGCCAGCCGCCCGATCACGAAGTACTGCGACTGCGGATGCGAGAAGTACCAGCCGCTGACGGCGGCGCCGGGCCACATCGCCATCGACTCGGTCAGCTCGATGCCGGTCCGCTTCGTGACGTCCAGCAGATCGAACAGCGTCACCTTCTCGGTGTGCTCCGGGCACGCCGGATATCCCGGCGCAGGCCGGATTCCGACGTACTTCTCGCCGATCAGCTCCTGGTTGTCCAGATGCTCGTCGGGTTGATAGCCCCAGAACTCCTTGCGGACCCGCTCATGCATCCGTTCGGCGAACGCTTCGGCCAGCCTGTCGGCGAGCGACTCCAGCAGGATCGCGCTGTAGTCGTCGTTGGCTTTCTTGAATTCTGCGATCTTGTCCCCGCTACCGAGCCCGGCGGTGACGGCGAACGCGCCGATGTGGTCGGCCAATCCCGTGTCCTTCGGCGCGATGAAGTCACCGAGCGATCGGTTCGGCACGCCATTGCGGTGCTCGCCCTGCTGACGCAGGTTGCGCAGCGTGGTCAGCACCTCGTCACGGCTCTCGTCGGTGTAGACCTCGACGTCGTCTCCCACGGCGTTGGCCGGGAAGAAGCCGATGACGCCGTTGGCCGTCAGCCACTTCTCCTTGATCGCGGTGTCGAGCATCTCCTGGGCGTCGTCGTAGAGCTTGCGGGCCGCCTCACCGGAGGCCGGATTGTTGAGGATGTCGGGGAAACGGCCCTTCATCTCCCAGGCGTTGAAGAACGGCTGCCAGTCGATGTACTCGCGCAGCTCGGCCAGGTCGTAGTCGCTGAAGTCCCTGATTCCCGCACCGATTGCCGGTACCGGCGGCGTGTAACCGTCCCAGTCGATCGGCGTGCGGTTGGCCCGCGCCTTCTCCAGCGTCAGCATCGGCCGCTCGTTCTTCTGCGCGTGCCGCTCCCGCAGTGAGGCGTAGTCCTTCTCGGTCGCTTCCAGCAACGCCGGGCGCTGCTTGTCGTCGAGCAGCGCAGCGGCCACCGGCACCGAGCGGGACGCGTCCTTGACCCAGACCACCGGCCCGCTTCGCCGCGGCGAGATCTTCACGGCGGTGTGGGCGCGCGACGTGGTCGCACCGCCGATCAGCAGCGGAATCTCGAGCCCCTCACGCTCCATCTCGACGGCGAAGTTCGACATCTCGTCCAGCGACGGGGTGATGAGCCCGGACAGCCCGATGATGTCGGCGTCGTGCTCCTTGGCCGCGTCCAGGATCTTCTGCGCGGGCACCATCACGCCGAGGTCGATGACCTCGTAGTTGTTGCACTGCAGGACGACTCCGACGATGTTCTTTCCGATGTCGTGGACGTCGCCCTTGACCGTCGCCATGATGATCGTGCCGTTGGTGTCCTTGCTCTTGGTCGCCGAGGCTTCTTTCTCCGCCTCGATGAACGGCAGCAGGTAGGCGACGGCCTTCTTCATCACGCGCGCCGACTTCACCACCTGGGGCAAGAACATCTTGCCCGAGCCGAACAGGTCGCCGACGACGTTCATGCCGTCCATCAGCGGACCCTCGATGACCTCGATCGGCCGGCCGCCCGCCGCATCGATCTCGGCCCGCAATTCCTCGGTGTCGTCGTCGACGTGGGCGTCGATGCCCTTGACCAGCGCGTGCGTGATGCGCTCGCGCACCGGCAGCGAGCGCCACTCGGCAGCGCTCGCCTCTTCGGTCTTGTCGGTCTTGTTGAACCGCTCGGCGACCTCCAGCAGCCGTTCCGCGGCGTCCTCGCGCCGATTCAGCACGACGTCTTCGATGCGGTCGCGCAACTCGGGATCGATCGAGTCATACGGCACCAGCGCCCCGGCGTTGACGATGCCCATGTCGAGGCCGGCCTTGATGGCGTGGAACAGGAACACCGCGTGGATGGCCTCGCGGACCGGGTTGTTGCCGCGGAACGAGAACGACACGTTCGAGATGCCGCCGGAGATGTGCACACCCGGCAGGTTCTCCTTGATCCAGGCGCACGCCTCGATGAAGTCGATGCCGTAGGTGGCGTGCTCCTCGATGCCGGTGGCCAGCGCGAAGCAGTTCGGGTCGAAGATGATGTCCTCGGCGGGGAAGCCGACCTCCTCGGTCAGGATCCGGTAGGCCCGGCCGCAGATCTCCTTGCGGCGCTCCAGGTTGTCGGCCTGGCCCTGCTCGTCGAACGCCATCACGACGACGGCGGCGCCGTACTTGCGGCACAGCTGCGCTTCACGGACGAACTTCTCCTCGCCCTCCTTGAGCGAGATCGAGTTCACGATCGGCTTGCCCTGCACGTTCTTCAGGCCCGCCTCGATGACCTCCCACTTGGAGGAGTCGATCATCACCGGCACGCGGCTGATGTCGGGTTCGGCCGCGATCAGCTTGGTGAAGCGATCCATCGCGGCGACGCCGTCGATCATGCCCTCGTCCATGTTGATGTCGATGACCTGCGCCCCGACCTCGACCTGCTGCAGCGCGACCGACAGCGCGCTGTCGTAGTCCTCGGCCTTGATCAGGTTGCGGAACCGGGCCGACCCGGTGATGTTGGTGCGCTCACCGATGTTGACGAACAGCGAGTCTTCGGTGATGTTCAGCGGCTCCAGGCCCGAGAGCCGGGTCGCGACGGGGATCTCGGGCAGCGCCCGGGGCGGCTTGCCGTCGACGACCTTGGCGATCTCGGCGATGTGCGGCGGTGCCGTGCCGCAGCAGCCGCCGACCAGGTTGACCAGGCCGGCCTCGGCGAACTCGGCGATGTAGGAGGCCTGCCGCTCCGGCGATTCGTCGTATTCGCCGAACGCGTTGGGCAGACCGGCATTCGGGTAGCAGGACACGAAGGTGTCGGCGATGCGGGCCACCTCGGTGATGTAGGGCCGCATCTCGGGCGCACCCAGCGCGCAGTTCAGGCCCACCGCGAGCGGCCTGGCGTGCCGGATCGCGTTCCAGAACGCCTCGGTGACCTGACCCGAGAGGGTGCGGCCGGACGCGTCGGTGATGGTGCCGGAGATGATCAACGGCCAGCGGCGGCCCCGCTCCTCGAACAGCGTCTCCACGGCGAACACCGCCGCCTTGGCGTTCAGCGAGTCGAAGATCGTCTCGATGATCAGCAGGTCCGCACCGCCGTCGACCAGGCCGTTGGCCGCCTCGAGGTAGGCGGCGACCAGCTGGTCGTAGGAGACGTTGCGGGCACCGGGGTCGTTGACGTCGGGCGAGATCGACGCGGTCCGCGTCGTCGGTCCGATCGCACCGGCGACGTACCGGGGCCGCTCCGGTGTGCTGTATTCGTCGGCCGCGGTGCGGGCCAGCGCCGCGCCGGTGTAGTTCAGCTCGTAGCTGAAATCCGCCATGTCGTAGTCGGCGAGCGAGACCGCGTTCGCGTTGAACGTGTTGGTCTCCAGGATGTCGGCGCCCGCCTCGAGATACTCGCGGTGGATTCCTGTGATGATCTGCGGCTGCGTCAGACTGAGCAGGTCGTTGTTGCCCTGCAGTGCCGTCGGCCACTCGGTGAACCGATCGCCGCGGTAGCCCTCTTCGTCGGGCCGGTCACGCTGGATCGCCGTGCCCATCGCACCGTCGATCACCAGGATGCGTTCGCGCAGCGCCGCGCGCAGTTCTTCGGTGCAGTCCGGGCGGACGTTCGGCGTGAAGTCAGTTGCTGTAGCAGCAGTCACGTGCACTCCTTCCTTGACGGAAGGCGTCCTTGACTCTGCCGAGCGTGGCGGATACCGGCGGAAACGACCGGTACCCGTTGCAACGCCTCTCGACGTGGATGAGTCTACGTCGAGAGCACAACCGACTTCAGGACGCCTGGCGGTGGTGGCTTGCAGGGATCAACCCGCGTGCTGTCGAGCCTATTTCGCAGAACGCCGCCGGTACTGCACCGGGGGGCGGGTCGATGCCCGTCATCTGGCCCCCGGAGGGCTTAGGCTGGATTGGTGACCCACCCGGATTTCGGCGGTCCCAAGCGACCTGACCTGCCCGACCTGCGCGACACCATCGTCGTCGCGGCGTTCGAGGGCTGGAATGACGCGGGTGACGCGGCCAGCGATGCCGTCGAGCATCTCGACGCGATCTGGGAGGCCGACACGATCGTCGAGATCGACGACGAGTCCTACTACGACTACCAGGTCAACCGGCCGGTGATCCGGCAGATCGACGGCGTGACCCGCGAGTTGGTGTGGCCCTCGATGCGGATCTCGCACTGCCGACCGCCGGGTGCCGACCGCGACATCGTGCTGATGCACGGTGTGGAACCGAACATGCGGTGGCGCACGTTCTGCGCGGAACTGCTGGCGATCGCCGACAAACTCAATGTGCAGACCGTGGTCATCCTCGGCGCGCTGCTCGCCGACACCCCGCACACCCGCCCGGTGCCGGTGTCGGGTGCGGCCTACTCCTCGGATTCGGCGAAGACGTTCGGCCTCGAGGAGACCCGCTACGAGGGACCGACCGGGATCGCCGGCGTGTTCCAGGACGCCTGTGTCCAGGCCGGCATCCCGGCGGTGACGTTCTGGGCGGCCGTGCCGCATTACGTGTCGCAGCCGCCCAACCCGAAGGCGACCGTGGCGCTGCTGCGCCGCGTCGAGGACGTCCTCGACATCGAGGTGCCGTTGGCCGACCTGCCGGCCCAAGCGGAGGAGTGGGAGCAGGCGGTCAGCGAGATGACCGCCGAGGACGACGAGATCGCCGAGTACGTGCAGTCGCTCGAGGAGCGCGGCGACGCCGAGGTCGACATGAACGAGGCGCTGGGCAAGATCGACGGTGACGCGTTGGCCGCGGAGTTCGAGCGCTACCTGCGCAGGCGCGGCCGGTAGCGCCTACCGGAATCGCGCCAGGTACTCCGCCCAGTCCCAGGTGCTCAGGAACGTCCGGCCGGCCCGTGCGCCGTCGTCGTAGAGGGCCGACTTCGCAGACTCCGACAGGTCGAAATCCAGCACACCGACGTCTTGGGTGTCGATGCGGATGGTTCGGGCACTGACCCACGGCTGATCCAGGTAGGCCTGGTCGCGACCGACCAGGGTCGTGGTGATCACCTGTTCGAGCAGGGTCGGGCCGCCGAACAGATGCACCGGCCGCAACGCGGGGATGACCTGCTCGTTGTCCGCAGGGAGCGTGGGCAGCAGCGTCACCCCGAACGTCGGCCACCGCGGCGGTTGCCCGTCGGTGCGGTCGAGCGAATCGATCGGGAAGTTCGACAGCAGCCCACCGTCGACCAGCGTCGACCTGCGGCCGTCCGCGGCGGTCAGCGTCGCGGGGCGGAAGAAGAACGGAATGGCCGTCGAGGCACGCACCGCATCGGCCACCGGCTGCCGGTCGGGGTCGAGGCCGTAGACCCGTCGGTAGTCCCACGGCAGCCGCACCAGCTGGCCCCGCGTGACGTCGGCGACGGTGACCACCAACCGATAGCGCTGTTCGGGTGGCAGCTGCGGATCGTCGATCGCCAGGTCGGCGAACGTCTCGACGCCGAAGCGGGCCAGTTGCTCACCCACCCAGCGGTGCAGCGCGTCGCCGCGGTAGATCCCGTCGCCGCTGAGCACGCCGGCCACCGGACCCAGCACCGGGATGCGTTCGATCGGCCCCGGGTCCAGGAACCGCCGGTAGTCGATGCTGATCGCGAGGTCGGCGAGCAACGCCGAGGACAGCTCGCCGCGCTGCGCGGCCGCAGCCACCAGGGAGCCGACCAGCGCACCGGCCGAGGTACCCGACACCCGCTGCGGGGTATAGCCCGCATCGACCAGCGCCGCCACTGCCCCGGCCAACGCGATCCCCTTGACTCCGCCACCGGAGAGGACCAGATCGGCCTGCGTCACCGGGGCTTCTCCACTTCCTTGATACGCGCGCTCATCGACCGGCCCAGCGCCGCGACCTGGGCGTCCATTCGGGGCAGCAGGTCGGGGACGAACCGGAGTACCGGCGCCTCCCCGACCGGGGTCGACAGCAGCGGCTTGAGCAGCCGCAACACCCCGACCCAGCGCGGGCAGTCGATGTGACGTCTGCGGCCCTCGATGCCGGCGGCGAACGCTTCGCCGCACGCTTCGACCGAGGTCGTCTTGTTCAACGGGTAGGGCAGCTTGCTCACCAACTCGCTGAAGGTGGACAAGTCGGCCTTGGTGTCCTGCACCATCGGGGTGTCGATCCACGACATGTGCGCCGATCCGACGGCGACGCCGCGATGGGCCACTTCGAGGCGCAGCGCGTTGGCGAAGTGCTCGACGGCCGCCTTGGAGGCGTTGTAGGCCGCCAGCCCCGGCGCCGCCGCATATGCAGCCAGGGAGGACACGATCAGCACGTAGCCGCGACGGTCCGCGACGGCGGGCATCGTCGCTCTCACCGTGTGGAACACCCCGGTGACGTTGACGTCCATCAGCGTGCGGAAGGCGTCCGGGTCGACCTGCAGCACCGACCCGTACGACGCGATACCTGCGTTGGCGACGACGATGTCGATACCGCCGAAGCGCTCGACCGCACGCGCCGCAGCCGCCTCCATCGCCGGGAGATCGCGCACGTCAACGAGCTCGGTGCTCACGCGCGTGGCACCCAGTTCCTCGGCCATCTCCCCGAGCGGGGTCTCGTCGAGATCGGTGAGCACGAGGTTCGCGCCGCGGGCGTGCAGCCGGCGCGCAACCTCCGCACCGACGCCCCGTGCGCCTCCGGTGATGAATGCGGTCTTGCCTGCCACGGATGCCATAGCGGCAACCTACTGCACAGGGTTCAAAGTTCGATGCCCAGCAGCGCGTCGACCGCCGTCGCGACCGTGCCGCCCGCCGCGGCGTCGTGGCCGCCGTAGGACAGCGCATCGGTTGCCCAACCATCAAGAGCCGCAAGGACTTTGGGGGTGTCGAGATCGTCGGCGAGGTACTGCCGGACCCGGGCGACGACGTCCGCGGCGTCCGGCGCGCCGGCCAGCGCGGTGGCGCTGCGCCACCGATGCAGGCGCTGCTGCGCCTCCTCCAGGACCGCGGGACTCCAGTACCGGTCCTCGCGGTAGTGGCCCGCGAACAATCCGAGCCGGATCGCGGCGGGCTCGACGCCGTCGCGGCGTAGCTGGGACACCAGCACCAGGTTGCCGCGGCTCTTGCTCATCTTGTGGCCGTCCCACCCGATCATGCCGGCGTGTACGTAGTGACGCGCGAATCGCCGCTCGCCCGTGACACATTCGGCGTGGGCGGCGGAGAACTCGTGATGGGGAAAGATCAGATCGCTTCCGCCGCCCTGGATGTCGAGTCCGGTGCCGATACGGCTCAGTGCGATCGCTGCGCATTCGACGTGCCAGCCCGGCCTGCCCGGTCCGAACGGCGCCGGCCAGCTCGGCTCTCCGGGACGCTGCGCCCGCCACAGCAGGGCGTCGAGCGGATCGGCCTTGCCCGGCCGGTCGGGGTCGCCGCCCCGCTCGGCGAACAGCGTCAGCATGGTGTCGCGGTCATAGCCCGACTCGTAGCCGAACTGCACGGTGGCGTCGGCACGGAAGTAGACGTCGGGGTACTGCGCATCGTCCACCACGTAGGCCGCACCCGAGGCCAGCAGCTTCTCGGTGACCTCGACGACCTCGCTGACGGCGTCGGTGGCGGCCACGTACTCGCGCGGCGGCACCACGCGCATCGCGGCCATGTCCTCGCGGAACAGGTCGATCTCCCGGTCGGCGAGCTCGCGCCAGCCGATGCCGTCCCGCTGCGCGCGTTCGAACAGCGGATCGTCGACGTCGGTGATGTTCTGCACGTAGTGCACGTCGTGTCCGCTGTCCAGCCAGACGCGGTGCACCAGGTCGAACGTCAGGTAGGTGGCCGCGTGGCCCAGATGCGTGGCGTCATACGGGGTGATCCCGCAGACGTACATGCTCGCGGTGGCACCGGCGCTGACCGGCCGCACCTGACGGTCGGCGCTGTCGTAGAGCCGCAACTGCGGGCCCCGACCTGCGAGCACCGGAACACTCGGCGCCGACCACGATTTCATGGCATCGACTCTAGACATCAGGGTCTGCGACAACGCCGCGGGCCGATTCATTCCCCGCCACCGTCAACGTCGGGGCACCGACCGGATGACCTCGAGCAGCGGAGCGGCCACTTCGGGACGGCACATCAGCAGGTCGGGCAGATACGGGTCCCGCCGGTTGTAGATCAGCGGGGACCCGTCGATCCGGGTGGCGTGCAGGCCCGCGGCCCACAGCACGCCGGCGGGTGCCGCGGAGTCCCATTCCCACTGACCGCCCGCATGGATGTAGGCGTCGACGTCGCCGCGCACCACCGCCATCGCCTTGGCGCCTGCCGAACCGATGCGCACCAGCTGGATGTCGAGCTCGTCGCGCATGCGCCACAGCACCGCCGGCGGCCGGCTGGCACTGGCGGTGATGCGGATGGGGCCGTCGGCGCGGGGCGGCGGCGGCGTGACCGTGTCGGTGCGGTACACCTCGCCGCGTGCGGGCAGCGCGACCGCGGCGTCGGTGATCGCTCCCCCGCTCTCGTGGGTGCGCTGCCACAGCGCGATGTGCACGGCCCAGTCCGCCCGGCCGGGCATCGAGTACTCGTGCGTGCCGTCGACGGGGTCGACGATCCACACCCGGTCGGCATGGACGCGGGAGACGTCGTCGGCGGCCTCCTCGGAGAGCACGGCGTCGCCGGGGCGGGCGCGGTGCAGCCGATCCAGGATCAGCGTGTTGGCGCGCATGTCACCGGCGTCGCCGAGCTCATAGGGGTCGTAGAACCCGTACTGCGTGCGCATCGACAGCAGCAGCTCACCGGCCTCGGCGGCCACGGTCGCGGCCAGCTCTGCGTCGGTCGACTCCACGGGATCAGGAGAGCCCATCAGAACGCCGGCCATGGGATCGGCCGGCGCCGATCAGGTGTCGGCATCACCGGATCACGCAGCAGCGCAGCCACTCTGGCGCGCAGCGCGGCGACCTCCCGCGGGGTGATGTGGCAACACAGCTCGGCGCCGAGGTCGCCCCGCAAGGCGTCACCGAGCGCCTCGATGTCGGTCAGCGTCTGATCGTCGACCGGCTTGCCCGCCCACCCCCACAGCACGGTGCGCAACTTGTCCTCGGTGTGCAACGTGACGCCGTGGTCGACGCCGTACACCCGACGGTCGACACCGCTCAGGACGTGCCCGCCCTTGCGGTCGGCGTTGTTGATCAGAACGTCGAACACCGCGAGCCGGCGCAGCCGGTCGTCGTCGGCGTGCACCAGCGTGACCTCGTCGCCGGCATAGTCGTAGGCCTGCAGGATCGGCAGGAAGCCCGGCGGCACCTTGCCCGCGGGCACGAGGTCGATCAGATCGGGACCGGTGGGCTCGGCGGTCTCGTCGCCGTCGTCACCGATCCCGTCACCGGGTTGGTCCACCCAGCGCTGCACCATGCCGGGGCCGGCGGGCCCGTCGCGAACGATGGTGTGGGGCACCAGGTTCCATCCCAACGCCGCGGAGATCAGGTACGACGCCGCCTCCCGGCCGGCCAGCGTGCCGTCGGGGAAGTCCCACAGCGGAGCCTCTCCGCGCACCGGCTTGTAGACACAGTGGACGACCTCGCCGGCCAGTGTCGCCTCGCACAGAAAGGTCGCGTTGCTCGCGGAGCGGATGCGTCCGAGGACACTCAGTTCGCCGCGTTCGAGGACCTCAGAGATCGTCGTCATCGTCGGACTCGGCCAGCGCGCCGCGCCGGTAGCCGTTGGTGCGGACGCAGATGTGGCCCTCGGGGTCCAAAGGTTCGTCGCACAGCGGGCACGGGGGTCGGCCGGCCGAGATGACCCGGTTCGACCGGGTGGCGAACTGACGCGCGGACTCAGGGGTCAGGAAGACCCGCACCGCGTCGGGTCCGTCCTCCGCATCGTCGAGGACCACCGACGCGTCGAACTCCGTGTCGGAGACCGCGAGCAGCTCCACGACGACCGTCTGCGCCTCCGAATCCCAGCCCAGTCCCATCGTCCCGACTCGGAACTCCGCGTCGACCGGCGTCACCAGCGGGCTCAGATCGTCGACCTCACCGGTGTCGGGTGGGACCGGAGTCCCGAAGCGGCGGTTGATCTCGAGCAGAAGCGCCGCGATCCGTTCGGCCAGCACGGCCACCTGCTGCTTTTCCAAGATCACCGAGATGACGCGGGTGTCGTGCACCGCCTGCAGGTAGAACGTCCGGTTTCCGGGCTCCCCGACGGTCCCGGCCACGAAGCGGTCGGGCGTGCGGAAGACATGGATTTCACGGGACATGACAGGGTCCAAAATACCGTGCGCGGCTCATCCGGCTGAACCGCCGACCACGGCGTCACCACTGGGGACCTCGCCGGTCTTCTCTGCACCGGCGTCCTCCGCCGCCGGCGGGGCCGTCAGCGCGGAGTTCAACGCAGCACCGGTGTGATTGACGTGGATCACGAACGGTCGCACCGCGGTGTAGCGGATCACGCTGACCGACGCAGGATCGGCGTTGATGCGCTGGAAGCTGTCCAGGTGCGTGCCGAGCGCATCGGCCAGCACGGATTTGATGACATCTCCGTGGGTGCAGGCGACCCACAGCACGTCGGCGCCGTGCTCGGCGGCCAGCCGGCGGTCGTGGTCGCGCACGGCGGCCACCGATCGCGCCTGCACCGCCGCGAGGCCCTCCCCGTCGGGAAACACCGCGGCACTGGGCTGTTGCTGCACGACGGCCCACAGCGGCTCCTTGACGAGCTCGCCGATCGAGCGTCCGGTCCAGGACCCGTAGTCGACCTCGACGATCCGCTCGTCGACGACCGGCGCGAGGCCCAGTGCGGCGGCCAGCGGCTCGACGGTGCGTTCGCACCTCAGCAGCGGCGAGCGCACGATCGCCCGGATCGGCAGCGAGCCGAGCCGCTCGACCAACGCCTCGGCCTGTTCGCGGCCGCGGTCGTCGAGGTCCACGCCCTCGGACCGGCCGGCGAGCGTGTGAGCGGTGTTCGACGTCGAGCGCCCGTGCCGCAGGAGGAGAACGGTCATGTCGCCGCGACCACCCCGGTGCCGAGCAGGATCAGCACCACCGTGCCCAGCACCACGCGGTAGCCGACGAACCAGTACATGCTGTGACGGACCAGGAATCGCAGGAACCAGGCCACCGCCGCGAAGCCGACGACGAACGCGATGACGACGGAGACCAGCAGCTGCGACCCGGTGGCGCTCATGCCCTCGCTCACCGGCGCGAAGGCGTCGGGCAGCGAGAACAACCCGGAGGCGAACACCGCGGGGATCGCAAGCAGGAACCCGAAACGCGCAGCGAGTTCGCGGTCCATCCCGAGGAACAAGCCGGCGCTGATCGTGGCACCCGAGCGGGATACCCCCGGAACCAGCGCCAGACACTGCGCGAAGCCGACGATGACACTGTCGCGCCACGTGAGCTGCTCCACCCGGCGGGCCTGGCGGCCGTAGTACTCCGCCGCGGCGATCACAACGGAGAACACGATCAGCGCGGTGGCCACGAGCCACAGGTTGCGTGCGCCGGTGCGGATCTGATCCTTGAACAGCAGGCCGACGACGCCGATGGGAAGGGTGCCGATGATCACCCACCAGCCGAGCCAGTAGTCAGCCGTGCGGTGCGCCGCGACGAAGAGGCCGTTGAACCAGGCCTTGAGGATGCGTCCGATGTCCCGGGCGAAGTAGAGCAGCACCGCCGCCTCGGTACCGAGCTGGCTGACCGCGGTGAACGACGCACCGGCATCGTCGTCGAAGAACACCCGGGACGCGATGGCCAGATGTCCCGACGACGACACCGGCAGGAATTCGGTCAGGCCCTGCAGGACCGAGAGGACAACGACCTGAAGCCACGACATGGCGGGGACGTCAGTCACGTCGACGACCGTACCGTGGGGCGGTGTCAGCGTCCGTTCCGCGCCACCGGATGCGCTGCGGCGACGGCATCGCGCACGGCTGCCGCCATGCTCCGCTCGTCGGTCAGATCGATGTCGGTGAGCTTGCGGGTGGCCACGGCCACGATGTCCTCGTGCTGCGGGACCAACCCACGCAGCCGGGGCCGGTAGATCTCGACCACCAGCTCATGGCGCTCGATGTAGAACGAGAAGCTCCGCCCGTCCCCCACCTGGCCGAAGCCGCTGGCATGTACACCGGTGATGATGTCCTCGAGCACGAACCCGTGAAGGCTCGCGCTGCGGTCCATGGCCAGCGTCATGGTATGTACCATACGCCCGCCGGGCCGTTCGCACGGACTGGATAGGGCCGAAAGTCCTCTCCGGACGCAAATTTCTCGACGCCTACACTGGCAGTTCGATCAAGATCTGAACGCACGACGGAGAGCTACCCAGTGCAGCGCGGTTCAAACCGACTTTCTCAGCCGTTTCGTCACGGATTGGTGACGCTGGCAATCCTGCTGGTAGCAGCGTGTTCGTCGGACAAGGCGGCCACGCCCCCGCCGACCATCTCACCGGCGCACGCCGCTGACTCGCCGCCGGTCACCGGCACGCCGGCAGGAAGCGTTCGCCCGTCCCCCGCCGGGGTGTTCGCAGCGGTCGTCGATCCGTCCACCCGCGCGCTCGTGATGCTCAGCGCCGAGGGGCCGGACCGCGCGACGCTGACGATCATGGACCCGGATGGCGCTGCGACCTCGGTCCCGCTCGCCGGCGGCGCCACCGCACTGACAGCCGACGGCCCCGGTCGCGTGGCGGTCGCGATGCGCGGCGCGTACGCCGTGGTCGACGTCGCGACGCGGGCCGTCTCCCGGATGCCGGTGACCGGGCACGAAGACGCGGAGTTCACCGCGATCGCGCGGCGCAGCGACGGGCAGGTGGTGCTCGGCGATGCCGGCGGCACGGTCTACACGCTGGCCGCGGACGACCAGGTCGCCGCGTCGTTGAAGATCTTCGCCCGGGTCGACGGCATCGTCACCCAGGGCGACACCGCGGTGGTGCTCGACCGCGGACAGACATCGGTGACGAGCCTCGACACCGAGGGCACCAGCGCTGATCTGGCGCTGCGCGCCGGCGACGGCGCCACCACGATCGCCGCCGACCCCAATGGTCGGGTCCTGGTCGCCGACACCCGGGGCGGTGAACTGCTCGTCTACGGGGTGAATCCGCTGATGTTGCGTCAGCGCTACCCCGTCCCGGACGCGCCCTACGGGCTGACCGCGTCGGGCGCCGGGAAGAAAACAGGACTCGCCTGGGTTGCCCAGACGGCGACAAACACGGTCGTTGGTTACGATCTGGCGACCGGCATCCCCGTCGAGAAGGTGCGATATCGAACCGTGCGGCAACCGAACACGCTGGCATTCGACGATGGGTCGGACACCCTGTACGTGGTGTCCGGCGCGGGCGACGGTGTCCAGGTGATCCCGAAAGCGACGCCATGAGCGCCGGCTCGCGAGGACGGATGCCCGCGGCGTGGAGCCAAGCGGTCGCCGACGATCCCGGTGAGTACGAGTGGATTCCGCTGCGTCTGCCACCCGACATGACGCGGGTGAGCGCGTCGGTGCGGCTGTCGATCGAGGCCGAATATCGCGGCTGGGAACTGACCCGCGTGCGGCTCTACACCGACGGCAGCCGACGGGTGTTGCTGCGCCGCAAGAAGCGTGGTGACTCCACGCAGGAACCCGGTCAGCCGGCGCTGTGATGTACGCAGCGCTGCGGCGCGCCATGTTCCTGGTGCCGCCCGAGCGGATCCACCACGTCGTGTTCGCCGCCCTCCGCGGTGCCACCACTCCCCGGTTGACGCGAGAAGCGTTGGCACGCAGGTACTCTCAGTACGACCCCGCGCTGGCCACCACCGTCTTCGGAGTGCGGTTCCCGGCGCCGCTGGGGCTGGCCGCCGGTTTCGACAAGGACGGGCTGGGCGCGAACACGTGGGGCGCGCTGGGATTCGGGCACGCCGAGGTCGGCACCGTGACGCCGCGACCGCAGCCGGGCAACCCCGCGCCGAGACTGTTCCGGCTGCCGGACGATCGGGCGCTGCTCAACCGGATGGGTTTCAACAACCATGGCGCATCCGCGTTGGTGCGCACGCTGGCGCGTTCCAGTCCGGCGGTCCCCATCGGGGTCAACATCGGCAAGAACAAGACCACACCGCCGGAGAACGCGGTCGACGACTACGCCGACTGCGCGCGGCTGCTCGGACCGCTGTGCAGCTATCTGGTGGTCAACGTCAGCTCACCGAACACCCCTGGGCTGCGCGATCTGCAGTCGGTCGAATCCCTGCGCCCGATTCTCAACGGGGTCGTCGCCGCCACGTCGGCGCCGGTGCTGGTCAAGATCGCACCCGATCTGGCGGACGACGATGTCGACGCCGTCGCCGACCTGGCGGTGGACTGCGGGCTGGCCGGGATCGTCGCCACCAACACCACGATTTCGCGCGACGGGCTGCGCACGCCCGGGGTTGCGGAGTTGGGCGCCGGCGGGGTGAGCGGACCGCCGGTGGCGCGCCGCTCCGTGGAGGTGCTGCGGCGGCTGCAGCGGCGGGTCGGCGATTCCCTGGTGCTGATCAGCGTGGGCGGGATCGAGACCGCCGACGATGCGTGGGAACGCATCACCGCCGGCGCGTCCCTGCTGCAGGGGTACACCGGCTTCGTCTACGGTGGCGGCTCCTGGGCCAGATCCGTCAACGAGGGTGTCGCAGAACGCTTGCGCGCCAACGGTTTCACCAGTCTTAGCGAGGCCGTCGGCTCGGCGTCCGATTAACCCTTGATTTCGTAGGTCCCCGTGATCATTGCGCGGGCGATCGCGTGGCTGAACAGATTGAAGCCCAGGTAGGCCGGTGTGGCATCGGCGGGCACGTCGAGCTTCTCCACGTCGACGGCGTGCACGGCGACGATGTAGCGGTGCGGTCCGTGTCCCGGCGGCGGGGCGGCGCCGATGAAGCGCTTGAGCCCGGCGTCGTTGGACAGTGTGACCGCGTCGCCGGGGAAGCCCTGGCTGCTGCCGTCGCCGACACCGGCCGGCAACTCGGTGACCGTGGCCGGCAGGTTGAACACCGCCCAGTGCCAGAACCCCGAACCTGTCGGCGCGTCGGGGTCGTAGACGGTGACCGCGAAGCTGCGGGTCTCCTCCGGGAAGCCCGACCAGCTCAGCTGCGGCGACACGTCCTCACCACCGGCGCCCATGATCCCGCTGACCTGCTCGTTCCCCCAGGCGTCGCCGTCCTCGAACGACTGCGAGGTCACCGTGAATGTGGGCAGTTCGGGGAGGAAGGAATACGGGTCGTAGTCGAACGCCATGGCGAGACAGTCCTTTCAGTCGGTGGTCAGCTGTGCAGGAGAAAGTGTTCGAGCACCTGCGCGCCGAAGGTCAACGCGTCCACGGGTACCCGTTCGTCGACGCCGTGGAACAACGCCGCGAAGTCCAGCTCGGGCGGGAGCCGCAACGGCGCGAACCCGAAACAGCGGATGCCCAGCCGGGCGAAGTGCTTGGCATCGGTGCCGCCGGAGAGCATGTAGGGCACGGTGCGCGCGTCGGGGTCGGTGGCCAGGATGGCCGCGTTCATAGCCTCGAGCAGCTCACCGTCGAAAGGTGTTTCATACGAGGGTAGTTCGGTGACCCACTCGCGTTTGACGTCGGGACCGATGATCTCGTCGACCTCTTTTTCGAACGCGGAGAGCCGCCCCGGCAACACCCGACAGTCGACCATGGCCTCCGCCGTGGCGGGGATGACGTTGGCCTTGTACCCCGCTTTGAGCATCGTCGGGTTGGCGGTGTCACGCAGCGTGGCGCCGACGATGCGCGCGATGCCGCCGAGCTTGGCGACCGCGCCCTCGATGTCGGGTGACGTGGCGTCGAAGGTGTAGCCGGTCTCCTCGCTGACCGCGGCGAGGAACTGCTCCACCGATTCGGTCAGCACGATCGGGAACTGGTGACGGCCGAGTTTCGCGACGGCCTCGGCGACGGCGGTGACGGCGTTGTCCTCGTGCACCATCGAGCCGTGCCCGGCGCGTCCGCGGGCGGTCAGCCGCATCCACATCATGGCCTTCTCGGCGGTCTCGATGAGGTAGAGGCGCCGGTCACCGCCGTCGCGGCGGGGCACGGTGAGCGAGAAGCCGCCGACCTCGCCGACGGCCTCCGTGACGCCGTCGAACAGGTCGGGGCGATTCTCGACGAGCCACTTGCAGCCGTAATTGCCGCCGGCCTCTTCGTCGGAGACGAACGCGAACACCAGGTCGCGGGGCGGGGTGATGCCGGCACGCTTGAAGTGGCGGGCGACCGCGATGATCATCCCGCACATGTCCTTCATGTCGACCGCGCCACGGCCCCACACGTAGCCGTCCTCGACGGCGCCGGAGAAGGGGTGCACGCTCCAGTCGGACGCCTCGGCGGGGACGACGTCTAGGTGGCCGTGCAGCATCAGGGCGCCTCGCGACCGGTCGGCACCCTCCAGGCGGGCGAACACATTGGCTCGGCCAGGTGCGCCGGCCTCGACGTATTCGCAGGTGTAACCCACTTCTTCGAGCTGGGCGGCGACCCAGCGGGCGCAGTCGGCCTCGCCCTTGGTGGTGGCGAGCTCACCGGTGTTGGAGGTGTCGAAGCGGATCAAGGAACTGACGAGATCGACGACCTCATCGCTGGGAGTCAGGGGACCGCTCACGCCCCCTTTCCTACCACCCGCTCCCGGTTTGGGTCCGAGCCCACCGATCCGTTAACCTAAGCTGCCTTCGAACTGGTCCGAGTGGCGGAATGGCAGACGCGCTAGCTTGAGGTGCTAGTGCCCTATTAACGGGCGTGGGGGTTCAAGTCCCCCCTCGGACACTCTTCAACTCTCGCCGATGCACGATCGGCCGATGAGCACCGCGCCGCGCGGCAGCCGCGGTCGCGATCGAGGACCGGGGGCATCAGTGAGTGTGACCCACGGCGGCTTCACGAGTGATCGCGCTCGCAACGACTTCCTGACGCTCTACGAGCGATTGCGGGCGCTCGGCCCGGCACCCGCCGCCGTGCACGACCTACCCACGGACTTCGGGATGGTCCGGGCTTACCGGTACGGACCCGAGCGTGGCGTGCCCGTCGTCCTGGTCCATGGGTTCTTCATGACCTCGGCGATGTGGTGGGCTCAGACGAGTGATCTGGCAACGGATTTCACCGTGTACACACTGGACATGCCAGGGCAGCCCGGTGCGAGTATGCAGACCGCGAAGATGAGCGGGCCAGCCGAGGCGGCGCTCTGCCTCGATGCCGTCTTGGCGGGCCTGGGTCTGCGCGGGGTGCATCTGGTCGGCCACTCCTACGGGGGCTGGCTGGCCACGCATACAGCGGCACTGCGACCCGAGCGCGTGGTGTCGCTGACGTTGATCGACCCGGCGCACACGGTGGTTCGCCTGTCAGGGAAGTTCTGGCGAAGCCTCGCCGTCTTGTTGGCGCGTCCCCACTCCATCCGCGCGGAACGCGCCGCGTCCTGGATAACGGGGCATCCCCCGGCGGGTAGCGATATCGATGTGCTGAGGGCGGTGTTTCTCGCCGGATTCGATGCCTTCGCGTTGCCGGTGAACACGCCTCCACTGCGCTTTCCCGGGGACCGATTGCTCCGGTCGGTCGGCGTTCCGACCCAGGTCCTGTTGGCGGGTAGATCAATCCACAACGCCGACAGGGCTATTCGGCATATCCAGGACGTCGCACCGCACTGGCGGGTTCGCCTGTGGCCCGACGCCACGCACGCGTTGCCCGCCGAGAAACCCGGAGAAGTCAACGCGTGCATTCGCCAGTTCGCGCGCACGTCAGCGGCCGGAGACGGCGAACTCTGAACTCCGGCGGTCACGCCACTTCGTCGTCGGGTGGTGCGGGTCCGCCGGGGCCGTCTCCGTCGGGTGGGCGGAGGAGGCGTTCGGGGGTGTGGTGGGTGTTGACTCTTGCCTGGCCGGTGTCGAGGTCTGGTGGTGGGGTCCATTCGACGTCGTGGCGGTCGTTCATCGTGGTGGTCCAGCCACCGTCTTTCACCGCGCGGTTGTCGGGTGGGCAGGCCAGGCCGAGGTCGTCGATGTTCGTGAGCCCGCCCTGGGCCCAGTCTTGGGTGACGTGATGCACCTGGCAGCCGTACGCCCCGACGGGGCAGCCGGGTTTGGTGCAGCCCCCGTCGCGGGCGATCAGCATGACCCGCTGCGCCGCCGAGGCCACTCTGCGGGTGCGGAACAGGTCCAGCGCGGAACCGGTGGCCCGGTCGAAGATCGCCAGATAGTGGGAGGCGTGCGCACCCATCCGGATCACATCGCGGATCGGCAGCCGCGTCCCACCAGCGCTCACGCCGATCCCGGCGCGCGATTCCAGGTCCTGCAGCGTCGTGCGCACGATCACCGTGACCGGTAACCCGTTCAACTGGCCCAACTCCCCGCTCATCAACGCGATCCGCCCGACCGCGACCAGCGCGTCGTGCTGGCGTTGAGCCAGGCTGCGGTGATCACCATCGATCTGCGCCTGCGTCGGAGTCCCCGACGTGCAGGGTTCGGGGTCGTCGGGGTTGCACATGCCCGGGGCGGCGTAGCGGGCGAAGATCGCCTCCCACACCGCCGCGGCTTCTGGGGTCAGATCTGCCCGCCACGCCGTCATCCCGTCCCGACCCTGCCGAGATTTCGTCAGAGCCCGTTTCCGGGTGCGTTCGGTGTCGTCGGGTTCAGGCCCGTCCTGATCGAGCAGAAACAGCTCCAACTCTGCGGCGTCGCGCGTTTCTTTCGGGCCGGCGCCGGTGGCGATGCGCACCACATCGGCTTCGAACTGCTCGCGCGTGACCGTGTCGACGAAGCCGGGCAGCTTGTCGACGACCTTGCGGATCACCTCGACATGCTCCGGGGTGATCCGCCCCTGCTCCTGCGCGGCCGCGGTCGCCGGCAACGCCGGCGGTAACGGCGTCCCGGTGATCGACTGCCGGAGAGCCAGCAGCGCCGCTTCTGTCAGCCGGCGGTGCGCTTCGGAGCCGCTGATCCGGTATCGGATCGCCAGCACGTCGCGCCAGTTCTTGGCGCCCATCTTCTGCGGGGTGGTCTCGACCTGCAGCCGCGCCAGGGCGCGATGCCCGGCGGCCGGCAATCGGCAGGACGCGGATTGCAGCTCATCGAGCAGCTCGACGACCTCGGCGGCGGTGGACAGGTCCAGATCGGCGGCGAGCACGGCATCGACACCGGCCCGTAACTGCGCCACCGCCTCCGCCACGCCCACCGACATACTTCGAACATACATTCGAACACCGACAAATTCGGCCCACCGTGATTGACGGCCGTGACAGTTCAAGCGGACGACGGAGGTGGCAGATGGTCGGCGTCGATGAGTTTGCGGGCGATGTCGCGGAGCGGGGTGTTGGTCTCTCTCGAGAGTCGCTTGAGCAGTTGGAACGCTGCGACCGCGTCGATGCCGAAGCGCTCCATCACGATCCCCTTGGCTTGGCCGATCGTGTCTCGGGTATCGATGGCACGCCGCAACTGCTCGGTCTCGGCTACCAAAGCCTGTTCCCGCTTGCCACGACGCGTGTTTTCCGCCGTGTTGACCGCTGTCAGTGCGTGCAGCAGCTCGGCCACCGGACACGAGTCGCCGGCGTCGATGGCCCGGGCCATCAACGAAAGCGCGCCCCCGACATCGGCGACCTCCTCCACCTGGTGAAATACGCCCAGCAGCTCGCCGTGATCGATGATCGGCGAATTGGTCGGGCTCCACACCTTCGGCAGAAAACCGTCGGCCACGGCGGGGTCCGGAATGTCGTAGCGCTGAATCCACATGTCGTGCTTGCGACCCGTGCGCATCGCGGTCTCCAGCGACGCCGCGAGATTAGCGGTGCCGGTGGCTTGAGGGTCGCTGGGATCATCCGGAAAGGCGTCGAACATGAACTGCTCGACGAGTTCATCGCTCTCGCGCAGCGTGGCACCCGCGTACGCCGGCGTCACTGCCCGGATTCGCAGCTGGGTGTCGAGCACCAACACCGGCCGGGCGGGGAACTGTTCGCCAACCTTCCTGCCGATTGCATCGAATGCCTGCTGATTGCGCATCCCGAAAGCTCTCACGTCTAGTCGTGTGCGTCCACCTGCTCGAACGCCCCACCCTCCAAAATTCGTTCCAGGCTACGGCGTCGTCACCGAACAGGCCAGACGGCCACCCGAACTTCTCGCCGTAGCGTCCCGAAACGCTCAGTACACGTCGCGCACGTAGCGCTTGTCCCCCACCAGCTCCCGCTTGTACGCGTGCGCGGCCTCGTCGTTCATGCCGCCGTGCGTCCGGATGATCGTGGTCAACGCATCATCGACATCGCGCGCCATCCTGGCGGCGTCCCCACAGACGTAGAAGTGCGCACCGTCTTCGAGCCAGCGCCAGACATCCGCGCCGTAGTCGAGCATCTTGTGCTGCACGTAGACGCGCGTCGACTGATCGCGTGAGAACGCCAGATCCAACCGGTTCAGAAATCCGTCGGACACCATGTCCTGCAGGTCTTCTCGATAGTAGAAGTTCTGCGCTCGGTGCTGATCACCGAAGAACAACCAATTGCGGCCGGTGTGCCCGAGAGCTCGTCGCTCCTGCAGGAACGCACGGAACGGTGCGACGCCCGTGCCCGGGCCGACCATGATCATCGGCGTGCGAGGGTCGGTCGGCGGCCGGAAATGCGGCGACCGTTGCAGGAACACCGGAACCGTTGTGCCGTCGGCAAGATCGGCCAGATGGGTCGAGCCGACCCCGCCGCGCGGCTCACCGCCCGGGTTCGAGTAGCGGACCACCGACACGGTCAGCTGCACCTCGTGCGGACTGACCAGCGGGCTGGAGGAAATCGAGTACTGCCGCGGCGTCAACCGCACCAGCACCTCCTGCCACACTTCGAGGTCGGCACGCACCCCGAACTCGGCCACCAGATCGAGGCCGTTCCGGTTGGCGAGCCACCGATCCCACTCCCGCCGGTTCGCGCGCATCCGTCGCACAGAGGCCCCGTCCCGGCCGTGCTCCGCGGCGAAGGCGACAAGATCGGGCGTCACCGTGCACACGTCGTAACGAGTCACCAGCGCGTCACGCAGCGGCATCGCCACGCCGTCTACCACGACATCCTCAGTGCCGGCGAATCCGGTGGCCCGCAGCCACATCTCGACGGTGGCATCCGAATTCCGCACGTAGACGCCGAGCGAATCCCCCGCAGCGTAGGAGACCTCGTGCGCACTGATGTCGAACCCGAACTGTCGCACCTCCTTTGCCGCACCGGGTGGCGTCAGCGCCACGTTGCGGCACAGCGGCGCTTCGACCGGATTCGCCCGCGTGAATGTGACCGGTTGGAGAGACGTCACCGTGTCGGTCGGCGCTGCGCCGGTCAGACTCTCGGCGACCGCGTCGGCCCACCGGGCCATCGGCGCCTCGTCGTGAACTTCGCAGTCGGCGCGCTCGAGCATCCTGGTGGCGCCCAGCGCGGTCAGTCGTGCGTCGAGAGCTTTCGCGTGACCGCAGAAGTTTCCGTATGAGCGATCGCCCAACCCCAGTACCGAATAGCGCATCCCGCTCAGTGCGGGGGCATCCGCGGCCGTCAACCGCTCCCAGAACGTCGCTCCATTGTCAGGTGGCCCCCCATCGCCGAACGTGCTGGTGACGATGACCACCTCACTCGCGTCGGCCAGCTCCGCCACGTCGATGTCGTCCATGGCCGACAGCCGTGCCCCGCCGAGCCGGCGGCTGACCCGGGCCGCGAACTCCTCGGCGTTCCCGGTCTGGGACGCCCACAGCACCAGCGGTCCATCCGGCGACGGCGTATCGGACGCACGGGAGTAGCGGCCGGCCAGCATGCCCTCGACGAACCACCGCGTCTGCATGCTCAGCGGCGCGTCGGCCGGCAGTACAGGGACGCCCGGTCGACCCTGCTCGACACCGGCGAAAAAGCCTTGCAGATAGAACTTCTCGTGGTCTGCCACACGCGGCGCGGCGATCGGGGCCAACCGGACGGCACACACCTTGAGCTCCGGCTGCAAGGACGCGGGGTCGACGGCGTCGTTGGTCAGCGCATTGACGGTGAGATCCTCACCGTGCTCGTCGTTCCAGTGGAACGGCACCCAGGTGCACCCCGGTCTGACACGATCGGTGACGACGGCGGGCAGCACCGCCCTGCCCCGCCGGGACACCACCTCGACCGCACTCCCATTCGCGATCTGCGTGGCCTCCGCGTCGTCGGGATGGATTTCGATGAACGGTTTCGGATTCAGCTTGTTCAGTTTGGCGACCCTGCCGGTCTTGGTCATCGTGTGCCACTGATGTTGCAGCCGGCCGGTGTTCAGGACCGCGGGATAGTCGCCGTCGGGCCGTTCCGCGGCGTCGACGTGCGGCCGTGCATGGAACACGGCACGGCGCGACGGGGTGGGGAACGCCAGGCGCGGGCGGCGACCGTTGGCGTCGACGTACAGGGGTTGCGAGACACCGTCGTTGACGTAGCGAATCGCGTTGCGGTCGGGCGATCCGGCGGCGCCGTCCTCGGGCGGGCATGGCCACTGCACCGGGGCGTCGCGAAGGCGCTCGTAGGTGATGCCGCGCAGGTCGTAGCCGGTGTCCGGGTTGGTGAACCGACGAATCTCGTCGAAGATCTCCTCGCTGGACTTGAAGTCGAAGTCGTCGCCGAACCCGAGGTGGCGCGCCACCCCGCAGATCAGCTCCCAGTCCGGCCGAGACTCCCCCAGCGGCGGAATCGACTGCGCCAACAGCGTCATCGTCCGCTCGGAGTTGACCATCACCGCATCGGCCTCGGCCCACAGCGTCGCGGGCAACACGATGTCGGCATGGCGGGTGGTGGCTGTCTCGGCATACGCATCCTGCACGATCACCAACTCGGCAGCCTGCAGCCCCTCCAGAACCGTCGCACGATTGGCCACGCTGGCAACGGGATTGGTGCAGATGATCCAGATCGCCTTGATCTGCCCGTCGGCCAGCCTTCGGAACGTCTCGATGGTTCCCGGCCCGACATCGGCGCGAATGGTGCCGGGCTCGAGCCCCCACTGCTCCTCGACGAATGCGCGGTCCTGCGCGGCGAGCACGGCCCGCTGGCCCGGCAGACCGGGCCCCATGTAGCCCATTTCGCGCCCGCCCATCGCGTTGGGTTGTCCGGTCAGCGACATCGGCCCGCTGCCCGGCCGGCAGATCGCGCCGGTGGCCAGGTGCAGGTTGCAGATCGCGGTGGTGCTGGCGGTGCCGTGGGTGCTCTGGTTCAGACCCATGGTCCAGCAGGTCATCCACTCCCCCGCCTCGGCGATCATCGTTGCGGCGGTGCGAATGTCGGCTTCGGAAAGGCCGGTGATCTCCGCGACGCGATCGGGCGGGTAGTCGGCGAGCAAGGCCGGCATCGCCTCCCAGCCCTCGGTGTGCTCGGCGATGAACTGTTCGTCGATGGCGCCGTCCGCGACGAGCAGGTGCAGGATGCCGTTGAGCAGGGCCAGATCGGTGCCCGGCCGGATCTGCAGGTACAGATCGGCCCGGTCCGCGGTGGTGGTGCGGCGCGGATCGACGACGATGAGCTTCGCGCCGGCTTTGAGCCGATCGGCCATGCGCAGGTACAGGATCGGATGACAGTCGGCCATGTTCGAGCCGATCACGAAGAACAGGTCGGTGCAATCGAAATCGCTGTACGACCCGGGCGGTCCATCGGCGCCCAGCGACTGCTTGTAGCCGACACCGGCACTGGCCATGCACAACCGCGAGTTGGACTCCAGGTGAATCGTACGCAGGAAGCCCTTGGCGAGTTTGGTTGCCACGTACTGTGATTCGATCGACATCTGCCCGGACACATAGATCGCCACCGCATCGGGGCCGTGCTCGTCGACGATCGCCCGCAATCGACGACCCGCCTCGGCAAGCGCGTCGTCGACGTCGACCGCCACCGGGTCCGCCCCGCGCGAGGGGCGCAGCAACCCCGTCGTCAGGCGACCGTCGGTGGCGGCCATCAATTCGGCATGCGTCGCCCCTTTGGTGCACAGCCGGCCGGCGTTGGTGGGGTGCAGGGTGTCACCGGACACCGTCGCGATCACCGGTGCACCGGTCGCCGAGTCGGGTCGGGTCTGGACCGAGATCCCGCATCCGACACCGCAGTACGAACATGCGGTGCGGGTCAGGTGGCTCGAGGTCACACGCCGACCTCACCCAACCGGGTGCTCTTCCGGATGTAGAAGAACCACGTCACGATCAGCAGGACGATGAAGAATCCGACGTAGAACTGCAATGCGGGCTGGATGGTGCCGAACGAGGATTTCGACCAGGCGTAGGCCAGCGGCACGATGAACCCGCCGAATGCCCCGACCGAGGAAATGATTCCGAGGGCTCCGGCGGCCTGGCGCCGCATGTGCACCATGGTCTCGGGTGAACCACCAGCGTCCTGACCCTTGATCAGGAAGATCTTCGAGATCATCCGGTAGGTCGAGCCGTTGCCGATGCCGGTCGCCACGAACAAGAACATGAAGGCGATGAAGAACACCGGGAGGTTGACCGCGCGGACCGACCACAGGGCCGCGGCCGCGCCGACGGCCAGCATCACGAAACTCAGGGCGGTGATGCGCGCGCCGCCGATCCGGTCGGAGAGTTTCCCGCCGAGCGGACGGGCGATCGAACCGATGCCGGCGCCGAGGAATGCCCACGTCAGCGCGATGTCACCGCGGCCGAACACCGCCTTGAGCAGCGTCGGAAATGCGGCCGAGTAGCCGATGAACGAGCCGAAGGTGCCGATGTAGAGCAGCGACATGATCCAGGTGTCCGCGTGGCGAAGCGACTGGAACACCGGCTTCACGTCGGCCTTCGCCTCGGTCAGGTTGTTCATGAACAGGAAGGCGCACACCGCCGCGGCCAATGCCAACGGCACGTAGAACAGCCCAGCCCGCGACAGTGCTACGCCGCCACCGGCCACCACGACGATCGGGATGATCTTCTGCGCCACCGCGACACCGATGTTGCCGCCGGCGGCGTTGAGGCCCAGCGCCCAGCCCTTCTCCCGCTCCGGATAGAAGAACGAGATGTTGGCCATGGAGGACGCGAAGTTTCCGCCACCGAATCCCGCAGTGGCCGCGATCAGGCACAGCGCCACGAAGGGCACGTCGGGATTGCTCACCGCCCACGCCATCAGCAGGCACGGGATCAGCAGCAGCATCGCCGAGATGACTGTCCAGTTGCGGCCACCGAACACCGGAACGGCGAAGGTGTAGGGGATGCGCAACAGAGCGCCGACGCCGCTGGGCACCGCCACCAGCCACAGGGCCTGCGACGTCGTCAGCGCGAAGCCGGACGCCGCGGCGGCACCTCCGGGTCCTGCCGTCATCTGCACCACGACGATGCTCCACAGCAGCCATACCGAGAACCCGATGTGCTCGGCGAAGATCGAGAAGATCAGGTTGCGCCGGGCGACCGGTTTACCCACGGTGGACCAGAATTCGGGCTCCTCCGGTCGCCAGTCGTCGATCCAGTGCCTGCCGCGCCGCGATGGCGCCGGCGGGGCGACGGCCACAGCCTGCGCGGAGTCGCTGTCGGTGACGGTCATGGTTTCTCCTACCGGGGGAAGGGGCGGTTGGGGTTGAACCGAGTGAACTGCCGCGCGATTCCACACCCGTTGCACCTCGATGACGCGGCGGAAAACTCGCCCTCACATCCGCGCTGAGCTCACCGTGAGGCCGTCGTCGAGTGAGCGGGGGTATCCACAGGCGCAGCGTCACCGAAACCGGACGGAAACACGGTGCTTTTAGCTTCGCAGCATGTCCGACGGAAGCAGTCCGCAATTCCTGCAAGGCACTTTCACCTTCGTGGGCAAAGGCTATGACGCGCCCTTGCCGGTAGACGCCTCGCTCAGATATCAGGTGCCCGCCGGCGCCGTCGCCCAACCGGTGTACTTCCGGGGCGGCAATTCGAGCGACGAGATGATCAGCGTGGTGCTCTACCGGGACGGCATTCCGATGCGGTACTTCCCGATCGCCGCGAAGGGCGCCACCCATGTGGCGCTGCGGGTGGTCGAAGATCTGCTCGCCGACACCGTGCTCGAAATCCAGGTGGCCGCACCCGACGGGCTAGCCGGCACGGTCGTCGTCGATCTCGGCCTGGTCGAGGTGTAGACGATGGCGCAGCGGCTCGTCGTCGTCGGCAACGGCATGGCCGGCATTCGCGCGCTCGAGGAGATCCTCGCCCGCGGCGGTGGTGAACAGTTCCAGATCACCGTCTTCGGTGACGAACCCTACGGCAACTACAATCGCATCTTGCTGTCGAACGTGCTAGCCGGCGCTGACGACCCGACCGACATCTACCTCAACACGCTGGATTGGTACGCCGACAACGACATCGAGTTGCGTGCGGGGGTGCGCGTCGTGCGACTGGACACCTTCGCCCATCTCGTGCACGCCGACGACGGAACCACTCTGCACTACGACAAACTCATCCTCGCGACCGGCAGCCGGTCGTTCTTTCCACCGATGGCCGGACTGTGGGCCGACGACAAGACGTTGGCCGACGGAGTGTTCGGGTTCCGCACCCTCGACGACACCGCGGCGATGATCGCCGAAGCGGCGCACCGCACCAAAGCGGTCGTCGTCGGGGGCGGCCTGCTCGGTTTGGAAGCCGCACGAGGACTCCAGAATCGCGGCCTCACCGTGGATGTCGTGCATGCCGGTCCCACGCTGATGAACGCTCAACTCGACGACCCCGCCGGGGCGATCCTGCGGGCGTCGGTGGAATCGCTGGGCATCGGAGTACACACCGAGAAGCGCACCAGCGAAGTTCTGGTGGCCGACGGCAGCCTGACCGGTATCCGGTTCGCCGACGGCTCCCAGCTGGACTGCGACATGCTGGTGATCGCTGCCGGTATCCGGCCGAATGTCGGCCTGGCCCAACGGGCCGGGCTCACAGTAGAACGCGCCATCGTCACCGACGATCACATGCGGTCGGTAGACGACGACGACGTCTACGTCGTCGGTGAGTGCGCCCAGCATCGCGGTCAGGTCTACGGTCTGGTCGCGCCGCTGTGGGAGCAGGCGCGGGTACTGGCCGACCATCTCACCGGCGCGGACGTCACGGCCGCCTACCACGGATCCCGGGTGGCGACGAAGCTCAAGGTCGCCGGCGTCGACGTCGCCGCGATGGGCGTCAAGGCGCCCGAACACCCCGACGACGAGTTCGTGCAGTACAGCGAGCCCAAACACGGCGTGTACAAGACGGTGGTGATCCGCGACGGCAAGCTGGTGGGCGCCACGCTCGTCGGTGACGTCTCGAAGGTCTCGTTCCTGACCCAGGCCTTCGACAGTGGGCTGCCGCTGCCCGACGAGCGGGTGGCGCTGATGTTCGACATCGGCACGCCCGACGTCGGCGTCGGGATCGCCGAACTGGCCGACGATGCACAGGTGTGCAACTGCAACGGCGTCTCCAAGGGTGCGCTCGCAGCCTGTGTGCGCGACGGTGAGACGTCGGTGTCGGGTGTGATGGCGAAGACCAAGGCCGGCAAGGGATGTGGCTCCTGCAAGGAGCTGGTGTGCCAGGTGGTGGAATGGGCCGCCGACGGCGCCGTCACCGAGGACCCGTCGGCATCCTGGTATGTGCCCGCGCTGCCGTACGACAAGCCGACGCTGATGAGCCACATCCGCGAGCTCCGATTGCATTCGGTGTCCTCGGTGTTCGCCGCACTCGCCCCCGACGGTAAGGAGGACGCGGGCTCGAAGATGGCTCTGGCCTCGCTGCTGGACATGATGTGGGCCGACGAGTTCGTCGACGAGCGCGACGCCCGGTTCATCAACGACCGGGTGCACGCCAACATCCAGCGCGACGGCACGTTCTCGGTGGTGCCACAGATGAAAGGCGGGGTCACCAGCGCCGCCCAACTCCGCAGGATCGCCGATGTCGCCGACAAGTACGACATCCCGATGATCAAGTGCACGGGCGGGCAGCGCATCGACCTGCTGGGCGTGCGCAAGGAGGATCTGCCCGCGGTGTGGGCCGATCTGGACATGCCATCCGGATACGCCTACGGCAAGAGCTTCCGAACCGTGAAAACCTGTGTGGGCAGCGACTTCTGCCGGTACGGCGTGGGCGATTCCACGGCACTGGGCATCGCGATCGAGGAGCGGTACCAGGGGCTGGCGAGTCCGGCGAAGATGAAGCTGGCTGTCACGGGGTGCCCGCGCAATTGCGCGGAGGCACTCTGTAAGGACCTCGGGGTGGTCGCGATCGACGGCGGCCGCTGGGAGATCTACGTCGGCGGTGCGGCCGGCGCGCACATCCGCAAGGGTGACCTGCTGGCCACGGTCGACTCGGCTGATGAGGTGATGACGCTGACGGGCCGGTTCCTGCAGTACTACCGTGAGAGCGCGAACTGGCTGGAGCGCACGTACACGTGGGTGCCGCGGCTCGGGATCGAGCACATCCGGGCGGTGGTCGTCGAGGACGCCGACGGGTTGGCCGCGGGGCTGGACGAGCGGATGCAGAAGTCGGTGGCCGCATACCGGGATCCGTGGCGCGACGGCCGAGAACCCAAGACCGAAGGCCAGTTTCGCACGTCGCTGCCGCTGTTACCGCTCCCCCGGGTGCCGGTTCGATGACTGTCGAGGTCGGCAGGCTCGACGAGATCCCGGTCGGCGAGGGACGCACGTTCGCGGTCGACGGACGCCAAGTGGCGGTGTTCCGGCTGCGTGACGACTCGGTGCGCGCACTCGACGCGGTGTGTCCGCACCGCGGCGGCCCACTGGCCGACGGACTCACCGACGACTGCGTCGTGGTCTGCCCCCTGCACGGGTACGCCTACGACTTGTCGACGGGCAGCGAGACGTCCGGGACGGATTTCGCGGTCCGCAGCTACCCGGTGCAGGTGTCCGACGGCGCCATCAGGGTCATTTTGTAGCGCACTACCACACGGGTCTGACACCAAACCTGTTGTCAGGGCTGTTTATCCACAGCAGGGCCGTTATCCCCAGACGGTCGCTGATGCCCTGGCGCGGCGCCACGGCACGATGTCTTGAGTCAAGAAAGTGGCAGGTTTTTGTTGGCGAGGTAGGCCTGTTTGGGGGTGTGGTCGGCCAGTGCTTGGTGGGGTCGGATGGTGTTGTAGATGATGCGGAAGCGGTGAACTTCCATGTCG
>NZ_JAKRFN010000014.1 GCF_022348085.1 Mycobacterium sp. PSTR-4-N | reverse complement strand
CTCGACAACGTCGCCGCCGAACTCAACGGCCGACCCCGCAAAACCCTCGACTGGAAAACCCCAGCCGAAGCCCTTAACCAACTACTGTCCAAACCGCCAACTGTTGCATCGACCCCTTGAACTCAAGCGGCGTGTCGCGGATGAAACCGCACACTCGCCCCTAGACGGGCAGCAGTGAGTCGATCACCGAGGCCAGCTGCTTGGCCGAGCGGCACTCGTGCATCGCGATGACGTCGGTGTAGCGCGGCACTGCGGAGTCGCCGCTGCCCCACAGATGCTTCGGCTCGGGGTTGAGCCAGTGCGCGTGGCGGCTCGCGTTGACCATGTGGGCGAGCAGGTCGGCTTCGGGATTGCGGTAGTTGTTGCGGGCGTCGCCGAGGACCAGCAGCGAACTGCGCGGCGAGAGCACATTGGGGAACTTGTCCAGGAACGAGACGAATGCGTGGCCGTAGTCGGAGTGCCCGTCGCGGGTGTACACGCCCGCCTCCCGGGTGATGCGCTGCACGGCCACCGCCAGATCGGCGTCGGGACCGAACATCTCGGTCACCTCGTCGGTGGTGTCGATGAACGCGAACACGCGGACCCGCGAGAACTGTTGCCGCAGCGCGTGTACCAGCAGCAGCGTGAAATGGCTGAACCCGGCGACCGAGCCGGACACGTCGCACAGCACCACGAGCTCCGGCCGGGCCGGATGCGGCTTCTTGAGCACCACGTCGATCGGCACACCGCCGGTGGACATCGACTTGCGCAGCGTCTTGCGCAGATCGATCTCGCCGGCGCGGGAGCGTCGTCGCCGGGCCGCGAGCCGGCTCGCCAACGTACGCGCCAGCGGCGCGACCACCCGGCGCATCTGGCGCAGCTGTTCGCCTGAGGCACGCAGGAACTCGACGTTCTCCGACAGTTGCGGCACGCCGTAGGTCTGCACGTGTTCGCGGCCCAGTTGCTCGGCGGTCCGCCGCTTGGTCTCGGCCTCGACCATCTTGCGCAGCTGAGCAATCCGCTGCGCGGCAAGGGCTTTGGCGATCTGCTCCTGCGTGGGCGTCGGTTCCTCGCCGTAGGGCGCCAGCAGGCCGGCGAGCAACCGCCCCTCGAGACTGTCCAGGCTCATCGCCTTGAGCGCCTGGTACGACGAGTACGACGGTCCCCGGCTGGAGTTGTACCGGCCGTAGGCCTCGACGATCTGGGCGATCATCGCCGCGAGCCGCTCATCGAGCTGACCCGCGTCCTCGTTGTCGGACAGCAGATCCAGCAGCGCCTGGCGCATCGCCTCCGCGTCGTCGGCCGGCACTGCCTCGTCGTCGCTCGAGGCGTCGGCGAGTACGGTTCGCGACCCCAGCGCGGGAGGGAAGTAGAGGTCGAACAAGGCGTCGTAGGTGTCGCGATGGTCGGGCCGGCGCAGCACCGCGCACGCGATGCCCTCCCGCAGCGCGAGCCTGTCGGCCATCCCGAGCACGGTCATCACTCGTCCGGCGTCGACGGTTTCCGACGGTCCGACCGCAATACCCGCAGAGCGCAGCGCCTCGACGAACTCGACGAGATGACCCGGAATCCCGTGCGGGGCAAGCGGTTGCGGCGGACGCGTGCGACGCGGGGCCATCAGTTGAGCCTCAGCTCCCCGGCGGCCTTGACCTGATCGGACTGGTGTTTGAGGACCACACCGAGCGTCGCGGCGATCACCTCGTCGTCGACGGTGTCCAGGCCGAGCGCCAGCACGGTGCGCGCCCAATCGATGGTCTCGGCCACCGACGGCACCTTCTTCAGCGCCATCGCGCGCAGCACGCCGACGATGCGCACCAACTCCTCGGCCAACCGCTCCGGCAGCTCCGGCACCCGCGACAGCAGGATGCGCCGTTCCAGGTCGGGGTCGGGGAAGTCGATGTGCAGGAACAGGCAGCGGCGCTTGAGCGCTTCGGACAGCTCGCGGGTGGCGTTGGAGGTCAACACCACCAGCGGTTTACGTTCGGCGACGATCGTGCCGAGCTCGGGCACGGTGACCGCGAAGTCGCTGAGCACCTCGAGCAGCAGGCCTTCGATCTCGATGTCGGCCTTGTCGGTCTCGTCGATCAGCAGCACGGTCGGCTCGGTGCGCCGGATCGCCGTCAGCAGCGGCCGCGACAGCAGGAACTCCTCGGAGAACACGTCGGTCTTGGTCTGGTCCCAGTCCCCCTGACCACCCTGGCTGCCGGCCTGGATGCGCAGGATCTGCTTGGCGTGGTTCCACTCGTAGAGGGCCCGCGCCTCGTCCACGCCCTCGTAGCACTGCAGGCGCACCAACCCCGAGCCCGTGGCCTGGGCGATGGCGCGCGCCAGCTCGGTCTTGCCGACGCCCGCGGGCCCCTCGACCAGCAGCGGCTTCTCCAGCCGGTCGGCGAGGAAGACCGCGGTCGCGGTCGCGGTGTCGGGTAGGTACCCGGTCTCGGCCAGCCGGCGCGCGACGTCGTCGATGTCGGCGAACAGCGGCGCTGGGCGCGCGGGGACACTCACAGATGTTCTCCTGACTAGGGACGGGTCTGACCGTCACCCCAGACGATCCATTTGGTGGAGGTCAGCTCGGGAAGCCCCATCGGTCCCCGGGCGTGCAGCTTCTGCGTCGAGATGCCGATCTCGGCGCCGAAGCCGAACTGTTCCCCGTCGGTGAACGAGGTCGAGGCGTTCACCATCACCGCCGCGGCGTCGACGCGTTCGGTGAAGCGTTGTGCCGCAGCCAGATCCGTGGTCACGATGGCCTCGGTGTGGCCGGTGCCGTAGGTGTTGACGTGGTGGATCGCGGCGTCGACACCGTCGACGACAGCGAGCGCGATGTCCATCGACAGGAACTCGGCCCGCAGCTCGTCCTCGGACGGGTCGGCGTGCACCGTGACCCCGGCGGCCTGCAGCGCAGAGGTGAGCCGGGGCACCGCGACGTCGGCGACCGCCGCGTCGATCAGCAGGGTCTCGGCGGCGTTGCAGACGCTGGGCCGACGGGTCTTGGCGTTGAGCACGATCGACTCGGCCATGTCCAGATCGGCCGAGGCGTGCACGTAGACATGGCAGTTGCCCACGCCGGTCTCGATGGTGGGTACCTGCGCATCGCGCACCACCGCGTCGATCAGTCCGGCTCCGCCGCGCGGGATCACCACGTCGACGAGGCCGCGCGCCTGGATCAGGTGCGTGACGCTGGCTCGGTCGGCGCTGGGCAGCAACTGCACCGCGTCGGGGTCGAGGCCCTCGGCCACCAGCGCGGCGCGCAGGGCCTCCACCAGCGCGGCGTTCGACCGGGCGGCCGACGAGCTGCCGCGCAGCAGCACGGCGTTCCCGGACTTCAGCGTCAGGCCGAACGCGTCGACGGTGACGTTGGGGCGGCCCTCGTAGACGATGCCGACGACGCCGAGTGGGACGCGCTGCTGACGCAGCTGCAGCCCGTTGGGCAGCGTCCGCCCGCGCAGCACCTCCCCGATCGGATCGGGAAGCGCGGCGACCTGCTGAAGCCCGTCGGCGATCCCGTCCACCCGCGTCGGGGTCAGCGCCAGCCGGTCGAGCATGGCGTCGGGGGTGCCGGCGGCGCGGGCGGCGGCCAAGTCGGCCTCGTTGGCGTCGAGGATGACGCGGGTGTTCAGCAGCAGGTGATCAGCGGCAGTGTGCAGCGCCCGGTTCTTGGTCTCGGTGCTGAGCGTCGCCAGGTCGCGGGACGCGGTACGGGCGCGGCGAGCGGCCTCGTGCACCTGCCCGCGCACGTCGTCGGCCGCCCCCGGCGTGCCCACGCTGCGTTCCGGTGCGTGCAGACTCATCCGCCCAGCGTAGCGTTGCCGCGGTGGCGAGGATCTGCGTGGTGGGCAGTGTCAATGCCGACCTCACCTTCACCGTCGAGGCGCTCCCCGAGCCGGGCGAGACCGTGCTGGCCTCCTCATTGGCGACGAGCCCCGGCGGCAAGGGCGGAAATCAGGCGGTGGCGGCGGCCCGTGCCGGCGCCGAGGTGCGTCTCGTCGCCGCCCTCGGCGATGACGCGGCGGCCGGTGAGCTCCGCGCGCACCTGGGTCGTAACGGCGTCGACCTGCGCGCTGTCACGGAGGTGCCGGGTCCGAGCGGGTCGGCGGCGATCCTGGTCGACGCCGGCGCCGAGAACTGCATCGTGGTGGCGCCGGGCGCCAACGCGCACCTGAGCCTGACGTCGGCGCAGGTCCGGTCCGTGATCGCCGACAGCGACGTCGCGCTGATCTCGTTGGAGATCCCGATCGCCACGGCGATCGCCGCCGCCGGGGTGGCACGCGACGGCGGCGCGGTCGTGATGGTCAACGCCTCCCCTGCGCTCACCGATCCCGGGCACCGCAAGCAGCTCGCCGAGCGCGCCGACGTCGTCGTGGTCAACGAGACCGAGGCGTCGGATTGGCGCGATGCCGGGGTGCCTCACCTGGTGATCACCCGCGGCGCCGCCGGCGCGCAGCACGTGGCCGACGGCTCGGCGCGCGACATAGCGGCTCCCGCGGTCGAGGCGATCGACACCACCGGGGCGGGCGACGTGTTCGCCGGCGTGCTGGCCGCGACGTGGCCGACGGGCGCCGACGTGGCGCTGCGCCGCGCCTGCGCTGCGGGCGCGTTGGCGACGCTGGTGCCCGGTGCCGGTGACTGCGCTCCGACCCGCGAGGCGATCGACGACGTGCTGCAGCCCTAGTTGCTCGGGACGCAGCGGTCGATCTCGTCCAGCCAGGTGCGGGCGGACATGTCCGACGGCGCGCGCCAATCGCCGCGCGGTGACAGCGATCCCCCGGCCGAGACCTTCGGACCGTTGGGCAGGGCCGAGCGCTTGAACTGGCTGAACGAGTAGTAGCGCTGCGCGAAAACCTCGAGCCAGTGCCGGATTTCGCCGATGCTGAAGGACGGCCGCTTGTCCTCCGGGATGCCGAACGGCCAGTCCCCCCGCTCGGCGTCACGCCACGCGTGCCAGGCCAGGAACGCCACCCGCGAGGGCCGGAAGCCGTAGCGCAGCACCTGGAACAGCGAGAAGTCCTGCAGCACATAAGGACCCACCTTGTCCTGGCTGCTCTGGATCTCCTCGTCCTCGCCGGCGGGCACCAGCTCGGGGCTGATCTCGGTGTCCAGGACGTCGGCCAGCACCTCGTTCACCGTCTCGTCGAACTGCTCGGACGAGATCACCCAGCGGATCAGATGCTGGATCAACGTCTTGGGCACCCCGCCGTTGACGTTGTAGTGCGACATTTGATCGCCCACACCGTAGGTGGACCAGCCCAGGGCCAGCTCGGACAGGTCGCCGGTGCCCAATACGATCCCGCCGCGATAGTTGGCCAGCCGGAACAGGTAATCGGTGCGCAGGCCGGCCTGCACGTTCTCGAACGTGACGTCGTAGACCTTCTCCCCGCGGGAGAAGGGGTGGTCCATCTCGTTGAGCATCAGCTCGGCGGTGGCCTTGATGTCGATGGTCTCGAACGTGACGCCCAGCGCCTCGGCGAGCCGGGTGGCATTGCTCTTGGTCCGCTCGCCGGTGGCGAACCCGGGCAGGGTGTAGGCCAGGATGTCGCTGCGCGGCCGGTCCTCTCGGTCCATGGCGCGCGCAGCGACGATCAGCGCGTGGGTGGAGTCGAGCCCACCCGACAGACCGAGCACCACTTTTGGATATTTCAGCGCACGCAGCCGCTGTTCGAGACCGGAGACCTGGATGTTGTACGCCTCGTAGCAGTCCTGCTCGAGACGTGCAGGGTCGTTGGGCACGAACGGGAAACGCTGCACCTCGCGTCGTAGTCCGACGTCACCGTCAGGAGGGTTCAGGGTGAACTCGATGTGCCGGTAGGAGTCGTCATCGATGAGGTGGTGGCGCCTGTTGTCGTCGAACGTCCCCATCCGGACCCGCTCGTTGCGCAGCAGCTGCAGGTCCACGTCGGCCACAGACCGGCGCTCTCCCTTGGGAAATCGCTGCGACTGAGCGAGGCAGACGCCGTTCTCCCAGATCATCGTCTGCCCGTCCCAGGCCAGATCCGTCGTCGATTCGCCCTCTCCTGCAGCGGCGTACACGTAGGCGGCCAGACAGCGCGACGACGCCGAGCGGGCCAGCAGGGAGCGATCCTCGGCCCGGCCGATCGTGATCGGGCTGCCGGACAGATTGGCCAGCACCGTCGCACCCGCGAGCGCCGCCTCGGCACTCGGCGGTACCGGGACGAACATGTCCTCACAGATCTCCACGTGCAGAACGAAGTTCGGGAGATCCTGGGCCGCGAACAACAGATCGGAACCGAACGGAACGGTCACTCCCCCGACGCGGATCTCTCCGCTCTCGTCGTCGCCCGCGGCGATCTGGCGCTTCTCGTAGAACTCCCGGTAGGTGGGCAGGTACGACTTCGGCACCACGCCGAGCACCTCACCCCGGTGGATGACGACGGCGGTGTTGTAGATCCGATTGCGGTGCCGCACCGGGGCGCCCACCACCAGCACCGGCATCAGCGCTGCAGATCCGGCGGCGACGTCCGCGACCGCGGTGTCGGCGGATTCGAGGAGGGCGTCCTGCATGACGATGTCATCGATCGAATACCCCGACAGCGTCAGCTCGGGAAACACCGCGAGGCCGACGTTGTCGTCATGGCACTCGCGGGCGATGCGCAGCACGGATTCCGCGTTCGCGGCCGGGTCGGCCAGCGCCGTGTGATGGGTACAGGCGGCGACGCGGACGAACCCCTGCTGATACGCCGAGTAAAAGTCCATGGTTCATTGTGTCCCCGAAGTGTTCCGGCGATAACCCTGGGTATGCGTGAGGCCATGAGCACCACCGCGATCCTGGTCATCGACATGATGAACACCTACCGGCATCCCGACGCAGAGAAGTTGATTCCGCATGTCGAGCCTGTCGTCGAACCACTGAGCACACTCGTCGCCGCAGCGCAGGAGCGCGACGACACCGATTTGATCTACGTCAACGACAACTACGGCGACTTCAGCGCCGAGTTCAGCGACATCGTGCGCGGCGCACTCGACGGCGAGCGCCCCGACCTGGTGGAGCCCGTCGTGCCGAAGCACGGTCTGCGGGTGATGACCAAGGTGCGCCACAGCGCGTTCTACGCCACGTCACTGGCCTATCTGCTGACGCAGTTGAAGCCCGACCGCCTCGTCCTCACCGGCCAGGTCACCGAGCAGTGCATCCTCTACACCGCGCTGGACGCCTACGTCCGACACTTCCCGGTGGTGGTCCCGCGTGACGCCGTCGCGCACATCGACCCCGACCTCGGCGATGCGGCGCTGAAGATGATGGAGCAGAACATGCGCGCCGAGATTCTCGACAGTGCCGCGGAGGTGATCTGAAGAACCGGCTCTGAGCTGCCTCGATGCGTCGGGCACCTATTCTCGTAGACGTGGAGTCCCCCGAACTGATCGCCGTGCTCGGCGGCCGTCGCATCGCCGTGCTGACCGGGGCCGGCATGTCGACGGATTCGGGCATCCCCGACTATCGCGGGCCCGACTCCCCGCCGGCCAATCCGATGACGATCCGGCAGTTCACGACGGACCCGGTCTTCCGGCAACGCTACTGGGCCCGTAACCACGTCGGGTGGCGCCACATGGACGAACGCCGACCCAACGCGGGCCACCGGGCGCTGGCCGCTCTGGAGCGAGCGGGCCTCGTCACCGGTCTGATCACCCAGAACGTCGACCTGCTGCACACGAAGGCGGGCAGCCGCGCCGTCATCGATCTGCACGGCACCTACGTGCACGTGGTGTGCCTGCAGTGCGGGGCCGGCATGTCCCGCGCCGCCCTCGACGACATGCTCGAGGCGGCCAATCCCGGGTTCCGGGAACGAGTCGGGAGCCTGGACAGCATCGCCGTCGCGCCGGATGCCGACGCGGTCGTGGGCGACACCTCCCAGTTCCGGATCGTCGACTGTCCCCGCTGCGGCGGCATGCTCAAACCCGACATCGTGTACTTCGGCGAGAGTGTCCCGAAAGCCCGGGTGGACGAGGCATACGCGATGGTCGACGACGCCGACGCGCTGTTGGTCGCCGGTTCGTCACTGACGGTGTACTCCGGCTACCGCTTCGTTCGCCATGCCGCGGCGCGCGGCATCCCGATCGCGATCGTCAACCGCGGCCGCACCCGCGGCGACGATCTCGCCACGGTGACGATCGACAACGGATGCTCACCGATGTTGGCGCTGCTCGCCGACGAGTTGCCGGCGCTGGGGAGCCCGGTGTGACGTCGCTTCTGCCCGGTGTGGGGACACCGCCGTCCGGACCCGCTGAGGAGCGGTGGGGCCTCGGTATCGGCGATGCCCTGGCCGCACTCACCCGCCTGCCGGACCCACTGCAGGGTGCGGTTCGATTGCTCAATCATTTCGGCGGGCTGGCGGTCAGCGGTGACGAGGTCGAGTTCGACGGGGATGCCGTCGATTGGTCCGACGTCCTCGACATCGAGACCCACAGCCTGGTCGGCTACCTCCTGGCCGACGCCCTGCAGGCGCAGATAGGACGACTTCCCCTGCCGCGCTTCCCGTTTCGGCGCCGACTGCTCGGCCTGGCGTCCGACGCGGCGCTGACCGCGGCGGTGGCGGTGGCGGGCCGGCCGCTGTCGAGCCTGCTCGACGTTCGCATCCCCGCCGAGGTGAACTACCGCGGCCGCCTGCGCCACCGCACGATGTCGGCAGGGGTGCTCGCCACGCTGCTGCTCGCCGACCCCGCCGTGCGGACCGCGATCGTCGAGACCGCGTCCGCCCACGGGGTGCCGGTGCGGCGCGCCGACGATGACGCCATCGATGCGGCCGAGCGCCGCGCGCAGTGGCTCGAGAACTGGCTGAAAGACCGCTTCTAGACCGCGACGAGATCGTCGGCGTGCACGACCGGGCGCCGCATCTCCGCGGGCAGATCGGATGTCGAGCGGCCCAGCATGCTCGTCAACTCCACGGCGTCATAGGCCACCACGCCGCGGGCCACCATCGTCGTGTCGCGGCTGCGCAGCTCGACGACGTCGCCGCCCGTGAACCGCCCGGTGACGGCGGTGATCCCGGCGGGGAGCAGCGAACGGCGGCGCCGCACAACGGCTTCGACCGCACCGTCGTCGAGCGTCAACGCGCCGGCCGCCTCGGCGGCGTAGCGCACCCAGAACCGGCGCGCGGACATCCGCTCGGCGCGGGGCGCGAAAACCGTACCCACCGAGGCATCGTCCAGCGCGGTCGCGGCATCGGCGGCCGCCGCCAGGAGCACGGGGACCCCAGCATCGGAGGCCAGCAGCGCCGCCGACAGCTTGGATTCCATACCGCCGGTACCGAGGTGGCTGCCCCGACCCGCCGTCACGCCGGCGAGGTCATCGGGCCCGGCGACCTCGGAGATGAAGCGCGCGTTCGCTTTTCGCGGATCACTGTCGTAGAGACCGTCGACATCGGACAGCAGGATCAGCGCGTCGGCACCAACGAGGTGCGCGACGAGCGCGGAGAGTCGGTCGTTGTCACCGAACCGGATCTCGTTGGTGGCCACGGTGTCGTTCTCGTTGACGATCGCGACGGCATGCAGCGCGCGCAGCCGGTCCAGGGTGCGCTGAGCGTTGGTGTGCTGCACCCGCATCGAGATGTCGTGTGCGGTGAGCAGAACTTGGCCGACGGTGCGCTGATACCGCGCGAACGCGGTACTCCACGAATTGACAAGCGCCACTTGGCCGACGCTCGCGGCGGCCTGTTTGGTCGCCAGATCGGTGGGGCGCCTGGTCAGGCCCAGCGGCTCGATGCCTGCGGCGATCGCGCCCGAGGACACGATCACCACGTCGGAACCGGCCTTCATGCGGGCTTCGATCGCGTCGACGAGATGGTGCAGCCGGCCGCTGTCGAATTCGCCTGTCGGCGTGGTCAACGCGGTGGTACCGATCTTGACGACAACCGATCGTGCGGTGCGGACCGCCTCGCGGTGACGGCTCATTCGGGATGACTCTCCCGACGGGCCTTCCTGGCCGCCTTGCGCTCGTCTGCGGACACCCGCTCGTTCTGTTCGAGCCGGATGTCGGTGCCGCGCCCGGACAGGTGCACGTCGACACCGGCGGGGGTCTGCGGTTCCCAGTCGAACGTCATGTCGCCGATGGTCACCGCGCAGCCCGGCCGTGCGCCGAGTTTGAGCAGTTCGTCCTCGACACCCAGACGCGCCAACCGGTCACCGAGATAGCCGACGGCCTCGTCGTTCTCGAAGTTCGTCTGCGCCACCCAGCGCTGCGGGCGGGTGCCGTGCACGACGAAGCCGCCCTGGCCGTCCGGTTCGACGGAGAACGAGGTCTCGTCGACAGGCACGGGCCGGATCACCGGGCGCCGCGGGACCACCTCGGGTTGCGCCGCACGGTACGCCGCGACCATGTCCCACAGTGCGAAGGTCAGCGGCCGCAGGCCTTCTCGAGCCACTGTGGACACCTCGAACACCGGCCAGCCGAATGTCGAGGCGATGTCCTCGGACACGAAGTCGGCGAGCTCACGGGCGTCGGGTACGTCGATCTTGTTGAGCACCACCGCGCGCGGGCGTTCGGCGAGATCGCCGAGCGTGGTGTCACCCTGCAGCGTCGGTGTGTAGGCGGCGATCTCAGCTTCGAGCGCCTGGATGTCGGAAATCGGGTCGCGGCCGGGTTCCAGTGTCGCGCAGTCGACCACGTGCACGAGCACGGCGCACCGCTCGATGTGGCGCAGGAAGTCCAGCCCCAGCCCGCGGCCTTCCGAGGCACCCGGGATCAGTCCGGGAACATCGGCGACGGTGAACGTGTGGTCGCCGGCGGACACCACCCCGAGGTTCGGAGCGAGCGTGGTGAAGGGGTAGTCGGCGATCTTCGGCTTGGCCGCCGAGATCGCCGACACGAGAGAGGATTTGCCTGCCGACGGGAACCCGACCAGGCCGACGTCGGCGACGGTCTTGAGTTCGAGAGTGAGGTCGCGGACCTCACCCTTCTCGCCAAGCAGGGCGAACCCGGGAGCTTTGCGGGCCCGAGACGCCAGTGCCGCGTTGCCGAGTCCGCCGCGACCACCTGCGGCCGCCTCGAACCGGGTGCCGGGGCCGACGAGGTCGGCGAGCAGTCGGCC
The DNA here is from genome assembly GCF_022348085.1 of Mycobacterium sp. PSTR-4-N. Lineage (GTDB taxonomy): Bacteria > Actinomycetota > Actinomycetes > Mycobacteriales > Mycobacteriaceae > Mycobacterium. The sequence goes on along the minus strand of NZ_JAKRFN010000014.1, from coordinate 135,306 downwards.
CTGTTCGTCCAGCACGACCGTGCCGTCGGGAACCTTGACCTCGAGGTCGGCGCCTGCTGCCCCGTCTCGGTTGCTGCCGGCGCCCTGCTTGCCCGACGGGGCGACGACGTGCGGGTGGAAGTGGAAGTCGAGCAGCGTGTGCACCTGCGGGTCCACGACGAACACGATGCTGCCACCGCGACCGCCGTTGCCGCCGTCGGGGCCGCCGAGCGGCTTGAACTTCTCGCGGTGCACCGACGCGCAACCGTTGCCGCCGTTACCCGCCCGGGCGTGGATCACCACGCGGTCGACGAAGCGGGTCATCGGTGTTCTCCTCTCTCAGTGCCGAAATCGACGTCTGGGCGCCAAAGTGCGAGTGCGTGGCGCCCGAACGTCGATCTCGACGATGGAGAAAGAAGTCAGGCGTCGGTGCGGGTCACCCGCACGATGTTGACGTACTTGCGACCACGCTTGGTACCGAATTCCACGGCGCCGGGGGCGGTCGCGAACAGGGTGTCGTCACCGCCACGGCCGACGTTCACGCCGGGGTGGAAGTGCGTGCCGCGCTGACGGACCAGGATCTCGCCGGCCTTGACGACCTGTCCGCCGAAGCGCTTGACGCCGAGCCGCTGCGCGGCTGAGTCGCGACCGTTGCGTGAGCTGGAAGCGCCCTTCTTGTGTGCCATGTCTGTCGCTCCCGTCGTTACTTGATGCCGGTGACCTTGAGGACCGTCAGCTGCTGACGGTGCCCCTGGCGCTTGTGATAGCCGGTCTTGTTCTTGAACTTGTGGATGCGGATCTTCGGGCCCTTGGTGTGCTCGAGGACCTCGCCGGTGACCGCGACCTTCTCCAGAGCCTTCGCGTCGGTGGTCACGTCGGCTCCGTCGACGACGAGGGCCACGGGCAGCGACACCGTGCCACCGGGCTCGACGTCGAGCTTCTCCACCTTGACGATGTCACCGGCGGCGACCTTGTACTGCTTGCCACCGGTCTTGACGATCGCGTACGTGGCTTTCTGCGCTGCCATCGTTGGTCATCCTCTACTTCGCGTGCGGGCGCGCATCACCTGGGCGGTCTGCGTGCGGGTCTTGGTGCGGGATCTCATCCCTGCCCCGGGCCGGCGTGGGCAGGCCCGGAAGACAACTGGTCAAGGGTACGTGAGCAGCGGGTTGAGGGTCAAACCGCTCACTCGTGACTGGGCGGCCCCGCCGGACGTGCGGCGGCGCGTCGACGCTGCCGGACGGGCCGGGCAGTGACGGCAGCGGGCTGCTGGTCCTCGTCTTCATCGTCCGAGTCGTCGTCGGAGTCGTCGTCGAGGTCGTCCTCGTCGTCCGAATCATCGTCGAAATCGTCGTCATCATCGGAGTCGTCGTCATCGGAATCGTCGTCATCCGAGTCGAGCACCTCGATGTCGTCGTCCTCGTCGTCCGAGTCCTCGTCATCCTCGTCGTCGGAGTCCTCGTCATCCGAGTCGTCGAACTCGTCGTCGAGCTCCTCGTCCTCGGCATCGGTGACCGCGGTCCGGATCGCATCCGGATCGAGCTCGGCGACCTCGTCGGCGGTGCCGGTGGCCTCGTCCTCGTCGTGGTCCTCGTCGTGGTCCTCGTCGTCCTCGTGCTTGCCGTTGGCCGCGGCCATCGCCTTGAACATCGGATGCTCACCGGGCGAATGGGCGGGCACCTTGGCGACCTGCACCTCTTGCTCACGCGCGCCGCGCTTGCCCCGCTTGCCGCGCCGGCCACCACCGCCGCCGCCGCCGTTCGACTCGGCCTTGCGACCGGCGCCCGACGCGGTGTCGATCGGATCGCTGTGCAACACGATGCCGCGGCCACCGCAGTGCGTACACGTCGAGGAGAACGCCTCGATCAGGCCCGTGCCGAGCCGCTTACGGGTCAGCTGCACCAGCCCCAGCGACGTCACCTCCGAGACCTGGTGGCGGGTGCGGTCGCGGGCCAACGCCTCGGTCAGCCGGCGCAGCACCAGATCGCGATTGGATTCCAGCACCATGTCGATGAAGTCGATGACCACGATGCCGCCGATGTCGCGCAGCCGCAGCTGCCGCACGATCTCCTCGGCGGCCTCGAGGTTGTTGCGGGTGACCGTCTGCTCGAGGTTGCCGCCCGAGCCGGTGAACTTGCCGGTGTTGACGTCGACGACGGTCATCGCCTCGGTGCGGTCGATGACCAGCGTGCCGCCCGAAGGCAGCCACACCTTGCGGTCCATCGCCTTGGCCAGTTGCTCATCGATGCGGTGCACCGCGAACACGTCGGGGCCGTCGGACGCGGCAGGCTCGTAGCGCTCCATCCTGGCCAGCAGTTCCGGAGCCACCCCGGTGACGTAGTCGTTGATCGTGGTCCAGGCGTCGTCCCCGGACACGATCAGCTTGGAGAAATCCTCGTTGAACAGATCGCGGATCACCTTCACCAGCACGTCGGGCTCTTCGTAGAGCGCCACGGCCGCGCCGGCCTTCTTCTCGGTGATCTCGGCGGCCTTGGCCTCGATCTCGGTCCAGCGCTTCTGCAGCCGCTCGACGTCGCTGCGGATGTCGTCTTCTTTGACGCCCTCGGATGCGGTGCGGATGATCACACCCGCGTCGGACGGCACGACCTCGCGCAGGATCTCCTTGAGTCGCTGCCGCTCGGTGTCGGGCAGCTTGCGGCTGATGCCTGTCGACGACGCGCCCGGCACGTACACCAGGTAGCGGCCCGCCAACGACACCTGTGTGGTCAACCGCGCGCCCTTGTGCCCCACCGGGTCCTTGCTCACCTGCACGACGACGTAGTCACCGGGTTTGAGCGCCTGCTCGATCTTGCGCTGCGCGCCGCCCAGACCGGCGGCCTCCCAGTTCACCTCGCCGGCGTAGAGCACACCGTTGCGGCCACGGCCGATGTCGACGAACGCCGCCTCCATCGACGGCAACACGTTCTGCACGATGCCGAGGTAGATGTTGCCGACCAGCGACGCGGACGCCGCCGAGGTCACGAAGTGTTCGACGACGACGCCGTCCTCGAGCACCGCGATCTGGGTGTACCGGGCGCCCTCGTGCGGCGGCTCTGCGCGCACCTTGTCCCGCACCACCATCGTGCGTTCGACGGCTTCGCGCCGGGCCAGGAATTCCGCTTCGCTCAGGATCGGCGGGCGGCGGCGGCCGGCGTCGCGACCGTCGCGGCGGCGCTGCCGCTTGGCTTCCAGGCGGGTCGATCCGCTGATGCCCTGGATCTCGGAGTCCGACGATCCCTTGGCGCCCTTGGCGCGTGGCTCGCGTTCGTGCACGACGGTGTTGGGCGGATCGTCGGGCGACGAGCCGTTGTCGTTGTCGGCTCCGGACTTGCGGCGGCGCCGGCGACGGCGGCGGCGGGTCGCCCCGTCTGCACCGTTGTCGTCGTCGCCGCTGTCGTCGTCGGTGTCGTCGCCGGACTCCGCGGCCGCGGAGGTCTCGTCGGAGTCGGCCGACTGTTCGTCGTCATCGGTGCCCGGCTCGTCGCCGTTCTGTTCACCGCGACCTCGACCGCGGCCGCGACGGCCCCGGCGCCGACGCTTGGCGGAGGGCCGGCCGGACTGGTCGTCGTCGGTGTCGGAGTCAGAGTCTCTGTCCGTGTCGGTGTCCGTGTCGGTGTCGGTGTCGGACGACGCGTCGTCGTCCTCGTCGTCTCTGACCCGGGTGTCGGTGCGCACGGGTTGCGGCGCGACGAACAACGGCAGGTAGTCGGCGGGTTCGGCCTCGACCGCGGGTGGCGTCTCGAGGATCAGCCGCGACTCGGGCTCCTCCTCGGCGGCCGCATCTGGCTGCTCCTCGGTGACCGGCTCGGGCTCGGGTGCCGCGACGGGCTCGACAGCCTCGGGCTCGGCCAGCGCTTCACGCACGCGGTCGGCCTCGTCGCGGCCGATGGTGGAGTGTGCGCTGCGGGTGCGTCCGTCGAGCTCGACCAGCGCATCGATGATGCGTCTGCTCGTGGTCCCCAGCACCCGGGCCAGGGAGTGCACCCTCAGGCGTTCGGGTGTCGGCGGAGCGGCGTCGGCCGGCTCCGCGGGCTGCGCCTCGACGGCCGCAGCAGTGGCGGGGTCTTGAAGGTTGTCGCCCAGATTCTCACCGAGATGGTCATTGTCGGCCACGTATTCTCCTCAAGCCCCCGGGCGCGTCGTTTGCTGACGCGGCCACGCGAGGGCTACTGACTATTGCGTCCGGGCCACATGAGCCCGAACTGTTGTTGGTCTCGCTCCGAGGCATCCCGACGGGACGTTCTCGGTGCCGGTCTGAATGATGGCTGGACGGTCGGCGCCACATCGGGGTAGCGATGGTCGCAGTCGTCGAAGTCTTCATCCGAGTGACCAACCCGGGGTAGTCAGGCCAGTCGCTCGCGCCCAGTATCCCACATCACTGCGGAGGAACCCGAAACGCGGCGTCAGCGGGTCGGCGAGCCGGTCAGCGGCCGGGGAACCAGAGCTCGATCTCGCGCGCGGCCGACTCCGGCGAATCGGAGCCGTGCACCAGGTTGAACTGCGTCTCGAGGCCGAGATCGCCGCGGATGGTGCCGGGCACGGCTTTCTCGACCGGATCGGTGCCACCGGCCAGCTGACGGAACGCGGCGATGGCGCGCGGCCCCTCCAGCACGGCCGCCACGACGGGACCGGAGGTGATGAACTCCAGCAGCGAGTCGAAGAACGGTTTGCCGTCGTGCTCGGCGTAGTGGGCCCGCGCGAGCGCGTCGTCGACGTTCTTGAGCTCGAGCGCAGCGACGGTCAGTCCCTTGGCTTCGATCCTGCTGATGATGTCGCCGATGAGCCGGCGGGCCACGCCGTCGGGCTTGATGAGGACGAGGGTTCGCTCTGTCACGGCCGACAGCCTACCCACACGTCGGGGGCGTCCTACCCACCGTGTTCGGGGTCGCGCTGCTGCCCGGGCAGCAGGCCCCTCCTCTGACGCCGCAGCACCTCGGCCCGCAGATAGGCGATCAGCAGCCACACCACTACGAAGAGCAGGCCGATGAAGCCGATCCCCGGGTACAGGGTCCAACCGGCCACCAGGAGGAGCTGCACGCCGAGATTGGCCCAGATCGCCCACGGGCGGCCCTGGACGCCGGCCATCACCAGCAGCAGCACCGCCACCCCGACGACGTAGCCGATCGACACTCCGGTCAGGCCGCCGCCGACGGCGCCGACCACTGGAAGCGCGAGCAGCACCACGATGGCCTCGAGGATCAGCGTGCCGGCCATGACACCGCGGAAGCTCTTCCACGGATCGGGTGGCGTCGGGGCGCTCATGCCGGGTCCTTTCCGAACAGCGTGCGCGCGGCGCCTGCGGTCACGACCGAGCCGGTGATGACGATGCCCGCGCCGCTCATGCCCCCGGCGCCGTCGACGTCGCCGCCCGAGTCCTCGACGAGCGCGGTGGCCGTCTCGATCGCGTCGGGCAGCGTGGCCGCGGTGACGACCCGCTCGGAACCGAAGATCTCCTCGGCCTTGACGGCGAGGGCGTCGACCTCCAGGGCGCGCGGTGAGCCGTTGGTGGTGACCACGATCTGGTCGAACGCGGGCTCGAGGGCGGCCAGCACCCCGTCGACGTCCTTGTCGGCCATCACCGACACCACCCCCACGAGGAAACGGAAGTCGAACTCCTCGGCGAGTGCGGACGCGAGCGCCGCCGCCCCCGCCGGATTGTGCGCGGCATCAATGAAAACCGTTGGTGCGCTGCGCATCCGCTCCAACCGTCCGGGGGATGCGACGGACGCGAACCCGGCGCGCACGGCGTCGACGTCGAGTTGACGTTCCGCACCGGCGCCGAAGAACGCCTCGACGGCGGCGAGCGCCAGGACGGCGTTGTGGGCCTGATGTTCGCCGTGCAGCGGCAGGAAGATCTCCGAGTAGCGACCCCCGAGCCCCTGCAGTTCGAGCATCTGCCCACCGATCGCCACCTGGCGGTCGAGCACCGCGAACTCCGAGTCCTCGCGTGCGACGGCCGCGTCCGCGCGTACCGCGGCAGCCAGCAGCACCTCCATCGCCTCGGGCAGCTGTCGGCCGATCACGGCGACGGTGTCCGTGGGCACCAGGTCGTCGGCCTGACGGGTGATGATGCCCGCCTTCTCGCCGGCGATCTCGGCGATCGTGTCACCGAGGTAGTCGGTGTGGTCCAAGCCGATCGGCGTGATCACCGCGACGGGTGCGTTGACCACGTTCGTGGCGTCCCAACGTCCGCCGAGACCGACCTCGACGACCGCCACGTCGATCGGCGCGTCGGCGAACGCGGCGAATGCCATGGCGGTCACCACCTCGAACTTCGAGCAGCGCGGCCCTCCCCCGGCCTCGGACTGGCGATCGACCAGTTCCACGAAGGGCTCGATCTCCCGATAGGTGTCGACGTAGGTGGCCGGGCTGATCGGCCGGCCGTCGATCGAGATCCGTTCGACGGCCGACTGCAGGTGCGGGCTGGTGGTGCGCCCGGTGCGGCGGTGCAGCGCGGTCAGCAGCGCGTCGACCATCCGGGCGACCGACGTCTTGCCGTTCGTGCCGGCGATGTGGATCGACGGGTAGCCCTTCTGCGGCGAGCCGAGAAGCTCGAGCAGCGCGGCGATCCGGGCCGTGCTGGGTTCGATCTTGGTCTCCGGCCACCGCTGGTCGAGCAGGTGCTCGACCTGCAGCAGGGCTGCGATCTCGTCGGGCGCGGGTTCGGTCGAGCTCACGTCAGGGCGGCCAACCGTGCCGAGATGCGGTCGACTTCTTCTCCTGCGAGCTGCTGGCGCGCCCGGATCTTGTCGACGACGTCCGTCGGGGCCTTGGCCAGGAACGCCTCGTTGCCCAATTTCGCCGAGGTCCCGGCCAGTTCCTTCTGGGCCGCCGCCAGATCCTTTTCCAGCCGGCGGCGTTCGGCGTCGACGTCGACGGTGCCCGACGTGTCGAGCTCGACTGCCACGGTGCCGCCGGAGAGCCGGACCTCCACAGACGCCGAGGCGGTGAAGTCGTCGGCCGGCGGGGTGAGCCAGGCCAGCGCCGTGACGGCGGGCACGTGGGCGGTCAGGCCCGCCGCGTCGACCTCGGACAGCCGCGCCGGTACCTTCTGCCGGTCGCCCAACCCCTGGTCGCTGCGGAAGCGGCGCACCTCGGTGATCAGCTTCTGGATATCGGCGATCCGTTGCGCCGCAGCATGATCGAGTTCCACCCCGCTGGCGGCCGGCCACTCGGCGATCACCAGTGACTCACCCCCGGTCAGGGTCTTCCACAGCACCTCGGTGACGAACGGCATCACCGGGTGCAGCAACTTGAGCAACGTGTCGAGGACGGCCGCGAGCACCGCCGTCGTGTGTGAAACACCCTCGCCGAGCTGGACTTTCGCCAGTTCCAGGTACCAGTCGCAGAATTCGTCCCACGCGAAGTGGTAGAGCGCCTCACACGCGCGGCTGAATTCGTAGGCGTCCAGCGCATCGTCGACGTCGGCGCGAACCTCCTCGAGCCTGCCGAGAATCCAGCGGTCGGCGTCGGTCAACTCGGCGACGGGCGGCAGCGGAGCCGGGCTGGCCCCGTTGAGCAGTGCGAACCGCGTGGCGTTGAACAACTTGGTGGCGAAGTTGCGCGAGGCGCGGGCGTGGTCCTCGCCGATGGACAGGTCACCGCCGGGGCTCGCGCCCCGGGCCAGGGTGAACCGCAGCGCGTCGGCGCCGAACTTCTCCACCCAATCCAGCGGGTCGATGCCGTTGCCGCGGGACTTGCTCATCTTGCGGCCGTGCTCGTCGCGAATCAGGCCGTGCAGGAACACGTTCTCGAAGGGCACCGGGGCGCTCCGCGTGCCGTCCACAGTGATGGCGGGGTCGCCGGCGACGAAGGTGCCGAACATCATCATCCGGGCCACCCAGAAGAACAGGATGTCGTATCCGGTCACCAGAACGGTTGTCGGATAGAACTTCTCGAGGTCGGGTGTGTGGTCGGGCCACCCCATGGTCGAGAACGGCCACAGCGCCGACGAGAACCACGTGTCGAGCACGTCGGGGTCCTGTTCCCAGCCCTCCGGCGGGGTCTCGTCGGGCCCGACGCAGACGGTCTCGCCGTTCGGACCGTGCCAGATCGGGATGCGGTGGCCCCACCAGAGTTGGCGCGAGATCGTCCAGTCGTGCATGTTGTCGACCCAGGCGAACCAGCGCGGCTCGAGACTCGCCGGGTGGATCACGGTGTCGCCGCTCCGCACCGCGTCACCGGCGGCTTTGGCCAACGACTCCACCTTCACCCACCACTGCAGGCTCAGTCGCGGCTCGATCGGTTCGCCGCTGCGTTCGGAGTGGCCGACGCTGTGTAGGTACGGCCGCTTCTCCTCCACGATGCGGCCCTGTGCGGCCAGCGCCTCGCGCACCGCCACGCGGGCTTCGAAGCGATCCATCCCGTCGAACTGCGTTCCGGTGTCGGCGATTCGGCCCTTGGTGTCGAGCATCGTGGGCATCGGCAGCTGGTGCCGCAGGCCGATCTCGAAGTCGTTCGGGTCGTGCGCCGGGGTGACTTTGACCGCGCCCGTGCCGAATTCGGGGTCGACGTGGTGATCGGCGACGACGATAATCTGACGGTCCAGGAAGGGATGCGGCAGTGTCGTGCCGACGAGGTGGCGGTAGCGGTCGTCGTCGGGGTGCACGGCGATCGCGGTGTCCCCCAGCATCGTCTCGATGCGGGTGGTGGCCACCACCAGGTGCGGTTCGTCGTCGGACATCGACCCGTAGCGGAAGGAGACCAGTTCGCCCTCGATGTCTTCGTATTTGACCTCGAGGTCGGAGATCGCGGTCTCGAGCACCGGCGACCAGTTCACCAGCCGCTCGGCCTGGTAGATCAGCCCGGCGTCGAACAGCCGCTTGAAGATCGTGCGCACCGCTCGGGAGAGTCCCTCGTCCATGGTGAACCGGTCGCGGCTCCAGTCGACGCCGTCACCGAGGCGGCGCATCTGGCCACCGATGGTGCCGCCGGATTCGCGCTTCCAGTCCCACACCTTGTCGATGAACTGCTCGCGTCCGAGGTCCTCTTTGGTCTTCCCGTCCGCGGCGAGCTGCTTCTCCACCATCGACTGGGTCGCGATGCCGGCATGGTCCATGCCCGGCAGCCACAGCACCTCGAAACCCTGCATGCGCTTGCGACGGGTCAGCGCGTCCATCAGCGTGTGGTCCAGAGCGTGCCCCATGTGCAGGCTGCCCGTCACGTTCGGCGGCGGCAGCACGATGGAGTAGGCGGGCTTGCCACTGGCGGGATCGGCGGTGAAGTACCCGGCGTCCACCCAGCCCTGGTACAGATCACTCTCGACGGCCCCGGGGTCCCACGACTTGGGCAGGGCATCGAGCCCGGAGGGTCCGGCGTTGGCGAGCGGCTGGGAGGTCACCGAGCCATTCTAGGAAGACGGCGCGGGCTACTTCTTCCCGCCCAGAAGGCCGCCGAGGATGTCGCCCATCCCGCCGGGCTTGTCACCCTCCTTGTCACCGCCCAGCACGGAGCCCAGGATGCTGCCCAACGGGTTGTTCCCGCCGGGTGCTGAGCCGCCGCCGAGAATGCTGCCCAGGATGTCGCCGATGCCGCCACCGCCCGACTGCCCAGGTACCTGCCCGCCACCCGAGAGCCGCTTGCCGATGTAGGCGAGCACGATCGGCGTGAGGATCGGCAACAGTTTCTGGATCAGGTCACTGTTGCCGGCGCCACCCCCGGACAGCGCCGAGGCCACCTGCCCGGTGTCGTTGCCGCCGAAGATCTTCGCGACAGCGCGGGACCCGTCGGCTTCGTCGACCGCATCGACGCTGACCCCTCCGTCGAGCAGGCCGCTGCGGGCGTGCGAGTCGGCGGCCGAGGCGATGCCCTGTGCGGTGCCGGGATCCTCGGCGTTGCGCTGCAGGCCGCCGACCAGGACGGGCACCAGTGTCTTGACGGCGCTGTCTACCTCGCTCTCGTCGACACCCAACCGGCCGGCGATCTGCTGGACGGGGATCTGGTTGTACAGGTCATCGAGGCCGCTCATGAGCGTCAGGGTAGACCCGGCACGCGCGGTCCGACCGGCGTTCGGTCAGGCCAGTTTCGTGACGTCCAGGCTCACCCCGGCGGCCGGGAACCGGTCCAGCAGCGCGTCACCCATCGCCGAGGCCGGGGTCAGCACGCCCCGCAGATCGGAGAGCTTGTCACGGTCGGTCGCCAGCGCCAGCGCACTCTCGGAGAGCAGCACCGACGTCGCCTTGTAACCGGGGTCGCCCTGTTGCGACATCCGCGCCACGTAGCGGGCGCCCGACGAGGTGGTCGTGTAGGTCTCGACGGTGTAGTGGCCGTTCTCGCGGGTCTGCTCGCTGGGCCCGGTCCCGGGCTTGGGCAGGACGCGTTCCAGCGCGCTGCGCGGCACCCGGTTGAGGAACCGGCTGCCCAGCTCGACGACGGCGATGTTCCCGCCGGTGGCCATCGCCGCGGCCAGCGGCGCGAGCACGGACTTGCCGAGGCTCATCTGCTCGGCGTACTCGAATCGCCGGCCGTAGGCGTATTCGAGGAGAGCGTTGCTGCGCCGCACGATGCGGGAGTTGGGTACTGCCATCGCGAACGCGCCCACCCAGTAGCCGTCGAGCTCGGGGGCGATGTCGCGGCCCCGTCGCCAGCGCGCGTCGGGCTGACCGCCCAGCTCGGGTTCGGCGCCCCGGTCCGGGGACAGGGTGTAGGGATCGTTGAGCAGGCGGCGGCTCTCCGGGTCTTCGGCGGCTTCCCGGGCGAGCTCGGCCATCGAGGCGATGGTGCCCCCGGACATGCCGCCGGCGAAACGCCGCACCAGGTAGTTGGTGTCACCGAGCTGGCCCGCGCCGTCCTTCTCGGCCTGCCGGTACAACGCGAACACCGTCAGGTCCGAGGGAATGGAGTCGAACCCGCAGGAGTGCACGATGCGGGCGCCCGTGTCGACCGCCTGCTTGTGGTACTCGTCGATCGCTCGGCGGATGAACAGCGGTTCGCCGGTGAGGTCGGTGTAGTCGGTGCCGGCGGCCGCGCAGGCGGCGACCAGAGGAAGTCCGTACCGCAGGTAGGGGCCCACGGTGCTGATCACGACGCGGGTGCTGGCGGCCATGGCTGCCAGCGATGACGGATCGGAGGCGTCGGCGGTGATCAGCGGCCACGACTGCGCCGAGGCCGGCAGCGTCTCGCGCACCGCGAGCAGCCGGTCCGCCGAGCGGCCCGCCAGCGCGATGCGGGCATCACCGGCCGCGGAGGCGAGGTAGAGGGCGGTCAGCTTGCCGACGAATCCTGTCGCGCCATAGAGGACGATGTCGTGGTCGCGGTCCGATGCGCTCATGTCGCCCGACGCTACCCGAGGGTTTCGGGCAGGTCGGTGTCCTGCCCGAGGACGTGACGGGACAGGAATGCGAACACCACCTCGTACCAGAGGGTGGCGTGCGACGGGCTCAACACCCAGTGGTTCTCCGACGGGAAATAAAGGAAGCGGTGCTCGGTGGTGCCGTCCTCGGCCGCGGGCAGACCCGACGAGCTGAGCAGCTCGTACCAGAGTCGCAGCGCCTCTCCGATGGGCACGCGATAGTCCCGATCGCCGTGGATGACCAGCATCGGCGTCACGATGTCGGAGACGAACCGGTGGGGCGAGTTCGCGGCGGTCATCTCCGGGGTCATCTCACGTGACCACCAGTAACCGCCGTCGGTGGTCCCACCGAACTGGTCCAGTGCCCAGAGGCTGGCGTGAGTGACGATCGCGGCGAACCTGTCGGTGTGGCCGGCGATCCAGTTGGCCATGTACCCGCCGAAGGAACCACCCATGGCCGCGGTCCGCGTCGCATCGACCCCGGGGTGCTCGCATGCGGCGTCGGTGGCCGCCATGAGGTCGGTGTACGGGGCGAATCCCCATGCTCCCCAACCACGTTGGATGAAGTCTTGACCGTAGCCGGTGGACAGCGCGGGGTCGGGCAGCAGCACCGCGTATCCGCGGGCCACCATCAGCCACGGATTCCAGCGCCAGTGCCAGGCGTTCCAGCTCGCCAGCGGTCCGCCATGGATCCACAGCACCAACGGTGCCGCGTCCTCGCCGCGGGGCAGCGCCAGCCAGGATCGCACGGGTACCCCGTCCTGGGCGGTGGCGGTCACCTCGGTCAGGGTGCCCGGCAGCACCGGCAGCTCGACACAGGACAGCACGGTCACGCTGCCGTCGGGATCGATGCGCACCGGATGCGGCGGCGCGACATAGGAACTGCGCAGCGCGAACACCGCACCGGTCGTGGTCACCCGCACGTCGGTGTAGGTGAAGTCGTCGTCGACCAGCGGCTGGGTGGCGGAGGTCGACACGTCGACGGTGAAGATCGGTCCGCGCCCGGCCTGATCGGCCGTCACGATCAGCGCCGCGCCGTCGGGTGCCCACGCGACCGATGTCGGCCATCGGTCCCAGTCGCCGGTGAGTTCTGTCGGCGGCGACCCGAAGCGCAGCAGCCACAGCGTGATTCGCGGCGCCTGCGTCGGCGTCGAGAACGTCTCGCGGGTGAAAGCCAATTCCGAGCCGTCCGGTGAGATCGCCGGCATCCCGAGGTCGGCGTCGGGATCATCGACCAGCGTGGTGCGTTCCCCGGTCGCGACGTCGATACGTACCAATGTCGTTCGCACCGCCGCTGCCGGCGCGGGGACCTGCCAGGTCGTGACGACGAAGGTGCCGTCCGCGCTGACGTCGATGTGCGCGTCGCGCAACGCATTCCCGGGGTCTGGAGTCAGGTCTCGGTTGTCGATGAACAGGTGAGGCTGGTCGGGTCCGAGGTCGTGATCCCAGTGGCGCACCGGATATCCGGTGTGCAGCACGGCCGAGATCTTGGCTGTCATGCGCGCGTCGCGCAGTCTGCGGTCGTCGTCGACGTCTCGCGCGGAGCGCAGAACGGGTGCCGTGACGACGGTGGCATCGCCGCCACGTGCCACCGCCGCGGCATCGACTCCGCCGGGAAAGGCTGCGATCCGGGTCGCCTCTCCCCCGGCCACCGGCAGGCGCCACAGCGCCTTGGGCGGCTTGTCGTCCTTGGCGGTGTCCCTCGACGCGAGGAACAGCAGATCGCCGTCCGGGGTGAGCGCCGGCGCCGTTTCGCCGGTGCGGCCGCGGGTGATCCGGCGCGCCGGCGCGGTGCCGGCGGGGTCCAATTCCCAGATCGCCGAGACGAATTCGGTGCGATCGTCGCTGAGCTCGGACACCGTCGTGACGACGCGTGACCCGTCGGGCGTGATCGCCAGACCGCCCACTCGGGGCAGTGACAGATACGTGTCCAGATCGTCGAACGGCGAATCGGGGGCCATGCCCACTTTCGTAACACAGCCGGCGACTAGGGTCAGGTCGTGTCAGAGCGGTTCATCGTCGTCGGGGCCGGCATCGCCGGACTGGCGAGCGCCGTCGCGCTGAACCGCGACGGTCACGAGGTCCTGGTGCTCGAGCAGCGAACGGACGTCGGGGCCGGCACGGGAATCAGCATCTGGCCCAACGCGCTGGCCGCGTTCGACGACATCGGGATGGGCGACGCGGTTCGCGACGCGGGCGGCCGCGTCACCGCAGGCGCGATCCGCTGGCGCAGCGGGCGGTGGTTACGACGACCGGCCGGCGAGCGCATGGTCACCGCACTCGGGGAACCACTGGTCGTGGTGCGCAGGTCGACGCTGACCGGCCTGCTGGCCGCGGCACTGCCGGTGGGTGCGGTGGTGACCGGGGCATCGGTGATGACGGTGTCGACGACCGGGTCGGGCGTGCAGGTCGCGACGACCGACGGTGATGTCCTCGCCGCCGACGCGGTGATCGGCGCCGACGGTGTCCGCTCGGTGGTGGCGAGCACCCTCAACGGCGAACTGTCGAGCCGCTATGTCGGCTACACCGCGTGGCGGGGTGTCGCCGACATCCCGTTGGACCCGGATGTGGCCGGCGAGACGCTCGGGCCGGGCGTTCAGGTCGGTCACGTGCCGTTGGACACCGAGCACACGTATTGGTTCGCGACCGAGCGGACGCCGGAGGGCGGGCACGCCCCGGACGGTGAACACGCCCATCTGGGTCGTCTGCTGTCGGGATGGGCCGCGCCGGTCCCGCAGCTGCTGGCGGCAACAGCGCCGGAGAATCTGCTTCGCAACGACCTCTACGACCGCGCGGCGCCGCGACACTGGTCCCGCGGGCCGGTGGTCATCGTCGGCGATGCGGCGCACCCGATGCGGCCGCATCTCGGGCAGGGCGGCTGTCAGGGAATCGAAGACGCGGCCGTGCTGGCGCGGTGCGTGGCACAGGAGTCGGATCTGGCGAGCGCGTTCAGCGCGTTCGCGGCGTTTCGCCGACGCCGGGTGCGCGCGCTGGTGTTCGAGGCGGCAGCCATCGGACGTGTGCTGAACGCGCGGCCCGCCGCGCTGGGCGCGGCCGCGAGCTGGGGTACGGCGCTGCTACCCGAGCGCTTCGTGAGCGCGCATCTGGCCTCGATCGCGGCGCGGTCGGCGTTCGCCGTACCGCTGAGGTGAGACGGCTCAGCGCCCTGCGCGCGGAGTGAGGAACGCCGAGCACATCTTCTGCAGGTTCAGGAAGCCGCCGAGGGCGGACGTCGGGAGGTTCGCGCAGCCTTTGGCCGCCACGGGCACGGTGGCCGGCGCAGCGGTGGCCGGCGCCGGGGTCTTGCCCCACACCTGCGCGGCCTGCATGCCCGCCGCACCGCACTTGGGCCACGCCGCCAGGCCCTGGCTCTGCAGCACGTTCTCCGCGACGCGGATCTGCTCGGCGCGCGACGCCGTCGCCGGGCTGCCGGTGCCGCCGTTGGAGCTCCAGGTGGCCTGCTTGAACTGCAGGCCGCCGTAGTGCCCGTTGCCCGTGTTGATGCTCCAGTTGCCGCCCGACTCGCATTGCGCGATGGCGTCCCAATTGACCGAGTCGGCGTGTGCCGTCGCGGTGGCGCCGTCGAGAGCCATCGGCACGGCGGCGAAGGCTCCGGAGAGCGCGGCGGCCATCAGGCCCTTGCTGACAAGCGAGCGAACGTTCATTTCTGCGGTCCTTCCCCGACCGTTGTGACTCAAGGCCCGCATGCGACGAAGGCGTCTCACGCTGCGGCTGTCTGGTCTGTCGGGTGACGAACATCACCTGTTACCGATGGGAATGAAGTTTTAGACGTTACTTAACTGGTGTAAGAGACCTGTGAGAAAGCTGAGAAAAACGAGGCGGTGTCGACCGAAGTCGACACCGCCTCGCGCGAAGCGTGCTAAAGGGGTCAGCCGCGGCGACCGCACACCGGCCACGCGCCGATGCCCTGCGAGCGCAGCACGTTCTCGGCCACGCGGATCTGCTCTTCGCGGCTGGCGCCGTGCGGCGAGCCGGTGCCGCCGTTGGCCTTCCAGGTGCTCATCGTGAACTGCAGGCCGCCGTAGTACCCGTTACCGGTGTTGATGGCCCAGTTGCCGCCCGACTCGCAGGCCGCGACGGCATCCCAGTTGACGCTGTCCGCATTCGCGGTTCCGGCCCCAAAGCCCGTGACTGCCGCCATGGGTGCCACGGCGAGCGCGCCGGCAATGCTGGCCAGCCCAAACGTCTTGCGGATGTTCTTCAACTTTCGTCCTTTCGCCTAGCGCGCGCCGAAACAGGCCATGCGGACGCACGGCCGTGCTGCCTGTTGCAGGCGGGGATTGTCGGGTCACACCGTCTCGGTCAGGTGCGACTGAAGGAGATCGGGTCGATCTCGCCGGAGATGTCCGGCGCCGGCGGAGGCTGATGCGCCTCTCGTGGCCCACACACGCTGGTTCGTGGTTTTGAGTTATGAGCTCCGTTCAGAAGCTGTTTGGGACCGTACAAAGACGGCTATGCAAAGTCATCTCGGGTGACGGCCGAATTGCCGTCAGATCACGAAACGATCACGACGCCATATTCGAGAGTCCGTGCTGGTCGCGGCGACGTTTGACGCCGGCGTCGGAGACTGCGCGAGAAGTCGTGCAGGTGAGCCAAATCACGGCGATTTTGTGACCCCCGACACCCCGGCTCGACCTCCCCTCCGGCAGCCGTCGTGCCCTATGGCGAGAGCACAGTACGCGACCGCGCCTCGGCGTCTTCGCGCCGTGGCCGCGGCACGGATATGGCTGCGGCACAACCGAAAACGAGTTGAAGAGAAACCATTCTAGAGAGTCACGACTTTTACTCGAGATGACCGTGTCGGCAGGCAACGGCGGGCCGCCGGTGGGCGGGTACTTAGTGCACCTCAATAGTGGCCCACAGAAGACACTTTCATCGGCCTCCACCGCAACACTGCTGCAGCACAACGCTTTTCGAGACAGCACCGCGAACGTCGCCGACGTCGTCAGACCGTACCCATCGACGATGATTCCTACGCATTCGCTGAACTCGGCGTGCGAATTGCATACCGCGAATTCGTATTCTTGCCGAAAGAATTGCGGGAATATCTCAGTGAATTCGCTGCGAGAATTTCGGCGGAACCAATGCCGACAGGTCGGCTTCGGTGTTGACGTTGGTCAGCGCCACCTGCTCGGCCATGACGATCCGCTGCGTGTCCACCGCATCGACGAGCGCACGCATGCTGCGCTGCCCGGACCTGATCAACTCATCGACCGCGTCGTGCAGCCCCGTCCGGTAGATGCCCGCCAGATAGTGGTCCCGACCGTCCCATGGCAGCACGACGTCGACACCGAGCCGCTGGGCGGGACCGGCGAGCGTGTCGATGATCGCGACCGTCAGCTCCGGCATGTCCACCGCGCACACGAACGCGTGCCCGAGGCCCGCCTCCGCCGCCGCCCGCAGGCCCCGCCCGGTGGCCAGCAGCGGGCCCACCCCGCGGACCTCGTCACGCACCACTGTGGCGTCCACCTCGGGCAACGCCTGACCCGGCGCGGCGATGACGAATACCGGTGCGCAACGGCTGCTCACGATCGACACCATGCGCTGCAGCAGCGTGGTCTCTCCGTCGGGACCGCTGACGGGAACGGCAGCCTTGTCCCGGCCCATGCGGCGGGACGCGCCCCCCGCGAGGATGACAGCGGCCAACGGCAGCGGTGACGTCACACTGCTGACGTTAGCTCAGCATGGCGGGCAGATGCCCGAAGAACGGTCAGTCGACCGACCAGGTGTCCTTGCCGCGCAGCAGCGCCTGCAGCGCCGCGGTGTCGTGCGCGCGGGCCTCACGTGCAGCTGCGACCTGCTGGCGTGCGGCATCGTCATAGGTCGGCTTGCTGACCTTGCGGAAGATGCCCATCACCATGTGGTCGAGGTTCTGCTCGGACAGCCGCGACAGCGCGAACGCATACGCCGGGTCGTCGAGCTCCGCGTCGTGCACCACGATCTGATCGGCCGCGACATCGGCGGTCTTGGCGACCTCGAGCCCGAAGCCGGACTTGACCACGCAGTACTCGCCGTCGCTGCCGAACGTGATCGGCTCGCCGTGGCGCAGGTTGATCAGCCGCTCCTCCGCGCCCTCCTTCCGGAGAGCGTCGAAGGACCCGTCGTTGAAGATCGGGCAGTCCTGCATGATCTCGACCAGCGCCGCGCCCCGATGCTCGGCCGCACCGCGCAGCACCTCGGAGAGGCCCTTCCGGTCGGAGTCGAGAGCGCGCCCGACGAACGTGGCCTCCGCACCCAGCGCCAGCGACACGGGATTGAAGGGGTAGTCCAGCGAGCCCATCGGCGTCGACTTGGTGACCTTGCCGACCTCGGAGGTGGGCGAGTACTGGCCCTTGGTGAGGCCGTAGATCCGGTTGTTGAACAGCAGGATCGTCAGGTTGACGTTGCGGCGCAGCGCGTGGATCAGGTGATTGCCGCCGATGGACAGCGCGTCGCCGTCACCGGTGACCACCCAGACCGACAGGTCCTCGCGCGCCAGCGCCAGTCCGGTCGCGATCGTCGGCGCGCGGCCGTGGATCGAGTGGAATCCGTAGGTCTCCAGGTAGTACGGGAAGCGGCTCGAGCAGCCGATGCCGCTGACGAACGCGATGTTCTCGCGCTTGAGCCCCAGCTCGGGCAGGAAGTTGCGGATCGTGTTGAGGATGACGTAGTCGCCGCAGCCCGGGCACCAGCGCACTTCCTGGTCGCTGGTGAAGTCCTTGGCCTTCTGCGGCTGGTCCGTGGTCGGGACCAGGCTCATCTTGGTCAACGGTGTCAGTCCGAGGTCGGTGCCGATCACGTCGGTCATGCGTTCACTCCAGTCTCTACAGTGGCCGCCGCCAGCCGCGCGAACTTGGCCTTCTCGTCTTCCTTCTCGGCCAGTGTGCCGTCCAGCGCGGCGTCGATGATGCCTTCGACCTCGTCGGCGAGGAAGGCCATTCCCTCCACCTTGGTCACCGACTGCACGTCGACGAGGAACTGGCCCCGCAGCAGCAGCGCCAGCTGACCGAGGTTCATCTCGGGTACGACGACGCGGGAGTAGCGGCCCAGCACCTCGCCCAGATTGGCCGGGAACGGGTTGAGGTGACGCAGCTGCGCGTGGGCGACCTTGATGCCCTTGCGTCGGGCGCGCCGGCAGGCCTCACCGATCGGTCCGTAGCTGCTGCCCCACCCCAGCATCAGCAGGTCGGCGTCACCGGTCGGATCGTCGACCTCGAGGTCGGCGACGTCGATGCCGGCCACCTTCTCCTGCCGCAGCCGCACCATCAGGTCGTGGTTCTTGGGCTCGTAGGAGATGTTTCCCGACCCGTTGGCCGATTCCAGCCCGCCGATGCGGTGCGCCAGCCCCGGGGTGCCGGGGACCGCGAACTGGCGGGCCAGCGTCTCGGGATCGCGCGCGTAGGGCTGGAACGGTTCGCCTTCTTTGGCGAAGGTGTGCTCGATCGGCGTGAACGTACTCACGTCCGGGATGCGCCACGGCTCGGAGCCGTTGGCGATCGCGCCGTCGGACAGGATCATCACCGGCGTGTGGTAGTTGATCGCGATGCGCACCGCCTCCACCGCGATGTCGAAGCAGTCCGACGGCGAGCGGGGAGCCAGGATCGCCACCGGCGATTCACCGTTGCGACCGAACATGGCCTGCAGCAGGTCGGCCTGCTCGGTCTTGGTGGGCAGGCCGGTCGACGGGCCGCCGCGCTGAACGTCGATGACGATCAGCGGCAGTTCCGTCATCACGGCCAGGCCGATGGCTTCGGACTTCAACGAGATACCGGGGCCCGAGGTGCTGGTGACACCGATCGCGCCACCGTAGGACGCGCCGATCGCCGCTCCGATGCCGGCGATCTCGTCCTCGGCCTGGAATGTCAGGACGTTGAAGTTCTTGTGCTTCGACAGCTCGTGCAGGATGTCCGAGGCCGGGGTGATCGGATAGGTGCCGAGCACCACCTGCAGATCGGCGAGCTGACCGGCGGCCACGATCCCGTACGCCAGCGCGGTGTTGCCCGAGATCTGCCGGTATTCACCGCTTTTCAGCTTCGCCGGCGCGACCTCGTAGGTGGTGCCGAACGCCTCGGTGGTCTCGCCGTAGTTCCAGCCGGCCTTGAGAGCCAGCACGTTGGCCTCGGCCACCTCGGGCTTGCGGGCGAACTTCTCCCGGATGAAGGCTTCGCTGTGCTCGAGCTCGCGGCCGTACATCCACGACAGCAGGCCGAGCGCGAACATGTTCTTGGCTCGCTGACCGTCCTTCTTGCTGGCGCCGATCGACTCCACGGCGCCCAGGGTCAGCGTGGTCATCGCCACGGGCTGGACCACGTAGTCCGAGAGCTCGTCGGTCTCGAGCGGGTTGGCGTCATAGCCGACCTTCGCGAGGTTGCGCTTGGTGAACTCGTCGGAGTTGGCGATGATCAGACCACCGCGGGGCAGGTCGGAGACGTTGGCCTTGAGCGCGGCCGGGTTCATCGC
This sequence comes from Mycobacterium sp. PSTR-4-N, assembly GCF_022348085.1. Classification (GTDB taxonomy): domain Bacteria; phylum Actinomycetota; class Actinomycetes; order Mycobacteriales; family Mycobacteriaceae; genus Mycobacterium. The sequence continues at coordinate 115,577 of NZ_JAKRFN010000014.1, read as the reverse complement.
CACCAGCACGTCGGGACGGTCCCCCGCGGTGAGGATGTCGTAGTCGGCGATCTGGATCTGGAACGACGAGACGCCGGGCAGTGTGCCTTGTGGGGCGCGGATCTCGGCGGGGTAGTTCGGTTGGGTGGCAAGGTCATTGCCGAACAGGGCCGCTTCCGAGGTGAATCTGTCGCCGGTGAGCTGCATGCCGTCGCCGGAGTCGCCGGCGAAGCGGATGACGACCTTTTCGAGCTTCTGCCGGGGCGCGCCGGGCGCGCTCGCACTCACGGTGCCGTTGTCTGCCACTCGCTTGCCTTCCGTGTCGTTCTCGGTCCGTCTGTGCGCTCGCCGATCTCGCGTCCGGTGACGCTTCTGAGCGAATGCCCATCGCGTCGCCACCCATGCGGTGCGCCGTCAATGGACACCCGTCAAGAATTTGGTGTCACCGGCAGTACCGATTATGGCACTTCTCTTAGGGCCGCCTATACCAGGCCCGCAACCGACGCGCAGGTTGCGATTCGACGAACATCCAGTTCAGACGCCGTCGGCCGGGCGGGGACCCGACACGAATGTGGTTTTCGTCACGTTAGGGGGCCGCGCCGGGCCCCGGCGAGTCTCTTAGAAAAGGTTACCGATCAGTAGCGATCAGCTAGCACTGCGCGGGCAGGTTGAAGGGCGTGATGACCTGGATGGGTACCGGGCGAGCGACCTCGGCCGGCAAAGCACCGCGCTCGTGCAGGATCAGCCGAAGGGCCAGCCTGGCGTCGGCGCGCAGATCGTTGTGCAGGACCGCCGACAGCTTGCCCTCGCCCAGCAGGCGGCGATTGTCGGCGTCGAGATCGTGCGCGACGAAGACCCGGCAGCGGCGACCGAGCTTCTCGAACGCCGCGACCGTGGCGACGTTGCCGCCCCCGACGGAGTACACGGCCTCGATCCCGGGATTGGCCGTGAGCGCCTCCAGCACCAGCCGCTCGTTGCTCGCGTCGATGCCGTCGCTGCCGCTGACCTCCACGATGGTGCGGCCGGACGCACGCAGCGCCGACCGGAAGCCGACCTCACGCTCTCCCTCGCCGCGGAACACCGCGCGACTGAGCGTGATCAGCACGTCCGATGGCGATTCCCCGAGCCACTGTTCCATCAGGTAGGCCGCCGTGACCCCGGCGCCGTGGTTGTCGATGCCCACGTAGGCGCCGCGCGCGCTGGCGGGGATGTCGGTCGTGTAGGTGACGACCGGAACCCCCGACTCCACCAGCCGGTCCACCGCGTCGGCGACCTGAGGCTCGTCCTGCGCCTTGAGGATCACGCCGTGGCTGCCGCGAATCCGGCCCAGGGTGTCGACCATCTGCGCCGTGGAGCCGGCCTCCCAGAGATGGAAGCGGGCCCGCAGCATCGCGGGGGCGAAGGCCGGCAATTCGGCTTCGACGGCGGCGCGGAAGGCGTCGGAGAACCGCCGCGGGGTCTGCATGACGACGTCGACGAGGTAGCGGCGACCGTTCAACCGCAGCTGGGCGCGCTGCTTGTCCAGGTCCGCGATCGCCTGCTGGACCTCGGCGATGGTGGTTTCCCGGACCCCGGGCCGGCGGTTGAGCACGCGGTCGACGGTCGCTTCACTCAGACCGCTCTGCTGGGCGATCTCCCGGATCTTGTACCGATGCGCCATCGACGTGCCCCTGTTTCTCCCGGCGAACAGACGCGAACTCGAGTGATTCTCCCGGCGTGTCACTCGAGTTCATGTCTGTTCGCGGGCTGTGGTGAGGTGTTTTTGATGGGTTTTTGCCGTTGATTGCGGTGTCGATCACAGCAAGACTAACCGGCATGGTCACGTCCCTGCACCCCGCGGCATGGCTCGGCGACGCCGACTGCGATCTCGACGAGTTCCGGGCGCAGGTCGAGCAGCAGACCGATCCCGCCGACTACCCACACGCCCGCGAGGTGCGCAGCAATGTCCTCGTGTACTCGACGGATGTCACCTCCGACGATCGGCGCGCACTGCAGGCCGAAGTGATCCGCGCTCTGACCGACGGTCCGGGGGTGGTGGTGTTCGCCGGGGCTTTCACTCATGAGGTGGTGACACGGGCCAACGACGCGTTCTTCGCCATCGTCGAGCAGGAGCGCCGCGGCGACCGCACCGCAGGGGATCACTTCGGTGTGCCCGGCGCCAACGACCGCATCTGGAATGCGGCGCAGAAGCTGGCGCTGCGCGATCCGCGGACATATGCCGAGTACTACGCCAATGACACGCTGGCGCTGGTGTGCCAGGCGTGGCTGGGCCCCCGCTACCAGGTCACCTCACAGGTCAACATCGTCAATCCCGGTGGTGCAGCCCAGGTTCCGCACCGGGACTATCACCTCGGCTTCGTTCCCGTCGAGCACCTGGAGCAGTACCCGGCCCACCTGCACCGCATGTCGCCGGTGCTGACCCTGCAAGGCGCCGTCGCGCACTGCGACATGCCTGTGGCCAGCGGCCCGACGATGCTGCTGCCGTTCTCGCAGCGCTTCGCCGGCGGCTACCTCGCGTTCCATCGCCCCGAGTTCATCGACTACTTCGCCCAGCACCACGTGCAGATTCCGCTACAGACCGGCGACGCGGTGTTCTTCAACCCCGCCCTCTATCACGGTGCGGGAGCGAACATCTCGGACGACATCCGCCGCATCGCCAACCTGCTGCAAATCAGCTCGCCGTTCGGGCGCGCCATGGAGGCGGTCGACCGCGCCGCGATGGTGCGCGCCGTGTACCCGCAACTCCGCCAGATGCGCGCCGCCGGCCGATCCGCACACGAGGTGCGCAACGTCGTGATCGCCACGGCCGAGGGCTACGCCTTCCCGACCAACCTCGACCGCGATCCCCCGGTCGGGGCACTGGCGCCCCGCAGCCAGGTCGACATCGTCCTCGACGCCCTGCACGACGACCTCACCGACGAACAGCTCGAGACCGCGCTGAACGACTACCACGATCGGAGAATGCCATGACCACCCTGGGTCTGATCGGCCTCGGCCGCATCGGCGCCTTCCACGCCGAGACCTTGACGAACCTGCCGACTGTCGACCGTCTCGTCGTCACCGACGAGCGGCCGCATGTCGTCGCCGAAGTCGCCACCAAATACGGTGCCACACCCGCGGATTCGGTCGCCGACCTGCTGGCGTCAGGGGTGGACGGCGTCGTCGTCGCGGCGGCGACTCCGGCGCACGCCGAGCTGGCGCTGGCCGCCGTCGAGAAGGGCCTGCCGACGTTCTGCGAAAAGCCGATCGCATCGACGGCGACCGAGAGCGCCCGCGTGGCCGACATCATCGCGCGCTCCGGGGTACCGGTCCAGGTGGGCTACCAACGGCGCTTCGACGCCGCGTTCGCCGCGGTCAAGCACTCTGTCGACACCGGTTCCCTGGGACTGCTGCACACGGTTCGCAGCACCACGATGGACCCCGCTCCCCCGCCCATGGACTACATCCGCGGATCCGGCGGCATCTTCCGGGACTGTGCCGTCCACGATTTCGACGCGATCCGCTGGGTCACCGGCCAGGAGGTCGTCGAGGTCTACGCCACCGGAAGCGTCCAGGGCGATCCACTGTTCGCGGAGTGCGGCGACGTCGACACCGCGGTGATCACCGTGCGTTTCGACGGTGGCGCCCTCGGCGTGGTCTCCGCAGCCCGCTACAACGGTCGTGGATATGACTGCCGTCTCGAGGTGCACGGTTTCGAGGACACGATGGTCGCCGGCTGGGATGACGGCGTCCCGGTCGTCAACGGCGACCCCGGCACCGCGTTCCCGACCGGTCAGCCACACCACTTCTTCATGGACCGATTCACCCAGGCGTTCCGGGCCGAGCTCGGCGCGTTCGTCGACGTCGTCGGTGGCGCCCCGATCCGAGGCGCAACCGTCGCGGACGCGGTCGAGGTCGCATGGATCGCCGAGGCCGCCACCGAATCCCTGAGGCGAGGCGCCCCGGTCACCATCGACTCGATCAAAAAGGAGGCACGGCAATGAAACTCGCGGGAGCTCCGATTTCGTGGGGAGTGTGTGAGGTACCCGGTTGGGGGTATCAGCTCCCCCCGGACCGGGTGCTGGCGGAGATGGCCGGTGTCGGGCTCACCGCGACCGAACTCGGCCCTGAGGGCTTCCTCCCTTCGGACACCGCGGGGCTGGTTGCGACGCTCGAACGTTTCGGGCTGCAGTGCGTGGGCGGGTTCGTGCCCGTGGTGCTGTTCGACGAGACCCACGATCCGGTGGACGATCTCTGCGGACCCCTCGAGTCCCTGGTGGCCGGCGGGGCGGGCGTGGTCGTTCTCGCCGCAGCCACGGGTGCCGACGGCTACGACAGCCGTCCGGAGTTGACGCAGCGGCAGTGGGAGACACTGCTGACCAACCTGGACCGGCTCGCCGAGGTGGTCGCCGAACGCGGATTGACCGCGGTGCTGCATCCTCACGTCGGCACCATGGTGGAGAACCGCGCCGAAGTCGATCGCGTGCTCGCCGGCTCGCGGATCCCGTTGTGTCTGGACACCGGACATCTGCTCATCGGCGGTACGGATCCGCTACAGCTGGCGCGGGAGGTGCCCGAGCGCATCCAGCACACCCATTTGAAGGACGTGAACGCCGCGTTGGCGGCGCGGGTGCAGTCCGGCGAGCTGACCTACACCGACGCAGTCGCCGCCGGCATGTACGTGCCGCTGGGTCAGGGCGACGTCGACATCGCCGGGATCGTGACGGCGTTGCAGGACAGCGGGTTCGACGGGTGGTACGTGATGGAACAAGACACCATCCTGACCGGGGCACCCGAGGGCGACGGACCATTGGCCGACGTCCGTGCGAGCGTGGCCTTCGTGACGGAAGTCGTCGCGGGCGTCACGGCGTGAGCCTGCGGATCGGCGTTCTCGGCGCATCGCGCATCGCCGAGAACGCGATCGTCGGACCGGCCCGCGAACTGGGCCACCGTCTGGTCGCGGTCGCGGCCCGAGACCCGTTGCGCGCGCGCATCTTCGCCGAGAAGTACGGCGTCGAGCGGGTGCTCACGTCCTATCAGGAAGTGGTCGACGACCCCGAAGTGGACGTCATCTACAACCCGTTGGCGAATGCCCTGCACGCGCCGTGGAACCTGGCCGCAGTGGATGCGGGCAAGCCGGTGCTCACCGAGAAGCCGTTCGCCCGGGACCGTGCCGAGGCGGCCCGCGTCGCGGCGGCCGCAGAGGCGGCGGGCGTCACGGTCATGGAGGGCTTCCACTACCTGTTCCACCCGGTGATGCGCCGTGCACTCGAGCTGGCCCACGACGGGACCCTCGGTGAGCTCAGGCGCATCGAGGTCGCCATGGGGATGCCCGAGCCGGCGGCGAACGATCCGCGGTGGTCACTGGACATGGCCGGCGGAGCACTGATGGACCTGGGGTGCTACGCGCTGCACATCATGCGCCGCTTCGGATCACCGCAGGTGGTGTCCGCGACCGCGGTGCAGCGCACTCCCGGCGTCGATGAACGATTCGACGCCGAGTTCGTGTTCGATTCGGGCACAACGGGATTCACGCGGAACTCGATGGTCGACGACGAGTACTCGTTCACCCTGCGGGTGATCGGGTCACGCGGAGACGTGCTGGTGCACGATTTCATCAACCCGCGCCGCGACGACCGCCTCACGATCACCACCGAGCGCGGAGAAACCGTGGAGCACCTGGGCACTCGAGCGTCGTACACCTACCAACTGGAGGCGTTCGCGGCCCATGTCGAACGGGGAGACGCCCTGCCGGTGGATCTCGCCGACGCGGTGGCGAACATGGCCCTGATCGACGAGGCCTACCGCGCCGCGGGTATGTCTCCGCGCTGAGCAGCGTTCGTCAGTCGCGGGCGGGCTGACCTGCGCCCGCTGCGCGCCTTTCATGCCAGCGCAGCCGCAACATCAGCAGGCCGCGGTGCGCGCGCCATCCCGCCGACAGCGGATCACGCCACGCCGGAGTACCCACCGGTGCCTCGAGTTCCCTGTCCATGAGCTCCATTGTGCCGTGACGAGGCGGCTCGGGCTCGCCGCGGCGAGCAGCGAAACGGTGTCGATCGTGTGAATGTTGATAAAGCGCTAGGTGGCTCAGTGCCCGTCGTAGAACCGCTCCGCCAGCCCGGTCAGGGTGGATTCGATGCCTTGGGCGTTCTTGTTGTGGTAGCCCATCAACTCGATGGCGATCGGCAGCTTGGCGGTGGAGTAGTCGAACGTCTCGGTCACCTTGGTCATTCCCGGCCCGACGGCGGCGAGTTCCCAGCGCCAGCGGTGACCGAGCGGGTGCTGCCATTCGACGAGCTGGTCGTCCTCGACGGCGGTGGCCCGGGACGTGATCGCATAGGGCACGCCGAACTGCTTCATCCCGACGGTGAACTTGTCGCCCTCCTGCAGCCGGTGCGGCCCCTTCACCTGGGTGTCGCGCACGGTGCCCGATCCGTCGATCTCGTGATGGCGGTGCGGGTCGACCAGCAACGCGAAGATCTCTGCCGCGGGCGCGCTGACCTGCACACTGCGGCTCACGGTGTGGCGGCCGGCATCTTCTTTCTTGACCGGTGTCGTGGTAGCCATGAGCCGTTCATACCCGTCAGCTCCGCCGGTCAATCGACCGGCGGAGCATCGGGTCGCCCGCGTCAGCCCTTCGCGCCGCGCAGCTCGTGGGACAACGCCTCGAGTTCGTCGCCGCCCGCCATCTCCTGGGTCAGGTGCTCGAGCGTGATGTCCTGGTAGGTGCAGTCGAGCTTCTGACGACCGCGGTTGAGAAGGACGAAATGGTCCCCCACCATGTGGGCGTGGTGCGGGTTGTGCGTGATGAACACCACGCCGAACCCGGCCTCCTTGGCGGCGGTGATGTATTTGAGCACCACCCCGGACTGCTTGACCCCCAGCGCCGCGGTGGGCTCGTCGAGGATCAGCACCCGCGCGCCGAAGAACACGGCCCGGGCGATCGCCACGCACTGGCGCTGGCCGCCCGACAGCGAGCCGATGGGTACGTCGACGTCCGGCAGGTCGATACCCATCTTCGACAGCTCGGTCAGTGTGGTGGCCCGCATCGCGTTGGCGTCCAAGGTGAACGGAAACGACGTGCGCCGCAGTTCCTGGCCGAGGAAGAAGTTGCGCCACACCGGCATCAGCGGCACGACGGCCAGGTTCTGGTACACCGTGGCGATGCCCTTGCCCAGCGCCTCGGCCGGCGAGCTGAACTTCGTCGGCTCACCGTCGACGAGCAGCTCACCCTCGGTCTGCTGGTGCAGCCCGGCGATGATCTTGATCAAGGTCGATTTGCCTGCGCCGTTGTCGCCGAGGATTCCGGTCACCTCGCCGGCGTGCACCCGCAGACAGATGTCTTTGAGCGCGGTGATGTTGCCGTAGGACTTGCCGACGTTGCGCAGCTCGACCAGCGGCACCTTGCCGCCGGACGGGGTGTCACTGCTGGGCTTTTCCATCGAGATCGTCATCTGGTCACTTCTTTGCGGCGTAGTTGCGGAAGGCGTTGTTGGCGATCACCGCGAACAGCAGCATCGCGCCCAGGAAGAACTTGAACCAGTCCGGATCCCAACCGGCGTACACGATGCCCTGGTTCGTCATGCCGAAGATGAACGCGCCGATCGCGGCGCCGACGGCCGTGCCGTAGCCGCCGGTGAGCAGGCAGCCACCGATGACCGCGGCGATGATGTAGAAGAACTCGTTGCCGATGCCCTGGCCGGACTGCACGGTGTTGAACGCGAACAGCAGGTGCATGCCGACGAACCAGGCGCAGAAGCCGACGAACATGAACAGGCCGATCTTGACTTTGGTGACCGGAACGCCCACGGCGCGCGCGCTGTCGGCGTCACCGCCGACGGCGAAGATCCAGTTGCCGATCCGCGTCTTGAACAGGACCCAGGTCGCGATCGCGGTGAAGACGAGCCACCACACCACGGTGATGCGGATGCTGACACCGAACAGCGTGAACGACGAGGCGAACACTTTCTGCGCCGAGTCGAAGCCGGCCATGTCGCTGACGCTCTGCGTGGCCACCTGTCCGGCGACCAGCTTCGTGACGGCCAGGTTGATGCCGGCCAACATGAAGAAGGTGCTCAGGGTGATCAGGAAGCTGGGGATCTTCGTCCGCATCACCAGCCAGCCGTTGAAGAAGCCGACGACCAGCGCGAGGATCAGAGCCAGAGCCGCACCCACCCACAGATTGAGGTGCAGGTTGTAGGCCAGCATCGACGCGGCAAGCGAGCTGAACGTGACCGCGACACCCGACGACAGGTCGAACTCACCGCCGATCATCAGCAGCGCGACACCGCAGGCCATGATGCCGATGGTCGAGCTGGCGTAGAGCACGGTGGCCAGGGACGCCGCCTCGCGGAACGGTCCGGCGACGACCAGGAAGAAGACGAAGATCCCGATCGCGCCGATGCCGGCGCCCATCTCTGGCCGAATCAGGATGCGCTGCATCCGATTTCGTTCCTTGACGCGTTCGTCGCGCACCACCGTGTGGCCGCCGACGTCGAGCGCCTCCTTCGTGGTCATCGGGTCCCGCCCTTCGCATAATCGGCCACCGCGTCGATGTTCGACTTGTCGATGAACGCGGGCCCGGTCAGCGTCGGCTGCCCGCCGCCGATCACGTTGCCGTTGGTCAGGTACAGCCACAGCGAGTCGACGGCGAGGTAGCCCTGCAGGTAGGGCTGCTGGTCGATGGCCCACTGGACGGTGCCGTCCTGAATCGCCCCGACGAGGGCGGCGTTGGTGTCGAAGGTGCCGATCTTGGCCTTGCTGCCGGCGTTTCCTGCCGACTGCACCGCGGTCAGCGCGAACGGGGCGCCCAGGGTGACGACGTAGTCGACGGCCGGGTCCTGCTGCAGCTTGGCGGTGATGGTCGACTCGACCGACGGCATGTCCTTGCCGTTGACGTTGAGTGTCTCGGTGGCAGGGAACTTGTCCTTGACGCCGGCGCAGCGGGATTCCAGCCCGACGTGACCCTGCTCCTGGATCACGCAGATCGCCTTCGTGGCACCGTCGGCCGTCAGGCGCTCACCCACGGCCTGGCCAGCGATGAACTCGTCCTGGCCGAAGAACTCCTTGACGCCCATGCCCTTCCAGGCGTCCGCGCCGGCGTTGAAGGCCACCACCGGAATGCCCTTGCCCTCAGCGGCCTTGACCGCGGCCTGCATGGCGTCGGGTTTGGCCAGCGTCACCGCGATGCCGTCGACGCCACTGTCCACCGCGTTCTGCACGAGGTTGGCCTGGCCCGGCGCTTCCGGATCATTGGAGTAGCGCAGCTCGATGTTGTCCTTCTTGGCAGCGGTTTCCGCGCCCTTGCGGATCAGATCCCAGAACGAGTCGCCCGGCACCTCATGGGTGATCATCGCGATGGTCTTGCGCGGGGTGTCGACGGTGCCCCCGCCGCCACCGCCCTCGCCCGAGCTGGCGGGCTTTCCGCCCGTCGACGAGCACGCCACGAGTCCGATCGCCAGAACGCCGGTCCCGGCGAGCGTCGCGAGCCGCTTGAACGTCATCACATCTCCTTGTCATCCAGGTCTCCCGGCGCCGGGCGTCTCGAAGTGCCGCGCGCCACGCCACTGGATTGATGTAATACGGCTCACAGCCGAAAGTCAACACTTTGTCCTGACATTAGGACTGCATGTCATAGTGTGGGCACTCCTGCCCCACGACGAAAGGCCGCCGCGATGGGTTTCCAGCTGTCGGTATGTGCGGAGATGGTGTTCCGCGATCACCCGATCATCGAGCGCGTCAAGCGGATTCACGAGCGCGGCTTCGCCGTGGAGATCTGGAGCTGGCACGACAAGGACCTCGCCGCGCTGGCTCGCACCGGGGCGACGTTCACCTCGATGACCGGCTATCTGCAGGGCGATCTCATCGACCCGGCGAGCTGCGACGACGTCGTGCGCACGGCACGGCAGAGCATCGATGCCGCGGCGACTCTCGGCGTCACGCGGCTGAACGTGCACACCGCCGAACTGGTCGACGGGCAGGCGGCACGTCCTCGCGGACGGGCCACGGGACAGATGTGGCTGACCGCTGCGCGCACTCTGCAGCGCCTCGGCGAGCTCGGCGCCGCTGCGGGCGTGACGTTCGTGGTGGAGAACCTGAACACCATCGTCGACCACCCTGGCGTGCCCCTGGCGCGCGCCAAAGACGTTCTCGCGCTGGTCGACGACGTGGCCCACCCCAACGTGAAGATGATGCTCGACCTGTATCACGCCCAGATCGGCGAGGGGAATCTGATCGAATTGCTGCGCCGCTGTGGTGACGCGATCGGCGAGATCCAGGTGGCCGACGTGCCGGGACGCCGCGAGCCGGGCACCGGCGAGATCAACTACCCGGCCGTGGCCCGGACGCTACGGGACATGGGGTACACCGGAACCATCGGCATGGAAGCGTGGGCGTCAGGCGCCGGCGACGCGGGCAGCGAGGCGGCCCTCGAGGCCTTCCGTACCGCGTTCGCCTGACGGCTCAGCGGTCGACGACGGTGGTGTCGAAGTAGTAGCGCGACGCCCGATAGCCGTGATTGCCGAACTCGACCGCGGCGCCGGAATCGTCGAATGCGGTGCGCGCCATCGTCAACAGCGGCGCATTCGGTTTCTCGTCCAGCAAGTGCGCCTCGGCGCGGGTGGCACCGCGGGCGCCGATTCGCTGGCGCGCCAACCGGATGTGCACGCCGCGCGCCCGCAACGACTGATACAGCCCGCTCTTCTCCAGTTCCTCGGCGTCGGGGGCGATGTCGACGGGCAGGTAGTTGGTCATCACGGCCAGCGGCTCGCCGTTCGCGCACCGCAGCCGGTGGATCGAGACGACCTCGCGGTCATGCGTGAGGTTCAGTTCGCGTGCGACGTCCTCGTCCGGGGGCCCGACGCGGTAGTCCAACAACGTGGTGCTCGGCTCCTGTCCGGCGCGCGCGAGATCGTCGAACAGACTGGTCAATTCGACGCGGCGATGAACGGGATTCTGAACCACCTGGGTGCCGACGCCGCGTTTGCGGACGAGCAGACCCTTGTCGACGAGTTCCTGGATGGCCCGCCGCGTCGTCGGCCGCGACAGCGCCAGCCGCTTGGCCAACGCGAGCTCGTTCTCGAAGCGGTCCCCCGGAGCGAGTTCGCCGTCGCGGATCGCAGCCTCGATTGCCTGCGCGAGCTGGTAGTAGAGGGGCACAGGACTCGACCTGTCGAGCTCCACGGTCAGCGGCACGTCGACTCCGATCTCGAGTTTGCCGGATGCCGGAAGCCTAACATCGAATGCCACAAAGATAGAATGTCAGGACAAAGTATTGACTTTCTGTAGTGAGCCGGGGCACAGTCGAAGCCAGCCACCCACACCCTCGTCGGAGTGACTTGATGACTTCTTCCTACGACGTCCTCGCCATCGGGCGCAGCGGCGTCGACGTGTACCCACTGCAGACCGGCGTCGGCCTCGAGGACGTCGAGACCTTCGGCAAGTTCCTCGGTGGTAGCGCGGCCAACGTCGCCGTCGCCGCGGCCCGGCTCGGCAACCGCACCGCGCTGATCTCCGGAGCGGGCGATGATCCGTTCGGCCGGTTCGTGCGCGCCGAACTCGAACGCCTGGGTGTCGACAACCGCTTCGTCGCCACCCACGACCGATTCCCGACCCCGGTCACCTTCTGTGAGATCTTCCCGCCCGACGATTTCCCGCTGTACTTCTACCGAAAGCCGAGCGCACCCGATCTGCAGATCACCGTCGACGACATCGACGTCGACGCCGTGCGCGCAGCCCGCCTGTTCTGGGCGACCGTGACCGGCCTGTCCGAAGAGCCGAGCAGGAGTGCACATTTCGCTGCCCTCGCGGCACGCGACCGCAAACCGCTGACGGTGCTCGACCTCGACTACCGGCCGATGTTCTGGGACTCCCCCGCCGCTGCCTCCGAGCAGGTCCGAGCGGCGCTGAGGCACGTCACCGTCGCCGTCGGCAACCGCGAGGAATGCGAGATCGCCGTCGGCGAATCCAATCCCCACAAAGCGGCCGACGCCCTGCTCGATCTGGGGGTGGAACTCGCGATCGTCAAGCAGGGCCCCCGCGGTGTCCTCGGGAAGAGCCGCCGGACATCGGTGACCGTGCCGCCCAACGAAGTCGACGTCGTCAACGGCCTCGGTGCCGGCGACGCCTTCGGCGGAAGTCTGTGCCACGGGTTGCTGCACGACTGGCCGTTGGAGAAGACGTTGCGCTACGCGAACGCGGCCGGCGCCATCGTCGCCGGCCGGCTCGAGTGCTCGACCGCGATGCCGACGGCCGCCGAGGTCGCCGACCTGGCCGAACAGACAGCTACGGAGGCCGTCAATGTCTGACACCGCGGTGTGCGCCGACTATTCGGCGATCACAGAAGTGCGTGCCACCGACCCGGGTGCGGTCGCACGGGCCTGGCAGAGCCGGGCCACCCGGCCCACGGTGCGCGGCAACGGCCGCCTGATGATCGTGGCGGCCGACCATCCGGCCCGCGGCGCGCTGGCTGTCGGGTCCCGCCCGACCGCGATGAACAGCCGCACCGATCTGCTCGACCGCCTGCGCGCGGCGCTGGCCGACCCGGGCGTGGACGGGGTGCTGGCCACGGCCGACATCCTCGATGACCTCCTGCTGCTGGGCGCGCTCGAGGACAAGGTCGTGTTCAGCTCGTTCAACCGCGGCGGACTGGCCGGCTCGTCGTTCGAACTCGACGACCGGATGACCGGCGCCACTGCGGCGTCCACCGCGGCCGCGCGGATGAACGGCGGAAAGATGCTGTGCCGCATCGATCTCGACGATCCGGGCACCGTCGCGACATTGGCCGCCTGCGCGCAGGCGGTCGACGAGCTCGCCGCCCACGGCCTGATCGCGATGCTCGAGCCGTTCATGTCGTCGCGGGTCGACGGCAAGGTCCGCAACGACCTGTCGCCGGACGCGGTGATCAAATCGGTGCACATCGGCCAGGGGCTGGGCTCGACGTCGGCCTACACGTGGATGAAGCTGCCCGTCGTCGACGAGATGGACCGGGTGATGGAGTCGACCACCATGCCCACCCTGCTGCTGGGCGGGGACCCGACGGATCCCGACGAAGCATTCGCGAGTTGGGAGAAGGCGCTGGCCCTACCCTCGGTGCGCGGCCTGATCGTCGGGCGCACCCTGCTCTACCCGCCCGACGACGATGTCAGCTCGGCCGTCGCGACCGCGGTGGCGATGGTCCGATGAACTCCACGCTCTACATCCCCGCGGGCAGCGCCGAGGCACCGTTCACCGTCGCGATCACGCCCGAGGACGCCGGCTGGGCCGAATCCTCCCTGCACGTGGTCGATCTCGGCGACGGCACCGAGGTGTCACTGACCACCGACGGCACCGAGGTGATGATCCTGCCGCTCGCCGGCGCCGCGACCGTCGACTGCGACGGTGAGGTGTTCCCACTGTCGCCGCGGGTCTCGGTGTTCGACGGCCCCGCCGACATGGTCTACCTCGGTGTCGGGCGGCAGTACACGCTCGCGGGCCGCGGCCGCATCGCGATCTGCGGGGCGCGGGCATCGACGTCGTTCCCCAACCGGCGGGTGGCCGCCGCCGACGTGCCGGTCGAGCTGCGGGGCGCGGGCAACTGCAGCCGGCAGGTGCACAATTTCGGCACCGCAACGGCATTCGAGGCCGATTCGCTGATCGCGTGCGAGGTGATCACCCCCGGCGGCAACTGGTCGAGCTACCCGGCACACAAACACGACGAGAACACCGATGTCGAGACCCAGCTCGAGGAGATCTACTACTTCGAGATCGACGACAGTCCCGCCGGCACAACGGGTTTCGGATACCACCGGGTGTACGGAACCCCGCAGCGCCCCATCGAGGTGCTCGAGGAGGTCCGCACCGGTGACGTCGTTCTGGTTCCGCACGGTTACCACGGGCCGTCGATCGCCGCGCCGGGCCACCACATGTACTACCTCAACGTGATGGCCGGCTCCGGCCCGAACCGGGCCTGGCTGATCTGCGATGACCCCGCCCACACCTGGCTGCGTGCCAGTTGGGAGCACCAGCAGATCGATCCCCGTCTTCCGTTCACCCCGAGCAGAGGAGAGTGACCGTGGTCTCCACCGCGCCCAAGTCGGCAGACAAACTCGCCGACACCGAGCCGACCGTGCGCCTGACCGTCGCCCAGGCGACGGTGCGCTTCCTGGCCAACCAGTACGTCGAGCGAGATGGGCAGCGGCACAAGTTCTTCGCCGGGTGCCTGGGAATCTTCGGCCACGGCAACGTCGCCGGTGTCGGTCAGGCGCTGCTGCAGGACGAGATCGACGCCCACGAGCGCGGGGCCGAACCCGGGCTGAAGTACGTGCTCGGCCGCAACGAACAGGCCATGGTCCACACCGCTGTCGCCTACGCCCGTCAGCAGGACCGGTTGCAGACTTGGGCCGTCACGGCCAGCATCGGCCCGGGATCGACGAACATGCTGACCGGCGCCGCCCTGGCCACCATCAACCGGCTGCCCGTCCTGCTGCTGCCGTCCGACACGTTCGCCACCCGCGTGAGTTCGCCTGTGCTGCAGGAGTTGGAGCTGCCCGCCAGCGGCGACGTGACGGTCAACGACGCGTTCAAGCCGCTCTCCCGCTACTTCGACCGGGTGTGGCGCCCCGAACAACTGCCTTCGGCGCTGCTCGGCGCGATGCGGGTGCTCACCGATCCCGCCGAGACGGGCGCCGCGACGGTGTCGCTGCCGCAGGACGTACAGGCCGAGGCTCACGACTGGCCGGAATCGCTGTTCGCCGAGCGCACCTGGCACATCGCCCGCCCACTGCCCGAACGTTCGGTGATCGCCCGGGCCGCCGATGTGATCCGCTCGGCACGCACGCCTCTGATCGTGGCCGGCGGCGGGGTCATCTACTCGGGCGCAAACGATGCGCTGGCTGCGTTCGCCGCGCAGACCGGCATCCCGGTGTGTGAAAGCCAGGCGGGTAAGGGATCTCTGCTCCACGAACATCCGCAATCGGTGGGTGCCGTCGGCTCCACCGGCACGACCGCGGCCAACGCACTGGCCGCCGACGCGGATGTCGTCATCGGGATCGGCACGCGCTACAGCGATTTCACCTCGGCATCACGCACCGCCTTCAACAACCCCGATGTGCGGTTCGTCAACATCAACGTCACGTCTTTCGACGCCGTCAAGCAGGGTGGCATCAGCGTGGTCGCTGACGCGCGAGAGGCGCTCGAGGCGCTGGCCGATGCGGCCGGCACGTACACCGTCGACGACGAGTATCGCTCCCGCACAACCGAATTGATGGCGGAGTGGAACGACACGGTGTCGCAGGCCTATCGCACCTCCGACGACGTCGCGCTGAACCAGAACCAGGTCATCGGGCTGGTGAACACACTGTCGGATGCGCGTGACGTCGTCGTGTGCGCGGCCGGCTCGATGCCCGGGGACCTGCACAAGCTGTGGCGGATGCGCGACCGCAAGGGCTACCACGTCGAGTACGGCTACTCCTGCATGGGATACGAGATCGCCGGCGGTATCGGGGTACGGATGGCCGCACCTGATCGCGACGTGTTCGTCATGGTCGGCGACGGCTCCTATCTGATGATGGCCACCGAGATCGTCACCGCCGTCCAAGAGGGCGTGAAGATCATCCCCGTCCTCGTGCAGAACCACGGTTTCGCCTCCATCGGCGGGCTCTCCGAGTCATTGGGTTCGCAACGCTTCGGCACGGCCTACCGCTACCGCGGACAGGACGGCCGGCTCGACGGCGACACCCTGCCCGTCGATCTCGCCGCGAACGCGGCGAGCCTGGGCGCCGACGTCATCAGGGTGGCGACCGCCGCCGAGTTCACCGATGCCGTCAAGGTGGCCAAGGCCGCCGATCGCATCACCGTGATCCACGTCGAGACCGACCCGCGGGTCTACGCTCCCGACAGCCACTCCTGGTGGGACGTGCCGGTCAGCGAGGTGTCGTCGCTGGAGTCCACGCAGCAGGCCTACCAGCGTTACGCGGAGTGGAAGAAGGTCCAGCGGCCGCTGATCACCCCCTCCTGATCCCCGCCACCGGAACGTCACGGAGTCGATCGTCGGGAGTGGGTACCCGGGCGCCATGAGACGTCTGTGGTGTGTGCTCGCGCTGATCTGTGTCGTGACGGCCTGTGAGAGCAGACCGGTCGATCAGGCCGCGCCGTCCACCACGCCATCGGCGCCGAGCAGCACGCCCACCACGACCGGATTGATTCCTCCCGGTGCACCCACCGAGGGCACCCGGCCCCCCACGGGCAGCCTGCCGCCCGCGGCCGAACCTCAGCGCGCCCCCGCACCCCGGCAACCTCCCCCGGGCCGGCAGATCCGTGTCGGATCAGCACCGGAGGGCGTCGTCGTCGACGCCGTCACCCGGACCGTGGCCGTCGCCGCGCGCGAGCCCAACGAGCTGGTGCTGATGAATGCCGACACCGGCGAGATCACGGGGCGCACTCCACTGCCGGGTGTGGTCAGACACCTGCAGCTGGCGAAACCGGGCGGTCCCGTTCTGGTTCCGGTGGAGAGCGCGAACGCGCTGGTGCGCGTCGAGCTCCCCGGCGGCCGCGCCGAGACGCAGATCGTCACCGGGACCGTGCCGCACGACGCGTCGGAGGCGCCCGACGGCACGGTGTTCGTCGCCAACGAACTGGGCGGTACCGTGACCGCGCTGCGCGGCGACGACATCGTGAAGGTGTTCACCGACAGCGTTCAGCCGGCCGGCTTGGCTCCCGTGGGCGATCGGATGGGTTTGCTCGATGTCCGCAAGAACGACCTGACGATCTACGACACCGCGAACCTGACCATCGTGGGCTCGACACCCGCCGGGGACGGTCCCACCCACCTCGTCGCCGACAAGCACGGCCGGATGATCGCCGCGGACACCCGCGGTGATGCGGTTCGCGTCTTCGACACCTCGCCCAGACAGCTCGCCGAGATCGCCCAACCCGGCGGCCCCTACGGCATCACCTACGACCCGACGCGCGACCTGCTGTGGGTCGCCTCGTCGGGCACCAACGAAGTCGTCGGCTATGACATGACCGACCCCATGCCGCGCGAAGTGAAACGCATTGCCACGGTGCAGAACCCGTACACCGTCGGCGTGGACGCGACCACCGGCCGGTTGTTCGTGGCCGGGGTGACCGCCGGGGTCGTGCAGATCATCGACCCCGGCTGAGCCACCCGTGCCGAGTGCGCGATTTCATCCGCGGCACGCCGCGGAGGGCGGATGAGACCACACACTCGCGAAGCCCGTCAGAGGATGTAGAGCATCTCCTGATAGGTCGGCAGGGGCCACAGGTCGTCGGCCACCACACCTTCGAGCGTGTCTGCGGCCGCGCGCACGGCATCCATCGCGGGCAGCAGCACCTTCTGGGCGTGCGTGGCCTCGTCGAGCGCCGACTCCGCCGAGTGATCCGCCAGCCCTGCCTTCAGCGAGGCCAACGCCGCCGTCAGCTCGGCGATCGGAGCCGACACCGCCTCCAGCAGCGTGGTGTCGGCAGCCACGCCGGCCGCCTTGAGCGTGGCGACGTTCTGCGCCAACTCCGTCTGGTAGCGCACCGCGGCGGGGAGAATGACCGTCGTGCCGAGCTCGAGCGCGAGCTTGGCCTCGACCCCCACCGTCAGCGCGTACTGCTCGAGGCGAACCTCGTAGCGGCTGTGCAACTCTCGTTCGTTGAACACCCCGTAGCGCTCGAACACCTCGACGGCCTCGGGCTTGATCAACTCCGGGATCGCGTCGAGCGTCGTCTTCAGATTCGGCAGCCCGCGCTCGGCGGCCTCGATCTGCCAGTTCTCCGAGTAGCCGTCACCGTTGAACACCACCGCGCCGTGCTCGGTGATGATCTCGGTCAGCAGTTTCTGCACCGCCTGGTCGAAGTCCTCGCCCGCCCCCACGGCGGTCTCCAACACCGTCGCCATGTAATCCAACGAGTCAGCCATGATCGTGTTCAGGATGATCATCGGCACGTTGATGGTCTGCCCCGATCCCGGCGCACGGAACTCGAACCTGTTGCCGGTGAACGCAAATGGGCTCGTGCGGTTGCGGTCACCCGGATCGGTGGGCAGCTCGGGGAGGGTGTCGACACCGATGATCATCGACCCCTTGCCCTTCGACGACGTCGCCGCGCCCTTGGCGATCTGCTCGAACACGTCGGCCAGCTGCGCGCCTAGGAAGATCGAGATGATCGCCGGCGGAGCCTCGTTGGCGCCGAGCCGATGGTCGTTGGTCGCCGAGGCCACCGAGACGCGCAACAGTCCGGCGAACTTGTGCACGGCGCGGATCACCGCGGCACAGAACACCAGGAACTGCGCGTTCTCGTGCGGGGTGTCGCCGGGCACCAGCAGGCTGCCGAACTGCGCGTTGCCCATCGAGAAGTTGACGTGCTTCCCCGAGCCGTTGACGCCGGCGAAGGGCTTCTCATGGAAGAGGCACTCCATGCCGTGCTTCTTGGCGACGTTGCGGAAGATCGTCATCAGCAGCTGCTGATGGTCGGCCGCGATGTTGGCGCGCTCGAACATCGGCGCGATCTCGAACTGGCCCGGCGCGACCTCGTTGTGCCGGGTCTTGGCCGGGATACCGAGCTTGAACAGCTCGCGTTCGGTGTCCATCATGAAGCCGAGCACCCGCTCGGGCACCGAGCCGAAGTAGTGGTCGTCGAACTCCTGGCCCTTGGGCGGCTTGGCGCCGAACAGTGTGCGGCCGGCGTTGATCAGGTCGGGGCGGGCCAGGAAGAAGTGCCTGTCGACGAGGAAGTACTCCTGTTCGGGACCGCAGAACGAGACGATGTTGTCGAAGTTCTTGTGGCCGAACAGCTTCAGGATGCGCTCGGCTTGCGTTCCCATCGCCTGCTGGCTCCGCAGCAGCGGGGTCTTGTAGTCCAGCGCCTCCCCGGTCATCGACACGAACACCGTCGGAATGCACAGCGTGTTGCCGTTGGGGTTCTCGAGGATGTAGGCCGGGCTGGTCACGTCCCATCCGGTGTAGCCGCGCGCCTCGAACGTGCTGCGCAACCCACCCGACGGGAAGCTCGATGCGTCGGGCTCACCCTGGATCAGCGTCTTGCCCGCGAACTCGGCCAGCGTCTGGCCGTCGGAGACGGGTTCGAGGAAGCTGTCGTGCTTCTCGGCGGTCAGCCCGGTCATCGGATAGAAGACGTGCGCATAGTGGGTCGCGCCCTTCGACAGCGCCCAGTCCTTCATCGCCGAGGCCACCGAGTCGGCCACGGCCGGGTCGAGTTTGGCGCCCTTCTCGATGGTGGCGACGACGGACTTGTACACCGACTTGGGCAACCGCAGCTGCATCTCGGCCTTGGTGAACACGTTGGACCCGAACACCTCGCCGGGCGCCTCGGCGGGGTCGAAGCTGATGGCCGGCGGGACGTAGGCTTCGACGTTGTTGATGGCCTGCAGGCGTACCGAGTTACCGCTCAATGGACTTCCTTATCCGCTGCGTCGTCCGCTTCTTTTTCACAGACGATTGACCGGCCAACAGTAGGAACATCCGATGCCGATCCTGTTACGCGAACGTCAAGGTCGCAAGACGCGGGTTACAGGCGGCCGTCGTGGCCGTCGTCGCGCGAACAGACCACAATGGGACAGATGTCGCGACGAGAGGTGAATCCGTGGGCCGAGTGACCTCCCGTCGGCGAGCCCACCATGTGACTGCCGAGGGCGCCACGGCTCGACCCGAGACGTTGGCCGTCGAGGAACCGCTGGAGATCCGCGTCGACGGGCGGCCCCTCACGGTCACGATGCGTACGCCCGGCTCCGACGTCGAGCTGGCGCAGGGTTTCCTGCTCACCGAGGGTGTGGTGTCGGGTCGGGAAGACATCGCCGCCGTGCGCTACTGCCGCGGCGCCGACGAGGACGGTGTGAACACCTACAACGTCTTGGACGTGACGCTGGCGCCCGGGGTCGCGCCGCCGGAGGTGGACCCGACGCGGAACTTCTACACGACGTCGTCGTGCGGCGTGTGCGGCAAGGCGTCCCTCGACGCGGTGCGTTTGGTCAGCAAGCACGCCCCGGGCGACGACCCGGTGGCCGTCGAGACCGACGTCCTGGCGGACATGCCCGCGGAGTTGCGCCGTCGGCAGAAGGTGTTCGCCGCCACCGGCGGACTCCACGGCGCCGGCCTGTTCGACCCTGACGGGCAGCCGCTGGTCGTGCGGGAGGACATCGGCAGGCACAACGCGGTCGACAAGGTGATCGGCTGGGCCCTGGAACAGCACCGCATACCGCTGGGCGGCACGGTGCTGCTGGTGAGTGGCCGGGCGTCGTTCGAGCTCACGCAGAAGGCGGTGATGGCCGGGATCCCGATGCTCGCCGCCGTCTCCGCGCCGTCGTCACTGGCGGTGGACCTGGCCGCACAGTCAGGGGTGACCCTGGTGGCCTTCCTGCGGGGCGAATCGATGAACGTCTACACCCGCCCGGACCGCGTCCTCAACTGACCTCGAGTGTGCATCGCGATCCGCCCTGACCGGCGAGTCGCGGATGAATCGGCACACTCGGCGGCCAGCGCAAAGCGGCTAGGCGGTCTTGTCGCGGCGCTCGTTGCGCTGCGGCTTGCGGGGCACGATCGTCGGCAGGACGTTGTCCTCGACGGTCTCCTTGGTGACGACCACCTTGGCGACGTCGTCGCGGCTGGGGATGTCGTACATCACCGGCAGCAGGACCTCCTCCATGATGGCGCGCAGGCCGCGGGCTCCGGTGCCCCGGTGGATGGCCTGGTCGGCGATCGCCTCGAGGGCGTCCTCGGCGAACTCCAGCTCCACACCGTCCATCTCGAACAACCGGGTGTACTGCTTGACCAGGGCGTTCTTCGGCTGCGACAGGATCGACACGAGCGATTCCTTGTCCAGATTGGTCACCGAGGCGACCACCGGCAGACGGCCGATGAACTCCGGGATCAAGCCGAACTTGATCAGGTCCTCGGGCATGACCTCGGCGAAGTGATCCTGGGTGTCGATCTCGGCCTTCGAATGCACCTCGGCGCCGAAGCCCAGACCACGCTTGCCGACGCGATCGGAGACGATCTTCTCCAGCCCGGCGAAGGCACCGGCGACGATGAAGAGCACGTTCGTCGTGTCGATCTGGATGAACTCCTGGTGCGGGTGCTTGCGCCCGCCCTGCGGCGGCACCGACGCCTGCGTTCCCTCGAGGATCTTCAGCAACGCCTGCTGCACGCCCTCACCGGAGACGTCGCGGGTGATCGACGGGTTCTCGCTCTTGCGGGCGATCTTGTCGACCTCGTCGATGTAGATGATGCCGGTCTCGGCGCGCTTGACGTCGTAGTCGGCGGCCTGGATCAGCTTGAGCAGGATGTTCTCGACGTCCTCGCCGACATAGCCGGCTTCGGTCAGCGCTGTGGCGTCGGCGATCGCGAACGGCACGTTGAGCATCTTGGCCAGCGTCTGCGCGAGGTAGGTCTTGCCACAGCCGGTCGGGCCCAGCATGAGGATGTTGGACTTCGCGAGCTCGACGGGCTCGGAGCGCGAATCGCGGCTCTTCTCCCCCGCCTGGATGCGCTTGTAGTGGTTGTAGACCGCGACGGCGAGGGTGCGCTTCGCGGTGTCCTGACCGATGACGTAGCTCTCCAGGAAGTCCCGGATCTCCGCAGGTTTGGGCAGCTCGTCGAGCTTGACGTCGTCAGCGTCGGCCAGCTCTTCCTCGATGATCTCGTTGCACAGATCGATGCACTCGTCGCAGATGTAGACGCCCGGTCCTGCAATGAGCTTCTTCACCTGCTTCTGGCTCTTGCCGCAGAACGAGCACTTCAGCAAGTCACCGCCGTCTCCAATGCGTGCCATGGTGCAGGGGTCCTACTTCCTCTTGCTGTTGCACATCGATCGATTCGGTGGGTCGCACCGCAACGTTTCCGACGCTACCCGCATCTTCCGGCCCAGTGCGACCGATGAGCCCGAATAGCGCCGCTGATATTCACGTGTAGTTGCGACAACATATCGCCTGACCGTCCGGCGATGGCCGTGGAACGCACCACCGTGTCTCTGGCGTGTCGCCGCTGTTACTGGACCGAGAGTACCTACCCGCGCAGAGCAGGTTCGGTGCACCGCCTGAGACGTCGGCGTCGGCGTCAGCGACCGGGTCCCAGCGGGCCCGGTCCGACGGGTCCGGGGCCGACCGGGCCGGGCCCGACGGGCCCCACCACGCCGCCCACCCCGACGGGGCCGACGGGCCCCACGACGGGGTTCGGCGGGTTGACGTAGACGTTGACAGCGACGCACTGGGCGATCGCGGCGTCCCAGTACGTCCCTGCCGGACACACCGGATCCTGCGCGTGCGCGACGGCCGGAGCGAGGGCGGCGGCCGCGCCCGCAGCCGCCACAGCCAGCAGCAGAGTCTTCCCCATGACCAACCCCCTCGATATTGACGGACACGTAGATCACAGCCTGGCACGGCCGAGGTCACCGCGTGGTCTTTTGCTCGCCGTAGCCTTCTGCAGATGACCAGCCTCACGGACGCGGTCGCGCTGGCCCGAGAAGAGAACGGCCTCGCTGTCGTCTCGACGCTGCGCGCCGATCTCACGATCCAGGCGTCGCTGATCAACGCCGGCGCGCTGCCCCACCCGGCTTCAGGCGACCTGGTCCTGGCCTATGTCACCTACGGACGGGTCAAGCTGGCCAACCTGCGGGCCCGACCGCAGACCGCGGTCACCTTCCGGAAGGGTTGGCAGTGGGCGACCGTCGAAGGCAGGGCCGAACTGGCGGGTCCCGACGACGCGCAGCCGTGGCTGGACTCCGAGCAGCTGCTCACGCAACTGCTCCGCGACATCTTCACCGCCGCCGGCGGCACCCACGATGACTGGGACGCCTACGACGCGACGATGCGCGAGCAGCGGCGCACTGCCGTGCTGGTGACCCCGACGCGGGTCTACAGCAACGGCTGACCGTCAGGCGTTCTGCGCCGACAGCTTGCGGTACTGCAGCACCGTGTCGATGATGCCGTAATCCTTGGCCGCCTCGGCGGTGAGGATCTTGTCGCGGTCGGTGTCCTTGCGGATCACGTCAGCCGGCTTGCCCGTGTGCCGCGACAGCGTCTCCTCCATCAGCGTGCGCATCCGCTCGATCTCCGCGGCCTGGATCTCCAGATCGGAGAACTGACCCTGGATGACACCGCCGAGCGCGGGCTGATGGATCAGCACGCGCGCGTTCGGCAGCGCCAGACGCTTGCCGGGAGTACCCGCGGCCAACAGCACCGCCGCCGCCGAGGCGGCCTGCCCCAGGCACACCGTCTGGATGTCGGCGCGCACGTACTGCATGGTGTCGTAGATCGCCATCAGGCTGGTGAACGAACCACCGGGCGAGTTGATGTACATCGTGATGTCGCGATCCGGGTCGAGCGACTCGAGCACCAGGAGCTGGGCCATGATGTCGTTCGCCGACGCGTCGTCGACCTGTACGCCGAGGAAGATGATGCGTTCCTCGAACAGTTTGTTGTACGGGTTGGACTCCTTGACGCCGAAGCTGGAGTGCTCGATGAACGACGGCAGGATGTAGCGGGCCTGCGGCTGCACTCGGGGGTCCAGGGACGGGTGAACGGCCGCCGGGTGACGAGAAGTGTTGTCGGTCATTTGTCGAGTCCTGCTCCTGGTCCGTCGCCGTTGAGGGTGACGCTGGTGATGATGTGGTCGACGAAGCCGTATTCGAGTGCTTCCTGCGCGGTGAACCACCGGTCACGGTCCGAATCGGCCTCGATGCGCTCGATGCTCTGCCCGGTGAACTCGGCGTTCAGGCGGAACATCTCCTTCTTGATGCTGGCGAACTGCTCGGCCTGGATCGCGATGTCCGCGGCGCCGCCGGTGATGCCGCCGAGCGGCTGGTGCATCAGGATGCGGGCGTGCGGCAGGGCGTACCGCTTGCCCTTGGTGCCTGCGGCGAGCAAGAACTCGCCCATGGAGGCGGCCATGCCCATCGCGTAGGTCGCGACGTCGCAGGGGGCCAGCACCATCGTGTCGTAGATCGCCATCCCGGCGCTGATCGAGCCGCCGGGTGAGTTGATGTAGAGGTGGATGTCCTTGGTGGGATCCTCGGCCGACAGCAGCAGGATCTGGGCGCACAGCCGGTTGGCGATGTCATCGTCGACCTGGGAGCCCAGGAAGATGATGCGCTCGGCCAGCAGCCGCTCATACACCGAGTCGACAAGGTTGAGGCCCGAGGAGGCGCCACGCATGTCAGTCACGACTGGATACCTGCTTTCTTCTGTGTACTTCCGACGCGGTGACCGGTCTTACGGATGACACTAACCAACCCGCGCCGCTGGGGAGTCCCCAGACGCCGCGCGTTCGCTCAGAGCATCACTTGGTGTCGTCGTCCCCGGACGCTTCAGTGGCGCCGGTCTCGTCAGCGGTCTCGGTCTCGTCAGCGGCCTCGGTCTCGTCAGTGGTCTCGGTTTCGCCGTCCGCGACGGCCGCGTCACCGGAGGGCCCGAAGAACTCGGTGGTGTCGATCTCGGTGCCGTCGGTGTCGGTCACGGTCGCGCCGTGCACGACGGCCGCGACGGTCAGCCCACGACGCACATCGGCGAACATCGCCGGCAGCTGGTTGTTCTGCTGCAGCATCTGGATCAGCTGCTGCGGCTCGATGCCGTACTGACGCGACATCAGCACCAGCCGCTCGGTGATGTCGTTCTGCCCCACCTGGATGTCGAGCTTGTCGGCGATCGCATCCATCAGCAGCTGGGTCTTGATGGCCTTCTCCGCGTTGGTGCGGTTCTCGGTGTCGAACTCCTCGCGGCTGCTGCCCTGTTCGGCGAGCGTCTCGGCGAACTTCGACTCATCGTGGTCGAGGCCATGGATGGCGTTGTGCAGGGTGTCGTCGACCTGGGCCTGCACGACGGCCTCGGGCAGCGGCACCTCGACCTGGGTGAGCAGCTCCTCGATGGTCTTGTCGCGGATGGCCTCGGCCTGCTGCACACGCTTGACGCGGGCGACCTTCTCGCGCAGGTCGGCCTTCAGCTCGTCGATGGTGTCGAATTCACTTGCCAGCTGGGCGAATTCGTCGTCCAGCTCGGGCAGCTCGCGCACCTTGACCGATTTCACGGTGACGGTGACCTCGGCCTCCTTGTCGGCGTGCTCACCGGCGACCAGGGTCGTGGTGAACGTCTTCGACTCGCCCTCCTTGAGCCCGACGATCGCCTCATCGAGGCCGTCGATGAGCTGGCCGGAGCCGACCTCGTGCGACAACCCCTCGGTGGCGGCCTCCGGCACGTCCTCACCGTCGACGGTGGCCGACAGGTCGATGGAGACGAAGTCGCCGTTTTTAGCGGCACGCTCGACGCCGGTCAGGGTGCCGAAGCGCTTCTGCAGCGAATCGAGCTCGGCCTCGACGTCGGAGTCCTCGACGCTGATCGGGTCGACGGTGACCTTGAGCGTGCTCAGGTCGGGCAGCTCGATCTCGGGACGGATGTCCACCTCGGCGGTGAACACCAGCTCGTCGTTGTCCTCGAGCTTGGTGACCTCGATCTCGGGCTGGCCGATGGGCTGCAACGACTCGGACGTGATGGCCTCGCTGTAGCGGGTGGGCAGCGCGTCGTTGACGACCTGCTCGAGCACCGCGCCGCGGCCGACGCGCGCCTCGAGCAGCTTGCGGGGCGCCTTGCCCGGGCGGAAACCGGGCAGCCGGACCTGCTTGGCCAGCTGCTTGAAGGCGTTGTCGATCTCTGGCTCGAGTTCGGTGAAGGGCACCTCCACGTTGATGCGCACCCGGGTCGGGCTCAGCTTCTCGACGGTGCTCTTCACTTCGGTACTCCTCTATTGCTTTTCGTCTGATGGGTCGAACTGGTCGGGGTGACAGGATTTGAACCTGCGGCCTTCCGCTCCCAAAGCGGATGCGCTACCAAGCTGCGCTACACCCCGGTCGTCGCTGCCGCCTCACGCTCACGCGCAGCGTCAGACCACCGGCGATCCTACGTCCTGACCTGAGCAAAGCCACATCCAGATGGCGATTGGATTCTCGGGGGGCGGGGCCGGTATCCTCTGGCGGTACTGCAGCGGCGCTGCAGTGACACGCGGGCGTAGCTCAATGGTAGAGCCTCAGTCTTCCAAACTGATTACGCGGGTTCGATTCCCGTCGCCCGCTCCAGGCAGCTCAGAACCAGCTCAGAATCCGAAATACACCGCGGCCATGTCGTCGTCGCCGTGTCCGGCGGTGCTCGCGCCGTCGAACACCGCGCGGACGCCGTCGATGAGCGCCGTCGACACCCCGGACTCGGCGAGCGCGGAACGGATCAGCCCGGTGTCCTTGCGCACCCCGTCGACGCTGAACTGCGGTGCATAGGAGTCCTCGATGATGGCGGAGCCCTTCATCTGCAGGTAGGCGGAGTTCGCCGCCGACCCGTCGAGCGCCTCCAGCACCTGCCGCTGATCCACGCCGAGGCCCTTCGCCAACGCCATCGACTGCGCGGTCGCCGCCGCGATCGAGGCGATCCACGCGTTACACGCCAGCTTCAGCTTGGACCCCGCGCCCGGTTCCTCGCCGACCCAGATCGTCTTGGACCCGACCGCGTCGAAGGCCGGCTGCACCCGCTCGCGCAGGGCGGGGTCACCGGAGGCCAGCATGACGAGCTTGCCCTGCTCGGCGGGCGCCTTCGTGCCCAGCACCGGGCAGTCGAGGAACGCCACACCATGCGTGGCGGCCAGCGACGCGGTCTGCGCCGCACCCTCCACGCCCACCGTCGCGCACTGCACGAACACGGCGCCGTCGCCGAGGTGCGGCAGAACGGTCGCCATCACCGACACCGTCGACTCCGTGTCGAACAGCATCGAGAACACGACGTCGGCGTCGGCGACGGCCGCCACCGGGTCCAACGCGACCACCGCGCCGTCGTCGGCCAGCGGCTCCGATCGCGCCGGCGTGCGATTCCACACCGTCACGTCGAAGCCCTCGCGCAGCAGTGACTGCGCCATTCCGGCACCCATGGCACCTGTTCCCAACACCGCGATCCGCATGGTCGCCATTGTGCGTCATACGAATTGCGGACCGCTGCGGGTCACGATCTGCTCGACGTCCTGACGAGCTGGCACGCTGGGAAGAGGTAGCACCACCCGACACCACGAGGTCCTTCTATGGCAACCACTATCGGCAGGATCGGCGACCAGTCATCGATACGACGCCTGACCGACGGCGAGGTGACCTTCACCTACGTGGTGGACGGTTCCCTGTGGCTGGCGGCCGACGTGTTCCTGCCCGCGATTCCGCGGTCCTACTGGGAGGAGCACCCAGCGGAGATCGGTCCTGACGGTCGCATCGCCATGTCCGCGGGCGGACTGCTGGTCGAGTTCGCCGACACCACACTGCTGATCGATGCGGGCATGGGTGACGTCCGGACCGAGAACGAAACCGGACGCACCGACTGCGGCGCATTCCTGGCCACCTTGGCGTCAGTGGGCGTCCGCCCGGAGGACATCGACGTGTTCGCCCTGACCCACCTTCACGTCGACCATGCCGGATGGGCCTTCGTCGACGGCGAGGACGGCCGCAGGGTTCCCACGTTCCCCAACGCGCACTACGTGGTCGCCGACCTCGAACTCCAGCCGTTCCAGCGCGGCGAGCGCCCTATGGGAGCATGCGATCACGACTCGATCGTCGCGCCGATGGAACGTCTTTCGACACTGCGGCGCGTGACCGACGGCGAGGAGATCCTGCCGGGCGTCACCGCGCTGATCACCCCAGGCCACAGCGCCGGACACACGTCCTACGTCATCACCTCACCGTCGGGTCGGCGGATGGTCGCCTTCGGCGATGCCTTTCACACTCCGGCGCAACTGCGCCACCCCGCATGGGGCTCTGCTCCCGACACTGAACCCGATCGGGTACCGGAGGCACGCGCTCGCCTTCTCGAGGAACTCTGCCGACCCGAAACCGCAACGTTCGCAATCCATTTCGGAGATCAACCGTTCGGCCGTGTAGTCCGCGACGGCAGTGGCGCCGCGGCCTGGGAGCCCATCGACACCGAGGCGATCGGCGCACCACCGCGGTGAGGGCGAGAGGCCGATAGCGGCTTCGCCTGCGGGTGAGGCGGCGCGTGTCGGGAAGAATGGGTCCATGGAGCAGGCCCAGTTCGCCGATTTCCTGCGCCTTCGGCGTCAGGCACTCACCCCGGAAGACGTCGGGTTGCCGACAGGATTGCGCCGACGCACCACCGGTCTGCGCCGCGAAGAAGTCGCGGCACTGGCGATGATCTCGACCGACTACTACAGCAGGATGGAGCAGCGGCGCGGTTCTGCGCCCTCCGCGGAGGTGGTGTCCGCCCTGGCCGAAGCGCTCAGACTCTCGCCCGATGAACGAGACCACCTGTTCCGGCTGGCCGGTCACAACGCGCCGGCCCGCACGCCGGTCACCGACGATGTCAGTCCTGCGATGATGCGCATACTCGACCGCCTGCAGGACACCCCGGCACAGGTGATGTCTACTCTCGGCGAAACGTTGGTGCAGACCCCGGCCGCGCGCGCCCTGCTCGGTGACGAGACCCGGCACCAGGGAATGGCGCGAAGCGTGCTGTACCGCTGGTTCACCGACGAGCAGAGCCGTCGGATCTATCCGGACGGAGACCACTCGGCGATCGGTCGATCGTATGTCGCCGCCGCGCGGTTGGGTTATGTGCGAGACGGACCCGGCTCACGCGCTGCCCGCATCGTCGAGCATCTGCTCGGCTGCAGCCCGGAATTCGCCGCCCGCTGGGAGCAGCACGATGTCCAGCTGCCCCACGAGCTGTCCAAGCGGGTGGTGCACCCGCTGCTGGGAGTGCTCGACCTCCACTGCCAAGTGCTGCATGACGTCGAGCGGCTGCACACGTTGCTGGTGTTCACTGCAGAGCCGGGAACCGCCAGCCACGCCAAACTCGCCGCGCTGGGGGCCGACCCGGTGGCGCACTCGCGTGCCGACGAACTGGATGCGTGAACCCGCTTTGACGAATTCCCACGGGGGGACGGATCGTCCCTGGACAGCTTCGCCCTGAACGCTCCGCCGCGTCCGTGACACCGTCGACGGAGCAACCAACACGAGGAGTACGAGATGGCGGCAGAGTCAGGGCGCACGGTGGTTCCCGACATGGCGGGCCGGCTGGTCGTGATCACCGGGGGCAGCGACGGTATCGGTTTCGCGCTGGCTGATCGGCTGGCAGCCGCGGGCGCCGAGCTGATCCTGCCGGTGCGCAATGCCGACAAGGGTCGGCGCGCCCTCGAGCGGATCCGCATCAACACTCCGACCGCGCGCGTCAGTCTGAAGTCGCTGGACCTCTCGTCATTGCAGTCGATCGCCGACCTGGCCGGTGAACTGACCACCGAGGGACGGCCCGTTCACGTGCTGATCAACAATGCCGGTGTCATGAGCCCGCCCAGCCGGCAGACCACCACCGATGGCTTCGAATTGCAATGGGGCAGCAACCATCTCGGACACTTTGCCCTCACCGCGCGGATCCTCCCCCTGTTGATCGCCGGGAAGGCCCGGGTCACCACGCAGACCAGCATCTCCGCGAGATTCAATGCGATCAACTGGGCGGACCCCAATTTCGATCGGACCTACTCGGAGTCGAAGGCGTACAGCCAGTCAAAGATCGCCAACTTGATGTTCGCGCTGGAGCTGCACCGTCGCAGCCGGGCGAATGGGTGGAACATCACCAGCAACGCGTCACACCCGGGCGTCACACCGACCAATCTCCTTGCGGCTCAACCGGGCCTCGGCCGGGAACGGGACACGACCGGTCTGCGCATGGTGAGGCTGTTCGCCCGCCTGGGACTGGTCAACCGATCTGCCGAAGACGGGATGCTCCCGGCCTTGTACGCGGCCACACACCCGGCATCTCGTGGTGGAAAGCTATACGGACCCAGCGGTTTTCAACATCTCTCCGGCCCTCCCGCCGAGCAGCAGGTGTACAAGCCCGCGCGCGACATCGCCGATGCCGCCACATTGTGGAGCCTTTCCGAAAAACTGGTCGGGGTGCGGTTCGACGAGTCGCAGAACCCCTCCCCACCGCAGAACCTGACGCCTTCGTGACGATACTGGCAAATCCTCGCGACAGAACAGCGGAATCAGCACAGTGAAGAAGTGCGCGCCTCGGCTGACGTTCGCATAACATTGCGGACGACGAATGGGGGGACCATATGTCGCCAGCTAGGTGTGTGAACTCAGGCCGCGATGTCTGTGTGCCACCGCTTGCCACCTCCCCGCTTGCCGCCCAGGCGGGCGTCAGTCAGCGTGTCGATCAGCGATTAAAACAGCGCGCATTGGGCAAACCTCCACCTCGAGCGGTCGGGGCCGCTTCCTCACAGTCGACAAGGACGGCAACCATGAAGAAGATCATCGCCAGCGTTCCGTTGATCGCATCCGCGGCGCTCCTGTCCGCGACGCCTGCAATGGCAGACGTCGCCTACATGACCGGCCTGTTCGGCGCCAACGTCGACTACGCCAGCATCAAGGCGCCCGCCGGGCAGGGCTGCGATCCGGGCGCAGGCTGTGACCTCATTCCCTATGCCAACTTCAGCGTCAACGCGGCGAGTTTGAGGCGGGGCGTCCAAGCGATCGAGGACTACGTCGCCGCACACCCCGGCGAGAACACGATCTGGACCTACTCCGACTCCACCGACGCCGCCATCGAGTATCTGAACACTCATCCCGAGGACACCACCACGAAGTTCTACCTCCTCGGTGCGCCCAGCACGCCCGGCAACTTCAACGCCTTCAGCTTCTTCAGTCGCCATCCGACGCTGGCCGACGGCGTCGGCTCCAACGCGACCTTCGTCCTGCGTCAGTACGACATCGTCGCCGACGTTCCGGCGGGGACCAGGAACTTCGCCCGGTACAACCTCAGTCAGCGGGTACACCGCGACGGGTACAACGGACTCGATCTCTCCGATCCGGCGGTCTCCTACACCGACCCGCGAACCGGGTCCACCACCCAGTACTTCCTCACCTATCCGCTGCCGTTGATCTACCCGGGGTGGAAGACGCCCGAGCAGATCGCCGCCATCGACCAGGCGAAGCGACCGGGCATCGAAAGTCAGTACTACCTGCCGGGCCAGGTCCAGCGTCCGGTCGTGTTGCCTGCCCCGACCTACCCCGCCACCCCGACGGCCACCCAGGCCACGGTGACGCCAGTGGCGGACACCGTGGCGACGGAGACCGCAAGTCAGAGCGAATCACCGCGTCCGCTGCGCAAGCTGTTCTCGCGGCTGGCGGAGCGTCGGCAGTCGACCCAGGTCGACACGGCGGCTGCCGACGAGGCGGTTGCCGACAAAGCAACCTCCACCGAGGTGACCTCCGACAAGGCGACCTCCACCAAAGCAACTTCCACCGAAGCGACCTCAACCAAGGCGACCACCAAGACCAAGAAGGAGCGCCCGCGTCTGCGCGATCGCATCGCACAACGGCAGGCCGAGCGCAGCGCGTCCTGATCGCTGCGCGGCGAACACATCGCAGCGAGAACGCGCGAACTTCCTCGATCACGCGTAGACGCTCTCCGACCGGGTAGCAGGCAGGACCTTGCCGGCACTTTGGGAGGACACCATGATCGACGCGTCGACCGCGGTACTCGATGCAACGATTTCTGGACCGCAGAGCGGACCTCCCGACGGCCGGACGAGATGGCGTGCGGGTGAGGTGATCTTCGCCGAAGGCGACGAGGACACCTGCCTGTTCGTGATCGACTCCGGCACGGTGCGCGTCGGGGTGAACAGGGACACCGATCACGAGTGCCTGTTCCAGGTGCTGGGGCCGGGCGAGATGTTCGGCGAGGACTCCGTCTTCGATCCCGGCCCGCGCGGCACCTGTGCCGTCGCCATCACCGATGTGCTGGCCACCAGGCTCGAGCGCCGCCAACTGATCGCGATGATGGCGGCTCAGCCGGAGATGGCCCAGCGGTTCCTGCGCATCCTCGCCCGCCGGATACGCGCCACGTCCAGCACGATCACCGACACGGTCTACGCCAGCGTCTCGGCCCGCGTAGCCAAACACCTGCTCGGGTTGGCGCAACGCTTCGGTGTTCAGGAGCACGGCGCGATGCGTGTGCCCATGGACTTGACGCAGGAGCAGTTCGCACACCTGGTCGGGACGTCGCGCGAGTCGGTGAACAAAGCGCTGTGCGACTTCGCAACGCGCGGCTGGATCGTCATCGAGAGGGGCAGCATCGTGATCCGGGAATCGGAACCGCTTGCGGCTCGAATGCACGGTGCCCGTCGCGCGCACCTGGCCCGGAAGTGACGGTCGGCTGATCCCGGCGTCACTGATCGGCGACGCTCGAAAGCTCCGAAATCTGCTGACTCTGCGTGTATCACGCGCCGGCCCGGGTAGTCGGTCCCGCAGACGTACCGGCGACCGAGGGTGCCGGCGGGGCACCTCAGGAGGGACCATCATGACGCGAATCGAATTGCGCTACGGACTGATCACGGCCACGGCGATCGCGGCCGGCGCTGTGGCCACCGCTCCCGCGGCGATCGCGCGACCCGACGACAACAGGGTGCAGTGCCAGTCCGCCGCCCCCATCAGCAGCATCGTGCGATGCACGAAAGACGGGCATGCCCGCATCTTCGCGACGCCCCCGGATGTCTCCCCGCCCTTCGCCAACATGCCCTTCGAAGGCGCGTGATCGACTCCGCCGGCGCGAGCACACCGTCAGCACGAGAGAGAGGCAACGACATGGACGAGGCAGTCGGTACGGGGGGTGCGCAACCCGCACGCTCCGGCAACACGGGCATGGATCTGCGCATCACGTTCATCGGCAATGCCACGACCCTCATCCAGTGCGGTGACATCACGGTGCTGACCGACCCGAATTTCCTGCATCAGGGGCAGCGGGCTTATCTCGGCTACGGATTGTGGTCCAAGCGACGTCAGCCGCCCGCGCTGACGGTGGAGCAGCTGCCCCCGCTGCACGCCGTCATCCTCTCCCACATGCACGGCGACCACTGGGACCGCGTCGCCGAACGCGGCCTCGACCGCGATGTACCGATCGTCACGACACAGGCAGCTGCACAACGTTTGCACAGCAAGGGTTTTCACGCAGCCCACGGGTTGGATACCTGGCGCACGTCTCTCATCGAGCAGGGACGCTACCGCTTGACGGTGACCGCGCTACCGGGTCGGCACGCCCCCATGCCGCTGCGGCGCCTGCTTCCCCCTGTGATGGGTTCGATGTTGGAGTTCGACGACGGCACCGAACAGTGCCGGCTCTACATCTCGGGCGACACCTTGCTCATCGACGAACTCGCCGAGATTCCCACCCATTTCGACGCCATCGACGCCGGGATTCTCCATCTCGGCGGAACCCGGCTGCCGGCGGGCGGCAAGTTGCCGTTCGGCGTGACGGTCACGCTGGACGGCGTCGCCGGCGCCGAAGTCGCGCATCGGCTGGATCTGCCGCGGGTGATTCCCGTGCACTTCGATGACTACGGCGTCTTCGCGTCGCCGCTCGGCGACTTCACCGCCGCCATGCACCACCGCGGCCTCGGTGACCGTCTGATCCACATCGAACGGGGCCAGACGGTCACCGTCTGAGGTTCAGTGTCGCCCGGCGTCCTTCACCCGGCGGCCGAGCAGCACGCCCAGCGCGATCATGCCCACGGCCAAGACGAGGTGCAACCAGTTGTCGGCGTTGTTCAACGGCACGAAGTTCATGCTGCTGTCCCGGTCGATGATCAGCCCGTACAGCCACAGCACCGCATAGACGATCCCACCCACGATCAGGTACGACCGTGCGGCGGTGACACTGCGCGCGAACAGGATTCCCGCGATCCCGAACAGGAGGTGGACGATGTTGTGCAGCACCGACACCGCGAAGATCCCCAGCAGCATGGCGCCGGAATGATGGCCCGCGAACGTCAACTCGCCGTAGTCGGTGGTCACACCGGGGATGAACCCGGCGATGCCGACGATCAGGAACACGACTCCGACGATCAGCGAGGCCCACTGGGCCTGGGATCGGGGTGTCGAGGTGCGAGTCGTGGGAGAGCTCATCGGTGTGTCACGTCCTTTCGTGTCGTGCGGCGCCGACGGCGCCAACGGTCGACGGCTCTGCTACCCGGGGGCGAGGGCCTGAAACGACACCGGCTTCCTGGCTGACCTGTCGGTACGCTGTGAGCCATGGAAGGCGTTCTCCTGCTCCTCATCGTGCTGGTGGTCGCGGCGATCGGAATCGCCGTCTACGCATCGTCGAAGGCATCCGGTCAGCGCAGCGCGGCTTCACTGGCCGACGCCAAGGCCGACGCCCGTCGTGTCATCGAGCGCCTCGGCGGTCAGGTGTTCGCACTCAGCGGAACCGACGACGCCTCCAAGCAGGCGTTGGCCGACGCCTCCGAGCGGTACACCGCGGCCTCCTCGCAGATCGACCAGGCCACCACTGTGAAGCAGGCCGCACTGGCCAAGGAGAGCGCCGTCGAAGGGCTCTACTACGTGCGAGCGGCACGGACCGCGATGGGAATGGATCCGGGGCCGGACCTCGAGGCACTGTCCGGTCAGCGCTCGGCCGGTGTCGTCACCGAGGACCGCCGTGTCGACTTCGACGGCCGACAGATCGAGGCGTCGCCGACACCGTCGCAGCGCACGCCCAACTACTACCCGGGCGGCCGGGTCGCCGGACGCCCGGTGCCCGCCGGCTGGTATTCCGAGCCGTGGTGGAAGCCCGCCCTGGTGGCCGGTGCGTGGGGCATCGGCTCGGCGCTGCTCTTCAGCTCGCTGTTCTCCGGCATGGCCGGGGTCGGCTATGACGCGAACGCTTTCGAGAACGGCTACGGCGACGGGTTCGCCGACGGGATGGAACAGGGTCAGCTCGACGGCGCAGGCTCGGACGGCGGGTTCGACGGTGCCGACACCGGCGGCGGCTGGGACGGTGGCGGCGGAGACTGGGGCAGTGGCGATTTCGGCGGGGGCGACTTCGGCGGGGGCGACTTCGGCGGCGGGTTCGACTTCTAGAACCGGCTCTCCAGCCGGGCCGACACACCGGCCTCCTGGAGGTCCAACCGCTCCAGCATCGCCCGCACCGCCTCGTCGTCGATACGCCCCTCGTCGCGCTCGGTGATCAAGGCGTGCCGTTGAGCGGACAGCACGTCGCGGTAGAGCTGGGCGAACACCTCGGCGCGCGGTGTGTGAGCATCCGGGTCGGGCATCTCGTCGGCGTCGTGGGAGTGCCGGGCGACGACCGCCCGGATCTCTGCGAGGACCCGGGGGTCCAGACCGGCGGGCGGATTGGCCCGGAAGTCGGCGAGCACGGACGCCGCCGCGGTGTGCACCACCTGCTCGGCCTTCTGTGTCTCGGCCGCCGTGTAGGCCTGGTCGGCGTCGGCGGACAGCTCGAGGCGGCGGATCAGCAGCGGCAGCGTCGCGCCCTGCAGCAGAAGCGTTCCGACACTGACGACGAACGCGATGGCCTGGATCGTGGCGCGCTCCGGGAACGGGTCACCCGTCACCGTGGTCACCGGGATCGCCGCCGCGGCAGCGAGAGTCACCACCCCCCGCATGCCGGTCCACGACACCACGACGTTCTCCGGCCAGCTCAACGCACGGTTGTCGATGCGTGAGCGCCACCGCGGCGGGACGGCCGCACGGCGGCGGGTGCCCAGTGCACCCCGGCCGCCCTGCTCGGGAACGGGCACGCTGAGCCGCTTTTCGACCTGTCGGGACAGAACTCCCCTGCTGAACATCGCGAAGACCGACAGCGGCCGGATCACGAGCACGATCAGCAAGACGAGCGCCGACGCGACGGCCACCTCCATCAGCGACTCGTGGGCCTCGCGCAGATCCTCGAGCACGAACCGCAGATGCAGGCCGATGTAGGCGAACACGAACGCCTCGAGCAGCACGTCCACCGAGTTCCACACGTACCGCTCCTGCAGCCGGGTCTGGTAGCCGGCGTCCACGGTGCCGCTGCCGACCACGAATCCGGCGACCACCACGGCGAGTACCCCCGACGCGTGCAGCTCCTCGGCGACGATGAAGGCCGCGAACGGCACCATCAGCCCCTGCACCGTCTCCAGCGCCGGGTTGGCGAGGCGACGCCGAATCCACAGGGTCACGTAGCCGAGCGCCGCCCCGACCAGCGGCCCGAGCACGGCGCTGTAGCCGAACAGCAACACCGGGTTCTCGATGAACGTGCGGCTGCCCGCCACCTGCGCGACTGCCACGGAGAACAGCGCCAGCGCCGCCGCGTCGTTGATCAGGCTCTCCCCGGTGAGGATGGACATGACCCGCTTGGGCAGCCCCAGTTTGCGGCCGACGGCCACGGCGGTCACGGCATCGGGCGGGGCCACGACGGCGCCGAGCACCAGCGCGGTGCCGAACGTCAACGGCACGACCACCAACCACGACGACACGAGGGCGACGGTGAACGCGGTGACGACGACGAGCCCCACACCGAGTCCGAGGATCGGCTTGATGTTGCGCAGGAACGTCGGGAAGGAGAAGTCCAGGGCGGCCGAGTACAGCAGCGGCGGCAACACCACCGACAGCAGGATGTGTGAATCGAGTTCAGGCGCTTCGAAACCGGGCAGGAACGACACCGCGATGCCGACGACGACGATGATCAGGGCGGGTTCGAGCCCGCGGCGGTGCGCCACCGCGGTGACGACGATGGCTCCGACGACGACCAGGATCAGTTCCACCCGGCGATTCTCCCGGGTCGGCCGGCCAGGCGCCCGCCGGAGTCAGGTTTGGCAGGTCGGGCACCAGAACAGGTTGCGCCCTTCGAGCACCTCGGTCCGGATCGACGTCCCGCAGATGCGGCACGGGTCACCGGCCCGGCGGTACACGTAGGTGCGCGGCCGACGCGGCCGGTAAGGAGGAAGGCCGTGGTCGTCCTCGGGTCGGATGGTGATGATGCGGCCCTTGCGCACACCCACGTTCATCAACTCGACGAGGTCGGTCCACGCGTCGTCGAACTCGTTCTCCCCCAGCTTGGTTCCGGGTCGGTGCGGGTCGATGCGGTGGCGGTAGAGCAGCTCGTTGCGGTACACGTTGCCGACTCCGGCGAGCACCGACTGGTCCATCAGCAGCGCGCCGATCACTCTGCGCGACTTGTGGATTCGTGTCCATGCCGTGCTGGGGTCGGCATCCTTGCGCAACGGGTCGGGGCCCAGCCGGGCCAGGATCTCCGAGACCTCTGCTTCGGTCACCACCTCGCAGGCCGTGGGCCCGCGCAGATCGGTGCCTTTTTGGGTGCCGACGATGCGCATCCGCACCTCGCCCACCGGATCGGGGACACCGTCGGTGACGTCGAAGACGTTGAACTTGCCGTACAGGCCGAGGTGAACGTGGACGATGCGGCCGCCGTCGTAGTGGTGGAACAGATGCTTGCCGTAGGCGCTGGCCCTGGTGAAGACCTTGCCGTTGACCGCGTCGGCGCCGTCTATGAAGCGGCCCTGCGGGCTGCTGACCGCGACATGCTGCCCCTTGAACATGCGCTGATGCTGTCGCGCGAGGCGATGAATGGTGTGACCTTCGGGCATCGGACAAGTCTGCGGCACCGTACCCGCGACCACGGCAACCGGCCGGGCGCCGTAATGACTGACGTCGATGCTTGCGCCCGATTCGTCACTTCTTCGGGGGGCTCAGGCTCCCGGCACGGGCGGTGAGACGTGTGTGTTCTCGTACTCGGCGAGGATGTCGATCCGGCGCTGGTGACGCGGCGCTTCCGACCACTTCGCCGCGAGAAACGCGTCGATGATCGCGAGCGCGTCCTCGGTGCTGTGCATACGACCGCCGATGCCCATCACCTGCGCGTTGTTGTGTTCGCGGGCCAGCTGCGCCGTCTCGGTGCTCCACGCGAGCGCACACCGGACGCCCGGCACCTTGTTGGCGGCGATCTGTTCGCCGTTGCCGGAGCCGCCGATCACGATGCCCAGACTGCCGGGGTCGGCGACGGTCTTCTCGGCTGCGGCGATGCAGAACGCCGGGTAGTCGTCCTCGGCGTCGTAGGTGAAGGCGCCACAGTCGACCGGCTCGTGACCGGCCGCCCTCAGGTGCTCGATGACGGCCTGCTTGAGCTCGTATCCGGCATGGTCGGCGCCGAGGTAGACACGCATGGCCGATACCCTACTTCCTCCGGACTTCACCCCGCCCAAACGTCGGGTTGGGCGCGAAAAGCCCCTGATATCGCGCCCGAATGTCGGGTTGGGCGGGTTTCGAGGCGCGGTGTGGAACCTCAGCCGATGGTGATCGCGTCGAGCCGTTCTTTGATGAAGTCCGACGTCGTGACCGGCGTCAGTCCCGCAACCCGGCCGACGGGCGGCGCGAGCGGGCTCACCACCGCGTCGTGATTGGCCTCGTAGAAGTAGATCAGCGACACGAGATCCTCTTCCGGAGCGTGCGGCTGCGGCGGCAGCACGCGGTGCCGGCCCGACGGCCATCGCCGGCCGCTCCAGTACTCGAGCAAATCCCCGATGTTGACGGTCAGCGCCGCCGGATCATAGGGCGCGTCCTCCCAGCCGGCCTCCTCGCTGAACACCTGCAGCCCGCCGGCGCCCGGCTCGCGATCGAGGATCGTCACGGTGCCGAAGTCGGTGTGCGGGCCGATGCGGAACTGGCCCGGCTCAGGGTCGCCGACCACGCTGACGGGCGGATAGTGGTTGATGTTCATGGTCCACGTCGGCATGCTCGCCAGCTCGGCAAAAGGGTTGACCGGCAACTGAAGTGCATGGGCGAACAACGCCAGCAGATCGTCGGCGACGCGGCGCATCTGCCCGGTGTACTCGTCGACCAACCGATGCAGTTCTGGGGTC
Organism: Mycobacterium sp. PSTR-4-N; assembly: GCF_022348085.1. GTDB lineage: Bacteria > Actinomycetota > Actinomycetes > Mycobacteriales > Mycobacteriaceae > Mycobacterium. The sequence goes on along the minus strand of NZ_JAKRFN010000014.1, from coordinate 76,941 downwards.
TCCGACGGCCAGACGTTGGGCGCGAACCAGATTCGATCGACGTCCGGGTCGCCGGTGGCGGTCTCGGCGCCCAGACTGAAACTCTCCTTCAGATCCGGCGGGGTTTCGGTGCCCTCGGCGTAACCGTTGGCCTCCGCTCCCGGGCCGATCCACCCGTGCCCGCCGACCGGTACCGCGTAGCGGCCCTTCACCGGCGCAGGCAACGCGAAGAACTCGCGGGCCGCAGCGCGCACACCGGCGGCCAGCTGCGCGTCGACGCCATGCCCGGTCACCAGGATGAAACCCGCCCGCTGCAGACCCTCGTCCACCTCCGCGGCCACCGCGTCGGCGTCCGCGCCACCCTGGCGCCACCGCGAAAGATCAACGCTTGCAATCACACTCACTCTCCGATGTCCTCCGCCCACAGTTCGGGGTGCGCCGCGATGAAGTCCGTCATCATCGTCTTGCACCGCTCGTCATCGAGCACGGTGACCTGCACGCCGTGCTCGGCCAGCCAGTCGTGCCCACCGGTGAACGTCGCGCTCTCCCCGACCACCACGGCACCGATGTTGAACTGCCGCACCAGCCCGCTGCAGTACCAGCACGGCGACAGCGTGGTCACCATGGTCGTCGTGGCGTAACCGCGCTGACGGCCCGCGTTGCGGAACGCGTCTGTCTCGGCGTGAATCGACGGATCGTCGCGCTGCACCCGTTGGTTGTGTCCGCGGCCGAGCACCGTGCCGTCGGCGGCGAACAACGCCGCCCCGATGGGTATCCCGCCTTCCGCCAACCCTTTTCGTGCTTCCTCGACCGCCACGTCGAGCATGGCGTCCAGCATGTCCTGCGGTGGTGTCACGGCGTGGGGGTGGCGATCGTTTTCCGGCACAGCACCCAGTATGCGGCCCAGGCGAGGACGAAACCGACGAAGAAGGTGATGTCGCCGAGCTGCGGGACCGCGGCCGCCACCACGCCGACGAGCTTCTCCTGGTTGGCGAAGAGCACCACCGAAGCCACCAGGCCGATCAGGAACGCCGCCAGCCCACCCCAGTTCGTGTAGGAGCGGTCATAGAGCAGATGCGCGACGGGCCGACCGCGGCGCAGGTACTGATCGGCGAAGACGACCCCGAGCCACGGACCCACCCAGTACGCGATGATCAGCAGGAACGCCTCGTAGCTGTGCGCGGCGTCGGGCAGCGCCCACCACGCCACCAGGAAGCCGGCCACGCCGAAGAACACCGTCACCAACGCGCGGGCGACATGCGCGGGCAGGGTGATACCGGTCGAGACGAATGCCATCGCGCCGGAGTACACGTTGATGGCGTTGGCCGCGATCGCACCGACCGCGATCGCCAACAGTGTTGCTTTGGCCAGCGGCGAGGCCAGCTCGGCGGTGAACGAGCCGGTGGGGTCGGCCAGCGAGGCCTCGCCCGTCGTCACCGACGCGGCGCCCACCACCTCCAGAACCACGCAGGCGGTGAAAAGCCCAGCGGCGGCGAAGAATCCGGTGCGCGGACCGGACACCGTCGCCGGCAGGTACCTGGTGAAGTCCGCGGCATACGGCGTCCACCCGGCCGCATAGCCGAACGACGTTCCCACCGTGAGCAGGAAGCCGCCCAGGCCGCCCACCCCCTCGGCGGCCGGTGCGGCGTTCCCGATGTCGGCGTGGGCGAAGATCGCCACCGAGGCCGCGAGGAACACCACCGCGAGCACCGGGAACGAGTACCGCTCGAACGCCTGCACCAGGTTGTGGCCGAAGAACGCCAGCGCGGTCTGCGCCGCCACGATGATCACCAGGCCCAGCAGCGGCCCGATACCGAACAGCGTGGACAGCGCGAACGCACCGCTGACGCTGTTGGTGGCGAACCAGCCCACCCCCGCGGTGACCGACATCAGCACCGAGGGCACCGCGTTGCCCTTGAAGCCGAACGCCAACCGCCCCAACACCATCTGCGGCACACCGTGCAGCGGACCGCGGGCCGACAGGAAGTAGTGCGCCAGCGCGCCCAGGCCGGTACCCACCACGATGCCGGCGACCGCCTGCCAGAACGTCATCCCGAACGCGAGCACCGCGAGCATGCCGACGAAGATCGTCGCGAACTCCAGGTTCGGCGACGTCCACGTCCAGAACAGTTGGCTCGGCTTCCCGTGCCGGTCGGCCTCGGCGATGTACTCCGTGCCGCCCGGTTCGACGGCGACCACGCGATCCCGGTAGGAGCCGTCGGTGCTGCGTTCGGTGACTGTCACCGATCTACGGTGAGGGCGGCGTCCTCACTGCGCAACCGGAGGCAACCTGTTGGTAACACACGGCACTCAGTCGAAGGAGGGCGCCTCGGTGCGGGAACGCTTGAGCTCCCAGAAGTGCGGGTAGGAGGCGAACGTCACCGAGGCGTCCCACAGCTTTCCGGCCTCTTCACCGCGCGGGATCTTCGACAGCACCGGCCCGAAGAACGCCACCCCGTTGACGTGAATGGTCGGCGTGCCGACGTCGTCACCGACGGCGTCCATGCCCTCGTGGTGGCTCTTGCGCAGCGCCTCGTCATGGGCGTCCGAGTCGGCCGCCTCCGCGAGTTCGGCGGGCAACCCCACCTCGGCGAGCGATTCCGCGATCACCTGGGTGAAGTCCTTGTTGTCCTGGTTGTGGATGCGGGTGCCCATCGCGGTGTACAGCGGTGCGAGCACGTCGGCGCCGTGGGCCTGCTCGGCGGCGATCGCGACACGCACCGGTCCCCAGGCTTTCTTCATCATCTCCTGGTACTCCTCGGGCAGGTCCCTGCCCTCGTTGAGCACGGCGAGGCTCATCACGTGGAAGTTGACGTCGATGTCGCGGACCTTCTCCACCTCGAGAATCCAGCGGGAGGTGATCCAGCACCAGGGGCACAGCGGGTCGAACCAGAAATCGGCGCGGGACTTCTCGGCCATGAGGTCTCCTCTTCGAGTCGGTGTTGACCGGGTCAACCATCTGGACCCGTCCTGTCTTCCCGGGTTGAGACTAGTGTTGACGACCGTGGCCCTTCCTAATCTGACGCGCGACCAAGCTGCCGAACGCGCTGCCCTGATCACCGTCGACAGCTATCGCGTCGCCCTCGATCTGACCGACGGCGGGGGCTCGCCGAGCGAGAAGACATTCCGTTCGGTGACGACCGTGGAATTCGACGCACTCGCCGGTGCCGACACCTACCTCGACCTCGCCGCTGACTCGATCCGCAGCGCGACGCTCAACGGCGAAGAGATCGACGTGTCCGGCTACGACGAGTCGACGGGCATCCCGCTCGTCGGGCTCGCCGCGCACAACGTCGTCGTCGTCGACGCGGACTGCCGCTACTCCAACACCGGCGAGGGGCTGCACCGTTTCGTCGATCCCGTCGATGACGAGGTGTACCTCTATTCGCAGTTCGAGACCGCCGACGCCAAGCGGATGTTCGCCTGCTTCGACCAGCCCGACCTCAAGGCCGACTTCGACATCACCGTCACCGCGCCCGCGCACTGGGAGGTGATCTCCAACGGGGCGACGATCGAGACCACCGACGAGGACGGCGCCAAGAAGCACACGTTCAAGGCCACCCCGCGGATGAGCACCTATCTGGTCGCCTTGATCGCCGGACCCTACGCCCGCTGGGACGACGTGTACACCGACGACCACGGCGACATCCCGCTCGGCATCTTCTGCCGCAAGTCACTCGCCGAGTACATGGACGCCGACCGCCTGTTCACCGAGACCAAACAGGGATTCGGCTTCTACCACAACAACTTCGGCACCCCGTACGCGTTCGGCAAGTACGACCAGCTGTTCGTGCCGGAGTTCAACGCCGGCGCGATGGAGAACGCCGGCGCGGTGACGTTCCTCGAGGACTACGTGTTCCGGTCCAAGGTGACCCGCTACTCCTACGAGCGCCGCGCCGAGACCGTGCTGCACGAGATGGCGCACATGTGGTTCGGCGACCTCGTCACCATGCGGTGGTGGGACGACCTGTGGCTCAACGAGTCCTTCGCGACGTTCGCGTCGGTGCTGTGCCAGGCCGAGGCCACCGAGTACGACCAGGCCTGGACGACGTTCGCCAACGTCGAGAAATCATGGGCGTACCGGCAGGACCAGCTGCCGTCGACGCACCCGGTGGCCGCCGACATCCCCGACCTGCACGCCGTCGAGGTGAACTTCGACGGCATCACCTACGCCAAGGGCGCCAGCGTGCTCAAGCAGCTGGTGGCCTACGTCGGGCTCGACGCGTTCCTCGCAGGCCTGCGGGACTACTTCCGCGACCACGCCTACGGCAATGCGACGTTCAGCGATCTGCTGGGCGCGCTGGAGAAGTCGTCGGGCCGCGATCTGTCCGGTTGGGGACAGCAGTGGCTCAAGACGACCGGATTGAACACGCTGCGGCCCGATTTCGACGTCGACGGCGACGGGACGTTCACCCGTTTCGCGATCGAGCAGGGCGGCGCCAAGCCCGGCGCCGGGGAGACGCGCGTGCACCGGCTCGCGGTGGGGATCTACGACGACGACGCCTCTGGCAAGTTGGTGCGCGTGCACCGCGAGGAGCTCGACGTGGAGGGCTCGACGACCGAGGTACCCGGCCTCACCGGGGTGAAGCGCGGCAAGCTCATCCTCGTCAACGACGACGACTTCACCTACTGCTCGCTGAGGTTGGACCCCGACTCCTTGCAGACGGTGCTGGCCCGCATCGCCGACATCGCCGAACCGCTCCCCCGCACGCTCGCGTGGTCCGCGGCGTGGGAGATGACCCGCGACGCCGAGCTGCGCGCCCGCGACTTCGTCGCCCTGGTGATGAGCGGTCTGCACGCCGAGTCGGAAGTCGGTGTGGCGCAACGTCTCCTGCTGCAGGCGCAGACCGCGCTGGGGTCTTACGCGAATCCGCAGTGGGCCGCGGAGAACGGCTGGCCCGCCTTCGGCGACACCCTGCTGGACCTGGCCCGCGAGTCTGCGCCGGGCTCGGATCACCAGTTGGCGTTCGTCAACGCGCTGTGCTCGTCGGTGCTCGCGCCCAATCACGTCGCGGTGCTCGAGACGCTGCTCGACAACGAGCCCGCCGCGGTGAACCTCGAAGGGCTCGTGGTGGACACCGATCTGCGTTGGCGGGTGGTGACGGCGCTGGCGCGCGCCGGCGTGCTCGACGCCGACGGACCGGATACCCCGAAGATCGACGCCGAAGCCGCGAACGATCCGACCGCAGCGGGCCGGCGTCAGGCCGCTGCCGCCGCGGCGGCGCGTCCGCAGGCGGCGGTCAAGGAGTCGGCGTGGCAGCAGGTGGTCGAGGACGACACGCTGGCCAACATCACCGCACGGGCGATCATCGGCGGCTTCGCCGGCCTCGGGCAGGGTGAGGTGCTGGCACCGTTCCGGGACCGCTACTTCGAGGCGATCTCCGGCGTCTGGGAGCGGCGGTCCAGCGAGGTCGCCCAGACCGTCGTGGTCGGGCTGTACCCGTCATGGGACATCAGCGCCGACGCGCTCGAGGCCGCCGACCGGTTCCTGTCCGATCCCGAGGTGCCGCCCGCGCTGCGCCGGCTGGTGCTGGAAGGTCGGGCCGGGGTCGAGCGGTCGCTGCGCGCCCGCGAGTTCGACGCCCAGTAGCCGCTAGCCCGGCCCCGTACCGCGAGCGCGCGTGTCTGCCCGCGACACGCCGCTCGCGGTCGACAGTCTGCGCGCGCTCGCGGCGCCCGAGCGCGCTTAAGCTCACGCGGTGGCGGTCAGTAACAGTCGCAGGGCCAGAGCGGCGCGCCGGCGCAAGCGGCGCGTCGCGGCCGTCGTCAACGACCTCACCGCCACGCAGTGGACGGCGATCAAGGCGGCCTGGAACGGCTGCGCCTACTGCGGGTCGACGACGGGCACGATGCAGCGGGACTGCGTAATGGCGATCTCGCGCGGCGGCCGCTACACCGTCGACAACGTGGTGCCGGCGTGCGGGCCGTGCAACGCCAGCAAATGCAACGACGAGGTCACCGGCTGGCTGCGCCGCAAGCGCCTGGACGAGCGGTTGTTTCTGGAGCGCTACGTGCGCATCCGGGCCCACCTCCAGGCCCTGAACGCCGAAAGTGCACCCACGGTAGTCGCCGACGCCGGCCTGCTACCGTGAGTGCACTCTCGTGAGAATCAGCGCGGGGACACACCTGCCGACAGCACGCGGATGCCGCTGATCAAGCCGTCGATCAGGTTGCCTTCGCGGAACGACGCGGCAGCCGCGGACACCCCCAGCGGTGCGGCCTCCTCGATGCCCCGGCCCTTGACCTTCGCTCCGTAGACCACCTCGATGGCCCGCTGATTGGGCGAGACGGCCAGCAGAACGGCGTTGTCCGGTGTCGGCACCCGACCCAGGATCGCCCGCGCCGACGCTGCGGTGTCCTCGCCGAGATCGCCGATGTACACCGCGAAGCGCGCCTTGGCCGCGCGCGATCCGAACTTCAGCGCGTTGTCCAGCACCACCAGGTCGCGCGTCGGGAAGGGGTAGTGCACCGACAGCTCGCCGGGCTCGGTGACCCCGGAGATCCGTCCGCTGGCCGTGACGACCGAGCCGTACGGCAGTTCGGCCAGGTCGAGTGCTCCGGCCCGGGTGACCTCACCAGTTGCCACTTGCGCCGCCTCCGATCGTGACGTGCGAACCGTGGCCACCATGTCCTTGGTGGCCGTGATCCGCGGGTTCGTCCGCCGCCCACAGGATGGGCTCGTGGGTCCAGGTCTCCGCGAGGTTGTACGTCGCGGGGTGCGGCCCCTTCTTGCGGTAGATCAACAACGCCAGGATGCCGGCGAGTGCGAGCGGAATCAGCAAGAAGCTCGCGTGCAACAGAGCAGTGTTGTTCACGGCCAAACCGTAACGCACGTGCCGGTCAGGCCGCGCCCTCACCCAGGTATCTGACCCACGCCGGGTCGAGTTCCTTCACGCTGGACAGCAACCGCCAGTGCTGACCCTTCGGCGGCATCGGCGCCGAACGCAGCGTCCAGCCCAGCTCGCTGAGGAGCCGGTCGGCCTTGCGGTGATTGCACGGCGAGCACGCCGCGACACAGTTCTCCCACGAGTGCCCTCCACCGCGGCTGCGTGGGATGACGTGATCGACCGTGTCCGCCTTGGCGCCGCAGTAGGCGCACCGGAACCGGTCGCGGTGCATCAGCGCGGCCCGGGTCATCGGCACCCGCGCCCGATAGGGCACCCGCACGTAGGTGCGCAGCCGGATCACCGACGGGACGACGATCGTGCGACTCGCCGAGTGGATGACCGGCCCCATCGGATCGTCGTGCACCACGTCGGCCTTGCCGCACATCAGCATGACGACCGCCCGCCGCATCGGCAGCGCCGTCAACGGTTCGAACGTCGAGTTGAGCAACAGCACCCGGCGCCGCCCCCAGATCGACGGCTCGGGCATCACAGGGGTCAGAGCGTCGTTACCCGCGGTGAGGCTGTGCAGAGCGCGCGCAGGGGCAGTCGCTGTCGACCCGGTCGAACTCGTCGCGCTCCGGTGGTGCCGGTGGCCGCGACCATTTCTGCGCTGCGCCATACGTCCTCCGCTCGACAGTCCACCACGGATTCTCAGAGATCGCACGACAATTCTGGTCGTGTTCGCTGGTCAGTCCGGTGAACATCTCGTGACCGCGCGCGGAGTGCAGGTAGCGCATTACTCATGCCGGCCGGACCCGATGCCCTCAGACTGGGCCCATGAGCGACGGGGGAACACCCACTTTTCTGCGCTATGGGCCCAGCCTGGCCGCGTTCCCGCCCGGCGAGGACGCCCTGATCTCCCAACTGGTGGCCGACCTGCACCGCAACAACCAGTTCCAGTATCTGAAGAGCCGGTGGTTCGCGAAGTACCGCCGCCACGGCCGCCCGCACGCCATCCGCGATGCGCACGCCAAGAGCTGCGCGGTGTTGTCCGGCGAGCTCACCGTGCACCAGGACCTCGACTCCACCCTGCGGCAGGGCATGTTCGCCGAGCCGGGCGCGACATTCGGTGTGATCGCCCGGATCTCACAGACGTCGGGGGCCATCCGCTCGGATCAGGTGCGCGGCGTGCGCGGCCTCGGATTGAAGATCCTCGGCGTGACGGGACCGAGCGGGGAGCGCGCCGACGCCCGCTTCCCCGACACCAACCAGGACTTCGTGTTCGTCACCGAACCGGCGTTCCTGTTCCGTGACGCCGCCGACTACGCGAAAGCGGGCATGCGCACCGCCCGAGTCCTGACCGCGCTGCCCGATCCCGGGATGTTGGCGATCAACCGCGCCTTGCGGGCGCTGCGCTACGTCCGGAAACAGACCGGGCGTGACCTGCCGCCCAAGTTGCGGGTGTTCGCCGAGGAAAACCATCACCCACTGCGGCAAACGTTCTACACCGCCGCGCCGGTGCGGTTCGGTGACTTCGTGGCAAAGCTGCGAGTGGCACCGACCCCGGCCACCGTTGCCGCCGCCGTCCCGGCGACGATCAGCGACGGTCACTACGACGCCGCGTCACGGGCGGTCGCATCGTATTTCGCGAGCAAATCCGCCGAGTACGAACTGGCGGTGCAGCTGTGCACCGACGAGGTTCGGATGCCCCTCGAAGATGCCACGGTGGAATGGCCGGAGGACGTGTCGCCCTATCGGCCGGTAGCGACGATCCGGTTCCCCGAGCAAACGGGATATGACGAGGTCCTGCGGGATTTCGCCGACGACGCGCTGGCTTTCAACTCCTGGCGCGGGATCGCAGAACACCGTCCCCTGGGGTCGATCAACCGCCTGAAGTTGCGCGTGTACGAGGCGTCGAGCGAATACCGGCATTCGAAGAACGGGGTTGCCCACGTCGAGCCGCGCGACCTCTCGGCATTCCCTCGCACCGCGTCGCCCCCGCTAACCGGCGGTCATTAGCGAGAACTGGCAGTCTCTGCGCACTACACTCCCGAAACATGCCGCATGGTTGGCAGCTGCTCGACCGCCCTGCGGAGTTCGACGCGGTACGGTCCGCGCTGACGGGTGCCGGGTCCTTCGGGGCCGTGCTCGTCGGTGATGCCGGCGTCGGCAAGACGACGCTCGCCCGTCTGGTCACCGAATCGGTGCGCTCCCAAGTGCATTGGGTGGCGTCGACGAAATCGTCGCGCAGCATCCCCCTCGGCGTCTTCGCCCATCTGGTGGGTTCCAGCCCGTCCCGCGACGCGACGGCGCTCCTCGCGTGCGCGCGCGAATCGCTGGTCGCTGCGGGCAACGCCATCGTCGGGGTGGACGACGCGCATCTGCTCGACGAGCTGTCGGCCACGCTGCTGCACCAGCTCGCCGTCGACCAGACCGGCCGGATCCTGGCCACCGTCCGCAGCGGAGAGCCGGTGCCCGACGCCGTGACCTCATTGTGGAAGGACGGTTATCTGCGTCGCATCGAGCTGCAGCCGTTCAGCAAGGCCCAGAGCATCACTCTCGTCGAATCGGTGATCGGCGGGCGGCTCGAGGGGTTGTCGGCCGACCTGATGTGGCGGTCCTCAGGCGGCAACCCGCTGTTCTTGCGCCATCTGGTGGAGGGATCCATCGACGCCGGAACGCTTCGCAGAGTCGACGACGTGTGGCAGCTGCGCGGCCCGACGGCCGTGCCGTCGGGTCTGGTCGCGCTGTTGGAGACACGGCTCGAACACGCCGGTGATGCCGTCATGACGGCGCTGAAGCTGCTCGCGCTGTGCGAACCGCTCGACGCCGATGCGCTCACCGAGCTCGTCGGTGACGTCGCGGTCGACGAGGCCGAGATGCGTGGCCTGATCCGGTTCACCGAGGACGGCGCCACTCTGAACGCCCGGTTCAGCCACCCCCTCGTCGGCGACGTCGTGCGCACCAAGATCGGCCGGGCCGCCGAGCGTCGGCTCAAAGGGCAAGTGGTGCAGATACTGCGGCGCCGCGAGCTCTCCACTGCGGCGAGCCGGATTCGGATGGCCAATCTGTCGATCGACAGCGATCAGGCTGTCGACGTCGACCTGCTCACCGCGGCCGCCAAGGACGCGATCTTCCTCTCCAACCTGCCACTCGGAGAACGCTTGGCGCGCAGCGCATTCGAGCGCACCGGCAGTCTCGCCTCGGGCGCGTTGCTGTCCCGCGCGCTGCTGTGGCAGGGCATGCCCGCAGACGCCGAGGCGATTCTCGCCCAGTTCGCGCCCGACGATCTCGACGAGGTGCAGCTGGTGCAGTGGGGTGTGCCCAGGGTGTCGACGCTGTTCTGGTCCATGGGTGAGGTGGCCAAGGCGCACGAGGTGCTCGCGCTGGTGCGCGAGCGCGTGCACATCCCGATCCTGGCGCTGATCCTGCGCGCCACCGCAGCCGCGATGGCGGTGCACGAGAACAAGATCGCCGACGGCATCGAGGAGGCGCTGGCCGTGCTGGCGGACCCGCAGGCACCCGAGCAGGCCGTCGAGTTCGCCGCGTTCGCCGCCGGATTGGCCATGCCCGTCGCAGGCCGCGGCGACGAGTTCGAGCCGATCGCTGCGCGCTGCCGCGCGGACCAAAAGCCCACCGACGGCATGATCCGCGTGATGGTCCGCTACTGCGACGTGCTCGCCCTGACTCACATGGGCGATCTCGAGACAGCCGCCGAGCGTGCCCTGCGGTACGCCGATTTCTCCTCCGTGGGCCAGTTCCTCGCGTGGGCGATCGCCAAGATCATGGCCGGTGTCGTGGCCACCGCGCGCGGCGATTTCCCCGAGGTGGTGTCCTCCATCGAGCAGGCCCTGGCCGCCTTGTCCGCGGAGAGCCCACTGCCCTGGCAGCTGCCGGGACGGTTGCTGCTGGCCCGCGCCTATGCCGTCCTCGGACGGATCGGCGAGGCCGAGCGCGTCCTCACCGACGCCGCGGAGCATTCCGGTCCGTCGATGGCGCTGCACGAACCGCAGCGGCTGATCTCGCGGTCCTGGTACGCCGCCGCCAAGGGTATGGAGCGCAACGCCGTCGAGCTGGCCCGGGCAGCGGCGGACAACGCCCAACGATCCGGCCAGTTCGCGCTCGAGGCCGAGGCGCTGCACCACGCCACCCGGTTCGGGGATCGCACCACGGCCGGCCGGCTCGCCGAACTCGCCCACGTCGTGCACGGGACCGTGGTCCCGTTGTTCGCCCGCCACGCCGCGGCCGTCGCCGCCGGGGACGCCGCGGAGCTGGACGCGGTCAGCGCCGCATTCGAGCGGGCGGGCCTCATGCTCTCGGCCGCAGACGCCGCCGCGCAGGCCGCGCCGCTGCACGACGCCGCAGGAGATCGCCGGCGCACCACCGAGTCGGGGGCCGCCGCGCTGCGGCTCGCCGAGGCATGTGGCGGCGCGTCCACCCCCGCCATCAAGACCGCGGCCCGCCCGCTGCCGTTGACTCCTCGGGAGCGGGAGATCGCCGAGCTGTTGTCGGCGGGGCTGTCCAACCGCGAGGTGGCGGAGGCGCTGACGCTGTCGGTGCGCACGGTGGAGGGACACGTCTACCGCGCGTGCTTCAAGCTCGACGTCGCCGACCGCGACGAGCTGGCGCGGCTGATCCGGAAGAAGTCCTGACCGACGGCCGTAGGAGGGCATGGCCCACAATGGGCGGTGATGGATCAACAATCGTTCTACGACGCGGTCGGCGGTCACGAGACGTTCCACCGGATCGTGTCACGGTTCTACGAGCAGGTGCGCGACGACGAGATCCTGCGCCCGCTCTATCCCGACGACGAGCTCGAGGCGGCCGAGGAGCGGCTGCTGCTGTTCCTCGAGCAGTACTGGGGTGGTCCGCGCACCTACTCCGATCGGCGGGGCCATCCCCGGCTGCGGATGCGGCATGCGCCGTTCCGGATCGGCTACCTCGAGCGTGATGCCTGGTTGCGCTGCATGCACACCGCCGTCGGCGAGATCGACGCGCAGACCCTCGACGACGAGCATCGCGGCGAACTGCTCGCCTACCTCGAGATGGCCGCCCAGTCGATGGTCAACTCCCCGTTCTGACCCCTTTTTTCCCGGCGAACAGACACGAACTCGAGTGACTCGCCCGGGATTTGCTCGAGTTTGCGTCTCCTCGCCGGCTTCCTGGGGCCCCACGCCGGGGAGACGTCAGTGCAGGACCACGGCCGGGTCGCCGCGACGGCGGTACACCGTGCCGAAGCGGGCGTCGACGCGCAGCCACGTCGCAGTCGCGCGCACCCGCACCACCTCGTCGTCGTTCGCCCGGTCGGGGAGGAAACCCATCGCGGTCAACGCGAACACACACCGCATCGGCACGCCGACCCGGTGATCCCCCGCCGCGACCTCGACGACGTCCTGGTCGAGCAGCGACGTCGGCGGGCCGTGCGCACCGGTGTGCTCGCGGGCCAGCGCCGTACCGCGCTGAGCCAGCGCGAGCACCTCGCCGGCGGGCACGTCGTCCAAGTGCACGAACCCGGTGTCCGGGGGCAGACCACCCCGCCACGCGGAATCCATCGCGAACCCCGGTTCGACGTAGCCGTCGGGTGTCATCGCCGCGAGGCCGCTCAGCAGCGCATCCGCTGCGACGGACAGGTCGGCCGGGCGCACCCGACCCCCGACCGTCCGGCTGGCCAGCACGTCGAACCCAGTGGCCACCCAGGCGGCCACGAGCCCACCGGGACGCTCCCGCAGTCGGACCACCGCGGCCTCGTCGACGCCGCGGGCACGCTCGGTGAACGCCGCGAGGTCGTCCCGATGCGTGGGGTCGAGCCAGAGGCCGCGTTCGCTCATCGGGCCCAGCGGTGCAGATATTCCCGCTGGGTGGCGGAGAGTCGTTGCAGCCGTTGCTCTTCGATGTGCACCGCGGCCAGCTGCGTCTCGGCGATGACGGCGGGTTTGGAATCGGGTGCGGCTCCGACGGAGCGCACCTCGTAGGCGACCGTGAAATCGACCGATCGCACCCGGGTGGTCCACATCGTCACCTGAAGCGGCGAGTCGATCAGCCGCAGCTGCGCCTTGTACGCGATCTTCACGTCGGCGATGAGGAGGCCGATCGTCGTGATGTCCGCCTCGAACGGCTCGCGCAGGAACGGGATTCGCGCCTCCTCGAGGATCGTCACCATCGTCGCGTGGTTGATGTGCTGATACATGTCGATGTCGGACCATCGCACGTGCACCGGCGCCGTGAAGCCCTGCTGCGTCACCTCTCCCGTCATCCCTGAGTCACCCCGACGTTCCCGTTCCGCTCGTCCTGGTCATGCTGCGGATCTGGCGCGCCGCCACCGACAGTGTTGCCAGGTCGTGCTCACCGCTTTCGTACAGCTCGGTCAACGTACGGCGGGCGCGAGTGACCCTGTTGTTGTTGGTCATCTCCCACTCCGCGATCTTCTCCTCGCCGTTCTCCTCGGGCTCGCCGACGGCCAGCACATCGAAGCTCAGCGCGCGCAACGAGCCGTAGATGTCGTCGCGAATCGCCAACCGCGCCAACGAATGCCATCGATCATCGCGCGAGAGCCGGGAGACCGCGGTGAGCAGGCCGTCGGTGCCGAGGTGATCCATCAGCGCGAAGTAGGTGTCCGCCACCTCCGCCGGGTCACGATCGTTGATGTCGGCGATGTCGATGACGTCGAGCAGGCTGAACTGGTAGAGCCCGGTGGCCACCTGGAAGGCCAGCTCCTCGGGCACCCCCTGCGCACTGAACTCCCCCGCCTCTTTCATCACGATCGCCCTGTCGTCGCCGCGCAACCACTCCGACATCCGCGGTGTCAGCGCGGCCACCTTGTCGGCGAACCGATTGATCTCGGCGCCCACCGCCAGCGGCTGCGGCCGGTAGTTCAGCAGCCAGCGTGCCGCGCGGTCGATCAACCGGCGCAGATCGAGTGTCATCCGGTCGGTCACGGCCACCGAGGCGCCGTCCACCCCGGCGGCGCGGATACGCCGCCACACCTCGCCGACATCGAAGATCGCATCGACGGCCACGAAGCTTCGCACCGCGTCGACCGCCGACACCCCGACGTCCTCGGCGACCCGGTAGGCGAACGAGATGCCCGCGGTGTCGACCACGTCGTTGACCAGCATGGTCGTCACGATCTCGCGGCGCAGCTGATGGCTTCGGATCTCGGTGGCGAAGCGATCCCGCAGCGTCGTCGGGAAGTACGACGGCAACCGCGACGCGAACACCTCCTGATCGGGCAGGTCACCGGCGAGCAGATCGTCTTTGAGCGCCAACTTGACGTGGGCCATCAACGTCGCCAATTCCGGTGAGGTGAGCCCGATTCCGGCTTCGGTACGACGCCGGATCTCCTTCTCCGACGGCAGCGCCTCCAACTCGCGATTCAAGCCTCGCTCATCGACGAAGTCCTTGATCATCCGCGCGTGCACCGACAGCATGCTGGCGGCGTTGGCGCGGCTGGTGCCCATCAGATCGTTCTGACTCTCGTTGTCCGCGAGCACGAGTCGGCCCACCTCATCGGTCATCGACAGCAGCAGGTCGGTGCGGTCCTCCGAGGTCACCTTGCCGGCCGTGACCAGCGAATCGATCAAGATCTTGATGTTGACTTCGTGATCGGAGCAATCGACGCCCGCCGAGTTGTCGAGTGCATCGGTGTTGATCCGACCGCCGACCAGATCGAATTCGATACGGCCGAGCGACGTCACACCCAGATTGCCGCCCTCGCCGATCACCTTGGCGCGCACCTGGTTTCCGTTCACGCGCACCGCGTCATTGGCGCGGTCGCCCACGTCGGATTCCGTCTCGGCCTTGACATAGGTACCGATTCCGCCGTTGAACAGCAGATCGGCCGGCGCCTTGAGGATCGCCCGCATCAGGGCCGGCGGCGTCAGCTCGGTGACGCCGTCGTCGATGCCCAGCGCGGCGCGGGCCTCGGCGCTGACCGGTATCGACTTCTGCTCGCGGCTGTAGACGCCGCCACCGGCGCTGATCAGCGAGGCGTCGTAGTCCTCCCACGACGAGCGCGGCAGGTCGAACAGGCGTTTGCGCTCCTGCCACGACCGAGCGGAATCGGGGTCGGGATCGATGAAGATGTGCCGGTGGTCGAACGCGGCGAGCAGCCGGATGTGCTGCGACAGCAGCATTCCGTTGCCGAACACGTCGCCGCTCATGTCCCCCACCCCTACGACGGTGAAGTCCTCGCTCTGGGTGTCGATTCCCATCTCGCGGAAGTGTCGTTTGACCGACTCCCAGGCACCTTTGGCGGTGATGCCCATGGCCTTGTGGTCGTAGCCGACCGAGCCGCCCGAGGCGAATGCGTCGCCCAACCAGAATCCGTAGGACTTCGCGACGTCGTTGGCGATGTCGGAGAACGTGGCGGTCCCCTTGTCGGCGGCGACGACGAGGTAGGCGTCGTCGCCGTCGCGGCGCACCACGCCTTCGGGGGTGATGATCGCGCCCGATGACTTGTCGACGTTGTCGGTCAGATCGAGCAGACCGGCGATGAACAGCCGGTAGCAGGCCACACCCTCCTCGCGGGTGGCGTCACGGTCGACGGCGACATCCCCGGTGGGCGCCGGTGGCCGCTTGACCACGAACCCCCCCTTCGCGCCGACCGGCACGATCACCGCGTTCTTCACCGCCTGCGCCTTCACCAGGCCGAGGATCTCGGTGCGGAAGTCCTCTCGACGATCGGACCAGCGCAACCCACCCCGGGCGACGAACCCGAACCGCAGGTGCACACCTTCGACCCGCGGCGAGTACACGAAGATCTCGAATTTCGGCCGCGGCAGCGGCAATTCGTCGATCAACTCCGGATTCATCTTCAGCGACAACACATTGCGTTCACGCGCCGACCCCGCACGGGTCACGAAGTAGTTCGTGCGCAGCGTCGCCTGGATCATCGAGGCGAACGCCCGTAGCACTCGGTCGGTGTCGAGGCTGACCAGCGCATCGATGTCCGCAGCCACCGCGGCGGCGGCGGCCTGGGCGTCTCGGCGACCCCCGGTTGGGCCTTCGTCGGACGGGCCGGACGGGCCGGACGGGCCGGACGCCGCGGGATTGAACAGCGCCTCGAACAGCTCGACCAGCGAGCGCGCGGTACCGGCGTTGTTGTTCAGCACGTCCTCGATGTGGGACTGGCTGTACGAGAAGCCGGCCTGCTTGAGGTATTTCGCGTAGGCGCGCAGCACCGTGACCTGCTGCCACGTCAGACCGGCCCGCAGCACCAACTCGTTGAACCGGTCGATCTCGCAGTTGCCGTGCCAGATCGCGGTGACGGCGTCGGCGAACCGCTCGGCCGTCGCATCCCGTTCCTCACCCGGCCCCGACATCGGGATGCCGCGATGCGGGGAGACCTTGAACTGATAGATCCACACCGGCAGGCCGTCGGGCCGGGTGACGGTGAAAGGTCGCTCCTCGAGCACCGTCACGCCCATCGACTGCAGCATCGGAAGCAACCGGCTGAGCGAGGCCGACTGGCCGCCGAGGTACCAGATCAGAGTCGAGATGCCGTCGTTGGCGGTGCTCTCGGTCTCGTCGAGCACGAGCTTGACGGAGTTGTCCTCGAGGTCCTCGATGATCTCGATGTCGGCCAGGGCGTGCAGCGGGGCGACCGCCTGCTTGTACACCTCGGGGAACGCCCCGGCGTAATGCTCGGCGATGGTCTGGTCGATCGACGCGGTGCGCACCGCACCGAGCATGCGGTCGGCCCAGGTGCGCGCGGCCTCGGTGAGCAGATCCTGGATGCGCGATTCGTTCTCGTCGGAGACGTCGACGTCCTGGAATCGCGACCCCTCGGGCAGGCGGACGGTGAAATGCACCAACGCCCAGGGTGATTCGCTGACGCGCGCGGCGTAGTCGATGCTGATCCCGCCGAGTTCGCGGACCAGGATGTCCTGCATCTCCAGGCGCACGGCGGTGGTGTAGCGATCACGCGGCAGATACACCAGGCACGACACGAAGTGGGCGAGCGGATCGGCTCGCATGAACAGCAGGGTGCGCCGTCGCGAGCCGAGATCGACGACGGCCATCGCCATGTCGAGCAGGGCACGCGCGGACAGCGCGAACAGTTCCGAACGAGGGATGGTCTG
Source organism: Mycobacterium sp. PSTR-4-N (assembly GCF_022348085.1). Classification (GTDB taxonomy): domain Bacteria; phylum Actinomycetota; class Actinomycetes; order Mycobacteriales; family Mycobacteriaceae; genus Mycobacterium. The sequence goes on along the minus strand of NZ_JAKRFN010000014.1, from coordinate 60,056 downwards.
GATGATGTCGAGCAGCAACTGGCCCGGGTGGCCGGGATCGCGGTGGGCCATCGCGAGCGCATCGTTGACGCGGCGCGAGACCAACGGGATCTCGAGCACATTGGCGTTCATCGCAGCGACGGTGAACAGCCCGACGAACCGATGCTCGATGGCAGAGCCGTCACCGCCGTCACCGGGTTGCTCACGCACGACCACGATCTGCGGGTAGGCGCCGTAGCGCAGGAAGCTCGGGATCGTCGCCTGCGCCAACGCGAGCAGTTCGTCTTTGTTCGTCAGCTGGGGCAGCACGTCCTGGCGCAGCCGCAGCACGCCGAGGCGGCTGGCGGCGTCGACGGTGGCCTGGCCGTCGTTCACGGGGCAGCGCTGATAGCCGAGCAGCACGAAGTGACCGTCGGCGAGCCAGCGCAGCAGCGCCGCCACATCTCTGCGGTCGGCGCTGGGAAAGCGCCGACCGCCATCGCTGTCGAGTTCGGCGGCCAGCCCGCGCAGCGCCGCACCCATGCTCTGTGAATCGAGCGCCACCTGGCGCGCGTCGGCGACCACACGGGGCAGCAACCGTTCTGCCTCGGCCAGCGCCCGCCGGTCCACGGCACTGGAGAGCTGCACGTGAACCCACGTTTCGTCGACGCCGTCACCGAACGTCGCCTCCGAGGACGGCACGATGTCGAGGAGTTCACCGCCGGCCCCGCGACGCACCCGGAAGACCGGATTCATGATCGCCTTGTAGGCGACCCCGACGCGGTGCAGCAGCACGGTCACCGAATCCATCAGCATGGGCGCGTTGTCGGTGATGACCTGCAGCGCGGGACCCACCCCGCCGGGATCGTCGGCACCGTGGACGGCGACCAGCGTGGCTCCGGCGGACCGCTGGCGTCCCAGTCGGTACTGGGCCTCCACCATGGCGGCCCAGCCGTCCGACGGGCGACGCAGCGGACCGGTGACCGCGCCCTCCGAGCCGGGGGCACCGCCGTGGGGCCCGCGATAGGTCTGCAGGTACGCAGGGATCAGACGATCAATCACCTCAGGGGTCAGGTCCTTCTCCGTCGCCCCGATCGCACCGGGATTCAACGACATCCGCCGCTCCTCCAGTCACACGCCGCGCACCGGCCGCCGTTGGCTGCAACCGGCCGCAGGCGCGATCGGTCACGTGGTCCGCACGACGAGACTATCCCCGTGTCAGCTTGCGGTGGGTGACCCTGTGCGGACGGGCTGCCTCGGCGCCGAGCCGCTCGACCTTGTTCTCCTCGTAGCCACCGAAGTTGCCCTCGAACCAGAACCATTTGGCCTCGTTGTCGGTGTCCCCCTCCCACGCCAGGATGTGCGTGCAGGTGCGGTCCAGGAACCAGCGGTCGTGGGAGATGACCACGGCGCACCCGGGGAACTGCTGCAGCGCGTTCTCCAGCGAGCTCAGCGTTTCCACGTCGAGGTCGTTGGTGGGCTCGTCGAGCAGGATCAGGTTGCCGCCCTCTTTCAGGGTCAGCGCCAGATTGAGCCGGTTGCGCTCACCGCCGGAGAGTACGCCTGCCGGCTTCTGCTGGTCGGGGCCCTTGAAGCCGAACGCCGACACATACGCGCGCGACGGGATCTCGTTCTGCCCGACCTCGATGTAGTCCAGGCCGTCGGAGACCACTTCCCACACCGTCTTCTTCGGGTCGATGCCGGCGCGGCTCTGGTCGACGTAGCTCAGCTTGACGGTCTCACCGATCTTGACGGTCCCGCTGTCGGGCTGCTCGAGTCCGACGATCGTTTTGAACAGCGTGGTCTTGCCGACGCCGTTGGGGCCGATCACTCCGACGATGCCGTTGCGCGGCAATGTGAACGACAGGTCCTTGATCAGCTGCCTGCCCTCGAAGCCCTTGTCGAGGTGCTCCACCTCGACCACGACGTTGCCCAGCCGCGGGCCGGTGGGGATCTGGATCTCCTCGAAGTCGAGCTTGCGGGTCTTCTCGGCCTCGGCCACCATCTCCTCGTAGCGGGTCAGACGGGCCTTGCTCTTGGCCTGCCGGGCCTTGGCACCCGAGCGCACCCACTCGAGTTCGTCCTTGAGCCGCTTCTGCAGCTTGGCGTCCTTGCGGCCCTGCACGGCGATGCGCTCGGCCTTCTTCTCCAGGTACGTGGAGTAGTTGCCCTCGTACGGGTAGGCGCGGCCACGGTCGAGCTCGAGGATCCACTCGGCGACGTTGTCGAGGAAGTACCGGTCGTGTGTGACGGCCAGGATCGCGCCCTTGTATTCGGCGAGGTGCTGTTCGAGCCACAGCACGCTCTCCGCGTCGAGGTGGTTGGTCGGCTCGTCGAGCAGCAGCAGGTCGGGCTTGGACAGCAGCAGCTTGCACAGCGCGACGCGGCGCTTCTCACCACCGGACAGGTGGGTCACGGGCTCGTCGGCGGGCGGGCAGCGCAGGGCGTCCATCGCCTGCTCGAGCTGGCTGTCGATGTCCCACGCGTCCGCGGCGTCGAGCTCCTCCTGCAGCGCGCCCATCTCTTCCATGAGCTCGTCGGTGTAGTCGGTCGCCATCAGTTCGGCGACCTCGTTGTACCGGTTGAGCTTCGCCTTGATCGCCACGCCCTCTTCCACGTTCTCGCGAACCGTCTTGGTCTCGTCGAGCTGGGGCTCCTGCATCAGGATGCCGACGGTGGCGCCCGGCGCCAGGAACGCGTCGCCGTTGTTGGGTTGGTCCAAACCGGCCATGATCCGCAAGACGCTCGACTTACCGGCCCCGTTGGGGCCGACGACGCCGATCTTCGCGCCCGGAAGGAAATTCAGGGTGACGTCGTCAAGGATGACCTTGTCGCCGTGCGCCTTGCGGACCTTCCGCATCGTGTAGATGAATTCGGCCATGCCTCTGATATCGCCTTTCTCGGGTCTTCGCGATCTGCGAGAGTCCGGGCCCATCCTAGGCGCGGCCGTGATTGCGGGTGAGGGCGGCGGCGCCCGGCGCTACGCGGTGAGCGCCAGTCCGTCGCCATCGTCGGCGCTCGGCTCGGCAGATGATCCGGTCTCGGTGTCGGAACTGTTTTCCGGGCCGGCGTCGGCGGGTTCGGAGTGGCGACGCTTGTCGATGCGGGCGATGCACCGCGCCAGGTCCGGCCCCACCGATGTGGCCCTGATCTCCAGCGAGGACCGACGGTTGCCGTCGCGGTCCTCGTATTCGCTGGTGTACAGATTGCCAACAACGATCACCGCGTCTCCCTTCCCCAGGCCCGCGCCGACGCCGGTGACCAGGCGCCCCCAGCAGTTGACCGTCGCGTAGAGCGAGTTACCCGGCTCCCAGGTGCCGTCGGTGGTGCGCCGCCGGGAATTGCTCGCGACGCGGAACTTGAACAGCTCCTGGTCGCCGACCCAGCGACGCTCCGGGTTGGTGACGATCGTGCCGACGACGGTGATCGGTGTTTCGAACATGGCGGTTCTCCTTCTCGAGGCTGCGGCGCGGGCACAGCACCTGCGCCGTCGATGACACAGCCATTGACCGCCACGGCACCGACAGCCCGGCCGCGCGACAGTCGAGCGCACGGACAACCTGTGGATGAAACGGGCTCTGGGGACAGCCCCGAGCGACGTACGCCGGATCAGCTGTCGGCGCGGTCGCGCCGGGCCAGTTCGGCCAGCATCGCGTTGTACGCGGCCAGGTCCGCGTCTTCATCGCGGTCGGCGGCGCGGTCGAGCCGGCGCGCGGTCCTGTCGTCGCTGCGACTCCACTGCACGAACAGCGCGATCAACACCACCACGAGCGGCACCTCGCCCGCCGCCCACGCGATGGCCCCGCCCAGCTTCTGATCGGCGATCAGATCGGTGTTCCACGGCAACGCGAGCGAGCGGTAGAAAGCGCCGCCCATCGCGGTGTCGGTGCCCATCAGCACCACGCCGAAGAACGCGTGCAGCGGGAGCGAGGCGAACACCACCGCGAGCTTGGCGATCGGGGGCAGCGGCCGCGGCGTCGGATCGACACCGATCACCACCCAGTAGAACAGGTAGCCGCTGAGCAGAAAGTGCACGTTCATCGCGAGATGCGCGGCGTGGCTGCCGGCCACCGCGTCGAAGATGCCGCCGAAGTACAGCCCGTAGAAGCCGACGATGAACAGCGCGGTCGCGACCACGGGGTTGGTCAGCAGCCGCGACACCCGCGAATGCAGGGCCGCCAGCAGCCACTCCCGCGGGCCCGGCGCGGCATCCCGTCCCGCCGTCGGCAAGGCACGCAGCGCCAATGTGACGGGTGCGCCGAGCACCAGCAGGATCGGCACCATCATCGACAACATCATGTGCGCGATCATGTGCATGCTGAACATCGCGGGCATGTACCGGCCGAGGCCCGACGAGGTCGTGAACAGCAGCAACAGGCAGCCGAGCAACCAGGCCACGACGCGGCCCGCCGGCCACGCGTCCCCCCGGCGCCGCAAGCGCCGGTACCCGGCCAGATAGACCGCGGCGAACACCAGCGCGGCGGTCCCGAACACGAGGTCGAACCGCCAGTCGAACAGCAACCGGCCCACGGTCGGCGGGCCGGCCAGGTCGTAGCCGATCTCGACCGCCGGGATGGACAGGTTCGTCTGCACCGGTGGCGGCGGCGGAGTGCGGCCCAGAGCGACGGCCACCCCGAAGGTCAGGCCGAAGACCACCGCTTCGATCAGAGCCAGCCGGATCAGCGCGCCCCGCGCCGGCGGATCGGCGGCCAGGGCGGCGATCCCGCGGCGCCGCTGCTGCCAACCGAGGATTCCCAGGGTCACGAGTGCGAGCAGTTTGGCGATCACCAACCAGCCGTACCGGGTGTGGATCAGGTCCTCGGGCCGCACCCGCACCAGCGCGTTGATGATTCCGCTGAGCGCCATCGCGACGAAGCACCACAGCGCCACGGTCGAGAACCGCCGCGCCGCCAGGTGGTCGTTCCAACCGGAGCCGCCACGCAACGCGTGCACCAGTAGCGCCAGGAGCCCCCCGGCCCACACCGCACCCGCGATGAGGTGAACCAGGAGGCTGTTGGTCGCGATGTCGTGAGATCCGCCCGAGGACGAATGCCCGGTCAGCGCCAGCGGCAACAGGGTCACCAGGGAGCCGGCGAACAGCACCGGTGTCCACGACCATCGCAGCACCGGAATGCTCACCACCGTCACGACGGCAGCGAACAATGCGGTCCATCGCCACGCGCCCGCGATGTCGATCAGGTCGGCGACGGACCAGATGTCGGCCGGACTCAGCCGCGTCATCAACGGCTGACCGCTGACGTCGGACACGGTCAGCGGCACCATCAGCACCGCGCACACCGTCCAGAACCCCGCCGCCGCGGTCCCGATCCGCAACGCCCGGTAGCCGTCCACATCGAGAACCCCGGTGGACTGCGGCGGCACCAAAAACGCCGCGAACAGGAAGGATCCGGTAGCGACCACCGCGGCGATCTCGCCGGCAGCCTTGACGAACGGCAACCCGTACGTGGTGACCGCACCCGGGTCGGGCAGGCCCGTGGCGGTCAGCGCCTCGGCCAGCGACAGCGCCGACAGCGCCGCCGCAGTCAGGCCTGCCAGCACCGCGACGCCGTAGAGCAGCGGCCACACCGAGGCACTACGCACCCGCGCGGGCGCGGCAGAGCCGGTGAGTGTCATGCCTCAAGCGTATGACCCCTGCGCGAGTGACCTCTCACACCGCCTGTTCGCGCAGCCGCCGACGACTGCGTTCCCGCGCCATGAACTGCTTGCGCGCGTACCGATCGACGGTGTTCATATCGGCCAGGATGCCGCGCAGTTCGTTGCGGAAGGCTCTGCGCCGGTCCTCGAGATCGGCGGCGGGCTCGAGCAGATGTTGGTCAGCGGCGACTTGGCGCGCAGTGGCGAACAGCAGCGCCGACACCGACTCGTTGCTCTGCACACGGCCCTGCGCCACGTACTGCTCCCCCAACCCCAGCGCCTTGGCGGTGAGGTCCTTCTCGGAGATGTCGGCCGGCGCGTCGAGCAGCGCGTCGGCGACGATCTGATACGCCTCGAAGAACGGCCTCAGCAGTGGTCCGGCGATCGTCGGTCGCTTGGCCGCCAGTACTGCGTCGATCCGGTCGCCGCCGGCGGCGACATCGCCTTCCCAGTCGTCGTGCCAGGACATCTCCTCGGCGACGTGCGCACGGAAGGCCGCGGAGTCGGCGAAGTAGAAATCGAATTTCAACAGGTCGCGCAGACGCATCACCTGCGTCCAGAACGCCTCCACCCGGTCGCCGTCACTGCGGGCGGCACATGCCAATGCCAGCTCGACCAACGATGTCTCGAGGAACGCGTCGATCAGCGAGTTGCGGTAGAACGCCGCCTCGAGTTCGTCTTGCGGCGCGATGTACCAGACCGTCTCGCGACCGCGGTCCACGCGCGTCACCGGATGACCGCCCGACAGCGCGTCCAACGCGGCGCGCACCCCATCCGGGGTACGTAACCGCAACGCGCTGTTGGTCATCGGTGTCTGCTTGCGCTCGAGATAGTCCAGCGAATCCTGCAGCGTGTGATGCAACTGGTCGAGGGTGAGCGCGACCCCGCGGGTCGAGAGCAGCAGCGCCGAGACCAACCCGGTCGCGTTGACCGGGGTCACCTGCACGATGCGCCACGCCACTTCGAACGCCATCTTCTGCAGCGCAAGACGTTTGGCCGCCTCGTCGGTGGTCATCGGACCGTGCGGCTCGCCGAGGTACTCCCGCATCGAGACCGCGCGCGGGAACCGGACGTAGATCTTGCCGTAGTTACGTTCGCCTTGGGCGCGAATGTAGTTGACCAACCAGGACAGGCCTTCGGGGGTCTTCTCGCCGCCGCGCGCGTAGGACGCGTACTCGGCGGTCTCGTGCAGCTGATCGAAGCTGATCGACACCGGCTGCAGCAGGATGTCGTCGCTCCGGCCGTCGAGATAGGCGTCGGCCACGTACGCGAGCAGACCGAGCTTGGGCGGCAACATCTTTCCGGTGCGTGACCGGGTGCCCTCGATCGCCCAGGCGAGGTTGAACCGCTTCTCGACGATGTACCCGACGAACTGACGCAGCACGTATTTGTACAGCGGGTCGTCGAGTTTGCGGCGCAGGAAGATCACGCCGGAGCGGCGCATCAGCGGTCCCATCGCGCCGAAGGACAGGTTGATTCCGGCGAATGTGTGTACCGGCGGCAGCCGGTTCTCCTGCATCGCGACGGGCACGATCGCGCCGTCGAGATAGGAGCGGTGGGAGAACAGCAGGACGGCCGGATGGGCCTCGAGCGCGTGGCGCATCGCCTCGACCTCGGTGCGGTCGTAGTCGATGTTGGGATCGAAGCCGCGGCTGAAGATGGCCCTGCCCAGCGACGGGATCAGGTCGACGGAGAACCGGCTCCAGCCGGTGCCCAACTCGTCGAGCATCTCGCCGGCCTTCTCGACCGTCGCACCGGGAATCTGCTCGAGCCCCTCGCGGAACCGGGCCGACGACAGCATCTCCGGCTTGATCAGCCGCGGTGACTTGTATTCGGGTCCCAGCAGCCTCAACTCCACGCGCTCGATGGCCAGAATCGCCCGTCGCAGCACGAAACGTGCGAACTCCCGGGGGTTTTCGGCGGTGGTGTTCTCACTCCAGTTCTGGCGCAGTTCGGAGACCTTGGCGGGCTCGCCGGCGACGACGCGGGCACGTGACGGATCCCGCTTGAGGATGCTCCGCTGCAGCACCCGCGGCGGGCAGTAGGTGTCACGTCCCGACAGCAGCGCGACCACCTTCGACCGGGTCGGCAACCCACCGGGCACCCAGAACACCCGCACCGGGACGACCGACCTGTCCTCGTCGGCTTCGAGCATCTCGACCAGCCGGGCCAGGACTCCTGGCGGCGGATCGTCGTCGGCGGGCAGCTTCAGCACCTCGATCTTGCTCTCCGGGTGCGCACTGCGCTGCTCGTCCAACCAGTCGGCGAGCAGCGCCTCCTCCGCGGGCGACGACACCGATGCGAGGACGAGCGTGTCGTCCACGGCGGTGAACGCCGTGATGTCGTCGGCGCGGACTTTCACGGCCGCCCCTTGGCCGTGGTCGACGTCGTGCTCGACGTGGCAGTCTTCTTCGCCGGCTGCTTCTTGGCCGCCGCCTTCTTCGCCGGTTGCTTCTTGGCTGCCGCCTTCTTGGCCGGGGCTTTCTTCGCCGGCTTCTCCTGGCGCCGATACAGCTCCGGCTCCGGCAGTTGGTCGTGGGGCCAGTCCTTCAGGGTGTCGAGGTAGAGCTGGCGCACCTCGGCGATGCGGTCCTCGAGATTGTCGTGGGTCCAGCACTCAACCGAAATCGGCGGATACACAACGACATCCACGGTTCCGGGGTTGAAGGTGCTGGAGTCTCGGGCCGCGATCACCTCTGCGTTGCGGATCACGATCGGCACGATCGGGATGCCCACCGACATGGCGATGCGGAAGGGCCCCTTCTTGAATTCGCCCACCTCGGTGGTGTCCAACCGCGTGCCCTCGGGCGCGATCAGGATCGACAACCCCTTGCGGGCGAGTTCCTCGACCTTCTTCAGACCCTCGACGGCCTTCTGTGGATCGTCGCGGTCGATGAACGCGGCATCCATGATCCGGCCCATGGTCCCGACGATCGGGTCGTTCTCGAGTTCCTTCTTCCCGACCGAGGTGAAGTTGTCGCTGACGAGCCTGCCGGCGATCATCGGATCGGCCTGGTTGCGATGGTTGAAGATGAACACCGCCGGCCGTTGTGCGGTCAGGTTTTCCGCGCCCAGCACGTTGAGGTTGATGCCGACGGCCGTCAACAGCGTCCGGCCGAACACGGACGTGAAGAAGTTGACCCCGCTGCGCCGGTTGCGGGTCAGCAATCCGACGCCCAACGCACCCCACGCCACCGGCACCATCGACGCGATGCCTGCCACGGTCCGCAGTTGCGCGACGGGGTTGGCGCCGCTGCGGCTGGTGAACCGCAAGACGGGCCAGCCGCGCTTGGCGGCGACCGCCGCCATCTTGCCCTCCGGATTGGTCGGCCGCGGGTTGCCGACGAGGTACATGAGCGCGACGTCTTCGTCGCCATCGGCATAGAAGTAGCTCTTCGACAGATCGACGCCGTTGGCGGTCGCGAACTCCTGTACGGCGCGGGCCTTGCCGGGGCCCCAGATGATGGGCCGCTCGACCTCGCCGGTGATCAACCCGTTCTCGTCGGTCTCGAACTTGTTGCTGAGGATGTTCTCGATGCCGAGGAACCGGGCAACGGGTTCCACCTGCACGGTCAGCGCGGACGAGCTGAGCACCACGGTGTGGCCGCGCGCCATGTGGGCGCGGACGAGCTGCCGCATCTCGGGATAGATGCGGCCGATGATCTTCTGGGCGAAGAGGCGTTCGGCGAGTTCGTCGATGTCGTCGACCGAGTTGCCCCGCAGCATCCGGGCCCCTTTGCCGATCAGGTCCTCGAACTCCGAGCGGCCCAGCTGGTGGTTGAGCCCGGCCTGCACCATGCCGATGAACTCGCCCACCGACATCTGGCGCCGCCGCAATCGGTCCTGGGTCATCACCACCCCGGTGAACCCTGCGACGAGGGTGCCGTCGAGGTCGAAGAACGCGCCGACCTCGGGCCCTTCCGGTGAGGCTTCGATTTCGGCGACCGAACCCGGAAGGCGCATCTGGGGATTGTCGGGGCTCACTGTGCGGCACTTCCCTTCGTCGAAACGGTGTGAGACAAGGGTGACGGGGACTCGGCGGTGAACGTCGCCGGGTGGGCGCGTCCGTCGCCGCCGAGCGCGAGAACTTCGTCGAAGCCTGCCAGCAGACACTGCGCCAACAACGTCGGATCGGTGATCGCGGCGCGGTCGTAGCGCGCGGTGACGGTGCAGTAGCCGGAGCGGGAGATCAGCACGACCATCATCGCCACGCCGGGCAGTGGGCCGAGTCCGTACTGCCGCAGCACCTGCGCACCGGCGATGAACGTGTCGCCCGCGTAGACCGGCACGTTGCTGGCTTGCACATCGGAGTTCACGATGGAACCGGCCATCGACTCCAGCACGCTGTCGGGCAGCAGCGACACGACGGGCGCGATCGCCCCGACCAGGTCGAGCGCGCGCTCGTCACGCTTACGCGTCATCTGGGTCCTGATGTTGCGGATACGCACCGCGGGATCGGTGAGCCCGATCGGTGCGGCGAGGTTGACGCCGGCGAACCGGTTCCCGCCCGCGGGGTCCGCCTCCGAGCGCAGATTCACCGGGACCGCCATCGGCAACGTGTCGACCGGAACGCCCTTGGCCTGGTGGTAGAGGCGCAGCGCTCCACACAGACCCGCCAGATACGCGTCGTTGATCGAGCCGCCGGCGGCCTTGGCCGCGCGGTGAAGATCACCGAATGCGATGTCGATGGCGTCGCTGCGGCTCGACAGCGAGCGCCGGCGCAGCAGCGGCGACGGGTCGGCGACCGGCCCGATCACGCGGGCACCCGACATCGCGTAGTCGATCACGCTGCCCAGCCGCGACACCGGGTCGCGGACGACATGGCCGGCGGCCTGCGCCGCGCCGAACAGCACGTCGCGCAGCCCGCCGGCGATGGTGCTGGGCAGGCGGTTGAGCCCCTGACGCATCAGGTCGTTGGGCGACAGATCGGCGGGGATGGGTAGCGGCGGCACCGGCTGCTTCGGCGGCTGGCGTTCGAGGTCGTAGAGGTTCGCGAACATCTCGACCCCGCCCACACCGTCGGTGACGGCGTGGCTGAGGTGCACCATCAGCGCGGCCTGGCCGTCGTGCACCCCTTCGATCAGGGTCGCGGTCCACAGCGGCCGGGAGATGTCCAGCGGTGACTGCGCGGCCACCTCGGCGAGATCCATCACCTGCCGGAAACTGCCCGGCTCTGGGACGCGGACCCGGCGGAGGTGGAAGTCGAGATTGAAGTCCGGGTCGACGACCCAGCGTGGCGCTGCGGTCGGCAACGTGGGGATCACGACCTTCTGCCGTAGCCGCAGCACCTTGCGCGATGCGGTGTCGAAGCGTGCGCGGAAGGTGTTCCAGTCGGGCGTGGTGTCGAGCAGTTCGACGGTCAGGATGCCGGAGCGGGTCCGCGGGTTGGCCTCGCCACGGTGCAGGATCTGGTCGAGGGGGCTGAGCTCCTCGGGCAGTCCTGCCGCGTCCAGGTCCGGCGGATCACTCATGGGCACCACGCTAGTCGGCCGCCTTGTGACGCGGAGCGGCTTTACGGCCCGCGCGCGATAGACTCCTCGGGCACTGCCTCCGTAGCTCAGTGGATAGAGCGACCGCCTTCTAAGCGGTTGGCCGCAGGTTCGATCCCTGCCGGGGGCGCTTACCTCTCTACCCGTCTGTCGCTACACCGGCAGCAGGTTCGGCCCCTGGTTCACGCCCGCCGAGGTGGTCGGCAGGCTCACCTCCACGCTGTCGATGTGCACGAATCCGAACTGGGTGAAGTTCAGGAACGGCGTTGCGGTGGTGAAGATCTGCAGCTCCAGCTCGCTGTCGGGGGTCATCGTGTAGGCGATGTCCTCGAGGTCGATCTCGGCGACCTGATCGCGACCGTTGAGGGTGACCGGCACCGGCGAGACGATGTTGCCGACGACGAGCCCGGTGCTCTTGTCGACCACCTGGGCGTAGATGTGACGGCTGCTGCCCAGGCCGCTGTAGTTGATCACCACGTGCGGCGCACCGACGACGTTGGCCTCGCCATCCGGGTTGCTCAGCGGAATCGTGACCGCGTTCGTCGCCACCGAACCGTCGCCCAACCCGTAGGGCAGCGGCACGTCCGGGCTGGGACCCGAACCGCCGATGAACGGGATGATCGGCAGCGTCTTGCCGGTGCTCCACACCGTCGCCGGAACCTTGCTCTCGGCGTCGTAGAAATCGCTCGCGGTCGGCCGAGTCACCGACGACCAGCGATCACCATTCTGATCGGTCCACTCGAATGCGTAGGGCTCCGGGATGGGGAGGTCCTTGACGTACTTCAGCATCCACGTCGCGGTCTCGCTGAGGAACCACACATTGTCAGCAGTGCCGTTGCCCTGACCCGGCAGGCAGGTGCCGTGGCCGCCGCAGTACCAGATCAGCTTCACATTCGGATTGTTGGCCATGTAGCCCATGTTGATGATGGACTGCTGCAGCGGGAACAACACATCGACGGTGCCCTGGATGATCAGGGTGGGGATGTCGATGTTGCGCACCGTCTGACCCGGGCCGCTGGTCTGCAGCAGCTGAATCTGACTCGGCGTGAGGATTCCGAGCGAGGCGCCGGTGAGGATGCCGCCGTAGATCTGCGGGTTGATCCGCGCCCCGGTCTCGATCAGCCCGAGCAGCAGCAGGCCGGCGTATGAGGTGCGGAACGCGCTGTGCGGGTACAGCGAATCGGGCAGGGTGTTCCAGGCCCAGCCGGGTGCGATGGCGTCGACGCGGTCATCGCTTGCGGCCGTGACGAATTGGATGCCGCCGCCGTAGGAGACGCCGACCATACCCATTCTGGGATCGCCGGTCTTGTCCAGTTCGACGCCGCTCTGCGTTGCGACCCAGCTGATCAACTCGGAGACGTCCTGGCCCTCGTACTGCGGGCTGTCGAGTTGCAGTACGCCGCCCGAGGCGAACTCGCCGCGGGGGTCCCACGTGACGACGTTGTAGCCCAGGGAGCGGAATGTGGAGACGAACGGGTCGGCCGGGTCGGTCGCGCCCGGCTGCGCCAGGCCGGGTCCGTTGAAGATGGTCTCGTAGCCTGCCTGACCGTCGTTGTCGGGGACACCCGCCAGCGCGGGGAAGAAGTTGGTGCTGATCTTGGTGCCGTCCCAGGAGGTCACGAACGTGGTGAACGCGACCGGCGCACCCGCCCGCAGCGCGGTGATGTCGACGGAAATGTCTTGCAGCTCAGCGGTTCCGAGCAGACCGGACAGGACGCCTGCCTGCTGCAGTCTCTGCACGACAGGTGTGATGAGCGACGATCCGACGATCGGCAGGCCGGTGATCACGGTGGTGAACTTGGTGTTCTGCGCCACCAGCACCGAGAAGGTCTCCGTGCCGTTCGGCCCGTCGGTGAGTTTCTCGTCAGCGTAGGGCAGGAAGCGGAAGGCTCCTGTCGTCGCGTCCAGGGTCAGCTTGCCGCCGTTGCTCGGCCGATCGATGACGGTGTAGGTGGAACCGTCCGCGGTGGTGCACGTCGTCCCGACGACGCAGCCCGCGATCACGCCCTGCACGACTGTGACCGAGTAGGGATCGATGGCCGTGGGCTGAACGAGCGCGGACTCGCGCCGCGCGCCCGCGAGCAGCAGCAGGTCCGACAATGACCCGCCGACCGGCGCCGAGCCGTTGCCCGACGACGCGGGACTGAACGCCCGGTCGAGTGCGGTCAGCAGGCCGGAAACCACGGTGCGAGCGGGCGCCTCCTGGACGTCTTGGCTGCGCGGCGTCCACAGCGTGGTCCGCACCCGGGGCTCGGCCGCCTGCTCGCGGCCCGCGACCGCGCGGGGCGTCTGCAGCCAGGACAGAACGCGCGGCTGTTCCGCAGCGGGTTCCGGGTCGCCGGACGGCGCCGACACCGCGTCGACCTCCGATGAGACCTGCTTCTCCTCCACCGTGTCGGAGCGCTTCTGGCGACGGTCGGAGCCGCCACTGCGGGGAGACTCGTCGGCCGAGTCGGCGTCGTCCGCGCCGGCTTCCGCTCTGGCCTCGGCTCGCTTCTGGCGTTGCTCGGCCACCCGGTCGGCGATGCCCTTGACCGTGTCCGACAGCGACGTGCGCTCGGTGCTGCGGTGCTTGCCCACCGGCCGCGTGTCGAGCGTGGCCGAGTCGCCCCGCGGAGAATCCGACTGGGACTGGGACGGGCGTGAGACGGACGCCCCGGTGTCGTCGGCGTACGCCACGCCCTGCCCGGTGATGATCGCGGTCCCCACTCCCAGGGCGATCGCCAGGCCGCCCACGCGACCGATATAGCTAGCAGCACTCATGACACAACCTCCGCCGTCACCATCGGAAACGGGGCAGACACTACGCCGACGACGCGATGATCACAGCGAAATCCGGCCAGAGATTTATGACCGCGTCAATTGTCCGAGGCTGACACTTTCCGCCTCAGCCACAACGGCATTGACGCTGCCCCGTGACCGGCAGATCACGCCAGGTCATGTATCAGCGAACGGCCACCGGGGGTTCTTCGGCAAACGCCTCGGACTGCCGGTGAGATACGGTGACCCCGAAAGCGTCGGGGGAGGATGCGGGAACATGGCGAAACATCGTAAGAGCGGTCGAGGCAAAGCCGGCATCGTCAGTGCAGCCGCGGTGGGGGTCGCAGCAACCGTGGGCGGTGTCGCGGCCGTGCAACCGACAGCGCTCTCGGCGCTGCCCGTAGACCTGACCGCACTCATCGTCGTGGGCAGCTCGACGCACCCGGATGGCAGCGGCAACGAGAACTTCTTCGGTGGGCTGTTCAACCAGGCGCCCTACAACCCCGGCGGCCAGCCGGGCCCCGATCTGGTCGGCGTGCCCTTCGGCGGCGGCCCGGCGGCGATCGACGCGGCGCTTCAGGCGCACTCGGGTGAGGCCAACGCGGTTCTCGCGTCAGGGTGGGGCGCCGCGAACGCCAGCGTGGCGCTGTCGCGTCTCGATCGCCACCAGGATCCGGCGCTGCCCTCGACAGTGTTCGTCCTCGACAACAACGTGTCGCGGCCCGATGGCGGCTTTGGCACGCGTTACCCGTGGTTCTCGCTCATCGGGGTCAACCCGTTTCCCTCGCCGGTGGACACCGCCGCTGCCGCGGTGGTCGACATCGCCTACCAGTACAACTACAACTCGAATGCGCCCGCGGACCTGCTGAACCTCGTCGCCCACGTGAACTCTTTGGTCGCCTATCTGTACGGCTATCGCGAGCAGGACGAGATCGACCTGCCCGTTGACGAGGAGGGACGCCCGACCGTCTCCTGCGGCGGCGCCAACACCTGCGCGGTGCTCGCCGGCAGCGCGGACGCAATGCCCTGTAGCGACGCGCGATGCGACGCTCCCGACGGTGACCGCGTGGTCGCCTACGTGACGACACGCGGCAACACCACCTACGTCACCTACACCACCGAGGAATTGCCGCTGGCGCGGTTGATCCGCGACGTCGTTCCCTTCGGCGACGCGATCGCCGACGTCAGCGAGCCCCTGCTCAAAGTGATCGTCGACTCGGCGTACTACGACAACAACCCGATTCCGTCCGACCCGAGTCGGTATCGGCCCGCGCGTCTCGCGCCGACGGTCGGCGAGATCGCCGAGACGGTCGCAAAGGTGCCGAGCGCGGTTCGTGACGGCCTGAAAGCACTGTCGGACAAGGACACCGAAGCTCCTGAGGTCGAGTCGACCGACAAGGCCGACAAGGCCGACAAGGCCGAGCGCGCCGCCACCCGCGCAGAGACTCGCCGCGACCGTCGGCTCGAGCGAATCCACGCGCGGGCCGCTGCGCGTGAGGAAGCTTCGCAATCGAAAGCCGCTGAACAGAGAGAGGTCTCGAAGACCCCGGCCGACTCACACGGTGCAGCAGGCGGAGACGACGCCGATACCGCGGACTGAGGCGGGTGGGCCCGTACTGGAACCACAACACCGCTTACCATCGGCGGGTACTCAGCCTCGCCGACGGCCGTGACGTCCTCGACGTCGGTTGCGGCGACGGGCTACTCGTGTCGCGGCTCGCGCCGGTGGCCCGCTCCGTCGTCGGCGTCGATCCTGACCCTGGCGCGATTCGGCGAGCACGCGCGAGACTGGTGGACGTCGCGGGAGTATCCGTCGTCGAGAGCACATTCGATGAATTCGCCACGACAGGTGCGCGATTCGACCTCATCACCTTTGTCGCCAGCCTGCATCATCTGGACTTGCGACCGACACTGGCGGCCGCGAAGCAGATGCTGCGGCCCGGCGGTGACCTCGCAGTGGTCGGACTGAGCGCGAACACGACCGTCGCCGATTGGATGTGGTCCGCGTTGTGCTTGCCGGCGGTACGCCTGGGCTCGTGGTGGCACCGCGAGACGCGTGACATCGGGGTCGCGGTCGCCGATCCGCGTGAGAATCTGGCCGAGATCCGCCGCTCCGCGTCCGAGGTGCTGCCGGGTGTGAAGATCCGCCGCGCGCTGTACTACCGCTACCTGATGCGGTGGACGAAGCCCCGCGACGGCTGATCCGTTTCTGTCAGTGGTTCACTGCAATTTCTTTGGCCTCAACTGCCCCAGCTGCATATGTCGTCACATCGGAGGCTCTTCTTGTCGGTGGGTCGAACTAGTGTTCGATATATGGATGTTGTCGCGGATGCGGTGGCGGGATTGCGGGCTCAGCTCGCGATCCTGTCGCAGGCCTGCGACGGGATTGCGGGCTCAGCTCGCGATCCTGTCGCAGGCCTGCGACACCCTGTCCCACCGCGAGCTGGTGGCTGCGATGGCGGAGGTCACGTCAGTGATCCGGTCTGTCCCAGCGCTGGAGCATCAGATCCTGGCCCGGCTGATCACTGAGACGGAGCCGCGGCGGCTCGGGGAAGCGTCATGGAAGAAGGTGCTCACCACCGCGCTGCGGGTCTCCGAACGCGACGCGAAACGCCGCCTGGCTGACGCGGCCGCGTTGGGGCCGCGGCAAGCCCTGACCGGCGAACCGCTGCCACCGGCCTGGGAGGCAACAGCGGCCGCGCAAGCCGCCGGGGCGTTGGACGCCGAACACGTCTCGGTGATCGCGACGTTCCACAAGGACCTGCCCGGGTGGGTCGACGTCGACACCCGCGCCGCCGCCGACCGCCAGTTGGCCTCGCTGGGAGCGGGGCTCACGCCGGAGGATCTGAAGAAATCGGCCGATCGGTTGGCGGCGATGATCGACCAAGACGGCCCCGAACCCACCGACGCCGACCGCGCCCGCAAGCGCGGCATCACCCTCGGCGAGCAGCAGGCCGACGGCATGAGCCGGCTCACCGGCTGGATCACCCCCGAAGCACGCGCCACCTACGAGGCCATTTAAGCCAAACTCGCCGCCCCCGGCATGTGCAACCCCGACGACGAGACACCCTGCGTCGACGCAGAACCCGCGCCCGAACAAGCGCGCTCGGACATCCGGAGTGTGGCACAACGCAACCATGACGCGTGGCTGGCCGTGGGGCGGATGGCGCTGAGTTCCGGAGATCTCGGTTCTCACAATGGGTTACCGGTGACGGTGATCGTCTCCACAACACTGCAGGAACTGGAGAAGGCCGCGGGGGCAGCGCTCACCGGCGGCGGCAGCTTGTTGCCGATGGCCGACCTGATCCGGATGTCCGCCCACGCGCACCACTATCTGGCGGTGTTCGACCAGCACACCAACCAGCCGCTCTACCTCGGCCGCACCAAACGACTCGCCTCCCCGGCACAACGAATCGTGCTGCACTCCTCCGCGCGCGGCTGCACCCGACCCGGCTGCACGGTGCCCGGCTACTGGACCCAGGTCCACCACATCGAGGACTGGAAGCGCGGCGGAGCCACCGACATCACCAACCTCACCCTCGCCTGTGGGACGGACAATCGGATGGTCGAGCAGACCGGCTGGACCACCCGCATCAACGACCGCGGCCAGACCGAATGGCTCCCCCCACCCGACCTAGACACCGGCCAACGCCGCACCAACGGCTACCACCACCCCGAACGCCACCTCCTGCCCCAAGACGACCACGGACCGTAGGCTGACCGGCGATGAGCACCGAAGACGCTGACCGTCGATTGAGCCCGCGCCCCGAGTCGGGCTATGTGTACACCACCTCGTGGCGGGTCGCGACGGGAGATGTCGGCGACGACCTCACCCTGCGCCTCGACGGGGTGGCCCGCTACATCCAAGAGGTGGGTGCGGAAAACCTCGTCGATGCCGGAGAAGCGGAAGAGCACCCGCACTGGCTGGTTCAGCGCACCGTCATCGACGTCATCGAACCGATCGAGTTCCCCAACGAGGTGACATTCAGCCGATGGTGCTCGGCACTGTCACTGCGCTGGTGCACGATGCGAGTGGACCTCGTCGGCAGTGACGGCGGCCGCATCGAGACCGAAGGTTTCTGGATCGCGATGAACGCCAAGACGCTGACGCCGCAGCGCGCCACCGACACCCTGCTCGAACGGTTCGGCACCACCACGACCGAGCATCGCCTCAAGTGGCGGCCGTGGCTGAAGAACCCGGACACGCTCGAACACACCGAGCCGTTCGCGTTGCGCCGCACCGACATCGACCTCTTCGAGCACGTCACCAACACCGCCTACTGGCACGCGATCCACGAAGTGATGGCCCTGGCGCCCGAGGTGTGCACCGCGCCCTACCGGGCGGTGGTGGAGTATCGAAAACCGATCAAGTACGGCGAAGAGGTCACCCTGGGCTGGACCCGCGACGGTGACGACGTCCACATCGCGTTGAGCGTCGGCGCCGATGTGAGGGCCGCGGCGCTGTTGCGCAGCCTCTGACCCGGTCTCGGTGAGTGGGACTGAACCTTGTCCCCCGTTCACCCGCCGTTCACCGTGGACCCGACCTTGACCAACGGCGGGAGGAACCCTTCATGAAACAGGCGTCTGATCCGGACGCGCCCCACGGGCAGCGAGGAGCGCTGTGGCGCGTTCTCGGCGTCGCTGTGGCCGTCATCGGCTTGCTGATCGGCGCCGCGGTGCCGGCGTCGGCGGCCGAGCTGATGAGAGTGACATTCATCCGCCACGGTGAGTCGGCCGGCAATGCGTCGGGCAACATCGACACCTCGACGCCCGGGCCGGTGCTCACCGCGAAGGGGCAACTACAGGCCGAGGCCGTGGCCGCGCTGCTCTCCGACAACAACTACGACGGCATCTACGCCTCGACGATGGTGCGGACCCAACTCACCGCCGCACCCATGTCCCAGGATCTCCGGCTGCCCATTCAGGTTCTGCCCGGCCTGCAGGAGATCGAGGCAGGCGTATTCGAAGGCACGCCGGAGAGCCAGGCATCGAGCGGCTACGGCCTCTACCCGCTCGCGTGGGCCGTCCAGGGCAATCGCGACCTGCGGATCCCGGGGTCCATCGATGGCAACGAGTTCGACGCTCGCGTCGACCAGGCGCTCGAGGCGATCTACGACAACGGCGATCGCAACGCCGCGATCTTCTCCCACGGCGGCGCCATCATGTTCTGGACGATGATGAACGCCCAGAACCTCACGGCTGCGCAGAAGATCGATCTGCTCAGGACCGCCCCGCTGGGCAACGCCCAGTACGTGATCGTCGAGGGCAACGGCGAGGACGGATGGACCCTGGTCAACTGGAACGGAAAGCTGTTCGCGCCGGAGCCCACTTTCGTCGCCGAGGTGCACCGACAGAGACGGACGTTGAACCGCCAACTCGCCTCCAGCGCGCAGGAGTTCGTCGCGTCATTCGAGTCCCGCGACCTGGCCACCATTGCGGCCGCGCTCAATCACAGCATCACCGACGCGGCGTTCTCGGTCTCCAAGTACCACCGCGCCATTCGGGCCAAGATCATCGACAGCTTCGGCACCAAGAATGATCCGGCGCCGGCGATGTTGCCCACCGGTGAGACCACCGATGACGCGACCGCACGGGCCATTAGAGCCACCAAAGCCACCAAGACCGAGGTGGCCGAGGCGACTCAGGCGACCGAGGCCAGCGAATCCACCACGCGGACATGGAAGCGCGATCGCACCAGAAAGTCCGAGGCCGTGCAGCAGAGCGACGACTCCCCGGCCAAGACCAGAAAGCCGCTCGGCAAGCGCCGCAGCCCCGTCGCAAGCAGTGCCGCTGGCGACGGCAGCAAGAGGGTTGCGGACAACCACGACGCCGCGGCCTGACGCCCCTTGAGGAACCGGCTACCGGTCAGCCCCCCTGCCCCACAGGCAGAGGGGCTGATCCGCGTGGCCATTCGGCGCCGCCACCGGGCGTCCGCCGCTACGGTGACTCAGGTGCGGCACGCAGACGTCGAGGGATCTTCGTCGATGGTGGCCCGGGTGTCGTTGATCCTCAACGCGTTCGACCACGCGGGCACCCTGCTGCGCCTGGATCACATCGCGTCCCGAACCGGACTCCCCCGCTCGTCGACGCACCGCATTCTGACCCAGCTGCACGCGACCGGCCTGGTGGAGCACCGGGCCGACGGTTACCGCCTCGCCGCCGCGGCGGTACCCGCCTCCGGCGATCATCAGGCGCTGCGCCGCGTGGCCGCGCCAGTGCTCGAACGCTTGCAGAGCGACACCATGCTGGTCGTGCACCTCGGCGTGCTCGTCGGCGCCGATGTCCACTGCCTGGACAAGATCGCGGGCAGCAGCGGGATCGTGGTTCCGTTCGGCGTCGGTGGGCGCACGCCTGCGCATGCGAGCGCGCTGGGCAAAGCCGCGCTGGCCCAGACGTCCGCGGAGGACATCGATGCGCTGCTCGACCGCACGCTCCGCAAGATCACCCCCGCCACGATCGCCGACTTGCCGACCCTTCACCATGAGCTCGCACGCGTTCGCGCCAGGCACGGCCTGGCCTACGACGACCAGGAACTGGTGGTGGGGCTGGCCAGCGTCGCTGCGGCGATTCGCACACCGGCCGGTGAGATCGCCGGCCTGTCCCTGACCGGTCCCGCTCCTGCCGAGCGCCTGAAAAGAGTCGCGCCGTTCCTGACCCGCGCCGCGCGCGGGATCGCCGACCGGTTGGGCGACGCAGCGGCACCGACGGGCGCCCAGGCAGACCTCGCCGCCGTCACCGACGACATGCTGTCTCGCGTGCTGCGCACGCTGTCCTCCGACGACTGGGTCTGACGCCCGCTCACCAGATCAGATCGTCGATGCTCAGCCCCACGGCGAACCGGCCGGCGACCGTGAGCACCTGCTCGACGTTGCTCGACACGTGCTTACGCGCCGTCTGCACGTCGCGCCACAGACGTTCGATCAACCCCTCGCCGTCGTCTGCGTCCGCGACGACAGCGCGCACGGCACGCACCGCTCGCTCGCACGCCATCACCTGGTCACGCCGGTTGCGCAACACCAGAGCGGAATCGGGATGCCCACCGTCATCGACACACCGGACGAGATCGCGAACGTTGCGCTGGATCTGGCGCAATGACAACTCGATGTCCTTGTCCGACAACGCGATCGAACTCAGCGCCGCACGCCCCGCGCTACCTCCCACGCTTTGCAGCGCGCTCTGAGCCGCACCCAGCAGGGGCATCGTTCCCGCCAGTGTGAACACCGTCGGCTGAGGGAGCCGATCCAGCGCCGTCACCGACGCCTCGCCGTCGAGGTGCAGCCAGCTGAACGCACGGTGGTCGGGCACGAAGGCTCCTGCCACCACGACGTCGTCAGCACCTATTCCCCTCAGACCCAAGCCGTTCCACGTCGGTTCGACGACGAAGTCGGAACTCGGCACCAACACGGCCATGAAATCCTGAGCGGCACCATCGGCTCCGACCCGCAGCGCCGCAGCGCTCAACCAGGACGAGTGCCGCGCACCGGTACATCTCGACCATCGACCCGAGAGCCAGAACCCGCCCTCCCGGCGATGCAGCCGCCCCGTCGGGGCATAGGAGGAGCAGAGCAACGCACGCGGGTCAGGTCCCCAGATTTCCCCGAGCACACGCGGGTCGCGTACCGACAGGCCCCAGCTGTTCACCCCCAACCAACCGGCCAGCCACCCGGTCGACGTGCACGCCATCGAAAGTTCGCGCGTCGCCGTGAGATACGTCCCGAGGTCGGCGTCGATTCCGTCGGGTCGCCGAGACTGCAGAAGCGCGAAGTAGCCTGCATCGTGGAGCGCGGCGATCACGTCCGGATCCACCTCACCGCGTCGGTCCACCTCGGCGGCCGACGCTGCGATCGCGGGGAGTAGAGATCGCACCGATTCGAGGACGGTTCGAGCGGACGGACTCGACATCGACGATCGGCGTGCCACGATCATGCTTACCACTGACCGCCGTCGAGAAAGGCCGGTATGACGGGTCCGGACACACGGGTTCGCGAATTCGTCTCGCGTATCCATGAACTCGCGATAGCCGACGGCACCCGCGCGTGGCTCGACGCGATGTTTGACATCGGTTCCCTCGAGGCCTCGGCCGCCGGCGGCGCATGGCCCGACACCACCTTGATCGCACGGGCCCATTGCGGCTGCGGCGAACTCTCCGACGGCCGGCTCACCGGGCGGTGGACCGCGGTCGGCGGAGCCCGCTACGCCGACTGGTTCGTGTTGCCGGCCCGCCACACCGCCCTGTGCCGCGTCCTGGTCCCCCGCGACTGTGTGGCTGTCGGCATCGAACCCCGCGGCGCGGGACTGGCCGAGGTGGCCGCATTCGACGTCGTCGTCGACCCCGGCCACGTCCTGCTCGGCGACGGCGCCACAGCGTCGCTCCTCACCGCCACCGGCGCGGCCGCCGCGGTGCTCGGTTCCACCCAGGGACTCTGGCGCCGACACGTGGGGCAACTCCGCAGCCACCTCGCGGCGTACCACGGCGGCACGACGGCGGACTCCGACGCGGCCCAGGTCGCACGCGCCGCGTCGGACATCGACGCCGCCGAGCTGCAACTGCTCGAATCCGCCACCGCTGAGGCGAGTCTCGAGGACACGGTGTGGGTGTGCCGCCAAGTCGTCGCCCGTGCGCGGGCGGCCGCCGACCGACTGCTCGAACACAGCAGGCACGCACTCGACGCCGATGATCCGGTGACGCAGAGATGGTGCGAGGTGGACGTGGGTGCCCGGGTGGCCGTTCGCCTGTTCGACGATCTGAGCGCCTCGCTACGCTGACCCGATGTCCGATCTGGTACTGACCGAGGTCACCGACCGCGTCGCCCTCATCACCGTCAACGATCCCGACCGCCGCAACGCGGTCACGGCCGAGAGTTCGGCGGCGTTGCGCACCGCCGTGGAGGCCGCCGAGGCTGACCCCGACGTGCACGCGCTGATCGTGACCGGCGCAGGCAAGGCGTTCTGCGCCGGAGCGGACCTGACCGCGCTCGGTAAGGCCACCGAAGACGGGCTGCGGGTCATCTACGACGGCTTCCTCGCCGTCGCGGAATGCAGCCTGCCGACCATCGCCGCGGTCAACGGACCCGCCGTCGGCGCCGGCCTGAACCTCGCCCTGGCCGCCGATGTGCGCATCGCCGGCCCGGCGGCACTGTTCGACCCCCGCTTCCAGAAGTTGGGCATCCATCCCGGCGGTGGAGCGACGTTCATGCTGCAACGCGCGATCGGACCGCAGGCCGCCCGGGCCGCGCTGCTGTTCGGACTGCGCTTCGACGCCGAGTCGGCCGTCCGGCACGGGCTGGCACTCGACATCGCCGACGACCCCGTCGCCGCCGCACGCGCCCTGGCAGCCGGTCCGGCCTCTGCACCGCGCGACGTCGTCCTCGCGACCAAGGCGTCGATGCGGGCAACGGCCAACCCCGGCATCACCGACATGCACCAACACCACATGGCCGTCGACGTCGAGATCGGCCCCCAGGCACGCTCGATCGAGTCCCCGGAATTCGCCGAGCGTCTGGCCGCCGCACAACGCCGATAGCCGTCAGAGATCCAGCAGTGCGGTCGCCGGCGCCTCGATCGACGACCGCAGCTCGGACAGGAACGCGCCCACCTGCGCGCCGTCGGCGACGCGATGATCGAATGCACATGTCAGGCGCATCGTCGAGCGCGCCACCACCTCCCCGTCGACCACCACGGCGCGCGGCCGCAGCGATCCCACGCCGAGGATCGCAGCTTCGGGATGGTTGATCACCGGCACCCCGTCGTCGAGCCCCAGCGCCCCGAAGTTCGACACCGTGAACGTCGACCCCTGCATCTGCGACGGCGTGAGTGTGCCGTCCCGCGCGGCGGCGACGAGACCCGCGACCTCGTCGCCGAGCTGGCGGGCGGTCCGGTTCTGGGCATCCGGCACCACCGGGACCAGCAGCCCGCGCGGCGCTGCCACCGCGACGCCGAGGTGGATCGCCGAATGGGTGTGGATGCGTGGCCCGTCGACAGTGTCCAGCCAGGTGGCGTTGAGCTCCGGATGTCTGAGCAGCGCCGCCACCGTGAGTCGAAGCACCAACACGAACGGTGTCACCGACGTCGCGCCGACGGATCTGCAGTGGTCGCGTAACCGCAGCAGCTCGGTGCCGTCGACGTCGACCGACGCGTTCGCATCCGGGATCTCGCTGCGCGACAGAGCCATTCGGCGCGCCATCGCCAACCGCACGCCGGTCACCGGCGCGTCAGCCGTCGGTTCGGCAGCCGCGAGCACATCGGCTCTCGTGACGATGCCCTCCGGTCCAGAGCCGTCGATGCGGCCCAGGTCCACGTCGAGGTCGGCGGCCAGCTTGCGCACCGGCGGCTTGGCGCGGACGCGCCGACGGCTGCCGTCGAGCGCGGCATCGGTGCCATAGCCCACCAGCACGGGCGTGCGCTGCGGCTCGCTCCCGGTCGTCTCGATGCGGACGAGCAGGGAGCCGACCGGCAACGTCTGCCCCTCGGCACCGCCGAGTTCGACGACGCGCCCGGCGTATGGGCTGGGGATCTCCACCTCGGCCTTGTTGGTCTCGACGGTGCACAGCGTCTGGTTCAGCGTCACCTCGTCGCCGACGGCGACGACCCAACGGGTGATGGTGGCGTCCTCCAGCCCCTCACCCAGGTCGGGTACGAGGAAGTCGCGCGACGCGCTCATGGCCGGCTCATCGCGTCGTCGATACAGTCCAACAGCCGGTCGACGCCGGGCAGCCACAGTCGTTCCAGCCGGGCCGGTGGATACGGTGTGTCGAAGCCGGTGGCGCGCAGCACGGGCGCCTCCAATTCGTAAAAGCACTCCTCGGAGATCCGGGCCGCCAACTCGGCACCGAAACCCAGTGTGCGCGAACCCTCGTGCATGACCACCGCGCGACCGGTCCTGCGCACCGACGCCGCGACGGTGTCCATGTCGAGCGGGTTCAGCGTCCGTAGATCCACGACTTCGACGCCCGCGGAACAGGTGTCGGCCGCGTTGAGTGCGGTCGCGACCAGCGGTCCGTAGGTGATGACGGTGACGTCCTCGCCTGGCCGCCGGATCACCGCGCGCCCCAGGGGTTCGGCCGGGTTGCGGGTGTCGACGGGTTCGCGGGCCCAGTACCGGCGTTTGGGTTCGAGGAAGATCACCGGATCGCGTTCGGCGATGGAGTACCTCAGCAACCAGTACGCGTCCGATGGCGTGGCGGGGACCACGACTTTCAACCCCGCTGTGTGCAGCCAGTAGGTCTCGGTGGATTCCGAATGATGCTCCACCGCACCGATTCCGCCGAACGACGGGATGCGGATGGTCACCGGCATGTCGATGTCGCCATGGGTACGCATCCGGTACTTCGCGAGGTGGCTGACGATCTGGTCGAACGCGGGCGCGGCGAAACCGTCGAACTGGATCTCCGGAACCGGGACGAATCCGCGGATCGCCATGCCGATCGCAATGCCGACGATCGCGGACTCGGCGAGTGGGGTGTCGAAGCACCGGCCGTCACCGAACTTCTGGGCCAACCCGTCGGTGACGCGGAAGACACCGCCCAGCGTCGCGACGTCCTCCCCGAAGACCAGCACCCGATCGTCGGCGAGCATCGCATCCGAGAGCGCGCGGTTGATGGCCTGGGCCATCGACAACGCCTCCACCTCCGGTACGTCGTCGTCGAACCCGAAGGGCCGCTCGATCAACTGGGTCATGTCAGACCTCCTCGAGTGCGTCGGCGGCCAGTTCTGCGCTCAGCGCGTCGCGCTGGCGGACCAGGTCGGGTGTGATCCGGTGGTAGACGGTGTCGAACACCTCTCGGATGTCGGCGTCCGGTTCGCTCAGCACTGCCTCGCGCAGCTCGCTGCGCATCCGCTGCACCCGGTGCGCGACACGGTCTTCCAGCCGCTGGGACCACACGTCCTCGCGCTCGAGATAGGTGCGATACCGGGCGATGGGATCCCGTGCGCGCCAGCGATCCACCTCGTCGTCGTCGCGGTAGCGGGTCGGATCGTCGGAGGTGGTGTGCGGCCCCATCCGGTAGGTCACCGCCTCGATCAACGTCGGTCCGTCACCGGCACGGGCACGTACGGCGGCCTCACTCATCACCGCGAAGCACGCGAGGACGTCGTTGCCGTCCACGCGCACCCCGGGCATGCCGTAGCCGTCGGCGCGCGAGGCGATCGACGCCGCGGCCATCTGCCGTTGCACCGGCACCGAGATCGCCCACTGGTTGTTCTGCACGAAGAACACACACGGCGCCCGGTACACCGCCGCGAGGTTGAGCGCTTCGTGCACATCGCCCTCGCTGGTGGCGCCGTCGCCGAGGAACGCGACGGTCACGCTGTCCTCTCCGAGCCGTTGCGCCGCCATCGCGGCACCGACGGCGTGCAGGCCCTGCGTGCCGATCGGAATCGAGATCGGGGCGCAGCACTTGTCGGTGAACCCGACGCCGCCGTGCCACCGGCCACGCCACAGCGCGCCGATCTGCGGTGGCGAGATCCCCCGAACCAGGAACGCGCCGAGTTCGCGGTACTGCGGGAACAGCCAGTCGGTCTTGCGCAGGCAGGCCGTCGCGCCCACCTGCGCGGCTTCCTGCCCGCGGCACGACGCGTAGAGCGCCAGCTCGCCTTGGCGCTGCAGGTTCACGAACTCGGTGTCGAGCTCCCGGGTGACGACCATCGACTCATAGAGCCAGGCCAGGGTCTCGGGAGGCAGCTGTCTTCGGTATCGGGTGTCCGACGTGGGTGCGCCGTCGGGCGCGACGAGCACAATCGGGTCGACAACACCGGCCATACCGCCTCCTAGGGTCACTGCCGGCGGATCGCGCCGTCAGTCGACTGAGGTGCTCAGCACAGGGGCGGTCGGTGCTGACCTCTGGTGGGAGGTCTGTCCGTCAGCTGCCGGGGTGGGGCGCCAACGCGACGATGCGCTCCGCCCGCCGAAGTACTGGGGCATCCACCATGATGCCACCGAAAGCGAAGACGCCCCGTTGTGTTCGGGCCGTGTCGAGCACGCGGCGCGCCCAGTCGATCTGCTCCTCCGTCGGCGAGTAGGCCGCCCGGATGACTGCGACCTGCGTCGGATGGATGGCGACCTTGGCGTCGAACCCGACTGCGACCGCGTCATCGCTCTCCTCGCGCAGCCCGTCGAGGTCTCTGATGTCGAGGTAGACCGAGTCCAGCGCGAGACGGCCATGGGCCTTGGCGGCGAGGAGACTCTGTGACCGGACATGGCGGGCGACGTCGCGATAGGTGCCGTCGGGCCAGCGGTTGGCGGTTCCGCCGGTCGCCGCGAACAGGTCCTCGGCACCCCACATCACGGCACAGGTGTTGTCGACGCGGGCGAGCTCGACCACGGCCAGCGCACCCAGTGGCGTCTCGACGAGCACGACGACGTCGCGGGGCGCCAATGAGGCCACCTGATCGGCGGTTTCGGTCTTGGCCAGCATGACGGTGCTGTAGTCGGTCGACGCGAGCGCCTCGAGATCCCCTGCATGATCCGGCGTTCCGGCCGGATTGACCCGCACGACGGTGCGCGCCGGGTCCAGGGGTGTCGCGATCAACGCGGCGCGGGCGGCCTCTCGGTCCTTGGCGGCCACCCCGTCTTCGAGATCGAGGATCACGACATCAGCTGCAGCCGCGGCTTTTCCGAAGCGTTCCGGCCGATCGGCCGGGCAGAACAGCCAGCCCGGGCCGCGCGCGTCGAGCATCATGTCTCCCCGTCAGGACGCTTGCGCACCATGGTCTTCCGCGACGCCGTGGCGACGACGTCGCCGTGTTGGTTGCGGCCGGTGTGGGCGAACGTCACGATCCCCTCACCGGGACGGCTCTTGGACTCCCGCTTGTCGGTGACCTCGGTCTCTGCGTACAGGGTGTCCCCGTGGAACAGCGGCTTGGGGAAGGCGACGTCGGCGAAGCCGAGGTTGCCGACGATCGTGCCCTGCGTCAGTTGCGCCACCGACAGACCGACCAGCGTCGACAGCGTGAACATCGAGTTGACCAGCCGCTGATGGAAGGGCGGCAGCGCGTCGGAGAACGCGGCGTCGAGGTGCAGCGCCTGCGTGTTCATGGTCAGCGTGGTGAACAGGACGTTGTCGGCCTCGGTAATCGTGCGGCCCGGGCGATGCTGGTACAGCACGCCGGTCTCGAACTCCTCGAACCACAGACCGCGCTGCACGATCACCCGGGTCACAGGCCGAGCTCCCGACCGATCAGCATCAGCTGCACTTCCGTTGTGCCCTCGCCGATCTCGAGGATCTTGCTGTCGCGGTAGTGCCGCGCCACGGCGTACTCGTTCATGAAGCCGTAGCCGCCGAAGATCTGGGTGGCGTCGCGGGCGTTGTCCATCGCCGCCTCGCTGGCCACCAGCTTCGCGACCGCGGCGGCCTTCTTGAACGGCTTGCCCGACAGCATCAGCGCGGCCGCGTCGTAGTACGCCGCCCGCGCGGTGTGCGCCCGCGCCTCCATCCGCGCGATCTTGAACGCGATGGCTTGGTTGGTGCCGATCGCGCGGCCGAAGGCATGCCGTTCCTTGGAGTAGGTCACGCATTCGTCGACGCAGCCCTGGGCGGCGCCCACCGACAGCGCCGCGATGGCGATACGCCCCTCGTCGAGGATGCGCAGGAAGTTGGCGTAGCCGCGGCCGCGCTCGCCGAGCAGGTTCTCGTGCGGCACCCGCACGTCGTCGAAGCTCAAGGGGTGCGTGTCCGAGGCGTTCCAGCCCACCTTGTTGTAGGCGGGTTCGGCGGTGAAGCCGGGCGTGGGCACGGGCACCAGGATGGAACTGATCTCCTTTTTGCCGTCGACCTCACCGGTGACCGCGGTGACGGTGACGAGCCTGGTGATGTCGGTACCCGAGTTCGTGATGAACTGCTTGCTGCCGTTGATCACCCAGTGTCCGTCGTCGAGGCGCGCGGTGGTCCTGGTGGCGCCGGCATCGCTACCCCCGCCCGCCTCGGTCAAGCCGAACGCGCCCAAGGCCTTTCCCGACGCCAGCAGCGGCAGCCACTCCTGTTTCTGCTCCTCGGTGCCGAACCGGTGCACCGGCATCGCGCCGAGCGAGACCCCGGCCTCCAACGTGATCGCCACACTCTGGTCGACCTTGCCGAGTTCCTCGAGCGCGAGGCACAGCGCGAAGTAGTCGCCCCCCATGCCGCCGTACTCCTCGGGGAACGGCAGCCCGAACAGGCCCATGTCGGCCATGCCGGCGACCACCTCGTAGGGGAACGAGTGCTCCGCGTCGTGCTTGGCGGCGACGGGCGCGACCACATGCTGTGCGAAGTCGCGGACGGTCTTCGCCAGCTGCGCGTAGTCGTCGGGCAGTGTTCCGGTCGAGAGGAAGTCGGTCATCGCGGTTGCTCCTTGGTCGCCGTGATCCGGGCCAGTACCTGGCCCACTTTCACCTGTTCGCCCGCGCTGACGAGGAGTTCGGCGACTCCGTCGACCGGTGCGGTGAGGGTGTGTTCCATTTTCATCGCTTCGACGGTGACGACGACGGTGCCCGCAGTCACCGTGGCGCCGTCGTCGACGCCGATCGCCACGACCGCGCCGGGCATCGGGCTGGCCAGTTCGGCGTCCCCGCTGTGTTCGTCGTCGGGTCGCACCGGCGCTTCTCGGACCTCCTCGACCACGCTGACCCTCCCCTCGGCGGCCAGCCACATCGCGTCGCCGGTGTCGGCCACCAGGTACTCGACGCGCACGCCGTCGATCGTGACAGCGAGCCTCTGCCCCTCCAGATCGGCACGCAGCGAACGAGTGTCGCCTCCCTCGACGGCGGCCGTGGCCGCCTCGGGTGTGCCGGTGAGGTAGACGTGCTCGGTGCGCTCCCCCGCGCGCAGGCGGACCGACACCGGCGCGCGACCGGCGATGCGCCACCCCGAGGGCACCTCCCACGGGCTGGCCGGCTGGGCCGGCCAATCCCTGCGCCACCGGTAGGCGGCGGCGGCGATCAGATCGTCCTCGCGCGCCGGCGACGGCGTGAAGTCCGGGAGTCGCCGGTCGAGCAACCCGGTGTCCAGGCGCCCTGCGGTCACGTCGGCGTCGGCCAGCAGGAAGCGCAGGAAGTCGATGTTGGTGGTCACCCCCAGGACCACGGTGTCGGCGAGCGCAGCGTCCAGCGACCTCAGCGCGCCCGCCCGGTCCTGTGCGTGGGCGATCACCTTGGCCAGCATCGGGTCGTAGTCACTGCCGACCACGGTGCCCTCGGCCAGGCCCGAGTCCACCCGCACGCCGGTCCCCTCCGGTTCGCGCAACGCCGCCACGGTGCCCCCGGTGGGCAGGAAGCCGCGAGCCGGGTCCTCCGCATAGACCCGCGCTTCCACCGCGTGACCGTGCATCGAGATGTCGTCCTGGGCGACGGGCAATTTCTCTCCCGCGGCGATGCGCACCTGCAGTTCGACCAGGTCCAGTCCCGTCACCATCTCGGTCACCGGATGCTCCACCTGCAACCGGGTGTTCATCTCCATGAAGAAGAACTCGTCGGGCCGATCGGCGGAGACGATGAACTCCACGGTGCCCGCACCGGTGTAGTCCACGCTGCGGGCGGTGTCGCACGCGGCCGCGCCGATACGCGCCCGCGTCGTCGCATCCAGCAGCGGCGAGGGCGCCTCCTCGATCACCTTCTGGTGCCGGCGCTGCAGGCTGCACTCGCGTTCACCCAGATGCACCACGCCGCCGTGGGTGTCGGCGAGCACCTGCACTTCGATGTGACGGGGGTTGAGCACGAAACGTTCCAGGAACAGGGTGTCGTCGCCGAACGCCGAGGCCGCCTCCCGGCGTGCACTCGTGAGCGCACCCGGTAGCTCGTGCGCGTCATGCACCACGCGCATGCCCTTGCCGCCGCCACCAGCCGACGGCTTCACCAGGACGGGAAAGCCGATCTGCGGGGCGGCGTCGATGAGATCCTCATCGGTCAGACCGGGCCGCGAGATTCCCGGCACCACCGGAACTCTGGCCGCCGACACCGTCGCCTTCGCCGAGATCTTGTCGCCCATGGTGGCGATCGCCGCGGTCGGCGGGCCGATGAACGTGATCCCGGCGGCATCGAGCGCGCGGGCGAAGGCCGCGTTCTCCGAGAGGAACCCGTATCCCGGGTGGACCGCCTGGGCGCCGGTGCGCTGCGCCGCCGACAGCAGCGCGTCGATCGACAGATAGCTCTGGCGGGCCGGCGCCGGGCCGAGACGGACCGCGACATCTGCCTCGGCGACGTGCCGGGCGCCGGCATCGGCGTCGCTGAACACCGCGACCGAACGGATCCCCATCGTCCGCAGCGTCCGGATGACGCGGACCGCGATCTCACCGCGGTTGGCCACCATCACCGTATCGAACATCGTCACATCCTGAAGACGCCGTAGGAGACCGGATGCAGCGGCGCCTGGGCGGCGACGGAGAGAGCCAGTCCGACAATTGTTCTGGTGTCGGCGGGGTCGATGACACCGTCGTCCCAGAGCCGGGCGGTCGAGTAGTACGGATTGCCCTGCGCCTCGTACTGGGCGCGGATCGGCGCCTTGAACGCTTCTTCTTCGTCGGCGGTCATGTCACCGCGGACGGTGGCGAGCACTGCGGCGGCCTGCTCACCGCCCATCACCGAGATCCTGGCATTCGGCCACATCCACAGGAAGCGAGGCGAATACGCGCGTCCGCACATCGAGTAGTTGCCGGCGCCGTAGGACCCGCCGATGACCACGGTCAGCTTCGGCACCCTCGCGCAGGCCACGGCGGTGACCATCTTCGCGCCGTGTTTGGCGATGCCGCCGGCCTCGTAGTCGCGGCCGACCATGAAGCCGGAGATGTTCTGCAAGAACAGCAGCGGGATGACGCGCTGATCGCACAGTTCGATGAAATGCGCTCCCTTGACCGCGGATTCACCGAACAGCACGCCGTTGTTGGCGACGATGCCGACGGGGTGGCCGTGGATGCGGGCGAAGCCGGTGACCAGCGTGGTGCCGTAATTCGCTTTAAACTCGTCGAATTCGCCCCCGTCGACGATCCGGGTGATGACCTCGTGCACGTCGTAGGGCACCCGGGAATCGACGGGCACGACGTCGTAGAGCTCGGTCTGATCGACCACCGCGTCCACGGCGGGCGCCATCTGCCACGGGATCTCGATCTTGGGAGGTAGCGTGCCGACGATGCGGCGGACGATGCGCAGTGCATCGCGGTCGTCATGGGCCAAGTGATCGACCACCCCGGACACCTTGGCGTGCAGGTCACCACCACCGAGGTCCTCCGCAGAGACGACCTCGCCGGTCGCGGCTTTCACCAGCGGTGGTCCCCCGAGGAATATGGTGCCCTGGTTGCGCACGATCACCGATTCATCGCTCATCGCGGGCACATACGCCCCGCCCGCGGTGCACGACCCCATGACCGCGGAGATCTGAGCAATCCCGTTGGCGCTCATGGTCGCCTGGTTGTAGAAGATGCGGCCGAAATGGTCGCGATCCGGAAACACCTCGTCCTGACGGGGCAGGAACGCCCCGCCGGAATCCACCAGGTACACGCACGGCAACCGGTTCTGCAGCGCGATCTCCTGCGCGCGCAGGTGCTTCTTGACCGTCACCGGATAGTAGGTGCCGCCTTTGACCGTCGCGTCGTTGGCGACGATCATGCACTCGCGCCCCGATACCCGACCGATGCCGGCGATCATGCCCGCACCCGGACACTCGTCGTCGTACATCCCGTCGGCGGCCAGCGCGGCGACCTCCAGAAAGGGGCTGCCGGAATCCAGCAAGCCGGTCACCCTGTCCCGGGGCAGCAACTTCCCCCGCTCGACATGGCGATCACGAGATCGCTGCGAACCGCCCAGAGCCGCGGCGGCCAACTTGGCACGCAGCTGCGCGACCAGTTCGACATGGTCGTCGCGATGTGATGTCCGCGTCGGCATCGCAGGACCCCGCCTCACGTCGAGTTAATGATGACTAACCGGTGGTATGTTAATCACAATTAACCAGCAGTGTCCATCACCGGATCGGCAGGATGCGTCATGACCACCACCGACGCCACGTCCCCGCGCAACCGCGCCAAGTCGGATCGGCGCAGCCAGTTGATCGCGGCGGCAGAACACCTCTTCGCCGAACACGGGTATCTGGCGGTCAGACTCGAAGACATCGGCGCCGCCGTGGGCGTCAGTGGACCCGCGATCTACCGCCACTTCCCCAACAAGGAATCGCTGTTGACCGAGCTGCTCGTCGGTATCAGCGCGCGGCTGCGGGCGGGGGCTTCCGAAGTCGCCGCCTCCACCGCAGACCCCGACGCGGCATTGGCGGCGCTCATCGATTTCCATCTCGACTTCGCGTTCGGCGAGCCGGACCTCATCCGCATCCAGGACCGCGATCTCAACAACCTGCCGGCGCCGGCCAAGCGTCAGGTGCGCCGCTCGCAACGCGAATACGTCGAGATCTGGGCCGGGGTGCTCCGGCGTCGCGAGTCGGGATTGTCGGAAGCATCAGCCCGGGTGATGGCACATGCCACGTTCGGCCTGCTGAACTCGACGGCCCACAGCATCAAACCGGGCAGCACGAAAGCGGCCGAGGCCTCGTCGCGGACCGTCCTGCGGGCAATGACGGTGGCGGCGCTGACCTCGGCCGAAATCCATTCCGCGTGAGCGTCAATACCAGGCTCGGCGACCGCCGACGGGGCGGCCGATCGAGCCGAGCACCCAGAACACCGCGCCGATCACGAGCAGGACGACGCCGATGTACAGGATGGTCGAGATGTTCAAGAACCAGCCCAGCAGCAGCAGGATCACGCCGAGAACGATCATGACTCCTCCAATCTCCGACGGGTCAGTCGCTACTGACTCGGTTGGGGCACATTGCAATCCGTGACTTTCGGATTCACACCCGCATAGTTGAGCGGTCCGGCGACGACCGTGAGCGCAATGCTTCCGGCAGTGGCACAGTTGGCCTCACCACCGGAGAAGTAATCGCGTTGGTATGCGGCGAACACCCCGATCAACAACCAGACGAGCACAATGACGCCGAGAATTCCTCGCATGTCCTGCCTCCTCCGTCATGGCACCCCAACGAGGCGCGCAGTCGGGTTTACCCGGCAGATAATTACGGTAAACACCGCAAGCCGGCTCGGTGGCACCTCAGCCGGCGAACGCGGCAGTCAGCCAGCTGGTCATGGCTTTCAGCAGTACTGCACGGTTTTCGCGTTTGTCGATCTCGTGTCCGTCATCGTCGAACAGCAGCAGCTCAGCGTGCTTGCCCTGCTCGACGAGCGTCTCGTACATCTGCTGGGACTCGCTGGGCGGGACGTTGGTGTCGTTGAGGCCGTGTACCAGGAGCAGCGGTGCCGTGATCGCCTCCGCGCGGGGCAGCGGTGAAAGCTGCTCGAGCAGATCCTGATCGCTGACCGGATGCCCGTATTTCGGGTAGGCGGCCGCAGCGATCCACTGCTCGGTGGTGCGGTACCAGTTGTTGAGGTCGCTCATCCCGCAGATGCTGATGCCTGCGGCGAACGCGTCGGGATGGAACGCCAACGCCGCCTGCGTGAGATATCCACCGTAGGACCAGCCGCAGCACGCGACGCACCCGCGGGGCGCGTAGGAGTTGTCGACCAGGAACCGCACCGCGTCGGCGACGTCGTCGATTGCGGCGAACCGCTTCTCCCGATCGTCGGCGTGCATGAACGACCGGCCGAAGCCGCCCGAGCCACGCACGTTCGGCAGGAACACACAGATGCCCGCTTCGAGCAGACCGGGGAAGAACTCGTTGTATCCCGGCCTGCCCTGTCCCTCGGGACCGCCGTGCAGGAACAGCATCGCGCCGATGGTCGCCACCCCGTCGGGCGGGCGGAACAGCCAGCCGGTGAACGCCAGACCGTCGCGCGCGGTGACGGTCTCCAGCGTCGGGTCGGCCGACACCGGACCGCGGCTGGGTTCGCGATCGACCGTCTCCCACTCGCGGGTGCGCGGGTCGACGAGCTCGACGGTCGGTGGCATGGACGGCCCCTCGACCGTCAGCGCCAGCATCGATCCGCCGGCGCTGATCGACAGCTCACTGGCCACCATGCCGGGCAGCGGAATCGGGTCGTAGAGCGTGTAGTCGGCGTACTCGAGGATCTGTAACTCGCTGGCGCCGTGCCGGTTCCACAACATCGCGACGGTGGACAGGTCGTCGCTGACGGTGAATTCGTCGAGTTCACACCCCGGCCGCTCGGCGACGATGTGGTAGGCGACGCCGTCGGCGGTGACCGTCACCTCGAGCAGCCGCGCGTGCTCGGTGCCGTTCTCACTGCGGATCAGCGCGCGCACGTACCCTTCGGTGCTGTTGACGTCGTAGTCGCGCGCCGGGTGGTAGAGCTTGGTCTGTTCGCCCTCGGGTCCGTACCGCAGCCGGCGCGGGCTGTGATCGTCGAGGATGATGCCGGTGTCCGTGGTCGAGCCGGGATCGAACGGCAGCAGGCCGGTCTCGGTGAGGCCACGCAGCATGATGAGGTCGCGGTAGCCACGCGGCCCCACGCGCACCAGGGACGCGCCGCACCATGCGTCGACCAGGCGGCCCGCGGAGCGCCGATCGAGCACGATCGTCGAGCCGTCGGCCGGATCGATCAGGCACGAGCTGCCCACGCCGTCCTCACCGGTGAGGATGGCCGCGACCCGCGTGCCGTCCCAGCTGATGAGTTCGGCGGTGCCCTCGACCTCCGACGGCCAGTGGTCGATGCGACGCGCCGCGCGATCGTCGGGATCGGTTGTGACAACCCAGATCTGGCTGCGGGTGCCACCGACGGGTGAGACCTGGCACGCCAGCCAGTGGCCGTCGGCCGAGTGCAGGACACGGGTGACGGGCCCGTCGACGGGCAGTTCCACATCGCGCGACGAGCTGGCCCGCCAGCCCCGGAGGAACCGCTGCACCGCGCGCGGGTATCCCCCGTCGTCGACCAGATGGGCGAACGCGGTGGCGTCGGGGGACATCGACGCCCCGTAGACCCGGCGAACCTGCTGTGCCACGGTGCTCGATTCTCACACGGTCCGCGGGCGACGGCGCCTCGGGCCGCCGCGGCGCCGCCACAGGTACCCTGCAGCCATGAGGTGGGTATGACGGATTCCCCCGACGGACGTCGCGATGAGCCGACGCAAGCCTTCGGCGGCGGCTACCCCACCTATCCCGGTTACTCCGACCCCGCCTACGCCGGGCAGGCCTACCCGCCGCCCGCCGGCTACCGCCCCACCGAGCAGCTGCCGCCGTATTCGCCCTACGGGTACGACCCGTACGGCACCGGCCAGTATCCGCCCGGCCCCGCGTACGGCAGTGGTCCCGCTGCCTACGGCGGTGAGCCGCCGCCCCCGCCGGAGGACCCCAAGCCGCCGCGGTGGCTGTGGGTCGTCGCGGGACTGGCCGTCCTCACGATCATCGGCCTGGTCATCGCCCTGGTGATCGTCAACAGCTCACGACAGCAGACCGTGATGGCACCCGCACCGGTCGCGCCGGAACCGACCGTCACGTCGAGCCGGCCGACGCCGACGACGACGTCACGCCCGCCGCTCACCTCGGTCCTGCCGCTGCCCACGGCGCCGTCGGCACCCATCACCACCCCGGAGCAGACGACCACACCCGGCGCGACCGACACGGTCGTCTACACCGTGTCGGGCACCGGGCGCGTCATCAACATCACCTACGTCGACACCGGCGGCCTGCTCCAGACCGAGTTCAACGTGATGTTGCCGTGGACCCGCGAGGTCTCGCTGCCCCAGCCCGCGGAGCGCTCGGCCAGCGTCAGCATCATCAACGTGGGCCGGGAGGTGACGTGCTCGATCACCGTCAACGGCACGGAGGTCCAGCAGCGCGAAGGCGCCGGTCTGACCGTCTGCGCGGCGGGTCGGCGCTAAACGGCGACGTGCCTGCCCGGCACGCGCACGCACGCGAACGCGACCAGACCCATGACGAGCACGACCAGCAGACCGCCCAGTCCGGCGCGGTCGCTGTCGAAGACGTCGATGAACACCGAGAACAGCCACGGCGCCAGGAACGTCGCCGCCCGCCCCGCGGTGGCGTAGAGGCCGAACGTGATGCCCTCCTTGCCGTGCATGGCCATCCGCATCATCAGCGTGCGCGCTGAGGCCAGCACCGGCCCGATGAACAGGCACAGCGACAGCCCGAGGATCCAGAAAGCGACGGCGCCGGACAGCGCCATCAACGTGATCCCGACAGCGATCATCGTCACCAGGGACGCGACGATGACCCTTTTGGCGCCCAGCCGGTCATGGGCGTACCCGCCGATGACGGAACCGACGGCGGCGATCACGCAGGCCGCGATGCCGAACAGCAGCACATCGGCCGACGAGATGCCGTACACCTGGACGCCCAACACGGCACCGAAGGTGAACACGCCGGCCAGACCGTCGCGGAACAACGCGCTGGCGCCCAGGTAGTAGATGACGTTGCGGTCGCGGCGCCACTCGGCGCGGACCTCCTGCCAGATTTGACGGTAGGCGCCGACGAAGCCCACCCGCTGCGGCAACACACCCGTGCCCGCGGGGCCGCGCAGCAACAGCGGCAGCGCGAAGAGCGCGAACCAGACCGCCACCAAAAGCATTGCCGCACGCACGTTCTGACCGTCGGCGGCGGGCAGGCTCAGCAGCCCGCGGGTGTCGCCGGTGCCGGAGATGAAGCCGACGTAGACGATGACCAGCACCACCACACTGCCGACGAAGCCCGCGCCCAACCCCATTCCGGACACCCGGCCCGCGGTCTGCGGGGTGGACAGCTCGCGCAGCATCGCGTTGTAGGGCACCGTGGACAGCTCGCTCAGCGCTGCGGTGGCGGCCAGCATCACCAAGCCCGGCAGCAGGAAACGGTGGTCGTCGCGGATCAGACTCATCGACGCGACGAGCACCACCATCGCCCCGGTGAGCAGCGCGAGCGCCCGGCGCCGCCGCCCCGGCGCGTCCACCCATACCCCGGTGACCGGCGCGAAGAGCGCCACCGTCAGTCCGGCGATCGCCAGCGCCCGGCCCAGCCAGCTCGCCGGACTGGCGTCACCCGGGAGATCGTCGCCCACCGCGTTGGTCAAATACACCGAGAACACGAATGTCACCACGATCGCGTTGACGGGGGTGGCGCCGAAATCCCACAGCACCCAGGCTGCGACGCGGGATCGCACCGGACCGGCGACAGGAGCCTGGACCGGAGGCGACTCGCTCATGGACGCCCACGATATAGTCAGCGCCCATGCCCGTCCCCGGACCCAGTGCGCAGGCGCGCGCGGTCGTCACCGGCGCGTCCCAGAACATCGGCGAGGCGCTGGCCGTCGAGCTCGCGGCCCGCGGCCACCACCTGATCATCACCGCCCGCCGCGGCGAGGTGCTCGAGGCGCTCGCCGAACGCATCCGCAGCCAGTACGGCGTCACCGTCGAGGTGCGCGCGGTCGACCTGGCCGACCCGGCCGGCCGCGCCGAGTTGTGCACCGAGCTGGCAGAGCGCGAGATATCGATCCTGTGCGCCAACGCCGGGACCGCGACGTTCGGGCCCGTGGTGACGCTGGACCCGGCAGAGGAACGCAAACAGGTGCAGCTCAACGTGCTCGGGGTGCACGACCTGGTGCTCGCCGTGCTGCCCGGCATGGTGGCGCGGCGGGCCGGCGGCATCCTGATCTCCGGCTCCGCGGCGGGCAACTCCCCCATCCCGAACAACGCCACCTACGCGGCGACGAAGGCGTTCGCCAACACCTTCAGTGAATCGCTGCGCGGTGAGGTGAAATCGGCCGGCGTGCACGTCACCGTGCTGGCGCCCGGGCCGGTGCGCACCGAACTGCCCGATCCCGACGAGCAGTCGCTGGTCGAGCGGCTGATCCCCGACTTCTTGTGGATCGACACCGAGTACACCGCGAAGGTGTCGCTCGACGGGCTGGACCGCAACAAGATGCGCGTCGTTCCCGGCATCACGTCGAAGGCGATGTCGGCGGCCAGCGGCTACGCACCGCGCGCGATCGTCGCGCCGATCGTGGGCGCGGTGTACAAGAAGCTCGGCGGCGACTGACTGCGCCTGACTACCGCCGCCGGCGGCGGCGTCCGGTGCCGAAGATGCTGCGGGTGATCTCGCGGCCGATCACCGTCCCGGCCGAGCGCATGGCGCTCTTGAACGCCGGACTGTCCATCACGGTGTCGAGGAAACCTGGCTCGCGCGGCTGCACCGGTTCCGGCATCGGCGGCAGATCCCACGGCTGCGGCAGCGGAATCTGTTGCGGGACAGGCTGTTCCGCGGGCGACGAGGCCGCAGGCGGGGCGAGCTTGGCCGCCAGCCTCTCGTAGGCCGACTCCCGGTCGACAGTCTGGCCGTATTCGGCCTGCAGTGGGCTCGCAGCCGCCGCGGCTCGAATCGCGTCGGGTCCGATCGTGTCCATCAGCGAACGCGGTGCACGCACTCGGGTCCAGGCCACCGGCGTCGGCACCCCGGTCTCCGACAGCACCGTCACGATCGCCTCACCGATGCCCAGCGATGTCAACGCGGACTGCAAGTCGTAGACGTCGGTCTTCGGGTAAGTCCGCACCGTCTTGTTCAGCGCCTTCTCGTCGTCCGGGGTGAACGCGCGCAGCGCGTGCTGGATGCGCGCACCGAGCTGGCTGAGCACGTCCTTGGGCACGTCGGTGGGCAGCTGGGTGCAGAAGAAGACGCCGACGCCCTTGGACCGGATGAGCTTGACGGTCTGCTCGACCTGCGTCAGGAACGCCTTCGACGCGTCGGCGAACAGCAGATGGGCTTCGTCGAAGACGAACACCAGCTTGGGTTTGTCGACATCGCCGACCTCGGGCAGCGTCGTGAACAGATCAGCCAGCACCCACATCAGGAACGTCGAGAACATCGCCGGGCGGGTGGCCTGCGCACCGAGCTCGAGCAGTGAGATCACCCCGCGACCGGAGGCGTCGACGCGCAGTAGATCCGCGGGCTCGAGCTCCGGTTCGCCGAAGAACGTGTCGCCGCCGTCGGCCTCGAGGTTGATGAGTGCGCGCAGGATCACGCCGGCGGTGGTCGTCGACACCGCGCCGAGCGCTTTGAGTTCGGGTTTGCCCTGCTCACTGGTCAGGTACTGGATCACCGAGCGAAGATCCTTGACGTCGAGCAGCGGCAGGCCCTGCTGATCCGCCCAGTGGAAGATCAGCCCCAGCGTCGACTCCTGAGTTTGGTTGAGGCCCAACACCTTCGACAGCAGGATCGGCCCGAAGCTGCTGATGGTGGCGCGCACCGGCACCCCGGAGCCCGACGTGCCCAAGGACAGGAACTCCACCGGGAAGGATGCCGGCATCCACGCATCCCCGGTGTCGGCGGCGCGCTGGGTGACCTTGTCGCCCCCGGCACCGGGACGAGACAGCCCGGACAGGTCGCCTTTCACGTCGGCCATCAGCACCGGCACGCCGGCTTCGGACAGCTGCTCGGCGAGCATCTGCAGCGTCTTGGTCTTGCCGGTGCCTGTGGCACCGGCGACCAGGCCGTGCCGATTGACC
This sequence comes from Mycobacterium sp. PSTR-4-N, assembly GCF_022348085.1. Lineage (GTDB taxonomy): Bacteria > Actinomycetota > Actinomycetes > Mycobacteriales > Mycobacteriaceae > Mycobacterium. The sequence goes on along the minus strand of NZ_JAKRFN010000014.1, from coordinate 19,787 downwards.
GTCGCCAGCGGGATGCGCACTCGCGCGGTCGGATCGCTGACGCCATCGACGACGACGGACCCGAGTTCGAGTGCGGGCCCCTCACCGGCGTAGCCCGCCGCGATCCGCTGCGCCGCGCTGCTCGACGACTCCGTCACCATGCGTCGCACCTTAGTGCGGTGTGAGGAATTAGGGTGGATCGCTGTGCGTGACGAATTGGTGTGGATCGACTGCGAGATGACCGGCCTGGACCTGGGGTCCGATCGACTCATCGAGATCGCCGTCTTGGTGACCGACTCGGAGCTCAACATCCTCGGCGACGGTATCGACGTGGTGATCCACGCCGAGGAGGACGCGCTCACGTCCATGGTCGACGTCGTCACGCAGATGCACACCAAGTCGGGGCTGATCGACGAGGTCCGGACGTCGACGATCGATCTCGCCACCGCCGAGACCATGGCGCTGGACTACATCCGCGAACACGTCAAACAGGCCAAGACGGCACCGCTGTGCGGCAACTCGATCGCCACCGATCGCGGCTTCCTGGCCCGCGACATGCCCAAGCTCGACGACTACCTGCATTACCGGATGATCGACGTGAGCTCGATCAAGGAACTGTGCCGCCGCTGGTATCCCCGCATCTACTTCGGCCAGCCGGAGAAAGGTCTGGCTCACCGCGCGCTCGCCGACATCCACGAATCGATCCGCGAGCTGAAGTACTACCGGCAAACCGCGTTCGTGCCGCCGCCCGGGCCCGCGACCAGCGAGATCGCGGCGATCGCGACCCAGTTGGGCCCCACATCGACAACTGATTCGGCTGACGGGGGTTCTACCGGCTAGTATCGACGACGCCGCGCGAGCGGCAATGGTGGCTGTAGTTCAGTTGGTAGAGCACCAGGTTGTGATCCTGGCTGTCGCGGGTTCGAGTCCCGTCAGCCACCCCGCAGGTCAGGGGCCCCTCATGGGGCCCCTGACGTGTTTCTCGGGCCGCCGGCTCTTCAGATCGCGACATGGAGCATCGTCACTGCGGACGCCGTCCCGCCCGGAAGGTTCGGTGGCGCGCGGTCTCGAGGCTCAGACCGGGTCGAAGTCCTCCCAGTGCTCGATCTCCAGACGGTCCCCTCGCACCCTCGGAGTCAGCGCCCCGGGCCCGGCGAAGTGCGCGGGGTAGACGGCCGCACCCTGCTGCGCCGCCCTCGCGAGTACGCGGGTGCGGCTGATCCGTGCCTGCTCGGCATCGATGTCGAACGCACACGAATCGTTGGTCCTGCTGATCTGAAGCGGAGTGTGCACCAGATCGCCGACGAACACGGCGCCGGCTCCGCTCTCGAGCCAGACCACCGACGAACCCGGGGTGTGACCGGGCGCGGGTTCCACCCGCACGGCGTCATCGATGCGGTGCTCGCCCCGCCAGGTCTGCAATTGTCCGGAGGCCGCGATCGGGGCAATGCTGTCCTCGAAGACCAACCGGATGCCCGCGAATCGCGCCCTCTCGTCCTCGGTGCGCGCGGGACGCATTCGTTCGGCGTTCTCCGGGCGGAAGTAGTCGTAATCGGCTTCGGGCACCACGAAGGTGGCGTTCGGGAACGTGGGCACCCACTGCGCGCCGACGAGTGTGGTGTTCCACCCCACGTGGTCGTAGTGGATGTGGGTGTTGATCACCACGTCGACGTCGGCGGGCTGCACCCCGAGGCCGGCGAGGCCGGCCAGGAAGTCCGTGTGCAGGTGGTCGAGAACAGGGGCCTGCGGGCGCTCGCGATCATTGCCGACCCCCGTGTCGATCAGGATCGTGCGACCGCCCGTGCGCAGCACCCAGGTTTGGATCGCGGCGCGGTAGGCGCGGGTCTGCGGAACCCAATGGTGCGGAGCCAGGTCGTCGGTCCACAGGTCAGCCGGGGTGTCGGGGAACATCTCCCCGACGGTCTTGAGCGGGCCCACCCATTCCAGCACCCGAGCGATCTCGACAGAACCGATCCTGACAACCATCACCGGGCTCCCTGTTCATCGAGCAGCGCCAACGGCCGCACGGGTGCACCCGTGGCGCCGAGCATGTTCAGCGGCGCACAGACGAACGCGAATTCGCGCTGTCCGCCGAGATTCTCGAGATTCATCACCTCGATCAGATGGATTCCGTGCTCGGCGAGCAAGATGCGATGAACCGGAAGCTCGGCGAGCCCGATCGCGGACGAGATGCGTTCCAGTGCAACGGTGTCGGCGCCGACAACGGCGACGCCTCGCTGGGCCAGCCACTCCGCACCCGCGGGGTCCAAACCCGGAACACCGGTTCGTCGCCCGACGTAGGCCTCGGAGTCAGGCCAGAGCTGCGCCCAACCGGTGCGCACCAGCACAGCGTCACCGGGCCCGATCGGCACATCGACCAGTTCGAGGTCGTCGGCCGACACGGCCTCCCCGGGTCCGAGCCGGTCGACGCCACGCAGAAGCGGCATGTCGACGAGAACAGCGCGGCGCACTGCCAGCGGGAACTCGTCGATCCCGCCGGCTGCATAACGACCGTCGACGACGTCGGTGCGCCGACCACCGAAGATCTTGCCGTCGACCGCAACGTGACACAACGCGTCGACGTGTGTTCCGACGTGGCCACCGGAGGTGAACATCTCGTGGGCGCCGGTCATCCCGTCCGGTCGCACGGCGTCGCCGTGGCGCAGCGTCAGTGCCGACCGAAATCCGGGGTGCGACGGTGACGATGGCGCACCGTTGAACAGCGGCTGACCCAGGTCGAGAACACGAACGGGGTTTTCGGCGAGGTGGTCGAGGAGTCGCATGTCAGTAAGCCTCGTCCAAGGCCCTGTGGCGTGTCTCGGGCAGGGTGAGCACCGTGGCGGCGGTGATCAGAAGAACGACCACCACATAGCCGTCGAAGGCAGACCGGCCGAAGTGCTGTCCGACCCCGCCCTGCAGGTAAGGGGCCGTTCCACCGAACAGCGCCACGGTGATCGAGTACGGGATGGCCATTCCGCTCGATCGGATGCCGGTGGGAAACAACTCGGCGTAGACGGCGGGCAGGATCGACACGCCGGCGGCCAGCGGCACCATGGCGATCAACAGAGCCGAGAACAATTGCCATGCCGAATCCTGCAGTAAATACTGCAACGGGAATTGTGCTGCGGCACTGCCCAATACGCTGATCAACAGCACCGGCTTACGGCCTATTCTGTCGGAGAGCGCACCCCACAGCGGCATGGCCGCCATGAATGCCAGTGCCGCCCCGATCGCCGCGGTCAGCGCCTGCGCGGACCCGATGTGCAAGGTGGTGATCGCATAAGACGGGGCCGCGATCACCCAGGCGTAGTAGACGACAGTGAAGCCGATGCTCAGTCCGACCACCTGCGCCACCTGCCGGCGGTGACCGAGTATCGCTCGGAAAAGCGTTGTTCGTTGCGGCTTTTCGTCATTCTTCCGGAAGACTTCCGGCTCGTCCATCACTCGCCTCATGTACGCCGTGATCAGACCGAACACTCCGCCGAGCAGGAACGGCACCCGCCAGCCCCATTCGTGCATCGCCGCGGTGGACAGTTGGGAGGTCAGCAGGAGCCCCACCGCGATCCCGATGGTGTTTCCGCTGACACTGGCGATGTAGATCAGGCTCGACCAGCGTCCGCGGCGCGGCGGTGGCGCGATCTCCGACAGGTACGTCTGCGCGGCGGGAAGTTCCCCGCCGCACGCCATCCCCTGGATCAGCCGAGTCGCCACCAGCACGATCGGCGCCCATAGGCCGATCGCGTGGTAGGACGGGGTCAGCCCGAGGACGAAGCTCGCCGCGGCCATGCATCCGACAGCGACCATCATCGCGAAGCGTCGCCCGCGGCGGTCGGCGAGCAACCCGAACACGATGCCGCCCAGGGGACGCGCACCGAATCCGACCGCGAACACCGCGAGGCTGGCGAGTACGGCAGTCGTGGGATCGCCCGCGGCGAAGAACTGGTCGGCGAAGAACGGCGCGAAGACCGCGTAGACACCCCAGTCGTACCACTCGATCGCGTGCCCCAGGCCGATGGCCGCGAGGTGGCGCTTCGGCGTGGGGTGGTCGGTGGTCTGCCGGTCAGCCGTTCTCGCGGTGGTCATGATGCTTCTCGCTTCGACGCGGATGAACAGAGCTGCAGCCGGCGGACCGCGAGTGAGGCCAGCAGGACCGCACCGTCGACGAGGACGCCGTCGTCGAAAAGGGCTGCGGGGCTGTGGTTGTAGGCGGCATTGTCGGCGCACATGCCGGCCGGCATGGCGCCGAGACTGAGGAAACAACCCGGCACGTGCGCCAGGATGCGGGAGAAGTCCTCGGAGCCGTTCTCGGGTCGAGACGATCGGTGCACCCGGGTGGGTCCGAACAGCTCGGTACCGATGTCGATCGCCAGATCGGCTTCGCCACGATCGTTGACCGTCGGCGGACGCATCGGCGTGAACGTGATGTCCGCTCGGACCCCATGCGCGGCGGCGACACCGTCGAGCACCCGGCGCGCGAGGGCGTGCACGCGCTCCTGCGCGGCGGTGGAGAGCGTTCGGATGTTGGCGACGAAGCGGGCCGATTCGGGAATCACGTTCGGCCGCTCACCGGCCTCCACCACACCGACGGTGACGACCGCCGGATCCTGATTGTCGAGGTCGCGTCCGGCGGCCCGCTGCAGTGCCAGGATCATCTCCGCGGTCGCCGGAACGGGGTCGTGGGCCAAGTGGGGTGCCGATGCGTGACCGCCGGCACCGACGACGCGGACCTCGAGCTGCGCGGAGGCAGCCAGCACGGCACCGGCGCGCGTGCGGACATGGCCTGCAGGCTGATTCGAGAACACGTGCAGTGCGTACGCCGCGGCGACCGGGACTCCCGCCGCCTCGAGAAGACCTTCGTCGAGCATTGCCTGCGCACCTTCCCAGCCCTCCTCCCCGGGCTGGAACATCAACACGACGTCGCCGTCGAGTTCATCGCGGCGCTCGCACAGCAGTTCTGCGGCCCCGACCAACATCGCGGTGTGCAGATCGTGGCCACACGCATGCATCGCACCGGGCACTTCCGATGCGTACGACAGGCCGGTGGCTTCCTGCACCGGCAACGCATCCATGTCTGCACGCAGCAGCACAGCGTGCGAGGCGCGTCGTCCCCGCACGATCGCGGTCACGGAGGTCAACGCATCACCGGTGCTGATCTCGACGGGGAGCCGGCCCAGCGCGTCGAGGACCTCGGCTTGGGTTCTCGGGAGCTGCAGGCCGATCTCAGGTCGGCGGTGCAGCCGTCGGCGCAGCGCGATCAGCCGGTCGCCGAGGTCGCCGCGTTGGAATGTGTGAGGCATGGGTCTACCGTGGGCCGCTGAGCACATACGGCGCCCAGAATCGCTGATATGTGAATTGCGGTGCGCATATACTCCGAATTCGTGCACGCACTACCGCTGCAGGAGCTGGATCTGCAGCTGATCCATGCACTGCAGATCGCGCCGAGAATCAGCTGGTCCGAGGCAGGTCGGATACTCGGCGCCAGCGCGCAGGCCCTGGCCGCACGCTGGGAGCGGTTGCGCGCCAACGGTTTCGCCTGGGTCGCGGTTCATCCCGGAGGCACCTACCAGCACCAGACCACCGCGTTGATCGAGGTCGACTGCCGCGCCGGGGCACAGCGGGAGGTGGTGCAGGCGTTGTGCGCTGATCCGCGGGTGGTGACAGTGGAGGAATCCACCCAGGGATACGACCTTCTGCTCACGGTGATGACGGCCGACATGTCGCAGATGAGTCGGTTCGTCGTCGACGACCTCGCCACCATGACGGGGGTGGCCGGCAGGCGCACCTACGTGGCAACCGCCGTTCATCGGGACGGCAGCAGCTGGCGGCTCGACGCCCTCGACCCGGCCCGGGTTCGGGCGCTGGAGAACGTCGCGCGGCGAGCGCGCCGTGCCACGGCCCCCGGCCCGCCACCAGCTGCGTGGCCGCTCATCCAGGCGCTGAGCGGTGACGGGCGGCGCACTGCCGCCGAGATCGCGGACCTCGTCGGGCGCAATCCGGCGACCGTGCGCCGCCAACTTCCCCGCCTGCTGGCCTCGGGGATGCTGTCGATACGCTGCGAAGTGGCGCACACCGCGGCGCGCCGCCCGATCAGCTGTACGTGGCGCGCACGGCTGCGGCCGGCCGATCGGGCCCGCACGGTTGCCGCCTTGCACACCCTCCCCCACGTGCGCCTGTGTATGTCCACCACTGGTGATGCCAATCTGCTGATCACCGCGTGGACTCCCGATCTGGCGCGCATCCTCGAGATCGAACAGGTGCTCGGCGACAGATTGCCCTGGTTGGAGCTGCGCGACAGCGGGATCAACCTGCGAACGTCCAAGCGGGTCGGCTGGCTCCTTGACGAGCGCGGGTGCGCGACCGGGGAAGTGGTGACTCCGATCGCGCTACGGCCGACCTAGACGTTGGCGTTACCGGCCTGCCATTGCTCCCACGGGATGTTCCAGTCACCCAGGCCGTCGGTTCCCGGCAGAGGCGACCCCACCGTGTTGACGATCTCGACGATGTCTCCGCGCTTGGCGTTGTTGTAGAACCACTGCCCGTTGCTGGTACTGACGTTGATGCACCCGTGGCTGACGTTGCTGTAGCCCTGGCTGCCCACCGACCACGGGGCGGCGTGCACGTAGATGCCGCTGTAGGAGATCTGGGTGGCCCAATCCACTTCGGTGCGATAGCCGTTGGGTGATTCGACCGGCACACCGTAGGTCGACGAGTCCATCACCATGTGCGCACGACGATCCCCGACGATGTAGGTGCCGTTGTTCGTCGGCGTGCTGTTCTTGCCCATCGACACCGGCATCGACTTGATCACCTCGCCGTTGCGCCTCACCGTCAAGGTCTTGGTGTTGTCGTCGACGGTCGTGATGACCTGATCGCCGATCGTGAAGGACGTCGAGACGTTCTCCTGACCGAACAGCCCGTCGCCGAGGTCAACGCCGTAGGTGTTGACCTCCACCTCGACCTTGGTGCCCGGCTTCCAGTACTCGGCCGGACGCCAGCGCACCTCGCGATTGCTCAGCCAGTAGAAGGCGCCCTCGACCTCGGGGGTCGTCTTCACCGTGATAGCGCGTTGCGCCGCAAGGCGATTGGGGATGTTCTCGTCGAATCGCACGGCGACGGGTTGTCCCACCCCGACCACTTCACCCTCGTTGGGCAGCACATAGGGCATCGTCAGGTTCTCCGGCGAGTGCGTCTCGAACGACATCTGCCGCTTCGCGACGCCACCGAGACCGAGCGACTCGGCGGTGAGCGTGTAGCGCTTGTTGTAACCCAACGGCTCCGCGGTCTCCCACGTCAGGCCGTCGTCGGACAGTCGGCCCTGCACGGGCTTGCCGTTCTCGTTCATCATCGACACTGCACCCAGGACCCCGAACTCGGCGCTCACGGTCACCGGAGAGTCCACACTCACCCCGACTGCGCCGTCTTTGACCGAGGAGGTCAACTTCGGTACCAGCAGATCACCGAACGGGGTGCCCTTCTCGTCGATGACCTGCGGTGCGGCCGACTCCGTCCGGCTCCCACACGCTGTCATCGCCAGCGCCATCGCGGGAACCAGCACGACCGCGGCCAGCCAGGCCCGCCCGCGCGTCGCCGTGTTGCGCTGCCACATAGTCGCTCCATCTCTTCTACACAGACTTGTCGGGGAATACCCACAGGAGGTTCCCAGCATTGTCGGGTTCGATTCTACGATGCATTCGGCATGCGCACATGAACGCGACGTTGCGATCGGGAAGTGCCCTGACGAGCGGATTCTTCGGTGATTTCCGTCCTGCGCCGCGGGCCTGTTATTGTCTCACACGCGCGCCGTTAGCTCAGTTGGTAGAGCAGCTGACTCTTAATCAGCGGGTCCGGGGTTCGAAACCCTGACGGCGCACCACCCACAAAGCCCCGCCCCGGCGGGGCTTTTGTCTTGTGCTCCGGACCCCGCTGCGGCGACCGACTGGCCGCACCCGCTCACGCGTACATCTGTGCCGTCGAACTGCCGTCCGCGATCCCGTTTGGCCGTCGCCACCTCGGGTAGCGGCTCCGGACCACACCCACATCGAGGGCGCCCGGAGGTGCAGATGTTCATTCACAACAAGGATTTGCAGTTCGAGGTCAGGGTCGACAAGCCTGATCCCAGGTTCGCCACCCTGCTGCAGGAACAATTCGGCGGAGCCAACGGCGAGCTCAAGGCCGCCATGCAGTACTTCACCCAGGCGTTCGTGCTGCGGCAGAAGAACCCGAAGATGTACGACCTGTTCATGGACATCGCCACCGAGGAGTTCAGCCACCTCGAGATGGTCGGTTCGCTGATCACCATGCTCCTCGACGGCCTCAACGACGACCTCAAGCAAGCCGAACGACGGTGCGACTGGATGCCGCTGGTCTCCACCCGCGACGGCCGTGAGCAGGCCATCCACGCGGTCGCGGTGAATCCGTTGGCCCTCATCGAGAGTGCGGGTGGGCCTACGGTCGGCGATGCCGCGGGCAACTTCTGGAGCGGCGCTTTCGTCAACGCCAACGGTGAACCCACAGTCGATCTGCGCAGCAACATCGCAGCCGAGTCGCGGGCGAAGATCGTCTACGAGTACCTCAAGCAGTTCACCGACGACCCTGGGGTGCAAGACACCTTGACGTTTCTGATGACCCGCGAGGTGACGCACTACCAGCAGTTCACCGCAGCACTCAATGACCTGCCGGTGAACTTCCCGCCGGGGCACCTCGCCGGCGACGAACGCTTCCAGACCGTGGCGTTCAACATGTCTGACGGCGAGGGTTCGGTGCGTGGACCGTGGAACGAGGGCCAGGGTCCGTGGCCCGACGGCATCAGCTGGGACTACGTGGAGAAGCCGACCGAGCAGTGGCTGCAGGGTTCGACCCGGGAGAACACGGGCAAGCAGAACAATCCCGAGGGGCAGCCCGCGGTGGCCAGCGAGAAACCGTTCACGCACGAACAGCGCACGCCCACACAGTAATTCGGAGAGGCAAGAGCCCGGTCGGCACGCTGCGACCGGGTTCTTGCCCGTCACCGATCAGCGGACCTGCGGGTCGGGTGGGTTCTCGTCCGACCGTCCGGTGACCGCATCGCGCACGTGATCCACGACCGCCGCCCCCATGCCGGCGGTCTTGAGGACCGCCGGATTGGGTGGGGTGTTCGGGTGGGGCCGGGTCGGCGCCGCCTTCCTCGCGGTCTCCAGTTTCTGACCGAGTTCCTCGAGCGCCTCTCGGCTGAGCGCCTCGGACACGGCCGGCCACACGACGTCCTGTTCGTAAGCGATGTGTTCCCTTGCTGCGGCTGCGAATTCCTTGATCGCCTGCTGGTAATCCGGTTCACCGGGGCTACCGTCCTCCAGCCTCTGCAGAAGCTGCTTGCCCTGCTGTTCCTGTTCGATGGCGGTGTCGGCCAACTCGTCGCCGTCGGGGAGCGCTGCGCGCACAGCCGGCCAGAAGAACTGTTCTTCGATCGCCTCGTGTTGGGACTCGGCGATGACGAGATTGGTGACGTACGTTGCCAGGCCGCTGCTGTGGGCGCCGTCCTGCGCCGGTGCGCCGTCGAGCGCCTCCAGCATTCCGAGAACGCTCTCATGGTCTTGGCGGAGATAGGTCAAAGCGTCCATTGTCGTGATTGCTCCTCGGGTGGTGTCGGTGTCGAGCTGTGCGACGCCGTTACCCCGGGAGCGGGCACCGAAACAGTGCCGGCATCCGGCGCCGACACACCTCAGGCCGCAAACGATCCCTTAGTGTTATCTTAAGTATGCCTTATTTTTCTTATTTTCGAACTAGGCTCGACGCATCGACGACGGATACGGCCAGCGAGGCCCGACACGAAGGAGTGCACCATGTCCGCGGAAGCAGAACGCGTCGTACTGGTCAGCGGGGGCACGCGCGGCCTCGGTCATGCCGTCGCCCGGCGTCTGGGCGATACCGAGGGCCGCGTCGTCACCGCCGACGCCGGGAGTGCGTCAGCCCAGCGCGCCCTCGAATCCGTGGCCGCGCAACACGGTCGCCTCGACGCGCTGGTACTCGACGCGTCCGAGTGTCTGTCGCTGGTCGATCCCGATCCCGGCGCGCTGCAGGCGTTCCGCGACGCGCAGCGCGCGCTGGTGTCGCTCGCGACGCCCCTCATGCGACCCGGCGCGCGCATCGTCTATGTCACCGACCACCGAGCACACTTCTTCCCGCACAAGGCGGTGCCCAAGGGCGGTACCGCGGCGGTGGCGAGCATGCGCGCCGGCGAGACGGCCCTTTACGCCATGCGTTCGCAGCTTCTCCGCCTCGGTGTCCACCTGAGCGTGGTGTCCAGCCAGAGGATCGACGCGATCCACCCGTCAACCTCTATGCTCGAACTGGCCGCGGCCGTCGTCGCAGCGATCACCGCGCGCACCCCGGCCGGCCTCGTCTGCGTCGGCGGAACGACCTACCTCATGACGGCCTGACCGTCCCCCGGTCTACAACGTCCGGGCCAACCTCGCCGCGAGCAGGTCGGCGAACCGCGCCGGATCGTCGAGCGCCCCACCTTCGGCCAGAAGCGCTGTCCCGTAGAGCAGTTCGGCCGTCTCAGCGACCGCCGGATCGTCGGGCCGGTCCTGATGGGCCTGACGAAGGCCCGTGACGAGCGGATGGTCCGGGTTGAGTTCGAGGATGCGCTTGGCGACGGGAACGTCCTGACCCGACGCCTTGTACAGTCGCGCCAGCGCCGGGGTGATGTCGAACGCGTCTGTGATCAAGCAGGCCGGCGATTCGGTGAGCCGAGACGACAGCCGCACCTCCTTGACGTGCTCGTCGAGCGTCTCCTTCAACCAGGACAGCAGCTCGGCGAACGTCTTGCCCTGCTCCTCGCGTTCGGCCTCACGCGCCGAGCGTTCCTCGTCGGACTCCAGGTCGACCTCGCCCCTGGCCACCGACTGCAACGCTTTCCCGTCGAACTCGGTCACGGTCTGCACCCAGACCTCGTCGACCGGATCCGTCAGCAGCAGCACCTCATAACCCTTGGCCTTGAATGCCTCCAGGTGCGGCGATCTCAAGATCTGCTCCCGGGACTCGCCGGTGGCGTAGAAGATCTGTTCCTGCCCGTCCTTCATCCGCTCGACGTAGCCCGCCAGTGTGGTGGGCTCCTCCTCCGCATGGGTCGACACGAACGAGGCGATTCGCAACAGCGCGTCGCGGTTGTCGGCGTCGGAGAGCAGACCCTCCTTGACGACGCGGCCGAACTGCGCCCAGAACATCCGGTAATCCTCCGGACGTTCCGTCTGCAGCTCGGCGATGGTCGAGAGAACCTTCTTGGTCAGCCGGCGACGGATCGCCGTCACCTGGCGGTCCTGCTGCAAGATTTCCCGAGACACGTTGAGCGACATGTCCTGTGCGTCGACGACACCCTTGACGAAGCGCAGGTACTGCGGCAGCAGCTCGTCGCAGTCGCCCATGATGAACACACGCTTGACGTAGAGCTGGATACCGACGTGCGCGTCGCGGTCGAAGAGGTCGAACGGCGCGTGCGACGGGATGAACAGCAGCGCCTGGTACTCGAAGGTGCCCTCCGCCTTCATCGCGATGACCTCGAGCGGCTCGTCCCAGGCCCGGGCGATGTGGCGGTAGAACTCGGTGTACTCCTCGGCGGCCACCTCGTCCTTGGATCGCGACCACAGCGCCTTCATCGAGTTCAGCGTGTCGGTCTCGACGGTGACGGTGCCTTCGCCGCCGTCGCTGTCCGCCGGGCGCCGCCGCTCGACCTGCATCCGGACGGGCCAGGAGATGAAGTCGGAGTACTTCTTCACCAGGCTCCGCAGGGTCGGTTCCGCGGTGTAGTCACCCAGCTCGTCCTCGGCGTCGGCGGGCTTGAGATGCAACGTGACCGACGTGCCCTGCGGGGCATCGTCGACCGCGGCGATCGTGTAGGTGCCGTCACCGCTGGACTCCCAGCGGGTGGCCTCGCTCTCGCCCGCTTTGCGGGTGAGCAACTCCACCCGATCGGCGACCATGAACACCGAGTAGAAGCCGACGCCGAACTGACCGATCAGCTGGTCCCCGGCTTGCTTGTCGTCACCGGTAGCCTCCCGCAGCTGCTGACGCATGCGCGCCGTACCCGACTTCGCCAGCGTGCCGATGAGCTCGACGACCTCGTCACGCGTCATGCCGATGCCGTTGTCGCGCACGGTCAGCGTGCGCGACTGCGTATCGGTGACGAGCTCGATGTGCAGATCCGACGTGTCGACCTCGAGGTCCTTGTTGCGGTACGCCTCGAGCCTCAGCTTGTCCAAAGCATCCGAGGCGTTCGAAATGAGCTCGCGCAGAAACGATTCCTTGTGCGAGTACACCGAATGGATCATCAGGTCGAGCAGCTGCCGTGCTTCGGCCTGGAATTCGAACTGCTCCACATCCGCGCTCATGACGTCCTCCTCCTGGTGTTCGCGCAGTGGGAATCGGGGTGGGGTCAGCGCCGCGGCGCACCTGGGCCGGGCTGACCGGTCAACGGGTTGGGGGCCGCGCCGGGCTGCCCCGGATGATGCTGCTGTTGATGTGCCTGCATCGCCTGGACGAGAGGATTCTCTTTCATCAGCGCACGGCGATCGTCATCGCTCAGCTCGTAGAAGGTCCACATGGCCCACGCGGCGGGCCGCACATACAGCGTGACCTTTTGCCGCTTGCGGTTGTTCTGCGGCAGCATCGCCGGAATCGGCACCACGCGGTCCAGCGTCACGGCACTGACCAGTTCCTGCGCCAGCTGATCGACATCGGTCAGGTCCTGCAATTCGTACACCGAAGCCTGGTGGCTGGGCTGCGACGGGCCCTGCAGGGCGAGAAACCACGCCATCGCGCGTCTCCTTTGCTCGTGGTGGGTCAGCCGTCAGCGTAGATGACCCGTGACCGGCGGCGCCGACCCTGTCGGTCGACGGCAGCGCACACCTCTTTTTGACGATCTCGAAAAATTCCGGCGTTCGCTCGGACGACGGCAGAATCATGTGCTAAGAATCGCCCGATCCGGCGAGAATAGACCCGACCGTCAACGCCGTGGCTCGGTCCGAACATTTCCTCAGTTCGCGGCCCGGTTGGCGATTGCGCTGGGCATAGGGCAGATCGGGTGTTAAGGTGCCGTTAGCTGCTTGCGACGGAAACGGGGCCCTCCTCGTTCCGTGACGGGAAACGAGGAACTTAGCTGATGCCAGGGCTGATGGAGCCGACAGCGACTGCGACCGCACCGGGCGGCTCGGGCGCGGACGCAGCGGATGAGCGTCCGGTTCTCGTGCACAGCTGTAGTCGGCTGGGCCGCGTGGCCAACCCACCCGGGTTTTCCTTCAGGAACTGGTTCCGCTCGGCTCGTCGGCGCTGAACCGACGGCGCTGACGCGTCAGCGGCGCGCGCGCCGCACCGCCACCACGAACACCAGCACGCCGACGCCGGCCAGCGAGATCGCCACCGGCGGCCGCGTCACGAAGCGCACGACACCTGCCTTGAGATCGTCGGCGAGCCGTCGCGGGTTGGCCCGCGCCGCCAACGAGTCGACGGTCAGAGCCAGCTGATCGCGCGCCTGATCGATCTCGGCCTTGATGGTGTCGGGATCACGATCCGCCACGTATGCCTCCGCCCGTCTGTCGGTCCTGCCGCACTACCCTAGTTCAGCGGGTGCTGCGCGCAGCGCCCGGTCGCGCATCGATGCCACGGATCGAAGGAGAGCCACCAGCCATGCCGCAGACTCCCCGCCTCGAGGTGGGCGATCAAGCACCCGCCTTCAGCCTTCCCGACGCCGACGGCAACACCGTCTCGCTCTCGGACTACCGCGGGCGCAAGGTCGTCGTGTACTTCTACCCCGCCGCCTCCACGCCCGGGTGCACGAAGCAGGCGTGTGACTTCCGTGACAATCTGGCCGAACTGGGCGACGCCGGGCTCGACGTCGTCGGCATCTCGCCGGACAAGCCCGAGAAGCTCGCGAAGTTCCGGGACAAGGAAGGGCTCACCTTCCCGCTGCTGTCCGATCCCGACCGCGCGGTGCTCGAGGCGTGGGGCGCCTACGGCGACAAGACGATGTACGGCAAGACCGTGCAGGGCGTGATCCGCTCGACGTTCGTCGTCGACGAGAACGGCAAGATCGAGGTGGCGCAGTACAACGTGCGGGCAACCGGCCACGTCGCGAAGCTACGTCGCGACCTGTCCGTCTGACCCGAGCTTCTGCAGCAGGAGCGCTTCGGCCGTCGCGGCACGCTCCAACACACCCAGGTGCAGGCTCTCGTTGACGCTGTGCGCCTGCGTATCGGGGTCCTCGACGCCCGTCACCAGAATCTTTGCGTCGGGGAACGCGGCGGCGAAGGCCGCGATGAACGGGATCGAGCCGCCGACGCCGGTGTCGACCGCGTCCTGTCCCCAGGCCTCCCGGAAAGCCTCGCGCGCTGCGTCGTAGACCGGGCCCGCGGCGTCGATGGCGTAGGGCTGGCCGACGTCGCCGGGGGTCACCGTCACCCGGGCACCCCACGGCGTGTGCTGTTCCAGGTGCCGGGTCAGGGCGGCCAGGTGCTCGCCGGCATCGCCGCCGGGCGCCACCCGCATGCTGACCTTGGCGCACGCCGCCGGGATCAGCGTGTTGGATGACTTCGCGATCGGCGTGGTGTCGATACCGATGACCGTGATGGCGGGTTTGGCCCACAGCCGTTGTGCCACTGCGCCGGAACCGATCTCCGTGACGCCGTCGAGCAGCCCGGTGTCGGCGCGCACGCGCTCCGCGGTGTAATCGACGTCGGCTGCCGTCGCCTCGTGCAGACCCTCGACGGCCACGTTGCCGTCGTCGTCGTGCAGGCTGGCCAGCAGCCGCACCAGCACCATGAGCGCATCGGGCACGACGCCACCCCACATGCCGGAATGCAGGCCGTGGTCGAGTGTGGCGACCTCGACCACGCAGTCGGCCAGCCCGCGCAGCGACACGGTCAGCGACGGGGTGTCGGTGCTCCAGTTGTCGGAGTCGGCGATCACGATGACGTCGGCAGCCAGTGCGTCCTTGTGCACGTCCAACAAGCGTGACAGCGACGGTGAACCCGATTCCTCTTCACCCTCGACGAACACCGTCACGCCGACGGGCGGATTGCCGCCGTGCGCTCGGAACGCCGCGAGATGCGTTGCGATGCCTGCCTTGTCGTCGGCCGTACCGCGACCATAGAGGCGGCCGTGGCGTTCGGTGGGCTCGAACGGAGGACTGTGCCAGGCGGTGGAATCGCCTTCGGGTTGCACGTCGTGGTGGGCGTACAGCAGGACCGTCGGCGCTCCGTCGGGCGCGGGGTGGTGGGCGATGACCGCGGGCGCGCCACCCTCGGAGACGATGCGGACGTCGCCGAAACCCGCGTCGGACAACAGCTTCGCCACGGCCTCTGCGCTGCGGGTGACCTCGTCTCGACGCTCGGGATCCGCCCAGACGGACTCGATGCGTACCAGATCCTCGAGATCGGCCCGTACCGACGGCAGCACGTCGCGGACCCGCTGAACGAGATCAGTCATAGCGACGAGGGTAGTGCCGCTACCGCTCCTCGAGGACGGCGACCGCGGCCGCGGTGTCCTTCTCGTGAGTGAGCGACAGGTGGATGGTCACCTCTTTGAGGTGCTCGGCCACCGCGCCCGTCAAGCGGACGCGGGGCCTGCCCCACATGTCAGTGATCACCTCGATGTCGCGGTGGATCGCTTCGGGCAGCACGGGCCGCTTGGAGAACCGCGACCCGGACCAGGCCTTGATCACGGCCTCCTTGGCCGCCCACCGCGCCGCCAGGTGGCGCGCCGCCGACGAACTCTTGTCGGCGGCGTCGCGCCGCTCCCCTGGCGTGAACGTCTCGGCGAACACCGTGCCCGGCCGGTCCACCTGCTCGGCGAAGTCGGGAATGGAGACGAGGTCGATACCTATCCCGACGATGCCCACGGCCAGCACGCTATCCCACGGGTCACCGCTGATACACCCCGTTCTCGCCGAGACGCGAGGCCGTGTCGAGCAGCATCGCCGCCTCCTGCGCCTTCTCGGGGTGCTCGCCATCGAAGCGACGTCCCTCGGGCCGCTCGTACAGCGGCCGCCCGCCGGCGATCGCCGAGGCCAGCCGGCGCTGACCGGCCAGCGTGCGCTCCTGAGCCTGGGCGGTGTAGGCCGCCCGCTGCTCCGGGGTCAGCGTCGCCAGGAACGCCTGCGGATGCACCAGCGCGATCAGACCCGACACGTGCCCGAACCCGAGGCTGGTCACCAGACCGGCCTTGAGCGGGTACTTCTCGCCCAGGCGCAGCGTCTCCCGCGGCCACACGAAGTGCGCCGAGGTGGCCAGCTCGTCGTCGACGCAATCCAGGCTGCGGTTCGGCGGGATGACGCCGTCGCGCAGAACCTGGCACAGGCCCATCATCTGGAAGACCGCGGCACCGCCCTTGGCGTGGCCGGTGAGGCTCTTCTGGCTGATGACGAACAGCGGCGCACCCGCCGAGCGGCCCAGCGAGGCCGCCAGGCGCTCGTGGAGCTCGGTCTCGTTGGGATCGTTGGCCAGAGTCGAGGTGTCGTGCTTGGAGATCACCGCGATGTCGTCCGCAGTCACGCCGAGCTTGTGCAACGACCGCGCCAGCACCGAGTCCCGGCCACCGCGGCCGGCACCCAGTGCACCCAGCCCGGGAGCCGGGATCGAGGTGTGCACGCCGTCGGCGAAGGACTGGGCGTAGCCGACCACGGCCAGCACCGGCAGACCCATCTTCAGCGCCAGATCACCACGCGCCAGCAGGATCGTGCCGCCGCCCTCGGCCTCCAGGAAGCCCAGCCGCCGCCGATCGTTGGCCCGCGAGATCTTCGAGTCGCTGATGCCCTTGGCGCGCATCATCTCGGTGTCGGCGGTGGCCGCCATGTCACCGAAGCCGGTGATCGCTTCCAGCGTCATGTCGTCGAAGCCGCCCGCGACCACGAGCTCGGCCTTGCCGAGGCGGATCTTGTCCACGCCCTCCTCGACCGAGACCGCGGCGGTGGCGCAGGCACCCACCGGGTGCACCATCGCGCCGTAGCCGCCGACATAGGACTGCATGACATGCGCTGCAACGACATTCGGCAGCACCTCCTGCAGGATGTCGTTCGGCTTGCTGCGGCCCAGCAGGTTGCCGTGGTACATGGTCTGCATCGAGGTCATGCCGCCCATGCCGGTGCCCTGGGTGGAGGCCACCAGGCTCGGGTGCACCCACCGCATCAGCTCGGAAGGCGTGAAGCCCGACGACAGGAACGCATCGACGGTCGCCACGATGTTCCACAGCGCCACCCGGTCGATCGAGGTCGCCATGTCGGGGCTGACACCCCACACGGTCGGATCGAACCCGGTCGGGATCTGCGCGCCGACGGTCCGCGACAGCTTGGTCTTCCGCGGGACGCGGATCTCGGTGCCCGCCTTGCGGATCACCTCCCAGTCGCCGGAGTCCGGGATCGGCCGGGCCACGGTGTGCTCGGGGTCGAACGCCACGAACGCGCGCGCGTCGGTCTCGCTGGACACCACGAACCGGAAGTCCTTGTCCAGGAACACGCTCACCAGCAGCGGCGACGCGTGATCGGGATCGATCGCGCCGTCGTCGACGAACTCGCGAATGCCGCAGCGCTCCACGACCGCGTCGTGGTACCGCTCGACGAGCTCGGATTCGTCGACCAGCTCACCGGACTGCGTGTCGTACCACCCTGGCTGGGGATCGTCCTCCCACGTGATGAGCCCGGTCGTCCACGCCAGTTCGAGCACACCGGCCGCCGACAGTTCGTTGTCGACCTCCATCTCGAAACGGGTGCGCGACGAGCCGTAAGGCCCGAGTTCCGCGCCACCGACGATGACCACGAGATCGGCCGGGTCGACGTCGAGGTCGGCCCACTCCGGCACCGGCGCACCGGTCACCACCCGAGGCGGCGACGGCAGAGCCGAAATCGTGTGCGCCGCAACTTCGTCCGCGGCATCGTCGGCAGCCGGTGCGGTCGTCGCCTCGTCGCGCGCCTTGGCGGCGAGCTCGGCCATGTCGAGATTCGCCTCGGCCAGGCCACCGGTGAGGTCGGCCTCGACCGGTTCCCGTGCTGCCGCCACCTTGGTCTCGACGTCGCACAGGTCCAGCAGCATGCTCGCCATCTGCTCGGTCGAGTAGGTGGTGACACCGGCCTCTTCGACCGCGTCGACGATGACGTCGTTGTGACCCATCAGGCCGGTGCCCCGGGTCCACCCGATCAAGGCGTGCGCGAGGCTGACTCGCTGCGCCCACGACGTCTCGGCCTTCCAGCGCGACACCAGCGCGTCGAGCGACGCCTTGGCCTCGCCGTAGGCACCGTCACCGCCGAACATGCCGCGGTTGGGCGAGCCCGGCAGCACCACGTGCAGGCGTGCCGCGATGTCGCGGTCCGCCCCGATGTGGGACAGCCCGGCGATCAGCCGCTGCACGGCCCACAGCAGGACCTTCATCTCCATCTCGGCGCGTGCCCCGACCTCGGACAGATCGCCACCGACCCGCGGCGCTGCGAACGGGAACAGCAGTGTGGGCGACAGCGCGTCCTTGACGTGGATCGATTTCGGCCCGAGGCTCTCGGTCTGCTCGTTGCCCACCCACTCGACAAGAGCGTCGATGTCGTTGTAGGAGGCCATGTTCGCCGGCAGCACCCACAGCTTGGCACCGAAGCAGGCGTTGTCGCGGTAGAGCTCGCGGTAGAAGGCCAGTCGCGAATCGTCCAGCTTGGAGGTCGTCGCGATCACGGTCGCGCCACCGGCGAGCAGCTGCGCTGCCACCGACGCCGCGATCGAGCCCTTCGACGCACCGGTCACCACGGCGACCTCGTCGCTGTAGCGGCCCTTGCCGGGATTCTCCGCACCCGCCGCCGCACGGGCGTACAGCGACGCGTGCACCGTGCGGCCGGCAGCCAGGGCCTTGCCCTGCCAGTAGGTCGCCTGCGTGCCGACCACGTGCCCGGCTCCCTCGAACCGCTCCGAGAGCCGCGCCCAGTTCGCGTCGATCTCGTCGTCGTCCATCAGCCAGATCTTGACCAGATCCTCACGCGCGCTGGCCCACCGGTCGTCGAGCAAGACGGCCTTGCGGGCGTCGAACGACGGCGCCACCAGACGCGGCCAGTCCGAACCCAATTCGGCGGTGACCAGGTCGATGAGCTCCGCGTCGGCCGCAGCCTCCGGGGTCACCAGAGGTGCGCCCAGGCCCAGCTGATCCAGGATCGTGCGGGCCGCCGAGGCCAGCACACCGTCGGGTCCGGTGACCTGCTCGGCGAATTCGCTCAGGGCCGCCGAGTCGACGACACCGCCACCGGCGCCGCCGGCAGAGGGCAGCGACACCGACACACCGCGGCGTGCCGCCACCGCGGCCACCGCCGCGTCGATCGCCTTGTCGACCGCCGCCGCGTCGGCGAGCGCACCGTCGTGCAGACCGCCCAGGGCGCCGCCGCGCACGCTGGAGCCCTCGCGGGTCCCCAGTGCCACCTCGACGGTGGCGTGCTTGGCCCAGCCCTCGCCCAGCTCCCACGTCTTGGTGACGCGTTCGGTGATGTAGGCGGGACGCTTGCCCGACGGCCCGAGGACCGTGCGCAGCTGGTCGTTGATCGCATCGGAGAGCACCGGTCCGAACGGCTTGTACGTCCGGGCCAGCTTGGTGACCTGAGACTTCAACCCGGACAGATCCGCTTCTGCCGCACCGTCGATCGCGCCCAGGTTCAGCTCCGACCCGAGATCGACGAGCATCTGGTTGCGGCGCGACGACGCACCGTCGGTGATCGACTCGATGGAGTCCAGCGGCTCGATCTGATCGATGCGGATCTTCGCCGACAGCGCGATCAGCGCCATCGTCGCATCGGAGGCGTCGAAGGCGATGTCCTCCGGACG
>NZ_JAKRFN010000013.1 GCF_022348085.1 Mycobacterium sp. PSTR-4-N | reverse complement strand
CATGGCGGGCATCATCTACTCGATGTGGGTGTCCGCGGCCGACACCGTCACAGTGCGCGCCACGAACGTCACAGCAGGCGCTTTGGACCCACCCACCGGCACGTTCAAGGCGGCGATCGTCCGATGAGACGTCGTTTGGCTCTTGTCGCGGCCATCACGGTCGTCGCCCTGGCCGCAGACCTTGGGATTGCCTACTGGTGGATCATCTGTGGCCCGTTCCCCGAGAGTGCGTGGCCGTCGTGACCACGATCAAGGTCTTCACCCTCAACGGCCTGATCCCGACGGTGCTGCCCATCTCGACGCTGCTACCCAGGCGGTGGCTCGGGGGGCAGCTGTTCGACAAGCCGTTCACGCGGCGCGACATCCGGTACAAGAACTGGCTGCCGGTGCGCGCATGGGCTGAGGAAGCTGCCGAGAAGGTGATCGACGAGGCGCTCAAGCCTGGCCCGAAGATCTTCCTAGGCCAGTCCGAGGGCGCCGAGGTGTGCTGCATCGCGCTGCGGGAAGGTGTCGGCGGCGCTGACCCCGAGGACAACGTGTTCGTGCTCACCGGCAACCCCGAGCGCAAGTACGGCGGCATGCTACTGGCGCCCAATGGTGTGCGGCCGCCGTGGGCCAAGCCGGCATACGGCGGCGTCGGCTTCCCGGCTGACACGCCTTTCCGCGTCTGGGATGTCGCGCGTCAGTATGACCGCTTCGCCGACTTCCCTACAGTGAATGTCAAAGAGGCGCTAGACAACAACGCCGCCGGTGGCAGCCTGCACATCAACTACACGGGTGTGCGCGTGGGTGATCCAGCCAACGTCAAGCGCGTCGAGGGCAACGTCACCTACGAGCTGCAGCCGACGTTCCCGATGCCGATGGTGCGCAAGTTCGGCAAGGGTCTCGACCGTCAGGCGATCGAGGATCAGCAGATCCGCGCGACTGTCGAGAAGGGCTACGTGCGGCCGTCGGGGCTCAAGGTGCCGACGCAGACGATCGCGCGGCTCGACGAGGGCGATGGTGGTTACGACGTGGTTGCGCGGCGTGCGGTGCGGGTGAGCGACAGCCGCGTGATCTGGAATCCGTTCGCGTGACCCTGTTCGACCACCTCGACGTCTTCGGCATCGGCAACGAGGGGCAGCCCGAGGACAGGTGCGACACGTGCGGCCGGCCCGTCGATGAGCACCAGGGGCGACCGGCGCGGCGTGCGTCGACCGTGTGGATTCATCGCTGGCACGCCCTCCGCGCCTTTCTTTAAGCCGTAACCCGACGCCGCGCTGCAAATAGCCCCTGAGCTGCAGCGATCTATTTCAGATGTAAACCGCACCTTTCGTCAGTGCGGCACCTTCGTCACGCCTGCCGAAAGGATGCCTGTGGCCATCACCCGCGCGAACGCCGAAGCGACCAAGGCGTTCATCCGTGCTCGCCTCGGCAACCCCTACGTCTACGGCGGCGCCCTGTCGCCGACGAACGTGCGCCAGGGCACCGACTGCTCGGAAGCCGTGCAGACCGTCCTCGAGATGGCGCAGGGCCGCTACCAACCGGGCCGTCAAGCCAACGGTGCCACCACCGAGTCCTATCGCTACATCCCGATCGGTGGCGTCGGCCCGCTCGGCACCATCCGCGTCGGCTCACCGCGCGACATCCCCGCCGACGCCGCGGTCAAGATCGCACTGCATCACGGTCCCGGCGGCGGCGCGAACAGCCATATGTGGTGCGAGATCGACGGCATGCGTGTGGAATCCGCCGGTAGCAAGGGCCTCGTCTCCGGTGACCGCGCGCTGGCGATCGACAATGGCTACGCGACCGCCTGGGCATACCTGCCCGGCCCGATCATCGAGGACGGCACACCGGCCGCGGCAGAACCGGACCGCACCGTCTACGGCATCGACATCAGCAACCACCAGGGCACGATGGACCTGCAGCGGGTCAAGGCTGAGGGATTCGATTTCATCCTCTGCAAGGTGTCCGAGGGCGCGAACTACCGCGACCCGTTCTGGCCGTCGAACCGCGACAACGCCCGCGCGGCTGGCCTGATCCTCGCCGGCTACCACTACGTGCGCTCCGGCGACCCCATGGCCCAGG
Organism: Mycobacterium sp. PSTR-4-N; assembly: GCF_022348085.1. Classification (GTDB taxonomy): domain Bacteria; phylum Actinomycetota; class Actinomycetes; order Mycobacteriales; family Mycobacteriaceae; genus Mycobacterium. The sequence continues at coordinate 146,310 of NZ_JAKRFN010000013.1, read as the reverse complement.
CGCGCACGTTCGTCGACCACCTCGGCGACAAGGCGATCCCCGCGATGCTCGATTTCGAGTCTGGCTCGGGCGACATGACGCAGTTCTGGGCAGTCAAGGGCGCGATCGAGTCGCTCGGCGTGCGCGTCGCGCTGTCCTACATTCCCGACTGGTACTGGGAGCGGATCGGGCGGCCGGACCTTTCCCGCGTGCCGGGCTTGATCCGCTCCGAGTACGTCAGTGGCAGCGGGTATGCCTCGGTGCTCTACCCAGGTGACAACTCGCCGAAGTGGGGCGCATACGGCGGTCGCGCGCCCGACATCCTCCAATTCACCGACCGCGCGCTCGTGGCCGGTAAGTCCGTGGACGCCAACGCATTCCGCGGCACTCCCGAAAAGCTCCGCGACCTGCTCGGGTTGTCGGATTGGACCGCTATCTACCTCGAACTGATGGGAGCCAACTGATGGCAACAGCACAAGAAGTCGCCGACGAGTTCAACGGCGTCGCCCCCGACGATCACCACGCCGCCGTCATGGGTGCCGGCGGGCCCGCGCCCTACGTCGCGCGCTCGGTGCAGGACAAGGTGACCCACGCCGCCAAGGAGGTCACCCTCTGGCTGCCCGGTCGCACACTCGACAGCGACGAGCTCAAGAAGCTGGCCGCCGACGCGCAGCGCAAGGACACCACCCTCGGCCACGCGATCAACGCGGCCAGCCTCGCCCGGGTGAACCACGAGATCCTCAAGCGCATCGCAGCCAAGACCGGCGTGGACATCAGCGACATCCGATGACCGCCACTCTGCTCACGGCCGCGGGCACGTGGGCGGGCTGGGACATGGGCTACCCGGCCGACATCGCCCGCGCGGTGATTCCCGGCGAGTGGGATGCGCTGGCGGCCGAGCTCGGCGGCGAAGAGTTCCGGCAGAAGTACCGCTGGCAGCCCATCGGCTACCCGGCCAGCTTCGGACCGATCCCGCCCGCAGCACCAGGCGCACCGTCCTACGCCGCGTCAGTGTCGCAGGGTGTCGTCGAGGGCGTGCGGCTGATCAACCAGACGCCCGGCCCGTTCATCCTCATCGGCTACAGCCAGGGCGCCGAAGTCACCGGCCGCATCGAGCTCGAGCTCACCACCGGATCGCTGCAGCACCGCCTCGCCGATTGCCCGCTCCACATCACCCTCGGCGACCCGTGCCGCCAGGAGGATGACGAGACGATCGGCGGGGGCGACGGGTGGGGGATCTCGCGACTCGTCATCCCACACAAGACGATCCGCAAGGTCACCTACGCGCTGCCCGGCGACATGTACGCCTGCACGCCGAAGGGTGAGGCCGGCGAGAACATGACCGCGATGTACGCGCTGCTCACCCAGCTCGGCGGTACACCGCTCGAGCTGTGGCAGGCAGTCATGGCCGACGACGGGCTCGCACACCAGCTCATGGATCTCACCGGCAAACCGCTCATCGGTGTCGTCTCGCTGATCCAGTCCCTCTCCCGGCTGGTCTCGTTCCTGCAGACGCAGGCGCACACCTCCTACCGCATCGATCACGCCGTGCAACTGCTGCGCGAGCTCGACATCTGAAAGGCACACCATGATCACGAAGCTCACCGCCGAACAGCGCCAGCGCCTCTATGGCAGCGCCGCCGCGGTGCTCGTCTTGCTGGGCATCTACAAGATCGTCGCGCCCGAGGATGCGCCGCTGTGGCTGAACCTGGTCGCCAACATCCTCGGCCTCGGCTATCCGGCCGTCGCGAGCACCACCGCGACCGTGGTGGTCAAGCAGCAGCGCGAAGACGGCACGCTGTCCTGATGCCCGGCTCAAGCCGGATCGTTCACCGCAACTCCCTCTGCCTCGGCGTCATCGCTGTCGCGTTCGGCGCCACGATCATCGGTTGTCACATCGAGTCCGGCGGTCGTCGGTGGGCTGCAGCGGCATGGACGTTCGCGCTCAAGGTGCCGGGATCGCCCGCGACATGGGGCGGCCTGGTGCTGGTCGCCGGCGTGCTGATCATCGCCGGGTATCGGCGCGAGCGGCAACGACTGCGCATCATTGGCTGCTGGCTGGCGTTCTGGTGGTTCACCGCTCTCGCCGCAGCAGCGTGCATCGCGTTCGCCGCGGACCTCATACGCAACGAGGACGTCGTCAACCCGCTCTCGCTCATCACGTGGCTGTGCTTCGCGGCGATGTTCCGGCTGCACATTCGCGACGAGCACGGGTTGCGACGAGATGCGTAACCGCCGCCGCGACGCCCGCCACCCGATCGTCCTCGCCTCAATGGGCACGCTGTCTTACATCTCGGCCTCACAGCTGTGGTTCGGTCCGTCCGGCTCGACCGTGGTGCGCGAGATGGACCGCTGGTCGCAGAACGCCTTCTCGGCGGTGCTGCTGGCCTCGACACTGGCGTGCATCGCGGCGGCCTGGCTGCGGCGTGAACCCCGGGGAGCGTGGGTCGAGATGCTCGGCATGCTCGGATGCTCGGCCGCGCTGTTCTACTACAGCCGCAACATCCCCGAGGCGGTGCCGACGACCTGGAATACCAGCATGGCGCTCGCGTTCACCGGCACCGCGATCGGGGCTGCGGTTCGCGCCGGCCTGGTCTGGCGCATGATCCGACGTCGGGACACCTGGTGAAGTGGGGCGAGCTCGGCCAATGGGGGTTGACGATCGGCCTGACGCTGGTGATCTCGCTGGCCACCCGGTATCTCGAGCTGCCGAAGCTGCGCGGCGAGGGCAAGAAGGCCGGCGCCGAGGGGGCCAAGGCCGAGGCTGACGCCGATCTCGTCGACGTCGAGGCGCGCATCCGAGAGTGGAACGAGCACATTCGGCTCGCGCGCGATGCTCAGCACAGCGCCGAGGAAGCTCGCGACGGATGCCGCGCCAGCCTGGGCCGGTCGCTGTCCGCGCTGGAATCGGTGCTCGACGCATCTGATCGCACGCTCTCGCTGATCGAGCGGCTGATGACCAAGGTGGCGCCCGAGTCGCTGACCACTCAGGACCACGAGGACGTCAACGACCTGCGCGCGACGTTCCGCACTGCGCGACGGGAGCTCTGGGAACTGCGGCCGTGAGCGCGCCGCAGGGTGACCCCGAGATCGAGATCTGGTTCGCCGCGCTGTGCATCCTGATCGCCGTCGGTACCGCGGTGCTGGTGGTCGTGCTGATCGGCTGACCTGCGACGTTTCCGGTTTTGAACACGAAAATGAGGCCCACTCGGCAATGCGCCGGGTGGGCCTCATAACTTGTTCATGAGCCGTGGCGGAACTCGGGACAGTACGACTCAGTGGCCGCGCCGAGAAAGAGCCTGCCTTGAGCTATCGACCACCCCTGGCGACTGGCCAGCTGCTCAGCTGCGTTGGCGCTGGACGTGCCGGGGTTCTGCTTGAACGCGGTACAGGTGGCGATGGCGAGCAGGCGGGCGTCATCGAAGGCGATCGGCAGGCCGGCGATGTCGTTCGCGAAGGCCGCGCGAGACTCGGTCGTTGGCGTCAGCGGGATCGGCGATGTGCGCGGAATGTCACTGCCTCCGCTCTTGTCGGCCGACTCGCCACTGCCAGTCACCATGACGCCGAACACGCACCCCGACACGCACCCCGCCGTGAAGAGTCCTGTGGATAGCGCAACAACCGCGCCGGTACGCCAACGACCTTCCCCCATGCACGCGCATCCTACGCGCGATCAGGCAGCGGCACTCCACGTTCGCTCGGGCCGCTCGTCGTCGGGCAGGCTCACCGCGACGGCGATGCTGTGCAGGGCCAGAAGGGTGGCGGTGAGGTCGTCGGGGGGCTCGTCGGTCATGTCGGCGAAATCCTCGGCCGCGGCGTCCAGCCAGCAGCCGCCTCGGTGACAGCACGGACGTCGCGGCTTGCGACCGCTACATAGATTTGCGTCGTGGCCACGCTGGCATGTCCGAGCGCCTCCTTCACCGCAATCAGGTTCCCAGTGCCGGCCAGGCCGCGGGTTGCATACCGGTGTCTTAGCTTATGCATCGACCAGCCCGATGGCATCAGCCGTGAAAGAAGGCGGCCAACGTAGTCGGGGGAGATGTGCCCGTCGATCTGCCCGGCGAATAGGTAGCCGCGCGGGCAGAACTCGCGGATCTCATTGGCGACACTGTCGGTGATCGGTACAACACGCTGGCGGCCGCCCTTGCCGTGCACGATGAGCGCCCATCCGTCAACGTCGATGACAAGATCTTCACGTCGGCAGACGGCGACCTCGGCGCGGCGCATCCCGACTTCGCCGGCGAGGCGCGCCATCATCCGGACGCGCGGTGTGCTCATCGCGAGCAGCTCAGACCAGATGTCGTCGGGGCATGGCCGCGGCCGCGGTTTCTCGCCGGCGACTCGCGGTAGTGCGAGCGCCGGGTTTGCCGAGACGAGACCTCTATCAACGCAGAAATCGAAGAAGCTGATCAGTGATCGTCGTAGGCCCTTGCGGTGTTCGTTCGACCACGTCTGATCCTCGCAAATCTCCACGATCGTCGATAGCGACAGCTCGCGTGGATGCTGCGTCCCAGATCGTCGGGCGATGCTGCGGACGTGGCCGCGCCGCAGTCGCAGTGTGGTTGATCGAGTGCCGCCGATCCGAAGCCATGCAATCCATTGTTGAACAGCATGTTCCCAGATCGCGGGCAGCGAGTAACTCCGTTTGTCTTCCATTCCATCCCGTTCCGCCAGCCCCGACTTACCTTCTATTGTTACCAGCGTTACAGGCGTATTGGCAAACTTTACCAGGTTCTTTTTCGCTCTGGCAGCAAACGGAATGACGTTTGAAGAATGCGTCATCTTTGTGTGGTCACATCCCGCTCGCGGCGGGAAATTCCCAGCTGGAATCCAGGTCGTCGTCAGCTGACCCGCAGCCGAAGGGTTGCTGGTTCGAGTCCAGCCGGGGGAGCTCAGATTTCCCGCACGTCGCACACCGTGATCGCGGTCTGCGCCCAGAACGTAGACCGAGGGCCACACCCGGTACGGGTGTGGCCCTCGGTGTTCGTGCCCTCAGCTGTTGCGGGCTGCCTTCTGGCGGGTCTCCTGAGACTTCGCCTCGGCGCGGGCTGCTTCGGCTTCGGCCTCCTTCTTCGCGACGTCCTTCTGGGCCTCGGCCTTGTCCTGTTGCGCCTTGCCCTCCTCCTGGAGGCTGTCGCGGTTCAACACGATTCCGAGGACCTGCTTGACGATGCCCACCGCACCGTTGATGAGGCTGTTCACCGCGGCGAGCGGTCCACTGTTGTTGTCGGCCATGTCGTTGTCTCCTTGTCGCTTCGTACCTGTGCCGGTACTGATACCCCCGTGCTAGCTATTGCAAGCAACCAGCTAGCAGTTGTGTGCGGCGTCACACTCGTCCCTGACATGGGCGTCGAGCGGGTCGCCGCGATGAGTGCGGCGCCGCGGGGCAGTCTGACGTCCATGGGGAAATTGATCTACGGCTTCAACGTCTCCGTCGACGGCTACATCGCGGACGCGAACGGGTCGATCGACTGGAGTGCGCCGAGCGACGAACTGCACCAGTATTGGAATGATTTCGAGCGGCAGACCGCGCTGGCGTTCTACGGGCGGCGCCTCTATGAGCTGATGTCCCCCTACTGGACCACGGCCGACGATGACCCGGACGCGCCGCCGATCATCGTCGACTACGCGCGCGTCTGGCGGGCGATGCCCAAGGTCGTGTTCTCCCGCACTCTGCGGTCGGTCGACGGGAACGCCCGCCTGGAGCGCGGGGATCCGGTCGAGGTGGTCCGGCGGTTGAAAGCCGAGACCGACGGTCCTCTCGAGATCGCCGGTGCGACGCTGGCCGCACCGGTCGTACAGGCCGGGCTGGTCGACGAGTTCCGGATCGTGTTGGCCCCGACGGCGGTCGGTGGCGGCACGCCGTTCTTCCCGCCGCTGCCGTCCTGGATCTCGCTGCGACTGGTGGACAATCGCACGTTCCCCGGCGGCACGGTCCTGCTGCGCTACGAGGTCGACCGATAACGTGACGGCATGCGTATCTCGTCTGCCGTCGTCGCGATGACTGCCGTGCTGACGGCCGCATGCGGATGGAGCCCGCCCGGCCCGGCGCCGACGAGCACTCAGGCGTGCGGGCCAGGGCCCAGCGCGCAGTCGGTGGCCACCGAGATCTCGATGTTGCCGCAGGCGTCGTGGACCGAGAGCGCGCGCGGGCACGCCGCCGACTGTCGGTTGAACTGGGTGGTGGTGAGCTCCGGCGCCGCCTCCGACAGCCCCCAGCAGGTGCTGTTCTTCGACGGCGACAAAGGCGTCGGTTCGCCGACACCGGAACCGCGGCCCTACATCACCGTCACCGCGCAGGGCGATCACGACGCCCGCGTGCAGTATCAGTGGCGTCAGGGCGCCGACGCGGCGTGCTGCCCCACCGGGGTGGGATCGGCGCGCGTCACCCTCGAAGAGGGCAGGTTGACGATCCTCGACCCGATACCGGGGCCCTGAGTCAGATCACGCCCGCGCTGGTGGCGTCCTGACGGGTGTGCTCGTCGGCATCCGGAATGTGCTCCGGGTGCAGCATCTCGGCGTAGCGCAACTGCTCGGGGATGCCGAAGCCGTCGACCAAGAGTTCCGCGTAGGGACGCAGGCGCTTGCAGCGATCGTTGATCGCGCGGGTCACCGCCTTCGCGCGTTCGGTGGACAGGAAGCGGTGCTCGACGAACCACGACTTGTCCTCTTCGATCACCGTCAGCGCGTACAGATCGCACACCAGGCCCAGGATCTCGCGCGCGGTCCGGTCGTGGCAGGAGTCGATACCGGCGACGAACGCCTCGAACACGATGCGGTCGATGTGGGATTGCGCGACGTGGAGCACATGGTCCTGCACCGAGTTGAAGGCCTCGAAGGCGCTCATCTCCTTGGACTTGCTCTGCAGCCGCCGCGCCACCGACGCGGTCATGTACTCCTCGCGGTCTTCGAGCATCTTGGCCTGCGTGCCGCGGTTGAAGAGGCTGCCCTCTTCCTCGTTGTCCTGCCGCGAATCCAGAACTGTCTGCATGATCGTCTGGGCCGCAGTACGTTTGAGCACCCGCTCGCCGGCGAACCGGGCCGCGAAACCCACCCATTCGACCGGGCTCATCCCCTTGATGTCGTCGGCGTAGGCGGTCAGCAGCTCCTTGGCCACGAGCTGGAACAGCACATGGTTGTCGCCCTCGAAGGTGGTGAACACGTCGGTGTCGGCCTTGAGCGCGATCAGCCGGTTCTCGGCGAGATAGCCGGCGCCGCCGCACGCTTCACGCGCCTCCTGGATGGCGCGGGTGGCGTGCCAGGTGTTGGCGGCCTTCAGGCCTGCGGCCCGGGATTCCAGTTCGCGCTGTTCCTCGGGGTCCGGGTCGTCAGCGGTCTGGAGCTCGTGGCACTTGGCCACCAGCTCGTTCTGCGCGAACTGCAGCGCATACGAGCGGGCGATCAACGGGAACAGCCGGCGCTGGTGGACCAAGTAGTCCATCAGCAGCACCTCGCCGCCGTCGGGGTCGGAGAACTGACGCCGTTGTAGCGCGTAGCGCGTCGCGATGTCCAGCGCGACGCGAGCGGCCGCGCCGGCGCTGCCGCCGACTGTCACGCGGCCGCGGATCAGCGTGCCGAGCATCGTGAAGAAACGCCGGTTCGGGTTCTCGATCGGGGAGCTGTAGGTTCCGTCCGCGGCGACGTCGGCGTACTTGTTGAGCAGGTTCTCGCGCGGGACGCGCACGTTGTCGAACTGGATGCGGCCGTTGTCCACGCCGGGCAGGCCACCCTTGTAGTGACAGTCCGAGGTGGTGACGCCGGGCAGGTCGTTGCCGGCCTCGTCACGAATGGGCACGACGAAGCAGTGCACGCCGTGACCCTCGCCGTCCGGGGTGATCAGCTGAGCGAAAACCGTTGCGAATCGCGCCGTCTCGGCTGCGCCGCCGATGTAGTCCTTGCGCGAGGACGGGGTGGGGGAGTCGATGACGAACTCTTCGGTGGCCGGGTCGTAGGTGGCCGTCGTCTCCAGCGACTGTACATCGCTGCCGTGGCCGGTCTCGGTCATCGCGAAGCAGCCGAGCACCTCGAGGTCGATGAGCTTCTTGACGTAGGCCTCGTGGTGGCGTTCGGTGCCGAGGTTCTCGATCGCGCCGCCGAACAGGCCCCACTGCACACCCGCCTTGACCATCAGCGACAGATCGCTCATCGCGAGCATCTCGATCTGCGTGACGGCGGCTCCGACGTCGCCGTTGCCTCCGTGCTCTTTCTTGAAACCGTCCTCGGCGGCTCCGCGCGAGGCCATGATCCGCATCTGCTCGGCGACCTTGGTGCGCGCGATGACCGTGTTCGGGGTGTAGTGCGGTCGGAAGATGTCGTTGCTGAGTTCTTTACGCAACGCGTTCTTGGTGTCTCGCCAGCGGCCGTCGAGGCAGTTCCGTAGATGCTCCGCAGTGGTGGTCATATCTCGACGGTAGCCCTCGAAACCGCCGCGCAAACTGTGATGTCACAAACCCGTCCGAACCCGCTCTGCCGGGGCGCCCTGCCGCGGCGTTGAATGATCGCCATGACCGAGCCGCCGGGGGACGCAGCAGGAATTCACGTCGAGGACCATCGGCACGCCGATGTGACCGGAGGGTGGCTGCGCGCCGCCACGTTCGGCGCGATGGACGGCGTGGTCAGCAACACCGCGCTGATCGCCGGGGTGGCCGCGAGCGCCTCGGCGCACACCGTCGTGATCAGCGGCGTGGCGGGGCTGCTGGCAGGCAGCTTCTCGATGGCGCTCGGCGAGTACACCTCGGTCACGACGGCCAACGAACAGATCGACTCCGAGGTGCACGTGGAGCGGAAATCGTTTGCGCGCCAACCCGAGGCCGAGCAGGCCGAGCTGGTGGCCAAGCTCGTCTCGCTCGGGATGTCCGCCGAGACCGCGGCCAAGGCGTCGGAGGAGATCCACCAAGACGATCACAAGGCGATCAACTTCCACCTGATCCAGGAGCTCGGAGTCGACCCGCAGGACAAGCCCTCACCGTGGCTCGCGGCCGCCTCCTCGTTCGTGATGTTCGCGATCGGCGCGATCATCCCGCTGATCCCGTATCTGCTCGGGTACGAATCTCTCTGGGCCGGGCTGGCTTTCGGCGGCCTCGGGCTGATACTGGCCGGCGCCGCGGCGGCCCGCATCACCCGTCGGTCGCCGGTCATCGGCTCGGCGCGGCAGCTGGCGTTCGGCGCGGTCGCGATCGGCGCGACCTACCTCGTCGGCCACCTCATCGGCGTCGCCGCGACCTGAGCGTTCAGCTCTCGTTGCCGACGGTGACGGCGCGCGCCTCGTCGGTGAGTTCCTCGAGCTCGGTTTCCTCGTCGTCGATGTGGGCGAGATGGCGACGCGAGGCGGTCAGCACCGCCGCGGCCAGCAGCACGGCGCCTGCGCCCACCCAGAACGGCAGGTGGACGCTGACCTGCTCGCCGAGTACGCCGGCCAGCCACGGCGCGACGGCGGCGCCGGAAAACCGCATGAAGCTGTAGGCGGCCGAGGCGACACCGCGTTCCACGGGTGCGGCCTTCATGACGGTCTCGGTGATTAGCGTGTTGTTGATGCCGATCCACAGGCCCGCCACGACGACGCAGGCTGCCAGGATCGGCTTGTGATCGGTCCACACCGCCATCGCGGCGAGCGTGGCGGTCATCAGCACCAAGTTGATCACCAGTGTGCGCACGGTGCCGAAGCGGTGCTGGAGCCGCGGCGCGACGAAGACCGACGTGAACGCCAGAGCCAGACCCCAGCCGAAGAAGATCAGCCCGATCTCCTGTGCGCCCATGTCGAGGGGGAACGGCGTGAACGCCAGCAGCGTGAAGAAGCCGAAGTTGTACAGCAGCGCGGTGACCGCGACGCCGAGCAGCCCGCGGTGCGCGAGCGCCCGGAACGGGTCGGCCAGCGTGGTGGCCCGCGTGGCGGGTGGCGTGGCGGGCAACAGGAACGTGGTCACGACCAGGGCGATGGCCATCAAGACCGATACTCCGAAAAACGGCCCACGCCAAGAGATCTCGCCGAGCACACCACCGACGAGCGGGCCGACGGCGATGCCCAGGCCGAGTGCGGCCTCGTAGAGGATGATCGCCTGGGCGACCGATCCGCGCGCCGAACTGACGATCGTCGCCAGCGCCGTCGCGATGAACAGGGCGTTGCCCAGCCCCCAGAGCGCCCGCCAGCCGACGATGCCCATCACGGTGTCGGAGAGTCCGGCCAGCCCGGCGCCGGCGATGATGATCACCAGGCCGATCAGCAGCGTGCGCTTGGGTCCGATGCGGCTGGCCACCACGCCGGTGATCAGCATTGCCACGCCCATCACGGCCATGTAGCTGGTGAACAGCAGCGAGACCTGCGATGGGGAGGCGTTCAGGTTGTCGGCGATCGGCTTGAGGATCGGGTCGACGAGACCGATCCCCATGAACGCGACGACGGACGCGAAGGCGACGGCCCAGACGGCCTTGGGTTGGCGCCACATCTGTGTGTCGGCAGACACCGGCGAACCACTCCTTTCGATCAGTGGGATGACAGTGGGGAGATCAGTGCGACACCGCGGCGGACGTGGCGTCGTCGATCAGGCGATGCATCACGCGCACGGCCTCGGTGAGGCAGGCTCGGTCGGCCTCGCTGAGCCGTTCGAGATAGGGGTCGACGGCGGCGCCGCGATCGGCGCGCGCCTGACGCAGGGTGTTCTTGCCGTGCTCGGTGATCCGGATCAGGACGGCCCGGGCGTCCTGAGGGTCTGTGGTTCTCGTCACCAGGCCGGCGTCCTCGAGGCGGCGCACCTGTGTGGTCATCGTGGGCTGCGAGCAGTGATCCAGTGCGGCCAGATCGGAAATCCGCGCCTCACCGCGGTCGTCGATCGTGGACAGCAGGCGGGCCTGGGCGAACGGGAGTGGGATGCGAACCCGCTGGTTGGCCATGCGGTTGAGCCGTGCCACCACCGAAAGCAGGTCGGAACCGAGTGTGGAGGACATGCCGTCCATAATTGCATAGAATCCCTATGCAATCCACCTCGGGGGTCCGACTGGCAGAATCGTGCAATGACTTCGGCCGCATCGCAGCGCACGCCGCGACGGTCGGGCTCGCTGAAACCGGTCGAGCTGGCGCAGGCCGCGGTGATGGCGGCGCTGTGCGCGGCCATCGCCATCATCGCGGTGGTCGTTCCCTTCGCCGCAGGCCTCTCGCTGCTCGGCACGGTGCCGATGGGGCTGCTCGCCTATCGCTACCGGCTGCGGGTCGTGCTGACCGCGACGGTGGCCGGTGGCCTGGTGGCCTTCCTGATCGCCGGGATGGGCGGGCTCATGACCGTGGTGAACTGCGCCTACATCGGCGGGTTGACCGGGATCGTCAAACGGCGCGGTCGCGGCACCCCCACGGTGGTGGCCTCCGCGCTGGTCGCCGGCGCGATCTTCGGGGTCTTCATCGTGGGGGCCCTGGCGCTGCTGAGCCGCCTGCGCACCCTCATCTTCGATTCCGTCACCGCGAACATCACCGGGGTGGCCGCGATCATGCGCCGGATACCCCAACTCGAGGAGGCCGCGGGGCGCCTCGAGCGGGATTTCGCGACCGCACTGCACTACTGGCCGCTGATCTTCTTCGTCGTGGGCGTGTTCTCGATCACCTGGGTGAGCCTGGTCGGCTGGTGGGCGCTGTCCCGGGTGATGGCGCGGTTGATGGGCGTGCCCGACGTTCACAAGCTCGAGACCCCCGCCGACAACGGCCCGGTCGGTCCGGTGCCGCTGCAGCTGCGCGACGTCCGCTTCCGCTACCCGGGCACGCAACGTGACGCGCTGGGGCCGGTGTCCATGGCCGTCGAACCGGGCGAGCACGTGGCGGTCACCGGGGCCAACGGGTCGGGTAAGACGACGCTGATGCTGGTGCTCTCCGGCCGCGAACCCCTTGCGGGCACCATCGAGCGGCCGGGCAGCGTCGGGCTCGGCAAGAGCGGTGGCACCGCTGTGGTGATGCAGCACCCCGAGAGTCAGGTGCTCGGCACCCGCGTCGCCGACGACGTGGTCTGGGGTCTGCCGCCGGGCACCAGCCCCGACGTGGACCGCCTGCTCGGCGAGGTGGGTCTCGACGGATTCGGCGAACGGGACACCGGTGGCCTGTCCGGCGGTGAACTCCAGCGCCTGGCCGTGGCGGCCGCGCTCGCCCGTGAGCCGGCGCTGCTGATCGCCGACGAAGTGACCAGCATGGTGGATCAACAGGGCCGCGACGGCCTGATGTCCGTGTTGTCGGGGCTGACCCGGGCCCACCGCACCGCACTGGTGCACATCACGCACTACAACGACGAGGCCGAAGCCGCCGATCGCACGGTGGCGCTGTCGGGCAACGGTGCCAACGCCGACAACGTGAGCGGACCGGAGATGGTCGAGACCGCGGAGGTGCACGCGCCCCGCCCCGACCCCGCCGCCGACGCCGATCATCGAGCCGGCCCGCCGGTGCTCGAGCTGCGCGACGTCGGCCACATCTACGGTGACGGCACGCCCTGGGCCAAGACCGCGTTGACCGGCATCGACTTCTCGGTGCACGAGGGCGACGGCGTGTTGATCCACGGGCTCAACGGCTCCGGCAAGTCCACGCTGGCCTGGATCATGGCGGGGCTGACCGTGCCGAGCCGCGGCGCGTGCCTGCTCGACGGCACGCCCGTGTCCGAACAGGTCGGTGCCGTGGCGATATCGTTCCAGGCGGCCCGGCTGCAGCTGATGCGCAGCCATGTCGCGCTGGAGATCGCCTCGCTGGCCGGGTTCTCCAAATACGACCAGCAGAAGGTCACCGACGCCCTCAACACGGTGGGTCTGGATCCGACTCTGGCAGCGCGACGCATCGACCAGCTCAGCGGCGGCCAGATGCGGCGCGTCGTGCTCGCCGGGCTACTGGCCCGCTCCCCGCGCGCGCTGATCCTCGACGAACCGCTGGCCGGCCTGGATGCGGCGTCCGCCCAGGGACTGGTGCGTCTGCTCGAGGAGCTGCGCCGCCGTCGGCGGTTGACGGTCGTCGTCATCTCCCACGACTTCGCGGGCCTGGAGGGTCTGTGCCCGCGGACCCTGCACCTGCGCGACGGGGAACTGGCAACCGCGCCCACCACGGCCGGGGGTGTGACATGAGTGGCGCCCGCCCGCGTCGTCAGGTCGTGCTGCTGCGGCCGGTGCCGGGGCGCACCGTGATCCACGAGCTGTGGGCGGGGGCCAAGCTGATCATCGTCGCCGCCATCGGCGTTCTCCTCACCTTCTATCCGGGATGGTTGCCCATCGCCGCGGTGGCGGTGCTGATCGCGGTGTCGGCCCGGCTCGCCCGCATCCCGCGCGGCGTGCTGCCCTCGATTCCGAGGTGGCTGTGGTTTCTTGTCGCACTGGGCGGCCTGACCGCCACGTTCGCCGGTGGCAGCCCGGTGCTGTCCGTCGGATCGATGGAGATCGGGTTTGGTGGCCTGCTGAACTTCCTGCGCATCACCGCGCTGTCGATCGTGCTGCTCGGCCTCGGGGCGATGGTCTCGTGGACCACCAACGTCGCCGAGATCGCCCCTGCCGTCGCCGCTCTCGGACGTCCGCTGCGGCCGCTTCGGGTCCCGGTCGACGACTGGGCGGTGGCACTGGCGTTGTCGCTGAGGGCGTTTCCGATGCTGATCGACGAATTCAGCGTGCTCTACGCCGCTCGGCGGCTGCGTCCGCCGGATGTCGACGCCCACCGGCGCGGCCGCGGCAAGCGGTGGGCCTCGGAACTGATCGATCTGCTGGCCGCCGCGATCACCGTGGCGCTGCGACGCGCGGACGAGATGGGCGACGCGATCACCGCACGCGGTGGCGCAGGACAGATTTCGGCCGCGCCGTCGCGCCCGGCCCGCCGCGACTGGGTGGCCTTCGCGATCGTCGCCGTGGTGTGCGGCGCCGCCCTCGCGCTCGAGCTGACGGTGCTTCCCACCAGTAGCGCCCGCAACTGACCCACTACGGTGATGGGCGTGAGTGCGCCCCACACCATCGACGCCGATTTCCTGGCGCTGCCCCGGCAGGCACTGGCCGACGCGGCACTGGCCGCGGCAGCACAGGCCGGAGCCAGCTACGCCGATCTACGCATCCACGCGATCACCACCGAGACCATCGCGTTGCGTGACCACGACGTGGAAACCGCGGTGGTGAACAGCGAGATCGGTCTGGCGGTCCGGGTGATCGTCGACGGAGCGTGGGGTTTCGCCTCGCACGCCGAGCTGAGCCCGGAGGCGGCCGCGGCCACCGCCCGCCGGGCTGTGCGCGTCGCGACGACACTTGCCCCGCTCAACGCCGAACGCATCGAACTCGCCCCCGAACCCGTGTACCGCGACATGACGTGGGTGTCGAACTATCTCGTCGACCCGTTCGAGGTACCCGCCGAGGACAAGATCGCCGTGCTCGGCGACTACGCGGGCCGGCTGCTCGCCTCCGACGGCGTGGACCACGCGTCGGCCTGGCTGCACGCGGCCAAGGAGCAGACGTTCTACGCCGACACCTTCGGCTCGTCGATCACCCAGCAGCGGGTGCGCATCCTGCCCACCGTCGAGGCCGTCGCCGTCGACACCGCGGCCGGCACGTTCGAGACCATGTCCACGCTGGCGCCGCCGACCGCGCGCGGGTGGGAAGCCGTTGCCGGCGACGACATCTGGAACTGGACCGACGAGCTCGCCGCGCTGCCCGCGCTGCTGGCCGAGAAGGTGAAGGCCCCCAGCGTCGTGGCGGGACCCACCGACCTGGTGATCGATCCGACCAACCTGTGGCTGACCATTCACGAATCGATCGGGCACGCCACCGAATACGATCGCGCCATCGGCTACGAGGCGGCCTATGCCGGCACCTCGTTCGCGACACCCGACAAGCTGGGCCGGATGATCTACGGTTCGCCGGTGATGAACGTGACCGCCGACCGGACCGCCGAATACGGTTTGGCGACGGTCGGTTTCGACGACGAGGGGGTGCGCGCGCAGAAGTGGGATCTGGTGCGCGACGGTCTCTTCGTGGGGTATCAGCTCGACCGGGTGTTCGCTCCCCGGCTCGGTGTGGGCCGCTCCAACGGTTGCAGCTACGCCGACTCGGCCCATCACGTGCCGATCCAGCGGATGGCCAACGTGTCGCTACAGCCGGCCGCCGAGGATGTCAGCACCGATGAGCTGATCGCGCGGGTGGAGGACGGCATCTACATCGTCGGTGACAAGAGCTGGTCGATCGACATGCAGCGCTACAACTTCCAGTTCACCGGTCAGCGCTTCTTCCGAATTCGCGACGGAGCACTCGACGGACAGGTCCGCGACGTCGCCTACCAGGCGACCACCACCGACTTCTGGGGTGCCATGGAAGCGGTTGGCGGACAGTCGACGTGGCGCCTCGGGGGTGCGTTCAACTGCGGCAAGGCCCAACCCGGTCAGGTGGCGGCCGTCAGCCACGGCTGCCCGTCGGCCCTGTTTCGAGGCATCAACGTGCTCAACACCCGCGACGAGGGCACGCGATGATCAGCGCGCAGCAGGTGGTCGAGACCGCGCTGGCCGAGGCGACCCGCCTCGGCGGAGCTGACGAGACCACCGTCGTGGTCACCGACCGCGTCGACGCGTCGCTGCGGTGGGCCAACAACACCATGACCACCAACGGCGAATCCACCGCCCGCACCACCACGGTGATCTCCATCGTGCGCCGCGGCGAACACGCCCATGTGGGCTCCGTGCGCTCGAGCGCCGTCGATCCGTCGGTGATCGCCGGGCTCGTCGCGTCGTCGCAGCGGGCGGCCGCGGCGGCGCCCGCCGCGCGGGACAACGCCGCCGCGTTGCCCGGCACCGACGTGCCGGCCGACTGGGATGCCCCGCTCCCGGACACGGGCGCCGACGTCTTCGCCGGCGTCGCGCGCGACCTGGCCCGCGGATTCCGCGGCCGCGACACGCTGTTCGGGTATGCCCGCCACGTCGTCGAGACGACCTTCGTGGCCACCTCCGGTGGTGTGCGCCGGCGCTTCACCCAGCCCACCGGCTCGGTGGAGATCAACGCCAAGCGCGACGGCGCTAGTGCATGGGCCGGGGTCGGCACCCCCGACTTCGCGGACGTGTCGACCGACGCGCTGCTGGCCGAACTCGACACCAGGTTGTCGTGGGCGCAGCGCACCGTCGATCTGCCCGCGGGTCACTACGAGACCCTGTTGCCCCCGTCGACCGTGGCGGATCTGATGATCTACCTGACGTGGACGATGGGCGGTCGGGGCGCACAGGAGGGCCGCTCGGCGTTGTCGGCCCCGGGCGGCGGGACACGCGTGGGGGAGAGGCTGACCGATCTCCCGCTGACGCTGTTCTCGGATCCGCACGCGTCGGGTCTGGAGTGTGCGCCGTACGTGGTGGCCGCGACGTCGTCGGACCGGGTCTCGGTGTTCGACAACGGCATGGCGATCGACCGGGTCGACTGGCTGCGCGACGGAGTGATCAACGCGCTGGCCTATCCCCGCGCCGCGGCGGCGGAGTTCGATGCGCCCGTCGCGGTGGGAGCCGACAATCTGCTGATGACCGGCGGTGGGGACTCCCTGGCTCAGATGATCGCGGCCACCGAGCGTGGGCTGCTGCTGACCACGCTCTGGTACATCCGCGCGGTCGACCCGTCGGTGCTGCTGCTGACCGGCCTGACCCGGGACGGGGTGTATCTGGTCGAGGACGGCGAGGTCACCGCCGCGGTGAACAACTTCAGGTTCAACGAGAGCCCGTTGGATCTGCTGCGCCGGGCCACCGAGGCCGGCGTCAGCGAGGTGACGTTGCCGCGCGAATGGGGCGACTGGGCCACCCGGGCGCAGATGCCGTCGCTGCGAATTCCGGACTTTCACATGTCGTCGGTCAGTCAGGCGCAATAAGCTCACCGGGGTGAGCGACCGCGCGCTGCCCGAACGGCTGGCCGAGCTCGTCGCGCTGTCCTCGGGGGACAGCCGCGCCGACACCGTGATCCGGCTGACGTGCGGGCGGGCGTTGTCGCTGTCACCGTTGCCCGTCCCGGTGGACCTGGTCGACGGGCACTCCGAGGAGGAGGCGGTGCTGGCCGCGTTCGCCGAACAGTTCAGCACCGACGTCACCGGAGTCGGCGACAACCAGCGACAGTGCTTCGTGAATGCATACGGAGACAGGGCATTTCGCTTCGTTGTCTCGGTGTTCATCGCCGACTTCGTGCCCCGCGTGTGGGCCGGATGCGACGCGCTCGGACTCGGTGCGCCGGGGGTCGTATCCGAGGTGGCGTGGAATCCCGACGGCGATCCGGTGGACGCACTGCTGGGCGGGTTCGTCCCGGCGGTCGCGCGGCTGCGCGACCTCGACGCGGTGACCACGGAGGTGGTGCGGCTGCGCGGCGCGGCCGCGCACAACTGCCGGCTGTGCCGATCGCTGCGGGAAACTCATGCGCTCGACGAGGGTGGGTCCGAAGGCCTGTACCGGCAGATCGAGGACTTCGAGGCCGCGGCCGACCTGTCCGACGCGCACAAAGCGGCCCTGCGCTATGTCGATGCGCTGATATGGACGCCCTCGGGGATCGACGAGCGCATCGTGGCGGGCGTCCACAAGCATTTCTCGGAGGAGCAGGCGTTCGAGCTGACCCTGGACGTGATGCGCAACGCGGCCAACAAGATCGCCGTGGCGCTGGGCGCCGATGCGCCGCGGGTCACCGAGGGCACCGAACGCTACGAGGTCGACGAGACGGGGCAGACCGTCTTCGCGTGAGCGCGCGTGTGCGACCATGGTGGCCGCGCGAGGGGCGGTAGCTCAGTCGGTTAGAGCCGTGGACTCATAATCCATTGGTCGCGGGTTCGAGCCCCGCCCGCCCTACAACCCTGGCTGATCCGGGCATTTCGGCCCTCCATTCTGGCGGGTCGACGAGGCGAAACTGAGTATCGTCTCGTCATGCACAACCGTCTCGCGGCCTGCGTAGCAGGGCTTATGGCCCTCCTCGTCGTTGCCGCATGCGGAGGCGATCGCGGCTCCGACGGCTCGTCCTCCGCCGTGGCCTCATCGACGGGCGCCGCCGCGACCCAGGCCGGCCCGTCGACCACCAATCCCTACGGGGCGCCCTCCATCGACCCTGCGGGACCCGACGAACCGATCCTGAGGGTCGAGGGCGGCAGCGCCCCACTTTCCCTGACGATGGACCAGCTCAACGCACTCGGCAACACCACGATCACCATCGACGAACCCTTCGTCAAGAAGCGTCAGACGTTCCGCGGCGTGCCCTTGGCCACCGTCCTCGCCAAGGCCGGAATCCCCGACACCGCGACCATCGACACGGTTGCCCTCAACGACTACAGCTACGCCAGCGCTGTCGCGCCGATGGTCGGCTCGCAGGCACTGATCGCCACAGAACGAGACGGAGAGCCGATTCCGTACGACCAGGGCGGACCGATCCGGATCGTTTTCCCCGACGGAACTCCGCTTTCCACGGTCCTCGATGCGTGGAACTGGAGCGTGGCATCGATCACCGTGACGGATCGACCGACACCCGGCTCCTGATGGCCACCCCGCGGGTCGACTCGCCTGATCTGCGCCTCCGCCTGAACCGCGGACAATGGGCACTTGTCGCAGTGCTGGTGCTGTTGATCGGCGCTCTCATCGTCAACAACTACGCCGTGACGGCCGAGCACCGCCGGTACTCCGAGGCCGTCGCCCGTACGGAGACCGCCGGCAACAACATGTTCTACACGTTGAGCGAAACCCTCAGTTACGTAGACGCATTCGACCGCTACCTGCTGGGCATCGCGTCGCGTCGTGAGGTCCAGGTGCAGCGCGCCCTGCTGGCTCAACGGCTGGCCGTCGTCGGCGGAAACGGGATCACCGCAGGCGATTCCACGTCACCCGAGTACCGGGCCAAGCTCAGCGAACTGGACGACGCCCTCACGAAGGTGCCTCCAGGATTTCTGCCGCCTTCTCAGCGCGACGACTGGGGCCGCATCGTGCTGCCGCGATCCGACGCCCTGTCCGAAACGTCTCGCCGGATGGCCGACAGCGCCACCGCAGAACTGCACATGGATGCGCGAAGCAGCAGCCAGAACCTCCTCGAAGGACGGGTCATCCAGCTCGGTATGCTCCTGGCCACCCTCGCGGTCGCCACGGTGCTGCTCGGTTGGGTGGCGACGAACGTGGTGCGGCAGTATCGCGGTGCCCGCGCTGCGCTCGATCGGGAGCGAAAAACGTTGGACAGCACCGAAAGTCAGCTTGCCCGTGTGTCGTTCCTCGATCGAGGGCAGGCCGAGGTGCTGGAGCGGATCGCCACCGGCGACGACCTGCCTGCGGTGTTGCGTCAGATCGGAGAGCTGACCATCGGCGCGTCCGGACAGAACGCGGTACGCATCACGACGGACACGTTGTCGATGACACTTCCTGCCGGAGCCGATGTCTCGGCGCCGCCGGCGTGGAAGCAGACGTTCCAATCCAGCACGACGGACACCGCCGGGACACTCGAGGTGTTCGGTGACTCCGAGATGCTCGACGACATGGCGTGCACAGCGTTTCTGCGCTGCTGTGACCTCGCTTCCCTCGCGCTCGAACACGAGGACGCCCAGCGGGCGGCGCTGATCTTGGCCGAGGAGAAATCCAACTACGTGGCGACGGTGAGCCATGAGATCCGTGCTCCGCTGCACGCCATCCTCGGGTTCTCCGAACTGATGGAGAACCAGTTGTCCTCGGAAGGACGCCACGAGATCGCGGAGTGGTCCCGCCGGGTGAGAACGGAGGCGGACCGTCTGACACGGCTCATCGACGATCTGCTCAACCTCTCGCGGCTCAACGCCGGCAGGACGAAGATCGCGTCCACACCGTTCCGGCTCCGAAAATTGCTCGACGACCTGATCGAGAGTGTCCGAATCACGGCTGAGTCCAAGGGGTTGACGGTCAATTCCTCCGTCGATCCGACCATCTCGGATTGGCGGATCGGCGATCCCGACAGGGTTCATCAGGTGCTGCTGAACTTGGTCAGCAACGCGACGAAGTTCACGCGCGTGGGCCGCATCGACATCGAGATCTCGTCGGCGGCCACCGAGACGGCCCCCGATCTCGTGCGATTCGCTGTCAACGACACCGGTCCCGGCATTCCCCGGGAAGAGATCGATCGCGTCCTTCAGCCCTTCGCGCAGGTGTCCGGCGCCGATTCCGACCGCGGCAGTGGGCTGGGCCTGGCGATCTCCGACGGGATCGTGAAGGCGTTGGGTGGCGACGGGCTCGCGGTGGTCAGCCTCGAAGGCCACGGCTCCACCTTCCACTTCACCCTCCCGCTGCCGGAAACGGCGCCGCCTGAGCCTGCGCCCTATTCGGAGGCCGAGCCCGCCACGGACGGCTCGCTGGGGACGATTCTCGTCGTCGACGACAACCCGACGAATCAGGTGTTGGTCGAGGCGCAACTCAAGAGGCTCGGCTATGTATGCGAGGCCGCTTTCGATGGGGCGGAAGCGTTGGAGCGCCTGGGTTCAGGCCGGTTCGACGCCGTCCTGATGGACTGCAACATGCCGGTCATGGACGGATACATGGCGACCCGACGGATCCGGGCCGAGGAACGCGGCAGTGGCGTTCACATCCCCATCCTGGCGCTCACCGCATCCACGATGGAGGGCAACCGCGATGCGTGCGAGAGGGCGGGGATGGACGGCTTCCTGACCAAACCCCTTCACCTTGCCGATCTTTCGCGGGAGCTCGGCCGCTTCCTCGGTCAGCGCCCCGAGGAATGTCCGGATCGGGAACCGTTGACGAGCGGACCTGTCCAGACGGTGGGCGGTGCGCCTCTGCTCGACGACGTGCGGATCGATCGGATGCTTGCCGAGCTCGGCGAGGTGTCGCTGCAGAAGGTCGCGCGGTCCTTCGTCACCGAGATGCCGCGCCGGCTGGATGACCTCCATCGCGCGGCCGCCGCGGGTGACGCGGACGCCGTCCGCCGCAGCGCGCACGCCATTCGCTCACCCGGCGCGATGCTCGGTGCTTCCGCGTTGGCCGAGCGGTTCAGGGCCATCGAGGAGTCTGACGATCCGGTCGCGTGTGTGGCCGACGGGCCGCTCGCCGAGATCGTCGACGCCACGGTCGAGCGTCTGCGCGTACGACTTCACATGTCCGCGCATTCCGAGGATGTGCATTAGGTCGACGTCGGACCGCGCAGATGCGGGGTGGGTGTCTCGCGATCGGCTTCTCGACACCTGTCCTACACTCCGGCTGTGGACGTCAATGGAACCAGCGCAATTGTCACCGGCGGAGCCTCAGGCATCGGCGCCGCCACCGCCCGCCTCCTCGCCTCGCAGGGCGCCCGGGTCGTCATCGCCGACCTGCAGGCCGAGCGAGGCCAGGAACTGGCGCACGAGATCGGCGGCGCGTACGTCAGCGTCGACGTGACCGACACGTCCCAGATCGAGGACGCGGTCAACACCGCCGTCGACTTGGGGCCGCTGCGCGTCCTCGTCAATTCCGCCGGAATCGGTTGGGCGCAAAGGACGATCGGTAAGGACGGCGAATTCGCCTCGGCGCACAACCTCGACGCCTACAAGAAGGTGCTCGCGATCAACCTGGTCGGCACCTTCGACTGCATCCGGCTGGCCGCCACCGCGATGAGCCGGCTCGACCTCACCGACTCCGGTGAGCGCGGCGCCATCGTCAACATGACCAGCGTGGCCGCCTTCGACGGCCAGATCGGTCAGGCGGCGTACTCGTCGTCGAAGGGTGGCGTCGTCGGATTGACGTTGCCCGTCGCCCGCGACCTCGCCGCGGTCGGCATCCGCGTCAACACCGTCGCTCCCGGCCTGATCGACACGCCGATCTACGGTGAAGGTCCGGACTCGGAGGCGTTCAAGGCCAAGCTCGGCGAGTCCGTCCTCTACCCGCGCCGGCTCGGCAAGCCCGAAGAGCTCGCGTCGATGGTGGTCGAGCTGCTCACCAACTCCTACATGAACGCCGAAGTCGTGCGCGTCGACGGCGGCATCAGGATGCCCCCGAAGTAGGCCAGTCCTTCGCCGCCGCCGAGAGGGCGGCGACGCCGGCCATGAGCGCCGCCGCGGCCACGCATCCCACCCCGAGCGTGGCTGCGGCGGCGACGGCGCCCACCAGCAGCGGGCCGCCGGCATCTCCGAGCTCGCGACCGACCTCGGCCGACCCCATGGTCTCGCCGAGCCGTTCCGGCGGCGCCGATGCGGCCAGGGCCGCGAAACCGAGTGGGGACAGCACACCCGCGCCCAGTCCGATCGCGACGGCGCCGACGGTCAGCCCGGCCGGCCCGGCCAGGAGTCCCGCCAGCAGGAAGCCGGCACCGCAGGCGGCCGATCCCGCGACGGCGCCCGCCCGGTAGCTGACGCGACGGGCATCCAGCGCGCGGCCCGCCCACGGTTGGGAGAACGCCGCGCAGCCCGACAGCAGGGATACCAGCGCTCCGCTGAGCACCGCGCTGGCTCCGGCCGACGCGGCGAGAATCGGGAAGAAACCCACGCCGATCGACAGTGCAGCGGTCGACGCGGCGAGCACCAGGGTGGGCACGAGAAATGCGCGCCGGGTGAGACGACGGGCCAGATCCGCCACGGTGGAACGCCGCCGCGGCAACGGCTCGACCCGGGGAACCACCCACGCGGCCCAGGCGGCGACGATCACCGCGAGCCCGCCGAGGCAGGCGAACAGCGTGGTGTACCCGCCGAGGGTCACCAGCGCCCCACCCAGCAGCGGTCCCAGCGTGTACCCCAACCCTTTCCACGCTCCGTAGCTGCCGAACCGTCGCCCGTGACCGCCGGGTGACTGGAGTCGGGCCACGAGGGTGGACGCCGCGGGGGAGAACGCCGCCGCGGCGGCCCCTTGGCCGAAGCGCGCCACGCCGAGTAGCGCGGGATCGCCGGCTGCGACGAATGCTGCTGACGCGCAGGCGAATCCGATCAAGCCACCGATGAGAACGGGGCGCGGCCCCACTCGATCCACCAGTGTGCCGAAGACCGGTTTGAGGATGACCTCGGCAGCGTCGTACACGGCGAGCAGCAGGCCGATCGTGAGCAGGCTGGCCTGCTGCTGCTGTCCATACGTCCCCAGGTTCGCGGCGATGGAATGCGCGCCGAAGGCAGTGACGAACCCGGCCGCATAGAGCGGCCGGTAGCGGTGGCTCGGATACTCGGCGGTGTTCACGATGGTCGGGCTCTCACACCGGCGCTAGTTCCGGCGCAGCGTTTCCCAATCGTTCTCGGCCTCCAGCTGGGCGATCAGACGTGAGGTCCGTTCGCGCATCAGCAGTGTCGCGCCGATCCCGATGACGATCCCGGCGACGAGCGCGATCCAGGAGAACCGAGAGAGCCAGCGCTCGGCGGCCATGCCCGCGTAGTAGATGACGGCGACGGTTCCGCCTGCCCACACCAGGGCGCCGCCGGCGTTGGCGGCGAGAAACCTCGGGTAGCGCATCCGCATCGCACCGGCCAGCGGGCCCGCGAAGATCCGCAGCAGCGCGATGAACCGGCCGAAGAACACCGCCCAGACGCCCCATCTCTGGAACAGTCCCTTGGCCAGCGCCACATGTCCGGGCCCGAAGTGCGTGGGGAAGCGGGTGCCGAGCCGTTCGAACAGCGACATGCCGTGACGGTGTCCGATCGAGTAGCCGATGGTGTCGCCGACGATGGCACCGAGCGCGGCCGCCGCCGCGACGCCCACCGGGCTGATGTCGAGGCTGTGCCGCGACGACAGCAGCGCCGCGCTGACCAAGGCGATCTCGCCGGGTAGCGGGATGCCGAGGCTCTCGACGCCGATGATGGCGCCGACGACCAGATACACCGCGATCGGCGGAATCGTCTGCAGGATGGCCTCGACGTTCATGCCCGGGAGTGTGTCACGGCGGCCTGGGGTTTCACGGCACGAGGCGGACCGAGGACACCGACTGGGTGCCGCGCAGCCCCTTCAGGTCGACCTCGACGGGATCGTCGAACGCGATGCCGTCGGCGCCGGCCACCGACTCGCGCACGTCGTCGCTGACCAGGATCTCGCCTCCGGACGCCAGATCGGCGATACGCGCCGCCATCGCGACGTTACGGCCGAACAGATCATCACCCCGCCGCACCGACGTACCCACGTGGATACCGATCCGGACCCGGATACCGTCGTACCGCTCGGCGCTCTCACGGAGCGCCCGCTGGATCGCCAGGCTGCACCGCACCGCATCGGCGGGTGCGGAGAAGGCGATCATGAAACCGTCTCCCTGGTTCTTCACGACATAGCCGCGATGGTCGGCGACCATGCGTTCCACGAGGCGGTTGTGCCGATCGAGCACCTTCATCCACGCCTGGTCCCCGAGCGATTCGTTGCGTTCGGTGGAACCTTCGATGTCGGAGAACATCAGGACGACCTGACCGTCGGCGGTCAGGCGGGCCAGATCCGGCCGTTCGACGCGCGCCCACGCGGCGAGGTCGTCGACCGAGCTGCGGACGGTGCCGACGATGCCGTGCCGGATCAGCGCGTCGGCGCTCTTGACGGTGTGCGCGACGGTCCGCACGGCCAGCGGAGCGACCCCGGGTCGTCTCCTGCGCCCGGTGCTCGGAAGGCTTTCTCGACTGCGCCGCAATTTCTTTCGAGCATTAGTGAGCTGACGGCGCGACACGATGAGTAGCACACAGAGGGTGATCACCGCCGCCGTCAGGATCGAGATGACTATCAGGGCCACGATGTCCACACGACCAGTATCCCGGCCTCATCGATGAGTTCGGCGCCGCCGCCCGGTCTACCTCTCAGATAATCGATAGAGCCTCGAGGAGCATCATGAGCGCGACCTACACCTTCGACGTGTTCTCCAGTCTCGACGGCTTCGGCGGCGCGAGCGGCGGCGATTGGACCGGTTATTGGGGCAAGCAAGGCCCTGAACTGCTTGCCCGCCGCCTCGACCTCTATCGAGGAGATCAACGATTGGTGTTCGGCGCCAACACCTACCGTCAATTCGTGCAGATGATCGGCGAGGGCGATGACGATTCCGAGGTCCACGACCCGTGGGTCACCGCGATGTACCATCTGCCGGCCACGGTCATCTCCACGACCGTCGAGGAGCCGCTCGAGTGGCCGGACGCGACCGTGGTGCGCGCTGACGCTGTCGACGTGGTGACCCGACTCAAAGCCCAGTCGGACATCCCGTTGCGCTCGCACGGCAGCCTGTCGATGAATCGCGCCCTGATGGCCGCCGGCCTCGTGGACTACCTGCACCTCACGATCTTTCCCGTCATCACCGGGCAGACCGGCGCGATTCCGGTCTTCGTCGGCGCCGCCGACTTCGACCTGGAGCTGCTCGAGAGCCGCACACTCGACGGTCACATTCAGGAGCTCGTCTACCGGCCGCGGGTGCACATCGCGTCGCGGTGATGCTGAGCTCCTGCGTCAACATGGTCGACGCGGCAGATCACCCTCGGTCGCGCAGGCTGCCCAGGCGGCGCTTGTTCGGTTTCTCCGACGAACGGGTGTTCGACGACGCCGCGGCGTCCTCTCTCCGTTCGCGAAGGGTCAGCCGCGGCTTCTTCTTCTCCGTCTTCGGTTGCTCGGCTGCATCGGTCGAATCAGGGCTCGGGGTGCTCGGATCCGGTGCGGCCGCCACCGATGGTGGGTCTGCATCGTCGACTGTGCGGTCGGCCCACCGACGCTTCTCGACGGAGCGGGGTGCGTCCGCTGCGAGCCGCGGGAAGATGCGGCCCAGTGCTTCGCGCACAGGACGTGGCTTCTCCGGGGCGGGCGCCGGCGACTGCGCGTCAGCAGGCTCGGCGGCAAGCGGCAGGGGCGGCAGCGGAGGCAACCAGAAGTTCCATTCGTCTCTGCCCAGCTGCACGAGGGCGTCCCAGCTGTCCCGCGCGACGTTCGCGAGTCCCTCGCCGAAAGGCAACGGACCCCAGAGCCAATTCGCCGAATTGACCACGAGGCTTTCCACGATCCGCTCGCCGAAGTTGTAGAAGATCATGATCTGTGGCGAGAGCCATCCCACCCAGGGCACCCACCCGACCGCGTAGGTCGCCAGCTCGAATCCATACCGTACCCACGGCTCGATGGCGTGATAGGTGTTGATGATCGCGTCTTCGAATTCGTACGGGGTGGCCTGAGGTGGCGGAATAGTCGGCAGATCCGGCGGAGGTTGGCCCACACTCGGCGGAATGATGATGCGCCGGACACCCGCCAGGGGCACTGCTCCTGCAGGCTCGGCCGTGACCAACGCCGGCGCCTGATCACCGACCGCGAACGGTAGGGTCGCGGCAGCGAGGCCGACCGTGGGCGCGGGCCGTACGGCCTGCTCGTGCGGAGGCGGCGGGGCGACGATGCCGGCGCCCGCGACGGCCACCGCTGCGCTGAGCGCCGTGATCGTTCTGCCGGTGATCGTCACCAGCGTGCTCGCGGAAGTTGTTGTGCAGGATTTCATTTCAACCGTCCCCCACCACTGCAGACCGGAAGTTGGCGCTCGAGGCGCAGGAGAATTGTAATCCCGATGCGAGGGTGACAAGACCCGAATCAGAGGGTCGCAGCTAATTTTCTCGATCGATCTGCGGAACGCGGCGCTGGATCAGAATGTGCCAGTGCACCTGCATCACGGCAAAGAGGAACGCTGTGCTGATGCCGAACAACAGACAACCGTTGATCGCTTCGAGAGCAGCGAGCATCTGCCACCGTGACGCGAGAGGCACTGCAGAGGACTCCGAGGTCGTCATGGCCGCCAGCGAGTAACTGGATGCCTGTGCAAAGGAATCGAACACGCCGAGGCACCGGTAGGCCACGGCCCAGGCCACGCCTTCCACACCGTGCAGCGCCGCCAGGAGAACGGCGATCGTCCCGATGCGGACGATCACCGTCGAAATGGCCTGCCGCCGAGTCGGTGTACTCGCAGCCGATCGTGCGGCCAATCTCTTCTCGAGGATGAGGGCCATCGCCACCACTGCCGTCGTGTGAGCCGCGATCGTGACCACGATGAGCGACAGCCCCAGGGTCCAGCTCGCGAGGTCCACGTGTTCTCTTTAGCACTGGCGGCCGGCTATCTTGGCGCACTCGGCACGAATCGGTCCGGGGAATCTCTAAGCTTGCCCGCGACGGGGTACTCGATGCACGCAACGCGACTCGAGGGGATGACATGGGCGGGTTCGGCATTTCGGCGCTGTGGCTGCTGCTGGCGGCATCTCTGTTCATCGCACTGCTGATCGCCACGGGCAGCGTTCTCCTCGCCGACCGGACGCTGCCCAAGAACCTCGGTGACGGCCACAACTCGGCGCTGTCGCCATTTTTGACATGCGTGAGCCTGGTGTACGGCGCGCTGTTGGGTTTCACGATCGTCGTTGCATGGGAACAGTTCTCCTCCGCCGAGACAAACGTGTCGAATGAAGCCTCCACGATCGTGACGATGTACCGCCAGACCGTCGCCATGCCAGTTCCGGAACAGACCCAGATGCGGGTTCTGCTGCGCAAGTACGCTGACGCTGTCGAAGGGCCCGAGTGGCAGAACTCGCTGCGCTCCGGCGTGGGTACTGAGACCGCGCGTGATGCGCTCAACGAGATGTACGCGGTACTCGGAGGTCAGCAGTCCAGCGTCGCAACGAGTCCGATCACGCAGAAGTTCCTCGATCAACTCACCACGTTGGCATCGCAACGCAACCAACGCATCCTGGACGCGACACCGCGCATCCCGGGCCTGCTGTGGACCGGTCTGCTGTTCGGGGGCGTCGTCCTCCTCGGGATCGGTGGCTTCATGCGTCTGGGCAGTGCTCGCGCGCATCTGTGCCTGCTGGGGGCCGTCGCGGTCCTGCTCGGCCTGCTGCTCTTCGTCGTGTTCTGGCTGGATCATCCGTTCGGCAACGAATTGGGCGTCACGTCCAAGCCTTTCGAGCAATCGCTGGAGGTGTTCGACTCCATCGACCGGGGTACCTGAGCGGCTGGTCAGTTGTCAGCTGCTGACGTCCGCGCTCGTCGCGATTCCCGCTTCTCGGTCCTGCTCTTCTTGGCCGGCTTGTCGGCTGCCGTCTTCTTGGCAGGCTTGTCAACACTCACGCGAGACGAGCTCGCGGTCTCGTCGCGCTGACGATCCGCGAGGGCGCCACCGATACGGAAGTTGTTGATGGCAACGCCGAAATCCTCTTTCGTGACGTCCTGGCCATCCTTGAACACCGATCCGGCCAGAGCGAGAGGGCCGGGACCGGCAGACACGCTGTTGTCGCTACCGAGGAAGTTGAACCCGGCGTTGAAGCTTCCCGGCCCACCGGCGGTCACGTCGTTACGTCGTCCGCCGATGTTGTAGACCAAGTTGAACCGACTGTCGAAACCCCCTGTCGACAGCTCATTCTCGTCGCCGCCGATGTTGCGCGCCCTGTTGAAGTATCCGCCTTCTGAGTGGACGGTGTTGCCGGCGCCAAGGAGGTTGCTCGCAAGGTTGGCGTTGCCGCCGACGATGGACACGGTGTTGTCGCTGCCGAAGCGATTGCGCCCGAAGTCGGCGTACCCGCCGGTGATGGTCACTGAGTTGGAACCGCCGAAGAAGTTCTTGGCGAGATTGCCGGTTCCGCCCTGTTGGATCAGCGAGTTGCCGTCGCCGAATGCATTCTGCGCTGCGTTGCTGTATCCGCCCGTGGTCGTCACGACGTTGTCGTTACCGAGGATGTTGCGGGAGTGATTGAATCTGCTGCCCTGGCTGGTGACGACGTTGTTGCTGCCCCCGTAATTGCCGGCGCGATTCCACAATCCGCCCTGCGCGCTGACGGTGTTGTTGCTGCCGAACCAGCTGCTGGCCAGTGTCAGAACCGATCCTGCGCCGCCGGCCACCACCTCGTTGTCGGTGCCTCCGATGCTCAGGCCGAGCCCGAGCAAGCCGTGCGCCGCGGCGCTGGAGTTCTCGCCGACCGCGCTGGCGAGGGTGAAGGCGTCGGTGCTAGACGCGGACGCGCCGTTGCCGACGGCGAATGAGGCGCCGAAGAATCCGTTGGTGTGCGCCTGGGCCCCCTGGCCGAGCGCGAAGGCGACGCTGAACAGTGTGCTGCTGCAATCGGCACTCTTGCCGAGCCCGAACGCGGACAGGCACGTCGCCTCAGCTTGAGGGGCAGACCAGAAACTGGCGCCTGCGAGAAGTCCGCCGGTGATCGCGGCCGCGAGGACGCCCGCGACCTCGCGGCGCTTCGAGACGGAAAAAGTACCCACGACTGCCCCCTTGACTACATCGTCAATTAAAGAAAGGGTATCGCTGAGGTGCAGCCACATCAAGCATTCCTGTGAGCGGTTGGCTGTAACGATGTGCGCCTCCGTCGACACCACAAAAGGCATAGCTTCGACCGCACGGGGGTTGTTCGCCGACGCCGACGACGACACCAGGGCTGAGAAATGCGCCTAGCGCTGGTCGATGGGACGGTGAAATGTCAAGATCTAGTCGCTACCCAGTTCCTGGGAATGCATGCGGCTCGACGAACAGATGGGAACGCAGTATGACAACAAGGACCAGTCGCTTCTCGCTGGTTGCCGGCGGTGTCGCCCTCACGGCGATGACGTGGCTGGCCGTGGGGTGTAGCTCCAATGAGGGCAACGCCCCGGAGACGTCCACCACCACCACGACGACCACGACGACGACCACCCCGCCGGCCACCACCCCGGCTACGCCGCCCCCGGCGTCGCCGACGGAGAACGTGCCGCGCACCGCCGGCGGTAACCCGTTCACCTCGATTCCTCCGAACGCGAACGACAACGGCAGGAACCCGGGGGCGCCCCGCGCACCACAGTGACAGTGGTGAGCCATCCTCACTGATGTTCGTACGCCTGCATTCCGCGTCGCGGGCTTGACGGCACTGGTGGTGGGGGTCCTCGTACTCCTCACCACCAGTGTCGCCCCGGTGCGGCCGACCCCTGCCGGTGGGCCAGGGCAGCTGATCGGCGGGCCGTATGCCGCCCTTCTCGCCCATTCGGTCGATCTCGGGCCCTCGCACGACCGCTCCGCACAAGTCGTCGTCGAGTTGCGTGATGCCGTTGCCCCCGTCTCCCTGACGCAGTGGGCCGACGACCACGAGTTGTCCGTGCAGTGGCAACCGGGGCAGCGCTGGGCGGTCGTGGAAGGCGGAGCCCAAGCCATGGCCCGGGCCTTCCGCGTCGACGTCCACGACTATCGGGAACGGCACGGGACGGTGTTCTACGCCTCGCGTCGTCAACCCGCCGTTCCCGACGCGGTGACCGTGGAAGTCGGTTCCGTCGGCCGCCTCCTCGGTTACACGCCGTTCCGGGACAACCAGCCGCGGGACCTTCCCTTGGACGTGCCCGAATTCGGTTTGACGCCTACGGCGTTGCGCGCCACCTACGAGTCCGACCGGCTCTTCGCCGACGGCCACACCGGCAAGGGGCAGACGGTCGCCGTCTTCGCCTTCGGCGGCTTCCGGCAGTCCGACCTCGACGAGTTCACCACGCGCAACAACCTGCCCGCGTTGACGCCGACGGTGATCGGCGGACCGTTCGACGAGCCGAGCGCAGAAACCACGATGGACCTGTCGGTCGTGCACGCCATCGCCCCCGATGCCCGCAAGATCGTGATCAACGCGCGGAACACGGTGGAGGGTGACGGCGCATACGTCAAGATCGGGCAGATGATGGCCGATGTCGATCGGCAGTTCCCCGGCGCGATCTGGAGCTTCTCCATCAGCTGGGGGTGCGACAAGCTGCTCACCGCAACCGATCTCGCGCCCGCGCAGTCGGCGTTGGTCGCCGCCACGGGTCGGGGCACGACCGCGTTCATGGCCAACGGGGACCTTGCCGGTCTGGAGTGCAAGAGCGGCGACGACTGGTCGTCGGCGCCCGAGCAGGACAGCATCGGCCTCAATTCCGTTGCGTCCCTTCCTGAGATGGTGAACGTCGGCGGCACCACGCTGTCCACCGCGGCCACCGGCGCGTGGCTGGGGGAGCAGGCCTGGTTCGACGTACCGCTGTCGCTGGGCACCAGCGGCGGCGTCTCGGAACTGTTCGACCTGCCGCCGTGGCAGCGCGGTGTCGAAGGCGCCGTCCCCGCCGATCGCGCCACCGGCAAGCGGCTGACACCCGATGTGTCCGCGGTGGCCGACCCCTTCACGGGGGTGAGCTTCATCCTGGACGGCCAGCCGACCATCGGCGGCGGCACCTCGCAGGCCGCGCCCATCTGGGCGGGTCTGGCCGCGGTGATGAACGACTACCTGCTCTCCACCGGAGGACGCCCGCTGGGCGATCTCAACCCGCTGCTGTACCGGATCGCCGCCGGTGCGCGGTTGCCGGCCTTCCGCGATGTCACGCTGGGCGGCAACGCAGTCGACGACGCCGCACCCGGCTACGACCTGGTCACCGGTCTCGGCACCCCGCGGGTGGACAACCTCGTGCGTGACGTCGCGGATGTGCAACAGGAGAACTCATGACCGACGACAGCCCCTTCCCGACCACCGAGTGCCGGATCTGCCGGGTCGACGTCCCAGACGGCGAGTTCTGCGGACTCTGCGGGTGCCATCTGACGCCCCGCAAGTGGGAGGGGCCGGACTGGTTGCGCATCCGCAATTTCGGTGCCGCACCCGGTGAGAACGTGCTGTCGCCGTCGCTGCTGAGTTCGCTGTTCCCGCATCTGGCACACCGCGGCGCGTTCCGAGTTGCGCTGGGCGTCATGCTGGTCGCTCTGGTGGCTTTTGCGTTGCTACGGATGCCGGCGGCCCTGATCTCGGTGGGTGTGCTGGGCCTGCCCGCGCTGTTCGTCGTCTACCTGCGCGAGGCGGACGCGTTGCGGGATCTGCCGACGCGGATCCTTGCGTTGACGGTCGGGCTCGGGGTGGTGCTCGGCGTCGGGTTCGTGCTCGTGGCCGGCGCGGCCTTCGACCGCCCCTCCGGTGCTGCCGTGGGGGTGGGGATGAGTGGCGCGCAGATGCTCCAGGAAGGCGCCGCGCTGCCGCTCGCCGGCGCGATCCTGATGCTGGTGCCCGTGACCGTCGTCCGTCTACTCGGCCCGCCGACCCGAGAGTCGTTGGAAGGTTTCATGATCGGCGCGCTCGGAGCGCTGAGCTTCACCGGTGCGGCCATGATGACGCGGCTGGTGCCGCAGCTGGACACCGGCCTGGTCAGTGACGCACCGCTCACGTTCTATCTGGTGGAGGCCGGCATCCGGGGTGTCGCGGCGCCTCTGATCGCCGCGGCCACCGGTGGTCTGGTCGGCGTGGCGCTGTGGTTCACCCGCCCCGAGAGCAAGAAAGATCAACGCCCGGGCGTGGTCCGCTTCGTGATGGTGGCGTTCGCGGTCGCGGTGCTCGCGCTGTCCGTCGCGCTCGGGATGGTCGACGTCTCCCGCTCGCGGCAGTGGCTGATGCTGGCCCTCTATGCCGTGGTGGTCGCAGCGGCGCTGCTCCTGCTGCGCCTCAGCCTGCACCTGGCGCTGCTGCACGAGGCGCATGACGAGACGGTCGCTGATGAGCCGGTGCTGTGCGAGCACTGCGGTCACGTGGTGCCCGACATGGCGTTCTGCCCGGTGTGCGGGGTGGCCGCTCGTGCGTCGTCGCGGTCATCGCGCTCGCAGCGCCGCACCGATCGACCTCAGCGCGTCGACACCGACGGCGAACCGTCTTGACCACCACCACCTTCTTTCCCGGCTATGCCGCCGGCGGCCGCGCCGCGGCGGTGCGCCGCCCGTCGCGCCGAATGGTCCTGCTGCTGTGGCTCATTCCGGTGGTACTCGTCGGTGCGGTGCTCGCCGTGATCTCCTTGCGAACGACGTCACCGCCGGTGCGCTTCGTGTGTCCGCCCGAGTGTGGTCGCCCACCCACCGGCACCCCGGTGGCGATCAATCCGCGGTTCACCGCGCCGGACGGCTCGTTCTCGGTGTCGTACCCGGCGGCGGGGTCGTCGTACCGCATCACCAATGGCGACGACGGCGTCGTCGCCGACTTCACCGGCGGGGAGGGCGGCACGCTCCGGCTGTTCAGCCAGCCGGCCGGCGGCAGGTCGGCGCGCCAGGTCGTCGACGACCTGACGGCGCAACACGTCCCCGACGGACGCGTCGTCTACGAGATCCCCAACACGATGGTCGGCTACCAGCCCGGCTTCGGCGAAGCGATCGACTACTTCCCGCAGGGCTCCACGAGCAGCTACACCCATATGCGGGTGCTCGTCATGGCCGCGGTGAAGAACGATCTCGCGCTGATCGCCTCCGTCGTCGGCCCCTACCACCCGTTCGGGCCGGACTTCGGACCCGGCAAACCCTCAGGGGCCAACGTGCAGCTGGCACTGGATATGGGCAAATACGTCAACAGTTTTGCGTGGCGCGGCGATCCGCCGCGTTGACGCAATCGTCTGGTCAAGAGCGCTACCAGCGGTTACGTTCGTGGGGTGAGCGCCCCCACCGAAGCGATGTGCGGTAAGTGCGGTCACGCGGCGCCGGTCGTCTCGTCTCAGCCCACCTGGTCGGCGGGGTCCGATCGGGTGACCCGCTGGTTTCTCGACGTCGACTGCGCCAACTGCGGCCGTCAGTACGGTTGGCTGTCCGACGCATGAGACCCCGCGCGGGGCTGCCGGCAGCTTAGGATGTGCGTCGACGACAGGGGGCGAGGACAGTGAACCGAGTGCACATGGGTCTGAGTGTGGCCGGCGCGATGGCAGCGCTGGTCACGCTGGCAGCACCCGCCACGGCGGATACGGCCGGCTATCTCGAGGGCCTGGAACCGATCTACACGTCCCTGACCCGCGATCAGCTGCTCACCGCGGGGTCGATGGCCTGCGCCATCCTCGGCAGCGGGCAGCCGGCCCCGGTCGCGGTGAACGCCCTCTACAAGGAGATGGGCATCTCGCTGTCGGCCGGCAACGGCATCGTCACCGCCGCCGTCATCGACCTCGGCTGCTGAGAGATCACCACCCCATCGAGCCGGGCACGCCCTTGAACGGGCCCGAGACCCAGCTCGTGATCCAGCCGCCGTAGAACCCGCCGGGCTGCGGCACCACCTCTTCGCCGTTGACGGTGCACCGGTCCACGGCCGCGGCCATCACGGCCACCGCACCGGCGATGGCGGTGAACCCGGGGGTGGGCCGACGGTACGTCCACGCCGCCCGGGGGGCCACCGCCGTCGCCGTCACCAGATCGAAATAGCTTGCCTGGCCTTTCCATTCACACCACGAGGCGCCGTCGGCCTCCCGCAGCACCCCGTCGGCGAAGGCATCCGCCGGGAGGTAGTAGGTCGGAGGATGGCTCGTTTCGAGCACCCGCCAGGCTCGCTCGGTGGAGGCGATGACCTGCCCGCCGAGTTCGACGGCGATGGATCCGGCGAACTCTTCGAGCCGGGGTGGGCGAGGGTAGTCCCAGACGGATTCCTGGCCTGGTCTCGGGGTATCAGGTACAGGCATGCTGCCGAGTGTAAGGGTGGTCCCATGACAATCCGAGACGACAAGAAAGCTCGCACGTTCTTCGGGCATCCGATTGGGCTGACCAACCTGTTCGGGGTCGAGCTGTGGGAACGGTTCTCCTTCTACGGGATGCTCACGATCCTGGCCTACTACCTGTACTACTCGGTCACCGACGGCGGCCTGGGCCTGCCGCAGAGCACGGCCACCGGAATCGTCGGCGCCTACGGCGGTCTGGTGTACCTGTCCACGGTGCTGGGTGGCTGGGTGGCCGATCGGGTGCTCGGCATGGAGCGCACCGTGTTCTACGGCGGCGTGGTCGTGATGATCGGTCACATCGCGCTCGCGATACTCCCGGGGTTGGCCGGCGTCGGCGTGGGCCTGGTGTGCGTCGCCCTGGGCTCGGGGGCGCTGAAAGCCAACGCCTCATCGCTGCTGGGCACGCTCTACGAGAAAGGGGATCCGCGCGCCGATGGTGGCTTCACGCTGTTCTACCTGGGCATCAATCTCGGTGCCTTCGTCGGCCCGCTGATCACCGGTTTGCTGCAGACCCGCGTCGGCTTCCACTACGGCTTCGGTGCGGCGGCGGTCGGGATGGCGCTGGGTCTCGCGCAGTACGTGGCGTTCCGCCGCAACTTGATGGGCCATGGCAGGGAGGTGCCGAACCCGTTGCCGCGCAACGCCGTCGCCAAGACCGTTGCAGTGCTGGTCGGCGTCGTCGTGGTGATCGGCGTGGCCATCGCGCTGCGCCTCGTCACGCTGGCCAATCTCTCGCAGGTGACCACCGGTGTCATCGTCGTCGCGTCGGTGGCGTACTTCGCGATCATGTTGCGCAGCCCGTCGGTGAACTCGGAGGAGCGAGTGCGGGTGCGGGCATTCATCCCGTTGTTCGTCGCGAACGCGGTGTTCTGGTCGCTGTTCCAGCAGATCTTCACCGTGCTCGCCGTGTACTCCGACGAACGGATGAACTGGTCGATCTTCGGGTGGACGGCTCCGTCGAGCTGGATCGGTTCGATCGAGCCGGTGTGGATCATCCTGCTCTCCCCGCTGTTCGCGCTGCTGTGGACGCGGCTGGGTAACCGAGCGCCGACCACCCCGCGCAAATTCGCCTACGGCGTGGTCGGTATGGGGCTGGCGTTCCTGTGCTTCGTGCCGCTGGCCGGAGGCACGGGCCGCAGCACCCCGGCGCTGCTGGTGATGGCGATCATGGCGGTGTTCGCGATCTCCGAGCTGCTGCTGTCGCCGATCGGTCTGTCGGTGACCACCAAGCTGGCGCCGGAGGCCTTCCGGGCGCAGATGATGGCGCTGTATTTCTTCTCGGTCGGCCTGGGCACGGCCATGTCGGGTGTGCTCGCCGGTTACTACGACACGGACAGCGAGGCCGCGTATTTCGGGATCCTCGGTGCCGTGGCCGTGGTCGCCGGTGCGGTCGTGTTCGTGATCTCGCCGTGGATCAGCCGCCAGATGGAAGGGGTGCACTGAGCGGGCTGAGCACGATGGTCGCTGCCTCGGCCAAGGTGCCGTCGTCGCGGGGCTGCTCGAACACCACGTCGGCCCCGCGACCGACGGCGATCAGCGAGGCGATCGTGTTGCCGAACAGTGGCCCGCTGAGGTTGCGCCACGACACCGGCAACTCCGGTGACCCCGCCCGACGTGCCCAGCGGCGGGTCAGCCGGGCGGCGGGCGCCGACCAGCCGAGCTTGAACGCGGGTTTGACGTAGGACGGCACGTAGTTGTGCACCGGTGAGCAGACCAGCTGGTGCACCTGCGCCCCGTCGGGCTCGCCGAAGTCGGCGCGAGCGGCGTAGCTGTGGTGGACGTCGCCGGAAAGCACCGAGATGGTCGCCGGGCCGTCGGCCGTGGCGCGCGCCGCACCGGCGATCATGGTGGACAGCCGGACGAACGACGCGAAGAACGCCGGCCAGTGTTCGAGGTCGGCGCCCTGCCTGATCTTTTCGGCCAAGCGCCCACGCAGCCCGGGGCGCGCCGCGCCGATCTCGTTGACGATCTGCAGATCGCCGATCGCGGGCGGCATCAGCCACGGCAACGAGGATCCGATAATCAGGTGGTCGACCCCGGACAGGTCGCTCACCTGCTCCTCGACCCAGGCGAACTCGCGGTCGCCCAACATCTTTCGTTCGCCGCCGTCGAGGATGCGGGCATTGCGGGAGTCGACCATCACCAGTCGGCTACGGCCGAGATCCCATCGGAAGCTGAACCGCAGGCCCTTGTCCCCGTCGACCTCGCTGTCGGCGCGGTCGGCGAGTTCGGACAGCAGCGGCCAGCAGTCACCGTCTGCGGCGAGCACTTTCTGGTAGTCGTCATCGCTGTCCAGCTCACCCGGGCTGAGGTTGCCCAGGTGTTGATACACCCAGTAGGAGGCCAGGCCCGCGCGGATCCGGTCGCGCCACCACGGCTGGGAGTTGATCTCGGCGCGCCAGGCCGACGACGTGTTCCAGTCGTCGCGGATGTCGTGATCGTCGAAGATCATCGCCGTCGGCAACGTGGAGAGAATCCACCGGATCTCGGGGTCACCCCAGGTGTGCCGATACAGGCCGACGTACTCGGAGAACGACACCACCTCGTCGGGTGGTCGGTGGTTGTCCGAGCGCCGGCTCGCCGACCGGCCGCCCGAGAGGCGTCGGCGGCCCTCGGGAGTCAGCTCATCGGCATACACCTGGTCGCCGAGCAGCAGCAGCGCGTCCGGCCACTCCGAGACGGGCAGATCGGTCAGACGGGTGGCGTAGCAGTCCAGGGCGTCGAGCCCGAGTTTGCGATCCAGCTTCTCCTCGCCCGTTTTCGGGTAGCGGCACGAACCGAAGATGACCCGCAGCCGGTCGGCCGACTCCGGCCCGCGCGTGCGGATGACGCTGGGTGGGAACTTCGAGTCCGGCTCCGGCCAGCACGTCGCACCGTCGACGCGCACCTCGTAGGCGGTGACGGTGTCCGGGGTCAGCCCGCTGACCGCGACGAGGGCGTAGTGACACCCCTTGACCTCGAACGTGTGGGCCCGGCATCCGAGCACCTCCACCTCCGCCGGCGCGTCGGTCTGTACCCACACCGTCGCAGTCGTCTCGCCGACGTGGCGCAGCACCGGGCCGAGTAGAAGACTCACCGTGTCAGCGTAGTGCCCGCATCGCGTCGTCGTCAGCGCCGTCGGTTTTCGCTCCAACGGTGGTAAGTTCCGCCACGAGCATCGTCGCCGGAGGGGGACACCGTGGCCAGTTGTCATCGATCGCTCACAGGCGTGTGGACCGGTGCCGCGGTGCTGGGATTCGGTGTCGCTCTGGTGATGGCCCCGGGTGTCGCATCGGCGGCTCCCTCCGACGGCTCGACGGAATCAGCGGAATCGACCACAAAGGCGTCGTCGTCGGCGCGCTCGACGCTGCGAGAACAACGCGCCGCCCGGGTCGACAAGCGGCGAGAAGCGGTCCGGCAGCGCAGGCACACCATCGGCAACCGGAGACCGACGGCGACGCCGGACACGGCCGAGGCGGCGGAGGACGGCACCGTGCGCGGCAGCCTCAACGCCGTGGACCGAGACGAC
This sequence comes from Mycobacterium sp. PSTR-4-N, assembly GCF_022348085.1. GTDB lineage: Bacteria > Actinomycetota > Actinomycetes > Mycobacteriales > Mycobacteriaceae > Mycobacterium. Next base: position 108,543 of record NZ_JAKRFN010000013.1, on the reverse strand, counting down.
ACCGCACTCACCTACAGCGTCAGCTCCGGCGCCGCCTGGGGGTCTGTCTCTGTCGACGCCGACGGCAGCTTCGTCTACACCCCGTCCCCCGGAAAGGCCGGGCGGGCAGACAGTTTCACGGTTGCGGTCGACGACGTGCCGCGGTGGCGGCCGACCGAGGTGACCATCGCGGTGCCGGCCGGTGACGCCGTCGACGACCCCGCCGCGGGCCCCGTGCGGACGATCGACGGCGGATTCACGGATCGTCGCGTGACCGGAGCGGCCGATGCGGCTGCGGTGCTCAACGGTGTGGCGACCACGCTGGGCGCCCGTGAGGGTTTCGCCGATCCGGACGCGATCACGGTGTCGACCGTCGGCCGCGGAGACGACGCCGAAACCGTCTATCGCCTCTCCGAGACGGTCGCAGGTGTGCCCGTGCTGGGCAGCGACGTGATCCTGGTGACCGACGCGACCGGCGCCGTGACCGGACTGTTCAACAATTACCGCGGACTGTCGGCATCGTTCGACGTCACACCTGATGTCTCGACGCCGCGGCTGCGCCGCATGGCCGACCAGCAGCTGGTGGTCTACGCCCCGCTCGACAATCGGACAGCGCCGATCCTGGCCTGGCAGGTCGTCGGCGCGGTGCCCGGTGTCCGCTTCTCCCGGCCGGGTCACGCCGTCCTAATCGGCGCGGACGGCGCTGCCGTCGGCGACGTCATCGTCTCGCGTTCCACCATCCAACCGGTGTCGGCCACCGACACCGCGAGGGATTGGCTCGGGCAGCGGCGGACCTTCGCCATCGACGTCCGCACCACACCGTGGTCCACGGTGTCGCGGTTGATCGACCGAGACCGCGACATCACCACCTACAAGACCTCCTTCCCGTATTTCGGCCTGATGGGCGGTTTCCTGCCGGGAACGGTGGTCAAGCGCGGCTGGCTCGGGTGGAACTCCGGCGCGGTCTCGGCGCACGCCAACACCGCTGAGGTCTACGACTACTACCGGGACGTGCTGGGGCGGACATCGTTCGACGGTGCCGGCGCAGCGGTACTGGTGAGTATTCTCTACAACCCGGGCAAGCCGAACGGCGGTTACCAGAATGCGTTCTGGGATCCCAGCATCGAGCAGTTCGCGTTCGGCGACGGCGGTCACCTCGAGGCCTCGCTCGACGTCATCGGCCACGAATTCACGCACGCCGTGATCACCTACGTCGTCGGTGGACAGTCCGGTGCGTCGGTCCTGGATTACGGTGAATCGGGTGCGCTCAACGAAGCGCTGGCCGACATCATGGGTGTGCTGATCGAAAACGATTCCGGCGCCGACCGCTGGCTGCTCGCCGAGGATTCCGAGCTCGGCGCCATCCGGAACCTCGCGGATCCCACGTCGATCAGTACCTCGCTCGGGCCCCATCGCGCCACCTACGCCACCCGCTACCGTGGAACCCTCGACGACGGGGGTGAGCACGTCAACAGCACGATCTTCAGCCATGCCGCGTATCTCATGATGACCGATCCGGCGACGGCGGGGATCTCGAACGACACCTGGGCCGAGGTCTTCTACCGCGCCATGTTCCGGCTCAGCGCCGGCTCGGTGTTCAGCGACGGCCGCGCCGCGGTGCAGAGTGCCGCGCAGTCGGTGGGCCTGACCGTCGCTCAACAAGCCGCCATCGCCAGGGCGTTCGACTCTGTCGGAATCTCCAGTCCTGCAACGCTACTGGCGGTCTGACTGGTCGACCAGCACGGCCCCGTCGGGACGGTCGCCGAGCGTCTGCAGGGGCACCTGGCCGCCGGCCAGGCTGAGCCGGATGATCTGCGCGAGCTCGGCCGGCGCGTCGCACTGCACGTAATGGTCGGCCCCGGGAACCACCCAGAACCGGTTGCGGCCCGGCTTCGACCGCAGATACGTCTGCCAGACGTGGGTGGCCACCCGCAGTGGCGCGACACTGTCATGCAGGCCCCAGATCAGCGTGGTGTCGACGTCGATCCCCGACAGCCGCTGCAGCCAGCTCTGTTCGTCGGCGGCGCGCTCGTGCAGGTACCGGATGGTGTCCGGCAGCACCGCGATGCCGTCATTGTGCGCGAAACACTCTGCTAGCGTGGCGATCTCGGGATCAGCCAGATCGCGACGCGGCATGAACGTGGTGGCGCCCAGTCCGGCTGCGAGCATCTGCGGTGTCGTCGCCGCGGCGGTGGCTCGACCGGTGGCGTCGTCGAGCAGTGCGACCTGGAATGCGGTCAGGTTGGCCAGGGGCAAGAAGATGTTCGCGTTGGTCAGGAACACCTCCTGCGGCATGGGGGCGTCGCGGTCGGCGAGCATCGCCAGGGCGATCATGCCGACGCTGCTGCCGCGGTCGTGGGTGATCATCCGGTAGTCTTCGAGTCCCCACACCTCGGTGATCGCGTGCAGCAGCAGCCGCGCGTCGTCGTAGAGGGAGTACGCGTAGGGCGCCGGCGGTTTGTCCGAGAGCCCGTACCCGGGGAAGTCGAGGGTGAAGATTTCGACGTCCTCGGACAGGTGCTCGGCGAGGGTGCGGAAGTCGATGCTCGCCGTCGGGAAGCCGTGCACGCAGACCAGCGCCGGTGCGCCCGGAGTGCCGGACCGGCGCGCGAACACCTCCACGCGCCGGCCCGTGTTGGCGGGCGTGGTCGACGTCCAGGTGAAAGTCGTTCCGCCGCGTCGCCATTCATCGAAGACATCCACGCATGACAAGCTAGCGTCCGAAGACTGATCGGAGGAGGTGTTCGGCGATGCGACGGGTGCTGACGCTGGTCGCGCCGCTGGGTCTGGCGTTCATCCCGCTGGGCATGGCGCTGGGCTTCCTGGTGGTGCATGCGGGGCTGGCCTGGTGGTGGGCGCCTGTGTTCGCCGGGGTGATCTATGCGGGATCGCTCGAGTTCCTGATGGTCGCGCTGGTGGCGGGCGGCGCCCCGGTCGCGACGGTCGCACTCACCACGCTGGTGGTCAATTCCCGGCACATCTTCTACGCGCTGTCGTTCCCGCTGCAGCGGGTGCGGGGGCTCGGGGCGAAGCTCTACAGCACGTACACGCTGTCCGACGAGGCGTATGCAGTTGCGGTCAGTCCACAGGCGCAGGGGTGGACCACCCGTCCGATCCTGTTCATGCAGTTGATGTTTCACCTGCTGTGGGTGACCGGCGCAGCTCTGGGCGGCTTGCTGGGCGAGGTGCTGCCGATCGATCGGCTGGTCGGCCTGGACTTCGCGCTGACCGCGCTGTTCATCGTGCTGGGCATCGAGGCCTACCGGCAGCGGCCCGACCGGGTCACCGCCGTTGCGGCGGCCCTGTGTGCTGCCGCGGCGTGGCTGCTGGTGCCGGGCCAGATGCTGGTGTGCGCGTTCACCGGGTTCACGGCGCTATTGCTGCTGCGGCGACGGACGCGCCATGCCTGACACCGGATACATCGCGCTACTCGTCGGCGTGAGCGCGGCGGTGACGTGGGCGCTGCGCGCGCTGCCGTTCGCGGCGCTGGCTCCCATGCGCCACAGCGCCGTGGTGCGCTACCTCAGTGTGCACATGCCGGTGGGCGTGATGGTGATGCTGGCGCTGTACTCGGTGAAAACGGTGGTCGGCAACACCGCGCTGCAGCTGTTGTGGCTGGCCGTGTCCGTGGCGGTGACGGCGGGTCTCCAGCTCTGGCAGCGGCGGGCGCTGCTGAGCATCCTGCTCGGAACGGCGTGCTACGTGACGCTGATGACGGTGTGGGGCGGCTGAATTCGGGCGGCAGAATCTGTCGGACCCGTTGGTTAGAATCGAACGTATGTTCGGTTCGGCTGACGCCATTGATTGCGTCCTTGCAATGGGCTGCTCCGCTCGCGCGGAGTCGCGCGCAATCGCTGAGCGTCTCGCCGCAGTGGCCCGGCTCCACGCATTGAGGACTCGTGAGCATCCGGGGGCGGAACACTGGGTTGTCGACGTCACCGAGGCGGTGGCTGCGGAAGTGTCTGCCGCGCAGAACATCAGCCGTTCGCGCGCTGTAAGCCAGGTCCGCATGGCAGTGTCGCTGCATTCGCGCCTCCCCGGGGTCGCGGCCGTCTTCTCGCGCGGGGAGATCGACCTACGCATGGTGCGGATCGTGCTCAATCGCACCGACAACGTCGAGAGCGACGTTGTCGCCGCGCTGGATGCAGTCATCGCGCCCAAGCTGATCGGCTGGATGCGTCTGTCGGAGAACAAGCTGAAAGACCGGGTGGATCAGTGGGTCGCAACATTCGACCCGGCCGGCGTTCGAGTCCCGCCGGACTTCCGCGACAACCTGTATTTCAGTGTGGAACCCCACGTACCCGGCACAGCATTCGCCGGCGGGCGGCTGAACGCGCTCGATGCCGCGGCATTGGACAAGCGGCTCGACGCGCTGGCCGCCACGGTGTGCGAGGCCGATCCTCGCACCGCTATGCAACGGCGGGCAGCCGCGTGCGGTGCTCTCGGCCGCGGTGAATCGACGTTGGCGTGCTGCTGTGCGTCGCCGGATTGCTCCGCGGCGGCGCTCGAGGCTTCGGCGGCCCGCATAGTCGTGCACATCCTGGCCGAGGAGGCGACCGTCGATGGGAGCAGCGACGCACCCGGCTATCTGGACGGCTTCGGCATCCTGCCCGCCGAAGAGGTGCTCAATGCCTCTGCGGGCGCGGAGGTGCGTCCCGTCCGCAGGCCGAGTGATGATGCGGAGTGCGGGTATCGGCCATCGCGCCAGCTTGCGGGTTTCTTGCACTGGCGGGACCTGACGTGTCGCTTCCCGGGTTGTGACGCTCCGGCGCAGCGATGTGACGTCGACCACACGACGCCGTGGCCCGCGGGTGCGACGCATACGTCGAACACCAAACTCTACTGCCGAGTTCATCATCTGATCAAGACTTTTTACACCGGCGCCAACGGATGGCGTGACGAGCAGCGGCCCGACGGCACGGTTGTGCTCATCGCGCCTACCGGGCTGGTCTACGTCACTGATCCTCATGGCGGACAACTCTTTCCGAGTCTCCTGTTGTCGACTGGGAGTCTCCGTGATTCCGAGAGTGTGCCGGGCACCTCGAACAAGATCGCAATGATGCCGCGACGGAGGGCAACCCGCGAGCAAGACCGACGGGACCGGGTGGCACGCGAACGGCGGCAGCGCCTGGAACTCGACGCCGAACTCGAGCGACAACACCAAGCCAGGCTGGCCGAAACCTACGAACCACCGCCGTTCTAGCGTAAAACCGCCAGGCTCAGCGCCTTCAGGCGTCGCACCAGCAGGCTCGGCAGCCAGCGAGCCTGCCCCACCGCGCGCACACCATGCGTGTGCCTCACCAGGTGCTCGATCACGAGGCGCGTCTCAAGCCGCGCGAGGGATGCGCCGACGCAGAAGTGCGCCCCCCGGCCGAACGCGAGATGGCTCTTGCTGTCTCGACGGTCGAGGCGGAACTCGTCGGGCGATTCGACGTGGGTCGGGTCCCGGTTCGCGGCGCCCCACAGCAGCACCAGTCGCGCGCCGGCGCGCAACCGATATCCGTGGAGTTCGCAGTCGCGCAGTACATGGCGGTAGTGCCCACGGAACGGAGGCTCGAATCGCAGCACCTCTTCGATGAACGGCGTGATGAGTGCCGAGTCGTCGCGGAGCCGACGCTGCAGATCGGGTCGGGTCGCCAAGACATGGGTGGCCGATCCGATGAGCGACGCGGTGGATTCACCGCCGGCGCTGAACAGCGTCACCATGATCACCTGCGCGGTGACCGTGTCGACATCGCCTGCCGCGCAGGCCTGAACGAGGTCCGCCAGCAGTGTGCCCGCCGGGGCCGGCCGGTCGAGAAGGCCCGCGATATAGGAGCTCAGTTCTCCGACAGCCGCCCCGGCCGCCGCCAGTTCCTCAGGGCCGACCAGACCTTCCAGCAGCTGCGTGCTGGCGTAGCCCCACGCCGTCAGCCGGTCGACGTCGTCGTCGGGAACCCCGATCAGCCGGCACACCACCATCATCGGTAATCGGTTGGCAACGGCGGACATCCACTCGACCCGGTCCCCATCGAACGCCTCGTCCCACAACCGGCCCACCGTGAAGGTGACGAACGATTCGAGCTCGCGGATCCGCTTGGCAGCCAGGTGGGGGAGAAGCAGCCTGCGGTGGGTGACATGTTCGGGATCGTCGGCGATCGCGAGCACCTGGGTCGGACCGCCGAGATCATCCATGCCGAAGACGTCGATGGTGCCGTCGGGGCGATGCAGCATCGTTCCGGTCAAGTTGGACGAGAAGTCGTCGGTGCGGCCCACCGCCTCGATCACCGCATCCCACGAGCAGACAGCATGGAAGTCGGATTCTCCGATGCGGTGCAGCGGACCGACCGAGTGCATCCGGGCATACAGCGCAGCGGGGTCCTGGATCGCATCCTCGTCGAACAGCGCCGCGCCGAGCTCGCCAGTCACGCTGTCAGGGTGGGAGGCGGAGGTGACGGCGGTCAAGGGGAACCGGCCAACTCGACGCGTCGCTCCGGGTCTCGACAGTCACGACGTCTCACCACCGCCAGTTGACCTGCTGTGATGGAAGAATTCGGCATCGCTGCCGTCTCACCGTGAGAACATGCCGGTCGGATAGCTCAGAAGGGCGATGCGATGACGAACGACTGGCTGGTCGGCGATCGGCGCGCTGCGGCGGCCGAGCGCATCTACGCCGCAGCGGCCGAGCTCATCGCCGCACACGGCATCGAGGCCCTCGACATGGCGGCCCTCGAGGCCCGCGTGCACTGCTCGCGAGCGACGATCTACCGCAACGCGGGCGGCAAGAACCAGATCCGGGACGCCGTGCTCGCCCGTAGCGCCGAGCAGATCGTCGCGCACGTGCGATCTGCCGTCGACGGTCTGGAGGGCTCGGAACGCACCGTCACCGCTGTCGTCGTGGCGCTCGACCGTATTCGCGCAGACCCCCTGGGACGCGCGCTGATCGCGTCGGCGGGAAGCGGTGGCCGCATCGGATGGCTCGTCGAATCATCACCGCTGGCCGCCATCGCCGCGGAACTGACCGGCTACGCCGCAGATGACCGTACCGCCGCGCAGTGGATCGTCCGCGTCACGCTGTCGTTCGTCGTGTGGCCCCTCGCCGACCCGGAACTCGAGCGAGAGATGCTGCGCCGCTTCCTGATTCAGCCCGCACCCTTGCCGTTGTCGACGCGGTAGACCGCGCCGTGGATCGCGGCCGCGTCATCGCTGGCCAAGAACGCGATGACTTTGGCGACGTCCTCGGTCGCCATGAATCCGCGCGGCGAGGCGATACGCATGATCAGGTCCCAGTCGGCGTTCTCGGGCGCTTCGAACTCGGTGGTCTGCGCGGTCGGCATACCCCCGGGGCACACCGCGTTCACCCGCAGCTTCTCCTTCGTGAACTCGATCGCCAGTGCCCGTGTCAGGCCGACCAGACCGTGCTTGGCCGCGCAGTAACCGGCGGAGTACACCTCACCCTCCACGCCGGCGATCGACGACACGTTGACGATGTTGCCGCCTGATTCGAGCAGATGCGGCAGCGCGGCCCGGCAGAGCGCGAACGGTGCGGTCAGGTTCACCGCGAGGTCGACGTCCCAGTCCTCGTCGGTCATCGACGCGGTGTGCCGCATGCGATGAAAACCCGCGATGTTGGCGAGCACGTCGAGGCGGCCGAACCTCTCGACGCAGTCCGCGACCGCCGCCGCGCACGCCTCCCGCGAGGAGATGTCCACCGACGCGTATCCGCTACCGGGCAGGTCTGCGAACACCTCGGCCATTCGTGTTGCGTCCCTGGCGATTCCGAACACCGTCGCGCCCTGCTCGACGAACAACCGGGCGGTCGCCGCGCCCAAGCCGGCCGACGCTCCGGTGACCAACGCGACCTTGCCGCTGAGTTGACCCATGACTGCACCCTCTCACGGAGGGCTACAGCGCAGCGCGCGGGCGCACCGGCGGTACTGCTGCGAGCAGCGCGCGGGTGTAGTCGTGCTTCGGGTCGGCGAACAACTCTTCGGCGGGCCGGTTCTCGACCACCGCACCGTTGCGCATGACCGCGACGTCGTGGCTCAGGGTGCGGATCACCGCGAGATCGTGGCCGATCAGCAGATACGCCAGGCCCAACTCCCGTTGCAGCCTGGCCAGCAGATCGAGCACGCGGGCCTGCACCGAGACGTCGAGAGCGGCGGTGGCCTCATCGAGGATCAGCAGATCCGGTTCGGCGGCCAGAGCGCGGGCGATGCTCACCCGCTGCCGCTGCCCGCCGGACAGTTCGTGGGGGTAGCGCTGCGCGAACTCGCGGGGCAGCCCGACCAGGTCGAGCAGCTCGGCGACCCGTGTGCGCCGCGCCGAGGCACCGTCGACCAGGCGATGGACCGTCAGCGGTTCGGCGATCGAAGTTTCCACGCGGGCACGGGGATTCAGCGACGAGAACGGGTCCTGGAACACCAGGCCGATCCGTCGGCGCAGCGCCTTGGCCTCGGAACGCTTCACGTGCAGGATGTCGGTGCCCGCCAGCGTCGCGCTGCCGCGGTCGGGTGTCACCAGGCCGGTGAGAGCCGCGGCGACGGTGGACTTCCCCGATCCGGACTCGCCGACCAACCCCAGCGTGGTGCCGCGCCGGATGTGCAGCGAGACGTCGTCGACGGCGTGCACGGTGGACTTGCCGACCGGGGTGGTGACCGTGAACGAGACGTCCAGGCCGTCCACCTCGAGGAGCGGTTCGGCGTCCGGATTCGGCTGGGGGCCGGAGACATCGAGGACGGGACGGGCGGCCAGCAGGTCGCGGGTGTACTCGTCGCGGGGCCGGTCGAAGATGTCGAGGATCGGCGCCTGCTCCACGACGGCGCCGTCGCGCAGCACCGTCACGTCGTCGGCAACCTGACCGATGACGCCCAGGTCGTGGCTGATCCACACCACCGCGGTGCCGTAGTCCCGCTGCAGCGCGCGCACCAACTCGATGATCTGCGCCTGCGTGGTGACATCGAGCGCGGTGGTCGGTTCGTCGGCGATCAGCAGCTCCGGATCGCACGCCAGCGCGATGGCGATCATCACCCGTTGGCGTTGACCGCCCGAGAGCTGATGCGGGTAGGCATGCAGCCGTGTTTGCGGGTCCGGCAGCCCCACCGCGTCGAGCAGCTCGGCGGCCCGCGACCGCGCCTCCCGGCGCGTCACCCCGCGGTGGGTCTCGAGTGACTCGGTGATCTGACGTTCCAGCGTCAGCAGGGGATTGAGGGACGTGCCCGGATCCTGGAACACGAACCCGATCCGCGAACCGTGCACGCGGCGAAGGTCTTTGGGTCGCGCACCGACGAGCTGCATGTCCGGCTCCCCTGCGAGCGTGCTGGCTCCCGACACGCGCGCCCCCGGCGCATCGAGCAGGCCGGTGGCGGCGAGCACCGTCATCGTCTTGCCCGAGCCGGATTCTCCGACGATGCCCACGGTCTGCTCTCGGTCCACGGAGAACGAGACGCCGTCGACGATGCTGCGTGCGCCGATGCGCACCCCGAGGTCGGTCACGGTGAGCACGGTCATCGCTGCATCCCGCGGGCCTCGGCGCTGCTGCGCTGCTTCGGGTCGAGTACGTCGCGCAGCCCGTCGCCCAGCAAATTGAACGCGAGAACGATCACCACGATTGCCGCGCCGGGGAACACGGCCATCCACCACGCCATCGTCACGAATCCCTGCGAATCGAAGATCATCCGGCCCAGCGACGGCTCCGGCGGCTGGATGCCCAGCCCGAGGAAGGACAGCGCCGCCTCCGACAGGATCGCGAAGGCCAGCGACAGCGAGGTCTGGACGATCAGCGGGCCGGCGATGTTGGGCAGGATGTGCCGGCGCAGGATCATGTGGTCGGGGGTGCCCATCGCATGCGACACCGCGACGAAGGGTTCACTGCGGACGCCGAGCGTGCTGGCCCGCGCGACCCGCGCGAAGATCGGGGTGTAGACGATGCCGATCGCCAGGATCGTGGTGGTCAGCCCGGGACCCAGGATCGCGACCACGGCCAGCGCGAGCAGCAGGACCGGGAACGCGAACATCACATCGACGACGCGCATCAGCACGGTGTCGAGCCAGCCGCCGCGGTATCCGGCCAGCACCCCGACTGTCACGCCGACCACGACAGCGAACGCGACGCTGATCACCGCCACCCGCATCGACGCCTGGGTGGCCACCACGACCCGGGAGAGCACGTCGCGGCCCAGCTCGTCGGTGCCGAACCAGTGCGCCCCGCTGGGCGGCTGCAGTGCATCGGGTACGTCGACGTCGTTGACACCGTGCGGCGCAATGGCGTTCGCGAACACGGCGATGATGGCGACGGCGAGCAGGACCAGCGCGCTGACGGCGGTGACCGGGTTGCGGGCCAGGAGCCGCCACGACGAGACGCGGGTGCTGTCGGTGGTCGTCATGCCAGCCGGATCCTCGGATCGACCACCGCGTAGAGCACGTCGACGATGAGGTTGATCGCCAGGAACAGCGCGGCGATCAGCAGCACTGCGCCCTGGATCAGGGGGTAGTCGCGCGCGGCGACCGCGTTGTAGACGAGCCGGCCCAGGCCGGGCCACGCGAACACGACCTCGACGACGATGACGCCGCCGAGCAGGGTGGCGAGCTGAATCCCGGTGATGGTCAGGATGGGCACAAGCGCGTTGCGCACGGTGTGCCGGAACGTGACGACCCGCGGGGACAGCCCCTTGGAGCGCGCGGTCCGCACATAACCCATGGCGGCGACGTCGAGCACCGCGGCGCGCACGTAGCGGGTCATGATCGCTGCCGCGACGACACCGACGGTGAGCCCCGGCAGGATGACGTGGTGCAGCCACCCCGCCGGGTCGGAGAACAGCGGCCGGTACCCGGAGGTGGGCAGCCAGCCCAGCGTGGTGGAGAACAGGCCGATCAGCAGGATGCCCAACCAGAAGTCGGGGATCGAGACGCCGAACTGGCTGGTCACCCGGACGATGGCGTCGCTGAGGCGGCCCTCGCGCAGCGCCGAGTAGGTACCGGCGGGCAGCGCGATCAGCCCGGCGATCACGATGCCCGCCAGGCCCAGCGACAGCGTGGCGGGCAGCCTCTCCATCAGGGTCACGGTCACCGGGTCACCGTTGCGGAAACTCACCCCGAGATCACCGGTGAGCGCCGAGCCGACATAGCCGAAGAACTGCGACAGGATCGGCCGGTCCAATCCGCTTGCGCTGCGCAGCGCCTCGTACGCCTCGGGTGTGTAGCGGGTGCCGAGTGCGATGCGTACCGGGTCGCCGGGCACCAGGTGCACCAGGGCGAACACCACGACGGTGACACCCAGCAGCACGATCAGCGAGTACAGCACCCGGCGCGCGACGAACCGGATGATCGGGTGGGTCAGGGCCTTGGTCACGAGGCGTCGCCGCCCCCGTCCAGCGAGGCATCCCGGAAACGCACCGCGCCGTCACGGCGGGCCTCGTATCCCGTCAGCGCCGGGTTCCATGCCTGGATCACCGAGGAGTTGTACAAGAAGATGTAGCTGACCTTGTCGGCGATCAGCGTGGCGGCCCGGTCGTAGTCGGCCTTGCGGGCGGCGGGGTCGGTTTCGACACGGCCGGCGTCGAGCAGCCTGTCCACCTCCGGATCGGAGAACTTCTGGGCGTTGCTCGAGCCGTCGGTGTGGTGTTGGGCGTAGTAGAAGTCGTCGGGGTCGATGTTGCCGAGCCAGCCGAGCATCAGCATGTCGAAGTTCCCCCGGTTCTGGTCGTCGAGCCAGGTAGCGAAGTCGACGGTGCGGATCTTGACCGTGAACCCGAGCGGCGCCAGGTTGTCGGCGATGATCTGCGCCGCGGTCACGGTCTCGGGGTATTCGGTGGTCACCAGCATGTCCAGATCGCCCGGCGCGACGCCCGCCTCGGCCAGCAGCTCCCGCGCCTTGTCCAGGCCACCGGTGCGGTAGCGGTCGTAGGGGGTGTACCAGGGGTTGCCCTCCGGGATGGCGAGCTCGTTGACCTTCGCGGTGCCGTAACTGGTCGCGGCGACGATGGCGTCGCGGTCGATGGCGTAGGCGATCGCCTGGCGCACGCGCACGTCGTTCCACGGCGCCCTCGCCTCGTTGAGCGCCAGGTACCAGTAGTCGTTGCTCGGGGTGACCGCCAACTGGATCGAATCGTCCTCGGACAGTTGCCGGACACGTTGCGGCGGAATCGAATCCGTCCAGTCCACCTCGCCCGCCTGCAGCGCCGACAGGGCCGTCGACGGTTCGGAGATGAAGCGGAACACCACCCCTGGCACACCGGGTGGGCCGTCCCAGTAGTCGGGGTTGGCGACCAGTGAGATCGAGTCCCCGCTCTTGCGGCCGGCGAAGCGGAACGGGCCGGTGCCGACGGGGTGGGTCGCGATCTGCCCGCTCTCGACGTTGCGCCGCGACACGATCGCCATGCCCTTGAAGCCACCGAGGTTGGTCAGCATGTTCGGTGTCGGCCGGCTGACCCGGATCACCACCGTGGCCGGATCGGGTGCCTCGACCGCAGTGACCGCGCTGAATTTGTCGGAGTTGGCGAGCTTTTCGTCGATGATCCGGCGGTAGGAGAACACCACGTCGTCGGCCGTGAACGGGCTGCCGTCGTGGAATGTGACGCCCGGGCGCAGGTGGAACGTCCACGACAGCTGATCGGGCGAGACCTCCCACGACGTCGCCAGCGCCGGACGCATCTGCAGGTTCTCGTCGGGTTCGACCAGGGTGTCGAACACGTTCTCCAGCACCTCGAACGAGAAGTAGGCGGTCGTCTTGTGGGGGTCGAGCTGATCGGGTTCCCCGGCGATCGCGGCGATCAGCGATCCTGCGGCACCCTGACCCAGGTTGACCCGGCTGCCCGTCGAGCATCCGGTCAGCGACGCGATGAGTGCACAGATGACGAGGACAGCGGTTGACACCGCCGTCCTCGTCATATTTCACCACCCCGGTACTCGAGCCAGTGCCGGTCTTCTACCCGAAGTCGCGAACCGGCAAACCGGTGACTTTGTCCGTGCCCGGCTGAAATACTGCTCGGCGTGACGATGATGCGCACCCTGGCCGCCCTTCTGTTCGGTGTCTGCGCAGCACTGGGCGCCGCCACCCCCGCCCGGGCCGACCAGGTGATCGAAGGCGTCTTCACCATCACTCAGGACGGCGGCACGTCCGGTACCTGGACGGTCTTCCCGTCCTGCGTTCCCGTCGTCGGCGATCTGCGGGAGCCGCTCTACCTGCCCGTCGGCTGTCGCCTGCACGTGCAGGCCGGCGGCGACCTGGTCGGCGGCGACGCCGTGCTCACCGGCGGCCAGTGGGCCTTCACCACCCCGAAGGACCGGGGCATGCAGTGCCCGGACGGCTCATGGGCGCCGACAGTCGAGGTGGTCAAGTTCGACGATGCGACGATGACAGGAACCCGCAGCACCCAGCACAACGGCAACTGCGGCCTGCCGCCGGGCATCATCGTGACCCCGTTCACCATTGCCTACAAGGGGCCGCTGTCGACCCCCGTCGACCGATATCCGTTGATCTGTGAGCCAGGCGGACTACGGCGCTGCTTCTAGGGGAATCGCCGTGACACACGCGGATGCGAAGCGGATCGTCATCTGGGGCACCGGTTTCGTCGGACAGATGGTCATCGCCGAAGTCGTCGATCATCCCGGCTTCGAACTCGTCGGAGTGGGCGTGAGCAACCCCGACAAGGTGGGCCGCGATGTCGGTGACATCTGCGGACTGCCGACGCCGGTGGGGATCAGCGCCACCGACGACATCGACGCGCTGATCGCGCTGAAACCCGACGCGCTGGTGCATTACGGGCCGACCGCTGCCCACGCCGACACCAACGTCGAGGTCATCACCCGGTTCCTGCGTGCCGGAATCGATGTGTGCTCCACCGCGATGACGCCGTGGATCTGGCCGACCATGCATCTGAATCCCCCCAACTGGATCGAACCCGTCACCGTCGCCTGCGAACTGGGGGAGTCGTCGTGCTTCACCACCGGCATCGACCCCGGCTTCGCCAACGATCTGTTCCCGATGACGTTGATGGGATTGTGCTCGCAGGTCCGCACGGTGCGCGCATCGGAGCTCCTGGACTACACGAACTACACCGGCGACTACGACCGCGAGATGGGGATCGGCAGGCCACCGGAGTACACGGCGATGCTGGAGAATCCCGACATCCTCGTGTTCGCCTGGGGCGCAACGGTTCCGATGATCGCGCACGCCGCCGGCATCATGCTCGACGAGATCACCACGACGTGGGAGAAGTGGGTGACCCCCGTCGACCGGCCGACCGCCAAGGGCGTCATCGAGGCGGGCAACGTTGCGGCGGTGCGGTTCACGATCAACGGCGTCTATCAGGGGCAGACGCGCATCCAGCTCGAACACGTCAACCGGATCGGCAACGACGCCGCTCCGGAGTGGCCGTCGGGAAACCAGAACGACGTGTACCGCGTCGACATCGAGGGCACGCCCAGCATCAGCCAGGAGACGGCGTTCCGGTTCACCGACGGGTCCGGCCGCGACGCCGCGGCGGCGGGCTGTCTGGCCACGGGGTTGCGCGCCCTCAACGCGGTGCCCGCGGTCAACGCGCTCTCGCCCGGCTGGGTCACCGCGTTGGATCTGCCGCTGATCCCCGGGATGGGCACCATCCGCTGACCTCAGCGCCGCTTGACCAGCACCACGTAGGCGAGCGGGATGCGGGTACGTTCCGGGGCGGCGGCCAGCCGTTCGGCGATGCCCTTCTCTAACCGCTCGTGCAGGTCGGCGGCGCGCGGGTTCGCCGGCCCGCCCTCCAGTGCCGTCGTCAGCGCGGCGAAGATCGACGCGCGCGCGAAGCCCGCCCAGCGCGCCCCGAACTCTGCTGCGTCCTTGTCGGCCTGATACCGCTCCCAGAACCGGTCCTGGGCGTCGACGATCTCCAGGTGCTCGATCTGGAGCCGCTCGAAGATCCCCGACGGCGCGAACGGAGCCGTGAAGTCGGCGGCCTGCCGGGCCACGGTCGGGATGCACATCCGTGCTGCCTCGTCGGCGCTGACCACCCCGGCAGCCGTCGCTTCGGCGAGCGCATCGACCATCGCGGTGAGCAGCGGCCGGAACCCTGCGTCGCCGTCCTCGCCGACGCCCATCGTCGTCACGACGAGCCGACCGCCGGGACACAGCTCGCGGCCGCGGAACGCGACGAACTCGTGCCAGTCCCGCGCCGCCTGCTTGGCGTAAGCCGCCTGCAGCTCTGTGTCACCGCAGGTGGCCACCTGCAGGTGCGGGCCGAGAACCGGCGCGGGAACGTGGCTCAGCCAGTGGATCGCCCACGCGCTCCAGCCGAGGTTGACGCTGTTGGAGGGCATGATCTGCGAATAGAACGAGCGGCCGACGGCGGAGGCGAAGGCCGCCGCGTCCTTGGCCAGATAGGTGTCCGGGTCTTCGTCCAAGGTCCGGAACAGCGCGGTGAAGTCGTTGTCCGGCCGGTCGGTGTGGGCGACGAGCACCGAGTGCTCCGGTCGGGTTCTGCTGCGCAGCACGGAGATCGCCGCGCCCATCGGCAGCAGCGAATTGTGCCCGTTCGCCGCGCCGTAGTCGGCCAGCACGATCGGCTGCGGCGGGGCGGGTAGCGGTACCGCAGCGGCGGCTTCGCGGAAGATCTCGATCGCCCGCGACAGCCCGGCGGCCTGCAGCCGTGATCCAGCGGTGTAGCTGCCGCTGTCGACCGGTTCCGGTCGCACCACGATGCTCGACTCGGGCATCTTCGAGACGGTAGTCGCTGCATGCGATCTGCGCCGACGAAAAGCCATGCGTGCGACACTGGCGCACGTGTTGGGACGGTTCGGCCCCCGCATCGCGCTGATCAGCGCGGCGATCATGCTGATCGTCGGCGTGGTCGGTCTGATCCTGACACTCGCGCTCAGCGCCTTCGTCTACGACGACTTCGATGCCTACGGTGAGGTCCCGGTGCCAGGGTCGGGACGGGTGACGCTGCCCGCGGGTGAGGTGACGATCAACTTCCACACCGCGGTGCCGGGAGGCATCGACGGCGGTTTTCCGGTGCCCCCGCTGAAGCTGGGCATCGACGCACCCGACGGTGTCCCCGAGCCGGTGCTCACCCAAGTCATCGGTTCGACCACCTCGGTGAACAACGATGTGCGCGTGCGGATCTGGACCGCGCAGATCGCCCAGAGCGGCGTGTACGACGTCCGGACAGGCGGAACGGTGGGCGGCTACATCAACCCGCGGCTGGCCTTCGGGAAGGACAGTTCACCGGACTGGGCGCTGTGGGCCTGCGGGGGGTTGATCGCGGCCGGTCTGCTCGAGCTCGCCGTGGCGATCGCATGGTGGATCCGATCGGGGCGCCGGCCCCGGCCGGTGCCCGGTCCGGTGATCCTCGACGGTCGGTGACGCTGTCCTGCCAGGTGGTTCAGCTACCGTGCTTGACCCACTCGTCGTAGTTCACCAGTTCGTCGCCGACGGTGGTGGAATCGCCGTGCCCGGTGTAGACGACGGTGTCGCCCGGCAGTGCGCCCAACCGTCCCGAGATGGAATCAAGAATGGTGGGGAAGTCCGAGTACGACCGCCCGGTGGCACCCGGACCGCCGTTGAACAAGGTGTCCCCGCTGAACACGGCGCCGAGATCGGACGCATGCCAGCAGACCGAGCCCGGAGAGTGGCCCGGGGTGTGCAGTGCGCGCAGCTCGATACCGGCCACCTGCAGTGAGTCGCCGTCGTTCACCGCTCGAAAGTCGCTGTCGGGGTGCGTCATCCGCCACAGCACGTCGTCGGCGGGGTGCAGCAGGACCGGTGCGTCGAGGGCTCTGCCGAGCTCGGGTGCGACCGTGACGTGGTCGTTGTGACCGTGGGTGCACACCACCGCGACGACGTTGCGGCCGCCGACCGCCTCGATGATCGGCGCCGCGCTGTGCGCGGCGTCGAACACCACGACGTCGTCGTCGTCGCCGACGAGCCAGATGTTGTTGTCGACATCCCAGCTGCCGCCGTCGAGTTCGAACGTGCCGCTGGTGACCAACCGCTGGATGGCGCTCACAGCAGCACCACCGAGCGCAGCACTACGTCTTCTGATCCGGCGTGCATCTTTCCGAACGCGTCTTCGATCTGGTCGAGCCCGATGCGTTCGGAGACGAACTTGTCGAGCGGGAACCGGCCCTGCAGATAGAGCGAGATCAGCGTCGGGAAGTCGCGTTCGGGCAGACAATCGCCGTACCACGACGACTTCAACGACCCACCGCGGGAGAAGAAGTCGATGAGGGGCATCTCCAGCGTCATGTCCGGGGTCGGGACACCGACCAGGACCACGGTGCCGGCGAGATCGCGGGCGTAGAACGCCTGCTTCCACGTCTCGGGCCGTCCGACCGCGTCGATCACGACGTCGGCGCCGAACCCGTCGGTGAGATCCTGGATCGTCTCGATCGCGTCGAGTTCCTTGGCGTTGATCGTGTGCGTGGCCCCGAACTGCCTGGCCCACTCCAACTTCCGGTTGTCCATGTCCACGGCGATGATGCGCTTGGCGCCCACCAGCGCGGCCCCGGCGATGGCGGCGTCGCCGACGCCGCCGCAGCCGATGACAGCCACGGTGTCGTCGCGGTTGACCGCGCCGGTGTTGATGGCCGCGCCGACACCGGCCATCACGCCGCAGCCCAGCAGCCCGGCCGCGGCGGGATCGGCAGCCGGATCGACCAACGTGGCCTGACCTTCGTGCACCAGGGTCTTGTCGGCGAACGCGCCGATGCCCAATGCGGGCGTCAGCTCGGTGCCGTCGGTCAGCGTCATCTTCTGCGCGGCATTGTGCGTGTCGAAGCACAGGTGCGGACGACCGCGTTTGCAGGCACGGCACTGCCCGCACACCGCACGCCAGTTCAGGATCACGAAGTCGCCGGGTGCGACATTCGTGACGCCCTCACCGACGGTTTCGACGATGCCGGCGGCTTCGTGGCCGAGCAGGAACGGGAACTCGTCATTGATGCCACCCTCGCGGTAGTGCAGATCGGTGTGGCAGACCCCGCACGCCTGGATGTCGACGACGACCTCGCCCGGCCCCGGGTCGGGGATCACGATGTCGACCACTTCGACCGGTTGGCCCTTCGAACGAGAGATCACTCCGCGCACCGTTTGAGTCATGCCTGAACCCTAATGGGTTACCTGCACGCACACCCATGGCCTGGCCGAACGTTTCTCAACAGTTGGCGATGCGGCCTACCGTCATCAGACATGGACGACACACCTGTATCCCCGGTGGAGAACACCGAAGAATTCGCCGGCCGGATCACCGCCACCATCGACGCGGCGAGCGTCGCGCTCCTGCTGTCCCTCGGGCATCAGACCGGGCTCTTCGACACCCTGGCGGCATTGCCGCCATCCACCAGCGCCCAGATCGCCGAGGCCGCCCACCTGAACGAACGCTATGTCCGGGAATGGCTCGACGGCATGACCGCGGGTCAGATCGTCACCTACGACCCTGCAGCACAGACGTATTCGTTACCCGAGCAGCGCGCGGCCGTCCTGACCCGAGCGGCCGGGCCGGACAATCTCGCGCGTGTCGCGCAGTTCATCCCGCTGCTGGGCGAAGTGGAGCAGAAGATTCTCGGCTGCTTCCGCGACGGCGGAGGCCTGTCCTACGCCGAGTATCCGCGCTTCCACACCCTGATGGCCGAGCAGAGCGGCGAGGTGTTCGACGCTGCGCTGGTGGAGGTGATCCTGCCGCTCGCCGAGGGCGTGCCGCAGCGGTTGCGTGCCGGTGCCGACGTCGCTGACTTCGGTTGCGGCAGCGGACACGCGATCAACGTGATGGCGCAAGCGTTTCCGGCCAGCAGATTCACCGGCCTCGACTTCTCCGAGGAGGGGATCGCCACTGGGACGGCCGCGGCCCGCCGGCTGGGCGTGCAGAACGCGTCGTTCCGGCGGACCGACCTCACCCACTGCGACGCGATCGAAGCCTTCGACGTCATCACCGCATTCGACGCGATCCACGACCAGGCGCATCCGGCGAAGGTGCTGGCCAACATCCAGCGCGCGCTGCGGCCCGGTGGGGTGTTCCTGATGGTCGACATCAGGTCGTCGAGCCGCGTCGAGGACAACGTGGGTGTTCCGTTGGCGCCGTACCTCTACACCGTGTCGACGATGCACTGCATGAGCGTGTCGCTCGGGCTCGGCGGCGACGGACTCGGGACCTGCTGGGGTCGTGAACTGGCGCTGTCCACGCTGCGTGACGCCGGCTTCACCGACGCCACGGTGCGCGAGATCGAGTCGGATCCGATCAACTACTACTACGTCGCCAGGAAATGACGCGTCACTACGCTCATCACCGATGAGCGCACTCGACGTCCTGGCCGACTGGCCCGTCCCCACTGTGGCCGCAGCGGTCGTCGGGCCGGACGGGACCCTGGCCCACCACGGCGACCAGTCCCGAACCTTCGCCCTCGCCTCGGTGACCAAATTGCTCGCCGCGCGCGCAGCACAGATCGCGGTCGAGGAGGGGGTGTTCGAGCTCGACACGCCGGCCGGGCCGCCGGAGTCGACCGTGCGTCACCTGCTCGCGCACGCCGCGGGCTACGACATGACCTCGGCGAAGGTACTGGCCGCACCGGGCACCCGGCGGATCTACTCCAACCACGGCTTCGCCGTGCTCGCCGAGACCATGGAGCGCGAGTCCGGTATCCCGTTCACCGACTATTTGACCGAATCGGTGTTCGGGCCCCTGGCGATGTCGGACACGATCCTCGAGGGGGGTGCCCCGGCGGCCGGCTACGGCGCGACGTCGACCGTGGCGGACCTGACGGCGTTCGCCGGCGAACTGCTGACACCGGCCCTGGTGTCGGCGCAGATGCACGAGGCCGCCACGTCGGTGCAGTTCCCCGGCCTCGACGGGGTGCTGCCCGGGTTCGGTAGGCAGCGGCCCAACGACTGGGGACTCGGCTTCGAACTACGGGACGGCAAATCACCCCACTGGACGGGAGCGCAGAACTCGCCGCGGACCTACGGGCACTTCGGCCAATCGGGCACGTTCCTGTGGGTGGACCCCGACGCCGCATTGGCCCTGGTCGTGCTCACCGACCGGCCGTTCGGCGATTGGGCGCACGACGTGATGCCCGCCCTGTCTGATGAAGTTCTGAGAGATTACCGGGCGGACTAGCGCAACACGCGTCTCACAAGGCACAATTCTCTCTGAAGACACAACTGCATCTTTTGACTCGTTCGGAAACCGCCAGGTCGTTGGGGAAGACGTCCCTCGTGGAGCCGAAGGAGCAACAGATGCGTGCAGCGAATCAATTCGCCGACACGACGACGGGTGTGGTGTACGTGCATGCCTCACCCGCGGCGGTGTGCCCGCATGTCGAGTGGGCGTTGTCGTCGACCCTCAACGCGAGGGCGAACTTGAAGTGGACGCCGCAACCGGCCATGCCCGGGCAGCTGCGTGCCGTGACGAACTGGGTGGGCCCGGTGGGTACCGGCGCTCAGCTGGCCAACGCTCTGCGGTCCTGGTCGGTTCTGCGATTCGAGGTCACCGAGGACCCGAGCCACGGCGTCGACGGGCACCGCTGGTGCCACACCCCCCAACTCGGGCTGTGGAGCGGCGCCATGAGCGCCAACGGCGACGTGATGGTCGGGGAGATGCGGCTGCGCACGCTGATGGCCTCGGGTGCCGACACGCTGGCGGCCGAACTGGACTCCGTGCTCGGCACCGCGTGGGACGAGGCGCTCGAGGCCTACCGCGACGGCGGGGTCGGCGCCGAGGTCAGCTGGCTCAGCCGCGGCGTGGGGTAGCCGGCCGCAGGACCCGGAGTGCGCCCGGCACCACGGTGAGCTCCACGGGCAGCGGACACACGTACTCGCCGTCGGCATACGCAGTGATGCCGGGGCAGTCGACCGTGATCGTCGCGGCGCGCCGCGTCGTCACCTCCGGCAGGTTCACATGGGTGCCCTTGAACACGGTCGGGAACAGGCGGACCAGCCGGGTGCGCGACGCCGAGGCGACCATCGTGACGTCGAGCAGCCCGTCGGTCGGGTCCGCGCCGGGGCAGATCAGCATGCCGCCGCCGTAGCTTCGGGTGTTGCCGAACGCGGCCAGCGTGAGTTCGGTCTCGACTTCGGTGCCGTCGAACGAGAGTCGGAACGGCAGCAACCGCAGCTGGGAGATCTCGGCCAGCATGGCGAGGTTGTAGCGCATGCGCCCGTGCGGCCAGCGCATCCGGTTGGTCCGGTCGGTGACCAGGGAATCGAAGCCAGCCGCCATCACCGTGCCGAACCACCGCCGGGTGCCGTCGGCGCCGGTGATCAACCCCAGGTCGTAGGTGCCGATCTCGCCGTCGACCACTGCGTCGGCGGCCGCTTCGGGCCCGGTGGGGATGCCGTACGCGCGCGCGTGGTCGTTGCCGGTGCCGGCCGGAATGATGCCCAGGGGTGTCTCCGTCTGGGCGACGATCTGCAGGGCCAGCGAGACGATGCCGTCGCCGCCGACCACCACCAGCGCGTCCATGCCCCGCTCCAACGCGCCCTCGACGAGTTCGCGCGCGTGGGCGGGATCGCGCCCGACCAGCGCGACGACGTCGACGCCGCGTTCCTGGAAGCGGCTGATCGCCCGTTCGGCCGCGTGGCGTGCGTTGCCGTGCCCGGAGGCCGGGTTGGTCAGGACGACGATCCGGTTCACGGAATCAACTTGCCCGGGTTCATGATTCCGGTGGGGTCGAGGGTCGACTTCACGGCACGCAGTACGGCGACGCCGAGGTCACCTACCTCGTCGCGCATCCAGGGGCGGTGGTCGGCCCCGACCGCGTGGTGGTGGGTGATCGTCGCGCCGACGCGCACCATCGCCTCCGAGGCGGCTGTCTTGGCGGCGCGCCACTGCTCGATTGGGTTGCCGCGCTGGGCCGCAACGACGGTGAAGTAGAGCGACGCGCCGGTGGGGTAGACGTGCGAGATGTGGCACAGCACCAGCGCCGGCGTGCCGGAGTCGGCCAGCGAGCGGGTGAGTGCGTCGGTGACGGCAGCCTTCAGCGTTGGGACGTTCGACCACGACGTCGCGGTCTCCAGCGTCTCGCACAGCGCGCCGGCCGACAGCAGCCCGTCCCGTAGATAGGGGGCATTGAACCGACCGTGCTCCCACGCCCGTGCCGGGCCCTCGCCGAGTGACTTTCCGCCGTTGGCGCTCAACAGGTCTCGCGTCTCTGCGTGGCGGCTGGCGACGTGCGCCTCGGTGCCCTCGAAGGCTGTGATGGCCAGGCAGCCGCCGGTGATCTGGGCGTCCCCGATGCTGTCGGTGGTGGCGAGGTTGACGCCGGTCTCCGCCTCGTCGGAGAGCCGGATCACCGTCGGTCCGGTCCCGGTCTGCGCGACGGCCCGTAGCGCGGCGGCGCCGGTGGTGAAGTCGGGAAACGACCACGCCTCGTAGCGCGTGGTCTCGGGGACCGGATGGACGCGGACCCGCACCCTCGTGATGATGCCGAAGGCGCCCTCGGAGCCCAGGAGCACCTGACGCAGGTCCGGTCCGGCGGCCGAGGCGGGTGCCCGGCCGACGTCGAGCACCCCGGCCGGGGTGACGGCGCGCAGGCCGCGGACCATGTCGTCGAAGCGGCCGTAGCCCGCAGAGTCCTGGCCCGACGACCGCGTCGCAGCGAACCCGCCGATCGTGGCGAAGCAGAAGCTCTGCGGGAAGTGGCCCAGCGAGAAGCCGCGCTCGCCCAGGAGTTTCTCCGCCTCGGGGCCGGTCAGGCCGGCGCCCAGCTCGGCCTCCCACGACACTTCGTCGAGCGAGTGCAGCTCGTCGAATCGGCGCAGATCCACCGACACGACCGCCTTGAAGTCGCCGCGCAACGGGTCCAGGCCGCCGACCACGCTGGTGCCACCGCCGAACGGAACGACCGCGATGCTGTGGTCGGCGCAGAACCGCAACACGGCGGCCACCTCGTCGTCGTCGCCGGGCACCAGTACCGCATCCGGGCCGTCCTGCACGCCGAAATCCCTGCGCCGCAACAGATCCAGCGTCGATTTGCCGCCCGCGTGCAGCAGCCGGTCACGGTCATCGACGAGGACGTTCTCGGCGCCGACGATCGCAGCGAGCCCCTCCCGGTCACTCGGCGACAGAGCCGATGGGCGGACCCTGACCTGCTCGAGCGTGGGTTCTTCCGCGGGCTCGGCGTCGATGCCCAGGGCCTGCGTGAGTAGGGAGCGGATACCGGGCGACAGCGGCTTCGCCGCGGCGGGATCGCCCCAGGCGTTCCATGCCATCGGTGGATGTGTGGGCTGGCCGGCGAGCGAGGACATGCGTTACAGTATTACAGATGGTGTCAATCCGTAACTCCGATTCGAGTGTCGAGAAGCGCATTCTCGACGCCGCGGCGGCGTGCATCCTCGCCTACGGCGTCGAACGGACGACCATGACCGAGATCGCGCGGCGCGCCCGGGTCAGTCGCCCGACCATCTACCGACGCTGGCCCGACATCCGCTGGGTGATCGCCGAGCTGCTCACCGTGCGCATCTCCGGGGTGCTCGAGCAGGTGCCCGATCGCGGCGCCGGCCGGGAGGCGACGGTCGAGCGCGTGGTGGCGGTCGCCGAGCACCTGCGCAACGACGACGTCGTGCAGTCGGTGATCCGCAACGCGCCCAACCTGGCGATGGTCTACATCGCCGAACGCCTGGGCACCAGCCAGCAGATCCTCATCGACGCGCTCGCCGAAGCGATCAAGGCCGGTCAGGAAGAGGGCAGTGTGCGTCCCGGCGACCCGCAGGAGATGGGTGCGATGTGCCTGCTGATCACACAGTCCACGATCCAGTCCGCGCAGATGGTCGAAAAGCTGCTCGACGCCCACGCCATCAACGTCGAATTGGCCCGCGCCCTCAACGGATACCTCACCGTATGAGTGCGGCACTGAATGCGCAGCGGCGCGCGACCGACCTGCAGCAGCTCGGCAACGGCGCGCCGCTGGACGTGCTCGTGATCGGCGGCGGCATCACCGGCGTCGGGATCGCGCTGGACGCCGCGACGCGCGGGCTGTCGGTGGCCCTGGTGGAGAAACACGACCTGGCGTTCGGCACCAGCCGCTGGAGTTCGAAGCTGGTGCACGGCGGCCTGCGCTACCTCGCCAGCGGCAACATCGGCATCGCCCGCCGCAGCGCCGTCGAGCGCGGAATCCTGATGACGCGCAACGCTCCTCACCTCGTGCACGCGATGCCGCAGCTGGTGCCGCTGCTCCCCGAGATGAACCGTGCCTCAAGGGCATTGGTCCGGTTCGGCTTCGCGGCCGGCGACGGTCTGCGCGCTCTCGCCGGCACGCCCGCATCGGTGCTGCCACGCTCGCGCCGCGTCGATGCCGCAGCGGCAATCGCGTTGGCGCCGACGGTGCGTCGCGACGGCCTCGACGGTGCGCTGCTCGCGTACGACGGGCAACTCATCGACGACGCGCGCCTGGTCACCGCGGTGGCACGCACGGCCGCGCAGCACGGCGCCCGCATCCTCACCCGGGTCGACGCGAGCGCGGCGTCGGGAACCTCGGTGACGCTGACCGACACTCTGTCGGGGGAGATGCTCGAGGTGTCGGCGCGCGCAGTGGTCAACGCGACCGGCGTGTGGGCCGGACAGGTCGACACGTCGTTGCGGCTGCGGCCCAGCCGCGGCACCCACCTGGTGTTCGACGCCTCGGCGTTCGGTAATCCGACTGCAGCGCTGACCATTCCGATACCGGGGGAGATCAACCGGTTCGTGTTCGCTATGCCCGAACAGCTGGGCCGCGTCTACCTGGGTCTGACCGACGAAGACGCCCCCGGCGCGATTCCGGATGTGCCCGAGCCGACGGCGCAGGAGGTCCAGTTCCTGCTCGACACCGTGAACACGGCGCTGGCGACCTCACTCGGGCCTGCGGATGTGGTCGGCAGCTACGCCGGGCTGCGTCCGTTGATCGACACCGGCGCCGGTCGCACCGCCGACGTCTCGCGCGAGCACGCGGTCACCGAATCGCCGACCGGAGTGCTGAGCGTGATCGGCGGCAAGCTGACCGAATACCGGTTCATGGCCGAGGATGTCGTGGACCGGGCCGTTGCGCTGCGCGGGCTCGCTGCCGGGCCGTGCCGCACCCGCGACCTCCCATTGGTGGGTGCGCCCGCGAATCCCGTTGCTACACAGGAGCACTCGGGAGAGCTACCCGCGTCGCTGGCGGCCCGTTACGGTGCCGAGGCGCCCGCGGTGTTGGCCGGCGCGACGTGCCCGCGACCCACCGACGCAGTCGCCGAGGGCATCGATGTGACGAGAGCGGAATTCGAGCACGCCGTCGCTCAGGAAGGCGCGCTCACCGTCGATGACATCCTCGACCGGCGCACCCGCATCGGACTCGTCGCCGAAGACCGTGAGCGGGCGCTGCCCGCGGCGCACGAGATGCTCGCCTACCTCCGCTGAGCAGACACAAACTCGAGCAATTCCGGCCCGGAATCACTCGAGTTCGCGTCTGCTCGCGGGACTACAGCGGGATGTTCTTGTGGCGGCCGCGGCGCATCGGCGCCTCGGCGAGCGCCTGCGTCAGCTTCGAGCGGGTGTGAGCCGGGTCGATCTTCTCGTCCACCACGCCGATCTCGATGGCCGAATCCACGCCGCCGGCGATCTTCTCGTGCTCGATGGCCAGCGCCTCGTGCAGCGACTCGCGCTCCTCGGGGGCGGCGGCGGCCAGCTTTTTCTTGTGCAGGATGCCGACGGCGGCCTTGGCGCCCATCACCGCGACCTCGGCCTCGGGCCAGGCGAACACCTTGGTGGCGTTCAGCGACCGCGAGTTCATCGCGATGTAGGCACCGCCGTAGATCTTGCGGGTGACCAGCGTGACGCGCGGCACCGAGCTCTCACCGAACGCGTGCAGCAGCTTGGCACCGCGACGGACCACGCCGCCCCACTCCTGGTCCACACCCGGCAGGTAGCCCGGCACGTCGACGACCACGACCAGCGGGATGCCGAACGCGTCGCACAGCCGCACGAAACGCGCCGACTTCTCCGCGCTCTCGGAGTTCAGGCAGCCGCCCAGGCGCAGCGGGTTGTTCGCGATCACGCCGACGGTGCGGCCGGCCAACCGGCCCAGGCCGACCACGATCGACGGGGCCCAGCGGGACTGGAACTCCTCGAACGGCACACCCTCGTCGAGAAGTGCCTCGACCAGCGGGTGCACATCGTAGGCACGGCGCGCCGACTCGGGCAGCAGCGCTTTGAGGTCGGTGTCGCCGGCCTCGGCCTTGCTGCGGTCGAAGTGGCCCTGCTGGCAGAACAGCCCGACCAGGCGACGGCCGCGCTCGTAGGCGTCGAGCTCGTCGTCGGCGACGATGTGGCACACACCGGACTTCTTGTGATGCGCCTCGGGGCCGCCGAGGGAGACCATGTCGACGTCCTCGCCGGTGACGCTGCGGACCACGTCCGGTCCGGTGACGAAGACCTTGCTGTCGGGAGCCATGATGATCACGTCGGTCAGCGCGGGACCGTAGGCGGCGCCGCCGGCGGCGAAGCCCACGACGACGGAGATCTGCGGGATGTACCCCGAGGCGCGGATCATCGCCTCGAAGACCAGGCCGACCGCGTGCAGCGCCTTGACGCCCTCGGCCAGCCGCGCGCCGCCGGAATGCCAGATGCCGACGATCGGGCTCTGCTCGTCGATCGCGACGTCGTAGGCGTCGACGATGTGCTTGCATCCGTCGACGCCCATCGCGCCACCCATCACGGTGCCGTCGGTGCAGAACGCGATCGTGCGCACGCCGTTGACGGTGCCTGCGGCCGCGAGAACGCCGGACTTGTCGCGCTCGTGCAGCAGCTCGACCGTGCCGTCATCGAAGAAGGTCGCCAACCGCAGCATCGGGTCGCGCGGGTCGAGGGACTCGTTGATGTCGGTGGCGGAGCGATTCTCGATGGTGGTCATAGGTGTCTCCTGCTTTCAGTATTTGCCGAAGGCGAGTGCGACGTTGTGCCCGCCGAAACCGAACGAATTGTTGATGGCGTAGGTGTAGTCGCCCGGCCGGGGCGCGCCCGCGACGACGTCGAGGTCGATCTCGGGATCGAGGTTCTTCAAGTTGAGTGTGGGGGGAATGACGCCGGTGCGCAGCGCCTGGACGGTGAGGATCGACTCGACGGCGCCCACCGCGCCCACCGAATGGCCGAGTGCGGACTTGGGCGCGTAGACCGCGGGCCGGTGCCCGCCCATCGCCTTGTTGATCGCCTGACCCTCGGCGACGTCGCCGACGCTGGTGCCGGTGGCGTGGGCGTTGACGTGGTCGATGTCGCTGGGCTGCAGCCCCGCGAGCTGGATGGCGCGGCTCATCGCAAAGCCGGCCCGCTCGCCGTCGGGGTCCGGGGCCACCATGTGGAAGCCGTCGGAGGTGATGCTCGCGCCCATCAGGCGCGCCAGGATCGTGGCGCCGCGCGCCTTGGCGTGCTCTTCGGTCTCGATGACCATCAGCGCGCCCGCTTCGCCGAACACGAAGCCGTCGCGGTCCCTGTCGAACGGGCGGCACGCGCCGGCGGGGTCGGCGTTGTTGGTCGACATGACGATGCGCATCTGGGCGAAGCCCGCGATCGGCACGGCCTCGATGCGCTGCTCGACACCGCCGCAGATCGCGATGTCGGCCTCACCGAGCACGATGTTGCGCCACGCCTGCGCGATGCCCTCGGAGCCGGACGCGCACGCCGAGACCGGGGTGACCACCCCGGCCTTGGCGCCACGGTCCAGACCCACCACGGCCGACGGGCCGTTGGGCATGTACATCTGCACCGACAGCGGGGACACGGCGGTGATGCCGCGGTCCCGCATGCCGTCGTAGGCGAACACCAGCGCCTCGGCGCCGCCGAGGCCGGTCCCGATCGACACCAGCAGACGGCTGGTGTCGATCTCGGGGGACCCGGCGTTCGCCCAGACACGCCGCCCGAGCACGGTGGCCATCTTCTGCGGATAGGACATCCGACGGTTCTCGACCTTGGTCAGTTCCCCGTCGAACTCCTCGAGCAGATGGCCGCCGATCTTCACCGGCAGGTCGAACTCCTCGACGAAGGGGTCGTCGAGCAGGCGGATGCCGCTCTTGCCCTCCAGCAGCGCCTGCCACGTGCCTTCGGCATCGGTGGCGACGCTGGTCGTCATGGCCATACCGGTCACGACGACGTCGGGGAGTCCGTTCCCTGTTGTCGGTGTAGCCATACTCAGGCGCGGTCCTCTCGGTTCTGTCGAACTCGTTCGTGCCTAGTAACGGCCGAAGGCCAGGGCCACATTGTGGCCGCCGAACCCGAACGAGTTGTTGATGGCGTACTGATAGTCGCCATACCGTGCCTCACCCGCGACGACGTCGAGATCGATCTCCGGGTCCGGCGTCTCGTAGTTCAGCGTCGGCGGGATGACCCCGTCGCGCAGGGCCAGCACCGTCAGTGCCGACTCCAGCGCGCCCACGGCGCCGATCGAGTGGCCCAGCGCCGACTTCGGCGCGTAGACCGCGGCGTGCTCCACACCGGCGACGCGGATGGCGTTGGCCTCCGCGGTGTCACCGATCGGCGTGGCGGTGGCGTGTGCGTTGACGTGCGAGATGTCCTTGGGCGACAGGCCCGCGGTCTCCATCGCGCGCTTCATCGCCTGGCCGGCCCGCTGACCGTCCGCCGCCGGAGCGACCATGTGGAACGCATCGGAGGTGATGCCCGCGCCCATCAGGCGGGCCAGCGGCGTGGCGCCACGGGCCAGGGCATGCTCCTCGGTCTCGATGATCATCATCGCGCCCGCCTCACCGAAGACGAAGCCGTCCCGGTTCTTGTCGAACGGGCGGGAGGCGCCGGCCGGATCGTCGTTGCGGGTGGACATGGCGCGCATCATCGAGAACGCCGCGATGGGCAGCGCCTCGATGCCGCCTTCCACGCCGCCCACGACGGCGAAGTCGGCGTCACCCATGACGACCTGGCGCCAACCGTGAGCGATGGCCTCCGACCCGGACGAGCACGCCGACACCGGGGTGATGACCCCGGCGCGGGCGCCCAGTTCCAGGCCGGCGACCGCCGCTGCACCGTTGGGCATGATCATCTGAACGGCGAGCGGGGACACCTTGCGGGGCCCGCCCTCGTTCATCGCGTCGTAGGTCTCGACGATCTTCTCGCCGCCACCCAGACCGGTGCCGATGATCACGGCGAACCGGTCCGGGTCGACCTCGGGCTTGCCCGCGTTCTCCCAGAGTCGACCGGCCAACAGCTTCGACATGCGCTGCACGTAGGACATGCGGCGCATGTCGATGCGAGTCATGTGGCTGTCGACGTCGTCGACCAGGTGACCGCCGATACGCACCGGAAGGTCCCACTTGGTGACGAACTCATCCTCGAGGACGCGGATGCCGCTCTCGCCCGCCAGCAGGCCCTTCCACGTGCTCTCGATGTCGCCTGCAAGCGACGTGGTGGCCTCGATGGCGGTCACCACGACACTCGGGAACCCGCCGTTAGCAGTGGAAGGACGTGTCATTCTGCGGCGAACTTCTCGCGCAGCGCGGCAGCAGCCTCGGGGTTCTCTTCCTCGAGCTTCTGGATGTAGGCGACGACGTCACCGACGGTGCGCAGACCGGCGAGGTCCTCGTCGGGGATCTTCACGCCGTACTTGTCCTCGGTCTGCACGGCGATCTCGACCATCGACAGCGAGTCGATGTCCAGGTCGTCGACGAAGCTCTTCTCGGGGGTGACCTCGGACGGCTCGATGCCGGTCACTTCTTCGATGATCTCGGCGAGACCGGCGATGATTTCTTCCTGAGAGGCGGGCACTGTGGCTCCTTCTATTTATCGGGGTGTTACCTGGGGTGGAACGACTCGGGTGTTACAGCCGTCGATCAGACGGCGCGGAGGGCCTCGGCGAGGCCGTCCAGGTCGGTGGGGGTCTTGACGGGATGGGTCGGGGTGCCCTTGAGCTCCCGCTTGGCGATCCCCGACAGGGTGCCGGCGGGCGGGAACTCCACGAGGGCCGTCACGCCGAGCTCGCGCATCGTGGCGGTGCACAGATCCCAGCGCACGGGGCGCGTCATCTGGGCCACGAGCTTGGTCATCGCGTCGTGCGCGGAGGCGACCGGCCGACCGTCGGCGTTGGACAGCAGCGTGACCGACGGCTCGGACGGGGTGATCCGGTCCGCCACGGTCGTGTACTCGGCGAGCGCGGGCTCCATGTAGCGAGTGTGGAACGCGCCGGCGGTGGCCAGCGGGCGGACCCGGGCGCGGGCCGGCGGATCCTCGGCGAGCTTCTCGAGCGCGGCGACGGCACCGGCGGCGACGATCTGTCCGGCGGCGTTGCGGTTGGCCGGGACCAGGTCGAGGGCCTCGAGGCGGGCGAGCACCTCGGCTTCGTCACCGCCCAGCAGCGCCGACATCCCGGTGGGCTCCACGGCACACGCCTTGGCCATCTCGCGGCCGCGCGTCGCGGCCAGGGACACGGCCTCGTCGGCGGTGATGACTCCGGCGATGGCGTAGGCGGCGATCTCGCCGACGGAGTGTCCGGCGGCGACGATGTCCTCGTCACCGGTCAGGACGCCCCGGCGGGTCAGTTCCTCGAAGGCCAGCAGCGTGGCGGCGACGACGAGCGGTTGGGTCACCGCGGTGTCGGTGATCTCCTGCGCGTCGGCGGTGGTACCCAGGCGCGCCAGATCGAGCCCGCTGATCTCCGACCACGCTGCGATGCGCGCCGACGCCCCGGGCAGCTCCAGCCACTCGGCGAGCATGCCGGGAGTCTGGGAGCCCTGTCCGGGCGCGAGGAATGCAAGCACAGTCTTGTCAGGCACGTCTCTAAGAGAACATTGTGAAGACGGTTTTGCGCCGTGTAAGAGACTATGAACTCTTTCTTAGGTTTTTGTGGAGTGCCCACAAATCCGCATGTGATGGGACGTCATCGAGACCCAAGCGCAACATGTCACCTGCCGGGACGGGGGCCCGGTGTGACCGACACAACACCCTCGACCGGCCCGGATCCCTGCCGCGACGAGGAGCTGGACTGGCCCTGACGGCTCAAGCGGCCGACCGTCGACGCAACGCGCAGCACATAGGCGTCCCGCGGAACGGTGGCGTCACGGCCGGTGAAATCGGCGATTCGTTTGAGCCGGTAACGGACCGTATTTGGATGAACGAACAATTTGCGAGCGCACGCTTCGATCGCTCCTCCGGAGTCCAGGTAAGCGTCCAGCGTCTCCATCAGCGTGGGGCCCGCGTCGGCCAGCGGCCTCATCACCTCCGCCTCCAGCGCGGTCGCGGCCGTCGCATCGCCCAGCAGCGCGCGCTCGGGCAGGAGTTCGCGCGCCGCCACCGGCCGCGGCGCACCGGCCCAGCCCGCGACCGCGTTCATCCCGGCGATCGCCTCGGTGGCGCTCAGGTGCGCCGCGCCCAACGTGGGCGCCATCGGTCCGACCACCACGGGTCCGTCAGCGAAGACGGTCATCAACTCCGACAGGAACCGGTCGGTGTGCGACAGCCCCCCGGACACCACCGTGACCAGCCAGGTGCCGTGCACGTCGCACAGCGCGGCGCGGCCGTTGCGGGCAGCGACGTCGTGCACGTCCTCGGCCGTCAGATCGAGCCGGTCAGGGCGCGGCAGGCCCACGATCACCGTCGCCGCGGCGGTCGCGTCCCAGTTCAGCGCTGCCGCCTGGGACTGCAGGTCGGGTCCGATGTCACCGCGCACCACGGCGTCGATGAGGTTGGCCTCCATCCGGGTGTCCCACGCACCCCGCGCCTCGGCCTGATCGGCGTACGCCGTCGCCGCCGCGAACGCCAGGTCGCGGCTGTAGCGCAGGATGCCCGCGGTCAGCGCGGCGAGCTGTTCCTCGTTGCGGGCCAGCAGCGGCACCACTTCTTCGAAGAACTCCATCGTCACGCGCACCATCTCCACCGACTGGCGCAACGCGATGCGACGGCGCAGATCCTGCGGCACGACCTCGAAGGCCTGCGCGGTGTATCCGACGTCGCTGTCCGGATGGCGCATCCACTCGACGAAGTTCACCACCGCGGTCTGCACGACGAGCTGCACGCTCGCGCGTTGCGACGCCTCGAGCTCGGCGAAGAAAGGCAGCCGCTCTCCCAGCGCCTGCACTGCCTCGGTGGCGAGCCGGCCCGAGTACTGACTGAGCCGGCGTAGCACCGAATCGGGGACGTTCTCCAGCACCTCGACCGTGGAGCGAGGCGGGATGAACCGATTGTTGTCGGCCATCCCTAAAAGCTACGCCTCCGTTTGTAGGGAGCCTCCAGTTCTACGCGACTCCGGGGTCGCTCGTCTGCTCAGGCGCCGCCATCACATCGTCGATCTCGTACTTGCCCGCCGCCTCGACCGCCACCGACATGTCGATGTTGCCGTCGCGAGCCAGGCCCTCGAGCACCGCGACGACGATCGACTCGGCGTCGGTGTTGTAGTACCGCCGGGCCGCGGGGCGGGTGTCGGAGAAGCCGAACCCGTCGGTGCCCAGCGTGATGTAGGTGCCGGGAACCCACGGCCGGATCTGCTCGGGAACCGCGCGCATCCAATCGGACACGGCGACCACCGGGCCCTCGGCGTCGGCGAGCGCCTGGGTCACATACGGCGTGCCGGCCGACCGGTCGGGGTGGCGCAGCGCCTCCTTCTCGATGGCCACGCCGTCGCGATTGAGCTCACCCCAGCTGGTCACCGACCACACGTCCGCGGCGACGTCCCACTCGTCGGCGAGCATCTCGGCCGCCTTCAGCGCTGACGGCATGCCGACGCCGGAGACCAGGATCTGGGCGCGGTTGCTGCGCTTCTCGCCGGCCTGCTGGTAGCGGTAGATGCCCCGCAACAGCCCCTCGACGTCCAGGTTCTCCGGCTCGGCCGGCTGCACGTAGGGCTCGTTGTAGATCGTCACGTAGAAGTAGACGTTCTCCGGGTTCTCGCCGTACATGCGGTGCAGACCGCTTTCGATGATGTAGGCGATCTCGTAGGCGAACGCGGGGTCGTAGGCCACGACGGCGGGGTTGGTCGCGGCCAGCAGCAGAGAGTGCCCGTCGGCGTGCTGCAGGCCTTCGCCGACCAGCGTCGTGCGTCCGGCCGTCGCGCCCAGCACGAAGCCGCGCGCCATCTGGTCCGCCGCCGCCCACAGGCCGTCGCCGGTGCGCTGGAACCCGAACATCGAATAGAAGATGTAGATCGGGATCATCGGCTCGTTGTGGGTGGCATATGACGTGCCGACGGCGGTGAACGAGGCCGTCGAGCCCGCCTCGTTGATGCCCTCGTGCAGGATCTGACCCGCTTCGCTCTCCTTGTAGGCGAGCATCAGCTCCGCGTCGACCGAGGTGTAGAGCTGGCCGTTGCGGTTGTAGATCTTGAGGCTCGGGAACCACGAGTCCATGCCGAACGTGCGCGCCTCGTCGGGGATGATCGGCACGATCCGCTTGCCGATCTCCTTGTCCCGCAACAGTTCCTTGAACGTACGCACCGTCGCCATCGTGGTGGCGACCTCCTGCTTGCCCGAACCCTTCTTCAGCGCCTTGTAGGTGTCGCTTCCGGGCAGGGTGAGTGCCTTGGTCTTGGTGCGGCGTTCGGGCAGGAACCCGCCGAGGGCGCGGCGCCGGTCGAGCATGTAGCGGATCTCCGGCGCTTCCGGGCCGGGATGGTAGTACGGCGGCAGGTAGGGGTCGTTCTCCAGCTGCTCGTCGGAGATCGGGATGCGCTGCGCGTCGCGGAAGTCCTTGAGGTCTTGCAGCGCAAGCTTTTTCATCTGGTGCGTGGCGTTGCGACCCTCGAAGTGCTTACCCAGCGTGTAGCCCTTGATGGTCTTGGCCAGGATCACCGTCGGCTGGCCCTTGTGTTCCATCGCCGCGTGGTAGGCGGCGTACACCTTGCGGTAGTCGTGGCCGCCGCGCTTGAGATTCCAGATCTCGCGATCGGTCATCGGCTCGACGAGCGCCTTGGTGCGCGGATCGCGGCCGAAGAAGTGGTCGCGCACGTAGCCGCCGTCGTTGGCCTTGTAGGTCTGGTAGTCGCCGTCAGGGGTGGTGTTCATCAGGTTCACCAGCGCGCCGTCGCGGTCGGCGTGCAGCAGCGCATCCCACTCGCGGCCCCACACCACCTTGATGACGTTCCAGCCCGCACCGCGGAAGAACGACTCCAGCTCCTGGATGATCTTGCCGTTGCCGCGCACCGGTCCGTCGAGGCGCTGCAGGTTGCAGTTCACCACGAACGTCAGGTTGTCCAGCGCCTCGTTGGCGGCGACCTGGATCAGGCCGCGACTCTCCGGCTCGTCCATCTCCCCGTCGCCGAGGAACGCCCAGACGTGCTGGTTCGAGGTGTCCTTGATGCCCCGGTCGTGCAGGTAGTGGTTGAAGCGGGCCTGGTAGATCGCGTTCATCGGACCGATGCCCATCGACACCGTGGGGAATTCCCAGAAGTCGGGCATCAGCCGCGGGTGCGGGTAGGACGGCAGACCGCCGCCGGCATGGCTGTGTTCCTGGCGGAAGCCGTCGAGCTGCTCGGAGCTGAGCCGACCCTCGAGGTAGGCGCGGGCGTAGATCCCGGGCGACGCGTGGCCCTGGATGAAGACCTGATCACCGCCGCCGGGATGGGCCTTGCCGCGGAAGAAGTGGTTGAACCCGACCTCGTAGAGGGCCGCAGACGAGGCGTAGGTCGAGATGTGGCCGCCGACGCCGACGCCCGGCCGCTGCGCGCGGTGCACCATGATCGCGGCGTTCCACCGGATCCAGGCGCGGTAGCGGCGCTCGACGTCCTCGTCGCCGGGGAACCACGGTTCGAGTTCGGTGGGGATGGTGTTGACGTAGTCGGTCGATGTCAGCGACGGAATGGCCACCCGCTGCTCGCCGGCGCGTTCGAGCAGCCGCAGCATCAGGTAGCGGGCGCGGGACGGGCCGGAGCGTTCGAGCAGATCGTCGAACGACTCCAGCCATTCACTGGTCTCGTCGGGATCGATGTCGGGCAGGTAGGACGCGACGCCCTCCCGGATCACGCGAACACGATCGTGTTCGCCTGTGCTGCTGGAGTTTTGGGCCAGATCCTGGCGCACGAACTCGGTGGTCAACTGCCGCTCCTTGTCAGGCGGTGGAGCACACGCGGTCCGTCGAGTGGGTCTGCTCGCTTCGCGCCGTGCACGGTGGGTTACATCCTCGTACCATCCTGCCGCAAACGCAGGGCAGCACGCGAACGGTTGCATTTAGTACACCCAGCCCAGTGGTTGGCCGGTAACGTCTGCAGACCGTGCATATCAGTGGGCGACGAGCCGCGCGGTTGCGGCTGTCGGCCCTCGCGATGGGGTCTGCCGCGGTGCTGGCGATGATCGTCGTCGGCTGCACCACCGTCACCACCGGCGACGCATCGGCTCCCCCAGGGGAGGCGCCGCAATACCGTGCGTCGGTGTCGGCGTCACTGCAGGAGTCGGCAGCGAGTTCGTCGGCGCGCGAGTCCGAGCGTCAGACGTCGATGACGGCGCAGGCGGTGCAGACGTCGTGCGAGGCGATGAGCACCAGCAGTGCCGACGCGATCGCGGCAGTCAACACCTACGTCGATGCGTTCAACACCGATCCCGGTGGGGCGGCAGGCAAGGCCGGTGCGGCGGTCGATGCGCTCAACCAGAGTGCGGACCTCGTGTCCACGAGCATGACCGACACGTTGCCCGCCGAGCTGCGCGATGCACTGAACGGCTGGGTCGACGCTGCTCGAGGCGTTGCGACGGCCATTGCGGGGAACTATCCCGCCGATGATTTCAACGATGCGATCGCGGCGTTGAACGACTCGAAGACCACCGCGCTGGACCGCTGCGATGCGGCCTATCGGTGACACCTTGGGGGCGGATCCTGCCGGGTGGGTTGCCGTGACCCCCGGGCGTGCGACGATAGTGGACGAACGTGGCACAGCGCACAGCGTGCCGACTAGGCGCAAGGAGGACTGACCGTGGTGTCGGCGGGTGACCCCCCGAACTACGCCCGCATGCTGGGCATCCAAAAAGATCAGGTTGTGCAGGAACTGGGCTGGGACTCCGACGTCGACGACGACATCCGCGCCGACATCGAAGACGAGTGCGGTGGTGAGCTCCTCGACGAGGACGCCGACGAGGTGGTCGACGTGGTGTTGCTCTGGTGGCGCGACGACGATGGCGATCTGGTGGACGCGCTGATGGACGCGATCACCCCGCTGGCCGACGACGGTGTCATCTGGGTGGTCACCCCGAAGACCGGGCAGCCCGGCCACGTCCAGCCCGCCGAGGTCGCCGAGTCCGCGCCGACGGCGGGGCTGGTGCAGACCTCATCGGCGAACCTGGGGGACTGGATCGCGAGCAGGCTGGTGCAACCGAAATCCAAGGCCGCCGGCAGGCGATGAGCGCTCGCGCGAAGAGCAGACAGTAGCGATGACCGGGGTCGGCGATATCGCGCCGGACTTCACGCTTGCCGACCAGAACAATCAGCGGGTGACGCTGAGCGCGTTCCGTGGCGCCAAGAACGTGCTGCTGGTGTTCTTCCCGCTCGCGTTCACCGGGATCTGTCAGCGGGAGCTCGACGAAATCCGCGACCAGGCAGACGATTTCGTCAACGAGGCGACGGCCACGCTCGCGATCTCGGTGGGGCCGTCGCCGACGCACAAGGTGTGGGCGACCCAGCGCGGATTCACCTTCCCCGTGCTCTCGGATTTCTGGCCGCACGGCGCGGTGAGTCAGGCCTATCGCGTGTTCAACGACGCCTCCGGTTTCTCGAACCGCGGCACGTTCGCCGTCGACCGGTCCGGGCTGGTGCGCTACGCGGACTGCAAGGAGCCCGGAGAGGCGCGAGATGCGGCGGTGTGGAGTGCTGCGTTGGCGGCTGTGCGCGACTGAGCGCGGATTTCAGGTTCTCCGGCCGTCGCCGATATGCTGCCCGGGTTCGGGCGCGTAGCTCAGTGGTAGAGCTCTGGTTTTACACACCAGCGGTCGGCGGTTCGATACCGTCCGCGCCCACAGCGACTCCGGGCTCGAGTTGGGCAGCCACCACGCCCACTTCGCGCAACACGTCCATCGCGATATCCCCGAAGGATCGCTGTTCGCCCTCGGTGATCCACTGTGTGAACGCGATGCCGAATGACATCACCGCGAGATGGGCCGCGACGTCTGCCGCCATGCCGTCGACGCCACGGGCCCGCAGCTCGTCGGCCAGGGTGCGTCCGAGGTAGGCGAGCTTGAGCGCTTCGCGTTCCTGCAGCGCGGGATTGTCGTCGATGACGGACTGCCGCAGGCGGGAGTGTGAACGGCGCTCGTCATCGAAAAACCCTGCGGACGACCGCAACGCGCGGACTGCCAAGTCGGTCGCCGACGCATCGTCCGGCGCGTCGCTCAATCCTGTGAGGAAAGCGTCGGTCAACGCCTGCTGCCCGTGAAACAGAACCTCACGCTTGTCGGTGAAGTGGCGGAAGAACGTGCGCTCGGTGAGCCCGACGGCCTGGGCGATGTCGCCTGCCGTCGTGTGCTCGTACCCGCGCGCCGCGAACAGGTCGAGCGCGGCGTCCTGTAGTCGCTCCGCAGTGCCCGACTCCCACCTCGCCATGGGAGCAGTCTAGTGATGACAGTGACTGACTTCAGAGTGTACGGTCGGATGTCAGCAACTGACATCACCATGAGGAGTCCACACCATGCACGTTTTCGTCACCGGAGCCTCCGGCTGGATCGGCAGCGCCGTCGTCGACGAGTTGTCGAGAGCCGGTCACACCGTCGCCGGCCTGGCGCGCTCCGACGCCTCGGCGGCTGCTCTCGAGGCAAAGGGGGTGACCGTGATGCGCGGTGACCTCGACGACCTCGACGCGATCCGCAGCGGCGCGCACGCCGCCGACGCCGTCATCCACCTCGCCAACAAACACGACTGGGCGGACATGGCGGGAACCAACGCCACCGAACGGGCCGCGACACAGACCATCGGCGACGCCCTCGTCGACACCGGCAAAGCCTTCTTCCTGGCATCGGGGCTCATGAGCCTGGCGCCGGGTCGCCAGGCAACCGAGGACGACGCCTCGCCCTTCCACGGCCCCGACTCGCCGCGCGGTGGCAGTGAGAACCTGTGCCTCGGTTTCGCCGATCGCGGGGTGCGTGCCGTGGCACTGCGCTTCTCGCCCACCACGCACGGCACAGGAGACCACGGCTTCGTCAACCGGCTGTGTGAGATCGCGCGCGAGCGCGGGGTGTCGGGTTACCCCGGCGACGGTGCGAACCGTTGGGCCGCTGTGCATGTCGCCGACGCGGCGCGGATGGTCGTGCTCGGCCTGCAGAAAGCGCCTGCCGGTGCACGGCTGCACGCCGTGGCCGAAGAGGGCGTTCCCACCCGGGTGATCGCCGAAGCGATCGGGGCGGCATTCGACCTTCCCGTCGCCGCAATACCGACGGACGACGTGGCAGAGCACTTCGGCTGGATCGGTGGCTTCTTCAGCGCGGACATGGCCGGGACAAGCGTTGCGACGCAAAGACTTCTCGGCTGGACGCCGACGGGACCGACGCTGGCCGACGACATCGCCGGCGGCGCGTACGGTTCCCGGTAGCGTCAGCAGCAGCCGGTGGTCTTACGCTCGGCCAGGTGCGCGTGCTCGGCGTTGTCACCGGCCCGAACCGCGCTCACGAATTCGTCGAGGTCGATGCGCCGTCCGCCCAACCACGTCCCCGTCACCTGCACGATATCGATCAGCGCCGCCGGCTCGACCTGCCACGGGTCCGCGGTGAGCTCGACGAAATCGGCGAGCTTGCCGGGGCTGATGGACCCGACGAGATGGTCGCGACGCAGGGTACGGGCGGCGTCGATCGTCTGCGCGCGCCACGCCTGATCGAGCGAGATCGCCTGCTCCGGGCAGTGCACCGTGCCGTTGCGGGTACGCCGGGTCACCGCGGTGGCGACGTTGACGATCGGCGTCGGCGGCGACACCGATCCGTCGTTGTGCAGCGACACGCACGCCCCCGAGTCGACGGCGTCGGCGAACGCCGCCCAGCGCGCCCCGTGTTCAGGGGCGAACATCGCGCCGTCGAGCAGCTCGCCCCAGTAGTAGTACTGGAACGGCGCCATCGACACGTGCACCCCGAGCCGCGCCGCGCGCTCGAAGTGCGCGGCGGTACCTGCCCCGCAATGTTCCAGCCGCCAGCGGTGATCGGTGCCCAGTAGGCCGTGCCGCTGCAGCGCACCCTCATAGGCGTCCAGCGCGAGATCCAGCGCCAGATCACCATTGGCGTGAAAGGCCATCTGCCACCCCGCCGGCGCGGCCTTGTCCAGGATCGCGTCGAGCTGCTCGCGGCTGTAGCTCATGGAGTGCGCGCCGCCGGCCACCGCGGGGTCGATGCCCGCGGTGCGGGTGGCCTCGGTGTCGAGGTACGGGAACGAGATCGCGATGTTGCCCACCCACGGCGATCCGTCCGTCCACAGCTTGACCCCCGATTTGATCAGCCATTCTTCGTTGGCGGTGAATGTGGTTGGCTGCCAATAGGTGTCGGTGACCGACATCTCCCACATGCTCACGCGCAGCGGGCACGAGGGGGCGGCGGCAAGTGCCTCGTATCCGGCGGCGAACTTCGGGTCGTAGGTCATGTCGGATGTCGAGGTGTAACCGCCGCGCGCCATCAGCGCGTAGTAGCTCGCGGCCGACACCAGCGGGTCACCCATCTGCTGCATCAGCGGCATCGTCACCGCAGTCACGACGGGCAGTTCGAAGCCCTGCCCGTTCAGTGACCCGTCGGCGTTGCGGCCGAAGCGGCCCGCGACGGGATCGGCGGGCGGATCGGTGTCCCAGCCGTGGGCTCGGATCAGCGCGGAGTTGAAATACACGCCGTGCCCGGAGTTGTCGGTGATGACGGTGATCCGGTCGCCGAAGATCTCGTCGAGTTCACCTGCTTTGGGTGACGGATGACCGTGCAGCAGTGCGTCGTAACCGGCGAACCACAGCGGAGTCTCGGGGTCGCTGTGGGCCAGCGCGTCGGCGAAGATCTGCTGGACCTGCGCCCACGACGCCGCCACCCACGGAGCGATGGAGCGGGCCGGGGCCTCGGTGGCGATCCCACTGATCAACGGATGGCTGTGCGGTTCAACGAAACCCGGAGCCAGCACCGCGACGCCGCTGTCGATCACCTCGGCGCCGGGCAGCCCGGCCCGGCACTCGTCGACAGTGCCCACCGCGACGATGCGACCGTCGGACACGGCGACGGCCTGTGCGCGCGGCACCGCCTCGTCCATCGTGATGACGGTTCCTGCGGTCACGATCACGTCGGCCATGGGCACAGTCTGGCACCGATGTGACAAGCTGCCGTGGTGTTCGCAGCAGTTGGCCGGAGCCGCGCCGCGGGTGTCGCCGTGGGCGTGCTCGCCGATGCGGTGTTCGGGGACCCGCAGCGGGGCCATCCGGTCGCGATGTTCGGCCGTGCAGCTTCAGCGCTCGAGCGCCGGATGTATGCGGACAACCAGTACGCCGGGGTGGCGTTCACAAGCGCACTACTCGGCGCCGTGACCTTGGCGGCTGCCGGTGTCGGGCGGTTGAGCCGGCGCGGCTCTGCGGCCGGTGAGGTCGCATGGGTCGCGGCGGCGACGTTCACCGCGTTGGGCGGCACCTCGCTGGCCCGCACCGGCGATCGGATGGCCGACCTGGTGGGTCGGGGCGACCTGGTGGGAGCGCGTGAGCTGTTGCCGTCGCTGTGCGGCCGCGATCCGGCGGTGCTCGACGGGGGCGGACTCACCCGCGCGGCGCTGGAGTCGATCGCGGAGAACACCTCCGATGCGCAGGTGGGCCCGCTGCTGTGGGCTGCCCTCGGAGGTGCGCCAGGGGTGCTGCTGTACCGGGCGGCGAACACCCTGGATGCGATGGTGGGCAACAAGTCGCCGCGATACCGCCGATTCGGTTGGGCAGCAGCTCGTTTCGACGATCTGCTGAATCTCGCTGCCGCGCGCGTGACGGGTCTGCTCGTCGTGGCGTGCGCACCGCTGGTGGGCGGGTCACCGCGCGGCGCGATCCGGGCGTGGCGCCGCGACGCCGCCCGCCATCCGAGCCCCAACGCCGGTGTGGCCGAAGCGTCGTTCGCGGGCGCCCTAGGAATTCAGCTGGGCGGCCCGACCCAATACGCCCACGAACTGGAGATCCGCCCCACCCTGGGCACCGGCCGGGCGCCCGATGCCGGCGACCTCCGGCAAGCGGTGCGGCTGTCGCGGGCCGTGCAGATCGCGGCCGCAGCAGCCGCCGTCAGCGTCGCCTGCCGTACCGGTCGGCCAGCTTGTCCGCGGGCGTGACCGGCCCGGTGGGCGTGCCCTTCTCCCGACGACGGGCCTGCACCTCCGCATAGACGAAGTAGCCCACCCCGATCGGGGCGATGATGCCGAACGCGATCCACTGGATGCCGTAGGACAGGAACGGCCCGGCCTCCAGGCGCGGCAGCGGCACCACACCCAGACCACCCGGCTGGTCCTCGACCAACTGCAGGTAGGACCCCGCCAGCGGCACCCCGACCAACGCGGAGATCTGGTTGGGATTGATCGAATACACCTGCTGCACACCGGCGTCGCGGAACGGATCCTTACCGACGGCGACAGGCTCGGCGTCCCGGAGCCGGGCCGTGATCGTGACCGGCTCGGTGGGGGCGGGGCTGATCTCGGGGACCGCGTTGCCGTTGACCGGCTTCACGTAACCGCGATCGACGAGCACGGTGGGTCCGCCCTCGACGGCGAAGGGCGTGAGAACCTCGAACGCGGGATCGCTGTCGATCACCCGCAGCCTGGCCACCACCTGCCCGTCGGGCAGATATCGCCCGGTGGCCGTCACGCGCTTCCACTGCTGCTCCGGCGCCGACGAATCTTGCTGCGGCAGAAGCGTCGTCAATGGCACGGGGTCGGCGTTCAGCGAGGCCGAGATCTGCGCGTTCTCCCGCGACGTCTTCGTGTTCTTGTGCAGCTGCCACGGCGCGAGCACCGTGAAGCACAGGTAGGCGAATGCAATCACCACCACGTAGAGCGCCAGCCACTGGGGGCGCAGGAGGAAGGCGAGTCGGCGCACTTCTCAGACCGCCTCCTGCCGCTCGGCGAGCTGCTCGTCGACCCAGGCGTGCAGACCGGGCAGCGCCGCCTCGATGACCGCGAACACCGCCTCGAAATCGTCCTGGGTGCCGTAATAGGGATCGTCGACGTCCAAGGCATGCTTGCCCGAGCGCGGATCGAAGGAGCGCAGCATCCGCAGCCGGTCGGTCGGTACCCCCCTCTCGGCCAGCATGCGGAGGTGGTTGCGGCCCAGCGCCACCACCAGGTCGGCGTCGAGATGGTCCTCGGTCATCTGCGCCGCCCGGTGCGCGCTCGGATAGCCGTGCACGCGCAGCGTGGTCCCGGCCCGGCGATCGGCGGGCTCACCCTCGTGCCAGTGCCCGGTGCCTGCGCTGGTGACACGCACCGCGTCGGCCAGCCCACGCTCGCGCAGCTGGTGGGCGAACATCTTCTCGGCCATCGGGCTGCGGCAGATGTTGCCCGAGCAGATGAAGGTGACGTGCAGTTGGTCAGACACCCAGCACCTCACGCAGCGCGGCGACGTCGGCGACATGGGCCAGGGCGGGGCTGGTCGATGGAGTGAAGTCCGCGCGGCCGTAGCCCCAGTCGACGACGATCGTGCCGATGCCGTGGGCGGCGGCGCCCTCGACGTCATGCGAACGATCACCCACCATCACGACGTGGTCGGGCAGCGGCGCCAGCTGGGCCAGCGCATGGGCCACCACGTCGGCTTTGCCCGCCCGGCTGCCGTCGACGCTGGCGCCTGCGATCACCTCGAAGAATCCGTCGAGTTCGAAGTGCGCCAGGATGCGCTGCGCGGTGGGCTCGGCCTTGGAGGTGGCCACCGCCAGGCGCACACCCGCACGCGTCAGGTCGGTCAGCAGATCGGGAACGCCGGCGAACGGACGGTTCATCGACCAGCCGCGGGTGGTGTAGTCGGCGCGGTAGGCGGCCATCGCCTCGGCGGCCCGATCACCCAGGCCGATCGACTCCAACGTGTGGCGCATCGGCGGACCGACGATACGGCTCACCAGGTCACCTTCGGGTTCGGCGGCGCCGATGGCGGCCAGAGCGTGCCGGAAGCTGGAGACGATGCCCTCGGCGGAATCGGTCAGCGTGCCGTCCAGGTCGAAGATCACCAGATCGCCGCGGCGCACCCGGGTCAGCCCGGTTGCACTGTCCACCGTGTCCGTCACGCGGTCCATTGTCCCTGATGCCCGGAGTGGCTGGACCCGCGCACTACTGTCGTGATGTGGCACGTTCGGAGGTGATGCGATGACGGTGCGTCTCGCCGACGTCATCGAGGTGCTCGACGCGGCCTATCCGCCCCGCCTCGCGCAGAGCTGGGACTCCGTGGGTCTGGTGTGCGGGGATCCGGCCGAAGCGATCGAGTCCGTCACGATCGCCGTGGACGCGACGCCCGAGGTGGTCGCGACGGTGCCGGAGCGCGGACTGCTTCTCGCTCATCATCCGTTACTGCTGCGCGGCGTCGACACCGTGGCCGCGGACACCGCCAAGGGGTCGCTGCTGCACGCGATGATCCGCACCGGACGTGCGCTGTTCACCGCCCACACCAATGCCGACAGTGCCGCACCCGGCGTCTCCGACGCCCTCGCCGAGGCCCTGGGTCTGACGGTCACCGATGTCCTGTCGCCCGAGCCTGCCGCCCCGGCGCTGGACAAGTGGGGTGTCTACGTCCCGCGGGAGAATGCCGCGGCGGTGCGTGCGGCGATGTTCGACGCGGGCGCCGGTCAGATCGGCGACTACGCGCAGTGCAGCTGGAGCGTGGCCGGGGTCGGCCAGTTCCTGCCGCTCGACGGGGCATCACCGGCCATCGGCGCGGTCGGCACGGTCGAACAGGTCGACGAGGAACGAGTGGAGATGGTGGCCCCGCGATCCCGGCGCGCAGCGGTGCTGGCCGCCCTGCGCACGGCGCATCCCTACGAGGAGCCGGCGTACGACGTCGTCGCCGTCGCGTCGGCGCCCGACGGCACCGGGCTGGGCCGCATCGCCGAGCTGACCGAACCGCAACCGTTGCGCGCGTTCGTCGCCCGGGTGCGTCGCGGCCTGCCCGAGACGACCTGGGGCGTGCGCGCCTGCGGCGACCCGGATGCGATGGTGTCCCGGGTGGCACTGTGCGGCGGGGCCGGTGACTCCCTGCTCGCCGAGGTGGCCCGTGCAGGCGTGCAGGCGTACGTGACCGCAGATCTGCGCCACCATCCCGCCGACGAACATCGGCGGGCGTCCGAGGTGGCGCTCGTCGACGTCGCGCACTGGGCCAGTGAATTCCCGTGGTGCGGTCAAGCGGCCGCACTGCTGCGCCGGCACGTCGCCGACGTGCCCGTCACCGTGTCCCCGGTGCGCACCGATCCATGGAATGTCGAGGAAACAACGCATGAAAGCTGATGTGGCGCAGCAACGTTCGTTGCTCGAGTTGGCCGAACTCGATGCCGAGATCGGCCGGCTCGACCACCGGCTGAAGAACCTTCCTCAGCAGTCGGCGCTCGAGGCGGCGCAGAGCGCGCACCACGAGGCGAACGACCGGCTGGCGGCGGTGCAGCTCGCGCTCGCCGACATCGACGCCCAGGTCGCGAAGTTCGAGACCGAGATCGACGGGGTGCGGCAGCGGGAGGACCGCGATCGCCGCCTGCTCGAGGGCGGCACGGTGGATGCCAAGCAGCTGACCGAGATCCAGCACGAACTCGACACTCTCGAGCGCCGCCAGGCCAGCCTGGAGGACTCTCTGCTGGAGGTGATGGAACGGCGCGAAGAGCTGGCCGCCGACCAGGATCGGGAGCTGACCGGCATCGACGACCTGCAGACCGCGATGACCGACGCGCAGCGCAACTGCGACGAGGCCCGCACGCATCTCGCCCAGCTCGCGCACCAGTCGCGGTCGCGGCGTGAGGAACTCGTCGCCACCATCGACGAAGCGTTGGTGTCGATGTACGAGCGCCAGCGCGCCCGCGGCGGTACGGGCGCCGCGCCGCTGCAGGGCCGGCGATGCGGGGCGTGCCGACTCGAGATCGACAGGGGTGAGCTGGCGCGCATCGCAGCCGCGCCGGACGACGAGGTGCTGCGGTGTCCCGAGTGCTCGGCGATCCTGCTGCGGGTCAAGGGCGCCGGC
The DNA here is from genome assembly GCF_022348085.1 of Mycobacterium sp. PSTR-4-N. GTDB lineage: Bacteria > Actinomycetota > Actinomycetes > Mycobacteriales > Mycobacteriaceae > Mycobacterium. Next base: position 63,591 of record NZ_JAKRFN010000013.1, on the reverse strand, counting down.
GCGTGAAGGTGTTGGTCGAGGCCGACGGGGGAGCGCGCGGTAACCCCGGTCCGGCCGGGTACGGCGCCGTCGTGTGGTCGGCGGATCGCACCGAAGTTCTCGCAGAGGCCAAGGCGGCGATCGGTCGAGCCACCAACAACGTCGCCGAATACCGGGGCCTCATCGCGGGTTTGGAGGCGGCCGAGGGAGCCGGCGCCACCGACGTCGAGGTGCGGATGGACTCGAAGCTCGTCGTGGAACAGATGTCGGGACGCTGGCGGGTCAAACATCCCGATCTGGCTGCGCTGCACCAAGAGGCGCGACAGCGTGCGGCCGCGTTCGAGCGCATCACCTACACCTGGGTGCCGCGGGAACAGAACAGTGCTGCCGATGCGCTGGCGAATCAGGCGATGGACGCGGCCGCGGAAACCGAAGCGGTGACCGCGAATCCGGCCGGATGGACCGGCGCCACCGGCGCACCCACCCGCCTGCTGCTGCTCCGCCACGGGCAGACGCCGCTGTCGGTCGAGCGCCGCTATTCCGGGCGCGGCAACCCGGATCTGACCTCGCTCGGAGTGCAGCAGGCCACCGCGGCGGCGGGTTACCTGGCGCGCATGGATCGGATCGACGCGGTGGTGTCGTCCCCGCTGCAACGGGCGCGGGACACGGCCGCGGCAGCCGCGGGTGCGCTCGGATTGGACGTCGAGGTCGACGACGACCTGATCGAAACGGACTTCGGTGCGTGGGAGGGGCTGACGTTCCGGGAGGCCTCCGAGCGGGACCCGGTCCTGCACCGGCGGTGGCTGACGGACACCGCCGTCGCGCCGCCGGGTGGGGAGAGCTTCGACGCCGTCGCGCGCAGGATCACTCGGGTCCAGCAGCGTCTGCTCGCCGAACGCGCCGGCCAGACGGTGCTGGTCGTCTCCCATGTGACACCGATCAAGACGCTTCTGCGGGTGGCGCTGGACGCGGGCCCGGCGATGCTCTACCGGCTGCACCTGGATCTCGCGTCGCTGTCGATCGCGGAGTTCTATCCCGACGGTGCGGCGTCGGTGCGCCTGGTGAATCAGACCGCCTATCTGTGATCGGTGTGCAGATGCACGCGCTCGCCGTGCAGGCCGAAGAGCGCGATCGCCTCGACGGGTCCGTCGATCGTGCCGAACCAGTGCGGCGTCCATGTCGAGAATTCCACGGCCTCACCGGGTTTGATGGTGAAGTCGCGGTCGCCCAGCAGTAGGCGCATGCGGCCGGACAGCACGTACATCCAGTCGTGGCCCTCGTGGACCGGTAGCTCGTCGGGCGGCGTGCGCCGGCGTGCACTGACTCTGATCTTGTAGGCGTGCAGTCCGCCGGCCGGACCCTGACCGGTCAACGGCCAGAACGTGATCTGGTTGCGCGTGTGGGCGCCGCCGCGGACCCGCGGGTCCTCGACATCGGGTTCGCGCAGCAGTTCGTCCGTGCTCACCGAGAGCGCATTCGCCAGTCGGGGCAGATGATCGAGCGCGAGTCGTCGCTTACCCGACTCGAGGCGGCTCAGCGTGGAGACGTCGATGCTGGACCGGGTCGCCACGTCATCGAGCGTCATGCCGCGCTGGGTGCGCAAGTCGCGCAGTCGCCGTCGCACCCGGGCGTCGACCCCGTCGTCGTCTTTTGCCTGCATGGCAAAAGAGCTTGGCAGATCCCGGTGCGCGCGAGCAAGGTGGTGGCATGACGACGCGATGGGACTGTGTGGTGATCGGCGGGGGAGCCGCCGGGCTGAGTGCCGCACTGGTGCTGGGCCGGGCGCGGATGCGCGTCCTGGTGGTGGACGCCGGAGAGCAGAGCAATCGGGCTGCGCACGGCATCGGCGGACTGCTCGGCTTCGACGGGGTGCCGCCGGCGCAGCTGTATGCCACCGGCCGTGACGAGGTGACCCGGTACCCCTCGGTCGAGGTGCGCGACGGTGAGGTGACCTCGGTGACGCCGCACGAAGGCGGCTTCACGCTCGGACTCGCCGGGGGCGATACCGAGGAGGTGCGGCGGGTCCTGCTGGCCGGCGGGATGCGCTACGACACGCCCGATGTCGCCGGTCTCGACGAGTTCTGGGGCGGGTCGGTGTTCCACTGCCCGTTCTGCCACGGCTGGGAGGTGCGGGATCAGCCGCTCGGCGTGTTGGCGCAGGGGGAGCGCGCGGTCCACATGGCGACACTGTTGACTCGGTGGAGCGATGACATCGTGGTGGTGTCCAACGGTCCTTCCGGGTTGGACGATGCCGCCCGCGCGCAGCTGGCTGCGTGCGGCATCCCTGTCGACGAGCGCCGGATCTCGCGAGTGTCGGGTACCGATGGACAGCTCGACGCCGTGGTGTTCGAGGACGGCGCCGCGCTGCGCCGGCGCGGATTGCTGGTGGCCAGCACGCTGAACCAACGGAAAGGGCTGGTACGGGAGCTCGGTGTGGCGTTTGCGCCACCCGGTCCGATTTCCGCGGAATCCGTTGCAGTCGATGCGATGTGGCAGACCTCCGTGCCCGGCGTGTTCGCCGCGGGTGACGTGAGCGCACAGATGCCTCAGGTGGCTGCCGCGGTGGCCTCGGGTTCGGCGGCGGCCGCATCAATTGTTCGAGGTGTTGTGGAGGAGGGTCGATGAGTGGCGACGACGAGAAGGCGCAATGGGAAGCGCGTTACGGCGAGCGCGAACGGGTGTGGAGCGGTCGGGTCAATCCCTGGCTCGCGGAGGTGGCGGGTCCACTGTCCCCGGGTCGTGCGCTCGACCTCGGCTGTGGGGAGGGGGCCGACGTCCTGTGGCTCGCCGAGCACGGCTGGCACGTTCTCGGGGTGGACATCTCGGAGACTGCGCTGGGCCGCGCCGGTGAAGAAGCGGCGCGGCGCGGTGTCGCCGGCCGTACCACCTTCGAACAGATGAACCTCTCCGACGACTTCCCGGCGGGGACATTCGATCTGATCTCGGCGCAATTCCTGCAGTCGTGGACGCGACTGGACCGAGACCGGATCTTCGCCGCGGCCGCGCGCGCCGTCGCGCCGGGTGGGGTGCTGCTCATCGTCGACCACGGCGCCGCGCCGCCCTGGGCGAACATTCCGCACGATCACGAGTTCCCGACCGTCGACGGCGTGCTGTCCCAGCTCGGCGTCAACCCGCGGGACTGGGAGACTCTGCGCGCGGAGCCCGTCGAGCGGGACGCAGTCGGGCCGGACGGCCAGCAGGCGGTGCTGATCGACAATCTCATCGCGCTCCGGCGCCGAACCGACGGCTGAGCTCGCCTACGCCCGGTCCGCTGAGGTGCTGGAGCGCGTCGGGGCGGCCCGCCATCGCCATCAGCACCGCTTCCCCGGGGCCCTTCACGTCGGGGCCGCGCCCGGCCGCCCAGTCGAGGTCGGTGGCGACCATCTGGAGGCCCCGGGTCCGGATCGCACCGCGAATCAGCGGTGCGATGCGCGTGAAGTCCAGAGCCGCCCTCAGGGGACCGGCGGAGACGGTGCGTGGCAGGTGCAGCGATCGGCGGACGTCCTGGTGGTGGATCATGCACTCCGTCAACGCAATACGGCCGCCGAAGCCGGCGCCGACGCCTCTGGGTTCGGCGCGGTCCCGCAGCGCGGTGACGACGTCGTTGCGGGACCAGGTCGACAGGCGCCTCAGATCAGCGGCGTTGAGTACGTCGACGCGGCCGTAGTGCCGCGCCATCCCTGCGAAGAAGCTCGCTCTGTTGCGGTCGAGGTAGGCCACGATGTGGACCGCGACATCGCGCACTCGCCAGTCGCCGCAGATGCTCAGCGCATTCCACTGATCGTCATCGAGGCCGGCGAGCAGATCAGCGAAGCTTCTCCGCTCTTCGGCCGCCCAGCCCGTCTTGTCCATCACGCTCGATCTTCGCAGCCGAGTTGTCGGAGGTGAGGTGTAGCGTCGGTGGCATGTTCGCACAGGTGTTCGATATCGACCAGTCGGCCTCGGAGGCTGAGCTGCGTGATGTCGTGGCACGCTGCGAACAGATGAAGGCGACCGCGGCCGCGGTGCAGGCCCGCGCGACCGCGCTGTGGGCGGAGAAACGCCGAGTGGCCGAGACCGAGGCAGGGATGCCGGCCGCGAAGCGGGGGCGCGGGTTGGCCTCCGAAGTGGCGTTGGCCCGGTCTGATTCGCCGGCCCATGGCGGTCGGCACCTGGGCTTCGCCCACGCCTTGGTGCACGAAATGCCCCACACTTTGGCCGCGCTGGCCGCCGGGGTGTTGACCGAGTGGCGGGCCACCCTGATCGTGAAGCAGTCGGCCTGCCTGATGGTCGAGGACCGGCGCACGTTGGATGCCGAGCTGTGCGCTGACCAGCAAGCGCTGGTGGGGTTGGGCAATGCCCGGATCGAGGCTGCCGCCGCCGCGATCGCAGCGCGCCTGGATGCCGCCGCGGTGGTCGAACGGAAGGAACGCGCGGCGGCGTCTGCGCGGGTGTCGACCCGGCCCGCCCCCAACGGCATGGTGCAGCTGACCGCGCTGATGCCCCTTTCGCAGGGCATCGGGGTGTATGCCGCGCTCAAACGGGAGGCCGACCTGTGCGGGGACGGGCGCCCGCGCGGACAGATCATGACCGACACCCTCTACCAACGGGTCACCGCCCGCCCGGCCGAGACGCCGGCGCCGATCGCGGTGAACCTCGTCATGGCCGACACCACCCTCTTCGGCGACGACGACAGCCCCGGCTTGGTCGACGGGTACGGGCCCGTGCCCGCGGCGGTGGTACGCGACCTGGTGTCGGATGCCGTGGCTGATGAGACCGCGAAAGGGACACTGCGGCGGCTCTACCGCCACCCCACATCGGGGCAGCTGGTCGCGATGGAATCCCGTGCCCGGATCTTCCCGACAGGGTTGGCGGCGTTCATCGGGCTCCGGGATCAGACGTGTCGCACCCCCTACTGCGACGCCCCCATCCGCCACCACGACCACGCAGTCCCCGCCCGCCACAGCGGCCCCACCTCCACGCTCAACGGATTGGGTACCTGCGAAGCCTGTAACTACGCCAAAGAAGCCCCCGGCTGGACCGTCACCACCCACGACACCGACGGCCGCCACACCGCCACCTACCGAACCCCCACCGGCGCGACCTACCACTCCACCGCACCACCTCTACCCGGACCACCGATACGGCGCCGCTACAGCGTCATCGAAGGAGGGCTCAGCATCGACGTCGTCGAACTGAGCGCCGAACTGAAACGCTCGGCCTGAGGGAGCGCCGAGGGCGTTCGTTACCGGAATCGCCGCTGCAGGCGCTACGTTGTCAGGGCGGATGAGCTGGCCGGGCGGCCGCGGGCCACCACTTGCCGGACAGGGGTACGGCTGAGGTGGTTCGAGGAAAGTCCGGACTTCACAGAGCAGGGTGATTGCTAACGGCAATCCGAGGTGACTCGCGGGAAAGTGCCACAGAAAGCAGACCGCCACCCACCGGGTCTTCGGGCCAGGGGTGGTAAGGGTGAAACGGTGCGGTAAGAGCGCACCAGCGCTCCGGGTGACCGGAGCGGCTCGGCAAACCCCACCCGAAGCAAGGCCAAGAATGTCGCGTGGGGGGCGCGGCAGCGCAGACGTTCGAGGGCTGCTCGCCCGAGTCTGCGGGTAGGCCGCTCGAGGTACCCGGCGACGGTGTGCCCAGATGGATGGTCGCCGCCGGGCCGCCAGTCATGGCGGCGCGGAACAGAATCCGGCTTACAGGCCAGCTCATCCGCCCTCGGCTCAGGCTTTCTTCACAGCTTTCGCCAGCTGCTCGAGGGCGTCGGACACCTGCTCCTCACAGCGCAGCGCCAGGTCGTGCTCCTGCTGATACAGCAGCCCGTAGGTGAACGTGTCCTCGCCCGCGGCGTGCGCCTGCTCGGCCTGCCGGCTCAGATGTGCCCGGCTCACCACGCTGTCCTGGTGATCGCCCAGCAGCGACTGGATCCCCTTCGCCCGGTCGGCCACCTTGGACTTCCCGGTGGCCGCCGCGGTGTAGCGGAGCTGCTTGGCCCGCTTGCGGATCTTGTGCAGTGCCTCGTCGGCGTGCTCGCCACCGTCGGCGTCGCTCGCCTTCTTCGCCGCCTTGCGCACCCGCTTGTAGGCCGAGTCGATGGTCACCTCGACTCGCTCCTCACCGGCTTCCAGCGGCGGCTCGGCCGTCGTCAGCTCCCCCAGCGCATCCAGCAACCGGAAGTACCGAGGTGTGCGCATCGCCGCCAGCGAGCGTTTCCAGCCGGTCTGGTACCGCTTCTTCGCGCCCTCGACCAATCGCTCGCGCACCGGGCCCCGCACCAGGTCGTCGGGCAGTCCGTCGAGCGCCTGCTCGTACCGTTCGGCCAGCACCTCTGCGTCCCGTGCCGTTCCGAGCACGCCCGCCAGTTCCCGCAGTTCCGCGAGCACCCACGAGTCGTCGTCGATGCCGAACGCGCCCTCCGACGACTGCAGCAGGCTGCGGATCTTGCGCGTCGTCACCCGCATCTGATGCACGGAGTCGTACACGTCCGCGCGGACGGCGCGGTCCCACTCGATGAGCTCGGCGACCTGCTCGGCCACGGCACGGTGCACCGGATCGTCGGGTACCGCCGGAGCCTCGTCGGCAGGAGTTTCGAGCACCCGCGCCAACTTCGAGCCGTGTCCGGCGGGGCGCGCCCCCGCGTCGAGCAGGCGACGGGTCAGCGGCTTGAACAGTCCCCGATCGGCACCCTCGGCGAGTTCGAGTTCCCACTCCCGCCAGTGCTGATCGTCGCCGCCCACCGCGCCCGCGGTCACATGGTCGTCACAGAACTCGGCGATCGGGGCCCCGTCGACGCCGTAGAACATCGTGACCTCGCGCACGGTGCTGATCCGAGCGACCGGGGCCAGTCCGCGGTCCCGGACGATCGCGAGGACGACGTCGCGCAACTCGTCGGGTACCTGCGGATGTGCCGGCGCGCCGTCTTCCAGCGGCAGCCGGACCTCGGTGCGACTGTCCTGTCCCGAGGGCAGCTTCAGGTGCCATCCCGCGTCGGTGCCGCCCGTGCGGCGGCGCAGCGTGATCCGGTGGCGGGCCAGATCATGGGCCGATGTGTCGTAGTAGACAGCGTCCAGAGACTGTGACGGCGACCGCTCGGCACGAGACACCGCCGCGAGTCCGTCGAACGACGGACTGACGGTCGAGACGTCCACGTCGAACTTGCGCTCAGTCTCGGTGTACCTGGACAAATCGGACGATCGGGAGGGCATGAACACCTTCGTTTCAGCGGGAGGGGGCCCACAAGATTGCCATACCGAGGTGAACCGCGAATCCGCTCGTCGTTATCGAACCGGAACCGAGTCGGAATCGGACTCGCGGGACACGTGCGCGCGAACCTGAGAACCACTCTTACAATTCTCTTATGAGTCCAGAGATGAGGCTCGAGGACTATCTCGATGCCGAAGGCAACATCGAGATTCCCGCCGGAGTCACGCTGACGTCGTTCATGGATCGCCACGCCGAGCAGTCGGGCGAGGCGCCCGCCTACCGCTATCTCGACTACGACCGGGACTGCACGGTCGAGCTGAGTTGGGCGGCCCTGCGAACTCGATTACGTGCCGTCGGCGCGCGGCTCCAGCAGATCACCGACACCGGCGACCGGATCGCCATCCTCGCGCCGCAGGGCGTGGAGTACGTGGTCGGATTCTTCGCCGCCATCCAGGCCGGCGGCATCGCGGTTCCGCTGTTCGCACCTGAACTGCCCGGGCACGCCGAACGCCTCGAGGCCGTGCTCGGCGACGCGCAGCCGACCGTCGTACTGACCACCACGGCCGCGGCCCCGGCGGTCCGCGACTTCATCAAGACGATTCCGCGGGAGCGGCGGCCGAGGATGCTCGCCGTCGACGCCGTGCCTGACGCCGTCGGCGAGCACTTCACCCCCGCACGCATCGCCACCGACGACATCGCCTACCTGCAGTACACGTCCGGATCCACCCGCACCCCGGCCGGCGTCGAGATCACCCATCGCGGCGCCGCGACCAATGTGGTGCAGATGATCGAGTCCGTGGGCTTGGACTGGAACACCCGCAGCGTCAGCTGGTTGCCGCTGTTCCACGACATGGGGCTGTTGATGATCATGTTCCCGGCGCTGGTCGGCGGCCACATCACGTTGATGTCGCCGGTGGCCTTCGTGCGCCGGCCCTACCGCTGGCTCCGTGAGCTGGGCGCATCCGACAAGCCCACGTTCGCCGCCGCGCCCAACTTCGCGTTCGAACTCGCCGCCCAGCGTGGCCGCCCGCCCGCGGACGAGACGCTGGACCTGAGCAACGTGGCCGGTCTGATCAACGGCTCCGAACCGGTCAGCATGGCGTCGGTCGATGCGTTCGTCGCGGCGTTCGCGCCGTACGGACTCGACCCCGCTGCGATCAAACCGTCCTACGGCATGGCCGAAGCCACCCTGTTCGTCTCCACCACCGAGTCCGGTACCGCCCCGAAGGCTGTGCACCTCGACCGGCAGGCGCTGGGCGGGGGAGACGCCGTCCAGGTCGGCGCCGACGATGCCGACGCCGTGGTCAGCGTGTCGTGCGGGCAGATCGCCCGCAGCCAGTGGGCGGTGATCGTCGACCCGCAGACCGACGCCGAGCTGCCCGACGGACGGGTCGGTGAGATCTGGTTGCACGGCGACAACATCGGCCGCGGGTACTGGAACCGTACCGACGAGACCGAGCTGACGTTCCGCAACAAGCTGCAGTCCCGGCTGGCCGAGTACAGCCACGCCGAAGGTGCCGCCGAGAGCGCTCTGTGGTTGCGCACCGGTGACCTCGGCGTCTACATCGACGGCCAGCTGCACATCACCGGGCGCGTCAAGGATCTCGTGATCGTCGACGGCCGCAATCACTACCCGCAGGACATCGAGGCGACGGTCGCCGAGGCGTCCAAGGCCGTGCGTTCCGGCTTCGTCGCCGCGTTCTCGGTGCCCGGTGTCGGACGCGAAGAGGTGGTGATCGTCGCAGAACGCGCCCCGGGCGCCGGACGCGCCGATGCCGCGCCCATCGTCGACGCCATCCGCGCTGCCGTCTCGCGACGCCACGCCATCCCGCTAGCCGACATCAAACTCGTTGCGGCAGGGGTGATCCCGCGGACCACCAGCGGCAAGCTGGCGCGCCGCGCCTGCCGCGCTCGCTACCTCGACGGCACCCTGTAGAACGCCGCGCGATAGCGTCGCCGGTGTGAGCGACTTCCACACCATCGACGTGCAGCGCAGCGCAGGGCTGGTGCGCCTGACGCTGAATCGGCCCGCCGCCGCCAACGGCATCAACGCCGAGATGGCGGGCGAACTCGCCGCCGCGGCCGCTGCGTGCGACGACCCCGCGGTCAGAGTCGTCGTCATCACCGGCGCCGGCCGCTTCTTCAGCGCCGGAGGCGATCTCAAGGAGTTCGCCTCCGCGCCGCACCGCGGCCGCCATCTCAAGGGCGTCGCCGACGACCTGCACCGGGCGATCTCGACGTTCGCGCGCTGCGACGCCGTGGTGATCACCGCGGTCAACGGTGCCGCGGCGGGCGCGGGATTCTCGTTGGCGGTCCTCGGGGACATCACTGTCGCCGCGGAATCGGCGTCCTTCACGATGGCCTACACCCGCGTCGGATTGACCCCCGACGGCGGCGCCACCTACCTGCTGCCGCGCCTGGTGGGGATGGCGCGCGCCAAGGAACTGATGCTGACCAACCGCAGGCTCTCGGCTCAGGATGCGCTGCAGTGGGGTCTGGTCACCGAAGTCGTCGCCGACGACGCCCTCACGGCCCGCGTGGACGACCTCGCCGCCGGGTTGCTGCGCACGTCGGGCGGCGCCAACGGCGGCGTCAAAGCGTTGCTGCTCGACAGCTTCGGCAACGGCGTGGAAGCCCAGATGGAACTCGAGGGCCGAATGATCGCCGGCCGCGCCGAATCCGCCGACGGCCGGGAAGGTGTCGACGCGTTCCTGGCGAAACGCACCCCCGACTTCGCCTGACTAGAAGGAGTGCTCCTCGGCGGGGAACGCCCCCGTCGCCACCTCGGCGGCGTATTGCGTTGCAGCGCGGCGCAATTCGTCACCCACGGCGCCGAACCTCTTGACGAACTTGGCGGTGCGGCCGCTGGTCATGCCGGCCATGTCCTGCCAGACGAGCACCTGACCGTCGCAGTTCGGGCCGGCGCCGATACCGACGGTCGGGATGGTCAGCTTGCCGGTGATCTGGGTGGCCAACTCGGCGGGCACCATCTCCATCACCACCGCGAACGCACCGGCCTCCTGCACGGCGATCGCGTCGTGGATCGTCTGCTCGGCGCCGTCACCGCGGCCCTGCACCTTGAACCCGCCGAGGCCGTTGACGCTCTGCGGGGTGAAGCCGATGTGCGCCATCACCGGGATGCCCGCCGCGGTGAGTGCCGCGATCTGCTCGGCCACCCGCTCGCCGCCCTCCAGCTTCACCGCATGGGCACCCGTCTCCTTCAGGAACCGGGTGGCCGTCTGGAGCGCCTGGGCAGCGCCGCCCTCGTAGCTGCCGAACGGCAGGTCGGCCACGACCAGCGCATGAGGTGCACCCCGAACGACGCCGCGCACCAGCGGGATCAGCTCGTCGATGGTCACCGGGACGGTGGTGTCATAGCCGTAGACGACGTTGGCCGCAGAGTCGCCGACCAGCAGCACAGGAATCTCCGCCTGGTCGAACACCGCGGCGGTCGAGTAGTCGTACGCCGTCAGCATCGCCCACTTGTGGCCTTCGGACTTCCACTTGGCGAGGTGATGAGTGCGGATCTTGATCCGCGCCGCGGGGGTCTGCGTGGCAGCGCCGTACACACTCTGTTCAGACATCGATGTCTCCAGATGGGTGGTCGTTTCGGATCCTCGAGGCCGCTCCGGGTCCCCGGGTTCCACTGACCCGTCAAGTCTGCCACCGCGTCACCAGAAGTTGAACAACGCGTTAAGTGGATTTGCTCACATCTGTTCGCGGCGCGCTTACGATCGGCGGATGCAACGGCTCAGCGGGCTCGACGCCAGTTTTCTCTATCTCGAGACCGCGGCGCAGCCGTTGCACGTGTGCTCGATCCTCGAGCTGGACACCTCCACGATGCCCGGCGGCTATTCGTTCGCCCGGTTCCGCGACCTGCTGGCCGAACGCATCCGCGCGATGCCCGAGTTCCGGGAACGCCTGGCCGACAACCGATTCAATCTCGACCATCCGGTGTGGGTGGACGATCCGGATTTCGACGTCGACCGACACCTGCACCGGATGGGTTTGCCGTCACCCGGCGGGCCGCGCGAACTGGCCGACATCTGCGGACACATCGCCTCCCTTCCGCTGGACCGCACCCGCCCGCTGTGGGAGATGTGGGTGATCGAGAACCTCGGCGGGGCCCCGGGCGGCGACGACGGTGAGCGCATCGCGGTGATGACCAAGGTGCACCACGCAGCCGTCGACGGCGTCACCGGCGCCAACCTGATGTCGAAGCTGTGCACCACCGAGCCCGACGCGCCCGCCCCCGAGCCCGTCGCCGGTCCCGGCGGCGGCAGCGACCTCGAGATCGCGGTCAGCGGTGCGGTGCGTTTCGTCAGCCGGCCGCTCGGGCTGGTCAACGCGGTGCCCAACACGCTGACCTCCGTGATCGACACCGTCCGGCGGGTCCGCAGCGGAATGACGATGGCCCCGCCGTTCGTCGCCCCCAAGACCGCGTTCAACGCCAACGTCACCGGCCACCGCAACGTGGCGTTCGCGCACCTCGACCTCGACGACGTCAAGACCGTCAAGAACCACTTCGGCGTCAAGGTCAACGACGTGGTGATGGCCCTGGTCTCCGGTGTGCTGCGCACGTTCCTGCTCGACCGTGGCGAGCTGCCGAACAATTCACTGGTCGCGATGGTGCCGGTGTCGGTGCACGAGAAGTCCGACCGGCCCGGCCGCAACCAGGTGTCGGGCATGTTCGCGCGGCTGGAGACCAACATCGCCGACCCGGTCGAGCGGCTCGAGGCGATCGCGGAAGCCAACACCGTTGCCAAACAACACAGTTCGGCGATCGCAGCCACCCTGCTGCAGGACTGGACGCAGTTCGCCGCGCCCGCGGTGTTCGGCGCGGCGATGCGGGTCTACGCCAGCAGCAGGCTCAGCGGCGCCCGGCCGGTGCACAACCTGGTGGTCTCCAACGTCCCCGGGCCTCAGGGCCGGCTCTACATGCTGGGCTGCGGCGTGGAGGCGATGTATCCGCTGGGGCCGATCTTCCACGGCTCCGGACTGAACATCACCGTGATGTCGCTGTCGGGCAACCTCGACGTCGGCATCGTGAGCTGCCCCGAACTGGTGCCGGACCTGTGGGACATGGCCGACGACTTCGCGGTGGCCATGAAAGAACTGCTCAACGCCGTCGAACGGGCGACCAAGTAGGCGCTCCGACCGCGCCTCGCCAGCACAGATGCCCGGTCATGGCAGCATGTGTTGCCATGAAGCTCATGACCGGGATCGCGCGATCCGGACTCGTCCTCGCGGCGGTCATGCTGCTCGTCGCCGGCTGCAGCAAGATCGTCGACGGCCGGGCGATGCTCGCGGTCCCTCGTCCCGGTTCGCCGATCCAATGGAACGCGTGCAAGCCCGTCGGACCATCGGACCGCTCCCGCGTCCCCACCGGCGCCGAGTGCGGATTGCTGTCGGTCCCGGTCAACTGGGACAACCCCGAGAGCGCCGACGGCGACGTCGCCCAGCTCGCCGTGGTGCGGTTCAAGGCCACCGGCCAGAAGATCGGCTCGCTGATCGTCAACCCGGGCGGGCCCGGCGAATCGGGGGTCAACGCCGCGGTCAACATGCTCGCGACTCTGCCCGAGCCGCTACGCGAGCGGTTCGACCTGGTGGGCTTCGACCCGCGTGGGGTGGCGAACTCCTCACCCGCCGTGTGGTGCAACAGCGACGCCGACAACGACCGGCTGCGCGCCGACAACGTGGTGGCCTACACCCCCGAGGGCGTGGCCCACATGGAGAAGCTGACCAAGGAATTCGTGCAGCGCTGCGTCGACAAGATGGGCAAGAACTTCCTCGCCAACGTCGGCACCGCGAGCGTGATCAAGGATCTCGACGCGCTGCGCCAGGCCCTCGGCGACGAGAAGCTCACCTACCTCGGATACTCCTACGGCACCCGCATCGGTGCCGGTTACGCCGAGGCCTACCCGGACAAGGTGCGCGCGATGGTCCTCGACGGCGCGGTCGATCCGAACGCCGATCCGCTCGAGGCCGACATCCGCCAGGCCGCCGCATTCCAGAAGGCATTCGACGATTACGCGGCGGACTGCGCCAAGGACCCGAGCTGCCCGCTGGGCACCGACCCGGCCAAGGCCGTCGACGTCTACCAGTCCCTGGTGTGGCCGCTGGTGGACAAGCCCGCCGCCACCGCCGACCCCCGCGGCCTGAGCTACTCCGACGCGGTGGTCGGCACGATCCTGCCGCTGTACTCGCCGAACCTGTGGCGCCACCTCACCCAGGCGCTGACCGAGATCAAGGAGGGCCGCGGCGACACCATGCTCTCGCTGGCCGACCTGTACATGGGTCGCGACGCCCAAGGCCACTACAACAACTCGACCGACGTGCGCGTCGCGGTGAACTGCGTCGACAAACCGGCGATCACCGACCGGGCCACGCTCGTCGACCAGGACCGGCGCCTGCGCGAGGCCGCGCCCTTCATGAGCTACGGCAAGTTCACCGGTTACGCACCGCTGGGTACGTGCGCGATGTGGCCCGTGCCGCCGACCAGTCAGCGCCACGAGATCAAGGTCAACGGTCTGCCGCCCGTGCTGGTGGTGTCCACGACCAACGATCCGGCCACGCCCTATCAGGCCGGCGTGAACCTGGCCGAGCAACTGGGCGGAAGCCTGCTCACCTACGAGGGCACCCAACACACCGTCGCCCTGCAGGGCAACGCCTGCGTCGACGAGATCGCCACCCGGTACCTGCTCGACCTGACGGTGCCCCCGCCCGGCGCGCGATGCTGACGATCACCCGCGTCGGTGACGCGGACCTGACCGACCTGATGCCCCTGATGCGCGGATACTGCGACTTCTACCGGGTAAACCCGAGTGATGCCGACCTCACCGCGATGATGCGTGCCCTGATCGCCGATCCGCGCGAAGGCCTGCAACTCATCGCCCGCGACGACACCGGCGCCGCAGTGGGTTTCGCGACCGTGTTCTGGACGTGGCAGACGCTCTACGCCGCGCGGGTCGGCGTGCTCAACGACCTCTTCGTGACCGAACACGCCCGCGGCACCGGTGCCGGGCGGGCGCTGATCGACCGATGCCTGCAGCACTGCCGCGAACGCGGGGCGCAGAAACTGGTGTGGGAGACGGCGCCGGACAATGTCACCGCCCAACGCCTGTACGACGGCATCGGGGCCGAGAAATCCAGTTGGCTGACCTACGAACTGGACGCCGGATAACAGCCCGGTCACCGTTGAGCCCCAGGGGAAGCCACCCGCGGGATTGCGTGACAGCATGTACTCCCATGTGGCGGGTGGGACGGATGATCGCGGCTGTGTGCGTGCTGAGCGCTGCGCTGTGTCCCACCGCGACCGCCACTCCGGCGCCGGCGTCGGCGGTGTCCTGGGGGACGTGCGCCGACGTCATCAAGGACGCCTCCCGCGTCCCCACCGCACGGTGCACCACCGTCTCGGTGCCGGTCGACTACGCGAAACCCGATGGCGCACAAGCTCAATTGGCGGTCATCAAGGTACCGGCCAGCGGTCGCCGCATCGGCGCGCTGCTGGTGAACCCGGGCGGGCCCGGCGCTTCGGCCGTCGACACCGTCGCCGACATGGGCGCGTCGCTGACCGGCTCTCCCATCACGAACCAATTCGACCTGATCGGTATCGACCCCCGGGGGGTCGGGCACTCGACCCCGCAGCTGCGCTGCCGTACCGACGCGCAGTTCGATGCCTACCGGGCGCAGCCGATGACCGACTACAGCCCGGCCGGCGTCGCCCAGATCGAAGGCGTGCTGCGCGATTTCGCCGATGAATGCCTGTCGGCGATGGGGGCCGACTACCTGGCCAACGTCGGGACCGCGGTTGCGGTGCGCGACATGGACGCCGTGCGCGAAGCCCTCGGCGAAGCGCAGATCAACTACCTCGGTTTCTCGTACGGCACCGAACTCGGCGCGCTCTACGCCGGTCGCTACCCCGACCGGGTGCGCGCCATGGTGCTCGACGGTGCGGTGGACCCGAGCCTCGATCCGATCACCGAGAGCGTCAACCAGATGGCAGGCTTCCAGCAGGCCTTCGACCGCTACGCCGCCGACTGCATGACCGACGCCGACTGCCCGCTGGGCACCGACCCGGCCCAGGCCGTCGCGCGCTACCACCAGCTGATCGATCCGCTGGCCGCACGGCCGGCCGCCACGTCGGATCCGCGCGGGCTGAGCTATCAGGACGCGTTCACCGGCACCGTGTCGGGGCTGTACTCGCCGCGGTACTGGCCCTACATCACCAGCGGTCTGCTCGGCCTCGCCCGCGGCACCGACCCCGTCGACCTGCTGCTGCTCGCCGACGACTACCAGCAGCGAGATCGCAACGGCCACTACAGCAATAGGCAGGACGCATTCACAGCGATCCGCTGCCTCGACTCCGTGTATCCGACCGACCCGGCCGTGTGGGCCGACGCGGACCGGCGGATCCGTGCCGTGGCGCCGTTCTCGTCCTACGGACAGTTCACCGGCTTCGCGCCGCGCAACACGTGCGCGCTGTGGCCGGTGCCCCCCACGCCCGTGGTCGGGCCCGCCACGTCACCCGGGCCCGGCAAGGTCATCGTCGTCTCCACCACAGGGGACCCCGCCACCCCGTACGCGGCCGGCGTCGAGCTGGCCCGGCAGATGGGCGCCCCGCTGGTCACGTTCGAGGGCAGTCAGCACACCGTCGTGTTCAACGGCGATCAGTGCGTCGACACGACCGTCGTCGACTACCTCACCGCACTGAAGCCGCCACCGGCCGGTTTGCGGTGCTAGCAGCGCTGTAACACAGAATTAACAGGCGGAAATTAGGCTCCCACCATGGATCGGCAGAAGGAATTCGTGCTGCGCACGCTGGAAGAACGCGATATCCGCTTCGTCCGGCTGTGGTTCACCGACGTACTCGGATACCTGAAGTCGGTCGCGATCGCGCCTGCCGAGTTGGAAGGTGCCTTCGAGGAGGGCATCGGCTTCGACGGCTCGTCGATCGAAGGCTTCGCCCGCGTGTCCGAAGCCGACATGGTGGCCCGGCCCGACCCGTCCACGTTCCAGGTGCTGCCGTGGACGTCGAGCGCCGGCGAGCACCACTCGGCGCGGATGTTCTGCGACATCACCATGCCCGACGGATCGCCGTCCTGGGCGGACTCCCGGCACGTGCTGCGCCGCCAGCTGTCCAAGGCCAGCGACCTCGGCTTCTCCTGCTACGTGCATCCCGAGATCGAGTTCTTCCTGCTCAAGCCGGGCCCCGACGACGGAACCCCGCCGGTACCCGCGGACAACGGCGGCTACTTCGACCAGGCGGTCCACGACTCGGCGCCGAACTTCCGCCGCCACGCCATCGACGCGCTGGAGCAGATGGGCATCTCGGTGGAGTTCAGCCACCACGAGGGCGCGCCCGGACAGCAGGAGATCGACCTGCGCTACGCCGACGCGCTGTCGATGGCCGACAACGTCATGACGTTCCGCTACGTGGTCAAAGAGGTCGCCCTCGCCGACGGTGTACGAGCCTCGTTCATGCCGAAGCCGTTCGCCGAACATCCCGGCTCGGCCATGCACACCCACATGAGCCTCTTCGAGGGTGAGAACAACGCCTTCCACAGCCCCGACGATCCACTTCAGCTCTCCGAGGTCGGAAAGTCCTTCATCGCAGGCATTCTCGAGCATGCACAGGAGATCAGCGCCGTCACCAACCAGTGGGTGAACTCCTACAAGCGGTTGGTGCACGGCGGTGAGGCGCCGACGGCGGCGTCCTGGGGTGCGGCGAACCGCTCGGCGCTCGTGCGGGTACCGATGTACACGCCGCACAAGGCGTCGTCGCGCCGCGTCGAGGTCCGTAGCCCCGATTCGGCATGCAACCCGTATCTGACGTTCGCCGTGCTGCTGGCGGCCGGGCTGCGCGGAATCGAGAAGAACTACGCGCTGGGTCCGCAGGCCGAGGACAACGTCTGGACCCTGACCCCCGAGGAACGCAAGGCGATGGGTTACAAGGAGCTGCCCGGCAGCCTCGGTGTCGCGCTGACCGAGATGGAGAACTCCGAACTGGTCGCCGAGGCGCTGGGGGAGCACGTGTTCGACTTCTTCCTGCGCAACAAGCGCGCGGAATGGGAGAACTACCGCAGCCACGTCACACCGTTCGAGCTGAAGAACTACCTGTCGCTCTAACGGAGAACGGGCCGGACTAGATTCACCGGTATGGCCAAACCCGCGACGCAGCGTCCCAAGCTGCCCGGAGTCGGCCGACTCGGCCTCGTCGAGAAGACCGCGCAGGCCGACCTGGACCAGCTCGGCTGGAACACCGACGCCCACGTCGAGCTGCTGTGGTCGCTCTCGCGCGCCCCGGACGCCGACAGCGCGTTGCGCACGATCGTCCGGCTCTCCGAGGCGCTCGGCCGCGACTGGGCCGAGCTCGACGCCGCACTGCTCACCGACAAGCCGCTGCGGGGCCGGCTGTTCGCCGTGATCGGCTCCTCGCTGGCCCTGGGCGATCATCTGGTGGCCAATCCGCAGTCCTGGCGTCTGCTTGCGGGCCGGGTGCGGTTACCGAGCATCGACGATCTGGCGCGCATGTTCGGCGAGGTGACCGAAAAGGCAACGGGTGCACCGACTGTCACGCCCGAGCTGCGCACGCTCTACCGGGATCGACTGCTGGTGCTGGCCGCCCTGGATGTGGCACCGACGGTGGAGAACGAACCGGTGCTGCCGTTCACGGTGGTCGCCGAGCACCTGTCGGATCTCGCGGACGCAGCACTGCAGGCCGCACTGACCGTGACCACGAGGTCGGTGTGCGGGGACGGGAAAGACGAGGCGCCGCCGGCGCTCGCGGTGATCGCGATGGGCAAGTGCGGTGCGCAGGAGCTCAACTACGTCAGCGACGTCGACGTCATCTTCGTCACCGACGACGACTCGCACAGCCGGCTGGCGCAGGCCACCCGCATCGCCGGGGAGATGATGCGGCTCGCGTCCGACGCGTTCTTCGAAGTCGACGCGGCGCTGCGGCCGGAAGGCAAGCGGGGTCCGTTGGTGCGCACCCTGGACTCCCACATCGCCTACTACGAGCGGTGGGCCAAGACTTGGGAGTTCCAGGCACTGCTCAAGGCGCGGCCCGCCGCCGGCGACGCCGACCTCGGCCGCCGCTACGTCGACGCACTGATGCCGATGGTGTGGACCGCCAGCGAGCGTGAGGATTTCGTGCCCGATGTGCAGGCCATGCGCCGCCGCGTGGTGGAACTGGTCCCCGCCGGCGTGCGCTCCCGGGAGCTGAAGCTGGGTACCGGCGGTCTGCGCGACGTCGAATTCGCCGTGCAACTCCTGCAATTGGTGCACGGACGGCTCGATGAGTCGCTGCACGTGGCTTCCACGGTGAACGCGCTGGCCGCGCTCGGCGACGGCGGGTACATCGGCCGCGACGACGCGGCCAACATGACAGCGTCGTATGAGTTCCTGCGCCTGCTCGAACACCGTCTGCAGTTGCAGCGCCTCAAGCGCACCCACCTGCTGCCCGAGGACGACGACGACGAGGCGATGCGCTGGCTGGCCCGCGCGGCCCACATCCGGCCCGACGGCCGCCACGACGCGCTCGGCGTGCTGCGCGAGGAACTCAAGCGGCAGAACCACCGGGTGTCGCGCCTGCACGCGAAGCTGTTCTATCAGCCGCTGCTGGAATCGGTGGGCGAGACATCGCTGGGGATCTCCGAGGTCATGAGCACCGAGTCGGCCGAAAGGCAGCTCGCCGCACTCGGTTACGAAGGCCCGCAGAGCGCACTGACCCATCTCGCCGCGTTGACCAGCAGCAGTGGCCGACGAGGCCGGGTGCAGCAGGTGCTCCTGCCGACGCTGCTCGACTGGCTCTCCGACACCCCCGACCCCGACGCCGGCCTGCTCAACTATCGCCGGCTCAGCGATCAACTGGCCGACCATCGCTGGTATCTGGCGACGCTGCGCGACGAGGGCGCCGTGGCCAAGCGGTTGATGCATGTCCTGGGCACCTCGGCGTACGTGCCGGAGCTGCTCATGCGTGCGCCCGAGGTGATCCAGCTCTACGCCGACGGGCCCAACGGACCCAAGCTGTGCGACGTCGACACCGATGGCGTGGCGCGCTCGCTGGTCGCCTCCGCGGCCCGGCACAGCGACCCGGCCCGCGCGATCGCCGCTGCCCGCTCTTTGCGCCGTCGCGAACTGGCCCGCATCGCCTCGGCCGATCTGCTCGGGATGCTCGACGTGACGGAGGTGTGCGCGCAGCTGACGTCGATGTGGGTGGCGGTGCTGCAGGCCGCCCTCGACGCGGTGATCCGGGCGAACACCCCCGAGCAGGGCCCCCCGGCGCGCCTCGCGGTGATCGGGATGGGCCGCCTCGGCGGGCGGGAACTGGGCTACGGCTCCGATGCCGACGTGATGTTCGTGTGCGAGCCGAACGCCGGGGTCGAGGAATCGGCGGCGGTGAAATGGTCGGTGACCGTCGCCGAGCAGGTGCGCGCCCGACTCGGCACGCCGGGTGCCGACCCGCCGCTGGACGTCGACGCCAACCTGCGCCCCGAGGGTCGCTCGGGCCCGCTGGTGCGCACGCTCGCGTCCTATGAGACGTACTACTCGCAGTGGGCGCAGCCGTGGGAGATCCAGGCGCTGCTGCGCGCGCATCGGGTGGCCGGCGACCTCGAGCTGGGGGAACGCTTCCTGCTCATGATCGACAAGACCCGATATCCCGCCGGTGGCGTGTCGGCCGAAGCCGTGCAGGAGATCCGCCGCATCAAGGCGCGCGTGGACGCCGAGCGACTGCCGCGCGGAGCCGATCCGAACACGAACACCAAGCTGGGCCGAGGCGGACTCGCCGACATCGAGTGGACCGTGCAGCTGCTGCAATTGCGGTTCGCGCACAAGATCCCGGCCCTGCACACCACCTCGACCCTGGACACGCTGAACGCGATCGGCGCGGCCGAGCTGATCGCCGAAGGCGACATCGAGCTGCTGCGCCATGCGTGGCTGACCGCGACCCGGGCCCGCAACGCGCTGGTGCTGGTGCGCGGCAAGCCCACCGACCAGTTGCCCGGGCCGGGCAAGCTGCTCAACGCCGTCGCGGTGGCCGCCGGCTGGCCGGACGGCGACGGCGGGGAATTCCTGGACAACTATCTGCGTGTCACCCGGCGTGCGAAAGCCGTGGTGCGCAAGGTGTTCGGGGCCTGACGCGGTCTGAGGGCAACCCGCCCGTCCGTTTGACAGCTGTCAGTGCTAAGAAACATAGATGGACTTCACGTTCGATGTGATCAGCGCGAAGGAGTACGACGAGCAACGGCGGCGATTCGATCCGCTGACCGATGCGCTGCGCGAACTCATCGATGTGGGTATTCACACCGACGTCGACGACGCCACGGTGCTGTTGGCTCTCGAACACCTCGAGGAGGCGCATGCACTTCTCGAACAGCGCCTCCGCACCGGGCGGTCGACGCTGCGGCACGCCGAGACCGGCCGCGCCGTCGTCTGGGCCAATCCCGCGGTGGGGTTGCGCAACGCGATCGCCCCGCCGATGGTGATCGAGCGCGAGCCCGACGGGAGCTGCTGGAGCGAATTCACCCTCGGTCCGGCCTATGAGGGGCCGCCGGGCTGGGTGCACGGCGGCATCTGCGCGCTCGTGCTCGACCATCTGCTCGGAGACGTGGCGAGCCAGGGTCTGAATCTGCCGAAGTTCACGGGCACCATCAGCCTGCGCTATCTGCGCGGTACACCGCTCGGGCCGGTGCGGGCCGAGGGTTTCGTCGAGC
The DNA here is from genome assembly GCF_022348085.1 of Mycobacterium sp. PSTR-4-N. Taxonomy (GTDB): domain Bacteria; phylum Actinomycetota; class Actinomycetes; order Mycobacteriales; family Mycobacteriaceae; genus Mycobacterium. Next base: position 42,709 of record NZ_JAKRFN010000013.1, on the reverse strand, counting down.
GCGTCGAGGGGGCCAAGACCTTCGCCCGCGGCTACCTCAAAGACGCCGACGGGGCGACCGTCGAGGCCGAGGGCGTGTTCATCCTGCCCGCCTGGGCCCGGGACGCGGGCTGATCGGTCGCATGAAGATCTACGTCTCCATCGCCTTCCAGGACACCCGGGAGGCGATCGAGGTCGCCCGTGCCGCAGACGAACTCGGCTATGACGGTATCGGCATTCCCGACCACGTCGTGAATCTCGAGACCTTGCAGACCCCCTATCCGTACACCGAGGACGGCAGCCGCCGCTGGCAGGCCTTCACCGACTGGCCGGACCCGTGGGTGATGATCGGCGCCATCGCCACGCTGGCCACCCGGCTGCGCTTCGTGACCACCGTCTACCTGCCCGCCATGCGGGACCCGTATTCGGCGGCCAAAGCCATCGGCACCGCGGCCGTGCTGGCCGGCGGCCGGCTCGAGCTGGGTATCGGAGTAGGTTGGTGCCGTGAGGAATTCGAGCTCCTCGGTCAGCAGTTCGAGCGGCGGGGCAAACGTACCGACGAGATGCTCGAGCTGATGAAGGCGCTGTGGGCGCCCGGCTGGACCGAGTTCTCCGGCGAGTTCTACACCGCGCCGCGCATGGAGATGGAACCCACCCCGCCGCCCATCCCCATCTACGTCGGCGGGTTGTCCGACATCGCGCTGCGCCGCGCCGCCCGACACGACGGCTGGATCGGCGATCTCATCACCACCGACCAGGCTCTGGAGCGGATCGCCACCCTGCGTCGCATCCGGGCCGAAAACGGTTTGGACATGGCCGGTTTCGAGACGATCACACCGCTGAGCGACGCGTTCACCCCGGATCACTACGCCCGCGCGGAAGCGGGCGGCGTCACCGGCGTGATCACGATGCCGTGGATGTTCTACAGCGGTCCGGCCGCCACGCTCGAGCAGAAGATCGACGGCATGCGCCGCTTCCGTATCGACATGGGGCTAGAGGACTGACGTCACCGTGGTCGGCACGATCGTCACCCGCACCGTGATGTCCGACGTGCCGCCGTGGCCGTCGTCGACGGTGACCACGAACGCATCACGCTTGTCCGACAGTGGCGCCTTCGGTGCACCGGCCGCCGCGCGGGCGGCGTCGGTGGGCACGTAGGTGAATCCGCCGGCAGCGGTGACGACGACGCTGCCCTTCTCGGTCACGGTGGTGCCCCGGTAGATGAGCAGATCGCCGTCGGCGTCCTTGGCGGTCACCTGCCCGCTGACCAGACCGGTGGCCTCGTCGGTAGTGGCGGTGTAGGACAGCTGCGACGGCGCGCGATTCGCCGACGGCTTGATCGACACCATGACCGGGACCGCCAGCGTGCCACCGAAACCGTCGGCTGCGGTGACGACGAACGTGTCCACCTTGTCCTGTTCGGTGGCGTCGTCCGCGCCGGCCTGGTGACGTGCCGCAGCGCTCGGGGTGTAGGTGAACGTGCCGTCGGCGTTGACGACAACGCTGCCCTTGGGGGTGAGCTCGGTTCCGCTGTAGGACAACGGATCCTGGTCCGGATCGGTGGCGGTCACCGAACCGGTCACCTTGCCGGTGAACACGTTCGGGGTGCCGGCGGTGAACGAACCGTCGACGGGAGCGTGGTTCTCGCCGCCGAGCGGGGCGATCCCGACCCGTACCGTCAGCGCAGTGGTGCCGCCGTGGCCGTCGTCGATGATCACTCGGAAACTGTCGTTCTTGGCGCCCCTCGGGGCGAACGGCCGGCTCGCTCGCGCCCTCGCGGCGTCCGAGGGGGTGTAGACGAAGGTGCCGTCCTCGGCCAGCGTCACCGTGCCCTTGCGCGTCGTGGACGCGGATCGGTAGGTGAACGAGTCTCCGTCGGCGTCGACGGCGGTGATCGCACCGGTCACCACGCCGGTGTTCGGATTGGTGAACACATTCTCCACCGATGCCGAGGTGGGTGCCACGTTGGCGGGTTTGACCGCAACGGTGACAAGGGTTCTGGTGATACCGCCGTGATCGTCGGTGACGGTGATGACGAAGCTGTCCTGCTTGTCCAGCTGCGAGGCGTTGTCGGCGGATGCGGCGTGGCGGGCCTGCGCGGTCGGTGTGTAGGTGAACCGGCCCCGCTCGTCGATCACCACGGTGCCGCCCTTGTTGGTGTCGCCGACCTCGTAGGTCACCGGGTCACCGTTGGGGTCTCTCACGATGACGACGCCGGTCACCGTGGAGCTGAATGGCGATGTCCTGGTGCGCACCGTGACGTCGGGATCGATGTTGTCGGGTCTGATCGGCACGGTCAGACTCACGGTGGTGACGCCACCGTAGCCGTCGGTGACGGTCACATCGAACGTGTCGGTCTTGTCCGCCTCGGTGGCGTCGGCAGCCGCAGCGGCATGCCGTGCCGCGGCGGTCGGCATGTACGAGATGTGACCGACCTCGTCGATCGTGACGGTGCCGCCCTTGGCCGTCGGAGACAGTGAGTACGTGTAGGCGTCCCCGTCGAAGTCCCGCACGCGCACCGATACGCGGACCTCGCCGTCACCGAACGGCGACATGCGCGGCCTCGACACTCTGACGACCGGGGCGGCATTCGCCGGCGCCACCGCCACGGTGATCGGCACGGTGGTGATGTCGCCGGCGCCGTCGACGACCGTGAGCACGAAGCTGTCGGTCTGCAGTGCGGGGTCGGCGCCCACGGCGGCCGCGGCGTGCCGGGCCGCCTTGGTGGGGGTGTACTCGAACGACACCGTGTCGCCGTCGACCGAGACGACGACCGTGCCCTTGCCCGGGCCGCTGGCCACTGCCGAGTCGGCGTCGGCGACGACGACCTCTCCGGTGACCACACCGGTCTCGTCCGGCGGATTGACGACCGGCGCGTCGGCCTGCCCCAGTTGACGACGCGCAGCTGCCGCCAGCACCCACATCGCCGGCGACGCGACCGGCGCCACCGGGGCGTCCTTCGGGGTGAGCCCCGACGTCAGCAGTTCGACGAGTCGGACGCGGGTGGTGGCGGAGGCTCGCTCCTCGGTGTCGGGCTGCTGCGTGGGGGCGACGACATCGGCGGTCACCATGGGGACCTCCGCGACGGAGGCGACGAGCTTCTGCGGGGCCGGCGCGACCGTGGTGGCTCCCGACGGGGAATCGTCGTCCGGTTCGGGTGTGCGCACGCGTGTGCGCTGCACCGTCGAGGTCTCCGCGCCTGCGTCGTCACGGATCGCGCGCTGCTTGCGCTTCCGCGACGGCTTCGCGTCGTCGGTGGAGGCATCGGCGTCGGTTCTGACGGCCCGCTGGGCCTTGCGGTTGTTCCGGGTCGGCTTGTCCGGCGTCCTGCCACCGGTGTCGGATGCCGTCGTCGTGTCCGCGTTCGAGCTCACCGACGGCGTGCTGTCGCTCGAGTCGTCCGCCCACGCGACGCCCGGAGTCGCGCCGATACCGATGCCGACACCGAGCGCGAACGCCAGTGCGCCGATTCTGCCGATGTGCTTCGAAGACCCCACAGTGAATTCCCCCCGACAATTGCCAACGTGGTCAATATCGGGTCATCCTAGGGACCTCAGCAACCAAAAAGCGTGGCGTTCAGCGAATCTTTTCCTCGTGTCTGCAAACCCGAACGCCACTGGCGTTCGCTGGCGCGGGCGGTACCGGGAGCAAACGCGACGTCAGCGCCGCGCGGCCAGTGAGCCCCGCCGTCGCCCGTCGACCGCCCAGGCCCCCCCGCCGGTCGTTGCCAACAGCAAGAACCCGAAGCACAGCACCACCGCCAGCTCGCCGCCGTTGCCACCCGTCTGGGGATCGAACGGCCAGAAGCTCGCCGGCTCACCGCTGAACACCGCCCAGTGCTGCCAGAAGTAGGCCACCGCCATCTCGCCGGAGGCGATGAACGCGGCGATGCGGGTGACGAAGCCGACGGTGATCAGGGCGCCGAGGACGATCTCGAGGATTCCGGCGAACCAGAACGGCCAGGTGCCCGCGGGCACCGCCGTGCCCAGCGGCCAGCCGAACACCTTCATGGTGCCGTGAAGGAGCAGCACCACACCGGTCACGATGCGGAAGAGACTCAGGACGGGGGAGGAGTACGCGGACAGTCGGGCGTCGAGGCGTTGCGTCATACCCGCAGACTAGCGGAGCGGACCGCGGTCCGGATGGCGGTCGGGGGGACGTCTCGTCATCGATGCGTGCGAACGGAACGGGCGGGTGGGTGGCTCGGCCACCGGCGGGGCGGACAGAGCGCGCATCCGCGTGGTCTGCACGTCGGACAGCGGGGGCCGCGGCGGTGCCCCCAACTTCACCGGACGTGTCTCCGCCCGCGGGGACTGCCGCTCGAGCAACACGCTGCGGGCGAGTCGATCCAGCGCGCCCTGCACCTGCAACCGGTCGGGGCGGCCGTCGAACTCGGGTGACTGGGCCAGCATGTCGGTGATCCACGACGCGATCACGTCGCGCGCACTGTTCACCTCGGCCGCGCCCGCCGCCGTCAGCGAGTACGCGTCCCCGACCCGAGTGGCGAAACCCTCGGCGACCAGGCGGTTGAACGTGGGCTCGAGGATCTGCGGCGGCACGCGGCGCTCCTCGGCGATGTCGGTGAGATATGCCGCCCCCGTGGCGGCGGCATACCGGTACACCTGCATCGTCGCCCAGAGCCGGGGCACATCCATGCGGCTGCGCGCCGCGCGGGCGACCGCGTCGAGGTCCACCCCGTGACTGCGCTGCAGCAACCGGCCGACCGCGACCTCGAGCAGCTTCTCGGGCGTCGCGGTCGTCGGCATGCCGAACCCCTCGCCCAGATCGGTGCTCCCGGCCGCCGCGGCGTCGCGCAGCGGGACCTGCTTGAGGAACAGCGCCAGCACCAGGCCCACCACAGCGAACGGCGCCGCGAACAGGAAGACGCGGCTCAGCGAATCCGCGTACGCATCGATGATGGGTCCGGCCACCTCCGCGGGCAGTCGGTGCAACGCCTGCGGGGAGGTCGCCGCCTCCGCGGGAGCTCCGCTGCTCGCCATCGCCGCGGGCAACCGGTCGTCGAGGAAGTTGGCGAACAACGATCCGAAGATCGCCGCACCGAACGAGCTGCCGATGGTGCGGAAGAACGTGACCCCGGACGTCGCGACGCCCAGGTCGGTGAAATCGACCGTGTTCTGCACGACCAGCACCAGAACCTGCATGCTCAGCCCGATACCTGCGCCGAGCACCAGCAGATACACCGACTCCAGGAGCGTCGAGGTGTCGGCGTCCATGCGCGACAGCAGCACGAAGCCCAGCGCCATGATCGCCGTGCCCGCGATCGGGAAGATCTTGTAGCGGCCCGTCCGGCCGACGATCACACCGCTGGTCAGCGAGGTCGTCAGCAGGCCCAGAACCATCGGCAGCGTGCGCAATCCCGACTCCGTCGCGGACACGCCGTCGACGAACTGCATGAACGTCGGCAGGAACGTCAACGCGCCCAGCATCGCGAACCCGACGACGAACGACAGCACGCAGCACACCGTGAACACCGGATTCCCGAACAGCCGGATCGGCAGCACCGGTTCCTTGGCGCGGCGTTCGACGAACACGAACGCGACCAGCACCGCCACCGACACCACGAACAGGCCGATGATCGTCACCGACCCCCAGGCGTAGGTGGTGCCGCCCCAGCTGGTCGCCAGCGTCAATCCGGCCGCGCCGAGACCGACCAGCACGATGCCGGCGTAGTCGAGCACCGGCCGCGCGGTGCGGGCGAGCTCAGGGATGGCCACCGCCGCGATACCGAGGACCACGACCGCCACCGGCACGTTGATCCAGAAGGCCCAGCGCCAGGTGAGGTGGTCGGTGAACAGCCCGCCCAGCAGCGGGCCGATGACCGTCGTGACGCCGAACACCGCGCCCAGCGCACCCTGGTAGCGGCCGCGTTCGCGCAGGGGGATGACCTCGCCGATGACGGCGACCGCGGTCACCGTGATCGCACCGCCGCCGAGACCCTGCAGCGCCCGCGAGGCGACGAGCATGCCCATCGACTGCGCCAGCCCGCACAGCACCGAGCCGATCAGGAACAGCAGCACCGCGACCTGGAACACCTTCTTGCGTCCGAAGATGTCGCCGAGCTTGCCGACGACCGCGGTGACGATCGTCGACGCCAGCAGATAACTGGTCACCACCCAGGCCTGATGGCCGGCACCGCCGAGATCGGCGACGACGGTCGGCAGAGCAGTCGCGACGATCGTCTGGTCGAGCGCGGCCAGCAACATGCCGAGGACCACCGCGGTGAACACCAGGTTGCGCGAACGAAGGTCCATCTGCTCGGGGGGATTCACCTTCTCGGCTGCGGCAGTCACCGCGGGGGCTTACCCCACGGAGCACGGATCGACACCGGTTTCGGCTGTGAGCCTGCTCAATCCAGCGTGCTGGCGAGTGCGGCGAGCGTCTCCTCCGAGGTGTACCGGGGGCGCCAGCCGAGCTCGACCTTCGCCTTCTCGGTGTCCATCACCACCGACGTACGCCCCGCGTGCAGCCACTCCAGGGCCGACGGCACGAAGGGCAACACCGACAGGACCTCCGAGGTGACGACCGCCGCGGCCCGGGGCACCTTGATCGGGAACGCACCCAGGGCGTCGCCGACCTGCGACATCGACACCACACCGTCGCCGGCGATGTTGTAGGCGCCGGGCGGGGCGGTCTGCGTCGTGGCGGCCAGCGCGATGGCCGCTGCCACGTCGTCGTGGTGCACCAGCTGCAGCGGGGTGCCGGGGTCGGGAAACGGTCGCAGCACGGGCAGCACCCCGGAGATGCGCCGGATCGGCCCGGGGAGGTGGTTCCACGGCATGGCGTCGGCGAGCGCGGGCGCGTTCGGCCCGGCGACGATGCACGGCCGCAGCACGAAGACCTCGAGACCTGAGCCTGCCGTGATCTCGGTCAGCGCGGCTTCGCATGCCGCTTTCTGCTCGGAGTAATAGTGCTCGGCCGAGCCGCGGGGCGCCACGTCCTCGGTGATCGGTACCGGGTTGTCGGCGTGGTAGCCGTAGGCGGCCACCGAGGACGTGTAGACGAGACGGCGGGGACGGGCGGCCGCGACGGTCGCCTCGAACACGTTGCGGGTGCCTGCCAGGTTCACGCGGGCGCTCTCGGTGCGGGTGCCCATGATGATGAAGGCCAGGTGGACCACGACGTCGACATCGGCGACGAGGGCGTCGACAGCGTCCCGGTCGAGGATGTCGCCCTGCCGGTAGGTGGTCTTCGTCCAGTGCTGCGCCTGCGGATCGAAGGGGCGGCGGGCCATTCCGACGATGGCCTCGACGCCGGGATCGTCCTCCAGAGCCGCGATGGCCGCCTTGCCGATCTCGCCGGTGGGGCCCGTGACGCCGACGCGCAATGCCATGCCGGCCAGATTGCCGCTTTGTCCGCGCGCGAAACCGGCGGGAAGCGTTCGGTGAGAATGGATGCCATGTCCCGAGAACTGTCCCTGGCCCTGGTCCAGCACGATGCCGCGCACACACCTGAGGGCTTCGGCCGCGAGCTGCGCCTGCTGACCCGCCAGTATCCGGCCACGTCGCTGTTCGTGTTCCCGGAGCAGCACCTGCTCGGTGACTGGGACCCGTGGGATCCGGCCAGCACGCAACGCCACGCCGAACCGCTCGACGGGCCCCTGTGCCGCGCTGTCGGCGAGCTCGCCGCCGAGCTCGGTGTGTGGGTGGTTCCCGGCAGCATCCTGGAACGGTCCGACGACGGCCGCATCCACAACACGATGGTGGTCTTCGCGCCGACCGGCGAGCTCGTCGCCGCGTACCGCAAAGCGTTCCCGTGGCGGCCCGTCGAGACCACCGAGCCAGGTCGGGGCTTCGTCACCGTGCCGGTCCAGGACGCCGTCGTCGGGCTCACCGTCTGCTACGACGCATGGTTTCCGGAGGTGTCGCGGCAGCTGTCCTGGATGGGCGCCGAACTGCTGCTCAACGTCGTGCTCACCCCGACCGCGGACCGTGCGCAGGAGGTGGTGCTGGTGCAGGCCAACGCGATCGTCAACCAGGTGTTCGTCGCGAGTGTGAACGCCGCGACCCCGCGGGGGCAGGGGCGCAGCCTGCTGGTCGACCCGCAGGGGCGGATCCTCGCCGCCGCGGTGGGCGCCGAGCCGACCGTGCTGGCCACGACCATCGACCTCGAGGAGGTGGCGCGCACGCGCAAGTTCGGCACGGCCGGCGTGACGCGACCGTGGTCGCCGTTCACCGAGACCGATCAGCCGATAGAGCTGCCCGTCTACGACGGCAGGATCGACCCGGCCTCGTGGAGCCCGTCATGAGAAACGCCCGCTCGGTCTGCGACCGAGCGGGCGAATCCTTCTGCCTTACAACGACTTACACGTCGTAGTACAGCGAGAACTCGTAGGGGTGAGGCCGGATCTGGATCGGCATGATCTCGTTCTCCCGCTTGTAGGAGATCCAGGTCTCGATCAGATCCTCGGTGAACACGCCACCCTCGGTGAGGTACTCGTGGTCCTCTTCGAGCTTGTCGATCACCGCCGCCAGCGACGTCGGCGCCTGCGGGATGTTGGCGGCCTCCTCCGGCGGCAGCTCGTAGAGGTCCTTGTCGACCGGCGACAGCGGCTCGATCTTCTTCTTGATGCCGTCGATGCCGGCCATCAGCATCGCCGCGAACGCCAGGTACGGGTTGCCCGAGCTGTCCGGGCAGCGGAACTCGAGGCGCTTGGCCTTCGGGTTGTTCCCGGTGATCGGGATACGCACGCACGCCGAGCGGTTGCGCTGGCTGTACACCAGGTTGATCGGCGCCTCGTAGCCCGGGACCAGACGCTTGTAGGAGTTCACCGTCGGGTTGGTGAACGCCAGCAGCGACGGCGCGTGGTGCAGGATGCCGCCGATGTAGTGCCGTGCCATGTCCGACAGGCCCGCGTACCCGGACTCGTCGTGGAACAGCGGCTTGCCGTCCTTCCACAGCGACTGGTGGGCGTGCATGCCGGAGCCGTTGTCACCGAACAGCGGCTTGGGCATGAAGGTCACGGTCTTGCCGTTGGCCCAGGCGGTGTTCTTGATGATGTATTTGAACAGCAGCACGTCGTCGGCCGCGTGCAGCAGCGTGTTGAACTTGTAGTTGATCTCGGCCTGGCCGGCGGTGCCGACCTCGTGGTGGCCGCGCTCGAGGACGAATCCCGCGTTCTGCAGGTTGGTCGCCATCTCGTCGCGCAGGTCCACGTAGTGGTCGTAAGGCGCGACGGGGAAGTAGCCGCCCTTGGGGCGGACCTTGTAGCCGCGGTTGGCGCTGCCGTCGGCTTCGAACGGCTCACCGGTGTTCCACCAGCCGGATTCCGAATCCACCTCGTAGAAGGTGCCGTTGATCCTCGAGTCGAAGGTGACCGAGTCGAAGATGTAGAACTCGGCTTCGGCGCCGAAGTAGCAGGTGTCCGCGATGCCGGTGCTGGCCAGGTAGTTCTCCGCCTTGCGGGCGACGTTGCGCGGATCGCGCGAGTAGGCCTCACGGGTGAACGGATCGTGGACGAAGAAATTGAGGTTCAGCGTCTTGGCGGCGCGGAACGGATCGATACGAGCGGTGGCCGGATCGGGCAGCAGCATCATGTCCGACTCGTGGATGGACTGGAACCCGCGCACCGACGAACCGTCGAAGGCGAGACCGTCCTCGAACACGCTCTCGTCGAAGGCCGACGCCGGGATCGAGAAGTGCTGGACGACACCGGGCAGGTCACAGAAACGGATGTCGACGTACTCGACGTTCTCGTCCTTGATCAGCTTGATGATGTCGTCGGCGGTCTGTTCTGCCACTCTTTGCTCTCCTTTGACATTGATGGCCCGCGGCTGACGCTAAGGACACGATGTTGCGCGGCAGTCAACCGGATGTTGCGTGGACGTTACGCGTGCGGTCCCGGCCGCCGTGGCCAGGACCGCACGCCGCGACACTATCCTGGCGATATGGCGCGTACGTCCCGTTCCGGTCTCGGCTCGTGGCTGTCCGGGCCGGGGACGCCCGAGCCCGGCACCTACCCGGGCGAACGGCTGGGCCTGCCCAAGGACGGCCCGGGCTCGATCGCCCGCTTCGGCCGCCGCATCGCGGCGCTGATCGTCGACTGGCTGATCGCTCTGGGTCTTGCGGCTCTGGTGGTGGCACTCGGTTCGTTCGATCTGCAGGTGCAGACGGTCCAGCTCGTGGTCTGGTTCGTGGTGGGGGTGGCGTCGGTGCGCCTCTTCGGGTTCTCGCCCGGACAGTTGGCGCTCGGCCTCGAGGTGGTGCCGGTCGACGGCCGGATGCACGTCGGCGCCGGACGCGCGCTGGCACGCGGCGTGCTGATCGCGTTGGTCATCCCGGCGCTGTTCACCGACTCCGATCTGCGGGGCCTGCACGACCTGGCGACCAAGACCGCGGTGGTGAAGCGCTAGACCTGGTGGACGACCGTGCCGTTCATCATCGTCGTCGTCACTGTCGCCGCGTGGATGTCATGCGGATCGATCTCCAGCAGGTTGCGATCCAGCACGATCAGATCGGCGCGTTTACCCACTTCCAATGAGCCCACCTGGTCGTCGAGACGCAGCTGATGGGCCGCCCCGAGCGTGTTGGCGTGGACCGCCTCGGCGACCGTGAGTTTCTGCTCGACGGGCACCAGCACCGGGGCGTCCGGTCGACCGATCAGCTGACGCGTCACCCCGATCTGGATCGAGTCGAGCGGCTTGTAGGTGGAGAAGTATCCCGCTGCCGGCCAGTCGGTGCCCAGCGAGATCCGTCCGCCGGACCGCAGCACATCCTGGGGGCGGTACATCAGGTCAGCCCGGGGCTTGCCGTAGCGCGCGGCCATGTTCTGCAGTGTGTCCGGGTCCGCCGAGAGCCAGTTCGCGGAGAACTGCGCGATGACGCCCAGCTCGCCGAAGCGCTGGTTGTCGGGGTCTTGGACGTAGACGAGGTGCGCGATCGTGTGCCTGCGGTCGCGGGGCGGATTGGCAGCGATCGCCGCCTCGACGGCGTCCAGCGCGACGCGCACCGTGCGCTCGCCGCAGGCGTGGACGTGCACGTCGAACCCGGCGGCGTCGACCTCCTCGACCAATTGGCGCCACTGCTGTTCGGTGAACGGCGATCCGCCCGTGGAGTCCGGCTTGTCGGCGTACGGCTCGATCAACCAGGCGGTGTAGCCGCCCTGGGTTCCGTCGCCGATCACCTTCACCACACCGACGGTGACCAGGTCGGTGGCGATGCGATCCCGAATGCCGGTCAATTCGGCGACAGCATTGTCCACCGGCGGTGACTTGACGCTGTAGGACGCGACGACCCGGAACGGCAGCGCGCCCTGCTTCTCGACGTCGGTGTAGAGCGCGATCAACGCGCCCTGGTCGTCCCCGATCGGGGGCACCCCCGCGTCGAACACGGTGGTGATGCCCGCCGCCGATGCCTTGGGCAGCCAGCCGATCAGCAACGTCTTCATGGTCTCGGGCGAGATCGGCTCGATGGCGTTGACGATGCCGAGGACCGCCGTCACCTCCAACACGTAGCCCGTCGGGTCGCCGTTCTCGTCGCGCACGTAGTAGCTGAAGCCGGGAATCGGATCCTGCGTCGCGCGCGTCACCCCGGCGATCTCCAGGGCCTTGCTGTTGGCCCACAGGCTGTGCCCGTCGATGGCGAAGAAGAAGCCCGGCCGGTCGGGCAGCACCCGGTCGAGATCGGCGCGCGTCGGTCCCTCCGGGCCGAACATGTCCACGCGCCACCCGAATCCGCGCACCGGCCCGTCGGGGTGCTCCTTCGCATAGGCGGCGATCGCGTCGAGCGCATCCTGCCCGGTCGGCACCTGCAGATCGACTCCGGTGGTCAGGAAGGCGCCCAGGAACGGGTGGATGTGGCCCTCGACGAAGCCCGGCATCACGAACCCGCCGGCCAGGTCGACGACCGTGGTGTCCGGCCCGGCGAGCGCCGTCGCGCCTGCGCTGTCGCCGACGTAGCTGATCACCTCGCCGGTGACGGCGACGGCCTCGGCCCAGGGGCGATCGGTCGCGACGGTGTAGACACGGCCGTTGTGGAACACGGTGTCGGGAGCGCGCTGCGCGCCCGCAGCGGTGGTGGTGACCGGCGCCTGCGACCCCGTCCCGCACGCGCCGGCCGTCGCCACCGCGGCCGTCGTCACTGCGGCGGCGCGTAGAACCGAGCGGCGCGTCAGCGGGGCTTGTCGTGAGGCCGAGCTCGTCTGGCCGAACGCGGCGAAATGCGGCGCCCACTCACAGGCAGTGCACATGGTCCGTCCCCCCTTGGGCGCGACGGCCCGCAGCGAATTGTCGCCGCCGTAGAAGGGTGTGGCAAGCGTGACGCGCGAGGCGTCAGCGGCGGCGCACGGTGCGCTGTACCCCGCGCATCTTGGCCTGTGCCGGCAGCGGCCCCTTCGGCATCGCGGCGGGACCGACCTTGGAGCTCAGTGCCGCCAGGCGAGACTCCAGCGAATCCATCTGCTTGACCGTGATGTTGGCCGGCAACCGGGTCAGATGACGCTCGAGCTTCGACAGCGGCACCTCACCCTCGCCGTTACCGATGATCACGTCGTAGATCGGCACATCGCCGACCAGGCGGGCCGTGCGCTTCTTCTCCTGCGCCAGCAGCGGCTTGAGCCGGTTCGGCGCGCCCTCGGCCACGAAGATCACGCCGGGGCGGCCGATCACCCGGTGCACCGCGTCGAAGTGCCCCGTCGCGGCGACCCCGGGCGTCACCCGCCACTTGCCCCGCAGGTTGTCCAGCGCCCACGCCGCCGCGCCGGTCTGTCCCTCGGCCTTGCGGTACACCGACTTCTGCGCGCGGCGACCGAAGATGATGAACGCGACCAGCGCGCCCAGCACGATGCCCAGCGGGATGAGCATGAACATCGTGAAACCGCCGCCCGCGAAGAGGCCGGCGACCACCGACGCGGCCACGATCAGCACGAACGCACCGATCATGTACGGCAGCAGCCGCGTGTCCTCTTTGCGCTGGATCTGAAACGCCTGCCACAGCTGACTGCGGCGCTGCTTCGATGCGGCCTTGCGGGCGGCCTTCGCCTCGGCCTTCGCCGCTTTGACCTCCGCCGAGTTACGCGATTTCGCCATGGGCTCAGGATATCTATGGGGTGGGTGTCGGTTGCGCGGACCGCGACGCGATCGTCTGCGCGTACAGCTTTCCGGCCCGGTACGACGAGCGCACCAGCGGTCCGGCCAGCACACCGGCGAAGCCGAGTTCGGTCGCGAACTGCTGATGCTCGACGAACTCGTCGGGGTGCACCCACCGTTCGACGGGATGGTGACGCGCCGACGGCCGCAGGTACTGGGTGATCGTGACGATGTCACACCCCGCCTCGTACAGGTCGCGCAGCGCGGCGCGCACCTCCTCCGGCGTCTCACCCATGCCGAGGATCAGATTGCTCTTGGTGACCAGGCCGTCGGCGCGGGCCATCGTCAGCACCGACAGGCTGCGCTCGTACCGGAACGCCGGCCGGATGCGCTTGAAGATGCGCGGCACCGTCTCGACGTTGTGCGCCAACACTTCCGGCCGCGTCTCGAACACCTGCGCCAGCTGCTCGGGGTCGGCGTTGAAGTCGGGGATGAGCAGTTCCACCCCGGTGTTCGGGTTGAGCGCCTTGATCTGACGGACCGTCTCGGCGTAGAGCCACGCGCCGCCGTCGGGCAGGTCATCGCGCGCCACCCCGGTCACCGTCGAGTAGCGCAACCCCATCGCCTGCACGCTCTCGGCGACGCGGCGTGGCTCGTCGCGGTCCAGCTCGGCGGGCTTGCCGGTGTCGATCTGGCAGAAGTCGCAGCGGCGGGTGCACTGCTCACCACCGATCAGGAACGTCGCTTCGCGGTCTTCCCAGCACTCGTAGATGTTGGGGCAGCCGGCCTCTTCACACACCGTGTGCAGGCCTTCGCGGCGCACGAGTGACTTCAGCTCGGTGTACTCAGGACCCATCTTGGCCCGGGTCTTGATCCACGGCGGTTTGCGCTCGATCGGCGTCTGCGCGTTGCGCACCTCGAGCCGGAGCAGTTTGCGGTTACCGGGATCGACACTCACTGCATCGATGCTACTGCGTGCCCGGCCACGGGGAGGCGGCCGTCGAGCACGTCACACACCGCATCGGCGACCGGGCCCAGAACATCGTCGACGGTGATGTGCCGGCCCAGTTCGGCGCTCAGCGACGTCACGCCGGCGTCGCTGATGCCACACGGCACGATCGAGCCGTAGGCGCCGAGATCGCAGTCGCAGTTCAGCGCGAAGCCGTGCTGGGTGACCCCGCGGGCCACCCGGATTCCGATCGCGGCGATCTTGCGTTCCGGACGGGGCCCGTCGGCGGCCAGCCACACGCCGGAGCGGCCCTCGACCCGGCCGGTCTGCAGGCCGAAGCCGGCGCACACGGCGATCAACGCCTCTTCGAGACGGCGGACGAAGTTCACGACGTCCAGCGGCTCCGCGAGCCCGATGATCGGATAGCCGACGAGCTGCCCCGGGCCGTGCCAGGTGATCTTGCCGCCGCGGTCGGTGTCCACGACGGGCGTGCCGTCAGTGGGGCGCTCCTCGGGCAGCGTGCGGCGCCCGGCGGTGTACACCGGGGGATGTTGGAGCAGCAGCAGTTCGTCGGGGGCGCCCGCGACCCGCGCCGCGACGATCTCCCGCTGCAGATCCCACGCGTGCTGGTAGTCGACCGTGCCCAGCCGGCGCACCACGACACCGTCGCTGCTCGACCGGATCGATCCCATGGAACCGACGTTACTCACGGCTGCCCGCGGTGGCGAACGCCAGCGCCTCACCGATCGTGTTGTGGCGGAACCGGAACCCGGCCTGCTCGAGCGCCGCCGGGATCGCCCGCTGACCGCCGAGCACCCCCTCGTCGGCGAACTCGCCGAGCACCGCACGCAATGCGAAGCCGGGGACGACGAACGGGGTCGGCCGGTTCACCGTGCGGCCCAGTGCCGTGGTGAACTCCGCGTTGGTGACCGGCGCCGGGCCGGTGAAGTTCACCGGCCCCGCCAGGTCGTCGTGGGTGATCGCGAACAACAGCGCACGGATCTGGTCTTCCAGGCTGATCCAGGAGATGTACTGGCGTCCGTTGCCCAGCCGTGCGCCCAAGCCCAGCGAGAACAGCGGTCGAATCCTCCCGAGCATGCCGCCCGACGGCGACATCACCAGGCCGGTGCGGGGGAGCACCACACGCACTCCCGCGTGCGCTGCGACGGTCGTCGCGGCCTCCCAGTCCACGGTGAGCCGCGCGAGGAAGTTCCGTCCGGGCGGGGCGGTCTCGTCGACCGGGCGGGGACCGGTGTCGCCGTAATACCCGACCGCACTGGCGTTGACGAGCACCGGAACACCGGCGTCGACGACCGCACGCGAGAGCACTTCGGTCGGCCCGATCCTGCTGTCGCGCAGGCTCTGCTTGAACGCGCCGGACCATCGCTTCTCGCCGACGTTCACGCCGCACATGTTCACCACGGCCGACACGCCTGCCAGAGCGCTCGCGTCGAACTCTCCGGTGTCAGGGTTCCAGTACACCTCGTCGGCGTTCGACGGTGCACGCCGCACGATGCGGATCACCCGGCGATCGGTGGAGCGCAGCGCATACACCAGCGCCGTCCCGATCACACCGGATGAACCCGCAATCGCGATGACCGAATCCGGGGGCATCGACACCGTCGTCTACAGCCCCAGGTCGGCCTCGAAGGCCCCCTCTTCGAGGCGCCGTTTGATCGTCGTGACGAACCGTCCGGCGTCGGCGCCGTCGATGAGGCGATGGTCGTAGGTCAGCGGCAGGTAGCTCACCGAGCGCACACCGATCGACTCGTTGCCGAACTCGTCGACGATCACCCTCGGCCGCTTGACGATCGCGCCGGTGCCCAGCATCGCCGCCTGCGGCGGGACCAGGATCGGGGTGTCGAACAACGCGCCCTGGCTGCCGATGTTGGTGATGGTGAACGTGCCACCGGAGAGCTCGTCGGGCTTGAGGTCACCCGAGCGGGCCCGCGCGGCGATGTCGGCGATGGCGCGGGCCAGCCCGCCCAGGGACAGATCTCCGGCGTTCTTGATCACCGGCGAGAGCAGACCCTGCTCGGTGTCCACCGCGAAACCGAGGTGCTCGGCGTCGTAGTAGGTGATCTCCTTGGAGTCCTCGTTGTAGCTGGCGTTGACGTTCGGGTGCAGCTTGAGCGCGTCGATGACCGCCCGCGCGATGAACGGCAGGTAGGTCAGGTTGACGCCCTCACGCTCGCTGAAGCCGGCCTTCGCCTTGGCCCGCAACGCCACGATCTTGGTCATGTCGACCTCGTGGACCTGCGTCAGCTGGGCCGTGGTCTGCAGCGATTCCCGCGTCTTCTTGGCGGTGATCTGCCGGATGCGGTTGGCCTTCTGCGTGGTTCCGCGCAGGTGCGCCAGCGCGCCCTCGGGGGCCGGGACCGGGGCCGACGTCTTGCCCGGAGCCTCGGCGGCGGGTGCCGGCTTCGACTCCTCGGCCGGCTTCTTCGCCGACTCGGCGGCGGCCAGCACGTCCTGCTTGCGGATACGGCCACCCACACCGGTGCCCTTCACCGCGGACAGGTCGACGTTGTGCTCACTGGCCAGCTTGCGCACCAGCGGGGTGACGTACGGACCGGAATCGCCGGATGACGAGCCGGCCGGTGCCGGCTCCTTCTTGGGCTCGGGCTCTTTCTTGGGTTCGGGCTTGGACTCAGGCTCGGAATCTTCGGCCGGCTTGGTCGTCGGCTTGGTGTCCTCCGGCTCCGGCTCGGGCTCCGGTTCCGGTTCGGGCTCGGGCTCCGGTTTGGGTTCCGGTTCGGGTTCGGGTTCGGGTTCGCTGTCGGCCTCACTGGCGTCGCCGATCTTGGCGAGCTCGCCGCCCACCTCGACGGTGTCGTCCTCCTCGGCCGTGATCGACAGCAGCGTGCCGGCCACCGGCGAGGGGATCTCGGTGTCGACCTTGTCGGTGGAGACCTCGACGAGCGGCTCGTCGACCTCCACGCTGTCACCGACCTCCTTGAGCCAGCGTGTGACGGTGCCCTCGGTCACCGACTCGCCGAGCTCGGGCATCAGCACCGGTGTGGACTTGCCGGATCCGCCCGACGACTTCTTCGGCGCCGGCTTCTCCTCGGGCTCCTCAGCGGCAGGTTCGTCGGAGTCGTCGTCAGCGTCATCGGCGGACTCGGCCGCGGGCTCCTCGGCCGGCTCCTCCTCGGCGCTGTCGTCACTGCTGTCGTCGTCGCCGCTGTCGTCGGACTCGTCGGCGTCACCGATCACGGCCAGCTCGCCGCCGACCTCGACGGTGTCGTCCTCCTGGGCGACGATCTTCTTCAGCACCCCGGACGCGGGGGATGGGATCTCGGTGTCGACCTTGTCCGTCGACACCTCCAACAGCGGCTCGTCCTCCTCGACCGTGTCGCCCTCCTGCTTCAGCCAGCGGGTGACAGTCCCTTCGGTAACGCTCTCTCCGAGTGCGGGCATCTGGACGGAGATGGCCATAGTGTCGTGGCTCCCTTGCACGGTCGTTCGTGGTCGAATTCACGGTCTCGAGGTGTCGGTTCCCCATCCTGTCACGTCCGCTGCGACGTTTCGTCGCAGACGCGTGCACCGACCGTTCTGGCACTATCGAATCGAGGGGTTCGGCAGTGGGAAGGAGCGACCCCAGGTGGGACTGTTCGACGCGCTGAGGGGCCGGCGTCGTGGTGCAGGTGCGGGCACTGACCGGGCAGCCGATCTGCGCTACCTGCAGCAATGGGTGGCCGGGCACACCGGTGTCGAGGCTTTCGTGGAACCCCAGACGACGGTCACCGACGTGACTGTGGTGCTCGTGGCCGCTGACGGCGAATGGACCCGGCGTCGCGCGGGCGGCTACGCCGGCGCGCGCAAGCTGTCCGACCGACTGAAGATCCCGGTCTACGACGTGCAGAAGGTGGGCTACCCGCAGCGCATGCGCGACTACGACGAACGCCGCCGCATCGAGCGCAAACGCGCCGCCCGCGAGGAGTTGGATCGCTAGTAGCGTGCGGCGCGTGGACATCGACGAGCCGACCATCGTCGCGGTGCATGCGCACCCCGACTCGCCCCGTCTCTGGGACGGAATGACAGCGCTACTCGGCGGCGCGCACGTCGTGCACACCGACCCGACCGGGCTGGCCGCCGCCATCGCCGGCCCGCGGCCCGTGCACGTCGTCGCGCACGGACGTGCCGTGCCCGCCGTGTGGGAGGCGCTCTCACGGCCCGGTACCGCGGTTGCGTCGGTGACGGTGTCGGAGCCGGCGCGGCGGCGGTTCGGGCGACGGCGCCCGACGGGTCCCGCGCGGCGTGTCGACGTCCCGGTCCAGCTGATCGTCTCGTCCGGCCGCGCCGACGACGTCACCGCGACGGTGCCGCGGCTGTGGCGACGCGAGGTCGCCATCGGGCACCCCGCGCCGGACACCCACGCCGAGCTGTTCGCCCGCGCCGTGCGTCAGTTCGTCGAGCACCTCGACGGCGCGCCCGCGGCCCGAGGGTTGCGACGCGCCGAGGTGCGGCAGGGCCGGCGTCCGTTCGACGACACCCTGGTCTCGGTCACCGGCGCGGGCAGCGGCATCGGCCGCGAGACCGCGTTGGCATTCGCCCGCGCCGGCGCGGAGCTGGTGATCAGCGATGTCGACGCCGACGGGCTCACCGAGACCGCCCGCCTGCTCGCCGAAGTCGGCGCCACCGCGCACCGGTACCTCGTCGACGTGGCCGACGCCGCGGCCGTCGAATCCTTCGCCGACGAGGTGTGCGAGCAGCACGGGGTGCCCGACGTCGTGGTCAACAACGCCGGCGTCGGGCATGCCGGCTACTTCCTCGACACCCCCGCCGAGGAATTCGACCGCGTGCTCGACATCAACTTCGGCGGCGTGGTCAACGGGTGCCGCTCGTTCGGCCGGCGGATGGTCCAGCGGGGGACGGGCGGGCACATCGTCAACATCGCCTCGATGGCGTCCTACACGCCGGTCAACGTGATGAACGCGTATTGCACCTCGAAGGCGGCGGTGTTCATGTTCTCGGATTGCCTTCGCGCCGAACTGGATTCGGCCGGCATCGGCGTCACCACCATCTGTCCAGGAGTGATCGGCACCAACATCGTCGACACCACCCGCTTCTCTCTGCCCGAGTCCAGGCACGCCGACGCAGACAAGCTGCGGGCCCGAGTCAGGCGCGGATTCGCGGTGCGCCGCTACGGTCCGGAGAAGGTGGCCCGTGCCATCGTCAGCGCGGTCACGCAGAAGAAGGCGGTGCGTCCGGTCACTCCGGAGGCCCACCTCGTGTACGCGGTCGCGCACGCCGCACCGGCGGCCATGCGCAGCGCCGCCCGCGGCGGAAAGATCGTTTGACGCGCTCAGCCGTTGACTGCGATGTCCTCCAGGACCGCGAACATCGTGCGCGTCGGCACGCCGGTACCACCCTTGGGCGTGTAGCCCCACGGCCCGCCCGAGTTGTAGGCGGGCACCGCGACGTCGATGTGCGCCCAGGCCACGCCCTCGGCGACGAACTCGCGCAGATACGTACCGGCGACCAGCATGCCGGCGTTGCGGGACGCGCTGACGTTCGCCAGATCGGCCACCGTCGACTTGAGGTCGTCCTTGAGTTCCTCGGGTAGCGGCATCGCCCAGCCGTTCTCGCCCACCGACTGGGAGATCTCGGCGACCCGGTCGCGGAATTCGTCACTGCCCATCACGCCGGGCGTGCGCGCCCCGAGCGCGACCATCTGTGCACCGGTCAGCGTCGACGTCTCGATCAGGTAGTCGGGCCGGTCCTCGCAGGCCCGCACGATCGCGTCGGCCAGGATCAGCCGGCCCTCGGCGTCGGTGTTGAGCACCTCCACGGTGGTGCCGCCGTACTGCGTCAGCACATCACCCGGGCGCTGCGCGGTTCCCGACGGCATGTTCTCGGCCATCGGCACCGTCGCGATCACGTCGATCGGCAGCTCGAGGCGGGCCGCCAGCACGACGGTCGCGATCACCGCGGCCGCGCCGCCCATGTCCGAGGTCATCTGGTGCATGTTCGCCGCCGGCTTGATGGAGATGCCGCCGGTGTCGAACGTGATGCCCTTGCCCACCAGAGCCACCGTCTTCGCCTTGCGGCCCTTGCCGCCGCGGTGGGCCAGGCGCACCAGGCGGGGCAGCCGCGATGACCCCTTACCGACGCCGATGATGCCGCCGTAGCCGCCCTTGGTCAGCGCCTTGTCGTCGAGCACCTCTACGTCGAGACCGGCTGCTTCGCCCAAAGCCTTTGCCCGCTTGGCGAATTCGTCGGGAAACAGGTGGCTCGGCGGAGTGTTGACGAAGTCGCGGGCCGTGGCGACGGCTGTCGCGATGGCCTCGCCGCGCGCCGCGGCGTCCTTGGTGGCCGACTTCGTGTCCGCGGTCAGGGCCGTGATCTTGCGCACGCCGGCATCCTTGGGGGCGGTCTTGGCGCTGCGGAACTCCGTGAAGCGATAGGACCCCATGATCAGGCCCTCCACGGCGGCTTCGGTGTCCAGCAGCGACAGCGTGGTCAGCACCGACTCCACACCGGTGACCGACCGTGCGGCCGATCCGGCGGCCCGCCGGATGGTCTCGGCCGGGTACTCGTCGCGGCTCTTGCCCAATCCGACCGCCAGCACGCTGCCGACCGGCAACGACGCCACCGGCACCCGGGTGACCTGCTCCGCGCCGCCCTTGGCGCCGAGCGCCGCCAGCGCCGCCTCGATCTCGGCGACCACGCGTGCGTCCAGATGCTGCGTGGCGACGAGCTTGGCCACCGGCTCATCCCCGACGCTTGCGACCGGCACGATCAGCACCGACGACTCGACCTTGCGCTTGGGCAGCGCGCTGGCGACGGTGACGGCGGGGGACTGGTAACCGACTGGGGTGCTCACGGGGATTCACCCTAGCCACTGCCTACTAATGTGGTTCGGCGTGAGTGACACACCGTTGACCGGCCCGCTCGAAGACCGGCATCGCGAGCTCGGGGCCACCTTCGCCGAATTCGGGGGCTGGCTGATGCCGGTGTCCTACTCGGGCACCGTCGCCGAGCACACCGCCACCCGCACCACGGTCGGCCTGTTCGACGTCAGCCACCTGGGCAAGGCGCTGGTCACCGGTCCGGGCGCAGCCGAGTTCGTCAACGCCGCCTTCACCAACGATCTGGGCCGCATCGGCGCTGGGAAAGCGCAGTACACGCTGTGCTGCACCGACGAGGGCGGCGTGATCGACGACCTCATCGCCTACTACGTCTCCGACGACGAGATCTTCCTGGTGCCCAACGCCGCCAACACCGCCGACGTCGTCGCCGCGCTCATCGAGCGCGCGCCCGCCGGGGTGACGGTCACCGACGAGCACCGCTCACGGGCCGTGCTCGCCGTGCAGGGCCCCCGGGCGGCCGACGTGGTCGGCGGGCTCGGGCTGCCCACCGACATGGACTACATGGGGTTCGCCGACGCGGTGTTCGACGGCGTCGACGTCCGGGTCTGCCGCACCGGTTACACCGGCGAGCACGGCTATGAGTTGCTGCCGACGTGGGATCAGGCGGGCGTCGTGTTCGACGCTCTGGTCGAGAAGGTGCGGGCCGCCGGCGGTGAGCTCGCCGGTCTCGGGGCGCGCGACACGCTGCGCACCGAAATGGGTTATCCGCTGCACGGCCACGAACTCTCGCGCGACATCTCGCCGCTGCAGGCGCGCTGCGGGTGGGCGGTCGGGTGGAAGAAGGACGCGTTCTGGGGGCGCGAGGCGCTGCTCGCGGAGAAGGAGGCGGGGCCGCGGCGCACGCTGCGCGGCTTGCGTGCCGTCGGTCGCGGGGTGCTGCGCGGCGAGTTGACCGTGCTCGACGGCGACACACCCGTCGGCATCACCACCTCTGGAACCTTCTCTCCCACACTGAAAGTCGGCATCGCGTTGGCGCTGATCGACACCACCGCGGGCATCGCCGACGGGGGCCGCGTGACGGTGGACGTGCGGGGCCGCGCCGTCGAGTGCGAGGTGGTCAAACCGCCGTTCGTGGACACCCGCACGCGATAAATCCCTTCCCGGGCGGTTATACAATCGCAGCCATGACTGAAGGCCTCTCGTTCACCGTCGATCGCACCGCGGATCCGGCGAGTGACGAGGTACGGGCGCAGGTCCTCGGCAACCCCGGGTTCGGCAAGTACTTCACCGACCACATGGTGTCGGTCGACTACACGGCCGAGCAGGGGTGGCACGACGCCCGGGTGCTGCCCTACGGGCCCATCGAGCTCGATCCGTCGGCGGTCGTCCTGCACTACGCGCAGGAGATCTTCGAGGGTCTGAAGGCTTATCGCTGGAACGACGGGTCCATCGTGTCGTTCCGGCCGGAGGCCAACGCGGCACGGCTGCAGACCTCCGCGCGCAGGCTCGCGATCCCGGAGCTGCCCGCCGAGGTGTTTCTCGAGTCGCTGCGTCAGCTCATCGCGGTCGACGGGCAGTGGGTGCCGCCGGCCGGCGGTGAGGAGTCGCTCTACCTGCGGCCGTTCGTCATCGCGACCGAGCCGGGGCTCGGCGTGCGCCCGGCCGACCGGTACCGCTACCTGGTGATCGCCTCACCCGCCGGCGCGTACTTCCCCCGGGGCATCAAGCCGGTCAGCGTGTGGCTGTCCCACGAATACGTGCGGGCCTCGCCGGGCGGCACCGGTGCGGCCAAGTTCGGCGGCAACTACGCGGCGTCGCTGCTCGCGCAGGCCGAGGCCGCCGACCACGGCTGCGATCAGGTGGTGTGGCTCGACGCGATCGAGCGCCGTTACGTCGAAGAGATGGGCGGGATGAACCTGTTCTTCGTCTTCGGCAGCGGCGGCACCGCGCGGTTGGTCACCCCCGAGCTGTCGGGCTCGCTGTTGCCGGGCATCACACGAGACTCGTTGCTGCAGTTGGCCACTGACGCCGGGTTCGCGGTCGAGGAACGCAAGATCGACGTCGACGAGTGGCAGAAGAAGGCCGCCGCGGGGGAGATCACCGAGGTGTTCGCCTGCGGCACCGCCGCGGTCATCACCCCGGTCTCCCACGTCAAGCACGCCGACGGCGAATTCACCATCGCCGACGGGGAACCCGGCGAGATCACGATGGCGCTGCGCGACACGCTGACGGGGATCCAGCGCGGCACCTTCGCCGACACCCACGGCTGGATGACGCGGCTGGGCTAGCGGATCGCCAGGCCCACCGCGGCGATCGTCGTCGTCACCTCGACGGCGGCGCCGAGCACGTCGCCGGTGATACCGCCGAACCGGCGCACGCAGTGGCCGACCAGCGCCATCGCCGCGGCCACCGCCAGGACCACCACGAGCGGGCCCTGCCAGGCCGTGCCGCACACCGGCACGGCGGCCGCGGCGGTGCAGGCCACCCACGCCCAGCCCACCCAGGCCGGCTGCACTCCTGCGACCGCAGCCCCCAGCGAGCTCCCCGGCGCCGCAGGCACGCCGCGCCGGCACGCCATCACCGCCGCGACCCGGCCGGCCACGACCGCGACCAGCACGCCGGCCCACCCCGCCTGCGCGAACGCCAGCGTCTGGATGAGCACCGTCGCCGCGACAGCCGCCACCCCGAACGGGCCGGCCGTACCTTCCCGCATCACGGCCAGCGCACGCTCCGGCGGGCCGTAACACCCCAGCGCGTCCGTGGTGTCGGCCAGGCCGTCGATGTGCAGGCCGCGGGTCGCCAGCAGCAGGGTCGTCACCGCCAGCGCGCCGGCGAGCGGAGCGTCCGGGCCGAAGGCCCAGAATCCCGCCGCCAACACCGCCGCGGCCACCCCGCCCAGTGCCGCGCCCGCGATGGGCAGTGCGGTGATCACGCCCCGGCCGACGAGCGCGGTGCGCGACGCAGGCACCGGCAGCACCGTCGCGAACGCGAAAGCGCCCGCCAGGGAACGGATCACGGTCAGCCCCCGGAGATCCCGGCCTCTTCGAAGGTGGCCATCGACGCGAGCGTGGCGACGGCGGCGCGCAGCACCGGCAGCGCGACCAGGGCACCGGAACCCTCGCCGAGGCGCATCCCGAGATCGACGATGGGCGTCAGCGAAAGCTCATCGAGCGCCATCCCGTGCGCGGGCTCGGTGGACCGGTGCCCGGCCTGCCACCACAGCCGCGCGCCCGGCGCCAGCCGCTCGGCGGCCAACGCCGCCGCGGTCACCACCACGCCGTCGAGCAGCACCGGGGTGCGGCGAAGTGCGGCCTGAGCACAGAACCCCGTCATCGCCGCGAGATCGGCGCCGCCGCAGATGCGAAGCAGCGCAACCGGATCCGCCGACAGCCGCTTGGTGCGGTAGAGCGCATCGCGGATCGCGGCGGTCTTGCGCTTCCAACCCTCGTCGTCGATGCCGGTGCCCCGCCCCACCACCGCCACCGGTTCGGCCCCGATCAGCGCCGCCACCAACGTGGTGGCCGGGGTGGTGTTGCCGATCCCCATGTCGCCCGCGATCAGCAGGTCCGCACCCGCGTCGACCTCGTCGTCGGCGATGCGCCGGCCCACCTCGATGGCGGCGACCACCTCGTCGGGGCTCAGCGCGTCCTCGACCGCGATGTTGCCGCTCGAGCGACGCACCTTGTGCTCGCCGGCATCCGGCGACAGCGGCTCCTCGGTGTCGACCGCGATGTCGACGACGCGCACTCCCGCGTCGGCGAGGCCGGCGAGCACGTTGACCGCGGCACCACCGGCGGCGAAGTTGGCCATCATCGCCGCCGTGACCTCGGCCGGGTAGGCCGACACTCCCGCCGCGGTGACCCCGTGGTCGCCGGCGAACACCACCACCCGGGCACGCTCGAACTGTCGTGGCGGACATGTGTTCTGGCACGACGCCACCCAGACCGACAGGTCTTCGAGGCGGCCCAGCGCGCCGGCGGGTTTGGTCAGCTGCGCCTGCCGGGCCCGCGCGGCGGCGGCTGCGTCGGGGTCGGGCGCGGCGATCTCGGGGAAGTAGGACACCGACGGCGTCAGTCGATTGTCGCGCCGCGCTCGACCTGCGGTCGCGGTGCGCGCATCCGCCGCAGCTGCGACGCACGGCTGGCGGCGTAGAAGCCCAGCTTCCACCCGGATTCGGTGTTGCCGGGGAACTTCTGATCGACCAGCCGGTTCGCCCGGCGGCCCAGGAAGAAGCCGTCGACGATCATGATCAGGACCAGCACCAGCATCGCCGGGGAGATCAGCTGCTGCACCTGGACCGAGGGCACCGCCAGCATGACCAGGATCAGACCCAGGGCCGAAGGCATGAACAGGCCGAGCACGTTGCGCCGCGAGTCGACCAGGTCGCGCACATAACGGCGCACCGGGCCCTTGTCGCGCGGCAGCAGGTAGGCATCGTCGCCGGCCATCATCTTCTCGCGACGCTGCGACATCGTGGCGCGGCGCTCGATCTTCTCTGCTTTGCGCTCCTCGCGGGAGAGCTTCGGGCCCCGCAGCTCCTTGCGGCGCCGCCGCGCCTCCGCGCTGGTCATCGGCGCCGGTGCGACCGGTCCGCGCCGGCGGCTCGCCTCGTTGCGTTTCGGGGTCGGTCTGCCCTTGGGCGCGGTGGTCACCCGGCCGCTCGGCGCGGCGTCCACGACGTCGTCGTCGGCGGGGACCCGATCGTCCCCGGAGTCGTCGTTCTTGCGGCCCAGCAGCTTCACATGTGCCAGGTTACTTCGCGGGTGCCGGCATGACGTAGCCCGCCGTGCGCCACCTCCGGCACCGACTTAATCTTCCGAAGATGTCTGCTGAGACGAACCGGGCGATGACCCGGACCGTCCTGATCGCGCCGGACTCGTTCGGCGACAGCCTCACTGCCGTCGAGGCGGCTCGCGCCGTCGCGACAGGATGGGCCCGCTCGCGCCCGCAGGACCGGCTGATCCTGGCGCCGCAGTCCGACGGCGGACCCGGCTTCGTCGACGTCCTGGCCAGCCGGCTGGGCGAGCGGCGCACCGAACGGGTGAGCGGTCCGTTGAGCGCCGACGTCGACGCCGACTGGGTGTTCGACCCCGGCCCCCCGGCGACCGCCTACATCGAATGCGCCCAGGCGTGCGGCCTCGCCCTGCTCGGCGGAACGCCCACCGTGCGCACCGCCGTCGACGCCCACACCCGCGGGGTCGGGGCGCTCATCGCGGCCGCCCTGGATGCGGGCGCACGCCGCATCGTCGTCGGGCTCGGTGGCAGCGGCAGCACCGACGGCGGCCGCGGCATGATCGAGGCGCTCGGCGGCTTGGCCGCCGCCCGCGAGCTGCTGGCCGATGTCGAGCTGGTCGCCGCCAGTGACGTCGAACATCCGCTGCTCGGCGCGCGCGGTGCCGCGGCGGTGTTCGGACCGCAGAAGGGTGCCGACCCCGCCACCGTCGAGCTGCTGGAACAGCGGCTGGCCGCATGGGCCCGGCAGCTGGAGGACGCCGCGGGCGCAGCGATCCGGGACGAGCCCGGGGCGGGTGCGGCGGGCGGACTGGGCGCGGCGCTGCTCGCGCTGGGGGCGCGACGCGAATCCGGAGCGGCGATCATCGCCTCGCACACCCGGCTGGACGCGGATCTGGACGCCGCGGACCTGGTCATCACCGGTGAGGGCCGCTTCGACGACCAGTCGCTGCACGGCAAGGTGGTCAGCGCACTGGCAGCGGGAGCGGGCCGGCGGGGCGTGCCGGTGCTGGTCATGGCCGGTCAGGTGACGCTGACTGACGCCGAACGCAGCGAGGCCGGCATCGCCGCCGCGCACGCGGTCGCCGAGCACGCCGGATCCGTGCGTCGAGCCATCGACGACGCCGCCGAGCAGCTCACCGGCCTGGCCGCCGCGGTCGCGGCAACCTGGACGTAGATGGGGAATAGCGCCGCGACAAGGTACCGTTGAACGCGTGGGGTCACGGCGTTCGGGCCTCACCCACGA
Organism: Mycobacterium sp. PSTR-4-N; assembly: GCF_022348085.1. Lineage (GTDB taxonomy): Bacteria > Actinomycetota > Actinomycetes > Mycobacteriales > Mycobacteriaceae > Mycobacterium. The sequence goes on along the minus strand of NZ_JAKRFN010000013.1, from coordinate 15,947 downwards.
ACATCCCACACAGGAGTATTCATGACTGTTCAGGACGAGTCGGCAGTGCAGGCAGGACAGGCCACCGACACCCAACACGGCGTGATCCTGACCGAGGCCGCGGCGTCCAAGGCGAAGGCACTGCTCGACCAGGAGGGTCGCGACGACCTGGCGCTGCGGATCGCGGTGCAGCCGGGCGGCTGTGCAGGGCTGCGTTACAACCTGTTCTTCGACGACCGCACCCTCGACGGCGATCTCACCGTCGAGTTCGGCGGGGTCAACCTCACCGTGGACCGGATGAGCGCGCCGTACGTGCAGGGTGCCAGCATCGACTTCGTCGACACGATCGAGAAGCAGGGGTTCACCATCGACAACCCCAACGCCACCGGCTCGTGCGCCTGCGGCGATTCCTTCAACTGACCTAGTACTGGCCTGCCGTGCGCGGCAGGTAGGAGCACACCAGCACGTCGTTGTCGACCGAGACCAGCTGCGCGATCGCTTGCTCGTCGGCATCGGCGGGCTGGTTTCGTGACGACCGGCTCTGCGGCGTCACCTTCATCGTGAACAGCACCTGCGCCTGCGTCGGCGACGAGAGGACCATCTTGTCGATCGAGGTCACCTGAGCGCTGCTGTACTGCTTGCGGAATGCGTCGCTGGACAGGCTCGCCAACGCGAGATCCGACCGGCGCTCCTTGACCGCGTCGAACAATCCGCACAGGCTGTGTCGCGCCACCGTCTCGGCGTCGCCGCCCGACAGCGCGTCGAGATAATCCTGGATCGCGGTCCGTGCCGACGCTTCGGTCAGTGCGCCGCTGGGAGAGCTGTCGCCCGAGCCGCGCGTCAGGACGATGGCGGTGACGACGCCGGCCACCACGAGCACCGCGACGACAGCGGCCACGATCGCCAGCCAGCGCCGTCTGCGCGGGGGATAGGGCACGGGCGGCGGAAGCGCGCCGGGATAGGCGGCGGCGAAGCCCGCGTCCGGATAGGGCTGGGGCTGGGACTGTCCGTAACCCCCGGGGTAGTCCTGCGGTCCTGCTGGTCCAGCTCCGTAGTGGGGCGGGTAAGGACCAGTCATACATGAACTCCCGGGCAGGTCGATGGATTGCGTGTGTGGATTGTGTTGCCTCTACAGTGGCCCACTGAGGGCTCATAGGCAGGTTAGCGCACGTGCGCAGGCTGCTCCGGTAGGCGAAGAGCCTGCCGACGAGGCCCAGCTAGGGTGTCTGACGACTTCACGAAGGGTGTGACTGCGTGACCATTGCCGTGACCGGATCGATCGCCACCGATCATCTGATGCGCTTCCCCGGCCGCTTCTCCGAGCAGCTGCTGGCCGACCACCTGCAGAAGGTGTCGCTGAGCTTCCTGGTCGACGATCTGGTGATGCACCGCGGCGGGGTCGCCGGAAACATGGCCTACGCGATGGGCGTGCTCGGCGGGCAGCCGACGCTGATCGGCGCGGTCGGCGCCGACTTCGACGACTACCGCGAGTGGCTGACCGGAGCCGGCGTCAACTGCGATGCGGTGCTGGTGTCGGAGTCCGCCTACACGGCGCGCTTCGTCTGCACCACCGACGAGGACATGGCGCAGATCGCGTCGTTCTATCCCGGCGCCATGTCGGAATCCCGCAACATCAAGCTCGCCGATGTCGTGACCCGCACGGGCACACCGGATCTGGTGATCATCGGGGCGAACGATCCCGAGGCGATGTTCCTCTACACCGAGGAATGCCGCTCGCTGGGCCTGGCGTTCGCCGCCGACCCGAGCCAGCAGCTCGCCCGGCTGTCGGGTGACGAGATCCGGCGGTTGATCGACGGCGCCACCTACCTGTTCACCAACGACTACGAGTGGGATCTGCTGCTCCAGAAGTCCGGGTGGTCGGAGGCCGAGGTGATGCAGCAGATCCAGCTGCGGGTCACCACGCTGGGGGAGAAGGGAGTCGACCTGGTGGGCCGGGACGGCACGTTCGTCCACGTCGACGTCGTGCCGGAGCGTCGTCGCGAGGACCCGACGGGCATCGGCGATGCGTTCCGCGCGGGCTTCCTCACCGGCCGTGACGCCGGCCTGTCCCTGGAGCGAGCCGCGCAGCTGGCCTCGCTGGTCGCGACGTTGGTGCTGGAGGCGCCCGGCCCGCAGGAGTGGACGTGGGATCGGGACGACGCGATCACGCGGCTCACCGATGCCTACGGCGACGACGCCGGCCGCGAGATCGCTTCGGCGCTCGCCTAGAGCTGAACCGGGTACGTCGGCTCGCTGATCGTCGGCGTCACGCTGTGCTCGATGAAGATCGCGTGCCACAGCATGAAGATCAACACCGTCCACAGCCGGCGGCTGTGATCGGCGGCGCCCGTGCGGTGTTCGTCGAGCATCGCGCGCACCGCCGACAGATCGAGCAGATCCCCGGCACCCGATGTCGCGATCATCCCGTACGCCCAGTCCAGCAGCTCGCCGGCGCGCAGCCAATGACGGATGGGTACCGGGAAGCCGAGCTTGGGGCGATGCAGCACATGGGCGGGGATGACCGGTTCCAGCGCCTTGCGCAGCGCGTACTTGGTCGTCGACCGGGTGATCTTCTGGTCATAGGGCAAGCGTGATGCGACGGCGAACACCTCCGGGTCGAGGAACGGCACCCGCAGCTCCAGCGAGTTCGCCATCGTCATCTTGTCGGCCTTGACCAGGATGTCGCCGCGCAGCCAGGTGAACAGGTCGATGTGCTGCATCCGCGCGACCGGGTCCCAGCCGACGGACTGCGCATACACCGGCGCGGTCACATCGGTGTGCGTCCACTCGGGCCGGAACCGCGCCAGCACCGCGCGCAGCTGTGCATCGGAGAAACTGCGCGCATTGCCGTAGTAGCGCTCCTCGAGCGTCAGCGAGCCGCGGTGCAGCAGACTCTTGCCCCGCATCCCCTCGGGCAGTGGGCCGGCCATCCGGCCGACCGACCTGCGCACACCCCGCGGCAGATAGTCGAACGGCTTCAGCGACAGCGGCTCGCGGTAGATCGTGTAGCCGCCGAACAGTTCGTCGGCGCCCTCACCCGAGAGCACCACCTTGACGTGCTTGCGGGCCTCCCGGGCGATGAAGAACAGCGGCACCAGCGCCGGGTCGGCCACTGGTTCGTCCAGATACCAGACGATCTCGGGCAGCGCGTCGACGAACTCGGCCTGGCTGACCACCTTGGTGACGTGCCGGGCACCGATCGCCTCGGCCGACGCGACCGCGACGTCGACCTCCGAGAAGCCGGCGCGCTCGAAACCGGTGGTGAACGTGATCAGCCGCGGGTTGTGGCGCATCGCCAGTGCCGCGATCGCCGTGGAGTCGATGCCGCCCGACAGGAACGACCCGACGGTGACGTCGGCACGCATGTGCTTGGCCACCGAGTCCTCGAGCACCGCGGTGATCTCGTCGTACCGTGACTGCTCGCGCCCCGCCACGAAAGGCACGGCTGCGAAGCGCGGCGTGAAGTAGCGGGTCACTTCGGGTGCCGCGCCCGGCCGCACCCGTGCGTAGCTGCCCGATTCGAGCCGCCGGATACCGCGCTGCAGCGTCTCGGGCTCCGGGACGTACTGCAGCACGGTGTAGTGCTGCACGGCGCGCTCGTCGATGCTCAGGTCGACACCGAGCTGCCCGGCCATGTCGAGGAGGCACTTCTTCTCGCTGCCCACGGCCGTGCCGCCCGGGCCGGTGGCCATGTACAGCGGTTTGATGCCGAAGGGATCGCGGGCGCAGAACAGCTCCTCGGTGACGGTGTCCCACAGCGCGAACGCGAACATCCCGCGAAGGCGGGTGAGCGCCTCAGCGCCCCAGTGGTGGTAGGCGGCGACGATGGCCTCGCCGTCCCCGTCGGTGTGGAAGACGGCGCCGTGCTCGGCGGCCAGGGCCTCCCTCAGCTCGAGGTAGTTGTAGATCTCACCGTTGAACACCAGCGCGTAGCGCTGCGGAGCCTCGGCCGGACCCCAGCGCAACGGCTGATGGCTGTGGGCGATGTCGATGATCGAGAGCCGGTTGAAGCCGAGCACCACGCGGTCGTCGTTCCAGGTCCCGGGCTCGTCGGGACCCCGATGACGCATCAGATGGCTGGCGCCGGAGACGGCGTCGACGAGGCTGGGGGAGACGTCATGGGCAGGATCGGTCACCAACGCCAGCAGTCCGCACACCGCGCCAGTATGTCTGATCGTCCGGGCGCTCTCGGACCGGCGTGGGTGGGCACTTCCTGACATTGCCCCGGTCGCATGGAACTGCTCGGGAAGCGTGGTCTACGCTGCGTAGTATTCAATGCAGCCGTCTGACCGTCCGGCGGTCGATCGACTTGGTAGGAGGCGCCAACGTGCCCGCTCGCGGCCTGAAGTTGGTGGCATTGTCCCTGCTCCTGGGAGGGACGACAGTCCTGCTCAGCGGATGCAGCTGGTCCGATGCTCTCGCCCTGGGATGGCCCAAGGGCATCACCCCCGAAGCGCACCTCAACCGTGAGCTGTGGATCGGTTCCATGATCGCCGCGCTGGTCGTCGGCGCGATCGTCTACGTCCTGCTGTTCTGGACCGTGGTGTTCCACCGCAAGAAGAAGGGCGACCAGGAACTGCCCCGCCAGTTCGGCTACAACATGCCGCTCGAGCTGGCCCTGACGGTCACCCCGTTCCTCATCATCTCGGTGCTCTTCTACTTCACCGTCGTCGTGCAGGAGCGGATGCTGCACAAGGAGCCCAACCCCGAGGTCGTCGTCGACGTCACGGCATTCCAGTGGAACTGGAAGTTCGGCTACCAGAAGATCGACTTCAGTGACGGCACCTTCACCTACGACGGCGCCGACAACGCCCGCAAAGAGGCGATGACCTCCAAGCCGGAGGGCACCTACGAGAACGGTGAGGAGCGCGTCGGCGCGATCCGCGGCCTCAACCCCGAGGACCGTAGCTACCTGAACTTCGACAAGGTCGAGACCCTCGGCTCGTCGACCGAGATCCCGGTCCTGGTGGTGCCGTCCGGGAAGCGCATCGAGTTCCAGATCGCCTCGGCCGATGTGATCCACGGCTTCTGGGTGCCGGAGTTCCTGTTCAAGCGGGACGTGCTGCCGGATCCGAAGGCGAACAACTCCGACAATGTCTTCCAGGTCAGCGAGATCAACAAGACCGGCGCCTTCGTGGGCCGCTGCACCGAGATGTGCGGCACGTATCACGCGATGATGAATTTCGAGCTGCGCGTCGTCGAGCCCAACGATTTCAAGGCCTACATGGATCAGCGCATCGCCGGTAAGACCAACGCCGAGGCGCTGCAGGCGATCAACCAGTCGCCGGTCGCAACCACCACCAAGCCGTTCGACACGCGCCGCGGTGAGCAGGCGCCCCAGGCGAGCAGGTAGGACAGCAGATGCATATCGAAGCCCGGTTGTTCGAGTTCCTCACGGCGTTCTTCGCGCTGGCGACGGTGGTGTACGCGGTGCTCACCGCGCTGTTCGCCCAGGGCGGAGTGGAGTGGGCCGGTACCACGGCGCTCGCCCTCACGACGGGCCTGACGCTGATCACCGGCACGTTCTTCCGCTTCGTCGCCCGCCGGTTGGACACCCGCCCCGAGGACTACGAAGACGCCGAGATCGCCGACGGCGCCGGCGAACTGGGCTTCTACAGCCCGCACAGCTGGTGGCCGGTCATGATCGCGCTGTCGGCCTCGGTCACCGCGGTCGGCATGGCCCTGTGGCTGCCGTGGCTCATCGTCGCCGGCGTCTGCTTCGTGCTCACCACGGTCTCCGGGCTGGTCTTCGAGTACCACACCGGACCCGAGAAGCACTAGCCGCTGTCGTCGTTCGGCGCTGCAGCCCGGGGCAAGGTCACAATCCGGCATGAGTTGGCCGGCGACGGACTTCCTGCCCCTCTCCACGACATCGGAGTTGGGTAGTGTTGCCGGCGCACCGCGAGCCGCCGTCGGCGGTGATCGGCGCCCGAGAAGCTGGCTGAGAAGGATTGACGCACATGAGCGGGCCTAGAGGCGATGAGCCGGGTGACCGGTCCTCGGCCGACGAACCGACCCAGGACGTCTCGGGTGTCGCCCCGGACAGCGACGCGAGTGCACCCGGCACCGGTCCGACCGACCACTACTCGCGGGCCTACTCCGCCCCGGAATCCGAACAGTTCGTCAGCCCTCCCTACCTCCCCGCCGAATCGTCGCTCTACGACTACGACAGCTACGACGCATCAGCCGACACCGGCGAGACCCCCGATCCGCCGCGATGGCCGTGGGTGGTCGGTGTCGTCGCGATCATCGCCGCCATCGCGCTGGTGGTGTCGGTGTCGGTCCTGGTGACACGCACCGACACCGACAACCTCGCGACGCCGGAGACGACCACCAGCGCTCCGCCGCCGGTGCAGGACGAGATCACCACCACGACACCCCCGCCGCCCCCGCCCCCGCCGCCACCGAGCACCGAGGAACCGCCGCCGCCCCCGCCGGAGACGGTGACGGTCACCGAACCTCCGCCGGAGCCGGCTCCCACCGAGGCGCCGCCGCCCCCGCCGCCACCGACCACCACGGAAGCGCCGCCGCCACCACCCACCACGACGCGGGCCGGCCCACGCCAGGTCACCTACTCCGTGACCGGCACCAAGGCGCCCGGCGACATCATCACGGTGACCTACACCGACGCCTCGGGGCGCAGCCGCACCCAACGCAACGTGTACATCCCGTGGTCGTTGACCGTCACCCCGATCTCGCAGTCCGAGGTGGGCTCGGTGCAGGCGTCGAGCCTGTTCCTGGTCAGTCGGCTCAACTGCTCGATCACGACCAGCGACGGCACGGTGTTGTCCTCGAACACCGGCAACGCCGCGCAGACCAACTGCTAGCCGACATGACGACACCCGCTGCCCGCTACACCCCGGACCGCACGGATCGCGTCCTGCTGGGCGGCTGCGCGGCCGCATGGCTCGCCGCATTGGGCGCCGGTGTCGCCGCGACGGTGGCACTGGTCGACCTCGGTAGCGGCCGCACCGCGTCCGGCGACTCCGGCACGCCCTGGTTCCTCTACGTCGTGATCGGGGTGTCGGCGGCGGTGATCCTCGCCGCCGTGCCGTTGCTGCTGCGGGCCCGCCGAGATGCGCGCGGTGACGCGGGGCCCCGGGAGTCGAAGCCGACTCCGACGGCAGCCTCCGGTGAGCAGGGGAGCGCTCCACCGCGGGTCGCAGACGCGCCGACGGAGAAGATCCGCGCGGTCGCTCCGGCCCAGAGTGTCTCGGCTGCACCCAGCCCGTCCGGGTCGCCCGTCGTGGAACAGCTGACGTTGCGCTGCGCAGCCTCGATCGGCGCCGCGATGGGCGTTGCGTACGTGCTGATCGGGACCGCGACCTACCTGATGGCCGTCGACAACGACGTCACCTCGTGGGTGTTCTACGGTGCCGCCGGCGTCGTCACGGCCGCGATGATCGGCCTCCCGATCTACTTCCTGCGTGAGCTGCGCAGCCACGCCGACGCATAAAAAACATCCGCCCCGGCCGGAGCCGGAGCGGATGTCGTTGTCGTGCGGGGGCCGGTCAGTGATGACCGTTGTCGGATGACCCGTTGGAGTGGCCGTTCGACGATCCGTGCCCGTTGGAGCTGTTGTGCCCGTTGGAGCCCTCGTGGCTGACACGTTCACGCAGCGCCGTGATCGCCCGATGCTCGGCCGCGTGGGCCGCCTCGGTGAGCGCCTGGTGCTCGGACACCGGGTCGGCGCTGAGGAAGCCACCCGTGCCCGGAGCGCCGGCCGAACCCAGCTTGTTCATCCGCTTCGGCAGAGCCGCACCCTGGTACTCCAGCGGGATGGCGTGGCCGTGCTCGTCGACGGGGCCCAGCGGCTGGTGCAGCTCGATGTAGGCACCGTGCGGCAGGCGCTTGATGATGCCCGTCTCGATACCGTGCTCGAGCACCTCGCGGTCGCTGCGCTGCAGCGCCACCGCCCAGCGGTAGGCGATGTAGTAGACGATCGCCGGGAGCACCACCATGCCGATACGGCCGATCCACGTCGTCGCGTTCAGCGAGATGTGGAACTTCAGCGCGATGATGTCGTTCATGCAGGCGAAGGTCAGCACGATGTACAGCGAGATCGCCGCCGCGCCGATCGCGGTGCGCGTCGGTGCGTCACGCGGACGCTGCAACAGGTTGTGGTGCGCGTCGTCGCCGGAGAACTTCTTCTCCAGGAACGGGTAGGCGATCAGCAGCATGAACACCACACCCATGCCCAGCGCCACCCACACGCCCTGCGGGATGGTGTGGCCGAACGGGTAGAACTCCCAGGCCGGCCACAGTCGGATCAGGCCGTCGGTCCACATCATGTAGAAGTCGGGCTGGCTACCCGCAGACACCTGCGACGGTTTGTACGGCCCCAGCACCCAGATCGGGTTGATCTGCAGCAGACCGCCCATCAGGCCGAGGATGCCGACCGTGACCGCGAAGAACGCGCCGGACTTGACCGCGAACACCGGCATGACGCGCACGCCGACGACGTTGGTCTCGGTCCGCCCGGGGCCGGGGAACTGGGTGTGCTTCTGGAACCACACCAGCGCCAGGTGCACGCCGATCAGGGCCAGGATGATCCCGGGGATCAGCAGGATGTGCAGCGCGTAGAGGCGCGGGATGAGGATCTCGCCGGGGAAGTCGCCACCGAACAGCGCCCAGTGCATCCAGGTACCGATGACGGGGATGCCCATCGTGATGCCCGACAGTGCGGCGCGGATGCCGGTGCCCGAGAGCAGGTCGTCGGGCAGCGAGTACCCGAAGAAGCCTTCGAACATCGCCAGGATCAGCAGCAACGAGCCGATCACCCAGTTGGCCTCACGGGGGCGGCGGAACGCGCCGGTGAAGAAGATGCGGGCGAGGTGGACCATGATCGACGCGGCGAACAGCAGCGCCGCCCAGTGATGCACCTGCCGGACGAACAGGCCGCCGCGGATCTCGAAGCTGATGTCGAGGGCCGTCTCGTATGCCCGGGACATCCCGACGCCGCGCAACGGCTGGTAGACGCCGTCGTAGACGACGTGCGTCATCGACGGGTCGAAGAACAGGGTCAACCAGACGCCGGTGAGCAGCAGCACGATGAAGCTGTACATCGCGATCTCGCCCAGCAGGAAGGACCAGTGGGTCGGGAACACCTTGTTCAGCTGGCGACGTACCGCTGCCGACGGGTGGTAGCGGGAGTCGATGGCGTCGCCCTGCTTGGCGGCGATCTCGGCCATGTTGGGTCGTGGGCTCATGATTCGCGCTCCCAGAATGCCGGTCCGACGGGTTCGATGAAATCACCGTTGGCTACAAGGTAGCCCTCTTGATCGATGGTGATCGGTAGCTGCGCCAACGCGCGGGCAGCGGGTCCGAAGATGGGCCGGGCGAAGTGCAGCGCGTCGAACTGCGATTGGTGGCACGGGCACAGGATTCGGTAGGTCTGCTGCTCGTACAGAGACGCCGGGCAGCCCAGGTGGGAGCACACCTTCGTGTAGGCGAACAGCTCGCCGAAGTTGAAGCTCTCCTGGCCCTGGCGCTTGACCACTCGCGACATGTCGCCGGGCCGGATGCGGATGAGCATGACCGGGTTGCGCACGCCCATCGCGATCTCGGTGAGCTTGTGCTCGGACTCCACCGTGGTGCCGTCGCCGTCGGACTCGCGCCACGGGAACACCGTCTCCATGCCGCCGGCGTCGATGTCCTCGGGGCGCATCTTGACGAACGGCGACTCGCCCGGGCGGCCGGTGGCGCGTGCGAGGTAGATGGTCTCGCCGGTGAAGCGGGGCGTCCACCCCGACGTCCACAGCACGGCCTTCATGCCCTCGGCCGTCGGCACCACGGGCTTCCACGGGTTCTTGATCAGACCGCCGAGGAAGGCCACCAGCGTGCCGAGCCCGAACGCGCCGAACCCGATGCCCAGCGAGAGCCCGATCAGCTTGCGCCGCTTCAGTGTCGAGCCTTCCAGCGCGTCGCCGAGGTTGGCGGCGACGGTCCGGCGGTGCAGCTCGGGGGAGGCGCCGTCGTGGCGCTCCTGGATCGAGATCTCCTCGGGGATGAACTTCTTCTGGAACAGCACCGCGCCGACACCGATGGACAGCACCGACAGGCCGAACGTCAGGCCGTACAGCGGCGTCGCCAGCGCGTACAGCCACTCGCCCTCGGCGCCGAACGGCTTGTACTCCCACGGCCAGAACAAGAAGATCAGCAGCAGCGCGAGACCCGAAACACCGGCCAGCAGAAGCCAGTACGCGACGGTGCGCTCAGCGCGCTTCTCGGCCTTGGTGCCCGGGACGGGCCAGCGCGGCTCTTTGTAGACGATCTCGACGCCGTCGAGCTTGCCGCCGAGTTCGAGCAGCTGCTCCTGGGACATCTCGGCGAGTTCAGCGTCGGTCGGCTGCCCGGGGGTACCCAACTGGCCGGGGGTGTCGGAACCTTTATCCGCGCCCGTACCTTCACTCATGCTCGTGCTCCGATCCAGAGGGCGGCCGCGATGATGGCCACCATGCCGACGATCCACGCGACCATGCCCTCGGACGTGGGGCCGAAGCCGCCCAGTCCGAGACCGCCCGGCGACGGCGTCTCGGCCGCTTCCCTGACATAGGCGACGATGTCGCGCTTCTCGTCAGGGGAGAGCTGCCGGTCGGAGAACTTCGGCATGTTCTGCGGGCCGGTCAGCATCGCGGTGTAGACCTGTGCGGGCACCTTCGCCGCGTCACCGAGATCAGGTGCGTACTTGCCCGACGACAGGGCGCCACCCTTACCGGTGAAGTTGTGGCACGACGCGCAGTTCAGCCGGAACAGGTCGCCGCCGCGGGCCACGTCGTTGCCGATCAGCGACTGCGAGGCGATCGCGCCGTTCTCGTCGCGCGGCACGACGGGGCCGCCGCCGTTGGCCTGGATGTAGGCCCCCAGCGCGTCGATCTGGGCCTCGTCGAACGCCGGTTCCTTGCGCTGGGCCTGCGCCTCGCCGCGCATCGCGGGCATCCGGCCGGTGGCCACCTGGAAGTAGACAGCGGCCTCGCCGACGCCGATGAGGCTCGGGCCGCGGTCCGCCACACCCTGCAGATTGGCGCCGTGGCAGGTGATGCACGCGGTGTCGTAGAGCTGCTCGCCGGTGCGCAGCATGGCCGAGGCCGATTCGTCGGCCACCGCGACCTGCGGCGTCGGCGTGAAGGTGGCCGCCAGACCACCGGCCACTGCCAGTCCGATCAGCAGCAGCAGCGCCGCCGAGACGCGCCGGCGCAACCGGCGCTTGGACTTGCTTGTCATCGAACCCCTTCTTTTCTGCGGGCTGCCAGGCTGTGTCGCCGAATCCGTCATCGGACGAAGTAGATGACGGCGAACAGGGCGATCCAGACGATGTCGACGAAGTGCCAGTAGTACGAGACCACGATCGCGGCGGTGGCCTGCGCCGGGGTGAACTTGCTCATCCGGGTGCGCAGCAGCAGCAGGATGAACGCCACCAGACCGCCGATCACGTGCAGGCCGTGGAAACCGGTCGCCAGGTAGAAGACGGTGCCGTAGGCGCTTCCCGGGATCGTCGTGCCCTCGTGCACCAGGTGGTAGTACTCGTAGCCCTGGCCGCAGACGAAGAACAGACCCATCGCGAACGTCAGCAGGTACCAGCGACGCAGCCCGAACACGTCGCCGCGCTCGGCCGCGAACACGCCCATCTGGCAGGTGAACGACGAGGCGATCAGCACCAGTGTCACCGGTACCGCGAGCGCGAGGTTCAACTCGGTCGGGGGCGGCGGCCACACACCGCCGGCCTGGGCGCGGGCCGTGAAGTACATCGCGAACAGGCCAGCAAAGAACATCAACTCGCTGGAAAGCCACACGATCGTGCCAACACTGACCATGTTCGGACGGTTCAGCGAATGCACTCGCGACGTGATGGCGGTTCCCGAAGTCCCTACAGCGCTCGTCACAGCTGCAAGTATGACGCTTTGTAGTTGTCTAACTCCACCCGGGTCGAGCAATTCGTCATAATCGCGTCGTGACTCCTGCTCCCGCTGCGCACGACCCGTCTGTGGCCGCTCCGACATGGTCGGTGATCCTCGGCCGCCTGACCACCAACCAGTCGCTCCTGCCGGGGCAGGCGGCGTGGGCGATGGACGAGATCATGACCGGCGCCGCCACGCCCGCGCAGATCGCCGGCTTCGGCGTGTCGATGAAGATGAAGCGGCCCACCTCGGCGGAGGTGGGTGAGCTCGCCGACATCATGCTCAAGCACGCGCACCGCGTGCCCACCGAGACCATCGGCACCGACACCGTCGACGTGGTGGGCACCGGGGGCGACGGCGCGAACACCGTGAACCTGTCGACCATGGCGTCGATCGTCGTGGCCGCTGCGGGGGTCAAGGTGGTCAAGCACGGCAATCGGGCGGCGACGTCGCTGTCCGGCGGCGCCGACACACTCGAGGCCCTCGGGGTGCGTATCGACCTGGGGCCGGAGGAGGTCGCGCGCTGTGTCGCCGAGGTGGGCATCGGATTCGCGTTCGCGCCGCAGTTCCATCCGTCCTACCGGCACGCCGGGGTGGCACGGCGCGAGATCGGCGTCCCGACGGTCTTCAACCTGCTCGGACCGCTGACCAACCCGGCGGGACCGCGTGCCGGTTTGATCGGCTGCGCGTGGGGAGAATTGGCCGAGGTGATGGCGGAGGTGTTCGCCACCCGCGGCTCCAGCGTGCTGGTGGTGCACGGCGACGACGGCCTCGACGAGTTGACGACGACGACCACGAGCACCATCTGGCGGGTCCAGGCGGGCACCGTGGACCGGCTGCGGTTCGACCCTGCCGCGTTCGGCTTCGCCCGCGCGCACATCTCGGAGCTGGTCGGTGGTGACGCCGAGTCGAACGCCGCCGAAGCCCGCGCGGTGCTCGGCGGAGCGACGGGTCCGGTGCGCGACGCCGTATTGCTCAACGCCGCAGGCGCCCTGGTGTCCCATGCGGGGCTATCCAGCGACGCCAAGTGGGTTCCGGCGTGGGAGTCCGGGCTCGCGCGGGCCACGGAGGCGATCGACTCCGGGGCGGCCGAACAGCTGCTCGCGCGTTGGGCTCGGTTCACCCAGGAGTTCTGAGGCGGCCACCTGCTCGTCGAGCTGCTCGGCCGCCACCCGGGCCGAGCGGGCCGACGCGGCCCAGCCTGCCCACCGTCCCGCGGCGCCGATCGGTGAGCAGTAGCCCGCATCGGATTCGGAGCCGGCGCGCACGATCCGCACGCCGGGGTGGGTCAGCCATCGCGCGATGAGCGCGATCTCCTCGATCAGGGCGCCGCCGTGCGGCGCGGCGCTGGGCAGCACCGTCTGGGCGGCCGCGCACAGCGCGTCGACGACCGGCATCGGTGGCACCCCGCGGGGGGCCACGCCCGCGGCGGCGAGCTGGCCGTGCCGGATCACGGCCAGGTGCCAGCCACGCTCACCGTCGGGTCGTGCCGCGACGAGCTCCCCGATCACCGACAGCGCGCGCAGCCGCTGACCGCGCCACAGCACGTCGATCGCCGCTGACGCCCGGTCCCGCATCCGGGCTGCCGTCTCGTAGCGGTGTCGCTGCGCCAGATCGTCGATGTGGGCGAGGATCGCGCGCAGCGCCTCTGCGCTGCGGCCGTCGATCAGCGCGTGCGCGGCATCGACCGCGACGGCGTAGTCCTGCGCACTGATTCCGCGCACGGCAGGGCAGGGGGAGACCTCGACGTCCGGACACGCCGGCCCGTGCACGGCGCTGCGGGAGAGCCGCTTGGTGCAGGTCCGGATTCCGGTGAACCGGGCGATCAGCGCGGCGGCATCGAGTGCGTCGGCCCGGGCGCGGAACGGACCGAGCGCGATGTCGCTGCGGGGGCTGCGTACCGCGGAGAAGCGCGGGAACGTCTCGTCGGTGAGGGAGACCCACCACCAGCGGTGCGGGAACTTGGAGCGGCGGTTGTACGGGGGTGCGTGCGCAGCCAGCAGGCGCAGCTCGCGCACACCGGCCTCGAGATCGTGAGCGCACTCGACGTGGTCGATGCCGGTGGCCAGCGACGCCATCTCCTTCATCCGGGTGCGCGGGTCCGCCCCGGTGAAGTACTGGCTCACCCGGCGCCGCAGGTCCTTCGCGGTGCCCACGTAGAGCACCTCGTCCGAGGGGCCGCGGAACAGGTACACCCCGGGGGCGTGCGGCACCGTCGTGGCCAGGCGGCGGTTGCGGCGTTGGGCCGGGGTCACATCGGGCAGGTAGGACCGCAGCTCGGTGTAGGTCTGTACGCCCTGATTGCCGACGCGCTCGATCAGGCCGTGCAGCACGTCGACCGTGGCCCGCGCATCGGCCAGCGCCCGGTGGTTGGGCGTGGTGGCCGCCCCGAACAGCTGCGCCAGCGCCGAGAGACGCACGCTGGGCGCCTCGTCGCGGGTCAGCACCCGGCGTGCCAGCCGCACCGTGCACAGCACCGGCGGCTTGGGCCACGGGATGTGGTTGCGTTCGGCGGCGGCGCGCAGGAACCCGACGTCGAAGCCCGCGTTGTGGGCGACCAGCACCGCCCCGCGTGCGAACTCGAGGAACGCCGGCAGGACCTCCTCGATACGCGGCGCGTCGTAGACCATCGCGGTCGTGATGCCGGTCAGCGCCACGATCTGGGGCGGGATGGCCCGGCCCGGGTCGACCAGCGTCGCGAACTCACCGAGAATCTCGCCCCCGCGCACCTTCACCGCGCCGATCTCGGTGATCTGGTCGTGTCGCTCGCCGCTGGATCGCCCTCCCGTGGTCTCCAGGTCGACGACGACGAAGGTGGTCTCCCGCAGCGTCAGGTCAGCCGCCGGATCGACATCGGCGAAGCTCAGCTGACCCATGCGCCGACCGTAGGACGACGGGCCGACAAGTGCCGCGCAGCCACGCGCGTTCGAGCGCGCCGACTTGTCGGTCGCTGTCGATACCGTGCCCTCGACTGCGACGAGAGGACAGGGCATGCGTCATCACGAGCCACATGACCAGGCACGACAGGACGAGGGTTACGGCGATTCCGGCGCCGATTCCGGGACGGTCACCATCGATTGTGACGACTGCGCGGTACGCGGTCCGGGCTGCCAGGACTGCGTAGTCAGCGTGCTCCTCGGAATTCCCGAAAATTTGCTGGTGGACGAGCAGCGTGCATTGGAAGTGCTGGCCGACGTGGGCCTGGCGCCGCGGTTGAGGCTCGTCCCGTTACATCGGCGGGGCACGCCCGGCGTTGCCTGACGACACTTGGCGTCACCGTCGTCCCATCCTTCACAGGAGCACCTGTTAAATTTGCGTCTCCTGTTGGACAAGGCCGATGCCGTTTCGTAACCTATCTGAGACCTAAGAGAGTTCAAGGCAGCTCGTTACGGCAGTTGAAGGACGCATAAATCTTGACGCTCGACCGCGCGCATCGGAGCATCAGCCGTTTCTGGCGACCCGCAATCAGTGCCTTGGCCTCGGTGGCCGTCGTCGGCGCCCTGGCCGCCGGAGCCGGGCACGCCGACCCGGCCAGCGATGCGCTGGCCAAGCTCAACGAGCTGTCGCGCCAGGCCGAGCAGACGACGGAGGCCATGCACTCCGCGCAACTCGACCTGAACAAGAAGCTGGAGATCCAGCAGGCGGCAGAAGTCAAGCACGCCAACGATGTTGCGGCCGTGGACTCCGCGAAGGCCGAGCTCGCCGACTTCCAGCGCAAGGTGAACGATCTGGCCGCCGCCCAGTACATGGGTGGGCGGCCGTCGGGCTTCCAGGCCATGCTGACCGCATCCTCGCCACAGGGCCTGATCGACCAGCTGTCGATCCAGCGGGTGATGGCGCATGAGATGTCGGCGCAGATGTCGCGCTATCTCGAGGTGGGTAAGCAAGCGGAGGCCGCGGAGAAGGCGTCCGCGGTGTCGGCGTCGGAGGCCAAGACCGCCGCGGAACAGGCCGCCGCGGTGCGCGCTGATCTGCAGTCCAAGCAAAGCCAACTGCAGGTGCAGATCGCCGTCGTCAAGTCCCAGTACGACACTCTGCCCCCGCCTCAGCGGGAGGCGTTGGCCGCCATGC
>NZ_JAKRFN010000012.1 GCF_022348085.1 Mycobacterium sp. PSTR-4-N | reverse complement strand
CTCAGCCGGACTCAGACCCGCCCGGACATGCTCCCAGAACGTCGGCATCCGCGACCACAACGGGACTCGACCCATCGCAACACTCCTCAATCACACGGGGTGTTGCATCGATCGCTTGAATCCGCCCGGCGTGTCGCGGATGACACCGCACACCCGGCGACTGGTCAGGCGGCTCGCAGCGACGACGGGATCAGTGGCTCGTCGAGCAGCGTGGTGAACCGCTGGGTCAGCGTGACACCGTCGGGCCGGTCGTCGAGCCATCCCCGTAGCAGGCGGTACCCCTCGACATAGGTCGACGTGTAGGCCCGCCACAGCGGAGACGACAGGAACCGCAGCATCTGGCGGGCACGCTCGTCGTCGACCATAAGCCAGCGCTTCAGGAACGCCACGACGTCGTCGACGTCGCGGTGCTCGTCGTGCAGCATCAGCGCGGCGTCCTGGCGGACGTCGGCCAGCGCGGCCGTCGCCTCGGAGATCGTCTCGGCCCGCGTGCCGTCGAACCGCAGACCCAGATCGGCGTAGATCTCGGCGGCCCAACTCCCCCAGCCCGGCCCGACGGCCGCGTACAGCGCGAGGTCGGCGAGACCCTCAGCCATCAGGCACTGCGGCGTGTTGACCAGGAAGATCGTCTGCTCCGCCTGACCCTTGCCCGCGACCAGCCCGGCCTCTTTGCGGCAGTGCTCGGTGTGGTGGCCCGGATACGACTCGTGGGCGACCAGGCGCGGCAGGTTGGCCATCTGCTGCTTGAGGTCGGCGTTGACGGCGACGGTGGAGCGGTAGTCGCCGAGGTAGTAGTTGAAGCCCGACCACGGCTTGTCGGTCACCACCTCGTAGGTGATGGTCTCGCGCTCCGGCAGCGGAAACGTCGCACGCACGCGGTCACGCAGGGCGCTGGAGAACGCGTGGATGGCCTCCTCGAGGCGCGCGGGCGGAATCTCCTCGGCCGCACGGTGGGCGGCGATCCGGTCGGCCAGCGGACCGGTGCCGCCGAGTGCGTCGTCGAGCTTGGCGTGCGCCTCGCGGTAGCGCTCCGGATCTCCCTTGCCGATGCGCACGTCGAAGTACGCCTCGACCTCGTCGACGAACCCCACCTTCTCCCCCGCGAAGGTGCGGGCCGCGCACTCGAGGGCGCGCAGATGCGCACCGACGAACGCGGCACGATCGTCGTCGAGACCTGCGGGCAGTTCGCCCAGCAACCGCCGCGCATCGCGGGCGAGGTCGGCGGGATCGGGTGCCGGCTCGCCGGCCACCGCGCGGCGCAACGCGGGGTCGCCGGTGAACGAGTCGACATAGCCGTCTTCGATGCGGTCGAAGCGCAGCCCCAACAACAGGTAGTCGCGTACCAGGGACTCAGAACCAGTACCGGCGTCCATGGCCACCACGCTAACTGCAAGACTGTGCCCATGGCTCGGCTGAGCGAACCCAGCCCCTACGTGGAGTTCGACCGACGTCAGTGGCGGGCACTGCGGATGTCGACACCGCTGAAGCTGACCGAGGACGAACTGGTCAGGTTGCGGGGCATCGGCGAGAAGATCGACCTGCTGGAGGTCGAAGAGGTCTACCTCCCGCTGGCCCGGTTGATCCACCTGCAGGTGGCGGCGCGCCAAGCGCTGTTCGCCACCACCGCCGACTTCCTCGGGGAACCGCAGCAGAATCCGGACCGGCCGGTGCCGTTCGTCATCGGGGTGGCCGGCAGCGTGGCGGTGGGCAAGTCGACCACCGCGCGCGTGCTGCAGGCGCTACTCGCCCGCTGGGAACATCACCCGCGGGTGGACCTGGTCACCACCGACGGCTTCCTCTACCCCAACGCCGAGCTCTCCCGCCGAAACCTGATGCATCGCAAAGGTTTTCCCGAGTCCTACGACCGGCGGGCGCTGATGCGGTTCGTCACCGCGGTCAAATCGGGCGCCGACGCGGCCTGCGCCCCGGTGTACTCGCATCTGCTCTACGACATCGTGCCGAGCGAGAAGCAGATCATCGCGCACCCGGACATCCTCATCCTGGAGGGTCTCAACGTCCTGCAGACCGGACCCGCCCTGATGGTGTCGGACCTCTTCGACTTCTCGGTCTACGTCGACGCCCGCATCGAGGACATCGAGGAGTGGTACATCTCGCGATTCCTGTCGATGCGGGCCGGCGCATTCGCCGACCCGGCCTCGCACTTCCACCACTACTCCACGCTGACCGACGAGCAGGCCGTGTTCGCCGCCCGCGACATCTGGCATTCGATCAACCGGCCCAACCTGATCGACAACATCCTGCCGACCCGGCCGCGCGCCACGCTGGTGTTGCGCAAGGACTCCGACCACTCCATCAACCGTCTGCGCCTGCGCAAGCTCTAACGGCGAGCGGAGATCCGGCGCACGCCCTGGAACTGCAGTTCGGCCATCACCAGCGTGTAGACACCCGTCCCGAGGACCAGCGCCACCCCGGTGGTGGTCAGCGGCCACACCCCGGCCAGCACGACGATCACGGTGGCCACGCTGAACAGCAGGTTGCCGACGGCCAGGACCACACCGGCGGTACGAATGCGCGGCCGTGATGCGAACACCAGCACCGCGAGAGCGAACACGACGAACGACGCACCCGTCACGTACTCGATCGTGGGTGTCGTACCGGATATCCGGGCGACTGTGGGAGCGAGCGCCAGCAGCGCGACTCCGGTGAGGCCGCTGCAGACGGCGTCGGCGCGCATCGCGAAGCGCAGCAGCGAGTCGCTGGACGTGCCCAGTCGGGACGAGATGGTTGCGGTCATGGTGTGTTTCCTTTCTCCGGTGGTCGACCGGTACCGGAGCCGACGCCGTAACCTCTTCCGACGGCGGCTCCGGTCCCAGCCATGAGAGGGTCACGCCAGGTGGCGCACCCCGAGGTACTGCAGCCACGACAGACCGATCGTGGCGGCGGTGAACGTCAGCACGAGCGCGGTCCCGGTGCCCGTCAGCGCCGGCGCGCCGGTCACCACAGCGGCGATCACCGCGGCCACGAACAGCGCGTTGCCCGTCAAGACCGCCATGCCCACTCGCCGGATGCTCGCCAGCCGTGCCGCGCTGTAGAGCAGAGCGCCGTAGGCGACCAGCGCGGCGCCGGCGAGCCATCCGACCGTCGCGCTCACCCCGGCCAGCCGGCCCAGCGGATCGGCGGCCATCGCGACGAACAGACCGAACCCGCCGCACAGCGTGGCGTCGGCGCGTAGAGCGACGCGCAGCAGCTGGTCGTCGCGGCGGGTGGGCCGGGTGACGCGGTGACTGATGGCGGTCATGGCACCCACGGTGCGCAGATGTCGGTGCCAGATCGACACCGAACGCTGCCAACTACTGCCAGCCGCAGGTCAGCGCACGTCGACCAGGCTGCTCTTGAGGTCGGCGGCGATGACGCGCGCGGCGGCGTTCTGCCAGTTGTGCAGCGAACGCTGCGGTACCTCGGTGGCCAGCCACTGCCACGCGCGGCGCGCGACCGGGTCCAGGCCGGCGGCAGTCGCGTTCTGGGCGTAGGCGCGGACGCCGACGACGTAGGGGAAGTACAGCGCGTTGTAGTGCCGCCACGCCTCGGTGGTGCCGAAATCGTCGCCGTCGCGGGGCTTGAGCCCGGCGATGCGTTCGGCGAGCAGAGCGCGCAGTTCGTTGGCGCGCTCCAGCGGCCGATCGGGTGCTCCGCGCCGGGCGAGCCGCTCGTCGATGATCGGCAGGGCGGTGAGCGGGCTGGCGACGAGCTTGGACAGGTCGGCGTAGTGCCCCAGCGCGCGACGGGTGACCCGCACGAACGTCTCGTCGTCCATGTCGTCGAGCGGGCCGGCCGCACGTCGGGGCAAAGCCGCCTCGGTGCTGCGCAGCGCGGCGCGTTCTTCGCTCAACGCCGGCGTCTGGGCGAATGCCAGCCGGTCCAGCAGACCGGCCAGCGGGTCGGCCAGCACGTTGACGGTGATCGCGATCGCGAGGCTGGTGAACAGCAACACGACCAGCGTGGCGCCGGGGCCCGAGACGAGTACGCCGAGCAGTACCTGGCCGCCGAACAGCACCGCGACCGCCGCGGTGCCCAACGCCGAGCGCAGCATGTCCTTGCGCAGTGCCTGGCCCTCGTCGAAGGCGTCACCGACCGCGACGGCGATCCCGAGCAGGGCGACGTCGCAACCGGTCGAGGCGAGCGCGAGCCAGCTCGGGACGAGACCGAGCGGGATGACCAGGATCGCGTTGCCGAGCGCGAAGAACAGCGTGGCGACGACGACGAAGCCGACCACGGGCCGCGGTTGGTGACGGCGCAGGATCGCGGCCAGCAGCGCGCCGAGAGCCGGGACGGAGACCGCGGCGAACAGCACCCAGTGACCGGATCGCAGCGGCCCCTCGACGTCACCGGCCATCGCCGCACCGGTGACGGCGACCACGGCGGCAGCGGCGACCAGCGCGGCCTCGCGGCCCCGGCCGCGGGTGCAGTCCCGTGGCCGCGACATCTCCAGCAGCACAGCGAACCAGGCCACCCCGGGCACCGCGACTAGATACACCTCGATCCGGCCGAGGGCGTCGACGCCCGCGCCTGTGCGCACCGCGTCGAGTGCGACCACGGCGGCGAAACCGGTCAGACCGACCGCGGCGAGCACCAGCATGGGTTTGCGGGGATCGCGGGCCAGCAGGTAGAGGCCCAGCCACCAGCTCAGCGCGAACACCGCAGCGGACAGGCCGAGCATCACGCGCTCCTAGCGGCCGTAGCGTCGGTGCCGGGCGCTGTAGTCGCGCAGCGCCCGCAGGAAGTCGACACGGCGGAACTCCGGCCAATACGCCTCGGTGAACCACATCTCCGAATAGGCGCTCTGCCACAGCAGAAACCCCGAGAGCCGTTGCTCCCCCGAGGTCCGGATCACCAGATCGGGGTCGGGTTGGCCTGAGGTGTACAGGTTCTCGGAGATCGCTTCGGCGGTCACGGCCTCGATCAGGCGGTCCCCGGTGGCGCCGTTGGCCAGCTCCTTGCTCAGCAGCGCGCGCACCGCGTCGACGATCTCCTGCCGGCCGCCGTAGCCGACGGCGACGTTGACATGGAATCTGCCGCTGTTGCCGTCGGTCGACTGCACCGCTTCACGCAACCGGCGGGCGGGTTCCTGGCCGATCAGCTCGAGATCGCCGACGGTGCGCACACTCCACTGATTGGCGGGCGCGCAGATCTCTTCGACGACGTCGGTGATGATGTCGATCAGCGCGGCCAGTTCGTCGGCGTCGCGCTGCAGGTTCTCGGTGGACAGCAGATAGACCGTGGCCATCTCGATGCCCGCGTCGGCGCACCAGCGCAACATCTCCGCGATCCGCTCGGCACCGGCGCGGTAGCCGTAGGCGACGTCGTCGTGACCGAGTTCACGGGCCCAGCGGCGGTTCCCGTCGCACAGCACCGCGATGTGGCGCGGGAGCTCGGATTTCTGCCGGGACAACCCTTGGCGCAGCCGCATCTCGTAGAGCCGGTAGGCCGGTTCCTTGAGCCGCCGCGGAATGAGGTCCACGATGGTCCAGACTACTGTGGCCGGTGGATTGTCCACGTCAGTCAGCGGAGGTGAAATGCCGACATCTCTGGAGCCTTGGTACACCGCCGACACCCCGGGAGAGCCCGAGGATCTGCCGGAGGCCGTCGCAGGAGGCGTCGCCCAGTTCCTGGGCAAGCCGCGGCTCCGGGGATGGATTCACGTCTACTCGGCGGTGATCGCCGTCATCTGCGGCGCCACGCTGGTGGCGGTGTCGTGGTCAGTGCAGTCGACACAGGCCGGCCTGGCGACGCTGGTCTACACGCTGACGATCGTCGCGATGTTCACCGTCAGCGGGACCTACCACCGCGTGAACTGGACCTCGAAGACCGCGCGAACCTGGATGAAGCGTGCCGACCATTCGATGATCTTCGTGTTCATCGCCGGCAGCTACACGCCGTTCGCGGTGCTCGCGCTGCCCACCGACAGCGGCCGGGTGCTCCTGTGGATCGTCTGGGGCGGTGCGCTCGCCGGGGTGCTGCTCAAGATGTTCTGGCCGTCGGCGCCGCGGTGGGTGGGCACCCCGCTGTACATCCTGTTGGGCTGGGTGGCGGCGTGGTTCATCGGGCCGATCCTGCAGGGCGCCGGGGTGGCTGCGGTGGTGCTGCTGATCGTCGGCGGCGCGCTCTACAGCATCGGTGGCGTGCTGTATGCGCTGAAATGGCCGAACCCGTGGCCGACGACGTTCGGCCATCACGAGTTCTTCCACGCCTGCACGGCGGTCGCGGCGATCTGCCACTACATCGCGATGTGGTTCGCCGTCTTCTCCGGCTGACACACCCCTACAGCGCGGTGATGTTCTCCTGGCCCCAGTAGGCCTTCATCGAGGTGATCAATCCGTCGCCGTCGAACGTCATCACCTCGATCGGCTCGATGCGCATCGCCCCGCCGACGTTGATCGCGAACACGAATGCGGCCTCGTGCCCGCCCGCCCGGAACATCAACAGCTCCGTGGTGATGTCGTGGTCGCCTTCCATGCCCTTGTAGAACCCGGCGATCGCCCGCCGTCCGATGTGCACCTCGCCGCCGCCCACCGGATCTTCCAGCGTCGCGTCCTCGGCGTAGAGCGCGGCGACGTTCTCAGCGTTGCCTGCGCCGACCGTGTCGAGGTAGCGCTGAACGAAACCTTGCAAGACCTCGGGCTCGAAGCTCATGAGCGGCAACGCTACACGGGCGGCCTCAGCGCGGCAGCGAGATCGTCCGCTGTACGGACGGGCAGATCACACACCCGTCCGCGGCACACGTAGGCCGCGTCCTCGGGGCCGTCGATGCCATCCACCCGCGGCCGGTCGCGTAGCAGTTCCGACGCACCGGTGGGCCCGCCGACGACGATCGCCCCGCCGGGGGCCAAGCCGCGCGCGGCGCTCAGCAGATCCGAGGTCGCCGGATCGTCGCACGCCACCGCGATCTGGATCGGGCCGCGCACCGCGGCTTCGGCGACCGCCAGCCAGTGCCCGGCCGAACGGGGCGCACGCACCAACAGCGGGGCGGCGGCCGAGAGCGTGGCCGCGAAGGCCTCTGCGTAGCGGCTCGCCCAATCCGTCGGGGCGAGGTGGGCCGCCAGCATGAGCGCCTCCGCCATGGAGGCGGCTCCCGACGGCGTGGCTCCGTCGAACGGGTCGGCGGGGCGCATCAGCAGCGGCTCGGCATCGTCGGCGACGTCGTAGAAGCGGCCCGGACGGTCGGGATCGGCGAAGTGCTCCAGCGCGAGGTCGAGCAGCTCGATGGCAGTGTCGAGCCAGCGCCGCTCGCCGCGCACCTGGTGCAGTGTGAGCAGACCGGTGGCCACCGCAGCGTGGTCCTCGAGGATCGCCGCGCCGGCCCCTACGACGCCGCCGAGGCTGGTGCGGCGCAGCCGCCCATCGCGTAGGTGCAAATCCAGCAGCGTCGCCGCGCACGCAGCCGCCGCGTCGACGAACTCGGGGTCGGCCAGCGCAACGCCGGCCTCGCACAGTGCCGTGATCGCCAGGCCGTTCCACGCGGTGACGACCTTGTCGTCGCGTTCCGGTTGCGGACGCGCCGCGCGCACGGCGCGCAGCGTCGCCCGCACGGCATCGAGCCGCGCCGCGTCCGAGGGGTCGGCGCGCAGCTGCAGCACCGATGCGCCGCCCTCGAAGGTGCCGGCCTCGGTCACTCCGAAAACCGTTGCGGCCCAATCAGCGTCGTCACCCAGCGCGTCGCGCAACTGCGCGGGGGTCCACACATAGGTCGATCCCTCGCGTCCCGCGGCGTCGGCGTCCAGCGAGGAGACGAACAGCTGATGGTCGCGCAGGTCGTCGAGCAAGAACCTGGCGGTCTGGCGAGTCACTCTGCGCGCCAAGGGGTCACCGGACAGCCGCGCCCAGTGCGCATAGACCCGCAGCAGGAGGGCGTTGTCGTGGAGCATCTTCTCGAAATGCGGCACCACCCACGCCTCGTCGACGCTGTAGCGGGCGAACCCACCGGTCAGCTGATCGACGAGGCCGCCGCGTGCCATCGCCTCGCATGTTCGGACCACTGCCGCCAACGCCGAGCTCGCGCCAGTGCGTTCGTGATGGCGCAGCAACCCTTCCAGCAGGGCCGACGGCGGGAACTTCGGGGCTGCGCCGAATCCGCCGTACACCGTATCCTCGTCGGCCAGCACCGCCTCGACCGCACTGTCGCACGACGCAGCCGTCACCGGGCCACCTCCCGGCAGGCCCTCGGACATCGACTGCAGTTCGCCGGCGATGTGCTCCGACGCCTGCTCCACCTCGGCGCGGCGGGTCCGCCAGGTCTCCTCGACTGCCGAGAGCAGTTGCAGGAACGTCGCTTTCGGGTAGTAGGTGCCGCAGAAGAACGGCCGGCCGCCGGGGGTGAGGAAGCAGGTCATCGGCCAGCCACCCTGCCCGGTCAGCGCGACCGTGGCGGCCATGTAGACCGCGTCGAGGTCGGGGCGCTCCTCGCGGTCCACCTTGATGCAGACGAAACCGGCGTTGGCCACCGCGGCCACGTCGGGATCGGCGAACGATTCGTGGGCCATCACGTGGCACCAGTGGCACGCGGCGTATCCGATGGACAGCAGGATGGGCACATCGCGGGCCGCGGCCTCGGCAAGCGCCTCCGCACCCCACTGTTGCCAGTGCACCGGGTTGTCGGCGTGCTGGCGCAGATAGGGGCTCAGCGCGGCCCCGAGGGTGTTACGTCCCGGCGTCGGGCTCACGACGCGCCGCGGGATCCGCCGGGTTGCCCGCCGCCAGGTCGGGATCGGCATCGGGCGCGCCGGTGCCCGTGCCTGTGCCGTCGGCGGCCGTGGTGGTATCGGTGTCGAACGAGGCCGGCACCTTCTTCAGGTGCCGATTCATCGACCACACGAGTCCGAACACGGCGATCAGCAGCAGCACGATCACGATGAGTCCGAACGGGCTCGCTTTCCCGAAGTCGGGTCCGCTCTGCTGCGGGGGGTTCTGGGCCAGGATGTCGACGGCCAGGGCGGTCACCATGACATTCAGCTCCGCTCCTCGATACCGGTGAACAGGTCGGTCTCGGGCAGCGACACCGGGACGCGGGAGCGGGCCAGCTCGAATTCCTCGGTCGGCCACAGCCGCTGCTGCCACTCCATCGGGGTGGTGAAGAAGAAGCTCTTCGGGTCGATCTGGGTGGCGTGCGCGAGCAGCGCCTCGTCGCGCTGGGCGAAGTACTTCGCGCATTCGATGCGCGTGGTGACGCGTTTGGCCAGCAGGTCCTCGTCCGGATCCCAGCTCTCCAGCCACTTCGCGAACGGACCCTCCTGGCCGTTCTCGGCGAACTCGTCCTGCAGCACCTGCATGCGCTGCCGGAGGAAATTGTGGTTGTAGTAGAGCTTGTGCGTCGCCCACGGCTCGCCGGCGTCGGGATAGAGGAGGTGGTCGGCGGCCGCCTCGTAGGCCGCCACGGACACCTTGTGGCACATGATGTGGTCGGGGTGCGGGTAGCCCCCGTTCTCGTCGTAGGTGGTCATGACGTGCGGCTTGAAGTCGCGGATCACCCGCACGAGCGCCTCGGTGGGCACTTCGAGCGGTTCCAGCGCGAAGCAGCCTTCGGGCAGCGGGGGCAGGGGGTCACCCTCGGGCAGGCCGGAGTCGGTGAAGCCCAGCCAGTGATGCTCGACGCCGAGGATCGCGGCCGCCTTGGCCATCTCTTCGCGGCGTATCTCAGCCATCCGGCCGTGCACCTCAGGCCGATCCATCGCCGGGTTCAGGATGTCGCCGCGCTCACCACCGGTCAGCGTCACCACCATCACCCGCACGCCCTCGTCGACGTAGCGGGCCATCGTCGCGGCGCCCTTGCTCGACTCGTCGTCGGGGTGCGCGTGCACGGCCATCAACCGCAGTTCGCTCAACGGATTCCTCTTAGCTGCTCACCTGCATGGACACTCACGGTCGGGTTCAACAACACCGACACGTCCTATAGTTCCAGTCCAGTACACGTATCCGAACGACGGGCATGCAAAACGAGATGATCGACCGCCCCGCGCAGCGCTACGGCGCCCCGCAGCGCAGTCGGCGTACCCGTCGCCGGCTCGTCATCGGCCTGTTCGTCGCGGTAGTCGTGCTCGGCGTCGCGATCGCCGCGGTGGCCTTCAATCGGCTGGGCTCGCCCGAGGTCAAGGGCGAACTGGGCGGTTACCGCGTCGTCGACGACCACACGGTCGAGGTGACGGCCAGCATCACCCGCGACGACCCGTCTGCGCCGGTGGTGTGCATCGTGCGGGCCCGGTCCTATGACGGTGACGAAGTGGGTCGCCGGGAGCTGCTGGTGGCACCGTCGAACGCGGAGACCGTGCAAGTCAGGACGACGGTGACGACGTCTCGGCCGGCGGTGGTCGGCGACGTCTACGGGTGCGGCACCGACGTGCCGCCGTACCTGGTCAGCGGGTAGGCCGGCGCCTGTCGAGGCGTTCGTCGGGCACTGCGCAACCAACCGCGGACTGCGAAAACGTGAAAAGCGGATTGCCGCCCGGTGCTATGCTCGTCGAGTACACGGTTCCTGCTGGGGCCGTGTATTGCTGCATTTGAGCGCCGTTACGACGACGGTGGATGCGGCAATACACGCTGATAAACGCTTGCGACCTCAGCACCGCCCCGGCACCGTGCCTGAGAACTTTTCACGCGAGAAGCGCTGAAAGCGACGACGACAGGAGCGCGCCGACATGACTGACACCCAGGTCACCTGGCTGACCGAAGAGGCGTTCGACCGACTGAAGGCCGAACTCGACCAGCTGATCGCCAACCGCCCCGTCATCGCGGCCGAGATCAACGACCGCCGCGAAGAGGGCGACCTGCGAGAGAACGGCGGCTACCACGCCGCTCGCGAGGAGCAGGGCCAGCAGGAGGCCCGGATCCGCCAGCTGCAGGAGCTCCTCAACAGCGCCAAGGTGGGCGAGGCACCGAAGCAATCCGGTGTCGCGCTGCCCGGTTCGGTGGTCAAGGTCTACTACGACGACGACGAGAGCGACACCGAGACGTTCCTGATCGCCACCCGTCAGGAGGGCGTCACCGACGGCAAGCTCGAGGTGTACTCGCCGAACTCACCGCTGGGCGGCGCTCTGCTCGACGCCAAGGTGGGCGAGACGCGGACCTACACGGTGCCCAACGGCAACACGGTGAAGGTCACACTCGTCTCCGCGGAGCCCTACCACGGCTGACCGGCGTGGCGCAGATCGCTGAAGAGCTGTTTCTGCTGCTGGTCGACAACGCATCCGGCGAACCCGGTCTGGACGACACTCGTCGTGGTCACGCGCTCGCGGCGGCCACCCTGCTCGACATGGCGTACAGCTGCCGGGTGCGGCCCGCCGTCGACGGTGAGCCGGTGGCGCCGGGGCGCCTGGTCGCGCTCGACGCGACCGGCCCGGTCGATCCGCTGACGGTGTCTGCGCTGGACTATCTGCGCAAAGCCCCGCGGCGTCCCGGCCAGGCGATCAACGTGCTGAGCCGGTCGGTGGAACGCGAGCTGGTCGAGCACCTCGAACGAACGGGCCAGATCCGGCGTGTCACGGTGCGCTCCGGCGCCCTGAGACGTCGTACGCACACGCCGCCGACCGATCGCCGTCGGGTCGGGCCTGCGCGCGACGCGCTGCTGGCTGCGCTGTTCGAGCGCAGACCGCCGACCGCGGCGACCGCAGCGATCATCACGGTGCTGCACGCCGCCGACGGACTCGGGGCGCTTCTCAGTCTCAACGACCGCGGGTGGCGCTGGGTGCACGCGCGCGCCGGCGAGATCGCCGGCGGCAGTTGGCTGGACGAATCGCCGACGGGGCTGGCCGAGGTCAACCTGGCCGTCACCGCGTCGGCCGTGCGTCAGGCGCTGGCGGAGCTGACCTGAGCAAGCGCCTGCTCGACGTCGCCGAGCAGGTCGGCCATGTCCTCGATGCCGACCGACAGGCGCACCAGATCGTCGGGCACTTCGAGCTGAGATCCCGCGGTCGAGGCATGCGTCATCGCTCCCGGGTACTCGATCAGCGACTCCACCCCGCCGAGCGACTCGGCCAGGATGAAGATGTCGGTACGCGCGCAGAAGTCACGCGCGGCCTGCGGTCCGCCCTTCAGGCGCACCGACACCATGCCGCCGAACCCGCTCATCTGCCGCGCTGCGACGTCGTGGTGGGCGTGGTCGGGCAGTCCCGGGTAGAGCACGGTCGACACGGCGGGATGCTCGGCGAGGAATTCGGCGATGGCGGCGGCGTTCTCGCTGTGCCGCTGCATGCGCAGCGGCAGGGTCTTGAGGCCGCGGATGGTCAGGTACGCGTCGAACGGGCCCGGCACGGCGCCGGCACCGTTCTGTAGGAACGCGAACGCCTCGTCGAGGGCCTCGTCGTCGGTGACCAGCGCGCCGCCGACGACGTCGGAATGCCCGCCGATGTACTTGGTCGTCGAGTGCAACACGATGTCGGCGCCGAGCAGCATCGGCTGCTGCAGTGCCGGCGAGGCGAAGGTGTTGTCCACCAACACCTTCGCGTCACGCTCAGCGGCCAGCGACGCGATGCCGGCGATGTCGGCGATCGACAGCAGCGGATTGGTCGGCGTCTCCACCCAGATCAGCTTGGTGCGATCGGTCAGGGCAGCCCGCACGGCGTCGAGGTCACCGAGGGCCACCGCGGTGTAGCTGATCCCCCACTGCGTGAACACCTTGTCGATCAGCCGGAAGGTGCCGCCGTAGGCGTCGTCGGGGATCACGAGGTGATCCCCCGGCCGCAGAACGGCGCGCAGCGCGCAGTCGGTCGCGGCCATGCCGGAACTGAACGCGCGCGCAAATGTCGCGGACTCGACCGCGGCCAGCGCGGACTCCAGGGCCGCGCGGGTGGGGTTGCCGGTCCGCGCGTACTCGTACCCGCCGCGCAGACCGCCGACCCCGTCCTGGGCGAACGTCGAGCTGGCGTAGATGGGCGTGTTGACCACCCCGGTCGCGGGGTCGGGCCGGAAGCCGGCGTGAATGGCCTTGGTGGCCGGTCCCAAAGCCCGGAAGTGCTCGGATGCGCTGCGCTGCTCGCTCATGCTGCCACGGTAGCGCTGCGCACCGCCGCGTCGTCGACCCGGCACCTGGAGGACATGATCGGCGCCGGCGCCGGCGTACACACGCCGGCGCCGACGCCGATCTGCGTGCTCAGTAGTGGTGCGTCGGCTGCTGCCCGTGCTGACCCTGCGGCGTCAGCGGGACACAGACGGTGGTCATGATCTTGTCGGCGAGGGTTTGCCGTTTGGCGTCCCACAGCGGGAACAGGTAGCCGATGTAGCAGATGATCGCGTCCACGATGTGTGCGATCTGACGGACCACAGACAACCCGAAACCGATTGGCTGGAAAGTCTTTTCGCTGACCACCTTGAACTTCATCACCGACTTGCCGATGCTCGAGCCCGTCGTGCCCTGCCGGTACCCGTAGTTCCACACCACGAAGGCGATCGACAGCACCGAGGCCAGGATGCTCACCGTCGTCCCGAGCGCGGAAGGCTCTGAGGTGCAGGCGAACCCACCGTTGATGTCCTCGCAGTTGTTGTCACCGGTGAGGATCGCGATGCCCTGCCCGAGGCCCGCGATGATGAACACCGGGATGTAGTCGATGAACCACGCGGCAACACGCGTCAGCCATGACGTGTAGGCCTCCTTGGGCAGCGCGGGCGCCGCCTGCGGGTACGTGGCCTGCTGCTGCGGCGGGAACCCGCCGGGCGGGTAATTGCCCTGCGGCGGCGGAGGATAGCCGCCGGGCGGTGGCGGCGGTGGGTAGCCACCCTGGGGGTCGGGCTGGCCGCCAGGGGGCGGATATCCACCAGGGGGCGGGTAACCGCCGGGGTTGTCGGTCATCGAGATTTCCTCCTCGGGTCGATTGGGTGGTGCGACATGGTTGAGTACAGGTTCGTGGGTGTTGCCGACGAGGGTCTGGCGCTTCTCGACTCACCGGCATGCCGAATCCCGCAGCCGGACTGCTCGTTCGGCCGACGGGCGCCGGGCGGCTCGCCGGCCCGGAACTGAGCGAGCTCGGGTCGAACCCCGACGCCGGTCGTCTCAGGGGTGCCGAGCGGGGGCGACTTCCGGAGCGCCGCAATCGATCCCGCACTCGGCGGCGCGGACAGATCGCCGACCCTCGGCGGGGACAGCCGCGACCCCGGCGGTTGATCGCTCATAATGCCTTCCAGTCTGTTTCTTAGCTGGTAGCAAGCGAGATCACCATACCTGAGAGACGGCTGGGAGCAGCGGTTTTACCTGGTGTGCGATCAGCGGCGCGAGCTCGAGTCGGACAGGTAGCCCAAGAGGTCGTGCCGGGTCAGCACACCGACCGGCTTGCCCTCTTCGACCACCATCACCGCATCGCATTCGCGCAGCGTCTTGGCCGCGGTGCTCACCAGTTCGCCGGCACCGATCAGCGGTAGCGCGGGGCTCATGTGCTGGCTGACGGCATCGGCGAGCTTGGCGCGCCCCTCGAACACCGCCGACAGCAGTTCGCGTTCGGAGACGCTGCCGGCCACCTCGCCCGCCATCACCGGGGGCTCGGCGCCGACCACCGGCATCTGGGACACGCCGTACTCCCGCAGGATCCCGATGGCGTCGCGGACGGTCTCGGCGGGATGGGTGTGCACCAGGTCGGGCAGCGCGCCCGACTTGCCGCGCAGCACGTCACCGACGGTGGATTCGGCGACGGTGCCGTCGAGCCTGCTGCGCAGGAAACCGTAGGAGGACATCCAGCCGTCGTCGAAGATCTTCGACAGGTAGCCGCGGCCGCCGTCGGGCAGCAGGACCACCACGAGGGCGTCGGGACCTTCGCGTTCGGCCACCTGGATGGCCGCATGGGCGGCCATCCCGCAGGACCCGCCGACCAGCAACGCCTCCTCGCGCGCCAGTCGTCGCGTCATGTCGAACGAGTCGGCGTCGGACACGGCGATGATCTCGTCGGGCACCGCCGGGTCGTAGGCCGACGGCCAGAAGTCCTCGCCGACACCCTCGACCAGGTACGGCCGCCCGGTGCCGCCCGAGTACACCGAGCCTTCCGGATCGACGCCGACGACCTTGACCCGACCCTCGGAGACCTCTTTGAGGTAGCGACCCGCGCCGGTGATCGTGCCGCCGGTGCCCACGCCGGCCACGAAGTGGGTGATCTTTCCGTCGGTGTCGGCCCAGATCTCCGGGCCGGTCGACTCGTAGTGGCTCTCGGGTCCCATCGGATTGGAGTACTGGTCGGGCTTCCATGCGCCCTCGATCTCGGTCACCAGACGGTTGGAGACGCTGTAGTAGCTGTCGGGATCGTCGGGCGCGACAGCGGTCGGGCACACCACGACCTCGGCGCCGTAGGCCCGCAGCACGTTCTGCTTGTCCTCGCTGACCTTGTCGGGGCAGACGAAGATGCATTTGTAGCCGCGCTGCTGGGCCACCAACGCCAAGCCAACGCCGGTGTTACCCGACGTCGGCTCCACGATGGTGCCGCCCGGCTTGAGCTGCCCACTGGCCTCGGCGGCGTCGATCATCTTGACCGCGATGCGGTCCTTGGAACTGCCGCCCGGATTGAGGTACTCGATCTTCGCCGCCACCGTGCCCGAACCCGGCGGCACCACCGAGTTCAGCTGCACCAGAGGGGTGTTGCCGATGAGCTCACTGACGTGCCGGGCGATGCGCATGCGTCCATCGTCTCAGGCCCGTCAGGCGACTACCAGGTGGCCTCACGGATGTACTCGCCGATCTGCTTGATCGACCGGCTCGCCTCGGGCACCGCGGGCGCACCGAGCTGGAAGACGTGCATCTGACCGGGCCAGATGCGCACCTCCACGGGCACGCCCGAGGCGGCGAGCAGACGCGCTGCCTTCCGGGCGTCGCTGAGCAGGACCTCGGAGCCGGAGACGTGGATCAACGTGCGCGGAAGGCCGGGTTCGATGTGGTCGAGAGGTTCGAAGATCGCCTCGGGTTCGCCGTTGACGATCCGCTTCTCACCGGCCTTCTCGATCAACTCGATCAGCGCATGAAATGCCTTGGGCGGGAACATCGCATCGCTGCGGATGTTGGGATGTTCGGCGCGTCCCTCGTTGTCGATCTCGAACAGCGGCGACATCGTGACGATGGCCGCGGGCGTCTCGGAGCCGTAGCCCTCGGCGCCTTCGATCTGCAGCCGCTCGGCCAGGGAGAGTGCCAGGTAGCCGCCGGCGGAGTCCCCGGCGAGCACGATCTGATCCGGCTCGTAACCGGTCTCCCGCAGCCAGCGGTAGGCGTCGAAGCAGTCGTCGAGAGCGGTGCCCACCGAGTGCTTCGGGATCATCCGGTAATTGACCACGAGGACCGGCGCATCGGCGTACCGGGACAGCGCGGTCACCAGGCGGCCATGGGTGTGCACGCCGCAGGTGAGGAAGGCACCGCCGTGCATGTAGAGGATGACGCTGCGCTTGCCGTCGGCGGGCAGGACGCCTGCGGCGCGCACCAGCTGGGCCGTGCAGTGAGGCAGCGCGATCGTCGCGCGCACGGTTCCGGGAACCGGGCGGATGACGCGGGCCGCGAAGTCCACCAGACCCCAGGGCCACGGCAGCTTGGGGGCGTAGCTGCCAACGGACAGGAACGGCTTGATCGTGGCCATCGCAGCCAGGCCCATGAGACGCCCGGCGATACTCGGGCCGTCCTCGACGACCTCTACCGGTGCCCCGTCACTGACCGGGAAACGGCGCGGTTTGTGGCCCCGACCTGGCCTGACACCCAGGTGGGCAGTACTGGGGACCTTGCTCGGTGCCGTCATCGCCACCACTTCCTACGCCGTTGTAGTACCGGGATAAGCCAAGATACTCAGACAACCTCGTTACTTAGCTTGGCACTTGTAACCATTATCACAATCGTTTAAACGCGATTGATACCGGAGTTGATACCGCACTGTGACCGCGGATTCCGTATGCCACTCGGTTATCCGGCGAAGGCCCACCTAAACTCGCATCCGTGGGCTCCAGCCACCGTGCTCCTCACGTCCGCCGGTCGACCGTCGCGCTGGCGGCAGTCGCGACGCTCGCATCCACCGGGTCGTTCTACGTCGGGGCCCGCAATCTGCTGACCGGTCAGGCCGACCAGGCCCGCCGCGTCATCCCGAAATCGTGGGACATCCCGCCGCGCGCCGACGGCGTCTACCTGCCCGAAGGGGGACCCGTCACGCGCTGGTACCGCGGCGTGCCCTTCGACCTGCACCTGATGATCTTCGGCGACTCGACGGCCACCGGCTACGGCTGCCGGACCGCCGACGAGGTGCCCGGCGTGCTGCTGGCCCGCGGCCTGGCCAAGGAGTCGGGCAAGCGCATTCGGCTCAGCACCAAGGCGATCGTCGGCGCCACCTCCAAGGGGCTCTCGGGCCAGATCGACGCGATGTTCGTCGCCGGTCCGCCACCGGACGCGGCGGTGATCATGATCGGCGCCAACGACATCACCGCGCCCAACGGAGTGGGGCCCTCGGCGCGGCGGCTCGGCCGCGCCGTGCAGCGTCTGCGCAGCAGCGGCGCGGTCGTCGTCGTCGGCACCTGCCCGGACTTCGGGGTGGTCAAGGCGATTCCGCAACCTCTGCGCTGGGTGGCGCGCAGCCGCGGTCTGCGGCTGGCGCGGGCGCAGGCCGGTGAGGTGCGCTCCGCCGGCGGCGTGCCCGTGCCGTTCTCCGATCTGCTGGCACCGCACTTCTATAAGGCGCCGGATGAGCTGTTCTCGCCGGACATGTTCCATCCGTCGGCGGCCGGTTACGCGTTGGCCGCCCAGCAGTTACTGCCTGCGCTGTGTGCCGCGCTCGGTGAGTTCGTGGGCACCGAACCGGCCGAAGCCGCACTGGAATCGCGTTCGGGTGAGGGATCGCTGCTGTCGCGGATCGGCAATTTGGGCCGGCTGTGGCGCCGCTCCACCGGGGTGCCCGCGCCCATCGTCGTGGCTGCGGGCTAGGTTCACAGATAGTTCTCGCTGTCTACCGAGGAGTCGTCATGCCCGAAGCCGTCATCGTCGCCACCGCCCGCTCCCCCATCGGTCGGGCCAACAAGGGCTCGCTGGTGTCCATGCGGCCGGACGACCTCGCCGCGCAGATGGTCAAGGCGGTGCTCGACAAGGTGCCGGCACTGGACCCCCGCGACATCGACGACCTGATGATGGGCTGCGGCCAGCCCGGCGGTGAAGCGGGTTTCAACATCGGCCGCGCCGTGGCGGTGCAGCTGGGTTACGACTTCCTGCCGGGCACCACGGTCAACCGGTACTGCTCGTCGTCGTTGCAGACCACGCGGATGGCGTTCCACGCGATCAAGGCCGGCGAGGGTGACGCGTTCATCTCCGCCGGCGTGGAGACGGTGTCGCGCTTCCTCAAGGGCACCTCCGACGGCTGGCCGGACTCGAAGAACGAGCTGTACGCCGACGCGATGGCCCGCACCGATCAAGCCGCCGCCGGCGCCACCGAATGGCACGATCCGCGCGAGGACGGCTTGCTGCCCGACGTGTACATCGCGATGGGCCAGACGGCGGAGAACGTCGTGCTGCACACCGAAATCAGCCGCGAGGACCAGGACCACTGGGGCGTGCGGTCGCAGAACCGCGCCGAAGAAGCCATCAAGAGTGGCTTCTTCGAGCGCGAGATCTCGCCCGTCACGCTGCCCGACGGCACCGTCGTCACCACCGACGACGGCCCCCGCGCCGGCACCACCTATGAGGCCGTGAGCCAGCTCAAGCCGGTGTTCCGCCCCAACGGCACGATCACCGCGGGTAATGCGTGCCCGCTGAACGACGGCGCGGCCGCGGTGGTGATCATGAGCGACACGAAGGCCAAGGAGCTGGGGCTGACGCCGCTGGCGCGCATCGTGTCGACCGGGGTGTCGGGGCTGTCGCCGGAGATCATGGGCCTGGGTCCGATCGAGGCCGTGCGCAAGGCGCTGGGCAACGCGAAGATGTCGATCTCCGACATCGACCTGTACGAGATCAACGAGGCGTTCGCGGTGCAGGTGCTGGGTTCGGCCCGCGAGCTCGGCATGGACGAGGACAAGCTCAACGTCTCCGGTGGCGCGATCGCGCTCGGGCATCCGTTCGGCATGACGGGTGCACGAATCACGGCCACGCTGCTGAACAACCTCGCCACCCATGACAAGACCTTCGGCATCGAGACGATGTGTGTGGGCGGCGGGCAGGGCATGGCGATGGTCGTGGAGCGCCTCTCCTAATTTCTTCGCGTCGAGACTGCGGGGAGATCGCGTCAACAGCTGATATTGCGATCTCCCCGCAGTCTCGCGGCCCATGCGCGGGCGATCCGGGCCCGAATGTCGAATTCCCGGTCGCTCTTGATGACGCGGATGACCAGCCAGTCGAGCTCGCGCAAGTCCTCGGAACGGCGGATGTCCCTGGCGTATTGGGAGTCGTCGACGCGATGTTGTTCACCGTCGTACTCGACGGCGATCGTCACGTCGGGCCAACCCATGTCGAGGTAGTACTTTCGTCGGCCGTCCGGGCTGCGGACCGGGATCTGCGTGTGCGGCCGCGGATACCCGGCGCTGATGATCAGGAGGCGCAACCACGTCTCCTTCGGTGACGCCGATCCCGCGTCGTAGAGGTCCATCACCTTTTCCAGTTGCCGCAAACCTCGGGCGCCACGGTGCTGGCGAGCGCGAGCGAGGACCTCGTCAGCACGAAGGCCGGTCGCATGCCCCAGAGCGTCCACCCGCGCGACCGCGTCGCCGAGCCGGCCGCGACGCGCGAGGTCGTACGCGGTCCTCGCGATCGTCGTCAGTCGCATACCGTGGTGGACAGTGAACTCGTCGGGAAGCAGACGGGCGTCCATCGTGCGCAGGCCCGGCGGGCGTCGCGCGTTCGACCAGACGAGTTCGATCGGGAGCGTGGCATCGATCCACTTCGCGCCGTGCAGGCCAGCCGCGGTCAATCCCGCGATCACTCCTTCGCGATGCGACCACAGCCACGCTGCTCTGGCCCGGTGCTCAAGACTGGCCTCCGCATCGATCGGGACGTACACATCGGGAAACAAGGCTCGATAGGTCGAGCGCAGGTGATGCTTCTTGACGCGACCATCGGCGATCGCTTCGCTCCCCAGAAATGGCCAGCTCGGTGACGACATAGCGACACCGTCACACGTTCGGTCGCGCAATCAACGCTGAGACTGCGCGGAGATCGCGATCTGTGGATCAAGCGCGATCTGTGAGCAGTCTCGGCGCACGGAGGCACGCACCTCCCACAGCACAGAAAAAGGGCGCCCACCCGACGGTGAGCGCCCTTTCTCGGGCAGGTACTAGTCGCTGTTGAAGTAGCTGAGCAGGCGCAGGATCTCGATGTAGAGCCACACCAGCGTCACGGTCAGGCCCAGCGCGATACCCCAGGCCGCCTTCTCCGGTGCGCCGGCGCGGATCATCTGGTCAGCCGCGTCGAAGTCGATCAGGAAGCTGAACGCCGCCAGACCGATGCAGATGAGCGAGAAGATGATCGCGATCGGGCCACCGCTGCGCAGGCCGAGGCCCTCGCCGCCGCCCACACCGAACAGCGCGAGCACGAAGTTGCCGAGCATCAGTGCCAGCACACCGAAGAGGCCGGCCACGATGAAGCGGGTGAACTTCGGCGTCACGCGGATGGCGCCGGTCTTGTAGACGACCAGCATTCCGGCGAACACGCCGAGGGTGCCGAGCACCGCCTGGCTGATCAGGGCGCCGGCGCTGACGCCGGAGACCATCAGGTTGGCGACGACGAACGAGAACGCACCGAGGAACAGGCCCTCCAGCGCCGCATACGTCAGCACGATGGCGGGATTGTCTTGCTTGCGACCGAAGGTCGCGATCAGCACGAGGACGAGGCCGCCGAGTGCGCCGACCAGGGTGAACGGCATCGCCAGCGCGACGTTCTGGGCCACCAGGAAGTACGACACCACCGCGACCGCCGACAGCACTGCCAGCGTCATGCCGGTCTTGGTGACGACGTCGTCGATGGTCAGCGGACGGGAAACACCCGTCTGACGCTGATCGGGATAGGCGGCATAGGGATCGGCGTGTACTGCTTGCGCACCGTAGCCGGTGGCTCCGGTACCGAATTGCGCGTATCCGCCCTGCTGCCCCTTGGGCAGCGTGCGAAATACCGGGTTGCTGCTTTCGCGCACCGTCGGTTCCTTTCCTGATGTCGTTATTCGGCCTCTGCCGAACATCGGTTCAACGATCGACACGTCGGGACGGTTCCCGACGATCGGATCTGTTCCCAGCCTTCTCACAGGAACCTTACCCGGCGCTCCCCGAACAGGGGCGATGATCTAGATTGCTGGCGTGGACGAAAACGAGGATCTCCTAGTAACTGTGCACAGGCACGTGGGGCACCTCACCCTCAACCGCCCCAAGGCGATCAACTCGCTGACCCACCCGATGGTCACCGAGATCGCAGCCGCCCTGACGGCATGGGAACACGACGACGACGTCCGCGCTGTCGTCGTCGCCGGCGCCGGCGACCGCGGTCTGTGCGCGGGCGGCGACATCGTCGCGATCTACCACAGCGCGAAGGCCGGCGGCGCCGAGGCCCGCCAGTTCTGGCACGACGAATACCTGCTCAATGCCTACATCGGTCGCTACCCGAAACCGTATGTCGCGCTGATGAACGGCATCACGATGGGCGGCGGCGTGGGCATCAGCGCGCACGGCGACGTCCGCGTGGTCACCGAGACCACGAAGATGGCCATGCCGGAGGTAGGCATCGGCTTCGTGCCCGACGTCGGAGGCACCCGGATCCTCGCCCACGCGCCCGGCTTGCTCGGCCTGCACGCCGCGCTGACCGGCGCCCCGTTCGGCGGGGCCGACGCGATCGCGATGGGTTTCGCCGACCACTACGTCCCGCACGCGGATCTCGCGCAGTTCGTCCAGGCGATCGAGACCGACGGCGTGGACCACGCGGTGAGCGCCTTCGCCCAGGAACCGCCACCCAGTGAGCTGATGGCGCAGCGGGAGTGGATCGATCGCTGCTATGCGGGCCGGTCGGTCGCCGACATCGTCGACGCCCTGCGCACGGAAGGACACCCCGCAGCCACCGAGGCCGCCGAGCTGATCAGCTCCCGCTCGCCCATCGCGGTGTCGGTGGCCCTCGAGGCCGTGCGCCGCGCGCAACCACTGGCGACCCTGGAAGACGTTCTGCGCCTGGAGTTCCGGACGTCCTGCGCAGCGCTGCGGTCGGCAGATCTCGTCGAGGGAATCAGAGCGCAGATCATCGACAAGGACCGCAACCCCCAGTGGAGCCCACCGACGCTGGCGGCCGTCACCGCCGCCGACGTCGACGCCTACTTCCAGCCCGCAGATCCCGACCTGACCTTCCAGGAGCAGCCATGACCGACTACGAGACCATCCTCGTCACCCGTGAGGGCCGCGTCGCCACGATCACGCTGAACCGGCCGAAGGCGCTGAACGCGCTCAACAGTCAGGTGATGAACGACGTGACCGCTGCCGCAGCCGAATTGGACGCAGATCCCGGCATCGGCGCGATCGTGCTCACCGGCAACGAGAAGGCGTTCGCCGCCGGTGCGGACATCAAAGAGATGGCGAATCTGACGTTCGCCGAGGTGTTTTCGTCGGACTTCTTCGCCGCGTGGGGCAAGTTCGCGGCCACGCGCACGCCGACGATCGCCGCCGTCGCCGGATACGCGCTCGGCGGCGGCTGCGAACTGGCGATGATGTGCGACGTCCTCATCGCCGCGGACACCGCGAAGTTCGGCCAGCCCGAGATCAAACTGGGCGTTCTGCCGGGCATGGGTGGTTCGCAGCGGTTGACCCGTGCCATCGGGAAGGCCAAGGCGATGGATCTGATCCTGACCGGGCGCACCATGGACGTCGAGGAAGCCGAACGCGCCGGACTCGTGTCGCGCGTGGTCCCGGCCGATGCCCTGCTCGAGGAAGCCGCCGCCACCGCTGCGACGATCGCCGGTATGTCGCGCTCCGCCGCGCGGATGGCCAAGGAGGCGGTGAACCGGGCCTTCGAGTCCACGTTGGCCGAGGGTCTGCTCTACGAACGCCGACTGTTCCACTCGGCGTTCGCCACCGACGACCAGACCGAGGGCATGGCCGCATTCACCGAGAAGCGTTCGCCGAACTTCTCCCACCGCTGACAGTCGTCGCTAACATGCCTTCGTGACCGCCACCGCCGCGCCGCCGACGGCCGAGCCGCCCGCCCGGGCAGCCCGGAAAGCGTGGTGGGTGCGCCACTACACGTTCACCGGAACGGCGGTCGGCCTCGTGTTCCTGTGGTTGTCGCTGACGCCGTCGCTGCTGCCTCGCGGCCCGCTGTTCCAGGGCCTGGTCAGCGGGGGCGCCGGCGCCTTCGGATATGCGATCGGCGTGTTCTCTGTGTGGCTCGTGCGCTACATGCGGTCCAAGGATTCCAGCCCGCCGGCACCGCGCCGCGCCTGGTTGATTCTCGTCGCGGTGGGTGCGATCGGCATGGTCCTGGCGATCATCTGGTTCCACGAATGGCAGGACAACGTCCGCGATCTGATGGGCGTGCCGCGGCTGACGTTCGGGGACTACCCTCTGGCCGCCGCCATCTCGGTGGTCACGCTGTTCGCGTTCGTCGAGATCGGGCAGCTGATCCGCCGGCTGGTGCGTTTTCTGGTGCGCCAGCTCGATCGTGTTGCGCCGCCCCGGGTTTCGGCCGTCATCGTGGTGACGTTGCTGCTGGCGCTGACGATCGCGCTGCTCAACGGCATCGTCGTGCGGTTCGCGATGAGCACGATCAACAGCACGTTCGCCGCGGTCAACGACGAGACCGACCCCGACAACCCGGCTCCCGAGACGCCGCTGCGCTCGGGCGGTCCCGGGTCGCTGGTCAGCTGGGAGTCGCTCGGCCACCAAGGCCGGATGTTCGTCGGTGGCGGGCCGTCGGTGGACGAGCTGAGCGCGTTCAACGCCCGGCCGGCGGTCGAACCGATCCGCGCCTATGCCGGCTTGAACTCGGCGGACGGCATCAAGGCCACGGCCGCGCTAGCCGCGCGCGAATTGCAGCGCACCGGCGGCCTCGACCGGGCGGTGGTGGCGGTGGCCACGACGACGGGCACGGGCTGGATCAACGAGGCCGAGGCCACTGCCCTGGAGTACATGTACAACGGCGACTCCGCGATCGTGTCGATGCAGTATTCCTTCCTGCCGAGCTGGTTGTCGTTCCTCGTCGACAAGGAGAACGCACGACAGGCGGGGCAGGCGCTGTTCGAGGCTGTCGACGAGCTGGTCCGCGCGAGGCCCGAGGCGCAGCGACCCAAGCTCGTGGTATTCGGCGAGAGCCTCGGCTCCTTCGGCGGGGAGGCGCCGTTCCTGGCGTTGAACAATCTGATCGCCCGCACCGACGGCGCACTGTTCAGCGGTCCGACGTTCAACAACACGATCTGGACCGACCTGACCACCAATCGCGATCCCGGCTCCCCGCAATGGCTTCCGATCTACGACAAGGGTGAGAACGTGCGCTTCGTCGCGGAGCCGCGCGATCTCCAACGGCCGCACGACCCGTGGGGGCAGCCGCGCGTCGTCTATCTACAGCACGCCTCGGACCCGATCGCGTGGTGGAACCCGGATCTGCTGTTCGCCAAACCGGATTGGCTTCGGGAGCCGCGCGGGTACGACGTCTCCCCCGACATGGAGTGGATTCCGGTCGTGACGTTCCTGCAGGTGTCGGCCGACATGGCGGTGGCGGTCGACGTCCCCGACGGGCACGGGCACGTGTACGTGCGCAACGTCGCCGACGCGTGGGCGTCGATCCTGTTGCCGCCCGGCTGGTCTGCGGCGAAGACGCAGAAGTTGCGACCGCTGCTGCGCAGCGACGAGAACAGCTAGTCAGTAGACCAGCACGCCCTTGAGTGCGTGGTAGCCGCCGATCACGTCGGTGGCGCGGTGCAGACCGATGTCCTGCAGGGCCGCCGCGGCCAGGCTGGAGGTGTAGCCCTCCGAGCACAGCACCACCCATTCGACGTCGTCGTCGACGGCCTGCGGAATCCGGGCGTCGCTGGTGGGGTCCAGCCGCCACTCGAGCACGTTGCGCTCGATGATCAGCGCGGTGGGCACCTCGCCCTCGACGGCCCGCTGGGCGGCAGGCCGGATGTCGACCAGGATGGCTCCGCGTCGCAGCGCGGCGGGCAGGTCGTCGGCGGTCAGGCGGTTGATTTTCGTGCGGGCGTTCTCCAGCACGACGTCGATGCGGCTGCCCATGATCATTCACCTTCCGGCTGATGGGTCAGTTCGGTCCGCTTGCGGCGCAGGGTGTTCCGTTCGGACACGTCGTAGTAGGACATCGCAGTGAGCGGCGGCGAGTACGCGTGCACGCTCAAC
The DNA here is from genome assembly GCF_022348085.1 of Mycobacterium sp. PSTR-4-N. GTDB lineage: Bacteria > Actinomycetota > Actinomycetes > Mycobacteriales > Mycobacteriaceae > Mycobacterium. The sequence continues at coordinate 131,708 of NZ_JAKRFN010000012.1, read as the reverse complement.
GTCGGGGTGATGCTCGGCGTGGCAAGGCTGACACTCTCGCGCGCCCACACCACATCGTGCACCCAGCCGAGCGGGAACGCCGCCTGGTCACCGGCCTCGAGCCGGCGATGTCGCAGTTGCCGCCCGTCCCAACGTGTTTCGCGCAGCGCACCGGACAGCACCGTGAGCGCTCCGAGGGAGCCACCGTGATCGTGCAGCTCGGTGGCGTGGTCGGGCACCCAGCTGATCAGCCAGACGTCGAGCTCGTCGTCTCCGTGCAGCCGGGTGTACCAGCGCTCGGTCGTGGGCGGTCCGCCGACTGGCAGGACGTCGTCGAAACGGCCGCCGAGGACGTCGGCAGCGTAGCGGTCGGTGGCGTGCAGCAAATCGGCTGGACGCAGGCGGGTAGGCGCGAGAAGCATGGGAAGACTCCAGAGGGAACGGACGAATGGGGGGTCGGGCGTCAGGCCCGACAACACTCCCGAGACATTCCGTTGCGCACGCTCCCACTGTGGCACGAGACCGTGCGCTGCGCCAGGGCCGGACGTTAATCTCACCGTGAATCTGAGACTGCGCACGTCACGGCTACATTGGCGGGATGGTCCCCTTCGCCGTCCGGGTCGCTCTGCTCGCAGCGACGGGGCTGCTGGCGCTGACAGGCTGCTCGTCGTCGCCCACCCAGTCCGAGCCCACGACCGAAACCTCGTCTCCGTCGACCCAGGCGAGTGCGACCCCGACGACCACCGAATCGCTGGCCCCCGATGCCGTCTCGGTGTCACCGGGTGGGGTGACGACCAAGGTGGGCGCACCCGCGGAATCCACCGAGGACGACTATTTCCAGAACTGCCGTGCGGCACGCACCTACATGGACACCCACGGCGGTGACCCGAAGGCGCAGATCGAGCCGTATCTGAAGATGCTGCAGAACGCTCCGACGGTGGGGTCGGGCGAGTTCGACAAGAGCTGGGCGCAGCTGTCGGCGGGCCAGCAGTCCGCCGTGATCGTCGCGGTCGAATCCGCGGCGGACGCGCTGTGCGGCTAGCGATTCAGTCGTTCCAGACCAGGCAGAAGGTGTGACCGGCGGGGTCGCGATACACCCGGAACTGGTCTTCGTCGGCGTTCTGCACCCATGTCGCACCCAGCCCGACGATTTCCGTCTGGGCGGCCTCGACCTGATCTTCTGCGATCATGACGTCGAAGTGGATCTGCTGGGAGGCTCGGGGGTCCGGGAACTGCGGCGGCTGATGTTCGGGCGACAGCTGGAATGCCAGCCGGCGGCCGTCGGGGCCGGTGACCACCACCCAGTCCGGGTCCTCTTGGGTGATGTCGCCGCCGAGAACCTCGGCCCAGAAACGCGCCAGGTGGAGCGGGTCGGGGCAATCGACGACGACTGAACGCAGTGTTCCGATCATGAGGGACAGGGTTGCCCGTCGCGGCCGGCTCATGCAAGCGAGAATGGGCGGATGCGGGTCGCATTGGCGTTGGGCAGCGGAGGCGCCCGCGGGTACGCCCACATCGGCGTCATCAACGAACTCCATGAGCGCGGTCACCAGATCGTCGGCATCGCGGGGTCGTCGATGGGTGCCCTGGTGGGCGGGCTGGAGGCGGCAGGCCGGCTCGACCAGTACACGACCTGGGCCGGGTCGCTGACCCAGCGTGCGGTGTTGCGCCTGCTCGATCCGTCGATCACGTCGGCCGGCGTGCTGCGGGCCGAGAAGATCCTCGACGCGGTCCGGGAGATCCTCGGCGAGGTGACGATCGAGACCCTGCCGATCCCCTACACCTCGGTGGCCACCGATCTGATCACCGGCAAGTCGGTGTGGATGCAGCGCGGTCCGGTCGACGACGCGATCCGCGCCTCGATCGCGATTCCCGGTGTCATCACGCCGCACGTGCTCGACGGGCGGCTGCTGGCCGACGGCGGCATCCTCGATCCGCTGCCGATGGCTCCGATCGCCGCCGTCGCCGCCGATGTGACGATCGCGGTGAGTCTGTCCGGTGACGATCCCGAAGCGCACCGCCACGACCGGGAACCCAGGCAGGCCACCGGGGACTGGCTCAACCGGATGTGGCGCAGTTCGTCGTCGCTGCTCGACTCCAAGGCCGCGCGCTCGCTGTTGGACACACCGACGGGGCGCGCGGTGCTGGGCCGGTTCGTCGTGGGCGACGACGAGCCCGTGGACGCTCCGGCCGGGCCCGTCGTGCCACGGCTGGGCGGCTTCGAGGTGATGAACCGTGTCATCGACATCGCGCAGGCGGCGCTGGCCCGGCACACCCTGGCGGCCTATCCGCCGGACCTGTTGATCGAGGTGCCGCGCACGGTGTGCCGAAGCCTGGACTTCCACCGCGCCAACGAGGTGATCGACATCGGCCAGGAGCTGGCCAGTGCCGCACTCGACACGCTCGAAGCCGCCGTACCGGCGTCAGACGCCTAGGAACGCAGCGATGCGGGCCGCCTCACGACGGCCCTGGGCGCGGCCGGCCTGCGCCGAGGGAGCCCGGCAGGCCGGGTCGAGCGGGTTGGGGCCGAACGCCTCCAGTGCGTCGGCGTCAGCGAAGACGGCCACCGTGCTGCCGGCGAAGTCGGCGATCTCCTGGGCCGTGCCGGTCCCCCACGGCGACGGCGCATCGGGCGCGGACGGGACGAGGACGACGGCGGTGTCACAGTCGTTGACGGCGGACATGTTCACCGAGCTGCCGACGCCGCCGTCCATGTAGCGCCGTCCGGCGATGCTGACCGTCGGCCACGCGCCGGGAACGGCGCAGCTGGCCGCGACCGCGTCGACCAGCTCCACCCCCGAGGCGCGGTCGAAGACCTCGAGTTCGCCTGTGGCGATGTCGATTCCGGTGATCCGCAGGTCGCGCGAGGGCCAGTTGTGCGACGGCAGCCGGTGGGCGATCACGTCGCGGCGCACCGCTTCGTCGACGGTCTCGGTGGCCGCGGCGACGGCGCCGATCTTCTGCAGCTTCTGCTCCTTGGTGGCGCCCGGGGTCATCACGGCGTCCAGGAACAGTGCGGTGATGCCGTCGACGGAGACTCCCGGATGGATCTCGTGCGAGGTATCCGACAGCTGCCGGGCGAACAACTCCTGGAGCGACATGTCGCTGGACAGCTGCGCGGCGACCGTCGACCCCGCCGACGTCCCCAGCAGCACGTCGGAGGCGAGTAGCGCCGCCGCGGCGGCGGGCGCCTCCTCGCCGATACCGAGCAGAATGCCTGTCTCCCAAGCTATTCCGGCCAGTCCGCCGCCGGCGAGCACGAGGGCACGGCGCATCGTCACCCTCCTGTTCTACCGGACGGTCTGACTCGCCGCCGCCACGGGGTTCAGATCGGAGACGCTCAAGAGGTTCGACGGCGGCTCGAGCACATCGGTGAGCGACGTGAGCGCCAACCCGGGTCCGATGTGCAGCAGTTCACCGTCGCCGAGAGGTCGCCAGGCGGGATCGTCGTCCATCCGTTCGGTGGCGAACACCACCGACGGTCCGCCGACGGTGCGGGCGTTGATCCTGCTGCTCCGCATCTCGAAGCGGGAATGGTCGGCGGGTGTGCGACGGTCGAGCACGTACAGGTCATGGGTGTCCGGATAGCGCAGCGCCCACATCTCTGTCGCGGTGCACAGCAGGATGTTGATCGCGTACACGCCCACGTGAGCGCCGAGCCAGCGCACGGCGTCGATGATTCCTGCGGTGACGTCTCCGTGGCGGGCCCTGACCACTCCGGTGATGAGTGCGAACACGCGTTCCGAATCCGTCTGTCCCACAACGAGGTCAGCGGTTCCGAGTTCGGCGAGTCGGGCATCCAGCGCGTCGAGACCGGTGACGACGCCGTTGTGGGCGAACAAGCGTCCGTCCTGGACGAAGGGATGGGTGTTGGTGGGGCCGGGCTCCCCGGTGGAGGCGTAGCGCACGTGGGCCAGCACCGTCGTCGCGACGATGTCCCGGGCCTCCCGGGCGAAGGCCGCGTCCCGCCATGCGGCCAGGGGTTGTTTGTCCACCACCGGTTGGCCGGCGGCGTCGTAGTAACCCAGTCCGGTGCCGTCGGGGTTGCGGCGGCTCTGCTCGGCCAGGCTGTCGGGGGCGTCGAGCAGCCAGAAGGTCACCGGAGCGGGCGCGCCGGCGTGCATTCCGAACAGGCGGCACATCTACAGGTGCGGTGCGGCCTTACCGCTGATCAGCGGCAGGTCCAGGTAGGTCGCGATACCGGGTGGCGCGGCGCAGACCGCGGGCACCGAGTTGACACAGTGCGCGGCGGTGCCGACGACCCCGTATTCAGGGCCCTGCCCGCCGACCTCGGACTGGAACCCCGTCACCGACACGGTGAAGTCGGGGTTGCCGCGCACTTCCATCTCGTAGCGCTGCCCGGCCGGCCCGAAGGACCAGGCGGGGTCGAGGTGCTCCTCCCCCATCAGCCAGTTCACCGTCACGCGAACCACGGGTTCCCCGTCGACCAGGGCTTCCCAGTGGAATTTGCGCCCTGCCACCTGCCCGGGTTCGATCGGCCCCATCGGCGAGTCGATGGTCGCGGTCGCCACGGCGATCTCCTGCGTGGCGCGCACCCGCGGATCGGCGTGAAAGCCCAACTGGTCCACACACATTCGTACGGCTTGGATGAAGCCGGCGTCGAGCATCTTCTGCATGGGTCCGGTGAGCGCTTTGTCCGGGGTCTCCCCGAAACCCATCACGTGGCGCAACACATCGGGGGCGTCGTAGGTGCGCAGATCGGAGAATTCCTCGGCACGCACGAAGGTCACGCCGGTCGACATCGCCGAGAGCATCAGCGGGAACTTCTCGCTGATGCCGCCGGGTGCGATGCCGGTGCCGTGCAGGGTCGCGTTCCCGGCCAGCGCGGCCTCGCGCACCGAGGCGCCGCTGCGCTCGCTGGGATACAGCCAGCCGACCGGGGTGACGACGTTCTTGCCCGAGCGCAGCAGCGCGATCACCTCGTCGGGGTTGGCTATCAGCGGGGCGTAGATGACGGCGTCGGCGTCGAGCGCGAGGATCTCGTCGATGCTGTCGGTGGCCGTGACGCCCAGCGGGGCCGCGCCGATGAGGTCGCCGACGTCGCGCCCGGCCTTGGCGGTCGAGTGAACCCAGCAGCCGGCCAGTTCCAGCTCGGGGTGCTCGAGTACGCCTTTGATCGCGGCGACGCCGACCCCGCCGGTCGCCCATTGCACGACGCGCAGCGCCATCCCGCCTCCTCCAACTATGCCGACATAGAACTGGAACGTGTTCTACTCAGATGTACACCAGCGCCCGGCAGGCCGGTCGCGAATGGCGAAGGGATCAGCTCATGAAGCGAGTGTTCGTGGTCGGGGTGGGGATGACGAAGTTCGAAAAGCCCGGCCGTAGAGAGGGCTGGGACTACCCGGACATGGCGCGCGAGTCGGGCACCAAGGCGCTCGAGGACGCCGGCATCGACTACTCCGAGGTCGAGCAGGGCTACGTCGGATACTGCTCGGGCGACTCGACGTCGGGCCAGCGGGCGCTCTACGAACTGGGGATGACGGGCATCCCGATCGTCAACGTCAACAACAACTGCTCGACCGGGTCGACAGCGCTGTACCTGGGCGCTCAGGCGATCCGCGGCGGACTGGCCGACTGCGTGCTGGCGCTGGGCTTCGAGAAGATGCAGCCGGGCTCACTCGGCGGCGGCGCCGACGATCGGGAGTCGCCGATGAAGCGTCACATCCTCGCGCTCAACGACATCGACGCGATGCAGTTCCCGGTGGCGCCGTGGATGTTCGGGGCTGCGGGTCGCGAACACATGCAGAAGTACGGGACCACCGCCGAGCACTTCGCCAAGATCGGCTTCAAGAACCACAAGCACTCGGTGAACAATCCGTATGCGCAGTTCCAGGACGAGTACAGCCTGGACGACATCCTGGCCGCGAAGATGATCTCCGATCCGCTGACCAAGCTGCAGTGCTCACCGACCTCGGACGGGTCGGCGGCCGTCGTGCTGGCCAGTGAGGAGTTCGTGGATCGCCACGGCCTGTCGGGCCGGGCGGTGGAGATCGTCGGGCAGTCGATGACCACCGACTTCGCCTCCACCTTCGACGGCAGCGCGGCCAACATCATCGGCTACGACATGAACGTGCAGGCTGCGCAGAAGGTGTACGACCAGTCCGGGCTCGGCCCGCAGGACTTCCAGGTGATCGAGCTGCACGACTGTTTCTCGGCCAACGAGCTGCTGCTCTACGAAGCCCTGGGCCTGTGCGGACCGGGAGAGGCGCCGAAGCTGATCGACGACGAGGACACCACCTACGGCGGGCGCTGGGTGGTCAACCCGTCGGGCGGTCTGATCTCCAAGGGCCACCCCTTGGGCGCCACCGGGCTGGCTCAGTGCAGCGAGTTGACGTGGCAACTGCGCGGTGACGCCGACAAGCGACAGGTCGATGGCGTGACCGCGGCGTTGCAGCACAACATCGGGTTGGGCGGCGCGGCGGTCGTGACGGCGTATCAGCGCGCCGACCGCTGAGGTTGCTTCCGGCGACCAGACGCGAACTCGAGTGACACGCCGCGCGACATGCTCGAGTTCGCGTCTTCTCGCGCAAAGAGCGCAACGAAAAGACCCGGCCGGGAAGCACCGACCGGGTCTTTCCTCTCGCGTCCTACACCGCGGCAGGGACCTTCTCCTGTTGCGGCTCCTGAACGCGTGAGCCGTGTCCGTCGTCGACCATTGTCAGCTCGTCGAACGGATCGCGCCCGGCGAGCACGTCGTCGACCTTGGCCCTGTCGATCGTGTGGGTCCACGACCCGACCAGCAGCGTGGCCACTGCGTTGCCCGAGAAGTTCGTCAGCGCACGCGCCTCGGACATGAACCGGTCGATGCCGACGATCAGGCCGACGCCGTCCAGCAGGTCGGGGCGGTGGGCCTGCAGGCCGCCGGCCAGCGTCGCGAGCCCCGCGCCGGTCACACCGGCCGCACCCTTGGAGGCGACGATCATGAACACCAGCAGGCCGATCTGCTCGGGGATCGACAGCGGGTCGCCCAGCGCCCCGGCGATGAACAGCGACGCCATGGTCAGGTAGATCGCTGTGCCGTCGAGATTGAACGAGTAGCCGGTGGGCACGACCACGCCGACGGTCGAGCGGTCCACGCCGATGTGCTCCATCTTGGCGATGAGGCGGGGCAGGGCCGACTCCGACGATGAGGTCGACACGATCAGCAGGTACTCGCGGGCGAGGTAGCGCACCAGCTTGAAGATCGAGATCCCGGAGACCACGCGCAGCAGGGAGCCGAGGATGCCGAAGACGAAGATCGCGCAGGTGATGTAGAAGCCCAGCATCAGGGTCAGCAGCTGCCCCACCGCGGACCAGCCGGTCTGGCCGACGACGTTGGCGATCGCGCCGAACGCACCGATCGGTGCCAGCCACAGGATCATGCTCAGGACCTTGAACACCAGCTTCTGCAGATGCTCGACACCACGCAGGATGGGCTCACCCGTGCTGCCCAGCGCCTGCAGCGCGAATCCGACGAGCAGCGCGATGAACAGCGCCTGCAGCACGCTGCCTTCGGTGAGCGCCGAGAACATCGACGTGGGGATGATGCCCTGCACGAAGTCCATCAGTCCGCCGGCCTCGTGCGCCTTGTCGGCGAGTTCGGCGCCCTTGGCCGCCGTGGTCGAGCTGACGTTCAGGCCGGCGCCGGGGTGCAGCAGGTTGCCGACGACCAGACCGATCGCCAACGCGAACGTCGACATCGCCAGGAAGTACACGAATGCGAGCCCGCCGACCTTGCCGACGGTCGCGGCCCTGCGCACCGATCCGATGCCCAGCACGATCGTGCAGAAGATGACCGGCGCGATCATCATCTTGATCAGCGCGACGAACATCGTGCCGAGCACGCCGAGGCTCTTGCCCACCTCGGGGGTGACGATCCCGACGCCGACACCGGCGATCACCGCGACGATGACCGCGATGTAGAGCCAGTGGGTGCGGTCGCGCCGCTTCGGCGCGTCCGGTGTGGGGGGCCGGTCGACGGTGGTGGTCATGTGCTTCCTCCGAACTCGGGTGACGATGTGGTCTGAAAAGATGGTCAGTCAGCGCGTGAGCCAGGTCACGTTTTAGTTCATTTAGTACAAGGCAGCCATGTACCCCACCTGGGACTTCGCAGGTAGGGGCGCAGCCATGTAGGCCGCAATATGTTTACGTGGGGGGTGGTGCAGTTCGGCGCTCAGCCGGGTTGCCTCAGCGCGTTCTTGATCGCAGCAAGGACTGCTTCCTCTTTCTCGTAGACGGTCCAGTCCTTTGCCTCAATTCGGAGGACCACGTCTGACGCTTCCTCCTCGAGAGCGTTCAGCGCGCTGGACACACCTTCTAGCCCAAGAAGGTCGAGTTTGGCCACGAGAAGACCCGCCTCCAGCGCGTAGAAGTCGTTCTTCAGCTCGTCGAGCTGTTGCTGCAGCGGTTGGGCGTCATTAGCGAACATCTGGGGTTCTTCGACGCGGAGTTCGAAGTTCGTCGCGATGCCAGAAGTGTGGCGTGCAATCCTCGCCGCCTCCATCAAGACGTCCAACATTTCGCTGCGCCGTGTACGCGCCCACTCTGCCTGTCGATTTTTCTCTTGCTGTTGCGCAGCTGCTTTAATTTGTCGATTAACTGCCCAGAAGGCAATTCCCGCCCCGGCAAGCGTGAATCCCGATGCGATCAACGTCGCGATTGGTTGTGTGAGACTCACGATTGCCGCCGTTGGCGCAACGCCGCCCGCTCGACTTTGGCGAGCGTGAGACTGAAATGCTCTTGCGCTAAATCGAGGTGCACCTGACGTCGAGTCATCAACTGCTTCCAGGCGGCGTCCAATGGTTTCGTATCAGGACGCCGCCCCTCTTCGGCTACCGAAGTCATCAGCGCGGGCATGATGGTGTTGTTCAAGTTACGCACGTCTTTACTTATTGCGTTCACCGCTTCGTCTAGCGGCGTGTCATGCAGAAGTGCGCGTGCGACGAACAACGGCGGCTCGACAGTCTTCACCCACTTGTTCCAGAAGTCGGCGAACTGGTTCGAGATTTCGTCCGCAAGCGGCTTACTGAATTCAGGGGGTTGTCGAACGTCTTGCCTGGGTAGATTCGCATTGAACCGCGCCGGTAGGTCGTCGAAGAACGTCTTGAACATGACAAAGTCCAGGCCGAATTGGGTGAGCGCCCCCCACAGGTCGCCCAGTGCGTGGAGACACTCGCGCCGCCGCGCGAGTTCATGGTCAATTCTCCGTGCACGCTGACCCCGCGCCGACTCGCGGAGCGCCACGACGACCGCGCCAAGTGTTAGCGCGCCAGCTAGCCACTCAGAGAACGGCCCCCACTGGTCAGACCCCCAACCTTGGCCGAAACCGAAGCCAGCGAAGTAGATAAGCGCGAGCAGCCCCATAACCCCTGCGATTGGCTGCCAATGTCGGCGAAGCGAGTCCCCCATTGATAGATACTCGCATCGGAACCAGCGATTATGGCCGATTGCCGTGGCCGTAGGTAATGTGGGATCCGGTTCCCGGCATGCGGCTCGCCGCAGCGGTCATGGCATTAGAACAAGAGCGGTTCGAACCATCCGCTCATCGACTCGACCAACGAGAGATGAGTGCTGCCATGACCACGCCCCAATCCGATGACGCAACAGAAGCGTCAGCAAAGCGGCTTACCGAGGAGATACGGACCACCGCACTTCTAGGTGCTGAGCGGCTAGAAGAGCTTTTGATTCAAGCGGTCAAGGGCCGCGTCTGGCTCGCACTCAATCACGCTAAATGCTGCGACTACCTCTTCGCTGAATTCGGGGAACTGCCCCTCCGGCTTACCCCCGAGGGACGCACACGCGTCTTCAAAGCCATGCGGGACGACGGCGAGATGTCACTGCGGGACATCGCGAAGGTGACCGGCCACTCGAAGGACACAGTGCACCGCGCTCTGCCGCCTGTCGCAAATGAGACGAAGTCGGACGATAAGGCGTCCCGACCGTTCGCTTTCGCCCTACGCTCCGCTCGTCGAGCCAGAATGACAGCAGCACACGCGAACAAAATCGTCGAGGCAGGGCAAGGGGCGCAGGCCCGCAGTGACCTCAATGCTGCAATTGCCGAATTGACGGCCTCTGAGGAAGCAATCATTAGGGCGGAGAAACGCAAACAGGCAGAGACGCAGAGGCTTCAACAGGCTGCCCGAGACCGCCAACTGGCCGGTGGCGACAAGCTGATGACTGTCGTCGCACTGGACAGTTACCTATCGAGCGATGAAGGAGACGACCGTGAATGACCTTGCTTGGTTCGAGGACCCCGACACCAGGGACGGTCTGCTCGCCGCGCACCGTATCGGCGCGGGTGAGTACGACTACCGAGTCTTCCCATATCGCGGTGCGTGGAAGTTCGAGCGTCTCGGCAACTGGTCCGTAGGGCTGCCCGGCGTAGCTCTCGGCTCACGAGCGGGAATGGCCGATACCGCCGAGGCAGCTCAGGAGGCGGTCGAAGAGGATTGGCGAATGGTGCACCGACTCGAAGCGTGGATAACTTACATGGCTACTCACGAGCCGCCGCGCTGACGGTAGACGTCTAACGGCCCTGCGTCGGCCAGCACGCTGACGCCAGGCGCGCTGGCATCAAGGCTGTGGAACCGGGCCTCCTGCGCCAGGATGCGCAGCGCCGCCGACACCGCCTTGAGGTCACCTCGTACGGCTTGCGGCCACACCGCCCGCAACATCTGCTCTAGTCGTTCTAGGTAGACGACGCTGGCTTGCTGGCCGAGGGTGTTGTGGTTCGGGTTCGCCTCAGCCAGATAGCGGTGAACCACATTCCCCACACCCTTTGCACTCAACTTCACCTTGGGGTGGAGCCCGATGTCGCGGTACGAGTGGCCGGACAGGAACAGTCGCATGACCCACGCGTCTCGTGACATGCGAACAGCGGTATCAGCGCGCGGCACAACAACTCCCAGGAATAGAACGTAACTACACGTAATTGTCCGGGATTCCAGTCGAGAACAGCGGAAAGGACGAAATTCGGCGTGTAGTGACGGGGGTAGCGATTCATCACCACCTGGTGTGGGGTGGCGTAGTTCTTGTGGTTTGAACTACCCCTACCGGGTGGCGGGGTCTTTGTGGTTGCGGCACAGGGGTTTTGGGCTGGAAGTGACGGTGATGGTCGGCATTAATTCCCACCTCGCGGTGTTATACCTGGCATGGCAGCAGCAAACACGCACAGAACCCACAAGCTGGTCACGCTGCAACACCAGCAATCACCCAAGGAGGCTCAAATGTCCGCGACCACCACCAAGACTCGCCGCAGCGGGCAGGTCGACGCCACCCCCGAGGTGGACAACGCCACCGAGGAGAAGGCCGCGCCCAAGTTGTTCACCGCCACCGGGCGCAGTGGCCAACCGACCACGCGCAAGGCACCCGCCGGTACGAAGTTCGCGGTTGATGTTCAGCGAGACGGCAAGAAGGCGTACCAGGAAGGTGTTGTCGTCAAATTCTTCACCACCGAGGAGGCGGCGCAGAAGTTCGCCGACCGCGTCAACGCGAAGGACGCCACGCTGGGCGACTGGTACGAGACCGCCCACGACGCCGTCGTCGTTGCCGCCGAGGAAGTGCAGTGATGCGCCGCGAGAGCCGGTATGCGCGGCATCGCCGCCGGATGAACGAACAGAACTTCAAGGAGCAGTTGTTGCAGCGCGGGGAGAGCAGCTTCGACGGCTGGGTTGAGGTCGTGGACTTCGACGACGATCCCGAGGAGGAGCAGTGACGACCCCGGAGCCGTTCCCGGACTGTCCGACGCCGCGCGGCGCATGCCCCAACTCGGCGCATCCGTGGCGTTGCCTGCGAACGGTTCCCTGCGCGAATCAAGCACTCGCAATGGATTTGGATGAACTGTATTCCGCTGCAGCGGACCTGCGGGTCGAGTGGTGGACCGAACTCGCCGCGCAAGGCAAGCCTCTGCACCCCCAGTGGTCGTGGGGCGAGGCGTGGTGTCGACGTGCGGAGGCCAACCCGCATGACTGGTTTGCGAGGAATGAATGCGAGAAGGCTCGCCGGATGCCGCCGCCTGACCCGAGATGGGTCAAGCCCCAGGATGACGACGATGAGTGAGAAGGAAGGCCCCCGCACAGGGGGCCTTCCCCACATGGACCGGGCGGTGACCGCTGCCATCGTCGCCAACGCAGGAGTCATGTGTTCGATGCTGTCGTGATTGCGGTGTCGTTGCTGCCGCTCGTTCCTGGGATGGCTGCGCTGGCGAGGCTGGCGCGGGTGGCGAAGCTGCTCCACCTGGGGCGGCACACTGCGCAGCTACGCACCGTCGAGCTGGCGCGCCGATGACGTTGACTAGCACTACCGGGCCGGGGACGGGAGAAGCAAGTCCGTCCCCGGCTCGGCTTCGGCCCCGTCGGGGGGCCTTGCCTCCAGGGTGGCTGGAGGCGGGGCCGTTCCGGGCTGACCTACACGCAGTCCGCTACCGCATGTCGCGAAAAGTCGCGGTTTGCCAGCAATCGCTGATTCAGGCTGGTAGATCGCGGTTCTGTTATGCATCGTGGATGGGTGCACTTCATAGGCCTGGACTTGGCGTGGGGCGAAAACAACACGACCGGAGTAGCTGTACTCGATAGCGAGGGCAGGTTGGTCCACCTCGGTTCAGCGGGCGGCGACCCATCAATTCTCGCGCAACTCGCCAGATGGGTTGACGGACCCTGCCTGGTTGCCATCGACGCACCACTCATCGTCAAGAACGCTGTCGGAAATCGTCCTTGCGAAAAAGAACTCAACAAAGATTTCTACGCCTTTGACGCGGGCGCTCTACCAGCGAATATGGAACGTGAAGAGTTCCGGGGCGTTCCGCGCGGAACCCGTATCGCTGAAGCGCTCGGCTTGGACATCGACCCACACTCGAAGTCCCTGCGGCGCGCTCTAGAGGTCTACCCGCACCCTGCCACGGTCGCCCTGTTTCGACTCGATCGAACCCTGAAATACAAGCACAAAAAGAACCGTAGCTTCGACAGTCTTCAATCCGAGTTGATGCGCCTCATTGAACTTCTCGAGTCACGCGTGAACGCCGATGTAGGCATGCTGCTAGTAGAGAATGCCGAATGGAGCCGTCTCCACCTACAAGTCGAGAACGCCACTACAAAGGCAGAGCTCCGCCGGGCGGAAGACCCCGTTGATGCTGTGGTGTGCGCCTACGTTGCGCTCTACGCCACCGCGCGCCCAGAAGACGTCACCGTCTACGGAGACATCCACACTGGCTACATCCTCACACCTACCAAGCCAGCAGATTTGCAACCGTCACCCCGGTCCACCACCGCGACCGACGCTGCCGGACTGCTCAATTCAATGCGAATCGCCGCCACGAAACTCAAGACCGCTGAAACCGCTCTTCAGCAGTCTGTAGACCGCTTCCGACAGGCTGGAGGGTCTTGGGAGCAGGTCGGGGCAGCGGTCGGGATCGACGCGGAAGTTGCTGAGCAGCGCTTCACTTGAGGCGGACCTCCACGTCGGTCTATCGAGTCAGTCAGGATCGCCCTTCTACTTGGACGGTCATGAGGCCGGCAGCCCTGAGATGGCCAGGATTGCAGCGGGACGCTCCACAGCCAGCGTGAGCCGTTCCTCAGCGATGACGCGGACGAGGTTCCTGATGAAATCGTCCTGCGTCAGCCCGACCTGCAAATTCAGCGCTTCTCGGACATGTACGCGCCCGAACTTCGTGGTGTCTAGCAATGCACCTGCGCCTGCAGCTATCTGGGTGGTCACCAAGACCGGCACACCCCACGCTGTGTTCGTCTCACCGACTGTGGGGTCCGGCTGCGTCAAATAGCGCTGCTGGCCATCTTTCGTCCGGCGAATCGCGGACCACGTCGCCGGGTGCAGAATCAGAAGGTCGGCGGTCGCCTTCGCTGCGCCCACGCGCAACTTCGCGATGCTGACCTCGATAGCGTCCAGCGCTGTTTCACCGTTCGGTGTTGTGCCCGTGCCGCCCACGGTGTGGGTCAAGATGCCTGACGTGTTGAGTAGGCCGGTGAGATGGCCGGTCGTGCCGTTGCCGTTCAGCAGCTCATCGTTCTCTTTGTCGATGACCTGTTGCATCACTTCGTTTTGGACGTAGTCGAACCACGTGCTCCAGTCCTGAATGATTTCCTGACTCACAGCGGCGTGCGCAGCGATTTTCTGGGCCGTGGCCAGTACGCGGTCACCGACCAGGACGAGCTCAGGCTTCACCGCACCCTCGGCAACAATGGTCGGCGCACCGGTAGTGCTGACATGCCGGATGTATTGCACGACGGGTAGCTCGGTCGGAAAGACCGGCAGCCTGGACAACACGCGGTTGTCGTGAACCGGGCCGATTACTTCTGGCCACAATTGGTTTGGAAGCAGGGTGTCGACTGAGGAGAAGGCGCGCGCTTCGACGCGGCGGCTCTGGCGAGACATCGCGGCCCGGTGAAGTTCTTCCAGCTGCTCCTGCTCGAACGCCAGGGGTGCGACCATATTCGCGCGGCGCGCGTTGACAGGTCCGGCACCGTCTAGCGGCGTAGCGGGGGCCTCACCCCGGACGCGTTGCAGCACCGGGTTGTCGTCACCGCGTCTAGCGTCATCGGATTGAACGTCCTCGATGTGTTCATTCAAGCCCGCGAGGTCGGCCTTCACCTCGTCGATCTCGGCGGTGATTGCGTCGACCCGGTCGGCGGCGGCGCGATGGTTCGGCAATTCTCGGTATTCGGCGGCGGAAAAGCCCCGATTGGTCCACTGGTCGCGGATGCGCCGGACTGCTTGCTTCGCCGTGTCGCGTTCGGCTTTCAGGGTGTCAATGCGGCGAAGTTGTTCGGCGCGTTTGGTTTCGAGTTCTGCACGAAGGCTCATGGAAGATAACTTTCGGAGTGGTCGCTGAATACGCCGCCTCGATGGGGGCTGGCGTTTTATGTAGTTGCGCGACCGGGCCGCTCCGGGCCATGTCCTCCGGGGGTCTCCACCAGCCGAAGTTGATCCGCTGCAAAGCAGTCTACGGGCATGCACCGACAAGATGATGAATGCGCTGTCCGTGTGTCTGGTGGAAGCTGTTGCGGATGAATTGGTTTCACGGCCACGGCAATGCCGGCCCCTACCCCTGAGGGTGGCCCGCCGCCGTTACCAGGGCTCGACACAAGCTGTTTCTCTCGGGGCGGCGGGCCACTACGAGTGTGAGGCGTCGCCGTCGTCATGGCGGTACGCCAGCGCCTGCGTGTCCTGTATCCGTGCCTCATCGCTGAGCACGTCTAGCTCGGCTTGCCGCACCGCCACTGGCACACCAGGGCTGGCCTGACGCCACGTCGGCAGCCCCGTGCTGTCGCCAGGTGGACGTTGGAACTGCGCCTCCAACTCTGCGGTCCGCAATGCTTGCAATGCATTGAGCAGCATCTCGTCAGCGCGGCGATGAATGGGTGTTCTATCCACCATTTCTCCTTCGATGTTCCCGGCCACACAGTCGGCGGCAGGGTTGGCACTTCTGCAGTCGGGTTGGGTGTTGCCACCGGCACATTCGGCCTGTGTCCGCTTGTACGGCCACCTGCGGCGCGGCAGCCACCACCACACCACCCGCCACCGGTTCACGCGCGCCCGCGCCGCCAGGACGGCCCGTAGCAACGGAAGCGGCTGCGGCAACCCGCAGCCGACCTCGCCCGTCCCTGACGACGAGCGCGTGGCTGGCAACCCGCAGCCGACCTCGCCCGTCCCTGACGACGAGCGCGTGGCTGTGTTCACACCCTCGGCCACACCTGGCGGGAAGCGCTTCAACCGCCTCGCCCCTCGACTGGAAGATGGTGATTAGCGGTGTGTTGAGCACCCTGCGACAGATGAGACCCGCCTTGCCTCGGCGGTTCACGGGTCGCCGCGCAGACGGCGCAACTGTTCCTCGACGGCGGCGACCCGCGCCTCGCAGACCGGGCACAGCCCTCCCGGCACCGCCGCCTTCTCCCCGCACCGCGAACATCTTGGATTGCGCGGACATCCGTGGAGGTGTCGCTGGTCCGCGTGTACACCGCAATACCGACAAGCACGCCGCGACCGCTTCACCCGTCCGCCTGCCCGTCTGCGCCAGCCAGTTCATCGAGCGCCCCGACTAGCAAATCGAGGCCCCGCACCGCTATGCCGCAACGGCCCATAAAAGCGGTCCAGCGCTGAAACTCATCGTCGGCGTCTCGTTTGAGACAGTCGCGCCCATCTGCCCTCGCCTGGTCTAGAAGCGCCAGCGCTCGGTCATGCGCGTGGTCGCGTTCTCCGATTAGACGGACCCGCAGTGCGGCCAATTCCAAAACCAACTCGGTCATTTCGATTCTTCCTTCTGTCGGTCAAGTTCACGACGACACCAGCAGCACCAGCGGTCACCGGGCCAACGGGGGAACCGCCCGCATCGGCGACATGTCGCACGCGCACACGACGGCGCGTGGCCCATCGACTTGACGTGCCATCCACACGTACACCGACCACGACCACGGGGCGGAACAAACCCGCTCATCGGACTGTTCCTGGTGACGTCCCCCACCAACTGGCCGCTCTGCGTAGGCGGGCCGTGCAAGGAACCACGGTTTCTGTTCGGACCGTGCGGAGTTCGCGACAGCGAACTTCGTACGGCGCAATTCTTTTTAGGAACGCAAGGGTGGGCTGAGAATCGCGGCAGGTACATGTTGGGTGCGACGGCGTCAGCTCGTCGCGGGGAGACATGGGTAATGGGAGATGGGTTAATGGGTAACCCATACAGCGCCAGCGGATTACCACGCCAGTTCCTACGCGGATTCCGCGCTCAGTTCCGCATAGGAATTGCGCGCGGATCATGACTCGCCGTCCTTCGACCTTTTCCAACGATCCCGCAGCTTGCGCACTGCATCGGGAGTGTTGCAGTCGCGAATCCATGCGTAGCGGTAGCCGCCAGGAACACGTTCCCAAAGACCAACTGTACAAAGAGTTTTTGCCATCTTTCGACCCACTGACGGCTTCTCGCCGTCGGGCCACGTCCCGACCCAAAAATCGGGAACGAACCACACTTCGGGCAATTCGCGGTTCCGTACCTCGCCCATGCACCATGAACCAGCAGCGACATACATCGCGAATGCGCCGCCTGCGGCAACGACTCGGGGGTCACGCCACTCCTCGTCACCGATGTTCCAATAGGTCATCAGCTGCCGCCGTGTCGGTCGACGGTGGTGTCGGTGGTCGCCGGTACTGTGATAGCAGCGCGGCCAAAAAGGAACACAGACGGTTGCATTCGCCGTGTCACCGCCGTCCCACGTCCGGGGCGGCGGTTTCGTTTGTAGGTCACGCGGCACCGTCCGGCTCGTTGGCGACGGCTTCTAGCCGGTCGGCCTCCTCACGAAGTCGCTGCGCCTTCCTGCGGTTACGGGCCTTCAGCGACCGCGCGCTGAGCTGCGCGTACCAGCGTCGCCGTTCGGCTTCGACCTGTTTCCATTGCTCGCCGTCCAGCCTGTCTAGGTCGACATCTGGGCCGAATATGGTGCGAGCGTGGAAGAGCATCCCGGTTGGTCCAGCTGCCCATGTGCGGGCTAGACGGTCCGCACGGTCTGATGTTCGCGCCCAGGACGCGAAGCCGCCCTGCCGTCCGTAGGCGCGCTGCAGGTTTTCTTGGTCGTTGTCTCGCAATTCCCTGTCCTCGTTCGGGAGAACGCCAAGCGGGCAACGCTTATCGGAAGCGTTACCGTGCCGTGCGGTCTTCCGTCCCGAGGACTCCCACGCTGCGGGGCCGGGTCGGCCGTGGCCGTATGGGTGATGGCACCCGAACTGGCTGCGGTTCTCTTTGCCTACATAGGAAACCACGGGTCACGCGGTTGTGCCATGATTTTGTTCGGTGTGTTGCGTTGTGCTGCAACACTATTGCGTAGCGCTCTACTTATTAGAGGTCGCCCAGGTTCAAGCGCCGGGCTTCGTCAGCCGCCCGCTCCGCCGCCGTCGCCGCAACGTACCGGTCGAGCATTTCCCGGCGTCGCCATCCCGCTGTCGCCATGAGACCGCCCTCCGAGCCCCCGCTGTCCAGCCACCTTGACGCGAAGGTGTGCCGCAATTTGTGCAGGTGGAAATGGCGCAAACCAGCCGTTTCAGCGCGGCGAAGAATCGCGTCACGAAGGCCGTGATACGAAATCGTTCCTCGCGAATTGTCACCCAGCCACAGCGTCGAAGTGTTGGCCAATCGGTGTTGCCGCCGGACGCGTAAATACCGGTCTACCGCTGCAGCGGTCTGCGGCCCGACTGACACCATGCGCCCGTGGTGATTCTTGGCATGCCGGATCAAGACGAGCCCCTTCACCAAGTCCACATCGTCAACGGTCAGACCCAGCAGCTCGCCGGACCGCATGCCGGTCTCTGCCAGCAGACGCACCGCGGCCTCATCTCGGCGGTCCCGAAAAGTTCGGCCAGCGCATGCCTTTAACAGGGCACGCAGTTCATCCTCGGTCAGCGACTGGACAACTGCCACATCCACCTTTGGCGGTTTTAGACCCAGCAGCGGGTCCTCCGCCTGCTCCCCCTCTTCGGTGAGCCACCGGCTGAACTGCCGGAGGGCCTGCAGCCGAAGACCGGCAGTACTGGGTGCCTTACCCGCCTCCATCAAGTCAGCTATAAAACGCTTCACCAGCGTTCTATCCACCGCCAGCGGCTCAGCATTGGTCGCGCACCAACGGAAATACAAGCGCACCGCGGTCGTGTATTGCTCAATTGTTGCGTTCGCCTTTCTTTCGGCGCGGAGAGTCAATTCCCAACTAGGCACCAGAACTGAATGGTCTATTGGAGGTATGCGCGAAGATATGCGGCTAATGGCGGCCATGCCACAATGTTACCTGCAAGCCATGTACCCAAATGTGCTGACGCGCAGCGGGTTTGAATCTCCTGGTAAACCGCCATTTAAGCTGCTAACGTCCGCTTTACGTTTTAGTTCATTTCGTTCAGAAGGGTGTGCGCGACGATGCGACGGATCCGGGCGGCCTGGCCGCGCTCGCTGGCCGGCCAGGCGATCGCGCTGCAGATCCTGGTGATCGCGCTGATCGTCGCTGCGGGCAGCGTCCTCGCGCTGATCGACGCCCGGCAGGACGGCGACGCCGCGGCCCGCGACCAGGTCGTCGGGATCGCCACCTCGCTGGCCGATGCACCGTCGACCGCAGCGGCCATCGAGTCGGGTCGCGCCACCGAGATCCTGCAACCGATGACCGAGCTGGTGCGCACCCATACCGACATCGCGTTCATCACGATCATGGCGCCCGACCGCACGCGGTTCACCCACACCGATCCGTCCCAGATCGGCGGCTCCTACATCGGCACCATCGAGCCCGCGCTGCGCGGTGAGACGTTCACCGAGACCTACACCGGCACGCTCGGCCCGTCGGTCCGCGCCGTGGCGCCGGTGCGCGATGCGTCGGGCCGGATCGTCGGCCTGGTGGCGGCAGGCATCCTTCAGAAGAGCCTGGCCGAGCGGTGGCGGTCGCAGTGGCCGGTGATCGCGGCGGTGGGCGTCGGCGCGCTGGCGGTGTCGCTGGTCGGGGTCTGGGGGATCCGGCGCCGCCTGCTGCGCCAGACCCGCGGTCTGCGGCCCGATGAGCTGCGGGTGATGTACGACCACCACGACGCGATCCTGCACTCGGTGTCCGAGGGCCTCATCGTGCTGGACCGCGACGGCGTGGCAGTGGTCAACGACGAGGCGCGCCGGCTGCTGTCGCTGCCGGCGGGCGATGTCCGCCGTGACGATCTCCCGGAGTTCCTGCAGTCCTTCGCGCCCGGTGCCCGCGACGAGGTCCATGTCACCGATGACCGTGTGCTCGTGGTCAACCGGTCGTCTGTGCCCTCGGCAGGTCGTTCGTCGGAGGTGGTGACGATCCGCGACCGCACCGAATTGCAGGGTGCCCTGGGCGAATTGAACTCTTTGAAGGTCCTGACCGATTCGCTGCGCGCGCAGGCCCATGAGGCGGCCAACACGCTGCACACGATCGTGACGATGGTGGAGATGGGTCGCTCCGACGACGCGGTCCGATTCGCGACTGCTGAGTTGGAGCTGTCCCAACATCTCGTCGATCGCCTGTCGAGCGCGGTGGCAGAACCGGCGCTGGTGGCGCTGCTGCTGGGGAAGACCGCCCAGGCCGACGAGCGCGGAATCGAGCTGACGATCACCGAGGACACCCATCTGCCGGCCGGCGACGGTCATCTGCTCAGCGGTTCGGAGATGGTGACGGTGCTCGGCAACCTGATCGACAACGCGATGGACGCCTGCGACAAATCCGATCCGTGGGTGGAGGTCACGGTCAATCAGAGTGACGACCGGCTGCTGATCCGAGTGGCCGACAGCGGAGAAGGCATGGATGCCAAGACCTTTGACAAGGCGATGCAGCGCGGCTACTCGACCAAGACGGGCAGCGACGCCGAGCAGCACGGTCTCGGGCTGGCGCTGGTGGCACAGGTGGTCAAGCGCCACGGTGGTTCGCTGTGCGCCGACGTGACGTACGGGTCGGTGGTCACGGTCGAGGTCAGCGCGCCATGATCCGGGTGCTCATCGTGGAGGACGAACCGTTGATCGCCGAGGCGCATCATGCGTATCTCGGCCGCCTGCAGGACTTTTCGGTGGCAGCGGTGGCGCACACGGCCCGTGACGCGATGCGGGCCGCATCGGAGGCGGCAGCCGATGGCACCCCGATCGACCTCGTGCTGCTGGACATCGGACTCCCCGACGCGAACGGCATCGCACTGGCGTCAGCGCTGTCGGGGCTGCGGCCCGCCCCCGACATCATCACGATCACCTCGGAACGCGACTTGGAGATGGTGCGCGCGGCGGTCGGCCACGGCGCTCTGGCCTACCTGCTCAAACCGTTCACGTTCGCCGCGTTCCGCGACCGGCTCGAGCGGTATGCCCGGTACCGCCAGGCCCTGCCGGCCGGCACCGACGCCGCCAGCCAGGCCGAGGTCGACCGCGCGCTGGCCGAACTGCGGATCGGACCCGACCGGACGGCCGCACCGAAGGGCATCGCGCCCGGCACCAACGACGAGATCGCCCGTGCCGTCCGCGATTCCGGCGACGCAGGTGTCACCGCGGACACCGTCGCCAAGCAGATCGGCGTGTCCCGGGTGACGGCGTGGCGCTACCTCGAGCGGCTCGCCGAGGAGGGCACGGTGCGCCGCGAAACCGACTACGGCAAAGCGGGCCGCCCGAAAACCCGGTATCAGTGGCGCTGAGGCGCCCTAGACGGCGACAGGCTGACGGGTGCGCGGCGCGGTGAGAGCGAACGGCTCCGTCGCGAGGAACTGCGAGTAGAGCATGCCGACCGTCGACTCGACTGCGTGCACGGCCAGTCCTCCGGCGTAGTCCGCCAGGAACAGTTCGCCACCGTCGGCGCTGTGCGCCACGCACGACGGCCGCGCCGGCGCCGACAGCGAGTCGGCGATCTCGAGTTGCATCGTGCACACGACGTGCACGCGGTCGTAGTCGACGACGTAGACGCGCGCCTCATCGCGACTCAGTGACAGCTGGGTGGGGGCTCCACCGACGGTGACCGTGGCAGTGATGCGGGCGGTCGCCAGGTCGATGACATGGACGGCGCCGCCGACTTCGCGATCGGAGGTCAGCGCATAGACCGTGTCGCCCGCGCAGGCCAGATCGCGCAGCGGCGAGCCGACCGGCACGACACGCCGCACCCGTGCGGTTTCGGCGTCGACGATGACCAGCTGGCTTCCCCAATCGTCGGTCACGGCGACCATCAGACGCCTACCGCGCGGATCGAGTGCCAGCGCATCGACGTTGGCTGCCGGGCCCCGCCCGATGTCGATGGTGCCGGCACGCTCCGCGGTCACGTCGATGACCGTCACCTCGACGCGGTCGCCGCCTGCTCGACCGGCGTAGAGCCGCTTGCCGTCGGGCCCGACGGCAAGCGCGGTGATTCCGGAAGAGACCGGGAACGTCGCCGTGACAGCGGCGGTCTCCACGTCGATGACGACGACGGTGTCCTGCTGGGCGGAGGTGACGCTGAGGTAGGCGCGGTCGTCGCTGACCACGACCCCGGTGGGCTCACCACCGAGGGACACGACGGCACGCTGCTCGAGCGTGTGGGGATCGAGCAGAGTGACGGTGTCGTCGGCAGGATTCGCGACGGCGACGACGTGCGGTCCGGCGGCGATGTCGCCGATGGGTCCGCGGCCCACGGTCATGCGCCGCACGTCATCGGCGGCACCGTTCACAACTGCCCCATCGGGCCCATCGATCTCTCCGGCCGCAGCAGTGTGCATTCGTGTCGATTTCCACAGGGGCATCGCAAATCTCTCCGTAGGTAGGTCACCTCCCCCGGGACAATGTCTCCCGGGTCCGATGAGGTCCGTCGGCAGCCCTTCCGGGCGCGGTCTCGATCGAGTCTAGTGACGGAAAACGGAGGTCAGAGGTGCCAAAGGTCACTTGAGGGGAGCGGTGCGGATCGGATTTCTCAACGTCCACTTAGACTTCTCTTCGTTACCAGATCGTTATCTTGGGGCGACGACGAGCAAACATGCGGTGAACAGCGCGAAACCATTGGTCCGCACCGGCTGTTACCGCCTGTGACGAAATCGTTCCGCTCAGGTTTCTTAGAGTCCGGGGAACGAAGTGAGTGTCAGATCACACTCATGCGAGGCCGACGCCGCGCAAGATCGGAACGTCCGCGCGGGGAATCAGTTGCTCGGGGTCGCACAACTGCAGCACCCGGGTGACCGCTGGGCTCCCGACCACACACCATCGGACGTCCTCGCGGGAAAAATATGCACTGATGGCGTACAGCGCTGAGGCCCCGTCGAAAGCCATGAACGACACGGCGGTCAGATCGACGACCACCGCGCGAGAAGCGCCCGCCGCCTCGCGGATCGCGTGCGCGAACCGCTTGGCATTGGCGGCGTCGACCTCGCCGGAGACGGCGACGGTCGCCTCCTTCGCCCGGCCACGACCGCGCGTCCGAGTCGCAACAGACAGATCTGTCGAAGCCACGAAAAAGCTCCGACAGTCTGATGACCTGCTCCGAATGGACGTGACGGTCATGACACGGACATCACTGCTTCATGATTACGACTGCTCGGCGGCCTTCTGGCGGGCCTCGTTGGCCTTGGCTTCGCCACGCGCCTTCTCGGCCTCGGCCTCTTTCTGGGCCACCTCCCGTTGGGCGTCGGCCTTGTCCTGCTGGGCCTCACCCTCTTGCTTCAGATCATCGCGACCGGTCACGATGCCGGCGACCTCTTTGGCTTTGCCTTTGACGCCTTCGACGACGCCCTTGACGGCTTCTTCAGGACCGGAATTGTTGTCACCCACGGGAGCGCTCCCTCTGCAGTGTCGTGCCCGGACGGATCATTTCCGCTCCGGGGAGCGGCCGGGCCGCTCAGCGAAGCGTCTGTTCCCTGGCCCCTGGGATACGAAACATCTAACCAGCGAAGTCGCTCAGCGCGACGTCCAATGACGAGAACAGTTCGATGTAATCGGCCAGGCCCATGATCGTCAACGGGCGGCTCGTCGCGGGACCGTCGGCGACCACCGCGAACCGGGTGCCCTCGTCGAGTTGCTTACGCGTGGTCATCAGGACTTCCATGCCCGCCGTGCCGAGGAAGTCCACCTCGGTCAGGTCGAGGATCAGACCCGCGGGACGGCGATCGGCCGCCGCACTCATCACGTCCTGGAGCTGGGGGGCGGACAGCATGTCGACAGCACCGGACGCCGCGATCACGACGACGCCGTCGACCTGGTGTTCGCTGAATTGCTGCACGCGCGATGCCTCTTCTCTCTTCGCCTTGCAGGGGGCGATGATGTCACGAGGCTGCAGTCTGAACCTGCTCGACGCGGTGTCGGGTTCCGACAACCGGGTACAGGCTAGCCGAGTGCGGGAACCGGCGCGTGGACCGGTTGGGCCGACCGGCCCGCACACCTTCCGGCGACGACTACCGTAGAGCAGGCCTGACGTTGCCACATGCGCCGGGCACAGACTGCACTGGGAGGTGCTCCGTTCGCACGCGCACACAACTGGCTGAGGAGGTCGAGCTCGGCCTCGCCGGCTCGTTGCACCCCAGGCGCGCGGCGATGCGGCTCCTCACGCTGCTCAAACCCGAGCTCGCCGATTGGGCCATGCTGGCGCTGCCGGACGCCCGCAGCGGCGGGCTCGTCCTGCAGGGCGGCGAATCGGTGGGGTTCACCGCGACGATCTCGCAGGCCGTGATCGCGGGCAGCCGCCTGGACAGGGTGCTGCGCACCGGGAACACCGACGCGACCACCGATCTCGGCGATTCCTCGGTTGCCGAACTGCTGCCCCACCCCGCTCTCCGGGCGGAGGTCGCGAGGCTGGGCGTCAGGCATCTTCTGGCCGTCGGCCTCAACGCGCGCGGCGCCACCCTGGGGGCGCTGCTGCTCGCCCGTCGTGGATCGTTCGACGCCGATGACATCGCCTTCGCAGGCCATCTCGCCGCACGAGCCACGATCGCGCTCGACTCTGCCCGGCTCTACGAGGAACGCACGCACATCGCGGCCGTGCTCAGCAGCGCCCTACGGCCGCCGTCGCTGCCGGACGTCGATCATCTGCACCTGGCGGCGCGCTATCGTCCGGCCGCCGAGCACATCGACATCGGCGGCGACTTCTACGACGTGCTCGGCGCGGACCGGGACTGGCTGATCGCGCTCGGCGACGCCAGCGGTAAGGGCGTCGAGGCAGCGGCACTGACCGGGCGTACCCGGCAGAGCATCCGCACCGCCGCCTACTTCGATCGCCGTCCCGCGACGCTGCTGCGCGCGTTGAACAGCGTGCTGTACGAGACGCGGCCCGAGCAGTTCGTCACGATGCTCTGCGCCGGAGTGCACATCGCCGAGTCGGGGTCACACGTCGACGTGGAGTTGGCCACCGCCGGCCACCAGGCACCGTTGGTGGTGCGCCGCGACGGCCACGTGGAGCAGCTCGAGGTGTTCGGCACCGCCTGCGGGATGATCCCCGACGTCGAGTACCGCACGATCGAGCTGCGCCTGGAGCGCGGCGACACGATGTTGATGTTCACCGACGGCGTCGACGAGGCGCACGGCGCGCAGGGCATGTTCGGCGTGGATCGGTTGGCCGGTCTGCTGCCCGCGTACGCGGGCACCTCCCCCGACGTGTTGTGCGAGGCGGTCGAACAGCAGGTCGTCGAATACGTCGACGGACGCCCCCACGACGACATCGCACTGCTGGCGGTGACGTGTCCGGGCTGAGCGGGCCGGAGCGGATGCGGGCGTATCGCGAGGCGGTGGCCACGCGTGATGCCGCGACGGTGCAGTCGATGATCCACCGCATGCTCGTCGACGGGCTGGACCCGGTGACGGTGTTGACCGACGTGATCGCAGCTGTGCAGCGCGACAACGGGGAGCGCTGGCAGCGCGGGGAGTGGACCATCGCCGAGGAGCACGCGGCGACGGCGATGGCGGTGGCCGCGACCAAGGCAGTGGGCCGTCACGTGCGTGCGGTGGCGCCGACGCGCGGCCGGGTGCTGGTCGCGTGTGCCGAGCGGGAATGGCACGCGCTGCCCGCGATGATCATCGACTGCACTCTGCGCAGCGCCGGGTGGGACAGCATCCTGATGGGTGCGGCCACGTCGCCCGTGCGGCTGAACCAGTATCTGCAGGACCACGGACCGGAGGCGGTGGCCGTCAGCTGTTCGGTGCTGGGTTCCCTTCCGGCGACGCGGCGGTTCATCGAGGCCAGTACGGCTGCAGGAGTGCCCATCGTGGTGGGCGGTCCGGCGTTCGGTATCGACGACGTGCGCGCCAAAGCGCTCGGCGCGACGGCGTGGGCGGCCGATGCGCACGGGGCGCTGGCCGCGGTCGCGAACCTGCCGCCAGTGGTTCCCCCGGTCTCGCCGCTGCCGCCGCAGGCGGCAGCCGAGCAGGCGGACCTCGAGCACGACCACCGCTCGATCGTGGACGGTCTCGCCGCGTCCTGGACCGTGACGGCGAGCGGTCGCCTGGACGCCGCCGACAAGGCGATGGCCACCGATGCGCTCAATCAGCTCTTGCATGCAGTCTCGGCCGTGCTGCTCACCGGCGACAGCCGACCGATCCCCGAGACGGTGGCCTGGATCGCCGACGTGGTCACCACGCGCGGATTCGCGGCCACCGTCGTCGACGAACTGGCGGTCGCGACGTCGGCCGCCCTGGGCGGCTATCCGTTGTCGCGCGCCGTCTTCGACACTCACGTCGCCGACGGCAGTTGAGCCGCAAGAGTCTGTGCGCGCATTCTTTTTTCGGCAACGGTGAACCATCCGGTCGCGGCCACCGTGTCACAGGTTGACACGCCACAGCGACATCACAGGGAGTTCCCACCATGGCCAAGACAAAGACATTCATCATCGCCGCCCTCATCGCCACGGGGGCGATTCCGGTGATGGCCGCCACGGCCCAGGCGGCCCCGAGCTCGAGCGGCGGCTCCGGCGGCAACGCCGTGGCAACCATCAACCAGCTCAAAGCCTCCGGCGCCGAGGTCCGGATCAACCGTGTCGGCAGCGCTCCACTCGACGAATGCGAGGTGACCAACGTGAACACCTTCTCGCGGCCGGCGCAGATCATCCCGATCGACGATGACGACATCACCGTGTTCACCAGATTCCCGAAGCCCAAGGTGACGGTCACGCTGAACTGCTCGTGACGGGGTTGGGTGAATCATCTTGTCGCCGTGCGGTGTCCGATTCGTGACCGGATCCAAAGCCGGCGCCCAGGTGAGGCACATAGCTCACCCATTCCGCGGCCCTAGCGTCGTCGCTCGTATGGCAACCGCCATGCGTGACACGACGAACGGACGACGTATGACACTCCCCCGCATTCTGGGCGCCACGGCGATCGCCGGCGCCATCACCCTCACCGGGCTCACCTCCGGGGTCGCGGGCACCGCCGCCGCCCAACCAGGCGGCCCCTGCGGCGCCCCTGGTGCGCCCGCATGCCAACCGGCACCGCAGCCGAATGGCGACTGGCAGCATCGCGGGATCGACCAGGCTCGGCGGGACCACCAACCGTTCCAGTACAACGGTCAGCAGGTCCATCCGCTGCCCGCCGGCAATGGCGACGGCTGGGGATTCTGGTTCCTGGGCCGCTGGATTCGACTCTGACGTCGCAGCGCGCGGGCGGTGCTCCGGGAGACCGGACCGCACCGCTCGCGCGCGCCTCCCGCGAAACCCTCGACCCTGACTTTAGCCTTGGGGGCCGTGACCACCTTGCTGGAACCGTCGCTGGCGGACCTGGATTTCGAGCCCGACATCCTCTGCACCTGCCGGCGCTTCTGCGGCCCGCTGGCGCATCCGGCGCAGTGGTGGGTCACGCTGTCGTGCGGATGCCCCTACCCCATGTGCCGACGCGCTCTTCGAATTGCCAACGTGCGGTTGAACGTTCGACCTCTGACCTGCCGGATGTGCGAGACGGAGCAGATCGCGATCCGGTCGGTCGCACCGATCTGAGATCAGTCGCGGGAGGCCTGCAGGGAAGAGGGCTCTGCGGGCAGCTGCGGGGCGGGCCGCAGAACGGCCGGGCGCATGCGCTCAGGCAGGGCACGCAGCACCAATCCCACGGCAGCGACACCGGCGACCGCTATTCCGACGCTGACCGTGGCCGGCAGGGCGGGACGCAGGTTGTCGATCACCATGAAGATGCCGAACACCCCGAACAGCGCCGCGGCGACCACCTGGATGAGCCGTTCTGGTAGATGCTTGCCGGCGACCGCTCCGACCAGGATGGCCAGTGCGTCGGCGGCGACCATGCCGATCGTGGAGCCGATCCACACGCCGAGCCAGTTGTTGTCGGCGGCCAGCGTGATCGTGGCGAGCATGGTCTTGTCGCCCAGCTCGGCCAGCATGAAAGCCGAGGTGACCACGAAGAAAGCGGGGGCGGTGGCGCGCTGGGCCCGTGACGCCTCCTGGTCGGTGAGCGAGTCGCCACGCAGCGTCCAGACACCGAAGACCACGAACATCGCACCCGCGATGAGGCCGAGCAGGTGCGTGGGGAGTGCGGCGCCGAGGTAGTGCCCGATGGCGACGGACAGGACGTGCACGGCCGTGGTGGCTGCGAGGATGGCGGACAGCACGACCCACCACCGGTATCGCAGGGCGAACATCATCGCCATCAGCTGGCTCTTGTCACCGAGTTCAGCCACGAAGATCACGGCGAAACTCAGCAGCAGGGCGGCGATCACCGACAACTCCTCTACTCGTGACTGCCGGCCAGATGGGAACACCCTCCGGCCGGCAATCGACATACGATGCACGACCGAAGGTCTCGCCCACCGGATCACAGGTCCGGTTCAGATGACCGGGCTGATACGCAGGCGATCAGCCAGTATGTCGACCATCCGATTGGGGGCTACTCCCCTTCACTTCGGGTAAGGCTACCCTCCGCCTCGATGGCATGCAACTTCTCGGTGTCGAAAAAGACTGGCGCACAATAAGTTTGAACACTCGACCACGATTGTTCGGGAACCCGTATCCAGAAGTGACGCCACTAGCATTCCGCGTCTCGTACGAGCACCGCCCGGGTGAACAGCAGATGAAAACCCAAGCGCTGCACGTTCTTCTGCGATAGCGATCCCGGCGCCGTCGTCACCACCGCGATGTCACATCCGGCGTCCGACGCGATGTGGAGACGGTGGGCCAGCAGGGCGGCCTGGACTCCCCGCCGCCGGTACCCAGGTGCGGTCGCCGCGCCCGTCAGCTGCGCCACGCCGTCCGCGGTCCGCATGCTCGCTGCACCCGCCACAGCGCCGTCGAGTCCTGCAAGGTAGCGGATGGCGCCCGCCTGGTGCATGTCGTTCGCCGCGTCGACGATGACGTCGCGGGGGAATTCCTCGTGGCTGGGCACACCATCGCCGTCCGGGTGGGCGAATCCGTCGACGAGCACGTCGAGCCACGCCACGCTCTCCCCGGCGCCGGCCGGCCACACCTCCGGGTGGCCGACGTACTGGACCGTGAGCGGCAGGGCGCACCCGAGCACGTTCTCGAACCCGACGAGCCGATAGCCGCGGTCACTCAGGAGCGGCCCGACCCCGGGATCGGCGAGGGTGCACAGTTCCACCGCGACGGCCGCCCCGTGGCCCGCGAAGGTCTGTTCGATCGCGTCGAGCACGCCGGCATCGGGCACGCCGTCGAAGCCCAGGCCCACCACCTTGTTCATCGGCGAGTCCGCGTCGGCGTAGCAGGCGAGGCCGCCGACGACGGGCATGACGATCCCGGGCGCACCACGACGGGCGGCCGCCCGGGTCGCCGCCCCGATGAGATCGGCCTCGGCATGTTCGATGCGCTGCGCAAGGGCGGTCCCACAGAACATGGGCCCACACTATGGCGTCAGGGTGCCGGTGTTTGGACGCCGGGCGAACGGAGAATCCTCACCGTCGTGACCGACCACAGCACACCCGAGGACGCGAGCGAAGCCACCGACGAACAGCGCGACCTGCAGGACAAGCTCGACCATCAGGACGACGACGCGGATGCACCTGCCGGGTGGCAGACCCGAGACCAGATCCCCGACGAGAACTGAGCTGCCGGCCTAGTCGGCGGAGTCGTCGAGGTCGTCCCTGACCTCCTCGTCTATCGGCCCGCGTTCGGGCACCATCCGGTCCCGCAGACTGTCGTAGATCGGTGCGGAACCGGTGAGCTGCGCCGCGATCACCGCCGCTGCAGTGGCCGCCAGCATCGGCACGGTGACCGACGTGGTGGCCGTCATCTCGATGACAATCACCATCCCCGTGACCGGTGCGCGCACTGTCGCGGAGAAGAAGGCGGCCATCCCGACGATCGCCATCGGGATGATCAGCGGAGTCAGATCGTGGGGCCACACCGCGCCGGCGATGGCGACGAACCCCATGCCCCACAACGCCCCGATGGCGAGCAGCGGCGCGAAGAGCCCTCCAGGCAACGCGGCCGAATAGCTCAGCGGCCCGGCGATGAATCGCACCGCCAGGTAGCCGACGATGACGGCCGGCACCAGGTTGTGGCCGCTGAGGATGAGCTGGGTGATGGTCTGCCCGTCGCCGACCGACAGTGGCAGCACCACGGCAGCCAACCCGATTAATGCACCGATGATGGGGGCTTTCACCGTGTTGGGGATGCGCGCCAGCGCCGCGACGTGGTCGAGGAACCACAGCACGACCACGTTGTAGGCGGCCCCGAGGAGTCCGGTGAGCACGCCGAAGAGAAGGAACAGCGGTAGCCAACCCAGGGCCGGAGCGGCCACCGGCTCCACGGCGAAATCGGGATGATTGCCCAGGATCAGGCGGGTACATCCGACCGCGGTCGCCGACGCCAGGGTGGTGGCCAGCACCAGCTGCATCCGGAAGGACTTGCTGACCTCTTCCACGGCGAACAGCACGCCGGCGATCGGCGCGTTGAACGCCACGGCCAGACCCGCGCCGCCGACCGCGGTCTGCATCAGGCGCACGTCGGCGTCACCCAGCCGTGCCTGCCTGGCTGCTTGTGCGCCCACCGCGGCGCCCATGTGAACGGTCGGCCCTTCCCGCCCGAGTACCAGGCCCGATCCGAGGGCCAGCGCCCCACCGACGAACTTCGCGACGAGCAGCCCGATCAGCGGCGGGCGCGCATGGCCGTGGTACACGGCTTCGACGTGCTGGATGCCGCTGCCCGCGGCCAGGGGCTGGCGGCGCACGATCAACGCAGCCAGCCACGCTCCGAGCGCTGCCGCGGCGATCGGGATCAGCCAACCCGGACCGGGCAGATGGTGCGCCCACGCAATCAGGTCGAGGCGGAGCCCTTCAGCATGTTGCAGACACCAGCGGAAGGCGCCGCCGACCAGACCGATGACGATGCCGGCGAGCGTGGCGGTGGCCGCGAGGACAAGGAATCCCCGCGTGGTCACCGGCGGCTACTCGACTCTGCTACTCGACGACGAAGACCGGGATCCGGCGGTCGGTCTTGGTCTGGTATTCGGCGTAGGGCGGGTACGCGTCGACCGCCAGCGACCACCAGTGCTCCCGCTCCTCGCCGGAGAGTTCACGCGCGGTCATCTCGCGGATCTCGGTGCCGTCCTGCACCGTCACAGCCGGGTTCGCCTTGACGTTGTGGTACCACGACGGGTGTGCGGGGTCGCCGCCTTTGGACGCGACCATCGCGTACTTGCCGTTCTCCTCGACCCGCATCAGCGGCACGTAGCGCTTCTGACCGGACTTCGCGCCCGTCGTCGTGAACAGCACCACGGGCCGGTCCATGATCTGGACACCCTCGGTGGTGCCCTGCTCGAGAATTTGTTTGGTCTGGTCGCGGACCCAGTCGGTGGGGCTCAGCTCCGGTTGCTCAGTCATGCCACCAGTCAACACCACCGAGGTGGCGATATTCCGGTGACTGGCCAGATGTCACAGCACCTTCGACAGGAAATCCTGCAGCCGTGGGTGTTTGGGATGGTCGAACACCTGAGCGGGGGTGTCGTCCTCGACGATGTTGCCGTCGGCCATGAAGATCACCCGCGAGGCGACCTCGCGCGCGAAGCCCATCTCGTGGGTCACGACGACCATGGTCATCCCCTCGGCGGCCAGCGTGCGCAGCACCTCGAGCACGTCGCCGACCATCTCGGGGTCGAGCGCGCTGGTGGCTTCGTCGAACAGCATGATCGACGGGTTCATCGCCAGCGCGCGGGCGATCGCCACGCGCTGCTTCTGACCGCCCGACAGCGTCGCCGGTTTCACATGCGCCTTCTCGGCCAGGCCCACCTGTCCGAGCAGTTCCATCGCGCGCTTCTCGGCGGCCGCCTTGTCCATCTTCTTGGTCAACAGCGGGGCCAGCGTGACGTTGTCAATCACCGTCATATGCGGGAACAGGTTGAAGTGCTGGAACACCATGCCGATGCGCTGGCGCACCTTGTCGAGGTCGATCTTCTTGTCGGTCAGGTCGAACTCATCGATGACGACCGTGCCGTCGGTGATGTCCTCGAGCTTGTTCAGGCACCGCAGGAACGTCGACTTGCCCGAGCCGGACGGCCCGATCACGCAGACGACCTCGCCCTCCTTGACGGTGGTGGTGATGCCGTCGAGCACCACCAGGTCACCGAACGACTTCTTCAGGTTGTCGATGCGGATCTTCACCGCACCCTTGGATTCGGTCGCGCTGTCCGGTGCGAGCTGGTTCATTTGACGATGCCCCTATCTGACAAGTCGGCGTTCCAGTCGGTCCGACAGTTTGGTGAGCGCCATGATGACGATGAAGTAGATGACGCCGATGATCAGCCACATGTTGAACGACTGGTAGTTGCCGGCGATGATGATCCGGCCCGTCTGGGTGAGTTCGGCGATGCCGATCACCGACAGGATCGAGGTGTCCTTCAGCGTGATGACGAATTGATTGATGTAGGACGGGATCATGGTGCGGATGGCCTGCGGCAGGATCACTTTGCGCATGGTCGGCAGGTAGCCGATACCCAGACTGCGCGCCGCCTCCATCTGCCCCTTGTCCACGGATTGGATACCGCCGCGCACGATCTCGGTCATGTAGGCGCCCGCGTTCAGCGACAGCGTGATGATGCCCGCCGTGAGCGCCGACATCTGGAAGCCCAACGCCGACGGGATGCCGAAGTAGATGAAGAACGCCTGCACCAGCAGCGGTGTGCCGCGGAAGATGTCGACGAACGTGGTGCCGATGGCGCGCAGCCAGATGGCCCGCGACACCCGGAACAACCCGAAGATCACACCGAGGATCAGCGCGAAGAAGATGGAGACGACCGTCAGGACGATTGTCATCTTGAGACCCTCGAGCAGCAGCGGGAAGGTGCTCTTGATCAACCCGAAGATCGAATTGTCCGCTGTGCTGGCCTCTTCGCCCAGGTAGGCACTGACGATCTTGTCGTACTCGCCGGATGCCTTGAGATTCTTCAGCCCCTCGTTGAACTTCGCGAGCAGCTCGGCGTTCTGGCCCTTGTTGACCGCGAAGCCGTACCCCGTCGGGTCCTCCTTCGGGGTGACGGTCTTGAAGCCGTTGCCCTGCGCGATGCCGTAGAGCAGCACGGGGTAGTCCTCGAACACCGCGTCCGAGTTGCCCGTCCGCACCTCGTCGAACATCGAGGACGAGTCGGCGAAGGAGACCACCTCGAAGCCGTACTTGTCTTTGATCGAGTTGGCGAAATCCGAGCCCTGGGTGCCGTTCTTGACCGCGACCCGCTTCCCGCGTAGGTCGTCATAGGACTTGATGTCGTTGTTGGACTTCAGTACCGCCATCTGGATGCCGGACTCGAAGTACGGGTCCGAGAAGTCGAACACCTGCTTGCGTTCGTCCGTGATCGACATACCCGCGATGACGCCGTCGACCTGATTGGCCTGCACCGCCTGCAGCGCAGCGTCGAAACCGAGAGGTTTGATGTCGACGGTGAACCCTTGGTCTTTGGCGATCGCCCGGATCAGGTCCATGTCGATACCGACGAAATTGCCCTGCTTGTCCTGGAATTCGAACGGCGCGAAGGTGGTGTCGGTGGCGATGGTGTACGTCTGACCCTGCGCCCCGGCCTCTGGGAGGGTCTGCGGAACCGTCAGTGCCGAGCCGATGCCGAGCACGAGCAAGAGCGCGGTCACATAGACGAAGCGGCCGCGGATCCGGGGCAACCATCCCGTCGTCCTCGCAGCGTCGAATCCCGACGAACCGGCGTGCATGCTGGTCCCTCCCTTTCGATCATGACACGGGAAAGACTCAAACTAGCCTGATTGACCGCACACTGCCCGTTTTTGGGGGCCCCGTTTTTGGGGGCCCGACTTCGGGGCGGACGATCACATATCGGACACGGGCAGCAACTGATGCTCAGCCGCAAGCATCGGCACGGTGATCGCGACGTGATGCGGCTAGCGGCTGCGGGCGCTCTCGCGGCGGTTGGCCTTCTTGATCGCCGAAACCAGTTCGTCTTTTTTCATCGTCGAACGGCGGGGGATGTCGAGTTTGCGCGCCACCTCGACCAGGTGTTTCTTGGACGCGTTCGCATCGACGCCTTCGGCGCTGCGGCCCTTGGGTTTCGGGCCGCCGCTGCGGGCGCGGGAATCGGACGGACCCTTCTTGTCCTTCTTCTCCCAGTGGTCGCCCACCTTCTCGAACTTGTGTTTCAGTGCGCTGTAGGCGACGCGGTGCGCACGTTCTCCGTCGCCGTATTCCTCGGCGGCGGCGTCGTGTGCCTTGGCGAAGGTGCGCTGGGCTTTCTTACCCGACTTCTTCAGCGTGCTCGGCAACTCGCTCTTCTTCGGCTTGCCGTTCTTCTTGGTCATGGGCATGTGGTCGACCTACCCGCTGAGTGGCCGGCTGAATCAGGCGGTCGGCGGTTCAGGCTTTCTCACCGAGGAACCGCACGAGCACGCTGGCCATGTCCGCGGTCGCGGTCCGCGGGATCACCTCGTAGCCGTGCGTGCTCAGCGTCGGCACGCACAACAGACCGGCCCGGGGCGAGAGGCCCGAGGCCTTGGCGTGCGAGGCGTCCGACTCGAAGGCGCCGAGGACCGCGGCTTGCGGCGAGAGCCCGAGTTCGGTGGCGATCTCGATCAGGCGATCAGCGACGTCCTTGTCGTAGACGCAGCGGGTGTCGCTGTAGGCGATGATCGGACCGCCGGTGACCGTCGTGTCGTATTCGGCCTCCGTCGGCCCCACCTCCAGCGCCACCGTGAGATCACCGGGCAGCGTGCGGCACGCGTACGACGCCCCCACCCCGCCGATCTCCTCGTTGGTGGTGAACACGAAATACACGTCGTTGGCGGGCCGTTGCGACTGTTCCCGCAGCACCTGCGCAGTGTGCAGCAGCGCGGTCACCGAGGCTCGGTCGTCCATGAAGTAGGAGCCCAGGTACGCTCCGACGTCGACCAACGTGCGCTTGCTGCGTTCGATGCACACCCGGGTGCCGGGATGCACGCCCGCGGCGGTCAGTTCCTGCCGGGTGCAGCCGGTGAAGACGTAGACATGCAGCCAATCCATGGACTCGCCGCCTTTGTCCGGTTTGGTCTGCCAGATCCGCAGGCTCTCCTTCGTGGTGTGCTCGGAACCCAGCGACAGCACGCCGGTCAGGGTCGTCCGATCGCCGAGGATCGCGACCGGCCCGAGCCCGAAGTTGGCCGGATACATCACCCCGGCAGGCGTCACGTGCAGGATGCCGTCGTCGTCGACCCGTTTGACGATCATGGACAGCTCGTCCATGTGCGCGAGGATTCTGGTGGCGCGCTCATCGTCGTACGAACCCGCGCGGGCGGTGTCCGTGTCGCTGCCGCGCACGAGTCCGACGAGGTTGCCTGCCTTGTCGACCCAGCTTTCGTCGACGTGTGGCTCGAGTTCCCGGCGGCAGATCTCGCGGACCGCGTCTTCCTGCCCGCCCGGGCCGTAGGCCCACAGGAGCTCCTGCAACAGGTCTCGGTGCAACGTCTCTTTCACCTCACCCATCGCTGCGGTGCCTCCCGCCGCGCCCGTCGACGCGCGCCACCACAGACCCCATTCGGCGCGGTTCGGAATCGGTGTCGACCGTGGGTTCGATGCCCTCCTGGAACAGGATGATGATGTCCGACCCGCCGAACTGGAAGTAGCCGAACTCCTCCCCCTTGACCACCTGGGTTCCCACCACGGTGCTCAGCGTCACCGACGCGACATTCGACATCCCCACGGGAACGACGCCGACCAGGCCCAGGTCGCCGTGCCCGGATCGAGAGGTGTCCAGTATCAGCACGCCGCGGGTCTGGAAGAACTCGTAGCCGCTGCTGGTGCTGTCGCGGGCCTGCAGAGCGTGATCTTCGAGGTCCACCTGCATGTACACCTGACCTTGGATCACGAAGGATTCCTCGACGGTGCCGGACACCGGGACGTGATAGCGGTGGTATGCCGAGGGCGGCAGCATGTAGTGCACGAAGGTGCCGTTGGCGAACGCGTTCGCGTAGCGGCTGCCGTCCAGCAGCTGGGCGATGTTCCCGTATCGGTGAGTGCCCTTGATCGTGGTCGCGGGGATTTCCGAGTCGGCGCTGATGTCGTAGGCGTGCTGGAACGAGCAGTCGGCCGGCGAAGTGACGACGCGGTTCTCACCGGGCGCGGCGATCGGGCGCAGCCCGGGGTTGAGCTCGCGGGCGAAGAACTGGTTGAAAGTACGCCAGCCGCTGGGCATGTTCGGCCGACCGTTGATCAACGATTCCTCGATCGTGTACTCCGGCGCGTCCTGCAGAAAGGACTGCAGGATCTCGTCGTCGAAGGATTCCGGGGTGTCGAGGAAGTTTCCCCACGTCCGTGCAAATGTGGTGAGCCAAGAGCGAAATACGCTGGAGCGCTCCGCGATTGCTTGATCATCGCCGTCGCCGACCTTCTGGTCGACCAGCCAGAAGAAGTGGGCCAGCCTGTCGCTGACCTCTTTGGCGTAGCGCTGGTGGGGCGCGGTGGTCTTCCACGCCGGCGCATCGGTTTGCCGGGGAATCCATCGGATGAAGCCGGACAGATAGTCGTCGTACTCGCCCAGCGTCGTCGGCCAGTCCAATGCCTGGTAGAGGTCGCCGTTCAGGGATTCCTGCGCACGCAGCGACGCCTGCTGCAGAGACTTCTCCAGGAGTTCTCGCAGGCCGTGCTCGCGGTCGAGGATGTCGTGCAATTGCTTGATGATGGTGTCCGGTTCGGCACCGCTTTCTCCGCTCACCTGATTGGCTTTTCCCGCCGCCGGTTCACGGCAAACACGACTACCTGTGAATCACCTGGACGTCCAATCGCATGCGCATGCGCATGCATTCGGTCCTGGGCGAAACATCCTCACTGCAGCGGGATCTCGTGACCGTGTTCGGCCTCCGGCCGCGGCCCGAAATAGCGGCGCGCCGACTCGTCGATCGGCACGTCGTTGATGCTCGCCTCACGCCGACGCATCAGACCGCGCTCGTCGAACTCCCACAGTTCGTTGCCGTAGCTGCGCCACCACTGACCTGAGGCGTCGCGGCACTCGTACTGAAACCGCACGCCGATCCGGTTGTGGCGAAAGCCCCAGAGGCTCTTGCGCAGCGCGTAGTCGAGCTCGCGCTCCCATTTGGCGGTGAGGAACTCCACGATCTGGGCCCGCCCGGTGACGAACTGGTCGCGGTTGCGCCACACGCTGTCCTCGGTGTAGGCGAGGCTGACCCGGTGCGGGTCGCAGGTGTTCCATGCGTCTTCGGCGGCCTGCACTTTCTGCAGCGCGGTGGTCAAGTCGAACGGCGGAAACGGGGGCCGGGATTCCGTCATGATCGAGCACCTTCCTTCGTCATCGCGCTGACCGCGTCGTTCGTGGTCATGACATCGTGCGCGAGGAACGCGTAGTTGACCAGGGCCGCCTGATAGCCGTCACCGAACACCGGGTGCCGCGGCCCCGCGGTGGCATCGCTGACCACGACGACTTCGAAACCCTGCTCCAGGAGGTCGCGAAGATGCGATTCGACGCAGATGTTGGCGAGCATCCCGCACAGCACCACCGTGCCGATCCGGCGTTTGCGCAGCTGCAGGACCAGGTCGTTGGTCTGCGGTCCCCACACCTTGTGGGGGCTGGCCACGACGGTGCCGTCGTGATCGATGAGCGGAGCGAGTTCGGGCAGCCAGTCCGCGCCGGAGCCGCGAAACCCGTCGAGGGTCAGCGGCCCGCGGCGGGCGAAGGTGTCCGTGCGCAGTTCGTCGGTTTCCAGCGGTCCGTTGAACAGCCAGCGGTGGTCGGTGGGATAGAAGTAGTGCGGTGAGACGAACACCCCGTACCCGTTGCCGTGAGCCGCGCTGAGCAACTCGACGAGATGCTCGACGGTCCGGTTCTCGGCGACGCTGTCGCGCAACACCTCCCAGTTCTTCCCCGTCGGGCTGAGCACGTCGTTCTGCGGGTCTATCACGACCACCGCGGTGTCGGCCGGCGTGCGGATCACCGCGTCACCTTCCGGCCGAGGAAGTCCCGCATGTAACCGACGATCTCGTCGCCGTGGGTCTCCAGCGCGAAGTGGCCGGTGTCGAGCAGGTGGTACTCGCCGTCGGGCAGGTCACGCTTGAAGGCCTCGGCGCCTTCGGCGCCGAAGATCTGGTCGTTGCGCCCCCACGTCACCAGCAGCGGCGGTTGATGGGTGCGGAAGTACTCCTGGAACCCCGGGTAGCCGTCGAGGTTGAATTGGTAATCCCAGAACAGTTGCAGCTGGATCGCGTCGTTGCCTTTGCGGTCCAGCCCGGCCTGGTCGAGCTGCCAGGCCTCCGGGGCGATCCGGTCCAGCCGGTCAGCGGGTACGCCGTGGGTGTACTGCCACCGCGTGGTGTCGGCGGTGAAGTACTCGCGTACCGAATCCTCGTTCGCACCGCGGTCTTTCGCGTGCGCAAAAAGACGGTCCCAGAACGGGGTGAAGCCCTCGAGATAGGCGTTGCCGCTCTGGCTGATGATCGCGGTGATGCGGTCGGGCCGGGCATGGGCGATACGCAGGCCGATCGGGGCGCCGTAATCGTGGATGTAGATGGCGAAGCGATCGAGGCCGAGATGCGCGATCAGTCCCTCGGTGATCTCGGTGAGCCGATCGAAGCTGTAGGTGAACTGATTGACCGAGGGCATCGCCGACTGCCCGAAGCCCACGTGATCGGGCGCGACCAGATGATAGTCGTCGGCCAGCGCGGCGATCAGGTTGCGGAACATGTGCGAGCTGGACGGAAAGCCGTGCAGCAGAAGCACTGTGGGCCGGTTGGGATCGCCGGCCTCCCGGTAGAAGACGTCGAGCCCGTCGATGGTCGCGGTGTGGTAGCGCGTGATGTTTTCGGACACGCGTTCAGCCTGCGCGGTCCGCCATGCGGCGAACAAGGGCCGATCTGGAATCGCATTCATCGGGCCGGCTGATCAATCGCGTCATGGGCCTTAGGATCGTCGGGTGGAACTGCGCCAGCTGGAGGCGTTCGTCGCGGTGGCGCGAGAGCTGCACTTCGGCCGCGCCGCCGAAAGACTCCACATCTCTCAGCCCACGTTGAGTGAGCTGATTCGCCGTCTCGAACGGGAAGTGGGCACCTCACTGCTGACCAGGACGACGCGCCGAGTGGCCCTTACGCAGGCGGGCGCCGAGTTGTTCGGGCGTGCGGTGAGCATTCTCGACGATGTCGAAGGCGCAGCGGCCGCAGTGCGCCGGCTCGCCGACGGTGACACGGGGACGGTGCGGCTGGGCATCACGCCGCCTGCGGCACCGCTGCTGACCCCCCATCTGGCGCATGCGCTCGGCCGAGCAGCACCTGAAGTCGAGCTCTCGGTG
Organism: Mycobacterium sp. PSTR-4-N; assembly: GCF_022348085.1. Lineage (GTDB taxonomy): Bacteria > Actinomycetota > Actinomycetes > Mycobacteriales > Mycobacteriaceae > Mycobacterium. The sequence goes on along the minus strand of NZ_JAKRFN010000012.1, from coordinate 92,604 downwards.
CGCCGGATGTGGCTTCCCGATCTGCAACAGGCCATCGCAGAGGGCGCGCTCGATGTCGCGATCACCTGCGGACCGGTCACCAACCCGCCCGGCATCTTGAGCGAGGTGTTCTGCGCCGAGCCGGTGGTGGTGGCGCTTCGTGAGAGCCATCGCTTCGCGCACCGTCCGTCGATCGACCTCGCCCACTTGTCCGGCGAGACCCTGGGTGCGCACAGCGAGGCGTTGTTCCCCGCGTGGTCGCTGGCCTTGCAGAAGATCCTCGACGACGCCGAAACAGCGCCTCCTTCGGTCGAATTGACCGAGATCGATCTGTCGGCGCACCGCTGGCCCGAACAACGTGAGGTGGACTGGACACTGACCACGGCCGCCGTCGCAGGCGCTACACCCGGGGTGAGGCTCGTACCGCTGGAACCGCCTCGGTTCATTCCCTACACGCTGCAGTGGTGCCCGATCCGCGCGACGACCGCAGCGGTGGGCCGGTTCGTGCATCTCGCGTTGTCGGTCGATGTCCCGCCGGGCTGGGTGAGTCAGCCCGACCACCTGCGGCACCCGGGCCGGTGATCCGTCACTTCGCGAAGCGCAGCACCGTGGCTTCGACCAGCTTCTGCAACCCCCGGCTGGCCGACTTGCCGACCGCGGTGGCCGTCCTCTCGACCACGTTCGGTGGCGGCGGCAGATAGACGGTCGCCTCGTCGGCGACGCGCACGGTGCCCGCGGTGGCGACGTCGGCGTAGATGCCGAGGAAACGGTTCGTCTTCTGGGCCAGCTGCCGGGTCACCGACAGGTCCTTGTCCAGGCCCGGCTGCGGCCGCGTCCCGACCACGCACCGGATCGTCGGGTTGGTCACCGACAGCACGACGGTGCCCACGTGAATCTCGCCGCCGACCCAGGCGGATTCAGGGAACGGGTCGGGACTGTCGACATCGACGAGCACGTTGGGCCGAAACCGCCGCACGTCGTACGGGGTGCCGTCGACCGAGAGGCTGCGCAGACTCGCGGTACTGAGCACATGGACCGGGCTGAGGTCGACGAACGTCCCCGGAGGTGTGGAATAGCGCGCCAACGTCACCATCTGGCGGGTGGTGAAGACCGAGGTGTCAGGCAACTCGTCGGTGTCGTCGAGACCGAAATCTCTGCGGACCTGATCGGCGGCGAAGTTGCCGAGCGAGGTCTGCAGCGACATGCGATGGGCGCTGGTGTCGTTCGGTGACGGGAGTGCGGTGAGACGCACTTCTCGGCCGACGAGCTCGCTCAGGGTGGCGTGCACGGTCGGGTCGTCGCTGGTGATCTCCCGGCCGTCGGGTAACGAGATCACCACGGGGGGAACATGTCCGGGTCCTGCGTCGGGCCCGGGCTCGTCGACGTAGCGCGCCGAGCACTGCAGCAGGGCGGGGATTCGGCGGGCCGAGGCGGTGACCCCCTTCTCGACGTCGCGGACTGCCCACAGCCGGTCGGCATGTACGCCGCGCTCGTCGATGCGCAGCTCGTCCACCGGCGTTCCACCCATCGACTTCACTGGAAAGCGCCAGAGCTCAATGACGTTCATGACTTCCCTTCCATGAGATGAGCCGCCATCGCGGCACCGAGACGCTGCCCCGACAAGAATGCCGCTTCGACACGTGGGGCGCCCGACGGACACCAGGAGTCACCGCACAACCCGACCGGCCGGCCGGTGGTGTCGAGGTGGAACGCGGCCTCACCGTGGGTGTCCGCCGGTTTGGCGAACGTCCACCGATGCACGTGGGTCCACTGCGGCTCGTCCGCGATGCCGAGAAGCCGGCGCATCGCGGCCAGCACGGGCGCCACGGCCTGCTCGGGATTCTCGAGGTGCCGCTGCGCCCGCTCGGCGGTGGTGTGCGCGACGAGCACCGCGGCGCCGTCCCCGCGGCGCGATCCGTCGTCGGCGAGGAACGACAGGTCCGGATCGTCGTTGATGAAGGCGGCGTCGACCGGCGGCCAGCTGCGCTGCGGCCAGCCGGCCGCGACCGCGATCACCGGGTCGTAGGGAACCCAGCCCCCGGGCGGAGCGGTGGTGAGCCGGGCAGCTTGCGGATCGGGCATCGCCAACACGACGCCGTCGTGGGTCAGCTCGTCGAGGGACTCGACCGGGGTCTGGAAACGAACATCGCCGGGCAGCAGGTCGTCGACCAGTGAGCGCAGACCCCGGTCGGCGGCGAAGCGCAGGGGGCCGGAGGTGCTGTCGCGGCTGCCGGGCGACAGGACGGCGAAGGTGTCGGTCCAGGGGCGGGCCAGCCCGCGGCGTGTCCACTCGTCGACGACGGCGCCGAACGCCGGCTCCTTGACCGTGAAGTACGCGGCCCCCAGGTCGACGCGTCGCCCCTGCACGGTCGGCGACGCCATCCGGCCGCCGGGACCGCGGCCACGCTCGGAGATCTCGACGGTGATCCCCCGCTCACGCAGCGCCTGCGCGCACGCCGCCCCGGCGAGCCCCGCACCGAGCACGGCGACGCGTGGCGGCATCTCGGTCATCTGGCCACGGTAGCCCGACGATCTCCCCGAGACTCGAGTACCTCACTACGCAGGTGTCTGCGCCGCGGCGGGCGTTGGCTGAACCCAGCGGCCCACAGTGGGCCGGGAAGGCAGGAGCAGCCATGACACACATCATCACCACCCGGTTTGCGCGGAGCGCCGACATCGAGGTCACCGACACCCTCAGCGACGAGATGGTGCACAACGACTTCGCGGTCGGGCACGACATCAGCAATCTGCTCGGCATCGAACACCACCCTGAGCGCAGCGCCACCAGCAAGACGATCAAGATGCGCGACCGCGACATCCTCGCCACCGACGACACCGTGCTCGCGTCGTTGAGCGGGATGTCCACCACGGTGACGAAGATGACCGATCCCCACGATGGCGCCCAATGGTTGTTCATCGCGTTCACCTATCGGGTGACCTCACGCGGCTGGCGGACCGGCCACGGCTCCGGGGCCGGCGAGACGCTGGGTGTTACGCACGGGCTGTACTTCCTCAACCGCGACAGCGGCCCGATCTTCTCGTGGGGTTTCCCGTATCAGGACTTCACCACCGAGTGCGGATGGGAGAACCACATGGGTTACTACATCATCCGCGACCGCGACCATGTGTCGTGGTTCAGTGATTGGCGACGGGTGTCGTGGCGTTTGGGCAGCGGATACTTCTACCCCTGCTGACCGGTTTTCCGACGGTGCACTGCGGGCATACCGGGGCACATGGGCAACAGATCTCGGCTGGTGTGGCCGATCGCGGCAGCAGCGGCGTCCGCAGTGGGCGGCGTGGTGTGGTCGGCGCGGCGCCGGTCGGCGGGCGGTCGCCACGAGATGCCTGATCTGCCGGGGGCACACGAGGACGGCACCGTGCACGTCACGCCCGACGGTGAGGTCACGGTCGACCCGAGCGCCTAGGAATCGCAGCCCGTCCCGTCTCCATCGCGATCGAGGTCATAGATGTCGTTGCCGATCACGGTGACCGGCCCCTGCACGTAGGCAGGCCCGTTCCCGCTGCCACCCGCGCAGTCGACGTCGCTGGCGATCGGCACGCACGCACCTGAGTAGTTCGGATCGCAGTCCGCGGCCAGTGCGACAGGCGTGGGTGCCCACGTCATCAGGCCGACGCATGCCACCACCGCTGCAATCCATGTGCTCACAGCGGCGAACGCTAATCGGTGATGTGACATCACAGGCTCAGAACGCGTCCGGTGTTCGCGTTTCGGCTACCGGCACCCGGCGCAAGGGCCGTGGCCGGACATTCTGCGGCCACCAGAACCAGCGACCCATCAGCGCCGCGATGGACGGTGTCATGAACGACCGGATGATCAGGGTGTCGACGAGAAGCCCGAGCCCGATCGTGGTGCCCACCTGAGCCATCACCTTCAGGTCGCTGATCGCGAACGACATCATGGTGAAGGCGAACACCAAGCCGGCCGAGGTCACCACGCTGCCGCTGCCCGCGATGGCGCGGATGATCCCGGTGTTCAGTCCTGCGTCGCGTTCTTCCTTGAATCGCGACACCAGGAGCAGGTTGTAGTCCGATCCCACGGCCAACAGGATGATCACCGACATCGCCAGCACCAGCCAGTGCAGTTCGAGCCCGATGATGTGCTGCCACAACAGAACCGCCAGGCCGAAGGAGGCGGCCAGGGACAGCACCACCGTGCCGACGATGACCAGCGCCGCGATCGCCGACCGGGTGATGATCAGCATGATGATGAAGATCAGGCAGATCGCCGAGATCGCCGCGATGACGAGGTCGTAGTTCGAGCCGTCCCGCATGTCCTTGTACGTGGCCGCGGTGCCGCCCAGGTAGATCTTGGAGGTCTCCAACGGGGTGCCCTTGATGGCCTCGAACGCCGCGTTCTTGATCTTGTCGATATGCGAAATACCTTCTGGCGTCGCCGGATCCCCCTGATGGGAGATGATGAAGCGAACCGCCTTGCCATCGGGTGAGACGAACTGTTTGAGGCCGCGCTTGAAATCGGGGTTGTCGAAGACCTCGGGCGGTAGGTAGAACGAATCGTCGATCTTGGACTGATTGAAGGCCCGGCCGATCGCGGCGGGGTCGGACTGTTGCCGGTCTTGCAGGTCCTGTTGATCCTTCTGAGTCGCGTAGTTCGTCATGATCTGATCGCGGTTGCGTTCCTGGCTGGCGATCTGGGGCGGAATCAGCGCCAGCAGCTTGGGCTGCAGTGCGTTGATCTTGTCGAGGCTGATCGTGGTCTCGGCGAGCAGACCGGAGAGCTGATCGATGCCGTCCAGCGCGTCGAACAGCGAGCGCAGGGCGTAGCAGACCGGGATGTCGTAGCAGTGCGGTTCCCAGTAGAAGTAGTTCCGGATGGGCCGGAAGAAGTCGTCGAAGTTGGCGATCTTGTCGCGTAGATCGTTGGTGACCGCGACGGTCTGCTTCAGTACGTCGGTCTGCTCCTGCTGGGCGTTGGCGCTTTCCTTCTGCAGCTCCAATTGTCGACGCAGGACGTCGATCTGGTTGTTGATGTCGGCCGCCTGACGGAGCAGATCGGTGGTGCGGGCTTCGGCGTAGGACTGCGTGAGCTTCTGGTTCACCCCCTGCTGGCCCACGATGTAGGGAATCGAGGAACCCTCGATCGGCGTCCCGAGAGGGCGCGTGATCGTCTGCACTCGTGCGATTCCCGGCAGATGGAAGACCTCCTTGGCCACCCGGTCGACGATGAGCATGTCGGTCGGGTTGCGCAGGTCGTGATCGGCCACCAGCATCAGCACCTCGGGATTGAGCCGGGCCTGTGGAAAATGTTTGGCCGCAACCTGATAACCGACATTCGCCTCGACGCTGGACGGTAGGTACTTCTTGTCGTCGTAGCTCGTGGTGTAGGAGGGCAGGGCAAGCAGACCGACCAGCGTCACCGCCAGGGACGCCACCAGGATCGGCCCCGGCCAGCGCACCACCGCGGTCCCGATGCGCCGCCATCCCCGGGTCCGCTGGCTGCGCTTGGGCTCGAGCAGGCCGAACCGCGTGGCGACGGTGATGAGTGCCGGCGCCAGGGTCAGCGCCGCCACGGTGACGACGAACATGCCGATCGCAAGCGGGATACCGAGGGTCTGGAAGTAGGGCAGCCGAGTGAAGTGCAGGCACAGCGTCGCTCCGGCGATCGTCAGGCCCGACCCCAGGATCACGTGCGCGGTGCCGTGATACATCACGTAGAAGGCGCTCTCCCGGTCGTCGCCGGCGGCGCGCGCCTCGTGATAGCGCCCGACCAGGAAGATCGCGTAATCGGTGGCCGCGGCAATGGCCAAGAGCGTCAACAGATTCACCGCGAACGTGGACAGCTCGATGATGTGGTGATAGCCGAGGAATGCCACCACACCGCGCGCCACGGCGAGTTCGAGAACGACCGTCACCAGCACCGTCAGCACCGTGACGATGGAGCGGTAGACCAGCAGCAGCATCGTGATGATGACGACGAACGTCAGTGCCGTCACCAACTGCAGGCTCTCGTCGCCTGCGTGCTGCTGGTCGGAGAGCAGCGGCCCGGCGCCCGTGACGTACACCCGGAGCCCCGGGGGCGGCGGGTGCGCGGCCACGATGTCGCGCACCGCCTCGACGGATTCGTTGGCAAGAGACTCGCCCTGGTTGCCCGCGAGGTAGAGCTGGACATACGACGACAGATTGTCCGCGGACTGCGAGCCCGACGAGGTGAGCGGATCACCCCAAAGGTCCTGGATGTGCTGGATGTGCTTGGTGTCCTGGCGTAGAGCGGCGACCAGCCCGTCGTAGTACTTGTGCGCCTCGTCGCCGAGCGGCGTGTCGCTCTCCAGCACTATCATCGCCGAGCTGTTGGAGGTGTACTCCCCGAACAGCTTTCCGACGAGCTGAGTGGCCTGCAGCGACGGCGCATCGTTGGGTGTGAGCGAGGTGGTGTTGGCCGCACCCACCGCTTCGAGCTGGGGGACGACGACGTTGAGGAGCGCGGTCAGCGCCAGCCAACCCAGCAGGACGGGAACGCAGAAGAGCCGGAGGAAGCGGGGAATCCGGGCGTGGCCGGTCTGCGGCGCGCTCACAGGGATTTCACCAAGCAGGAGGTCTGGGCATTCACTCCGTCGTAGGTCTGTTGATCCCGCACCTCGTTGTCGACCAGGATCTTGCAGCTGATCGTGGCACCGTCGCCCTGCGCGATGATCGTGGCGGCGGCAGACGGTTTGGTGGTCTGCAACGTGATCGACCAGGGCAGCGGAGCGTCGTCGACTCGGTGCGGGTTGGCGTCCAGATCCAGATAGTTGATGGTCGCCATCGCGCCCGGCACTCCGCTGATCTCGTAGGTGACGACTTTGGGGTTGAACGGTTCGGCGTCCTGGGCCAGACCTGCACCGGGCCTGGTGATCTCGTTGTTCGAACCGAAGAAGCCGTGCATCCGGTACACCACCGTCGCTCCGACGGCGACCACCGCCACGATGACGAGCGGTATCCACGCCCGTTTCAAGACCCCGACCATGCACGCCCCTTATGCGCCACGCGACACCACGTGTGTCGGCTAAGCAAACATAGATGGGCTGCATAATTTGAGCAAGCCGATCGGCTAGCTTGCTCTATCCGATCGTTTAGCCCGAAACCGGCTCGTCGCGGAAGTGCGACGTTAAGGTGGAGTCGATCTCACAGGAAGGGCGAAGGTTGATGGCGCGACCGACGGCCCCACGCGGCTGGGCGCGGCAGCGGGTGCTCGACGCGGCTCTGGCGTTGTTCGCCGAACACGGCGTGCACGGGACCTCGCTGCAGATGATCGCCGACCGCATCGGGGTGAGCAAAGCAGCGGTCTACTACCAGTTCCGCTCGAAAGAAGACATCGCCCTCGAAGTGTTGCGGCCCTCGATCGACGACATGGCGCGGGTCATCCGCATCGCCGAGGTACTTCCCGACATGCAGCGCCGTCGCGAAGTGTTGGTCAGCGGCCTCATCGAGATGGTCGTCAGGCACCGTCAGCTGTCGGTCCTGTTCTACGGTGATCCCGGTATCGACCAATTGGTGCGCGACGAACCGGAATTCAGGATCGTGACCGACCGCCTGCAGGAACTGCTCGAGGGACCGCAGCCATGCGTCGCCGACCGGATCGCCCTCCGAGTGTTCCTCTCCGGGGTCTGCCGGGTGGCCGCCGACCCCGACATGTCCGACATCGATGACGGTGACCTGCAGACGACTCTGGTCGAGCTCTCCGCCCGCCTCCTTGCGCCAACCGCGATTGTCGCGCCCGTCTCCTGATCTGGGTCGTCGGAGCGTAACCGCTGCGTGACGATGTTTTACCAGCTCAACACATGCGATGGCGATACTCGATGACGATCTGTTGAAGCTCATCGGCTACCAGGAGGGTGCTTGGGCGATGGGGTATTTCAGGGATTTCGAGGATCCGCTTCGGGCCATCCGCGGTGACGCCATCGAGTACGGTTTCGACGGACGCCGCCTCAACAGTGCGGCGAACGCCGCGTTCACCGACTCGCTCACGCACAGCGAGTAGCGACGCGCCATCGCCCCTAATTCGTCGAAGGCGGTCGGGGTTCGTAAGGCTGGTACCACCACCACTGAGCGCGTTCCCCGGTCGGACCGGGACACGGCGCGACGTCCGGGGGCGGCTGTGTCGGGGTGCGGGCCAGCGACGCTGAGGTCAGGGCGCGGCCGGCGGCGTCGGTGACGACGAGTTGGTCGGCGGGGCCGGTGATCGTGATCAGGCCGCGGTGGTGAGCCCGGTGGTGATAGGGACACACCAGCGCGAGATTCCACATCTCCGTCGGTCCGCCGTCCTCCCAGTGCACCAGATGATGGGCGTGCAGCGCGCGGGTGGCCCCGCACCCGGGCACCACACAGCAGCGATCGCGATGCTCCAGCGCACGGCGCAACCGCCGGTTCACCGTGCGGGTGGATCGGCTCGCGCCGATCACCTGCCCGTCGCGGTGAAACCACACCTCGCAGGTGGCATCACAGGTCAGATAACGGCGGTCACCGTCGGGGAGAACAGGTCCCAGGTGCAAAGCCGCTATCTTCTCGGAGACGTCCACATGCACCACGACGGTGGTGCGCTGCCCGTGCGGGCGGGCGGCCGCCTCGGCGTCCCACCCGGCGTCGACCAGCCGCAGAAACGCCGCCGCAGTGTTCGGCATCGCGGCCCGCCCGTCAGGGTCGGCGTCCTTCCATTCGGTGACCAGCGCGTCACGATGCGACCCCAGCGCCGCTTCGAAGACTGCGTTCTCGGGATGGGGCAGCGCGATGTGCCAGTACGTGTACTGCTCATCGCTGGTCGAGCTGATCGACGGCTGTGGCCCTGGATCGAGCACGGGCTCGCCGTCGGGTTCACCGTCCTCGTCGGGCTCCTGCTCGGGCGCGGGCTTCGGTTGCATCTTCAATGCGGTCCGCAACTGAGTCACCGTCGCACACTGCGCCAACGTGGCGAAGTGCTCGTCAGAGCCCGGGAGACCGTGCTGGGCGATCACCCCGACCTGGTCGACGGAGAACCGCCCCTGCGCCAAACCCTCGATACAGGAGGGGAATTCGTCATATCGCTGGGCGATCGTCGCGATGGTCTGCGCCCGCGACGGAGACACCCCCGCCTTCCACGCCGCCAACCCTGCCGTCGATTTCGCTCCCGCCGCAGCCCACATCTGATCGCGGTCGATTTCCGCGAAGATCTCGACGATCCGCCCGTCGATCGCGTTGCGCTGCCCGGTCAGTTCTGCCAGCTCGTCGAAGAGCATTGACAACCGCTCATCGATGGCCAACGAACTGCGTGGGTACATGACCCCACACAACCACAGGGCACCGACACGTCGGCGCGACCGACTCACCGACCCGAAAAGCGCTGCCGCACCGCACCCACCAGCACCCGCCAGGCGCACCAACAGCCACCCATGATGTGACACCATCGACTCAGCGAGGAGCGGAGGGTCATGCCGGTATCGATCTCGGTGGTCAGGGGGACACAGCCGGGCAAGCTCGTCGATGCCGCCGCCGAGCTGGGTCGCGAATACACCGAGGTCCAGACCCTCATCACAGGCGAGCGGGAGACTCTGTCCCATCTGCAGGACCACTGGAAAGGCGCGGCCGCCGACGCCGCCATCGCGCGTGGCCTCAAGGACATCGCGATCCAGGAGCGGACCGCGATGCGCCTGCAGCAGCTGCAGTCTGCGCTGCAGAACGCGGGCCTGCAGATGGGCGCGCTGCGTGACGCGCTGCTGAACCTGGTGTCCTCGCTGGAGAAGATGGGTTTCGCGGTGGCCGACGACGGTACGGTGACCCCACACCAGTGGCTGATCGGACGGTTCCTGGACAGCATCGCCGCGAACTGCACCACGATGCTGAAGAAGATCCTGCAGCTGTTCACCGATCTCGACGAGAACACCGCGGCCGCGATCGATCAGGCCGACGGCCCCAACCTCGACAACCCGACCATCAACGTCGGCGGACACGACGTGCAGATCCCGTCGATGGACACCGCACCCGCGGACGTCAAGCAGTGGTGGGACAGCCTCAGCGAGCAGCAGCGCCAGGAACTGATTGCCCAGCATCCCCCGATCCTGGGCAACCTGAACGGGTTGCCGGCAGAGGTGCGCGATCAGGTCAACGTCGCGGTGATGGACGACGATCTGGACCGGGTCGAGCGCACCGCGCACCAGCACGGGGTGTCGGTCGGCGACGTGAAGTCCGATCCGAGCCGGTTCGGGCTCTCGCGCAACGACGTCGTGCGCTACGACAACGCCAAGCGAACGCAGGACGGACTGCTGCATCAAATGGGTATCGACGGTGACGAGCGCAACGCTCGCCGCTACAGCGACATCAGCCCGCAGGAACGGATGGACCGCAACCTTCGGCCGACGATGTTGTGGGCCTACGAGCCAACGGCTTTCGACGGCAAGGGGCGGGCGGCCGTGTCCATCGGCAATCCGGACAAATCGGCCAACACCTCGGTCATCGTGCCCGGCACCGGGTCCAGTGTGCGCGACGGGTGGCTCTCCGACGGTCACAACGACGCCCGCAATCTCTACGATCAGGCGCTGCGGGCAGATCCGAACAACCCCACCGCGGTGATGTCGTGGATGGGTTACGACACTCCCGAGAGCTTCACCGATCCGAACATCGCCACCCCCGGGCTGGCCCGCACCGGCGGCGACGCGCTGGCGTGGGATGTCAACAGCCTGGGGGTCACCCACGACCCGTCGGTGCCCCAGCACACCACGGTCATCGGACACTCCTACGGATCGACCACGGTGGCCGATGCCTTCGCCCGCAGCGGTATGCAGGCCAACGACGCCGTGCTGCTCGGCTGCCCGGGCACTGATGCCGCCCGCAGCGCCGCCGACTTCCACCTCAACGGCGGACAGGTCTACGTCGGCGACGCCTCCACCGATCCGGTGGGCATGCTCGGCGAAGCCGGGCCGGGTCTGCCCAACGCGCTGAACGAGAAACTGGGCAACATGATGGGTGTCTCGGCCGGACTGGGCACCGACCCCGCCGGCCAGGACTTCGGGTCGGTCAGGTTCCGCGCCGAGGTCGCCGGGGCGGACGGCATCGACCCGGCCGACCATTCGAACTACTACACGGTCGGCAGCGAATCGTTGCGCAGCATCACCGACATCGCGTCCGGGAACGCCGACCGCCTCGCCACGGACAACCTCATTGCCGAGCACCGCCACCCGGTGACCGTGAGTACGCCCCGCGAGGTCGACGTCCCCATCATCGGAAAGGTGCCGATCCCCGGCGTCGACGTGCAGACCCCGATCACCTACGACCCCGAATGGGACCGAGAGACCGTCACCAATGACCACAAATACTGACATGCGGTTACGCGTCTGCGCGGCAGCGTCATTCACTGCCCTCGCTGTCCTCGCCGCCCTCACAGGAGGTTGCTCATCGATGTCTCCCCCGCCCAAGGACACCGCATCCGCCGGCCCGTCGGCGCAGGGCCTGCCCGACGATCAGGCCCGCGCGCAGGTCGTCGACGCGGCCAAGGAGATCGCCCGGGCGGCGAATCTGCGCGTCACCTATGCCACCTTCGAGTGGGAATGGTGCAACGATCAAGGCGAACCGCCGTATCACGGTCGTGTCGACGTGGCATATGAGGTGCCATCGGGCACGGAGAGCGCGGCGATGGCCAAGCAGGTTGCCGCAGTCGCGGCGAAGTTGCCGGGCTGGGCGGCCGGTCCGCCGCCGGGACTCAACCCCTTCGGTGAAGTCGCGCACAAGGGCGGCGTCATGGCGATCGCTGCAGTGGGCAACTACCCCGAGCGCGGTGCGCTGCAGATCTTCGGCGAGTGCCGGAACATGAACGACCACCGCCACGACAGCGCGCTGAACGACATCACCGGCGAGGTACAGGGTCGCTGAGGCGGTGGCCCCAGGACGGGACCAAAGCCCCTTCTGAGTACGCGCCGCTCGTCGTCACACTGGTGCGCAGGAGATGACGATGAACGAATTCATGCGCAGCAGCGACGCTTTCACGTGGTCCATGGAAAGCGATCCACGATTGCGTTCCACTGTGGTCACCGTGATGCTGCTCGATCGCCTGCCCGATTGGGATGAGGTGCGACGTCGCGTCGAGGCCCTCAGCCTGACGCTGCCGATGCTGCGGCAACGCGTGGTGGAGACACCGCTGTACGCACCGCCGCGATGGCACGACTGCACGAACTTCGATCTCGACTTCCACATGCGCCGAATGGCGTTGCCGTCGGACGGATCGTTCGCAGACGTCCTCGAACTTGCCCGCCTGGCGCAGATGGAGGACTTCGATCGCGCTCGACCGTTGTGGAAGATCACGCTGATCGAGGGATTGCCCGATGGTGGGGCCGCAGTGCTGTGCGTCTTCCACCATGCCCTCTCCGACGGGGTGGGCGGCGTGCAGATCGCGATGACCCTGTTCGGCCTGACAGAGCTCGCGGCGCACCACGACGCGCAGCGAGTCAGCTCGTCGCACACCGTGTTCGACGGCTATGCCGAGGCTGCGCGATACGGCGCCGGCCTCATCGGCGAAGTCGCGACCGACGCCGCGACGGCGTTGCCGCGACTGCTCGTCGACAGCGTCCGATCACCGCTGCGCGCCACGCGCTCCGCCGCGGAGATGGCCACGTCGGTGTACCGGACCGTCCGACCGGTGAACCGCGCGGGATCGGCTCTGATGAGCAAGCGAACCCTGCTGCGGCGCCTCGACGTGCTCGACATCCCCATGCCCCGGCTGCGGGAGGCCGCCCACCGTGGCGGGGGCGCGCTCAACGACGCCTTCGTCGCCGGGGTGGCCGGCGGGTTGCGCCTCTACCACGAGCGACACGACGTCGGTGTCACCTCGCTACATCTGACCATGCCGATCAATCTGCGCACCGACGACGATGCGCCCGGCGGCAACCGCATCACCGTGATGCGGTTCGACATCCCGGTCGACGAACGCGATCCCGCCATGCGCATCCACCGGATCCGCGAGGTCACCACCCGGGTCCGGCACGAGAAGTCGCTCCCCCACACGCAGCTGATCGCCGGAGTGCTCAACAGGGTGCCGCGGTGGTACATCGGGTCGATCCTGCGGCACGTGGACTTCCTGTGCAGCGACGTGCCCGGCATCCCGGTACCAGTCACCCTGGCCGGGGCACACGTGTTGAAGCAGTACGCCTTTGGACCGACGATCGGCGCGGCAGTGAACGTGACCCTGCTGACCTACGTCGACACGTGCGCGCTGGGTGTCGACGTCGACGCCGGCGCGGTCCCCGACCTGCCCCTGTTCATGGAGTGCCTCCGGGACGGCTTCGACGAAGTGCTCGAACTCAGCGAGACGGGCGCATCGATCAGCGACCGGGGTCGGTCGCTGACGGCGAAAAGAGCCAGGCGGTGAGCCACACGATCGCGGCGACGAGGAACAACGCGCCCGGTATGTGAAATTTGAGGGTGTCGCCTTCCCCCAAGGCGGCCTGGATGAACGAGTAGACGAACGCGAGACCGGCGAGGATCACCGTCCACCACCCGCTACGCCGGTGATAGGCGAGCCCCGCCAGCGCGGCTGTCAGCCCGGCGGTGACGACGTGCAGCGCGATCGCGGCACCGCCGTGGATGTCTTCGAGTTCGTGCAGCTGCACCAGCTCACCCGCCGTCACGAACGAGACGATCAGCACCGCGACCGTTGCCAGCGCGAAGCCGCGGGCAGTGGTCAGGAAAGCTGTCGCTGAGTTCCGTACATCGCCTTTCGGCATGGCTGTCCCTCTCCTCGGCGGTACCCCGACAGTACCGACACACCCACGATCGTTCCCTAACACAGCAGTTTTTCAGAGTTATCACAGCGGAAACACTGCGCGGGAATCCCTTTCACGCTCCCGACGAAAGGTGACCGATGACTGACATGGCTCGACACGCAGCAGAAGCTCTGTGCACGGGATTGGGGCGACGGGATTTCCTGCGCGCGGTCGCGGCCGTCGGCGCCGGAACGGGTGTCGTCGGCGTCGCAGCGGCGTGTTCCTCGGGCAGCTCCGGACCATCGCCGCTCACGGCGACCGCAGGGAGCTTCACGCTCTTGCAGCCGGGCCAGGGCGATCCCGCCGGCGACCACTATCTACAGTCCCGACCGGACGAGGTGCTGTGGGGTTATGTGCCGACCGTCCACGCGAAACCCGTGCTGCAGATGACGTCCGGCCAGACGGTCAGCATCGACGCGGTCAGCCATGAAGGCATCCTCGAAGATCAGGGCCGAAACCCCGTGGAGTACTTCGGCGCCCACGGGGTCGCGAGATCCGATGTGCTCGACGACGCGATCGCGATCGCCTCCGAGTACCGCAGGACACCACGCGACTTCGACAAGGACGGTCCGCACGTGGTCACCGGGCCCGTCTTCGTCGAGGGAGCACAGCCGGGTGATGTGCTGAAGATCGACGTGCTGGAGGCGATTCCGAGGGTCCCCTACGGCGTGGTCTCGAGTAGGCACGGCAAGGGTGCGCTGGCCCGCACGCCCGACGGTGGCCCGCCGGCGGGAATCACGCTGGCGGAGGTGATGCCGCCGATCAGCACCGACGGACGGTCCACAGACGACCCCGTCCGCTACGGGAGCGTGTCGACCTTCACCACTGTCGAGGACGGTCACGGAGTGATGACCTATGGCGACTCCCGGGTCCGGTTTCCGCTGCGGCCGTTCATGGGAATGATGGGCGTCGCGTTCTCACAGGACACCGAGTTGACCGCGGCGACGGCGAATTCCATCCCGCCCACCGTCGGCGGCGGGAACATCGACATCCGTCTGCTGGGCACCGGCTCGACGTTCTACCTGCCGGTCTTCGCCGAGGGCGCGCTGTTCTACGTGGGTGATCCGCACATGGGCATGGGTGACGGTGAGGTGGCGCTGACGGCGATGGAGGGTTCGCTGCGGGGAACGTACCGGTTGACGGTGTGCAAGCCCGGATCGGGTGATGCGCCGTCGGTGTCGTACCGCTACCCGTTCGCCGAGACCGCGGACGCCTGGGTGCCCATCGGACTCTCGGACCCTGACGCATCGATCGGCGGTCAAGGCAGTGACCTCGACGTGGCGATGCGCCGCGCGGTGGTGAACGCTTTGGACTTCCTGGAGACCGACAAGGGGATGGATCGCGCGACGGCGTACGCGTATCTGTCTGCGGCTGCGGACTTCTCGGTGTCGCAGGTGGTGGATCGCACCGTCGGCGTGCACGGGCAGGTGTACAAGTCGCATTTCGCGTGAGGCGGGGAGGTCAGGATAAGGACATGGCTGGCAGTGATGTCAAAGCGGGCATTCAGACTTTGTCGAGGCGGGTCAGCTGAGCCCGGTAGAGGTCGGGCAATGCCGCCGCGAGCGCCGGGTCGAACCGGCCCCCGCGCGGTCCCGGCGTGTACTCGGCCGTCACCAGAACCCCGCGGTGCACGCCGACGATCATCGCGATGTCCCAGGCCAGCGACTGCGTGTCGGTGGTCGTTCGAGTGTGCATCAGCACGCCGACCGAGCCGGCCGGCACGTCGTCGAAAGGCGGTGCAGCCAGCCGGGTCTCGGACTGCAGGGCCGGTGTGGCCAGCGAGAACGACGCGCACCGGTCGGCGAGCCCGTCGATCTGCACCGGCCGCGGGGTGAGCGCCAGCTCCACACCGATGGCGGCGCCGTTCATCGACCGCAATCCGAGAGCTTTCTGCGTCACCTCGCCCTGCGACAGGAACACACCGCATTCGGCGGGCCGAACGGGAGCGGGCCCGCCCTGCGGGGATGCGACGATGGTCGCCCACCGGGTGCCCGGCATGGCGGGCACCGAGCGCTGATCGACGAGCATCGACTCGGTGAGGAAGGTCAGATCCGGCAGCACCGGAGGACCGCCGGTGCGTGCGTGTCGCGAGAGAGCACCACCGACCACCACGATTCCGATGGCCGCGAGTACGACGTGAAGAATCGTGAGCAGCACCCGCACGGAGCGCGCGGCGCTAGCCGGCGGCCGGATGTCGATCCACCCGTTCGACGAACACCGGCACGCTCACGCTGCCACCTCCCTCGATGCTGGCGATCAGCGCCACCCGCCCCGTCGCGTGGGCCGTCAGCCCGAAGTCACTGATCCAGAAATGGTTCTCGCCCTCGCGATGCCCCCCGGGGATCTCCTGATCGCCGAGGACGATGACCTCACCGGTGGCGGAGACGACCTCCAACGTCATTCGGAATGGCCTGCCCTCGTCGTCGGGCCCGGCTTGCATCAACGTCACCAAGCTCAGCGGCAACGCCAGTTGCTCGCCGCGTTCGGTCGTCAACCCCACCGCCGGAGCCTTGACCAGGTCGAGGACACCGCCCGTCACGTTGAGTTTGCCGTCGACGATCTCCGCGTGCTCGGCCAGGAACGCCCCGGTGATCTGCATGGTGCCGACAGTAGTCAGCTGTGCGGAAACCCCTGTAACGCCGCGAACGCCCGGGCCGACGTCCAGAGTGACCGCCGTGACGCACGATGCGCAACGGCACTTGTGTGAGTGAGGTCCGCCCATGACTGGACGAGGTGGCTACCCGAGCTCCTCCGCGCACCCACACGGCCTGCGTCTTCCGCCTCCGACGCAAGACTCGTGGAGCTGGCAGTGGCGGGGCAGCTGCCGCGACCACCCCATCGAGGTCTTCTTCCCCGACGACCCCCATCGGGCCGTGGTGCGGCACAAGGAGAGGGTCGCGAAGGCGATCTGCCGGGAGTGTCCCGTTCTGCAGCAGTGCCGTGATCACGCCCTGCGGACCCCCGAACAGTACGGAGTCTGGGGCGCGATGACGGCGATCGAGCGCGGACGTCTGCTTCGGCACCGGTCGGCTGTCTGACCAGATCCCAGCTCTTTTCGGCAAGTACACAGCCGGCGCCGACACGATGGAGACATGCCGCCGCCGACGCCGACGCCGCCTCCACCGTTGCCACAGCTCCCGGCACCTGACTTCCACGAATTCCGCCGCGGCATCTCGCTGCTCGGCGGCTGGTTCCCACTGACCGTCGAGATCGTCGCCGTCGTCGTGCTGATCGCGGTCATCGGCTGGCGGACCCGACGGTGGCGAGTGGTCTGGGTGCCGACATCGGCGGCCGTCGGCATTCTCGTCGCGCTGGCAGCGCGCACCTATATGAACTCCGAGGGGCTGGCCTCGGACCCGGCACCCGTCACGCTGTGGGTGTGGACGGCGGTGTTCGGCGCGGCAGTCGCGATCGCGGTACTGGGCTGGCGCGACGCCAGTTGGTGGCGGCGTGGGCTGTCGGTGCTCGCCGTACCGCTGACCTTGGTGGCCGCGGCGATCTCGCTGAACCAGTGGGTCGGCTACTACCCGTCGCTGCAATCAGCCTGGGGTGCCGTCACCGCGGGCCCGCTCCCCCACGAGGTCGACGTCTCGGCGCTACCCTCGCTGCGTGACACCACCCCGGATACCGGCAAGGTGGTGAAGGTCGACATTCCCGACACCGCAAGCGGTTTCGCACATCGCAGCGAGTACATCTACCTGCCGCCGGCCTGGTTCGCCGGCGCCGTGCCACCGCGACTGCCGGTGGTGATGATGATCGCCGGCGAGTTCAACACCCCGGCGGACTGGATGCGTAGCGGCAACATCATGCCGATCATCGACCAGTACTCGAGCCAGCACCACGGCCAGACCCCGATTTTCGTGTTCGTCGACGTCGGCGGCAGCTTCAACAACGACACCGAATGCGTCAACGGGCCGCGCGGCAACGCCGCCGATCACCTGACCGAAGATGTTCGGCCCTATCTCGTCGCGAACTACGGTGCGTCCGACGCAGCGATCAACTGGGCGGTCGTCGGCTGGTCGATGGGCGGCACGTGTGCGGTGGACCTGACGGTGATGCACCCCGATCTGTTCGCGACGTTCGAGGACATCGCGGGCGACCACGGTCCGACCGCGGGCACCAGGCAGCAGACGATCGACCGGCTCTACGGCGGTGACGCCGCGCAGTGGGACGCCTTTAATCCGCGCACGGTGATGACCGAGCACGGCCCGTACACCGATGTCGCGGGCTGGTTCGAGGACACGGTCACCCCGGCCAACGCCGATCAAGTGATGAAGAACGCCGGCCTGCACCGCCCGCAGTCGAGCTCCCCGTCAGGGTTCGGCGGCCATGACGGGGAGCGCGACACCGACGAGTTGGGCGCTGCCGAAGATCTGTGCGCGGCCGGTCAGGCGGTGGGAATCTCGTGCTCGATCCACAAGATCATCAGCTTCCACACGTGGCAGTTCGCCGAACATGCCTTCTCCGACGCACTGCCCTGGCTGGCGCAGCGCGTGCAGACACCCGGCACCACGGCCTCGTGAGAACTCGTGGCGCGGCTGCTGCCGTCAGCTCGCGGACAGCTGCCGCCAGGTGCGCACCAAGTGGCCGAACTCCTTGACCTGGACCAGGACGTGGTCGCGCGCCGCGTTCTCGGCGGCCCCCGCGTCACCCTGCGAGATGGCGTCGGCGATCACCCGATGCTCGGCCATCGAGCGTCGCATGCGGTCGGGCACGCGAAGTTGTAGGCGCCGATACGGCTGAAGCACGCGCTTGAGCGCGTGGGCCTGCTGACGCAGGTAGTCGTTGCCACACGAGTCGTAGACGACGCCGTGAAACCGGGCATTGGCGTAGTAGTACGCGTCGGCATCGCCTTCGGTCGCGTGGAGTTCGCACTCCTGCAGAGCGGACTCCAGTTCCGCCAACGCCTCGCGCTCGATGCGGCCGGCCGAAAGTCGGGCGGCCATGCCTTCGAGCTCGGCCATGACCTCGAAGCGCTCGGCGACTTCCGAAATACTCAGCTCGGTGACGAACGTGCCCTGCTTGGGCTTGATCTGCACCAGGCCGGAGCGCTCCAGCGCCTGCAGAGCCTCGCGGATCGGCGTGCGGGAACAGCCGAACTCCTTCTCCAGCTGTGCCGGGTCCAACCGCTGACCGGGCCGGTAGTGGCCGTCGACGACAGCGTTCTCCAGCGCGTCGCGCACCCGCTGCGATTCCGGGACTCGCACCATGCCGCACCTCCTGGGGCTCAGATTAACGAACGACGGGGGTGGTGCAGCTCACTTTTATACGATACGGTCGACGTTATATATATCACGTCGACGGATGAATATCGGCTCCGTCACATCGCAGGCAGCGAGCGACGGGGATCAGAGAAGGAGCAGACATGGAACGCGTTGACAGCCGGTCACTGACCGAGCTGCTCGCCGCGTGCGCAACCCTGATGAGCGACGTCGGGGAGGCCTCCCTGCGGGCGATCGCCCACGACGCGCTCGGCGCGTACGCCGACCTCGACGACGACGCCAAGCTCCACTTCTTCAGTCACATCACCACCGCCTACGACGTCGACGCCGACCGCGTCCGCGCCGCGTTCCAGCAGTGGGATGACGTCCGCGAGTCCGGTTCACACGCAGGCGAGGAACTGATCGGGTTGTTCACCGCCGTCGAACCGGCGCGCCAGCAGCTGCTCCGCAGGATGAACCACGCTCCTGGCGCCACTCTGGCACTGGTGGAGATGCGCGCCGATCTCCGTCGTCTGATGCGCACGCACCCCGGTCTGCGGCCCCTCGACCACGACTTCCACCACCTCCTGACGTCCTGGTTCAATCGGGGATTCCTCCACATGTCGGAGGTGACATGGAACTCGCCGCCGCGGCTGCGCGAGCACCTCCTGCGCTACGAGAGCGTCCATCCGATGACAGGAGATGCCGAGCTCCGTCGACGCCTGCAACCCGACGATCGCCGCGTCTACGCGTTCTTCCACCCCGCTACCGGCGACGTGCCGCTGATCTTCGTCGAAGTCGCTCTGGTACAGGGCATCCCAGACCGGATCACCCCGCTCCTGGAGGCAGATTCGCCGCTCGATCCATCCAGCGCGGACACCGCAGTGCTGTATTCGATCAACAACGCACTCGACGGGCTCGCCGGCGTGTCGTTCGGCAGTTTCCTGATCAAGCAGGTCATCGAACAGGTCAGCGCCGAACTCCCCCATCTGCGGCAGTTCGCCACGATCTCACCGATTCCCGGTTTCCGCACCTGGCTCGACGCGAGGATCGGCTCCAATCCCGAATTGCGGTCGCTCGCCGACGAATTGGATATGCTGGACCCGGCTGATCTCACCCCTGCCCGGGTGGCACGGTGTCGCGACCGACTCCTGTCGGCGCTTCTCACCTATCTGACCGTGGAGCGGCGTGACGACGGACGCCCGGTCGACGCGGTCGCCCGTTTCCACCTCGGTAACGGGGCTGCCGCGTGGCGGCTGAACTGGCCGGCCAACCCCAGTGCCGCCGCATGGCAGCAGTCCTACGGGGCGATGGTCAACTACCTCTACGAACCCAGCCAACTCGAGCGTCGCCACGAGGAGTTCGTGCGCCGGCGCAGCGTCGCTGTCACCGGGCCACTGCATGCCCTGGCCGACGCCCGATCCCGAACCCACGAGAGAGGAACACCACCGATGGCGCATCCCCCCACCATCTACCGCATGTTCACCGATCATGTTGCGCGACAGCCTGACAAGGCTCTGTTCGAAGTGCCCGACGGGCGCACCGTGAGTTACCGCGACACCGCCGACACCGTGCACCGCATCGCCGCCCGACTCGTGGCCGACGGTGTCACGCCGGGCGACCGTGTCGCCATGCAGGTGGCCAAGTCACCGGAGGCCGTAGCGCTGTATCTGGCGACCCTGCAGATCGGTGGCGTGTTCCTGCCGCTCAACACCGCCTACACCGCCGCCGAGATGCGGTACTTCCTGGGTGACGCGCAGCCCCGTGTGCTGGTCTGCGCGCCCGAGCGGCAGGCGGACTACGCCGATCTCGCCGCCGAACTCGGCGACCTCGCCGACGGTCTCGTCGTCGAAACCCTCGGCGAGTCCGGTGACGGCACCCTGCTGCGCGACGACCAGCGGCACGAGGAGATCTTCGACGCCGATGCGACAGATCTCGCGGCCATCCTCTACACCTCCGGCACCACCGGACGTTCCAAGGGTGCGATGCTCACCCACGGCAACCTCGCATCGAATTGCCAAGCGCTCGTGCAGGCGTGGCGGTACACCGCCGACGATCGACTCATCCACGCCCTGCCGATCTTCCACATCCACGGCCTGTTCGTCGCCGTCAACATGACGCTGGCGGCCGGCGCGTCGATGTACTACCTGTCGAAGTTCGACACCGACGCCATCGTCGACCTGCTGCCGCGCGCCACCGTGCTGATGGGCGTGCCCACCTTCTACACCCGGTTGCTCAAGAGCCCGCGGTTGACCGCCGAGCAGTGCTCGCAGATGCGCTTGTTCGTCTCGGGTTCTGCGCCGCTGCTGGCCAGCGACCACGAGGCGTTCGCCGCACGGACCGGCCACGCGATCCTCGAGCGCTACGGCATGACCGAGACGGGCATGAACACCACGAACCCCTACGACGGCGGCCCGCGCAAACCAGGCACCGTCGGAAAACCGCTCCCGGGCACCGAGATGCGTGTCGTCGACCGCGACACAGCGGAGGTGCTGCCCGACGGTGACGTCGGCATCGTCGAGGTGCGCGGTCCCAACGTCTTCGCCGGTTACTGGCAGATGCCGGACAAGACGGCGGCCGAGTTCCGATCGGACGGGTTCTTCATCACCGGCGACCTGGGCCGTATCGACGAGGACGGCTACCTCTGCATCGTCGGACGCGACAAGGACCTGGTGATCTCCGGGGGATACAACATCTATCCCAAGGAGATCGAGGAGCTGCTCGACGGCCACCCGAAGGTGCTCGAGTCCGCGGTGATCGGCGTACCGCACCCGGAGTTCGGCGAAACAGTGGTGGCGGTCGTCGTGCCGGCGCCGGATCAGCAGCCACAGGAGCGCGAGTTGCTCGACCACGTCGCTGCTGATCTCGCGCGGTTCAAGCAGCCCCGCGCGGTGCGGGTGGTCGACGCACTGCCCCGCAACGTCATGGGGAAGGTCCAAAAGGCCGAGCTCCGAACGCGTTACGCCGATCTGTTCGCCGACGTCGACGCGTGACGACCCTTCAACACAGGAGTAGATGATGGTTCTCTATGGAGTGGCCGCGCTGGCTCTCTGCATGCTCGCCGGCACGATCGTCGGCGAATTGCTGGGCGTGGTCCTAGGTGTGGACGCTAATGTCGGCGGTGTCGGCTTCGCCATGATCATGCTGATCTTCGCCACCGACTGGTTGCGCCGAAAAGGCAAGTTTCCAAAGGCAAGTGAGCAAGGCGTGCTGTTCTGGAGTGCGATGTACATCCCCATCGTGATAGCGATGGCCTCCATCCAGAATGTCGCCAAGGCGGTCACCGGCGGTCCCATGGCGATCCTTGCCGGGTTGGGGGCTTTGACCGCCGGCGCCGCGCTTGTCCCGGTGCTCTCCCGTGTCGGCGAACCAGCCGAACCGCTGCCGCCGTTGACCGAAGAAGAGAAGCAGGAGGCCTGAGATGGAGCTGATCAGTTCGGTACTGCAGAAGAACGATCTGCTGGTGGCGTTCGTGCTCATCGGCGCCCTGGTGTTGCTGTCGGGCTGGCTGTCGACGACGTTGACCCGCGGCAGACTGCACGGATCGGCCATCGCGATCATCCTCGGATTGGCGTTGGCCTACTGGGGCGGCGTGACGACCGGCGGTGACCACGGATTGGCCGATTTCGCGGTCTTCTCCGGCCTGGGCCTCATGGGCGGAGCGATGCTGCGCGACCTGGCCATCGTGTCCACCGCCTACGGAGTCGATCTGAAAGAGATCAAGCGGTCGGGCGCAGCCGGCGCCCTGTCCATCGTGTTGGGCGTGGTGGTGTCGTTCATCGTCGGCGCCTGCGTCGCTGCGGCATTCGGGTACCGCGATGCCGAATCGTTGGCCACCATCGGCGCCGGTGCCGCCACCTACATCGTCGGTCCGGTGACCGGGACCGCCGTGGGCGCCAGCTCCGAGGTGATCGCGCTGTCGGTGGCGGCCGGACTGGTGAAGTCCGTTGTCGTGATGGTCGGTACCCCGATGATCGCACGACTGATCGGGCTGAACAATCCGAAGTCCGCTATGGCCTACGGCGGTCTGATGGGAACCACGTCCGGTGTGGCCGGCGGCCTCGCCGCCACGGACAAGCGCCTCGTGCCCTACGGCGCCATGACCGCGACCTTCTACACCGGGCTGGGTTGCCTGCTGGGTCCGTCGGTGTTCTATGTGGCGTTGAGGGCCCTCGTCGGAGCGTGAGCCCTGCCCGCGCGCCGCAGCCGCGTTCGCCGTGAATCAGCGCGGCTAGACTGAGCGCCATGGCTGGCAGGATGTCCGAGCGGCGTACCGCGGACTTGGTATCCAATTTCCTTGCTGCGCAGCGGTATACCCGTGACGAGGTGTTCTCCGAGGCAGATCCGGTGCCGTCCCGGCCGGGTGCGCACGGGTGGTGGTTCCGGGAGATCCCGGGCGGCATCGACGTCTCCGACTGCGAGCAGCGCGACGGCTGGACCCTGCTGTACGTCGGAGTGAGTCCCGGCCCGCCGCGGGCGGACGGTAAGCCGCAGACCCCGCAGGATCTGCGCAAACGCATCCGCTACCACTTCGGCGCGGGCAACGCCGGGGCGGACGGCTCGACGCTGCGCAAGTCGCTGGGCGTCCTCCTCGGTGGCGAGCTGGGCTTCGCGTTGCGCAGGGTCGGGTCGGGGAAGCGGCAGACCTTCGCCGGTGGTGAAGCGGTTCTGACCCGGTGGATGGCGGAGAACGCGGCGGTGTCCTGGGTGCTGCACCCGGAGCCGTGGCATGTGGAAGCCAAGCTTCTCACCGCGCTGATGCTCCCGTTGAACCTGCAGGGCAACCAGCGCAACACCTTCGCGCCGGAGTTGAAGCGCCTTCGGCGCGACGCGGCGATCAAGGCCGGCAAGATGCGAGTGCTCGCCGAGTGGTCCTGAGCGGCACTGCCGCACCTGCACGGCATCGATCCCGCGATCATTCGCGGCTGTTGAGGGTTTCCTTCATTTTCGCGATCGCGAAGCCCCAGCCCTGCTCGACGGTCGGCTTGGGCGGTATCGAGATCTCGGCCGGGTTGGTCCGGAAGTCCAACAGGAATGGACCGTCGTGAGCCAGCGCCTCGCCGACGGCGTCCGCGATGTCGTCGGGGCGGGTGACGCAACGGGCGCGCAACCCCATGGCGGTGGCGACCGCGGCGATGTCGGGATTGTCGAGTTCGGTGCCGTGTTCGGGCAGTCCGCTCTGCTCCTGCTCGAGCTTGACCATTCCCAGACGTCCGTTGTTGAACACGACGAACGTCGCGGGCAACCGGTAGGTCACGGCCGTACGAAGATCGCCCAGCAGCATCATCAGCCCGCCATCGCCACAGAACGCGATGACTTGACGGTCGCGGTCGAGCGCTGCAGCCCCCAGCGCCTGCGGCATCGCATTGGCCATCGAGCCGAGGTTGTAGGAGCCGAGCAGCCGCCGCTCGCCGCGCATCTCGACGAAGCGCGACAACCACACCGTCGACATGCCGGTGTCCGAGGTGAAGACGGCGTCGTCGGAGGCGGCGTCGTCGATCGCAGCCGCCACCGCCTCCGGCCGGATCAACTCGTCGGGGTTGTCCAGGTGTTTGCGTAGTCGGCCCAGCAGTTTGCGGTCGTGATCGGGTTCAGCCAGCCGGCGCTGCGCGGCGTGCCACACCTGGAATTCTTTACGATGGCGGTCGAGGAACTTGGTGTCGGCCCGCCGCTGAAGCAACGGAAGTAGTTGCTCCAGCGTGTCTTTGGCATCGCCGACCAGCGGAGCCGCGACCGGCAGGCGACGGCCGATGTGTTCGGGTCTGCTGTCGAGCTGGACCACCTTCTTGTCCTGCGGCAGCCAGTCCCGGTAAGGGAAGTCGGTACCCACCAGCAGCAGGGCATCGGCCTGGTGCAAGGCCAGGTGCGCCGCCGGGTTTCCGATCAGCCCCGACTGACCGACCTGGTAGGGGTTGTCGCCTTCGAGTCCCTCCTTGCCCTTCAACGTCAGAACCATCGGCGCCGCCAGTGTTTTCGCCACCGAGAGCACCTGCTCGCGCGCCTCCCGGGCGCCGCAGCCGACGAGCATCGTCACGGTGTCGGCGTCGTTGAGCAGTGCCGCGGCCGCCTCGACATCGGCGGGCGCGGCCACCTGCCGCGAGCGCTGCGACGCGAATGACCGCTGATGGTCGGCAACCTCTTGATCGCCGATGTCACCGGGAATCGTCAGGACCGCGACGCCGCGCCGGGCCAGCGCCGAGTTGACTGCCTGCTCGAGCAGATACGGCAGCTGGGTGGGCGCGGTGACGGTGGCGTGGTACACGGCCACGTCGGCGAAGACCGCGTCGTTGTCGACCTCCTGAAAGAAGTTGCTCCACATGTCCGACGTGGGGACCTGACCGCAGATCGCCAGCACCGGGGCGTGCGACTTCTTCGCGTCGTACAGACCGTTGAGCAGGTGCAGCGAGCCCGGACCGACGGTGCCCATGCACACCCCGAGTGAACCGGTGAGCTGGGCCTGCGCCCCCGCGGCGAAGGCCGCCGCTTCCTCGTG
The DNA here is from genome assembly GCF_022348085.1 of Mycobacterium sp. PSTR-4-N. GTDB lineage: Bacteria > Actinomycetota > Actinomycetes > Mycobacteriales > Mycobacteriaceae > Mycobacterium. Next base: position 67,192 of record NZ_JAKRFN010000012.1, on the reverse strand, counting down.
GCGCACACCGATCCATTCCACCGTGTCCTGGCGGCGGATGGCGTCGGTGATGGGGTTCAGCGCGTCCCCGACCACCCCCCACACCTGACGGACGCCGAGATCGGTGAGTGCGGAGACGAGCGTCGAAGCGACGGTGGCCATGTCGCTCCTTTCTGTGTCGGGGTCATCTGTGTTGGAGACGAGCAGGGGTGAACGAGTCGGCATCGGCGGCCGCCCAGTCCGAGCGCCACGTCGGCACCGCGTCGTCGAGTAGCGCTTTCGCCGGTAACCACTCGAAAATCTCTGCGTACGAGCGCTGCTCGGTGGCCGACAAGCGCTTACGCAGCAGGTGCGGCGACAGGTCGGCGGGGTCGGACACACCCATGGACGCCATCAATCGCATCGCCTCGGCGACCGTCGCCTGTTGGTAACGGTGGACACGTTCACTCTTGTCGACGACGTCCAGAGCGCGCGCCCGCCGCGGATCCTGGGTGGCGACGCCCACCGGGCAATGGTTGGTGTGGCAGCGTTGAGATTGGATGCAGCCGGTCGCCATCATCATCGACCGCGCTGCATTGGTGTAGTCGGCGCCCTGGATGAGCCGTTTCACGATGTCCGTACCGGTAGCCACCTTGCCGCTGGCCCCGATTCGGATGCGGTTGCGCAGCCCGGTGCCGACCAAGGCGTTGTGCACGGTCATCAATCCGTCGGTCAACGGAAGACCGACATGATCCTCGTACTCCAGCGGCGCCGCGGCGGTACCGCCCTCGGCACCGTCGACGATGATGAAGTCCGGGGTGATCCCCTCACTGAGCATCGCCTTGCAGATCGCGAGGACATCCACCCGGGAGCCGACGCACAGTTTGAACCCGACGGGCTTGCCGTCGGCGAGCTCACGCAGACGGGCGACGAACCCGATCAGCTGACGCGGCGTGTGGAACTCCGAATGCGCAGCCGGGCTGACACACTTCTGGCCGGCGGGAACACCGCGGTAGCGGGCGATCTCATCGCTGACCTTGGACGCGGGCAGCACACCGCCGACACCCGGTTTGGCGCCCTGACTGAGTTTGATGGAGATGCACTTGACGGCGTCGTTGGCTGCCTTGTCCTCGAACTGGTCGGGATCGAAGGCTCCGTCCTCGGTACGCGTGCCGAAGTAGCCAGAGCCTATCTCCCACACCACATCTGCACCGCCGAGGTGATACGGCGTCAACCCACCCTCGCCGGTGTCGTGGGCGAAACCGCCTCGCTTGGCGCCGTTGTTGAGAGCCTTCAACGCGTTGCCCGACAACGCCCCGAAACTCATCGACGAAATGTTCATCAGCGCCATGTCGTAGGGACGGCGACAGTCCGGCCCGCCGATGCGCACCCGGGGCGGATCGGACGGCTGCTCGATCGGCGCGGTCGAGTGCACGAGGTACTCGTAACCGGGTTCGTCGATGTCCCGTTCGGTGCCGAACGACAGTTCGGCCGCAGTGCCTTTCGCGCGCTCGTAGATCAGCGATCGCACGTCTCGGTCGAAGGGCCGCCCATCGAAATTGCGCTCGATGAAGTACTGCTGCAGTTCGGGCCGTAGAGCCTCGAGCAGATAGCGCATGTGACCGAGGATCGGATAGTTCCTCAAGACCGCGTGCCGCCGCTGCACCAGGTCGTAGCAGCCGACCGCAGCCAACATCGCCACCAACGCCGCCGCGATGAACCACCCCCAGTGCCAGACGAACCCACCCGCGGCCAGCACGACGGCCAGGACTGCCAGTCCCGCCACCACCCCGACTCGGATCATCGCCGACCGCCTCGCTTTCCGGGCCCGGTGACCCGTCGTGCTTTCGTCTCGGCTTCATACCCCGGCGTGGCGTTTTTCAGCCGTATGGTTCGTCGACTCACAGCAAGCACCCAGCATTCAGAAATGCGTGTGCGGACGGTCGAGGGCACGCCCGTCGACAGTGATGTCGACCTTCTCGTTGTAGAACGCGACCATGTTGGCGATCGGCGCGACCGCAGGTAGCGGGGACTGATAGGTCCAGGCGAGATCGGTGTGCGTCGTCTCTCCGATGCGCGCCGACCAATACCCGGACGTGACACCCTTGTAGGGGCAGAGCGTCTCGGTGTCCGAGGGCTCGAGGTGATCGAACGACACGTCGGTCCGGTCGATGTAATACCGTGTCGGCAGGCCTGTTTCGAAGACGAGAACCGCGCTACGCGTGTCGGCCAGCCGGACGCCGTCGACGTCGACGGTGATGTGGCGGTGCGAGCGGAGGGCATCCACCCGCACGTACGGATTACGTGGGTGGCCGTAGATCGGCTCGTCCTCTTCGAACCACGTCACGGCCGTCCACTCGAAGCGCACCAGACCGGCGACCATCCCGTCGCCGGCGTCGAACACTCGCGCCGCTGCCGGATGTGTCGTCGACGGACCGACAACGGTGAACATGCGGGAGGTGCCGAACTGCACTTTCTGAGGATGATCGTCGTCACGCAGGAAGTCGGAGCGGACATCGCTGAGCGGGATGTAGTACTGCGGGTAGTACGGCACCTCCCAGACGTACCTGGCGGCAACAGTGTCGAAAAGCTGCTGGCCGTCCAAGAATCCGCGGACTCGGCGCGGTACCGGCTCGACGCGTCCGCGCGCGGCCGCCATCTGCGGGTAGTCGGGCAGGGCAACGTGTGAGCGATCGGTCACGTGAGAGCTCCTCGCGGTTCAGCGATGCCGGATCAGCCGGTCACGCAGGCTGGTGATCCGCCAAGGATGATCCTCGTGCGGCCACATCCGCTCGATTTCGGCGTTGAACTCGGCGCCGAGCAAGATGACGATGCCGGTCACCCAGAGCCACAGAACGACAGCCAGGGGAACGGCCAGCTGGCTGAAGATGGCGTCATCGGCGACGCTGAAGGTCAGGTAGGCCCGCAGTCCCGCTGACGCCAGCACCCAGAGGGCGACCGCGAGCACGGCACCGGGCAGATCTCGGCGCCACGGCGTCTTCCATGGGACCCCGATGTGATAGAGCGTGGCCAGCCCGACGAGGACGACCAGTATCACGCTGGGCCAGAACATCAGGTCCAGAGCACGCAGCGTGGTGTCGGCGATCGCGTCGGGTGCCAGCCAGCGCACCAACCGCGGTCCGATGACCATGGGTGGTAGAACCGCCACCGCGCCGGCGAGCGCCGCGATCGTCAGACCCAGGGCCAGCAAGCGCCGTCGCCACCCGGGCCTCGGCTCGACGCCGTAGACGATCGTGATCGTCTCCAGGTAGCGGTTGACTGCTCGCGATCCGGTCCACAGGCTGAGCGCCAAGCTCAGCGAGACCACGCCGCCGCGAGTCTCGGCGAGCACGGTCTGCACCGCGTTCTCGTAGGCGGCGTACGTCGGATCGGACAGGAACGACTCGGGGATACCGAGCACGAGCTCGCTGAGTTCGGCGGTGCCCTGGGGGCCCAGAGCTGCTGCGACGAAGCCCAGGGAGCCGATGACGGCCAGCAGCAGGGCGGGCAGCGAGATCAGGGTGAACAATGCCGCCTCGGCTGCCAGGCCGGGCAATCGATCGTGTACTGCGGCGCGCCCGGTCCGCCAGATCAGTCGGCTCGCCTGTTGCAGCGGACCCGGGAGGCGGTCGAAACGTGCGGTCCCCCGGCTCAGCACGACGTCGCGGACAGCGCGCGCCTGGCGGGACAGCCGTGCACGCAGGTCTCGTACCTCGCGCTCGGGATCCATCACCTCGAGCCTAGGAGACCGCGCGGCGAGCGAGGAAGTCGGCGCCGGTCCCGCCGAACCGGACGCCTCAGCCCAATTGATCCAGCACAAGCGCCAAGATGAGACCCCCGGCGGCGGCCACACCCGTGGTGTACGAATCCTGCTTGAACGCCTTCGGGAACACCTCCGTGGCCAGCGATGCCACCACGGCACCACCGGCGAAGCACCTGATCAGCGCCAGCGCCGCCGCCGGCACCCCCGCCAGCAGCAGGTTGCCGCCCAGTGCGGCGACCGAGAGAAGTCCGGCCGTGGCGCTCCACAACGCGAACACCTTGCCGTTGGACGCCCCGCCACTCGACATCTGCTTCGCCCCGCCGGCGGCCTCGGGCAGATTAGACAGGAAGATGGAGCCCGACAGGGCGGCGACCTGGAGCGGCCCCGCCCCGATGAGAGCCACTCCGAGCGCCATGTTCTCCGGCACACCGTCCAGCGTGATGGCGGCCAGCAGCCCACCGCCGCTGTCGGAATCCCACCTCGTGTTGACCCACCGATCGAGTACCGCGAAGACGATCGCGCCGAGCAGAACCACCAGCGAGACCGCCCATATCGGGGCCTGCTCGGTCGCGGGACGGACGAGCTCCAGGACGACCGAGATGATGAGGGCGCCGCCCGCCAGCGCGACGATGAAGCCCTCGGCCTTCTCGGGTAGGGATCCGTAGATGCCCCATGCCGCACCCAGCATGAGTGCTGCGGAGACCACCAGAATGACGACGACGGTCAGCAACGGTCCCCCCCCGGTTCGTCGATGTCGGCGGGCCATCCGCGGCGATGAATGTTACCTGGACATCACCGCAATCGTTGCGTAACCGCAGTCATCGTGGGCGATGCGGGTGATCAGCTGAGCACGCGGTGTGTTGCGGCGCGCCGTCGGACGCGGCACATCGATCGGGGTGCGACGAATTGGTCGGGGCCTCAGTCCGCGGCGGTCGTGCTGCCCAGCAGATCCCGGACGCGATTGGCGACGCGAATGAACTCCGGACGCTCCATCGTCTCGGCGTAGTCCCGATCCACTGGCAGGTCGACGTCGAGCGTCTCGACGATCCGGCCGGGACGAGGGCTCATCACCACGACGCGGTTGGCCAGGTAGACGGCCTCGGCGACAGAGTGGGTCACCAGGACGACTGTCGTCTGTGTTTCCCGCCAGATGCGATGCAGTTCGACGTTCATCTTTTCCCGAGTCAGCGCGTCGAGCGCACCGAACGGCTCGTCCATCAGCAGCACGTCGGGTTCGTGCAGCAGCGCCCGGCACAACGAAACCCGTTGCTGCATACCGCCCGAGAGCTCGTAGGGCATCGCGTTGGCGAAGCCCGAGAGTCCCGTCATGTCCAACAGGTGATCGCACCGGCGCGCAGCGTCCTGCCGGGACATGCCGCGCATCTCGGCCTGAAGAAGGATGTTCTTGCGCACACTGCGCCATTCGAGCAGTGCGGCGCGCTGGAAGACGTAGCCGATCTCGCGCTGGGGCCCACGCACGGATCTGCCGCGCAGACGTACCGCGCCGCTGGTGGATCCGGTCAGTCCGGCGATCACCTTGAGCAGCGTCGACTTCCCGCACCCCGAGGGGCCTGCGATGGTGACGAACTCGCCGTCGGCGACACGCAGATCGATGTCCTGCAGCGCGGTGGTGGTCCCCCGCTTGGAGGAGAACGTCACCGTGAGTCCTTCCACGGTGATGCCGGCGGGGGTCACGCCGGTCGACGGATCGATGGTGGCGGCGGTCATCTCCGGTCCCCTCACTCGTTGCCGCGCGGGCTGATGGAGGCGTCCCAGTACTCGCTGGGATCCTTGGCCGTCTCCAGCAGACCCGCCTGGTTCAGCGTGGCGATGGTGGACTTCCAGTCTGCTTCGGTGTTGACGCCTGGCGCCTGGTCCGCGGTCGCCGGGGTGCTCAACAACGGAATGGTCTGACGCCACTGCTCGAGCAGCACCTCGCGCGGCGGCATCTGCGGGTCTTTGCCTGCCATGGCGTCCACGGCGCCCTCGGGGTCGGCGATCGCCGCCGCGAAGGCCTCGCTGGTGGCTTCGACCATCTGCTGCGCGAGTTCTGTCCTGTCGGAGAGGGTTTCGGTGTTGGCGATGAGGCCGTTGCTGTAGAAGTTCAGGCCCGCATCGCTGTACCGGAGGTAGCGCATCTCGCGACCGCTCTTGTTCGCGATCGTCGGGCCCTGGTCGTGGGCGAAGCCGATCAATCCGTCGACTCGGCCGGACATGAGGGCGGACATCTTGCCCGCGGCGTCGAGACTCTGCTGCTTGACCTGGTCCTCGGGCACACCGACCTTCTCGAGGTAGATCGGGAAGGTCGTCGTCGGCGCGTCACCGGCGGATACCGCGATGGTCTTGCCGACGAGATCCTGGGGGGTCTCGATCCCCGAGTCCGCGAACACCTGCACCGCCGACGGCGTCGTCTGCAGGAAGACGCCCATGCTCTTGGCCTTGACGCCCTTGTCGATGTTGCTGAGTACCGCAGGGGTGTCCGCCCAGCCGAAATCGACCTGCTGGGAACCGACGGCCTGCACGGTCTTGGTCGAACCCTGCCCGGCGTCGATCGTGAGGTTGATTCCATGTTCGGCGAAGATGCCCTTCTCGACGCCGTAGTAGAACGGCGCGTGCTCACCGTAGGGGTACCAGTTGAGCATCAGTGTCGCCGGTGAAGTCGATCCGTCGGCGGCGGTTGAGGTCTCGGAGCCACTGCCGCCGCAGGCGGTCAGCGTCAGCAGGGTGGCGGTGGCCGCGGCGGCGATGCCGACGGCCCGTCGGTGCAACGACATGGTCTCTCCTGGGTTCCGGGTCAGGCTTGGGTGGTGGATGAATTGACGCGGCGCGACGAGTGCCACGGGATGAGCAGCTTCTCGGCGATCTCGATGATGGCGAAGAGTGCGATGCCCAGCACGGACATGATCACGAGTGCGGCGAACAGCATTGCGGTGTCGACGTTTCCGTTGGCCTGCAGGATGACGTAGCCGAGTCCCTCGTTGGAGCCGACGAACTCACCGACGACAGCACCGGTGACGGCGAGTGTGGCGGCGACTTTCAGTCCCGACATCAACTGGGGCAGCGATGCGGGGAGGCGGATCTTGGCGAAGGTCTTGAGCTTGCTCGCACCCATGGTCGACGTCAGTTCGAGAATCTCCGGATCGACCGACCTCAGGCCGGCCAGTCCCGAGATGACGATCGGGAAGAACGCCATCAGGACGGCGACCAGGATCTTGGGCGACGTGCCGAAACCCAGCCACACGATGAACAGCGGCGCGATCGCGATCTTCGGGATCACCTGGGCGAACAGGATCAACGGATAGACGGTTTTCTCGATGTTCGACGAGTAGACCATCACGACCGCGACGAAGACACCGACCACAGTGGCGATAGCGAAGCCGACCACCGTCTCCCAGGTGGTGACCCAGGTGTTCTGGGCGAGGTACGCGGCGTTGTCCACGGCGGTCTGCCACGTATCGGCGGGTGAGGGCAGGATGTAGGGAGCGACGAGGTCGGCCTCGGTGACGGCCCACCACGCCACGAGAAGCGCGAGCAGCAGAGCGGACGGGCGCCAGATGCTCGACAGCGTGGCCATCGGCGACAACGATGTCCGCGGGGATCGCCGCGGGCGCCTTTCCTGTGCGGCGGGGCGCGTGGCCCGGCGCGATTCCGCGGGTGCGGTTACGGCCATGGATGAATCCTTGATTCGAAGGTCCGGGCGGGCGAGCACCCGATGGGAATGCGCTTTCCGAAGCACTTCCGACCCTAACGTGATGCAGCGCACACTGTCAACGACGCTGCGCAACGACCCGGCGTCAGTGGAGGTCAGAGTTGCGTGCTGGTGCGGAGCACGACCTCGCCGGGGACTCGTTCCCGACGGTCGCCGGCGCCCGGATCGGTGCACAGCGCGAGTTCGACTGCGCGTGCCCCGATCCGTTCCAGCGGAAGGGCCACCGTCGAAAGACTCGGCCAATGGTCACGCAGCGTGGGGATGTCGTCGAAGCCGGCGATACAGACGTCGCGCGGGACTTCCAGGCCCATCTCCCGCCATGCGGCGATCGCACCGATGGCCATCACGTCGGTGACGGCGAAGACGCACACCGGCGGGGCGCCGGTCGCGGGGCCGAGCTGCAGCGCGGCGGCCAGCCGCCGGGCAGCCGAGTGCCCCCCGTCGCGGGTGAAATCGCCCGAGACCTCGACCAGCGGAGTGATGCCTCGCCTCCCCAGGGCGTCGACGAAACCGTTGCGGCGGTCCACCGCGGTGCGAATGCTGCCCGGCCCGCCGATCACGGCGAACTGCGTGTGTCCCAACTCGACCAGCTGATCAGCGAGTTCTGCTGAGGCAAAAGCATTTTCGGGTTCGACAGCACCGCCGAAGGCCAACGGCTGACCGATGACGACGATGCGACCGCCGTTGTCCCGGTAGCGGCCGAACTCGGTTTCGATGTCGCGGTCGAGGTGTCCGCTCTGGCGGGAACCAGCCAGCACGATCGCGTCGGCGCGGTGCGAAATGAAGGTGCTGACCGCGTCGCGTTCGATGTCGTAATCGCGGTCGGTACTGGCGAGCAGCACCTGCTTTCCGGCCGCGCGCGAGGCGTTCTGCACGCCGCGCGCTATCGACGAGAAGTACGGGTCGGCGATGTCGTGCACCACCAGGCCGAGCAGTCCGGTCGACGCTCTCGCCAGCGCCTGGGCCTGCGCGTTCGGCACGTAGCCCAGCTCCCTGGCCGCCGCCCGGACGCGATCGGCGACGCCCTCGCCGGGCACGCGAGCGGACCCGTTGAGCACCCGGGACGCCGTCGCCTGGGACACGCCCGCACGGGTCGCCACGTCCTGCAGGGTGACCGCCATCCGCTTGCCTTTCTCAATCGCCACGTCACGGGCAAGTTCCGGCGCACGGGTTGACCGACGCGCGGCTGTGAGCTTACCGTGGAATGCGCATTCCGAAGTGCAATCCACCGCCCTTTCGCGCAGCGTCGTCGACGCCGCGCCCCACGATGGAGCACGTTCACCATGACCACTGCCCGCAAGACTCTGCGCATCGCTATGAACGGCGTCACCGGCCGCATGGGCTACCGCCAACACCTGGTGCGCTCGATCCTGCCGTTGCGCGACTCGGGCTTGGCGCTCGAGGACGGCTCACGCGTCGCCGTCGAGCCGATCCTGGTCGGCCGTAACGCCGACCGTCTCGCCGATCTCGCCGCCCGGCACGGTGTCGAGCACTGGACCACCGACACCGCCGCGGTCATCGCCGATCCCACCGTAGACGTCTACTTCGACGCCCAGGTGACGTCCCGCAGGGTCGAGGCACTGACCGCCGCGATCAAGGCGGGCAAGCACGTCTACACCGAAAAGCCAACGGCCGAAACGTTGGTCGAGGCCATCGAGCTCGCCCGGATGGCCGAGAACGCCGGCATCGTGGCCGGCGTCGTCCACGACAAGCTCTACCTGCCCGGCCTGGTCAAATTGCGCCGACTCGTCGACGAGGGCTTCTTCGGCCGCATCCTCTCGATGCGCGGCGAGTTCGGCTACTGGGTGTTCGAGGGTGACGGTCAGGCGGCGCAGCGGCCGAGCTGGAACTACCGCGCCGAGGACGGCGGCGGGATCACCGTCGACATGTTCTGCCACTGGAACTACGTCATGGAAAGTCTGCTGGGCAAGGTCGAGGCGGTCACCGCGAAGACCGTCACCCACATCCCGACACGCTGGGACGAGGCAGGCAAGGAGTACGCCGCCACCGCTGACGACGCCGCATACGGCATCTTCGAGATCGCCGGCGGCGTCATCGCGCAGATCAACTCGTCGTGGGCGGTGCGTGTGCACCGCGACGAACTCGTCGAGTTCCAGATTGACGGCACCCACGGTTCGGCCGTTGCGGGACTGCGGAATTGCGTCGCGCAGCAGCGCGCGCACACGCCGAAACCCGTGTGGAATCCCGATCTGCCCGTCACCGAGAGGTTTCGCGACCAGTGGCTCGACGTGCCGGCCAACGCCGACCTCGACAACGGCTTCAAGCTGCAGTGGGAGGAGTATCTGCGCGACGTGCTCGCCGCGCGGTTGCATCGCTTCGGACTGCTCTCGGCCGCACGCGGTGTCCAGCTCGCCCAACTCGGCCTCGAGAGTTCCGCACGCGGTGTGCGCCTCGAGGTTCCGGAGATCGTGCTGTGACCCTCACCGCGGACACCACCGCCCGCATCGCTCTCCCCCTCGACGGCGCCGTGCGGTCCTACCAGCTGTCCTCGCCGGGTGCGTGGCGACGGCCCGATCGGCCGATCGCATCGCGGATCGCTTACGCCGCAGCACATGTCGTGCCAAGGGTGACCGCCGACAACACCCCCGGCGCGCCCGCCGATCTCGACTGGGACGCGACGCTGGCCTACCGGCATGAGCTGTGGTCCTACGGCCTCGGTGTCGCCGACGCGATGGACACGGCGCAACGCGGCATGGGCATGAGCTGGGCCGCCACCGCCGAACTGATCCGCCGGAGCGCGGTCGAGGCAGCTTCGGTCGGAGGCCGGCTAGCCTGTGGCGCGGGCACCGATCAACTCGAGCTCCCCGACATCCGCTCGGGGACGGCGGGTCTGGCCACGGTGACCGACGCCTACCGCGAGCAGATCGCCACCATCGGCGAAGCGGGTGCGCAGGTGGTCGTGATGGCGTCACGCGCGCTCGCGGCCGTGGCCACCTCAGCCGACGATTATCTCTCGGTGTACCGGACGCTGCTGTCGGAAGTGGAGCGCCCGGTGATCCTGCACTGGCTGGGCGAGATGTTCGACCCGGCGCTGCGCGGATACTGGGGAAGCGCCGACATCGATTCGGCCACTGCCACATTCGTGCGCCTCATCGAGGAGAACGCGGACAAGGTCGACGGCGTCAAGGTGTCCCTGCTGGACGCCGGGCGCGAGGTCGCGCTGCGTCGGGCACTGCCGGCGGGAGTCCGGCTGTACACGGGCGACGACTTCAACTATCCCGAGTTGATCATGGGCGACGAGCACGGACACTCCGACGCCCTGCTCGGCATCTTCGCAGCGATCTATCCCGCCGCGTCGACGGCCCTGCAGGAGATCGACGCCGGTCATCCCGTGCTCGCCCGCGAGATCCTCGATTCGACACAGGAACTCGGCAGGCACATCTTCGAGGCCCCCACCTACTACTACAAGACGGGCATCGCCTTCCTCGCCTGGCTCAACGGCCATCAGCCCGGTTTCGCGCTCGTCGGCGGACTGGCCTCCGGACGGTCGGTGACGCACCTGACGAAGATCTTCGTCCTCGCCGACAGGGCCGGCCTGCTCGCAGATCCCGACCGCGCGGCCCACCGGATGCGCGTGTTCCTCGAACTTAACGGAATTACCCAATGACCGGCACGGACTTCGCCCGGCTCTCGTTGAACACCAAGACCACGAACTCGTGGAGCCTGCGCGAAGCGGTCGAGGGAGCGGCAGCCGCCGGGCTGCCCGCTGTCGGGTTGTGGCGCGACCGGGTCGCCGAGGCCGGTGTCGCCGAATCGGCCAAGACACTGGCCGACAACGGGATTCGTGCATCGAGTCTGTGTCGCGGCGGTTTCATCACCGGGTTCGACGACGGCGCACTCGATGACAACCGGCGCGCCATCGAGGAGGCCGCCGCGCTCGGGGCCCCCGAACTCGTCATGGTGGTCGGCGGCGTCCCGGACCGGGACCTTCCCGGGGCGCGCGCACGGGTCGCCGACCGAATCGGCGCGCTGGCTCCTCACGCCGCCGCGTGCGGGGTCCGGCTGGCTCTGGAACCCCTTCACCCCATGTACTGCGCCGATCGCGCGGTGATCTCCACGTTGGCCCAGGCCCTCGCTCTCGCAGCACCGCACCCGGCGGATGTCGTGGGCGTCGTGGTGGACACCTTCCACGTGTGGTGGGACCCGGAGTTGACTCAGCAGATCGCTGAAGCCGGAAGACAGGGGCGCATCAGCAGTTACCAGGTCTGCGACTGGCTGGTGCCCATGGCTGCCGACCCGCTGATGTCGCGCGGCATGATGGGCGACGGGGTCATCGATTTCGCGTCGGTGACCGCGATGGTGTCTGCTGCTGGTTACCGCGGTGACGTAGAAGTCGAGATCTTCAACGCCGACGTGTGGTCCGCCGATCCGCGCGGGGTCGTGCAGACGATGAAGCAGCGGTATCGCGAGTTGGTGCTGCCCGCTCTGTCAGAGTGAAGGTCCTTGTCGCGCCGGACTCCTTCAAGGGCTCGGGGGCATCGGCGTCCGACGCCGCCTGCGCCGTTGCGGCGGCGACCGCTCACTGCGAACGCTGACGGCCTGAGGCTGGCGTCCTGCGGCAATCGAGATAGCCGCACCGATTAATCATTCATCTAGACGCCAGGTTTTTGCTTTGCTGATGTCGGGCACTCCCACGGGAGGCAACGAGCAGAGCGGGTGGCGCGGTGACCGACGAGTCGGCGGTGAGCGAGGAGACCGAGAGCTGCGACCTGTGCATCGTCGGAGCGGGCCTTGCCGGGATGAACGCGCTTGCGGTGGCGTCCGAATATCTCGGCCGGGGGCAGCGCGTCATCCTCGTCGACCGCCGCCCGCGTGTCGGCGGCATGTGGGTCGATACCTACCCGTACGTCCGTCTGCACCAACCACACCCGTGGTTCACCGCCGGCGACATCCGGTGGACCCAAGGATACGACCGCGGACACCTCGCGACGCGATCCGAAGTGCTCGACCACTTCACCCACTGCCTCGACGTCGTCCGCCGTCGCGTCACCGTCGACACGATGTTCGGCTGGGCATCAGACGACGTCACCGAGTCCGACGGCATCGTCACGCTGCGCGTGAGCGCAGCCGATGGCCGCACCCGCGCTATCACCACCCCACGGCTCATCAACGCGGCCGGCTTCGCCGTGACCCCGAACGGCCCGCTGCCCGTCCGGTCCCACCAGGTGCGCTCGGTGTCGCCGAACTTCTGCGACGTCGATGAGATCGCCTCCGACGGTGCACCGGTCTGGGTGATCGGCGGCGGCAAGACGGGAATGGACACCGCCCACGCGCTCATCGCCGCCGACCCACATCGAGAGGTGTCGATGGTCGCCGGATCGGGGACCTACTTCCTCAGCCGCGACGAGACGTTCCCGAGGGGACGCCGGCGGTGGTGGACGGGAACCCCGGCGAGCGTCTCGGGAGCGCAGATGCTCAGCCGTTTCGACGGCACCAACGAAGACGAGGCCAACCGCTGGTTCCGTGACACCTACGGCGTCTGGCCCACCGAGCGCGCCGACACCTACGTGTTGGGCATCATGTCTGCTGACGAGAGCCGGGCCATCGCCGCCGGTCTGCGCGAGGTCGTGATGGACCGCTTCACCGACGTGATCGACGGGGCCGACGGTCCGGTGATGACGTTCGCAAGCGGGCGGAGCCGCATGGTCGAGCCCGGTAGCTGGATCATCAACTGCACGGGGTACGTCCTGCGCGATGCTGGGCCCTACCAGCCGTACCTGTCGTCCGGCGGATCGGTGCTCTCGATTCAACCCCGTTCGGCGACAATGCATCTGACGTCGTTCATGGCGTACTTCATGACGCACATGCTCTACCGCGACCAGTTGGCCGACGCGCCGTTGTACGAGATGGACGCCATCGACCTGCGCGCAAAGTCGAAAGTCGTCCTACCGTTCGGGATTCTGTGCCTGTCGCAGCACAACCTCAGCGTCATGTTCGAGCGTCTGCCGAAGTCGGTGTTCCTGGGGTGCGGATCCAATGTCGACTCGTGGTACCCCCTGACCCGTCAGGTGCGGGGGTCCCTGACCTTCCTGCTCCGGCACCGGCGCGACCGCGCCAGCGCCCGCCGAACCTTGGATACGTTGCGGGAACGCTTCGATCTGCGCTGCGGACCGCTGCCCGCCTCACCGGGACGATGAGCGCAGAGTGCCGCGCCTCAACAGCCGGTCGCCTTCGGGTGTGCCGCGGCGGTATCGAGGAGCTGCAGGAAACCGGGCAGCTCCCAGGCCGCCCGGCCGATGAACAGCCCGGTCACCGAATCGATGCTCAGCAGGTCTTCGGCGTTGTCGAGATTCACCGAGCCGCCGTAGAGCAGCCCCCTGACTCGGCCGCCGTAGACCTCGTTCAGGTCGGCGAACGGCTGGCGTAGCTCATCCACGGTGGCGGGGCGACCGCCGTCGCCGATTGCCCAAATGGGTTCGTAGGCAATGAGAACGGCGCGCATCTGGTCGGCGGTCAGACCGTCGAGTGCACCGGCGGCCTGACCCAGGATGTACTGGGAGGTTTCGCCGGCGTGTTTGATCTGCGCGCTCTCCCCGATGCACAGCAGCGGGACGAGGCCGTGGGCGAGCGCCGCCGCCACCTTGAGCCGCGTCGTTTCGACGGTTTCGCCGAAGTGCTCGCGGCGCTCGGAATGGCCGATCTCGACGAGTTGCGCGCCAGCGTCCTTGGCCTGCACGACGGAGACCTCCCCCGTCCACGCTCCCCGATCCTCCCAGTGCGCGTTCTGCGCGCCGAGCAACACCGCGGAGTCGGGCCCCAGCTCCTCACGCGTGGCTGCCAGTGCGGTGAAGGACGGAATGATGAACGGCTGCACCCCACGAAGACGGGTCTGTGCGACATGGTCGGCCAGACCCCGCGCGTACCGACGGGCCTCGGCGAGACCCTTGTTCATCTTCCAGCTGGTGCCGACCCACAGCGGGCTCATGTCATCGCCCCGCGTCAGTCGCTCTCGAACGTGCTGATGGCATCGACCTTGGCCGCCGATGACGACTGCGGATCGAACTCCAGATCGAGCCACTCGTGGACGAGGGCCCGCGCCAGCTCCAGACCCACGACCCGCTCCCCCATGCAGAGCACCTGGGCGTTGTTCGACAACACGGAGCGCTGCACGGAGTAGAGATCATGGGCGGTCACCGCGCGAATACCCTTGACCTTGTTCGCCGCGATGGCCACCCCGAGTCCGGTACCGCAGATCAGCAGCGCCCGATCCGCCTCGCCGCGTGCGATCTTCTGAGCGGCCGCGACAGCGACGTTCGGATAGGCGGTGGTGTCGCCGACGTCTGTGACACCGACGTCGGCGACCACCTCGACCCGCGCATCGGATTCGAGATCCTTGCGCAGCGCCTCTTTGTAGTTGAAGCCGGCGTTGTCGCCGCCGACCACGATCCTCAGTGTCATGGTGGACTCCTTCTCAAAGTTGTTGTGTCAGATGCTCGCCCAGCGCGGCCATCAACAGCGAGAACGACAGGGCCCCGGGATCCGGGGTCCCGACGCTCTTGTCGCCGAGCACGCGGGCGCGGCCCAGGTGCGCAGCGATGTCCGCGGTCTTGTCGGCCGCTTCGCGGGCGACGCCGGCCGCGGCGGTGATGGCCGGACCGGCCTGGCCGTCGAACGCCTCGTTCAGCGCCTCCCGGAACGGCACCGCGGCGTCCACCATCGTCTTGTCACCGGGCTTGGCTCCGCCGAGTCGGATCACCGCATCGATGGCCGCACCGATTGCGTCGACGACGTCCTGCTCGGTGACTCCCTCCGTGTCGGAGAAGACACCACCGGCGCTGGTCAGCGCCGCACCCCACAACGCTCCCGAGGTGCCGCCCGCCGAATCGGCCCACGCCTGACCGGCCAGCAACAGCGTGGTCCGGGCGCCGGCACCCTGCTCCGCGGCGGTCCGGGCCGCCTGCGCCGCGCCCCGGGAACCGAATGTCATGCCCTGGCCGTGATCTCCGTCGCCGGCGACCGCATCGAGGCGCCCCAGCTCGGCTTCGTTCTGTTCGCAGACGTTCTGGAACATCTCCAGCACCGCGACGATGCTCGCGGCCCGAGCCCGGGACTGTTCGCTCGCTTCGGGGATCTCCACCTCCGCCGCGTCCCAGATACCGGTGCGGGGGACGCGCTCGACGTCCGGCATCGCCCCGCGGCGGTAGGCCGGAGTGACAACCGGTGCCAGCCAGAGCTTTTCGAGTTCGTCGTCCAGGAACACCACAGTCAGAGAGAGACCGGCCATGTCGAGACTGGTGACGAACTCACCCACATCCGGACGGACGGCGGTGAGGCCACGGTCGCCGAGTCGGTCGGCGATGCGCCCGTAGACGACGAAGAGCTCCTCGTACTTCACCCTGCCGAGCCCGTTGAGGATCACCGCCACTCGGCCGTCGTATCCGTGCTCGCCCCGCCGGGGTTCCTCGGCCAGGAGTTCATCGAGCAGCAGATCGGCGATTTCGGCTGCGGTGCCGAGTTCGCTGTCCCGAACGCCCGGTTCACCGTGAATGCCGAGCCCCACTCCCATCTGGCCCTTCTCGACGTGGAACAGCGGTTCGTCGGCACCGGGCAGGGTGCACCCGTCGAAGGCCAGGCCGAAAGATCGGGTGGCGTCGTTGGCTTTCCAGGCGATCCGCTCGGCCTCATCGAGATCGGCCCCCGCCTCGATCGCTGCCCCTGCGATCTTGAAGACCGGAAGATCGCCCGCGACGCCGCGGCGGTCGCGATGGTTGTCGGCACTGTTGGAAGCGATGTCGTCGCTGACGGCGACGATGCGGACGTCGATTCCTTCGTGCCGCAACTTCTCCGCCGCCAGACCGAAGTGCAGGACGTCTCCGGCGTAGTTGCCGAAGCCGAGGATGACACCACCCCCGTTCTCGGCGTTGCGCACCACCGAGTACACCTCGGAAGCCGAGGGGGACGAGAAGATGTTGCCGCACGGTGCGCCGTGGCCCATTCCGGGCCCGACCCAGCCTGCGAACGCCGGATAGTGCCCGGAACCTCCGCCGATCACGAGCGCCGGTTGGCCGGGCGGGGTCTGGGTGCAACGCGCCACCCCACCGGGCACTTGGACGAGGAGGTCGGGATGGGAGGCGACGAGGCCACGGACCGCCTCATCGGCGAAGTGGTCGGCGGAATTGAGGAGGTACGTCATTGTTCCGTCCTTGGGGCTCCGGTCGACCGCGCAACAACGTGCCGCGGTCGCGGTGTGCAATACCCCGATCGTATAGGATCATGCGCACCTGAGTCAGCCCCGAGGACGATCTCCGATTCGCTGCCGCGCAGCTGAACGGGCCGGCGAAGGACGCTCGCCACGGGTCCGCTCCGCTTGCGCGTGCTCGGCGAGCGCCCGCTTCTTCACCCCCATGATGTGCGAATGCATGATCCGGTAGACCTCGGGTCCGTGACCCCGCTGCAGCCCGGCCAGCAGCTCTCGATGCTCGGCGATGGCGTGCCCGGCGTCCTGAACGCCCACGCCGATGAAGAGCCGGAAGCGTTGCCCGTGGCCACCCAAGGCGTCGTACGCCCGCAACAGGGCACTGTTGTCGGCGTGTTCTGCGATGAGCCGGTGAAACCGCTCGTCGGCGCGGTGGTATTCGCTGATCGCCGCCGCCTCCGCCGTGTGCGGTGCCCGCTCCTGATCCTCGATCGCCTCCTCCAGGGCCGTGAGAAGGCCGGCATCGGCCCTGGTACAGGCCACTTCGGCCAGGTGCGGCTCGATGAGCAGCCGGGCATCCATGATGTCGGCGATCTCTTTGGCGCTGGGCATCTCCGGCACGCGGTAGCCGCGCATCGCGACCCGCACTACGTTGCCGGTGGATTCCAGACGAGCCAACGCTTCCCGCACCGGCGTGGGTGAGACGCCGAGATGGCGGGCCGTGCCGTCGATGCTGATCGGGTCCCCGGACTGCAACGTGCCGTCGAGGAGCAACTCCATCAGGCGTTCGTAGACCTGGTCGACCAGCGTGCTGCGCACCGCCATCGGGTACTCGTCGGCTCCCACTCCAGGCCCTTTCGCATCCCGGCGGTGCGGCCCGCGTACACGTCGGCCGGGCCACACCGTCGCGGCACACGCCGCACTGATCAGCGAGCAAGTTTAACCCGACGTTGACAGCGATACCCCGACTCCCTATATCCTATTTGATTAAGCTGTGACGCACACCACGATGGAGGTCCGGGATGCACTCGGCTCACACCTGGCCGATCTCTGCCAACATGCTCGGCTTCGGCAATCGCGCCCCCGACGGCGGGCACATCAAGGACGCGCCTGCCGCGGTGTGGGCGTCGCAGCTGAGGCAGGTCCGCGAACTGGGGTTCGACTACATCGATCCCACCGATGCCTGGGTTCCGCTGGCCGCTCTGTCGGACCAACGCATCGAGGAGTTCCGCGCCGTGCTCCGCGACGAGGGGTTGGCGATCTCCTCGATCTCCATGACGCGCAGTTCGGTCGTCGATGTCGAAAGCGGAGAGCAGAACCTCGCCGACGCGCATCGCCTGATCGATCTGGCTCCGTCGTTCGGCGCCACCATCGTCAACACCGGGTTCATGCAGGCGGTGACGCCCGAACAGGCCGACCAGATCTGGTTCTGGTTGGTCGAGGGCCACGTCGATGACCCGGCACTGCGCGACCTGGCCGTCCGGCGCATCCGCGAGCTCGGTGACCACGCACGGACCAACGGCATCGAGATCAGTCTGGAAATGTACGAGGACACCTACATCGGGACACCGGATGACGCGGTGCAGTTCTTGCTCGACGTCGACCACGACGCGGTCGGCCTCAATCCTGATCTGGGCAACCTGATCCGACTTCACCGGCCGATGCCGCATTTCAGCGAGATGTTCGCCAAAGTCCTTCCCCATTCGAACTTCTGGCACATCAAGAACTACTCGCGTGATTTCGACCCGGCGACGGGCGCGTACAGCTCGGCACCGCTACCGCTGAAGTACGGATACATCAACTACCGGCAGATGATCCGGTTGGCACTCGAACTCGGTTACACGGGGCCGTTCTGCTGCGAGCACTACGGCTCTGACTCCCTGGGTGTCTGCGCGGAAAACCGGGAGTACATCCAGCAGGTCCTCGCCTCCGCGCTCGCCTGAACACCGATCTGAAGGACATCGCATGCGAAAGATCAACACCGCCACCGTCGTCGGCGCCGGATACATGGGCGGCGGCATCGCCCAGGTACTCGCACTGAACGGCTTCACCGTCACCATCGCCGACGTCAGCGCTGAGGCCACCCGCCGAGCGCTCGAGCAACTGGAGAAGGAAGCCACCGAGTTCGAGGACCAGGGTCTTTTCGAACCGGGCAGCGCGAAGACCATCATGGGCAACCTCAGCGCACGCGACAGCATCGAGGACGCCGTCGCCGACGTCGACTTCGTCATGGAGGCCGTCTTCGAAGATCCCGATGTGAAGAAGGACGTGCTGGCCCGGATCTGCGCGAGCGCCCGACCCGACGCGATCATCGGCACCAACACCTCCACCATCCCGGTCAAGGTGCTCGTCGAGGCGGTCACCCACCCGGAACGCTTTCTCACCGTGCACTTCTCCAACCCCGCTCCGTTCATCCCCGGCGTGGAACTGGTCGCCGGCGACGCCACCACCCAGGAGGTCATCGACTCGGTGAAGGATCTCCTGGTCCGCGCCGGACGCGAGGGCGCGCAGGTCGCCGACACCCCGGGCATGGCGCTGAATCGTCTGCAGTACGCCCTGCTGAAAGAGGCGACCCTGATCGTCGAGCAGGGGGTGGCCACGGTGGAGGACGTCGACACCATCGTCCGCACCACCTTCGGCTTCCGGCTGGGCTTCTTCGGTCCGTTCGCGATCGCCGATCAGGCAGGACTTCCGGTGTACGCCAAGGGATACACGACGCTGGAGAACGAGTTCGGCAAACGGATGGCCACGCCAAAACTGCTCACCGACGCCGTCGCCGAAGGTCGCGAGGGCACCAAGAACGGCAAGGGTCTGACCGGTGACTTCGACGACGAGACCAAGGCGAAACTGATCGCTTATCGGAACAAGGCCTATTCACGGATGGGCGACCTGCTGCGCGAACTCGGACCGGCGCCCAAGGGTTCCTGACAACTCGCAGACCGGGGGATTCGTCTACCCGCCACCACATCTGCCGACCCGAAAGAGACAGTCATGGACGAAGTAGTCCTCGCAGAGCGACCCACCGCGCTGCTCGTCGTCATCGCCCTCGCCGCCATCGCGGTGCTTCTTGTCCTGATCGTCAAGGTGCGACTGCACGCGTTCTTCTCGCTGATCGTGGTCAGTGTGCTGACCGGCCTGGCCGCCGGCATCAGCATGGGCGATGTCGTCGACGTGGTCATCGCCGGGTTCAGCACCACTGTCGGATCGGTGGCGCTGCTGGTCGGCTTCGGCGCAGTCCTGGGCCGTCTGGTCGAGATGACCGGTGGCGCACAGGTTCTGGCCGACAAGATGCTCGAGCGGTTCGGCGAACGCAAGGCACCGCTCGCGTTGGCCGTGGCGTCGCTGTTCTACGCGTTCCCGATCTTCCTCGACGCCGGCTTCATCGTGATGCTGCCCATCATCTACACGGTGGCGCGGCGCCTCGGCGGATCGTTCATGCTCTACGTGCTGCCGTCGATCGGCGCGTTCCTGATGATGCACGCGCTCACGCCGCCGCACCCCGGCCCCACCGCCGCCGCGACCGTGATGGGCGCCGACATCGGGATGGTGGTCATCGTCGCGCTATTGGTCGGTCTGCCGACCTGGTATCTCGCCGGCTACCGCCTGGGTCTGCTGATCGCCAAACGGTATCCGAACATGCCGGTGCCGAATCTGCTCGGCGAGCCCAAGGATTACCCCAAGGACGAACGGCCCGGATTCTGGACCATCATGGCAGTGCTGCTGCTGCCGTTGATGCTGATCTTCTTCAACACGGTGTTCTCGACGCTGGAGGCCGACGGCGCGGTGGGCGAGGACAACTTCGCGTATCAGCTCTCCCGGCTCATCGGCACGACGTCGATGGCCCTGCTGATCGCGGACCTGGTGGCCATGGTGGCGCTGTATGTCGTGCCGCGGCGGGGCCGCGAGTCCATCGGCTCCCTGCTGGAGAACCTGATCGATGATGCGCTCGCACCCGTCTGCTCGATCATCCTCATCACCGGCGCCGGCGGCGCGTTCGGCCGGGTACTGACAGAAACCGGGATCGGCCAGACCCTCGCCGACGGCCTGGACGCGCTCGGTCTGCCGGTGATGCTGGCCGGCTTCCTGATCGCGGTCGTCTTCCGGGTCGCGCAGGGCTCTGCGACGGTCGCGGCGACGACAGCCGGCGGCATCATGGCCCCGGCCGTGACGGCGATGAACGTCAATCCCATCGCGCTGGCGGCCGTCGTCGTCGGCATCACCGCGGGCTCGATCACGTTCTCCCACGTCAACGATTCCGGCTTCTGGTTGATCGGCCGATTCTGCGGCTTCGACACGGTGACGACCTTGAAGACGTGGTCGGTGATCGCGACGGCGATCGGCTTCCTGGCCTTCGGGCTGGCGTCGGTGGTGTACGTGATAGCCAGCTGATACCCACTGCGGCGGCTCGCGCAGCCACCGCGGGCGATTGTCAGCTCGCGCCGTCGTCGCTGCCTGTCGGCGCGAGCTCTGCCTCCCGGTCATCGAAGGCCCCTTGATGCCCCCCGGCCAGGCGTGCCTCGGTCTGAGCGCAGATGGCCAGGCCGACGAAGATCGCCACCGAGCTGAGCATCGACCAGAGCAGCAGCACCACCACACCCGTGAGCGGGCCGTAGACGTTGCCCAATCGATCCGAGAACGCGAGATACAAGGCGACCAGTGCGGTGAAGATCAGCCACAGCGCCAGCGTCACCACAGCGCCGAGCACAAGCCATGACCAGCTGGGTTGCCGGCGCCGCGGGCCCAGTCTCAACATCAGCGTGATCGCCGCCATCAGCAGGCACAGGCCGAGTGGAAGGGCTATCCACTCGATCGTGTCGTCGTCGATACCGTAGATGTCCTCGATCGCCTCGGAAAACGCCGGCGCCGCAATCAGCAGCGCGTACCCGGCCAGCGCGGGGAACCCGGCGATCACGGCCATGGAGAAGGCTCTGGTGTACTTCTGCACGGTGGGGCGATCCCGCTGGATTCCGTAGATCCGGTTGGCGCCGCGCTCGACCTGGCCCATACCGGTGGTCATCGAGATGACCGCGAACAGCAGACCGACCCACAGCGCGATCTGTGAGGCGTCGTCGGCTACCGAGTGCTCGAAGGCGGTGCGCACCACAGGATCACTCGGACCCGGGGTGAGAAACAGCAACGTCCGGCGCATCACCATGCCGGCATCGTCCATGTACAACGAGTTCGCGAGTCCCACCGCGGCGATCATCAGCGGCAACAGCGTCAGCGCGAGTTGCAACCCCAGCGCCCGGGAATGCGAGAAGCCGTCACCGAATCGGAACCGGCGGAACGACTCGACGGCGATCTCCCGACGGTGCTTCCGAAACGTCGCCCAGGCGGTGTCCCCACCCAACTCTTCGTCCACCATGACGGTGGTTTCGGTGACCCGAGGTACCGAGCTCATGGCGCAGGCACCTTGACCAGGAGGGCTGCGGGTTGCACTGTGGCGCGCAGGGATCGCGCCGGTTCGAGTACCTCGCCGTCGAACTGCCGAGGATGCGGCCGGTGGCTGTGGACGTGGACGTCCTCGGCACGCAACAGCGTCAGCCGTGCGTCAGAACCGGTGCGTCGTAAAAGGATCCGCCAGGCCACGGCCAGCCAGTCCGTCAGGCGTCGAGGCGCCACCACCGCGACGTCGAGGAGACCGTCGCGCGGGTCGGCATGCGGCAGCAGAGCAATACCCCCCTGCAGGTGGCCCACGTTGCCGACGATCACAGTGCGGGCGCGACGGTCAGCAACCACGGTGCGTCCGTCGGCGGTGACGTCGACGGTCATTGCCTCAGAGCGCAGCCGTTTCACACCGGCGGCGACATAGGCCAGCCACCCCCAGCGGTCCTTCGACGGCCCGGCTGCTTCGGCCATGATGGCAGCGTCGAAGCCCATACCCGCCATGACCAGGAATGTGCTGCCGTCCACGTCACCCACGTCGAGCGGCACCGCGTGGTCGTCGAAGGCGACGTCGAGACCCCGGTGTACGTCGAGAGGGATTCCGAGGTTGCGGGACAGCAGATTCCCGATCCCGTCGACAGAATCCCCATCGGCACACCGCTGTTCACCAATCCGGCGGCGGTGGCAGCCAGTGTGCCGTCGCCACCACAGCACAACACCAGTTGGGCGCCACGGCGCACGGCGTCGCGGGCAGCCGACCGGCCGCTGTCCTCGGGTGAGGTCTGTCGGACGTGCGTGACATCCCACCCTGCCTCGAGACCGCGTTCCCTCACCAGAGCCGTGGTCTCGGCGGGGTCCTGGACCGTCGTCGGGTTGATCACCAACGACGCAGTCCGCATCCGCACCTGTCCTCTCGTCCACAGTAATCAATTGTTCGACAACCACTTTCGTGGCGAAGTGTGCTCGTCGGTTCCGCGTACCCGGCGACGGGTGAGCTAAACGACGGTCGACGCCGAGCGCCGTGCGAATGGTCACAGAGCGATAACAGTCGCTACGTGTTCGCATAGCCGAGGTCGGGTTGGGAAGACGCCGACCGGAAGGCGTCCGGCATCGACGACCTTCGGCGATGTCCGGACCTCGACGAAGGCACGAAAGAGGACACAGCATTTCTTCGCATGACCCCATCGGTGTTGGTGTCACACCGGACGTGGACGGCACCGGAGGACACGCCGCTGCCTGGAGTGCCGTCGCGCTCGCCACGGCGTTCGCCGGGCTCACGGCACTCGTGGTGGGCGGGTGGCCGCCTCTGATGGCGGCTGACCAGCACGTCGTGGAGAGTCTGACGGGTGTGGCCGCGGGTGCGCCATGGCTGGTCAACGTGATGAGCTGGGTGGCCGATCTGGGTGGCACGGCATTCGCCTGGCTGGCCCTCAGCACCGCCGTGGTGTGGCTGCTGATTCGCCGCGAACGCGCTCTGGCAGCGTACGTGGCCTGCGCCGGGCTCGGTTCCGCGGCCCTGGTCACCGGGGTGAAGGCACTTGTGGAGCGACCGCGCCCGGTGCTCGACGAACCGGTGTCCACCGCTCCCGGTCTGAGCTTTCCCAGCGGCCACTCGCTGGGTTCCATCGTCACCTACGGGGTGCTGCTGCTGGTGTTCCTCCCCGTTGTCCCTGCGCGGTGGCGTCGGGCGACCGTGGCGGCGACGATGGCGCTGGTAGCGCTGATCGGGCTGAGCCGGATCGGACTCGGGGTGCACTTTCCGTCCGACGTTGCGGGCGGCTGGTTGCTCGGTTCGCTCTGGGTGCTCGTCACCGCACTCGCCTTCCGGCGCTGGCACCGCTTCGCACAGCTCGGTAGCCCACCGCTGTCGGCCGGATTGGAGCCCGAAGAACGAGCCCGCCTACACCCTGCCCCGGCGCACGACGCACCGCTTCCCAAGGAGTGGAACAGCGTCGCCGCGCTGATCGTCGCCGCGGTGCTGCTGTGGGGCGCAGTGGTCGGGATCGGCCTGGGCATCACCGGGGCATGGACCCCGCTGCGCGCACTGGACTCTGCGGTCTCCGAATGGTTCGCTGCCGTACGCTCCGAGGCCGCCACCGACGTCCTGCTGATGGTGAGCCGGATCGGTGATACGCAGTCGATCATGCTGGGCTTGCTGGCGGCGGCTGCTCTGGCGTTGGCGATCACCAAACGCCGGCGCCCGGCACTGTTCCTGGTGACCGGCGTGCTCGGTGAGGTCGTGCTGTTCGTCGCCGCCTCGCAGGTCGTCGGTCGGTCCCGGCCGCAGGTCGAACACCTGACCCCGGGTCTCCCACCGACCTCGTCGTTTCCGTCGGGCCATGTCGGAGCGACGACGGCGCTCTACGGCGGGATCGCGATCCTGATCGTGCTGTGGTCGAGGTGGCCACTGCGCCGCCTCGCTCTGCTGGGCGCATTCTGCATCGCGGCCCTGGTCGCGGTCGCACGGTTGTACATGGGTGTGCATTTCCTCACCGATGCCACGACGAGCATCGTCTACACGAGCGCATGGTTGGCGGTGTGCGCGTGGCTGATCAAGCCGGGCCCGGAGCGCGTGGGCAGCGTCACCGCAGAGGCTTTGCCTCCACCGATGGTGGACGAGCCGCAACTACCCCGCCGATGACCTGACGCCAAGCGGCGGTGACGAGTGTGTGCCTCACCGGTAGACGAGGTCGATGCGGCGGAATGCGCCCAGCGCATGGTCCTTCCGAAAAGCCTTGTGATCGCTCTTGTTACGATCACTGGCTTCCTCGGCGAAGCGCACCACGTCGTCGGCGAACAGATCCGGCGTCCCGATCGCTGCCACGATGTCCGGCTCGACGTCGTAATCGAGGAGGCCCGCCTCGTCGGACAGCGCGTGCGCCTGCGCGACCACCTCACCACAGATCTTGGCGTAGTCGCGCCACTCGGAGAACGACAGGTCGTCGAGGTCGATGTCGTCGCGGTACCAGGACCGCTCGCGCACGAGGAAGCTGATGCCGCGGTGCTTGATGCTGCCGTAGAAGCGATCTCCGCTGACCAACTGCACACGCTGCCCGTGCACGACGCGGTCTGCGTCGCCGTCGACGAGATGCTCTGACGGTGGCACCACTCCGTCGAGCGCGGAGCGCCGTGCTTGTTTGAGCTCGAGAAGGATGTCGTCGGAGGCGTCGCACAGCGGCCCCTCGATCATCACGTAATAGCGCACCAACCCCAACGAGGCGGTGCCCTGCCCACGGCGTTCGACGACGTCTTTGACCTTCATCGAGCCGGCCCGTGCGGGCACCGACAGACCCGACTCCTCGACGTAACGGTTGATGAGTTCCTGGAACTCGTTGCGACGACTGGTGATCGGCACCAGCTTCTTGCTGGACTTGAAGCCGGTTCTCGTCTCGTTGTAGTACTTCTCGGCCAACCATTCGGCGCGGGTGCCGTCGGTGGCGCTGTCGATGAGGTCGGCAATCAACTCGGGCGCGTTGTCCCGGCGCAGGTCGGCGACACTCTCGTTGTGGTCGGATGCGTACGCAGTGATCTTGTCGACATAACCACGTACGAACGAGCGGGCGATCTTGCGGCGCTTTCCGCGCCCGAAGTCACCGATCTCGTCGGCGGCGATCATGAATCCGGTGGCGCCCCGCTTGAGGTCCCATGTGAACGGCGCGTAGAACACCTCGTCGTAGTCGTTGATGCCGAAGATCGGCACGTTGTCCGCGTTGGGCATCACGCCGAAGTTCTCCGGGTGGACGTCGCCGGCGGCCAGCACCGTCGGCAGCCACGCGTCTTCGCCGGCCATGTCCCGGTAGAACATCAGCGCCGTGCCGCGAAAGAAGGAGAACCGCGAGCGGGCCAGCTTGTCGAACTTCTCGAACGCCTCCTCGTTGTGGCGGGCGATGCGCAGCTGATGGTCCTCGCGGATGGTCTGCCGGACATGCATGCGGCGGTCGTTTCCGGTCAGGGTGCTCGGCAGCACGACCATGTGGCCGGCGGCGCGCGTATGCGCCAGGGCCTGGAACGCCTTCATCCGCGACGCGTTTCGCGGACTACCGTCGGCCTCGTCGTCGCGGGCCGACACGCGGCCGCCGGCGTCGGTCTCGTCGATGCCGCCGTCATCGGCGGGCGGTTCCTCGTTCAGCGGGTCGCCGGTCGCTGCCGCGAGCGCCGCGAAGATCTCCTTCTTTCGCGCTGTGGCGGGGACTTCGACCCCGAGCGCCTTCGCGGTGTTCAGAAGCTCCTTGCGGGTGGCAGCTGAGTCATCCATGACGTGGTGAACCTCGGGGTGCGGCGGCGGTGGTTATCAGAGGGTGCCCCCGGACCGCCTCGCGGAATCATCGCCTCTCACGCAGGCCCCGGTGCAGTCAGCCGGCGCCATGAGTTCGTCGAGGCCCTCGCGGTACCCGTACCACGGGAGCCTTCCTGGTTTTCCGGTCTTCGGCTTGGCTTGTCCTGACCGCTTCGCTGCTGACCGTGTCGCCATCGATGGGAGCCAATGCATGTCCGCTGCTCAATTGCCCACTGGAAGAGGTCTTTTCGACCTGTCGGGAAAGGTCGCACTCGTCACCGGCGGAACCAGTGGAATCGGGACGATGATCGCCCGCGGGCTTCTCGGGGCGGGGGCTCGGGTGATCGTCAGTTCGCGCAGGGCGCAGGCCTGCGCGCAGACCGAAGAGCTGCTGTCTGAATTCGGCGAGGTCACGGCGATCCCGGCAGACCTCTCTCGGCACGACGAATGTCGGCGTCTCGCCGATCTCGTGACCGCCGACGGCGGCCGTCTCGACATCCTGGTCAACAACGCGGGAGCGATGTGGCGTGAGCCGCTGGCGAGCTTTCCCGACGAGGCCTGGGACACCGTCATCGACCTGAACCTCAAAGCTCCGTTCTGGCTCGTGCAGGCGCTGCTTCCGGCACTTCAGCGGGCAGGCACCGCAGACGATCCGTCGCGGATCATCAACATCGGCAGCATCGCCGCCATCCACGTTGCGCAGTCGCCCAACTATTCATACGCCAGCAGCAAAGCGGCACTGCATCAGCTCACCAGGGTCCTCGCCCGCGAACTGGGCCCCCACCACGTGACGGTGAATGCCGTTGCACCAGGGGTTTTTCCGTCGCAAATGATGGAGGACACACTCGGGTCGATGGGCGAGACGATACGGGCTGCCACGCCCCTGCGTCGGCTCGGGCGCGACGACGACATGGCGGGGGTGGCCGTGTTCCTCGCCAGCAGGGCCGGGGCGTTCATGACGGGCGCGATCGTCCCGGTCGACGGCGGGATCGCGACGACGGCATCGGGCGTCTAGCGGGGCACCCGCAGTACCTCCCGCCCCGCGTGGATCGGTCGTACGGTGAAAGGATGACGACGACGGACGTGCGCGCCGAGATCCGAGAGTTCCTCAGGTCGCGCCGCGCCCGCATCACACCCCAGCACGCGGGCCTGCCCGCCTACGGCGGAAACCGCCGGGTCACCGGTCTGCGGCGCGAGGAGGTCGCGCTGCTGGCGGGGATTTCCGTCGACTACTACGTGCGGATCGAACGCGGCAGCCTGGCCGGGACATCGCCCGAAGTGCTCGACGCGGTGGCCTCTGCGCTCCAGCTCGACGAGGCGGAGCGCCTCTACTTGCTGCACCTCGCGCGCCAGTGTGGGAAGCCCCGCAGAACACGTCGCGCCCCGGCAAAGGTGACGGTGCGCCCGGGCCTGCAGCAGGTACTCGATGCCATCACCGACGCTCCCGCCTGGATCCGCAACAGCCGCTTCGACGTACTCGCCATGAACCAACTCGCTCGCGCGCTCTACTCACCGGCACTGGCCGACAGGCGGCGCCCCGCCAACATCGCACGTTTCGTGTACCTCGAACCCGGTTCAGCACGAGCACTTTTCGTCGACTACGACCAGATCGTGCGCGACGTCGCGGCGAAACTGCGGATGGAAGCCAGCCGCGCCCCGCATGACGCGGAACTGATCGCGCTCATCGGTGAGCTGTCCACCTGCAGCGAGGCCTTTCGGCAGCGGTGGGCATCGCACGATGTGAGAGTTCTGCGGACCGGACGCAAGCGCCTGCACCACCCCGTCGTCGGCCGGCTCGACCTGGACTACGAGTCGATGCAACTGGCCGCCGAACCGGAGATGCACCTGAACGTCTACACCGCCCCCGCCGGGACACCGGCCGCTGACAGCCTCGCCGTCCTGGCATCGTGGGCCGCCAGCCAACCCGGACCGTCGGGCGACGTCGTCGCACGGTGAGCGCAGGCTGAGGCCGGCTACGGAACGAGTTCTCCGACGTCGTCGAGCGAGGTGTCCCGCGTCTCTCGCATCGCCAGCAGCGCGATGCCGGTCAGCAGCGCGGCGCACAACAGGTAGACCCCCACCCACGCCACCCCGTAGGACGTGGCCAGCCACGTCGCGACGAACGGTGCGATCGCCGCGCCGAGGATACTGGAGACGTTGTAGGCGACCCCGGATCCGGTGTACCGCACGTTGGTCGGAAAGAGTTCGGGCAGCACGGCGCTCATCGGTCCGAACGTGAGGCCCATCAACGTCATGCCGATGATCAGGAACACCAGGGTCGAGGTGGTCGTCGCCGACGCCGGGTCGAGCAGCAGCCCGAAGGTGGTGCCGTAGACCATGATCGCCACGGTGATCACCAGCAGCGTCACCCGGCGGCCGAACTTGTCGGCGAGCAGCCCGGTGACCGGGAGCATGGCGGCGAAGAACAACACCGAGATCAGCTGCAGCTGAAGGAACTCCAGGTACGGAATACCCAATCCCCCACCGGTGGGCGCCTTCTCGCCGGTGCCGAAGCTCAGCGCCCAGGTGGTGACGACGTAGAACAACGTGTAGGTGGCCAGCATGACGAACGTGCCGATGATCAACTGACGCCAGTGGTTGCGGAACACCTCGGCCAGCGGTGCACGCACCCGCTCGCCGCGGGCGATAGCGCGGGCGAACACCGGGGTTTCTGTCAATCGGAGTCGCACGTAGAGCCCAATCGCCACCATCACCGCGCTGAGCAGGAACGGGATGCGCCAGCCCCACGTCAGGAACGCGCCGTCCAGATCCGGGCTGGCGGTGTTGAAGCCCAGCCACAGCACCAGGACGAGGAACACGCCGTTGGCCAGCAGGAAACCGAACGGGGCGCCGAGCTGTGGCCACATGGCCGCCCACGCGCGTTTGCCGGGTTTGGCGGTCTCGGTGGCCAGCAGGGCCGCGCCGCTCCATTCGCCGCCGAGTGCCAGGCCTTGGCTGAAACGCATGATTGCGAGCAGCGCCGGGGCGAACAACCCGACCTGGTGGTAGGTGGGCAACACACCGATGAGGAACGTCGCGATGCCCATCACCAGCAGCGAGGCCACCAGCGTGGTCTTGCGTCCGATCCGATCGCCGAAGTGCCCGAACAGGATCGATCCGACGGGACGCGCGACGAAGGCGAGGCCGAAGGTCGCCAGCGATGCGAGCAGCGCCGTCGTCGGGTTGCCCTTGGGGAAGAAGAGGTGCGGGAAGACCACGACGGCGGCGGTGGCGTAGACGTAGAAGTCGTAGAACTCGATGGTGGTGCCGACCATCGAGGCGACGACGATCCGCCCGCGGGGCACGCCGTCGACCAGGTCCGGTTCGCGTGTGGTCATGGGTGCACATCCTCGCACCCAGCGGGTGTCCGAAGCGTGTTCGGGGCGTGTCCGACCCCGTGGCTACCCTCGACGAGGTGGAGTCGTTTGCGGTGTCTCGTCAGGACGTGCTCGACCGGGTGTCGGGAATCGATGCCGGGCAGTACGCCAGGACGCGCAACTTCACCGACGGCGGCACCAAGATCTCGCCGTACCTCACCCGGGGGTTGGTGACGTTGCCCGAGGTGCGCGACGTGGTCCTCGAGAGGTTCACGCGCAGCCAGGCCTACAAGTTCGTTTTCGAGCTGGCGTGGCGCGAGTACTGGCAGCGGGAGTGGACGTTCCTCGGTGACCGCATCTTCGGCGACGTGAAGCGTCCGCAGCACCCGGTGAGTTCGCGACAGATGCCGCGGGCGGTGCTCGACGCCGAGATCGGGGTCGCCGCGCTCGACGCCGCCGTGCGCGGCCTGTACGACACCGGCTACATGCACAACCACGAACGAATGTGGTTGGCAGGCTTGACATGCAACATAGGGCGAACCCATTGGTGGGAGCCCGCCCGGTGGTTGTACTACCACCTCCTCGACGGCGACCCGGCCAGCAACAGCCTGTCCTGGCAGTGGGTGGCGGGCACCAACAGCGTTAAGAAGTATGTGCCGGCCCAGCAGAACATCAACAAGTACTCACCCATGCGTCAGCACGGCACCATCATCGACTACGGCTACGGTGCACTCGCCGAGATGGCGGTGCCCGGCGTGCTGATCGAACGAGCCGACATCGACCTGTCATGGTCGCCGCCGCCGAGCGATGAGGTGGTCATCGATCCGGCCAAGCCGACACTGCTCTACCACTCGTTCTGGCTGAACGCGGCGTGGCGACAGGACGTCGACGCCAACCGGATCGTGCTGCTGGAGCCCAGCTGGTTCGAACGGTTCCCGGTCTCGCCGAAGGTCACCGACTACCTGCTGCGTTGCGCGCGGGAGATTCCGGGCGCTCAGGTGGTCGTCGCCGAGTTCGACGACCTCGATCTCGGGGACCACGTCACATACATGCGGCATCCCTCGGTGCCGCATTGGCGCGGCACCGCCGACGAGATGCCTCGGATGTTTCCGAACGTGCCGGAGAAGTCGTACGCGTCGTTCACCAGCTTCTGGAAGCAGTGCGAGCGGACGACGCGTTAGGCGTCCGGAGGCGTCCATACGGTCCGTCAGCCCGGCGGGGGCTCAACGATAGCCTCGAACACAGCCTCCAGAATGCCCGTGAGCGCGCCGGTATCGCGGCTGTTGAGAGCTCGCGTGCCCACCACCCGTCGCATCAGGAGCACGCCGCTGGTGACTGACAGCACGACGTCGCTGCGCAGCTGACGCCCGGGACCGGACAGCTGCCTCGCCAATCGCCTGCCCACGTGCCGCTCGATGGCGTCGACCACGATCTCAGCGGAGCGCGGGTTGGAGGCGGACCGGAGCATGATCAAAAAAGGGGCCAGCTCATCGCCGTCCGGCGCGGAGCGAGCCACCAGTGCTGCTGCGGTCTCCCGAGCCGAGAACTGCGGCTGCTCCGCGACGAAGGTGGGCGCCGCGAACGACGCTTCGACAGCTTCTGCGAACAGCTGCTCCTTGGAGCCGAAGTACCTGTTCACCAACATGGCGGTGACGCCGGCATCGCCGGCGATCTCGCGGACCCCCACTCCGTCATATCCAGCGCGCGCGAAATTGCGGATCGCAGAAGTCAGGATGGCCTTGCGAGTGGCCGCCGCATTGCGCGGTCGCGACGGTCGGGTGGACACGTCGTCATGTTAGGGAATAGACGAGAACAAGTCTACGTCTGTATACCTGTCTTGTATACGACTGTAGATGTGGAGCCCCCGTGGACATGGGATTGACAGGCAGACGCGCACTGATCACCGGGTCGAGCGCCGGCATCGGTCGCGCTATCGCCGAAATGCTGGCGGCAGAGGGCGCCTCGGTCGTGGTCCATGGACGGGACGACAAGAGGACGCACGCGGTGGTCGACACCATCCGCGCGAACGGCGGCGAGGCCGCCGCCGCACTGGGCGACCTGACGACGAGCGCCGGCGCCGCCGCCGTTGCCGGCGCCGCGGGCGAGATCGACATCCTGGTCAACAACGCCGGCTATTACGACGGCTTGACCTGGTCGCAGCTCACCGACGACGACTGGTCGGACATCTACCAAGCCAACGTCGTGACGGGCGTCCGCATGATTCGTCATCTCGTCCCCGGCATGCGCCGCCGCGGATGGGGTCGCATCATCACGATCGGGGGTGGCCTGGCTATCCAGCCGGTGGCACTGCAGCCGCATTACAACGCGACGCTGGCGGCCCGCCACAATCTCACGGTGGCCTTGGCTCGCGAACTGGCCAGTACGGGGGTCACCGCGAACATCGTTGCCCCCGGGGCGATCCTGACCGAGCCGGTCCGCGACATGACCCTTCGAGTGGCAGCGCACCACGGCTGGGGCGCCGAATGGCCCGACATCGAGAAGGCGGCGTCTTCGCAGTGGTTTCCCAACGACGTCGGCCGGTTCGGCCGGGTCGAGGAAATCGCTGCTGCTGTCACATTTTTGGCCAGCACGCATGCCGGCTACATCAGCGGAGCCGACCTCCGCGTCGACGGCGGCACCATCCGATCTGTTTCCTGATCACCCAACAATAACGAGGAGTTCCCATGACCGACCAATCGAACGTCTTTCTCATTTCGGGGGCCTCCCGCGGCCTCGGCCGCGCGATCACCGAAGCAGTACTACGCGCAGGGCACCGCGTGGTCGCCGGCGTCCGCTCGGCCCCGGCGCTGGATGACCTTGCCGCCGAGTACCCCGACGCACTATCGGTCGTCGCTCTGGATGTGACCGACGACGGTCAGGTCCGAGCGGCAATCACGGCCGCTGTCAACCAGTTCGGACGGCTCGATGTCCTGGTGAACAACGCCGGGTACGCCAACATGGGGGCCATCGAGGATGTCGACTTCGAGGACTTCCGGACCAGATCGACACCAACTTCCTCGGCGTGGTGCGGCTGACTCAGGCTGCGTTGCCCGTCATGCGCACCCAACGCGGCGGCCACATCGTCCAGATCTCGTCGGTGGGTGGCCGACTGACGCGCCCGGGCCTGGCGGCTTATCAGTCGGCCAAGTGGGCGGTCACCGGCTTTTCCAGCGTCCTCGCCCAGGAAGTGGCGCCGCTGGGGATCAGGGTGACGGTGCTGGAGCCCGGCGGCATGCGCACGGACTGGGCGGGATCCTCCATGCGCGTGGACCCGATCCGCGAGGAGTATCAGACCACCGTTGGAGCCGCCGCGGCGATGAGCACCAGGGCGACGATCGGGGCAAGTGACCCTGCCAAGGTGGCCGCACTGTTGCTCGACGTCATCGGGATGGCGGAGCCGCCGACTCGACTCCTGGTCGGGCCGGACGCTTACCGCTACGCGACAGCCGCCGGACGTGACCTGCTCGCCACGGACGAGAAGTGGGAGGAGCTGAGCCTCTCCACAGCCGCCGATGACGCCACCGACGATCAGCTGGACCCGCTGGGCAGCCTGCGCAGATGACGATGCGCCATGACACTGCTTCCCACGGCGCCCACAGGTCAGCTGGTGGCAGACGCCCGGCTGTATGAGATGGACGCATTGACCTGCGGGCAAAATCCGAGGTGATCCTGCCGTTCGGCATCCTGTGCCTGTCGCAGCACAACCTCAGCGTCATCTTCGAGCGTCTACCGAATTCGGTGTTCCTGGGGTGCGGGTCCGATGTCGACTCCCGGTGTCGGCTGATGCGCCAGCTGCGGGGTCTTTGACCTTTCTGCTCCGGCACCGGCGTGACCGCGATAGCGCCCGCCGACACTGGATACGCTGCGCGAGCGCTTCGATCTGCGCTGCGGCCCGGTGTCGACCGCATCGGCGTTATGACAAACGAGGGCCGCGTCCTCGGCCGTGCTCGCCACGCGCGGGTCAGTGCGTTGCGCGGTCGACAGCGGCCACGATCAGATCGGACCGGGCCGGAATCGCTTTGCCTGCAACGAAAACACTCGGGGTCCCACCGACACCACGGGCCGTCGCGCGGGCAGTGACGAATGTGGGCCAGCTGAGGTACCTGCCCGCCTTCACGTGGTCGGCGAACGCGGGATCAGCCACACCGACGACCCGGCCGAGAGTGATGAGCTGGTCATCGGAAAGGCCGAATCCGCCCTCGGGCGGCTGGCTCTGGAACAGGGCGTAGGAGTACTCGTGGAACCGATTCCCGTCCGCTGCCGCGGCGGCCGCGGCGGCCGCCCGGGTCGAATAGTGATTCGCCGATACGGCGTCAAGGAAGTTCATGGGATGGCGGATGAACCGGATCATCTGCTGGTCCAGGAGCCGGTCGATGACACTGCGGGAGTTCAATTCGAACTGTTTGCAGAACGGACACTGAAAGTCGATATAGGCGTCCACGTCCACTGGGCCCGCGCCGACGGCAATGCCGGCCTTGTCTTCGGTCGCGCCATGAGGCACTGGTGGTTGGAGTGTCTGGTTGTGAGTCATGGCCCCATGTCGCGCCCGTTCGATAGCTCACACATCGTTCCGGCGGCGCAAGCCGCACGACGACGTTTCGTCCTCACGAGACCAGGCGGCGCGATCACACGATCGATCGCGGCGGACGCTGGTTGGGCATCACAGGCTGATAAGCCGTGAGGATCTCGCCCTGACAGTGCGCTGTCTCGCCGAACCGACCACTGGCCCCGGGCCCGCGGGCCACCTGGCGGTCCCGGTTCCCCTTGAGTCGTGCGGGCGCAGCCGGGGTCGCGGTGAGGTATACGTCAGTTCGAGCGCGGAGTCGGCCCTCGTTGCAATTGCTGGTTGTTGCGGCGTTCTCCATCGCGCTCGGCCTTGACCGGCAGCGTCGGTGGCTGGTGCTCCTTGGCCCTACCGCAGTGGGCGGCGGTCACGGTCGTGGCTGTCTCGGTGTTCGCGCTGATTGCTGGCTCGCTCTCACCAGCGATAGTCGAGGAACTTTCCGTCGAAGGTGACCACGACACGGTCACCGTCCGGATCTGCGCGGCGCTTGATGTCGACCTTGAAGTTGATGGCGCTCATGATGCCGTCACCGAATTCCTCGTGGATCAGCTCTTTGAGGGCGGGCCCGTAGACGGCGAGCGCTTCCTGGAAGCGGTAGATGGTGGGATCGGACAGCAGCGCGGGGTCGATGCCACGGGAAGGCTGTGACTGAAGGCTCTCGGCCACCGCACCATCGAGGTTGAGTAACGCGCACACCCGCTCGGCTTGCGCCGCCTGCATCGGATGCTGGCCGAGCAGGGCGGCCACACACCACACCAGTGGCGCGTCGATCTCCGCCGCGATGTCGGACCATTCGAGCTTCTTGCGGATGCGAGCGGCTTTGACCAGTTCCGCAGCCTCACTCTTGGGCATGATGGGGGTCATCGGACACTCCGCCCTGCCGTCACCAGCGAGCGATCCTCCGACGGCAATTCGACCAGGCGTGCATCGCCGGTACGGGCGTGCGTGGCGAACAGGGTGAGGCCCACGAAGGTCAGTCCACCGACGAGATTGCCGATCACCGTGGGGATCTCGTTCCAGACCAGGTAGTCGCCGATCGAGAAGTCGCCGCCGAGCATGAGCCCCGACGGGAACAAGAACATGTTGACGATGGAATGCTCGAAACCCATGTAGAAGAACAGCATGATGGGCATCCACATCGCGATGACCTTGCCCGAGACGCTGGTGGACATCAGGGCTGCCACGACGCCGGTGGAGACCATCCAGTTGCACAGGATGCCGCGGATGAACAGCGTCAGCATTCCCGCGGCTCCGTGCTCGGCGTATCCCACCGTCCGGCTGTGCCCGATCTCACCGATCCGCTGACCGACTTCGTTGGGGTCGACACTGAAGCCGTAGGTGAACACGACCGCCATCATCAGGGCCACGACGATGGCGCCGGCGAAGTTGCCGACGAAGACCAGGCCCCAGTTGCGCATCATCGACTTGAACGTCACACCGCGCCGCTTGTCGAGCAACGCCAGCGGAACGAGCGTGAAAACGCCTGTCAGAAGGTCGAATCCGAGCAGATAGAGCAGGCAGAACCCGACGGGGAACAAGACCGCGCCGAGCAACGCGTTGCCGGTCTGCACGGTGATGGTCACGGCGAACGCCGCCGCGAGGGCGAGGATGGCGCCTGCCATGAAGGCTCGGATCAAGATGTCGCGGGTCGACATCAACGCTTTCGACTGGCCGGCGTCGATCATCTTGCCGACGAACTCGCTCGGACTCACATACGACATACAAAACCTTTCCGGGGGACCGTTGCCTTTACGATTCCCCGGTCGGATTGCCGATTCGCAACGCTGCGTGGACAGTCGTGTTGCCACCCCCTCACAGCCAACCCCCAAGTTCTGTGAGGCGGGCTCATCAACGGCGGAGGTGGCTGTCCACCCTTGGCCTGAACCGAGCCGCCTGACTCAATCGGCCCCTGCGGTCAGGATGCCGCCCGCGAATTGTCCTCTCGCGGCGTCGACGTCGAACTGGATCCGGCCCCGATCCGGGGACGTAGCCCATAGTCGTCGGGGCGCATCGTCATGTCGGCATAGCTGTCGAGATCCTGTTCGGTTCCCAGCGTCAGCTCGACCGCCGTCTTCGCTTGGAACAGAGCGATGACCGCCTGTTGGTGATGGTCGGTACCGAGGGAGGTGAGGGCCAGTGCCAGCTTGCGGTCGACGTAATCGACAGACCGCTCCAGGTCCGACTTCGCCGGCTGGATCGGGCGGGGCTGCGACGCGGCGGCCCCTTCCATACCGAGCCCGCTATACCAGCGATACCCGAGTGCGCCGAGAACAGCCGCGCACACCGGGATCACGACGATGATGCAGAGCAGACCGGGAGTGCCGTCGAGAACCAGCGCACCGACGAATCCGAGGAGCAGCAGCGTGCTCGTCAGGAACAGCAGTCGCGCCGCCGGGGGTATAGCTGCGACCGCACGCGCCATCTGAGCGAGGATGCGAGCGCCCGACCGTGCCGCGCGGCCCGCGAGACTGATCAGCGACTTCGAGATCTTGACGGCGCCACGGCCCATGTCGTCGACGTGCTGACGGGTGACCGGCGACTTGGGCATCGACCACGTGCGTTGCTGCGGCGCGGGGCTTGTCGCGCTCGGTGAGTCGATGGGTGTCTGGGCCGGGTCGGATTCGGCTGCGCTGTCTGCGCGCGCGTCCCGCGCTCCCGCCGGCACCGAAGCCTTCGTCACATCCGCATCAGAAGTCACAGAGGCATCTTCCCGCAATCGGTGCTCGCGGTCGCCTTGACGCGCCGTCGGAGAATGGCTCGACCGATATCCGTCGGGCGGCCTGTCGGGCCAATCGGGCGGGCCGTCGCGGCGCCTGTTTCGTCGGGATGTCTAGTGCGAGGCGGTCAGCCGTGAGGCGCCGGTCACGCGGCGCGCCGACCGTGGGCGCCGGCGACGCGCGGCGACGGCATCCTGCTCGGTGAGGTACTCGACGAAGTGGGTGACTATCCACGCTGCGCCGCAAAGCGCCAGTGCGAGGCCGAAACTCGCGGGTGACCCAAAAAGCATTGCGACCAAGGCGAACGTGCCCGACGCTATGGCCACAACCATGGCGGCTTTGTGGACGATGACGTAGTGGCTTTGCCGACGAAGTGTTGACGTGCTTGTTGTCATGTGATGTGCCTCCGTTACCAGCAATTCCCGAGCGTCGGCGGCGCTAAACAACATGGTTGTGATTCATTCGTGATTGGAATGCTCTCAGAAGTCGCATCGACACCGGGTCGGGCGGACCAGTCGCTCCTTCGACTTTCGCCCACGTGACGGTTCAGCAGCCCGTAGGAAATGAATGTGATCCATGACACACTGAAACGTTGTCACGCTTGACGGGTTCCCGAGGCGCTGGAGGCTTCTATGAGTGCAACACCCACCCTGAAGAAAGCCCTCAGTCAGCGTCAGCTGACCATGATCGCCATCGGCGGTGTGATCGGCGCGGGCCTGTTCGTCGGTTCCGGCGTCGTCATCGCCGACACCGGACCCGGCTCCTTCCTGACCTACGGGATGGCGGGCGTGCTCATCATCATGGTGATGCGCATGCTGGCCGAGATGGCCGTGGCGAATCCGTCCACCGGGTCGTTCGCGGACTATTCACGCAATGCGCTCGGGCACTGGGCGGGATTCTCGGTCGGATGGCTCTACTGGTACTTCTGGGTGATCGTGGTCGGGTTCGAGGCCATCGCGGGGGCCAAGATCGTGCAGTACTGGATCGACGTCCCGCTCTGGTTGTCCGCCCTGATCTTCATGATCCTCATGACGGCGACCAACTTGTTCTCGGTCGCCTCCTACGGCGAGTTCGAATTCTGGTTCGCCGGCATCAAAGTCGCTGCGATCATCGCCTTCATCGCCCTCGGTGGGGCGTTCGTCTTCGGCCTGTGGCCGGACAAGTCGGCGGACTTCTCCAATCTGACGAGTCACGGCGGTTTCATGCCCTTGGGTTTCGGCGCTATCACCGTGGGTATCGTGACCGTGATCTTCTCGATGGTCGGCGCCGAGATCGCCACCATCGCGGCAGCGGAATCCTCGGACCCGGAGAAAGCGGTCGCCAAAGCGGCCAACTCGGTGATCCTGCGGATCCTGATCTTCTATGTCGGCGCGGTTTTCCTTCTGGTGACCATTCTGCCCTGGAACGACAAGGGAATTGCCGCGTCGCCATTCGTCGCCGCGTTCACGAAAATGGGAATTCCCTACGCCGACCACGTGATGAACGCTGTGGTCTTGACGGCGGTGCTCAGTTGCCTGAACTCCGGGATGTACACCGCGTCACGAATGCTGTTCGTCCTTGCGGCGCGTCGGGAAGCGCCACCGGCACTGGTCAACGTCACCCGCCGCGGCGTGCCGGCCAACGCCATCCTCGCCTCATCGGTGGTCGGCTTCGTCTGCGTCATCGCCGCGGCCGTCTCCCCCGACACCATCTTCGCGTTCCTGCTGAACTCAAGCGGCGCGATCATCCTGTTCGTGTACTTGCTCATTGCGATCTCGCAAATCGTGCTGCGGTACCGCACCCCCGATTCCGAACTGCGCGTGAAGATGTGGCTGTTCCCCGTGCTGTCCGTGCTGACCGCCCTGGGTATCATCGCGATCCTGGTGCAGATGTTCATCGACACCGCGTTGCGCTCCCAACTCGTACTGAGTCTCCTGTCGTGGGCGGTCGTAGTCGTGCTGTTCGTCGTCAACAGGTGGTTCGTGAAGAAGCGTCCGTCCGAACCAACCGACACTCCAGCGGATACTCCGCACCGCGTGCTCGTGCTGGCCAACCAGACCGTCGACTCCGACGAGCTGCTCGACGAGCTTCGCCGCATCGGCGCAAGCGCGGAGACGAAATATCTTGTGGTGGTTCCGGCCAACCCCGTCGACACGGGCGCCGCGGAGACGCACGGGCCGCGCGACGTCACCGAGGCGACGCAGGAGGCGGCCGCCGCCCGGCTCGACACCACGCTCGCCGCGCTGCGTAGCGAAAAGCTGGACGCACGCGGCGAATTGGGTGATTACCGGCCGCTGCGGGCGCTCGAGCACGCCGCTGCGGAGTTCGGCCCCGACCAGATCGTCATCGCGACATTGCCCCCCGAGTTCTCGGTGTGGCACCGCTTCGACGTCGTCGACCGCGCCCGGGCGCACTTCACCGTTCCGGTGACCCACGTCGTCGCGAAGTCCGCTGCGACAAGCCAGGTTCAGCGATGACCATTCTCGCGGGGTTCAGCTGGAGCGGGCACAGCCCCGCGCCGCTGCACCTGGCTGCGCAACTGTCCCGCTCCACCGGCGGGAGGATCGTGGCGGCCGCAGTCATCGAGCGTCCCTGGATACTCAATCCGATGGACAACGAGTACTTCAGCCACATCGGGATACAAGCCACGAAGGCACTCGAGCACGCCATCGCTCAACTGCCGCCGGGTCTGGACGTGTGGCCGATCGTGCACCAGGCCACGTCGGTACCGGAGGGTCTGACAGAGCTGGCCACGGAGGTGAAGGCCGACACCGTCGTGGTGGGATCGTCGTCGACGGGGCTGCTCGGCCGGATCGCCCTGGGGAGTGCGACCGACCGTCTGGTCCACACGGCGGAGATCCCGGTCGCCATCGCGCCGCGCGGCTATCCCGTTCACCCCGGGCGGATCGAGCGGTTGACGGTGGCCTACGGCGGGCAGGCGGACCACGTCGGATTGGTCGCGGCGGCAGCGGAACTAGCCGCGCACTGGTCGGCTCGGCTGCGCATCGCGTCTTTCACCGTCCGACCAATGTCCGTGTTCGGCGGCTCGCTCGAACCCGGCGCCGACGACCTCGTGATCGCGCAATGGGCGCGGCAGACACGGGCGAGCGTCGCAGCGCAGTTGGAGGCGGTCCGCTCGGGGGTCGACACGGTCGATGCCGACGTCGTGATCGGCTCGGGTTCGACGTGGCGCGACGCCGTGGACGGAGTCGGATGGGAGACCGGCGACATCCTGGTGCTGGGATCCGGCGCGGCCGGCCCGGTGGCGCAGGTGTTCCTGGGTTCGGCGGCGGCACGCATCCTGCGGCACTCGCCGGTGCCGACGATGATCATGCCGCGGCGGACGGCCTCCTGACGGTCAGCGCATGATGTGTTCGCGGAAGCCGATCACGTCGTCGGAGCCGAAGCCTGGCGGTGCCGTGAACGACCTCGTCGCTCAGGTAGGCCGGGGCGTTGGAGATGACGATGAAGTCGAACTCCGGATCTTGCCGGCGGCGAGGGAGACACCCGCGCGCCAGCGCCGCTACCAGCGCCTACAACGTGCCCCCAGTCGGACTCGAACCGACACTTGGCGGATTTTAAGTCCGCTGCCTCTGCCAATTGGGCTATGGGGGCTTTGCAGCTCAGAGCGTACTTTAGGCCGTATCAGCCTTCCTCTGACGTCCTGAATACCGCAGTGATACCGCAGTGCTGTCTATAGCCTTACCCAGCGCGTCTGCCACACCGCTCAAATCGTCGTTGAGTAGGTGCCCATAACGGTCGAGCGTCATGGCCGCCGTTGCATGCCCCAGGAGTCTCTGCACGACCTTGACGTTAGCGCCTGCACTGATCGCCAGTGACGCCGTGGTGTGCCTGAGGCCGTGAGGTACCAGCCCTTCGATGCCGACGTCTTCACACGCGTTGTCGAATGCCCAGCGGTACTCACCGAGTGGCAGGAACCCGCCCTTCCGACTAGGAAACACCAGCGCGTTCGGATCGGCAGGCAACTCAGCCTTGAGTTTCTTCCAGACAGGTTCGGGCACGGGCACGTGGCGATCCCGCTTCGTCTTGGTCGTCGACTCCACGATGCCCTTACCAGTGACCGCGGTTGCCGACGAGCGCACCGTCAGCACCCGATCCCCCACATGCCTGCGTCTCAACGCAACGGCTTCGCCGAACCGCAGCCCGCAGTACCCCAGGACCAGCGTCAGCGTCTCGAACCGATCCGCAGCCTTGGCCAGCACCAACAACTCGGCATGGCTCAGGTAGCGCCGCTCACGCTCGGCTTGCTCGGGAAGATCCTCGTCCCGCTTGATCTCCAACGCGACGTTCTTCGCCACCTTGCCAGTCCGTTGGGCGTATTTCAGGACAGCACCTACCAGCTGATGCGCTTGGGTGATCCGACTTGCCGACAAACCGGCTCCACGTTGCCCACCATCGACCGACAGCGACCCCAGCCACGTCGAATAGGACTCGTAGTCAAGCCTTTTCAGCGGAACACCATCCCACTTCGGCAAGACTACGGTGTCGAGCAACGAGCGATATCCTGCAACGGTTTTCGGCTTTCGGTGCTGTTTGGTGGCGAACCATTGCTCCGCCACCGACCCGAACGTCTCCGCACTCTTCCTCGGATCGACATACTCACCGCGCTGAAGGTCGGCGGTCAGGCCGTTGAGGTATGCCTGCGCATCCGGCTTGCGTTGGAAACTCTTGGTCCGTTCAGCGCCTGTGCTGTCGACCCATCTGACACGCCAGCGCGAGACCTTGCCGTATACCGCAGACCGCTCCGTACGCATCGCGCCGTCCGGCGCCTTGACTCGTTTGTGCCAGCGGTCGTCAATTCCCGCTCGCTCGTTCCGAGTCGTCATACGCTGAAAGTACCGCAGTATTCCGCTCCCCTCATCCGCTTCGTTGTCCGGAGGCCGGACTATGAGCCCGCCGAAGACGTCACGACCCCCGAGTCATTGAAAGGCTTTTCTTCAAGTGAATGTGGCTGTGGTCGTGGACAGACCGTCAAGTCACCAGTCACTGTTGGCTCAGGCGAACCGACCATAGCTGAGGAGTAATTTGATGGATTTGCTAGGAGCGAAGGAAGTTTCGGACATCACTGGAGTTCCGATGGGGACGCTGAGGTACTGGCGGCATTCGAATATTGGGCCGGCGAGTTTCACCTTGGGACGCCGAGTCGTTTATCGGAGGGCCGAGGTATTGCGCTGGATATCGGAGCGAGAGAGCGCAACCCGCCGCGGAGGCGGCGACGCCGCTTAGTGCCTGCGCACGAAAAAGACCTCGGGGACTAGCCGAGGCCTTCGTTCGAACCACCCGATCACGCCACACGGAAGTTCCTCATGAGAATAGCGCAGCATGCCCATAATCGACAGCACCACGGGCAGGAAATCCCTTGAGCGGCAGGGGGGAGGGGGACAAGAAGTCAGTCGCGGCACGCTTAGTCGATATGGCCCGGGAACGCTATGTTCTCGGAGTCTCCAAGGACGGCGAACCATTTGGCGCCGAACGCAGTCGACCCCACCTCGCGATACTCCTGCGTGGTGGGAGGGCTGGCCTACGGGCAGATCTCGCCGCTCGCTACTTCACCGAGACCGGTGCGGTCGCCGGGGGCCAAGCACTTACCGACGCCACACTGATTTTGGAAGGTCTGGCGGCCACGCAGGCACCCGACAAGTTGAACCTACGCGTTGCCGACCACCACGGGACGATCTACATCGACACTGGAGATCCAAACGGTCAAGTAATCAAAGTCTGCGACGGAAGGTGGTCGATGGCTCCCACTGCGCCGGTGCGGTTCCTCCGAAATACGAAGCTGACGGGGGCGATGCCGGCACCAAGCCCCCGCGGGGATGTGACGAAGCTCTGGGAGTTCGTCAATGTCGCCGTTGAGGACCGCCCAGTTCTTCTCGCGTTCCTAGTAGCTGCTTTGGTTCAGTGCGACGTCCCGCATCCGGTACTAGCCCTGTTTGGCGAGCAAGGTAGCGCTAAAACGACATCGACACGGAGCTTGGTCGAACTCATCGATCCTTCGCCCGCCCCCTTTCGTCAGGCGCCGCGGGACGCGGACTCATGGGCGGTTGCCGCTTCTGGATCGTGGGTCGTTGCTCTGGACAACCTGTCGGCCATCCCGCCGTGGCTGTCGGACTCGTTATGCCGCGCTGCGACAGGCGACGCCATGGTGAAACGGTCTCTATATACCGATGCCGATCTGGCTGTCATCAAGTTTCGTCGATGCGTGATTATCAACGGAATCGACGTCGGCGCCATCCGACCCGATCTGGCAGAGCGGCTAGCGATCGTCGAGCTGCGACGCATCGACCCCAGAATGCGACAGTCAGAGGCCGAGATGCGACAGCGGTGGGAAGCAGCTCTACCAGGTATTTTTGGCGGACTACTTGACTTGGCTGCCTCCGTTCACCATCGGTTGGAGACCATCACAGTTGAGGACTCGCCCAGGATGGCGGACTTCTGTCGCACGCTGGCGGCCGTGGACGAGATCTTGTCGACTAATGGCGTACGCCGGTACATGTCGCGCGCCAATCAGTTGTCTGAGGATAGTTTGTCCGTCGACCCGTTTATCGAACAGCTTCGCTCGCGGACATTAGAACCTGCTGTTGGTCAATCCGGCAGTGATTTGCTGATGCTGCTCACACCGGTCAACGACGACTGGCAACGACCGAGGGACTGGCCGAAGAACGGTCGCGACGTTTCTGGGCTGCTGCGTAGGCACGCACCCGCTCTACGCAACCTCGGATGGGTGATCGAAGATGATGGCGCGCGCAACCGCAGGAACGTACTGCTGTGGACAATCTATCCGCCGTACAAAGATGTTGTGGCTCAGCGAGCCTCGCAACCCTCGCGTCTCTCGCTTACGCAGATCAGCGAGAACGCGAACTTCGACCGGAGTCAGCAGAAAGTTTTGAATGCCGACGCGAAGGCTGGCGAGGGTCGCACGGCGGCAGCGTCTTGACCGTGCGCTGTGGTGCAGGGAAACAGGTGCCCAGATAGTTGATCGCATACCGTTTCATCCGGTCTGATGATGCGTCAACACCGGCGAAGCGTCGACATGTGGCAGCTCGCCTCGGTGGGGTGGCTGGGTCCTAGAGCTCATCCTGAATCGGCAGCAGCAGGGCGATGGCGTGACCATCCTCCGCCCGGATTTCGAATGAATCCCCTCGTTCGACGCTCAAGAGCACTTCGTCGAAGTTCTCTAGGAGGTCCTGCATTGCAATGATCTTCACGATTGGTCCAAGAGTATGAGGTCACCGGTTACATGCCCGAGAGCAGTGAAGCACCGTGAGGCCAAAGACTGCCGCAGGCGCCACTCTGGCATTTGCGTCGGTCTTGTATCAGCCGGCGGAGCAGGTCAGGGCGTGGGAGGGCACCAAACTTCCTGGACTGCTCTGCAATCCGCGACAGCTTGCGGGTCTACGACCTCGATGTCGCGAAGCACGGAATCACAATCACCCAAGGAGCACCCATGGTCGGTCAGTGCCTTCATCCAACTCACCAGCACGGTCATTGAACGAGTTCCATCCTCGGAAGATCCGGTAGCCCACGCACGACCAAACGTGGCGGCCGCACTGTCGAGAAACGCTCTGTGCACCACTCGATATGCTTTGTCGAACTCCGATCGAGCCATCCAACCGTAGGCAACTAGTTGCGGCACACCGATTTCGCGTTCGATGATGCTTGGGCTCGCAAGGCGAAGGGCAGCGCTCCACTGTTCACGAGCGGTAGCCGGGTATCCGGGTGGCGAAGTGGGCTGAAGCATCAGCAGGTACCGACCGCCTTCCGAGTAATCGGCCCGTCGCCAATCTGGGTCTCGCCCGGGCACCGCTATAGCCGGGGGCGCATGCAGGGTC
This sequence comes from Mycobacterium sp. PSTR-4-N, assembly GCF_022348085.1. GTDB lineage: Bacteria > Actinomycetota > Actinomycetes > Mycobacteriales > Mycobacteriaceae > Mycobacterium. Next base: position 22,514 of record NZ_JAKRFN010000012.1, on the reverse strand, counting down.
GTGCGGTCCCAGGTCGGCGGCGGAGGCTGTAGCGAAGCAATTGCGCACACTCTTTTTAGTGCTGAGCTGAGCTGTCTCAGCCTGTTCGCGTAGTCCAGCAGGGGATAACTCTTTAGTGAGGTGTAGTTGCCACACAGCTCAACCCCAGTTTGCACGTGGAACTCGCGCGTCCAGGCACATGCTTGATCGACGACGTTCGCCAGATACGTATGCTGCCGCGCGAGCTCGGCGCGCCAAGCTTCACCATCTACCTCCTGAGGGAGCGAATCCATTATCAGGATGAACCGCCTGCAGCGTCGAAAATTGCAGTGATCCAGCCGGTTCCCCGACTGTCGAGGTAGGCATGTGCTGCGGCGTAGATCATGTCTTCCAGCGGCAGGTCCGCCTGCATTGCCCCGCAGTTGTCGTCAGCTATCCACCCCAGGACCACCTCAAGCGCCCGGCAAATAAGCCATTGCCCCCTGTACTCTGCACAGACGGTGTCAGTGCGTTCATCTTCCCAACCCGGCTGCACCATTCCGATGCTGAACCATTGCTGCTGAACCGCTTCGGCGAAACGGGCGCGATCCGAAGCGTCTACTCTGCCGTCAGCTGCAGCCGGCCACACCGAGTCGAAGTTCGGCGGAATTCGGGGGCCACCGTCGGCGACGATCGCAAGGCGCGCGTCGGAAACGATTGCTTCCGTGACCAGTTTGGCGGCTCGCTGGGTAAGCCCTCTGGCACGAAGTTGCGCTACACGCTCGAAAAGGTCGGGGTACTCCCGCTCCAATCGGTGCGGAGTATTCGCGTTGGCGATAGCGTCACGTTTTCCGATTGAGGCGGGCATGGACATACCGGAGCAGGTGGCCCATTCAGTGCCCCAGCGTTGCGCGGCAGTCATGAGCGCTGTTACGTCCGACCAGGTGGTCGCTGCAGCGGCTAAGCGCCAGCCAGCCGGCTCCGCGGCCTTGACTTCTGCGAAGGCGATCAGTGTCGCAGCCGGATCGAGATTTCCGATCCATCGGCTACGAAAGCCCTCTCCAATAGCTTGGTCAGACCAGAGCATCCGCACGCCCTTAGGGACCACAATCCCCGCGGGGACGTAACCCGCACCGTGATGTGTCAGCGCCACAACATGCCGATCGCCAGCCGCTGAATACATCAGGCCGACGGCCCACAGTGCGAAGGTTCGGCAGGATTCGGTGGCGTACAACAGTTCCCACGCCAACCATTTAACCGTCTGTAGATCACTCGACTCGTTGCGCCGCCGTTCCAAGTCCCGGGCCGCCGCGGCCGCTACCCGGGACGGCAGCGTCGCGGCGGGAGTTGTCAACGCTGCCGTCGCGACCGATGCGCCGGCAGGCGCCATTGAGGTGTGAGCGCCGCCAATCAATGGGACAGCACCGGCGGCCGGTGGAATTGCGGCCGGAACTGAAGGCGGCGGACCCAGCGGCCCCGGGGGCAGCAAGGGTGCTGAAACCGCTGGATAGGGATTAGTACTCGACACTACCTGCGGCCCGGCAATAGACGCTGGCACGGCACCCGTGGTCGCTCCTATTAACGGATGCCAGATTCCACTCGGAGATGCCGCCGGCTGCGCCGGCGTCGCAGTGGCTACGACAGCAGGGAAGCTAGTCGTCTGAGCGCCGGTGACCGATGACAGCGGCGCAGGACCACTTGCAGGCATGACCCCTTGCAGCGCGACAGCAGGAGACGGCGATGCAGATACTGCCGGCCGTACCAAACCCGACTGCGACATTCCTCCAGTGCCCGATCCCGATAGCGGAGATGCTGAACTTCCGAACGCGGCCAACGAGCCGATGGATGAGGAACGTCCTGGTCCGGCGAGGCCTACCCCACTGCTTCCGATGTCACCAACCGCGGCTACGGACGCAGGACTGGCGCTCTGCGCCGGGGGGTGCGGTGACAGCGATGAAGAACCAGGGGTAGGCCCGGTGCTGACCCGCGGCGCAGTGTTACCAGACCTGGATTCGGCATCAGACGGGTCTGGCACCGAAAGACGAGGCTGCGTATCACCGGTCTCCACTGCCACCTCGGGTGGACGCTCAGGCGATTCGTCGGATCGCTTATCGGTCGACCGATCGTCATCGCCGGTACTAAACGGATCGCCATTCGGGGGTCCCTCCGGCAGAGGCGTAAATCCCTGGACGAATTGCACAGTTAGAGCGCGGATCTCATCGGCTGCCCCTACTGCGATTCCTCGCGCCCGCGCAGCAGCACTGGTGATGATGTTGATAGCGGTGGGACTTCTGCTCGGCACGTGTACCAGTTGTTGATGTGCCTCAGCATCAATCGTGTCAATCATCAGCTCAGCACTCATCTGGATCGCCGCAACACTCTGCATCAGATCAGCGGCAGCCTTATCCGCGTCGGCCTTATCGTCGGCCCGAACCTGAATACGCCTGTAGGCAGCGTGCATTGCTTCGAAACCATTTGACTGCGCCACACCGACAACCTGCAAGCCGTGCAAGGCGACCCGGTGAGCATCTACTGCAGCCGCAGTCGCCATCGCCAGACGACGTTGAGCAGCAGCCCGTCCTTCAGATTGCTCGCGGGTGACCGGCCATACATCGGGCGCCACGATGAAGCGTGAATAGCTACGAGCGGGTGGTGGAGCGGCCATTAGCCGGCCCCCGTTTCTTCGCAGGCACTTTCAGCGGCCCGCAGGGCACTCGAGTACTGATCAACCATGTCGTTGGAAACGGATGCGGGTTCACGGCGCAAATCTGCGTCGACCACAGCCACGATCGACCGCCGGACATCAGCGAGCGCATCAACAATTTCTCGTGGTACGCCTGGACCTAGCCGGGTGGCCATATAGTTCAACTCCGCACCCACCGCGCTGAAGTAGTAGCCCTGCACCCCCAGGCTTTGTGATGACTCCCAGTCATTGGCCCGGTCGACGCGATCGATGAAGGCGCCACGCGCAATCCCAACACCGCTCTTGAAGTTCCTCAGGCCAACACACGCCTCAATTGCTGCGTCGCGCTTTTCTGAGGGCTCCGCAGCAGACGTGGACGAGGTCGACGGCCTTATCGCGTGTTCAGACTGCCCACTTGGGAAGATCTTGAGACTCACAGCGAGTGACATGATGGCAACGACGGTGCTAACGACCGCGAGGTAGAACGCCAGCTTGCTCACAGTCACTCCACCACGGAACGAAGCTGTGTCGCGTTCAGTTCATCAACGACAACAAGGGAATTCACTGCTGCGGCCGCTGCAGTGCTTAATGCTTCAACCCGCAGAAGGAGCCCCGCCGCGTGACCCTGCTGGGCAGCGACAGAAGTGAAGTCTGCGAGGCCGGCTGCGGCGTCGATGATGGACAGACTGCCGCTAGCGATTGGACCGGCCGGTTCAACAGACGCGGCGTCTGAACCGGCCACGCCAGCTGCCGCAATTCCGCCCCACGCGGTGGCCGGCTGCAGATCTAGACGCTCCATGACCCATAAAGTACCGCTTCGCACAGACACTTCGCCACAGCTGAGCACACATTCGTTTAGCGGATACTCCCAGTTCAGTGGGCTGATCTGCAATTTCAAGCAAACAGGACACTGGCAGCCGCGTCATGTCCAGAACGTTTGATTCCAGCCGAACTCTCATATGTCAGGATCAGTCACGCTGGAATTGATGCCGCCGCCTGTTTGCATGGCCAGCAATGCCCCATCAAGTGAAGGCGGAACACGACATGCGTCGCATCTGACGGGGTAGCGCCGAGCCAGGGTACGCGTTAATTCCTATTTGGATAGACCACTTTGGCGAGTTCTCGGGCGGCCTCAAATGTGCTGCGGTCCAACTCTTTACGCCGTGCCCGCTCAGCCACACTCGACAATAATATCTTCATGGCATCCGCGTTTCGGAGCGCGAATTCTACCGCGTCGCATGCGGAACGAATTACCGGAGCGGTGGCACCGTGTTGCTGTGTACCCGATGCACTTCGGACGGCAGCACGAGGAACCTCGACGATGCGAATCGGTTCTCCGTGCCGCTGTGCTGCTGTACGCGCGGCCGAGGCGTCTCTGCGGCACGTGTCAGAGCAATAGCGACGCGGACGCCCCCGCCGGGAAGTGACTTCGGGATCTAGCATGACCGCGTCGCAACGGACGCACCGGTTCGGATCTGATGTCGGGTAGTTGTCCGCTGCGATCGGTTGATGATGGTCAACGCCAACTGCGCTATGGCTCCCCAGACTTGCGCCGTTTGCGCGGAGGGCCGCGGCGTTTCGAGACTCCGTTGCACGCTGCGCGCCGCCCTCGTCAGCACGCGCTCTGCGAAGGACATTTTGGAGGTCGCGAACCTCGACCTCAGCGAGAGTAGCGATCGACGCGATCGTCTGACCGCGGTCCCTCATCCGCCCAGTAACCGTTTGCAGGTTGACGAAATGACTCACACGCTTGCGGGCTGCGTCCGTGCGCACGTTTTCATTCACTTGATCGAGGCGCGCACTCTCCCAAGCGTCAACGGCGCCCAGCCGCTGGAGCAGCACACGAACCGAGGCGGCATCGTCTACATTGGCACGTTCAAGGCTCGCGCGTTTCTCGTTCGCCCTGCGCTGCGCTTCCACCGCACGCTTGCGCGCCCGTAACTTCTCACTTCCGCTCATAGACGCAAACGTAGGACGAGCCGCGCGCTATCGTCCACCACCACAGCCAAATTCGCGAGCAACTAGGGGCTGGCTGCTCGGAATGATCCGAACTGCCCACGATGCCACCGCGCCGTCCACGCAGGGAGAGTCGGTTACTACACCAATCAGCGGCAAGCCGTTTAACCGTCAGTCGTCGACGGTTGTTCGCCCTCACGGCGGCTTATGTAGTTGCCGCGCGCCGCGCGCCTCTCTGCGTCGGCGACGTCAGCGTTGAATGTGGCGGCGAACTCTGTGTACTTGACGTCGAGCAGGTGCTCGTCAGGCGGCGCGGGTTGCACGGCGGCTGGATTTGTGAGGGCGTAGTAGGCGTAGCGGCTGTCGAGACGGTTTTCCGGCACCAAAGTGATTAGCCTTGGGGTGAGTCCGCACTCTGCCGCCAGGTTCCAAAACTCTTCAATGGTGAAGGTGGTGGTCGATGCGAGGTTTCGGTCGTAGGCCGTCCCGGCGAAGCCGCGGGTCCGACGATCGCTGGTGTGGTACTTGATCTGGACCAACGCCATGCCTTCGGGAGCCAACACGGTGCGGGCGATTTCAAGGATGGCCCGTACCGCGTCGGTGTCGGTCGTTAATTCGATCACGTATAGACACAGGAAGACGTCGCTGCTGCCCGCCAATCCGACGGTGGCTTGTTCGGGGCAGGTGAGGTCGATGCGCCGTGTCTCGACGGGTGTCGTGCAAGTTGCGCGGACTTGTCGGACGCATTCGTCGAGGTTTTCTTCGGAGATGTCGGCGGCGATGAAGCGCTGCGCATGGGGGGCGAAAGCCACGGCGTTGGCCCCGCCGCCGGCGCCCCACTCCATCACCGTGTTCGGGCTGGGCGAATTAAGGGCTCGGGCGAAGGTCTCATAGATCTTCCAATGGTCGTCACCAACCTCCAGCCAGGCTTGATCGCCGATTCCGTTGCGCCAGTGCGAGTTCGCTTCCCAGGCCGATCCTGTGGGCGCCGACCAGTAGCGGGCGGCTTGCCCGGCGATCCGGTTCCGGAATCGCCGACTTCCCGCTGCTGCCAGCGCTGCAGCCAGGATTCGCTCCCCTCGCACTGCCACGTCAATACCTCCGGTCAAAAACTTGTTTCCGGTTGCGCTGACAGTAACCGGCCTTACGTTGAAATGGCCGCCTTCGACGCCGGACCGACCCGGCCCGACGCGACGCCGCCCACTAACGACGCCAGTGATGAGCTGGGTGTCGGCGGCGAAGCATTTGCTGATTACAGATAGCGAAGGTGCTCCTGATTTCGGGCGCGGCGGGAAGAGTTGCAGACGGTTGACCGGCAAGTGGCGATGGTGCTTGACCGCGTGGCGACCTCTTCCGATTCAGCGGCGGGTGTCAACCGTCGTCATAGGAGCCCAGGGCAAGGCCATGTCGATCGGCTTCTGACATCATCTACTATCTCGGTACGTAGGTTGTAGACGCGAGGCGATTACTTTGCCGGGCCCCACGGTAGGGAGTAGATGTGCTCAAGTTCTGTTTGATGGCGGTATTGGCTGTGATGGCGCCGATGGCGGGACTGGGCTCGGCTGGGGCGGCGTCGGCGGCGGAGCACTGTTTGCACCGCTTTGGAGCGCATCAGCAGGTAGCGGACGGTGGTGGCATTCAGAGTTGGTCGGTCGCGGATCTGAAGAAAAGCGGTGATGTGCCTGACTTCCCGGTGGCCGGCCAGCTGTGGGAAGCGACCGCGACGGTGACGGCGATCTTGGGCACTTCGACACCGGTAATCCCCAACTTCGCCGCAACCTCTGTAGGCGCCCGCTACCCAGCGCTGTGGCAGATGGCCAGCCCGCGGGGAATTTCCCCGGCCACCTTGACTCAAGGGCAGACGGCCACCGGCAAGATCTACTTTGACGTCACCAGCGAGTACCCCATGGCGGTCACGTACACCGCCGGTGGCGCCAGGCCACTGATGTGGTGCTGCGGCGAGACGATGATGGCGATGCCGATGGACGCATGCCCTTGCTGCGCCAACATGAAGGAACCGTGCCCCTGCTGTGCGGGAAAGATGTAGGGACGAGCAGCCATTGTCTGGCGGCCGACCCGTGTGGCGGGCGGGCCAGACGGTGAAACCATGGGTCACGCGCTGCAGGTCTGCCAGGTTGCGATGAAAGCGAGCCAGGGATCTGATAAACCAGGCCGAATATTCTTAAGGGTCTTCTTTCCACGCCCTTGCCACGTGAGGCAACCGATGCCGTTCAGTAGATACGAGACAGACGTCTATCCGCGCACCAAAGCCTGGTCAAGCGCTGTGGAGAGGTCTTCATAACTGCGCGGCTGGATGCGTTCGCCGTTGAGGAAGAAGGTCGGGGTTCCTTGCACGCCTAATGCGGTGCCGTCGGCGATGTCGAGCTGGATGCGTTCCAGGGTGGCCGGGTCGTTGTAGGTGTCGTCGAATGCGCTCATGTCCAGGCCGAGTTGCTGGGCGAAGCCGCGGAATACGTCGTCGGCGGGAGTCTGCTGCTCGCCCCATTCTGCTTGTGTCTCATACATTTTCCGGTACATGGGTTCGAGTTGGCCTTGTTGGGCGGCGGCCTCGACCGCGCGTGCGGCGCGCTCGGCGTTGAAGTGCGAGCGCAGCGGGAAGTAGCGCAGCACGAAGTTCACCCGATCGCCGTACTCGGCGCGCAGCTGCTCAATGGCGGGATACACCGCGCGACAGCCCTCGCACTCGAAATCGAGGAATTCCACGAAGTAGGCGTCGCTGTCGGGTACCGAGTTGAGCCGGTGACTGTTGTCTCGGACCGTCTGTCCGGCTGCCCCATCAAGTTGAATCGGAGGCGCCGAGTCGGTTCCTCGGACCGAGAGGAACACCGCGGTCCCGATCGTTGCTAACGCGATAACGAAGACGGTCAGCAGAACGCGGGTGTTGGTCAGGATCGCTCCGAGACCTTTCATGTTCATATCGACGTACTTTAGTATATGGATATGAGTGAACCGGTGGATACCTGCGATCTGCTCTGCCTGAACCTGCCCCACGCGGAGTCCATTCGCGCCACGGTGCCCGACAGCGCCACCGTCCAGGCCGCCGCCGCGGCGGCGCGCGGCCTCAGCGATGCGACCCGGTTGTCCATTGCGGCCGCCCTGGCGGCCGGCGACGAATTGTGCGTGTGCGATATGGCCTGGGTGGTCGGACAGCCGCAAGGCTTGGTGTCCCACCATCTGCGCCAGCTCAAGAACGCGGCGCTGGTGTCGTCGCGCCGTCAGGGCAAGTTGGTCATGTATCAGCTGACCGAGCGCGGACGCGAGTTAACCGCAGCTGTTTTGCCGAGCGTGGCCGCAACTAGCGCTAAGGAAGCCAATCGTGTCTGATGCGTGCTGCGGGCCACGCAACGACGTCGAACCCGACGCGGGTCCCGAAAGGCTTTGGCAAATACGGGAATTGCAGTTCGCGGCGCTGGCCGCGGTGCTGCTCGCTGTGAGCTGGATTGCCGGGCGGGTCGGCTACGAGGGCATCGCACACGCCGTCGAGCTGGCTGCAGTCGCTGCCGGCGCGATCACGTTCGTGCCCGATGCGGTGCGTAATCTGCGGCATGGCCGTATCGGGGTCGGCACGTTGATGACGATCGCCGCGATCGGCGCAGTCGCGTTGGGTCAGTTCGCCGAGGCCGCCTTGCTGGGCATCCTGTTCTCGATCGCCGAGGGCTTGGAGCACTACGCCGTCAGCCGGACCCGTCGCGGGCTGCGCTCCCTGTTGTCGCTGGTGCCGCCGAAGGCCTCGGTGCTGCGGGACGGCATCGAGACGACCGTTGCCCCCCAGGATCTCGTCATCGGTGACGTCATGGTGATCCGTCCCGGTGAACGCGCCGCCACCGATGGCACCATCCGAGCCGGTCAGACGAGCCTGGACCTGTCGGCGATCACCGGCGAATCGGTGCCCGTGGAAGCCGGGCCCGGCAGCGACGTGTTCGCCGGTGCCATCAACGGCGGCGGAGCGATAGAGGTCGAGGTCACCGCCCCGGCCGCCGACAGTTCCCTGGCGCGGATCGTGCACATCGTCGAGCAAGCCCAGGAACGCAAGGGCGCCGGGCAACGAATGGCGGATCGGATCGCCCGTCCGCTGGTGCCGGCGATCATGGCGTTGGCCGCGGTGATCGCCGCGGTGGGCGCGGTGTTGGGTGATCCGATGCTGTGGCTGGAACGGGCACTGGTGGTGCTCGTGGCCGCCTCACCGTGCGCACTGGCGATCGCGGTCCCGTTGACCGTGGTCGCGGCCATCGGGGCCGCCACCCGCCACGGCGCCCTGATCAAGGGTGGCGCGGCGGTGGAAGAACTTGGCCGCATCACCGTCGTCGCCCTCGACAAGACCGGCACGCTCACCCGCAACCAGCCCCGCGTCGTCGAGGTGATCACCACCGACGACCTCAGCGACGCCGACGCCCTGCGGTGGGCAGCGGCCCTGGAGATGCGCAGCGAACACCCACTGGCTCAAGCGATCCTGACCGCCGCCGGCGACTCGCCGGCCGCCAGCGATGTGACCGCACTGGCTGGCCACGGCCTGCACGGTGACCTCGACGGCCACCGGCTGCGCCTGGGGAAACCCTCCTGGGTCGCCCCCGGACCACTCGCCGCTGACGTGGAGCGGTTGCAGGCCGCCGGCGCCACCGTGGTGGTGCTCGCCCGCGACGACCAGCCGGTCGCCGCCATCGCCGTGCGCGATGAACTTCGCCCCGAAGCCGCCGAAGCCGTCCGTCTGTTGAAGCGAATGGGCATCACGGTGGCCATGCTCACCGGCGACAACACCCGCACCGCGGACACGGTGGCCGCCGACGCCGGCATCACCACCGTGCACTCCGAGCTGCTACCCGAAGACAAGGCAGCCCTGCTGCCGACCCTCTCCACGGGCCGACCCATCGCCATGGTCGGCGACGGCATCAACGACGCCCCCGCGCTGGCCACCGCCGACATCGGCATCGCCATGGGCGCCATGGGCACCGACGTCGCCATCGAAACCGCCGACGTCGCCCTGATGGGCGAGGACCTTCGGCACCTACCCCAGGTGCTGGCCCACTCGCGCCACGCCCGCCGGATCATGGTGCAGAACATCGCGTTCTCGCTGGCCATCATCGCCGTCCTGATACCGCTGGCCGCCTTCGGCGTCCTGGGCCTGGCCACCGTGGTCCTGATCCACGAAACCACCGAAATATTCGTCATCCTCAACGCCATCCGCTCCGCCCGCATCACCGCCCTTCCCGGCGTCACAGCGACAACCCCGCGAACCACAACCCACACCCTCGACATCGGCCCAGCACCCGTCCTCGACGACCCCTGCTGCAGCCCTCTACAGTCCGCGCAGACCCCCGCCACCAGCATCAGCCTTTCCCTGATCACCCCAGCCCCGGCACAGGATGAGCACGGGTGCGACTGCTGCGCCCCCACCGCATCTCCACCGGCCGTCAACGGCACGACCGCACCCACCAAGCGGACCAGCCGCCGATAGCCCCACCAAGCTCATCCCCACGACAGGAGCCAACTCAATGCCACGAATCAGTGAGCAGGCCCGCAAGGTCTACCGAGCGGAAATGACCGCCGCGAAACACGCCGCAGACCCCGCGACCCGGTGGCGACACTTGGAGCGGGCACACATCGTCTCCCAACCAAGTCCCTGGTTGCACACCTGCAACCACGCCGCCATGCTGGCGCTCGCACTTCGCCAACACGACCGCCGCGAAGCCATCGGCCAAGTCCTGCGCCTCATCGTCGCCGCCCCCGGCTCGATGACTGGCCGCTACCCGGTCGGCAACACCGGCCGCGTCAACGCGGGCCTCATGACACCCATGCCCATCCCAGACGACCTCGCCGCCGCCATCAAGCAACGGGTGAAGCCGAGACCCGTTCGAGACGACAGGGGTCTAATCTTCGTCTCGATGAATCAAGACAGGAACTGATTGGTCTCAAATTTTCAGAAACGAGACAGTCAACTAGTGACGTTCTTGCTCGGCGTCGTAGTAGTCGCGCGAAGCGGCCTCTCGATCGGAAGTGGCCGCTCTGCGATGACGTTGAGCTTTGGCCTTGTGCGCAGTGACGTCTCCGACGCCTGCTGACGGTGCTTGGTCGTGAACCTCGGCTGCCCGCTGATGTGCGTCGCCGGCCTGTTCGTGGAGATGGGCTGCGGACAGGTGGGCGTTTCGGCGCGCTGTCTCGCTTCCTCGGCGCGCTGTGTCGCGTGGTCGACGTCCTCAGAAGTGACCGAGTGTCCAGCTCCAAGATCGGCTCGCCGGTGGGCACGGCATCAACGCCAAGTGCGGCAGAAGAAACTCCATGCACTTTCGTCGATGTCGGCGGTCATCAGCGTCTTTGTCGACGTGAACCACGACGAAACCGGTGACCGGAAGGCCTGTCACGGCCGCGACCAGCTCGACACCTCAGCGCTGCTGCCGTGCCAACGCAGCTTCGCCTCACCGACACGCAGAGCGTCGCGGGGCCTGCTGTCCGGAACTAGACCAACGCCGACGAGCGTGACCGCCCGGCGCACCAATACGCCTCTGAGACACTCCCGGGTAGCTGGCGACAAGCCACCCGTGCGATCAGTGGCCGCAGGGCGGTCGAAGAACACTACGGCAGAACTCGGACAACTATCTGAGCGCTGTTGGCGCTGCTAGCGGGCACGACACAGTACGGCGCCGAACCCGCGGTGGTGAACGCATCTGCAATGATCGAGCGAGCGCATTGCGCAAGGAGGGGCCACATGGCGAGGTCTGACCTAGTGATTGATCTGGTCGAGGCGCAGCAGCGTGGCGACGTCGCCCGCTTTCGCATGCTGGTGGAGGCGATCATCGCCGAGGAGCGCAACAATCAGCACCATCTTGTGGCTGATCGTCTGTCCGAATTGATCACCACTGCCGGTGCTCGCAGCCTGCTCGCCCGTGATGACACCGCCCGCCAGGTCGCTGATCTGGTCACCGAAATTGTGCCTAAACGGCGATTGTCAGAGGTGCATCTGGCGCCTGCCGTCACGGCGGCGGTGAACGAGATCATCGAGGAGCATCACCGTAGCGAGCTTCTCCGCAGCCACGGCCTGGAACCGCGTAACCGCATCCTTTTGGAAGGTCCGCCTGGTAACGGTAAAACCTCGCTTGCTGAAGTGTTGGCAGCGGAGTTGATGGTGCCGTTCTACGCCGTGCGTTACGAGGGAGTTGTATCTAGCTTTCTTGGAGAGACAACGAGTCGAATCGATCACGTTTTCGAGTTCGCAAGGACTCGGCGCTGCGTGCTCTTTTTCGACGAGTTCGACACCATCGCCAAGGAGCGCTCCGACGCGCACGAAACCGGCGAGATCAAGCGCGTCGTTTCGACGCTGCTCCTACAGATCGATCGCTTGCCCTCCCACGTCGTCGCCGTCTGCGCGACCAACCATGGCGAACTGCTCGACCGCGCGGCATGGCGCCGCTTTCAGGTGCGGTTAGCACTGCATCCCCCGTCGCGCATACAGGCCACGACTTTTCTCGAGCAGCTGCGTATGCGGCTCGGCGGGAACCTCGGTATGGCGCCGCGCACCCTCGCCGACAAGCTTGCCGGTGCCAGCTACGCCGACATTGAGGAGTTTGCGCTGGATGTCATGCGGCGCTATGTGTTGTCGCTACCCGATGGCCGTATCGAGGATGTGGTGCGCGAACAGCTCAAGCAGCGCAACGCCATGAGGCAGATGTGACCTCTGTCCTTCGGCGCCCCGCACGGTGACGCGCGTAGTCCCGTCGACAATCTGAGCCAGTTCCGGACGCGAACAGCGACGTGCGCTACTGCCGCATCGGCGAGGTCTCAAGAGAAGCCGGTGTTGGTTATCGCCAAACGGCGGTGGTTGAGACTCGCAGACGAAGGGTCGCATCGATCCATCTACGTAGGACGGCAGTAGTTGATGACGAATGAATCTCGGTCGGGTTGAGATGTGGCCTCGTGCAGCCAGTGTCTAGGGTGGCGCTGTCATCCTTGTTCGGTGGCGCCTAGGACAGCGAAGAAGACCGACAGCCGGTTAGCGGCTCGGCTTGCCGCGCTCGCCTCACTAGGCGCTTCTGTAATCCACTTCGCCGTCGTTCCCACGCACTGGCAGGAATGGATGCCAGCGGGCCTGTTTTTTACGGCAATCGCGCTGTTCCAACTGTTGTGGGCGCGGCTAGTACTCACCCGTACCACCACCCCGGTGCTAGCTCTTGGCATCATGGTCAACCTTGCCGTTATTGCGCTTTGGTCCGTGTCGAGAACCGCGGGAGCGCCGCTCGGGCCCCACGCCGGTCAAGCCGAACTGATCCAAGCCGCGGACCTATGCGCGTTGCTGCTTCAGATCTATGTCGTCATGGGCGCTGGCTGGGTCTGGCACCGCGGCCTTCAAGGAGAACCGGTGCCCGCCTTCGGCAGTGCCATGGTGCTCCTGGGCGCGATTGGGATCGTCACGTTGGCGTCCACAGTGGGCGCTGCCTCTGGTCTACGGCACGGCCACCACGCCCCAGCCGGCGCTGAAGCAGGGGCTCATCACCACGGACCTGGTGCAGAGCAGACTGACGACCATCACAGCCATCCTGAACCATCCCCTGCAGCGCCCGCTGGGGAGCCCGCCTCCGATGATCACGGAACCGGTGCAGAACACGTCGACGACCATCACAATTACGATTTGGAGCCGACGTCTTCCCCGCCTGCCGTGCGCCCAGTCGAAGCTCCTGCACCAGGCGCTGGCTCTGGCGGCGCGCCTGAGCAGGCTACGCCCGTGCCCATCAGCGAGCCGCTTCCAGCGGCGACGCCGCTAGACGACCACCAAGACCACGACCATGTGCATTGACCTACGTCTGTATGGCCAATCCACGGCCTGACGGCTAGTTTCCGCCCGTCAGGTCTGCCCGCCCGATGGCGTCGCCCGGATGACGCACGATGTCGAGGGCCGACATTCCGATGCCGTAGGTGGATAACCATCGCCTCGGCCGGACTGCGATGAAGCACAGCTCAGCACGCTGAGAGACGATGCGCTCCTCGGCGGCGAGAATGCGACGGAGAAACCAGTCCGCGTGGAATGCCCCTCGCGCGTCGGCGTTTTCGTGGTTCAGTATTGTGGCCGACCCCGCAAACTGCACAGCTGCCGGCGGCATCATGGGGAGAAAGCGGTGCGGCACGGGAATGACGAAGGCTACCTGTGGGCGTCGTCGAATGTTTTTAACCTTGACGTTCGTAGTACGGGTCGTGATGTACAACGTCAGGTTTGTGCCTTCACCGGCCGCTGCGTACGTGACGGCCGTCGCGTGGGGGTTGCCGCTGCTATCGAGCGTCGACAGGGTGCCGAACGACCGTCGTCGAATCGAATTTTCGACAGTGGCGAGGTCGGTCACTGGTGCTCCTTCCTCCGCTTCCCCGGCTCCGATTGGGTGGCTTGTCGCTCAGCTACACGCCGTCTACGGCGCATCCGAAGGTACCGGCGGTCGACGGATAATTGAGAATTCGACCGGCGACTGCATTTGCTTTCTTCGTGCGAAGCTCCACATGGTTGGGAGCGGCGATTCGAACTTCACATGGTCGCCGGATGCTCCACATGGTGGGCCGTCCCCTAACGGTTGAGAACGGCGCGGGTGCTCGCCTCGGGCGTCAAATCGAGGCGGCGCAGAAGTTGCGCGTTGAGCGCGACGACGATCGTTGACAGTGACATGAGGATGGCGCCGACCGACATGGGCAGCACGATGCCGATGGGTGCCAGCACACCAGCAGCCAGGGGCACAGAGATGAGGTTGTACCCGGCGCCCCACCAGAGATTCTGTTTCATCTTGCGGTAGCTGGCGCGGGACAGCTCGATGACCGACAGCACCGAGCGGGGGTCGGAACTGGCCAGGATGACACCGGCGGAAGCGATGGCGACGTCAGTGCCGGCACCGATGGCGATGCCGACATCGGCCTGCGCCAAGGCGGGGGCATCGTTGACTCCATCGCCGACCATGGCAACCTTCTTGCCCTCGTGTTGCAGGGCAGCAACTTTCGACGCCTTGTCTTCGGGGCGCACCCCCGCGAACACCCGGTCGATGCCCAGCTGGTGGCCGACACTATTGGCGACGGCTTCGGCGTCGCCGGTGATCATGACGACTTGCACGCCAAGCTTGTGAAGCGCATCGACGGCTTCGCGGGATTCGGGGCGGATCTCGTCGGCCAAGCGCAGGCCGCCGAGCACCTCTCCGTCGCGGATGACGTGCAGAATGATGGCGCCTTCGCCGCGCCACGCGGTGGCCGCGGGGACCTCCTGGGCGCCGACTTCTTCGAGAAGTCGGGGGCCGCCCACTCGGATTTCGTGCCCGTCGACCGTCGCAGTCACACCGACGGCAGGAGAGGACGAGAAGCCGCTGGCGCGCGGCACCGTTAATCCCCTATCCTCGGCGGCTTTCACGATGGCCCGCGCCAGGGGGTGTTCACTGTCGGTCTCGGCGGCGGCGGCGAGCGCGAGCACGATGTCGCCGTCGTCGTCTCCGGTCGCCTCGACGGCGGTGACGGTGGGTTCGCCTTTCGTCAGGGTGCCGGTCTTGTCGAACAGCACGGCGTCGACAGTGCGCATACCTTCCAGGGCCAGCCGATCTTTGATCAAGACGCCGCCTCTGGCGGCGCGTTCGGTGGCGATGGACACGACCAGTGGTATCGCCAGGCCCAGCGCATGAGGGCAGGCGATGACCAGCACGGTGATCGCTCTTACCACCGAGGCATCGGGATTGCCGACGATTGTCCATGCCGCCGCGGTGATCGCGGCGGTGATCAGGGCGAACCAGAACAGCCAGCCGGCGGCCTTGTCAGCAAGGCGCTGGGCACGCGAGGACGAATTCTGCGCTTCGGTGACTAGGCGTTGGATGCCTGCTAGGGCGGTGTCGTCGCCGGTGGCGGTGATCTCGACCCGAAGCCCGGAATCGGTGGCGACGGTGCCGGCTGTGACGGGATCCCCGACGCCGCGGGTAACGGGCCGGGATTCGCCGGTCACCATGGACTCGTCCATGTCGGCGCGTCCGTCGACGATCTTGCCGTCGGCAGGGATGCTGCCGCCGGGTCGGACTACAACGACATCGCCGACGTGCAGGTCGGTCGGCGAGACGGTGACGGTGCGGTCGCCGTCGATCTTCTCGGCTTCGTCGGGAAGTAGTGCGGCCAGTGAGTCCAGCGCTGAGGTGGTCTGGGCCAGCGAGCGCATTTCTACCCAGTGGCCGAGCAGCATGATGACGATGAGAAGGGCGAGTTCCCACCAGAATTCCAGCTCGTGGTGGAGCAGGCCCAAGCTCGCGCCCCAGGACGCGAAAAAGGCGACGGTGATCGCCAGTCCG
This sequence comes from Mycobacterium sp. PSTR-4-N, assembly GCF_022348085.1. Taxonomy (GTDB): domain Bacteria; phylum Actinomycetota; class Actinomycetes; order Mycobacteriales; family Mycobacteriaceae; genus Mycobacterium. The sequence goes on along the minus strand of NZ_JAKRFN010000012.1, from coordinate 6,617 downwards.
ATCAGGAGCATCATTCCTGGTTTGCGGGAACGGACCTCGTTCAGCGCACCGGTGAGGAAGGGGCGGCCACCGACGACGTACATCACTGTCCCGAGCAGGGGCGCGATCCAGCGTGCGCCGGGGAAGTCGGGGACGTCGTAACCGAGCAGCATCGCGAACATGGTCGAGAACGCGACGACCGGTATGGCGATGATCAGGTTGATCCAGAAGAGCTTGCGGAATTGGGCCACGTGGTCACCGCCGTGGCCGCTATGGCCAGTGTGGCCGGTGTGATTGTCATGGCCGTGGTGTTCGCCGTGTGGGTGGGTGTCAGGGTGTGCGCTGGGGAATTGGTGGTGGGCGTGCCCGCCAGGGTGGGATGTTGCTACGCCGTGGTCATCGCGGTTTGTCATGTTCTTTCCTTAGGGGACTTCGCGTTTCAGTCGACGCGCATTGATGATGTGGGTGTTAGGAACGCACCAAGCGGGCGATGGCTTCAGAGGCTTCTGTGAGTTTGGCGTCAGCGGCCGGTCCGCCGGTGGCGGCGGCGTCACGGACGCAGTGGCGAAGATGGTCGTCAAGCAGTGCCAGCGCGACGCCTTGGAGGGCTTTGGTGAGCGCGTCTGTTTGGGTCAGGATGTCGATGCAGTACCGCTCCTCTTCGATCATTCTGCTGATGCCGCGGGCTTGGCCTTCGATGCGCTTCAACCGCTTGAGGTATTTGTCTTTATCGGTGATGTAGCCGTGGTGGGTGGTGCCTGTTGAGGGGCAGTGCCTGGTGTTGTCGGCGTGGGTCATGACGCTTTCCTTGTGCGTGGTGGTGACTAACTTCGGGTGCCCGGCGAGGAGTGCGCGACGAGGGTCGCGGTCATGCGGCGGAGGCATACTTGTCGGGGTCGCGGTCGAAACGTGGTCCGCATCCCTTGCAGCAGAACCAGTAACGCCGACCGCGATAGTCACGGAATAGTCCCGCCGCTTCGGCGACCGTCTTGTTCACCGGCGTGCCGGGCATCACGGGGCAGGTGGTCTCGTTCTGCGATCCGAGGTCAAGCAGGTTCCTCGCCGTAGGGTCGATGGGTGAGGTATCGATTTTGTCGGCTGCGCCGCTGCAGCAGCAGGCTGACGTGCGGTTCTGATTCTCGGACATTGGTTCTCCTCACAGGTGGCGGTGATTTAACTGGTGGTGTCGGCGGAAGTGGTTTTGAAGCGGCGCAGGCGCAGGCTGTTGCCCACCACGAAGACGCTGGAGAATGCCATTGCGGCTCCGGCCAGCATCGGATTGAGCATGCCCAGTGCTGCGACGGGGATCGCTGCGACGTTGTAGGCGAACGCCCAGAACAGGTTGGTTTTGATCGTCGACAGTGTTTCGCGGGACAGCCTGATCGCGTCAACGGCGCTGCGCAGATCACCGCGCACCAGGGTGATGTCGGAGGCCTCGATGGCGACGTCGGTGCCGGTGCCCATCGCCAGACCGAGGTCGGCTTGGGCGAGGGCGGGCGCGTCGTTGACTCCGTCGCCGACCATGGCGACCGTCTTGCCTTCGGCTTGGAGGCGTGCGATGACGTCAACCTTGCCTTCGGGCATGACTTCGGCGATGACGTCGTCGATGCCGACTTCGGCGGCGATCTGTCGAGCGACGGCTTGGTTGTCGCCGGTGAGCAACACGGGGGTCAGCCCAATGTCACGCATCTGCGAGATTGCCTGTGCGCTCGTCGATTTCACGGTGTCAGCGATGACGAGTACACCGCGCGCCTGCCCGTCCCACCCGACCGCTACCACGGTCTTTCCCTGGGCTTGCGCGCGGGCCTTGGCGTGGGACAGATCCGGGCTGAGGTGTTGCGCCCAGTCGGACAGCAGTGATTCGCGCCCAACGATGACGGCGTGTCCATCCACGATGCCGTGGACGCCTTTACCTTCGACATTCGCGAAGTCCTCCGGAACGGGCAGGGCCTGGAGTTCCTCGGCCGCCGCGGCGGCGACGGCTTGGGCGATGGGGTGCTCGGAGGCGTTCTCCAGGGCGCCGGCCAGTCGAAGCAGCTCCGCGCGTTCGGTTTCCGGCGCTGTGATGACATCGACCAGCGTCATTTTGCCGGTGGTGACGGTTCCGGTCTTATCCAGCACCACGGTGTCAACCTTGCGGGTGGATTCGAGCACCTCGGGACCTTTGATCAGCACGCCGATTTGTGCGCCGCGACCGGTGCCCACCAGCAGGGCGGTGGGCGTGGCCAGCCCGAGGGCGCAGGGGCAGGCGATGACGAGGACCGCGACCGCTGCGGTGAACGCGGCGGCGACTGAGAATCCCGCGCCCAGCCAGGCGCCGAGGGTGATCACGGCGATAGCGATGACGATCGGTACGAAGACGCCGGAAATGCGATCGGCCAGGCGTTGCACTTCGGCCTTGCCGGTCTGGGCGCGTTCGACCAGCTGGGCCATCTGCGCGAGCTGGGTGTCCGAGCCGACGCGAGTGGCCTGCACCACCAGCCGACCGCCGGCGTTGACGGTGGCACCGACCACGGTGTCGCCGGTAGCGACTTCCACGGGTACCGCTTCGCCGGTCAGCATCGAGGCGTCGACAGCCGAGGAACCGGACACCACCACGCCGTCGGTGGCGATCTTCTCCCCCGGGCGCACGATGAACTCGTCGCCAACCACGAGTTCTTCGATGGCGATCTTGGTTTCCGTCCCGTCGCGCAGGACGGATACGTCTTTGGCGCCTAGGTCGAGTAGGGCTCGTAGTGCCGCTCCGGCCTGCCGTTTGGACCGCTTCTCGAAGTAGCGTCCGGCCAGGATGAACGTGGTTACGCCGGCGGCGACTTCGAGGTAGATGTTGGCGGCGCCATGCGACGGCGCCAGGGTGAACGCGAAGGGATGCTTCATACCCGGCGTGCCGGCGCTGCCCAGAAACAGCGCATACAGCGACCACAGGAACGCTGACACGGTGCCCAGCGAAATGAGCGTATCCATGGTCGCGGTGCCGTGTCGCAGGTTGGCCCAGGCGGCCCGGTGGAATGGCCATGCTGCCCACACGACGACGGGGGCCGCCAGCGTGAGCGACGCCCACTGCCAGTACGTGAACTGCAGCGCCGGGATCATCGCCATCGCGACGACCGGCACCGTCAGGACGGCCGAGGCCCTCAGGCGGTGCCGCAGCGAGGCCAGTTCGGGGTCGGCGGTGTCCGCGGCGTGCGGGGTGTCACCGGATGCGTCGGAGGGCATCGGCGTGCGCGGTGTCGGGAGCGCGGCGGTGTAGCCCGTCTTCTCCACCTCGGCGATCAGCAGCGCCGGATCGTATCCGTCAGGCACCGTGACGGTGGCCTTTTCCGTCGCGTAATTGACTGTCGCGGCCACGCCGTCGAGCTTGTTGAGCTTGCGCTCGATGCGGTTGGCGCAGGAGGCGCAGGTCATTCCCCCGATGCGAAGTTCCACACTCGGGCCAGACACCGGTGTCGATGTCGTCATGAAGCCACTGCCTTTCAGTTTCTGATTCGGACGGGATAGCTCAGTGCCCGCCGGCATGGCCGGCGTCACGCGATGGCTCTGGCGCGGGCTCGTTGGTGCCACCGGGTGCGGCGTCGACGACGAAGCTGGCGGTGTGCACGGTGTCCTGGACTTTGAAGTCGAGGTAGAGCAGGTAGCGCCCCGCTGTGGGTGCGGTTGCCGCGAACGACACCGCAGGCCCACCGGTGCCGCCCGGTACCGGCTCGGCCCCCTCAGGGTGCACATGTAGATACGCCAGGTCTCCCTCACGCAAGGCGACGAGATGGCCGTAAGCCCCCAGGTAGGGCTGCAAGGTCATCACCGGCCGGCCGTCGCGCGTGACTGTCGCGGTGAGTTGGTGGGAGACGCCCGCGGTGAGTGCACCGTCCAGTTTCACGGTGTATCCGGCGATGTCATCCACGGTGCGTGTGGCACTCGCCACCGCCGGGACGAACGCGCCGGCCACCTGCACGGTTCGGGTGAGGGTGAGTTTGGCGCTGCCCGCCCCTGCGGGTTGGAAGTCGGCGAACACGCGGTAGGTGCCGGCGGCGTTCCACGTCCACGGCGTTGACCACGTGCCGGTGGCCGCGTCCAGCCTTGGGTGTACATGGGCGAAGTGCTGGCCGTCGGAACGGACCACGATGAGGTGCAGTTGCTTGTCGTGCACGGTCGCGTAGTCCAGCAGCGGCGTGCCGCCCGGGTCGACGATGGTGAAGCTCATCGTTCCCCGATCGTTGGGTGCGCTGGGGGACCGCACCGGGCTCAGGACGTATCCGTCTTCGGCCAACGACAACCCCGGCGGGTCGGCGAAGGGATCGACTGGCGACGCCTGCTCGGTCGGCGGCGCGCTGTGATCCGCTGCAGCATCGGAAGTTTGGGTCTGGGGAGATGTCGCCGCGGTATCAGGGACGACCGCTGCGGCGGTGACGTATGCAGCCGTGAACGCCACTGCCAGTCCGGCGCCAAACGCTGTCAATCGTCCCGCGGCGTTCATGCGACACGCACCGCCGAGTAGCCGGCCTCGTCGACGGCGTTGAGGATCTGCGCGTCGTCGACGGGACGGCTCGACGTCACGATCAGGGTGCCGGTTTTGGCGCTAACTTCGACGTCTTCAACTCCGGCGACCTCGCTGACCTCTTCGCGCACCGACAGCTCGCAATGTCCGCAAGTCATTCCTGTGACGGCGTACGTGCTCGTGCTCATCACCAATCTCCTATCCTCGACGGGTGTAGATACCCCTACCGGGTATACGTAAGAGAGCATATACCCCTTGGGGGTATGCTTCAAGGGTTACTTTCCGGGGTCATTGGTTTGGTGTCGACGCGCGTAGCGCTATCCCGGAACGACGGGAGGGATCAGTTGGTGGTGCGCGCGTTGCACGTCGGAGATGATGGCTGGCCCCTCATGGGGGAGGTCGTCGGGCGCGGCGAACTGATCATCATGCTTCATGGTGGGGGTCCGGATCACTACAGCATGCGACCGCTTGCTGACCGGCTCGCTGGCCGGTATCGCGTTGCGTTGCCTGACATTCGAGGGTACGGAGCATCGCGTTGTCCCGACCCGACGTTGCACCGATGGGATCAGTACGTCAGCGACGTCATTGCGATCGTTCACGCGCTCGATGACACCTGCGCCCACCTTGTCGGCGCCGGACTGGGCGGCACCATCGTTTTGCGGACGTGCCTCCAGCACCCCCGTATCGCCCGGTCGGCGGTGGTCATCAGTGCTGAAGCGATAGAGGACGATGCGGACAAAGCCGCAGACACCGATCTGATGGATCGTTTCGCCGAGCATGCCCGTTCCCGCGGTCTGCAGGCCGCCTGGGAATTGTTCATTCCTGATCTTCAGCCGCTGATCGCCAACCTGGTCGCTGAGGCTATTCCGCGCGCTGACGCCCACAGTGCGGCGGCCGCGGCGTCAATCGGTCATGACCGCGCCTTTGCAACGGTCGAGGACCTCCGGCGCATCGACACTGCGACGCTCGTCATCGCCGGCGACGACATCCGTCACCCCGAGTGCTTGGCCCACAGCCTCGCCGATGTCCTTCCACGAGGGGTCCTCGCCGAAGTTTCGATGTCCCGCCAATTCGTCAACGCTGAGGACATGGCACACGCTTTCGGCCCAGCGATCGAGAACTTCCTTCGCAGAACATCGGACCGGGACACTCGGGTCCATAAAGACTAGGCACTAAGGACGGCGGCAGCAGTGAGGGGCCTCACGCTCCGGCGGCAAGCCGCTCGGGGGCAGCCTGTCGCGGTGCTGTCAGCCGCAGCAGGACTTTCCCTCGCCGGCCTTGCCTGAGCGGCGCCCACTAGTGACACGACCCACCGCGCACAAAGCGATGCATTTGGCGATCGACCGTGCGGTCTGGCTTTGCACGAGCTGCCGAAATCTTTCTTGTACGCTCACCAGCGATACGCCTTCCAGTCGTCGGGCTACCCGCCCCGGGTGATACAACGAAGGTACCCCTGAGGGGTATACGGTACAAGGGCAGCCCGAGCTAGGCGCGGCGGTGGGTGACTGGCCCACGGCGCATATCCTGCATTACCCGTGGCGGCGGATGGCTCCACGCCTGATTCGATGTTCCCCGTTGCTGGCGCCGCGGTAAGTCGATTAATGGAAGGCCGTAGCATCGATTCGTGGCGATGATGCGGGATGGCGGTGGTATCACCGGTGAACCGCACTGGGGCGGGACTGCACTGCTGCGACCTGGGGTGTTGGCGTTCACCGGATCGATTGGCACCACCGATCTACACGCCCACCATGCCGTCCAGATTGTCACCGCAACAACACCTTTCACGATGCGTGACGAGCACGGCAACCAGCATCGCGGCACCAAGGTGGTCGTGCCCGCCGATGCGCCACACCGAGTCGAAGTCGGCGCGCCGGAGGGCACCGTAGTGTTCTTGGAACCGGAGTCTGCCCCAGGGCGCTCGGCGCACCTGCGCGCGCTTCGGTCCGGCTGGACTGTTGCTCCGGTGTTGACGTTCACCCGCCGACGTCCGTTGGCCGTCGTGGTCGACGAGCTGATCGATGTCCGTTCTCATTGAATCTGGGGCACATTTACTAGTCTGACCTGCATTGCCCCAGATTGGATGAGAATTTCGATCGCGACGTTTCTCATTGAATCTGGGGCTACCCTGCTTCCGCGCCCGGCTGCG
>NZ_JAKRFN010000011.1 GCF_022348085.1 Mycobacterium sp. PSTR-4-N | reverse complement strand
GCCAGAACCAAACGGGTCTTCTCCTCGGCGCTGACCTTCACCTTCCGCGATCTCGACATCTGACACTCCCTCTGGACGTGTCACCATCATTCTCCGGCGACCCTGCCAGAAAGTTTGAGTCAGTGGACCCGAGTAGACTCGAACACGTGTTCGATGATTGGTCCGATGGCGATCTGGTTGCCGTGGTCGATGATGCGCATCGTCAGGAGGCGGTGCTGATGGCCCGCAAGCTGGCCGCGATCGCTGAGCTGCTGGGCCGCCGCACCGAAGAGGAGCTGGCCGTCGAGGAGGACGCCGCCTCGGTGATGAGCGGGTTCCACCGCACGGCCGCCGAGGTGTCGGCCGCGCTGAACATGACCGCCGCGGGCGCCCGGGTCCTGGTCGGCCACGCCGAGACTCTCGCCGTGCGGCTCCCCGCTGTCGCCGCCGAGCTGGCCGCCGGTCACATCGACTGGCGCGCCACCGAATTGATCTGCACGCGCACCGCCCTGGTCACCGACGACGTGATCGGCGCGGTGGATGCCGCGCTGGCCGAGCAGATCGGCAGCTGGCGGTGCTGGTCGCGGGAGAAGCTGATCACCACGATCGACGCAGTGGTGACCTCGATGGACGCCGCTGCCGCCAAGGAACGCCGTACCGCGGCCTATGACCAGCGCCGGGTCGACGTGCGCCCTGACCTGGACGGGATGGCCCGGGTGCGGGCGAGTCTGTCACGCGCCGACGGCGCGGTGCTCGATCGACGCCTGGCGGCGATGGCCGACTCGGTGTGCCCGCGCGATCCGCGCACGCTGATGCAGCGTCGCGCGGATGCCCTCACCGCGCTCGGGCACGGTCGCCTCGAGTTGGCGTGTGCCTGCGGGACACCCGACTGCCCGGCCCGTGGCCGGGCGCCCGCCCCGGTCGTGCCAGTGGTGGTCAATATTGTGGCAGCCGCCGACACCGTCACCGGACGCAGTGATCAGCCCGGCTACCTCGCCGGGCACGGCATCATCGACGCCGAACTGGTGCGCGAACTGGCCCGCGACGCCACCCGCCGCCTGGTCGGCCTACCGCAGGTCAGCGCCGAGCAGGCGCTCCGGTACCGACCCGGCGCTGCGCTGGCCCGCTACATCCGCACCCGCGATCTGACCTGCCGGTTTCCCGGCTGCACCGTTCCCGCCGCGCGCTGCGACATCGACCACACCGAACCCTTCGACCACGCCGACCCCGCGGCCGGGGGGCAGACCGTGGCCGAGAATCTGGCCTGTTACTGCCGAGAACACCACCGCCGCAAGACCTTCGACGAGGGTTGGCGCGATCGGCAGGTGGCCGGCGGAGTCATCGTGTGGACCTCACCGAGCGGCCACACCTACACCACCTTCCCCGGCGGGGGCGCTCTGTTCCCCGATCTCACCGGTCGCCACCGCACCCCCGACCCGCACGCCCTCGTGGTGGCCCGCGAGCAGATGTGCACCACCCGTCACGCCAACACGATCAATCGCCACCGCAATCGCGCCGCCCGAGAAGAGATCCGAGTCCGGTGCTGGCGCAACCAATTCCGCCGATTCCGGGAGTTCTTCCACGGCGAACCCACCAGCGTGAAACCCAGCACCAGCCCGTTCGCCCGCTTCGTCAACGACCCCATCGAACGCGAAGAACTGGAACCGAATTGGCAGCCACCGCCACTACCCGCCACCGACCCCGAGCAACCACCGCCGTTCTAGGCGCACTCCTCGCGGCGGGTCAGCCGAACAGCGGGAAGGCACGCTTGCGCGCCAACGCGTCCATTCCGCTTTGGATGCTGTCCTGCACCTCGCGGTACTTCTTCTCGACGTAGGCCTCGTCGTCGGCGCGTGCGGGGTCGTGGTCCAGCTCGATCGCGGGCATCAGCCGGGTGCGGATCTTCGCCGGGAGCGGGAATTGCGGTAGCGCCGCGGGTGCGATGCCCCAGGGCAAGGACACCGCGAGCGGAAAGACCTTGAGCCGCAGCAGTTTGTCCAGCCGCAGGGCACGCGACAGCCCGTCCCCGCGGATCAGCACCGGCATCGCGTCCGCACCACCGACAGTGGCTATCGGCACGATCGGTACTCCCGCCTTGATAGCCATCTTCACAAACCCCGTGCGCCCGGCCAGATTGGCCTCATCGCGCTCCTTCCACGGCCGCAGCGAATCCACCTCACCGCCGGGCCACAACGCGACGTCACGGCCCTCCGCCAGAGCCGTCGCGATGGAGTCCGGGGCGGCGGGCAGCACGCCCATCGCGCGGAAGTACCTGCCGATCACCGGTATGGCCATCAGGGCGTCGTGCGCGGTGCCGTGCAATGGACGAGCCTGGCCGAAACGTCGCCACCACTGGACGCCCACGGTCCAGGCATCCCAGACGAACGGAGCGCCGGAGTGGATGCCGACGAGGAGCACCGGCGCCTCGGGAAGGTTCTCCCACCCGTCGAACTCCATCCGGAACCAGTGATCCACCAACGTGTTCCAGACGTACTTCTGGCGCTGCATCGTGGTCTCGTCCTGGCCGCTGAGATCCCAGTCTCCAGCGCGCTGGGCCACCCAACCGGACAACCCACCATCGTGTTCAGCCCGTTTGGCTGCCATCGCCTCACGAGCGCCGTCGGCGTGCTCGTGTGCTCGCCGACGTATGTCGTCGGGACGAGAATCGGAAGTCGCGGCCATCTCGCGGGGGTACCCGCAGAGTGTGCCGCGTCACACGCCGATTTCTAGGCGCGATCCTCGGCGTAACGGCCGGGATTGAACATCGAGGCGACGGCACCGATCAACATCATCGCCGCGGCCGCGAGGAACACCACCGTCAAACCGGAGTGGAAGGGCTCGGTGATGAGCTCCGGGAAGAACGTCTTGCCCGTCAACACGTCGGCGTTGACGCCCGGCTGCTGCAGCGCGTGCGATGGCTCGAGGAGTTCGGCGATCGGGTTGTAGCCGAGGAACGCGGCGAACAGACTGCCCACCGGCGGCAGGTTGGCCACGTCGTGGGCCACCGACGACGAGACGCCCTGCGCCTGCAGGCCATTGCTCAACGCCGACGGCAGGGTGTTGGCGAGCCCGACGATCATCAGCGAGAAGAACACCCCGATCGACAACGACGAGCCGGCGTTGAAGAACGTCGCGCGGACACCGGATGCAGCGCCTCGTTCGGACGACGGAACGCTCGACATGATCGCCGCGGTGTTGGGCGCGGTGAAGATGCCGCCGCCCAGCCCGTTGAGGAACACCAGCGCGGCGAACAACCAGTAGTCGAAGTTCACCGGGATCATCACCAGCGCCACGAACGTCGCCGCCATCAGCAGCATGCCGCCCACGGTGAACGGCCGGGCACCGAATCGGTCGGACAGCGATCCGGCCAGCGGGCCGGCGACCAGGAACCCGACCGTCATCGGCAGCATGTAGATGCCCGCCCACAACGGTGTGGATTCGAAGCTGTAGCCGTGCAGCGGCAGCCAGATGCCCTGCAGCCAGATGATCAGCATGAACTGCAGGCCGCCGCGGCCGACCGAGGACATCAACCCCGCGAGGTTGCCCATGCCGAACGACGCGGAGCGGAACAGCCGGATGTTGACCATCGGCTGCTTGACGCGTAACTCCACGATGCAGAACACGACGAGCAGCGCGAGCCCCAGCCCGATGGCGCCGAGAACGGCGGGACTGGTCCAGCCCGTCGTGGAGTCGCCGTAGGGCTGGATGCCGTAGGTGATGCCGATCAGCAGCACGGTCAGGCCGATGCCGAATGTCAGCGTGCCGGCCCAGTCGAGCCTGCCCGGGCTGCGCACACCCAGTTCCTTCAGCGAGCGCACGCTCCAGATGGTGCCCAGAATGCCGATCGGCACGCCGACCCAGAAGATCGCCTTCCAGTGCCACTCGGACAGGAAGCCACCGATCAACAGCCCGAGGAACGAGCCGGCGACGGCGGCCACCATGTTCACCCCGAGCGCCATGCCCCGCTGGTTGGCCGGGAACGCGTCGGTGAGGATCGCCGATGACGACGACATCAGCATCGCGCCGCCGACGCCCTGCACCACGCGCCACGCGATCAGCCAGATCGCCCCGCCGCCGAGCTGGAACGGGTCGAACGACAGCGCGATGGCCGCGACGGTGAACACCGCGAAACCCATGTTGTAGATCCGGACCCGGCCGAGCATGTCGCCGAGCCGGCCGAACGGCACCACGAGCACGGCGGTGACGACGAGGTAGCCCATCAGCATCCACAGCAGGTAGCTGACGTTGCCCGGGGCGAGCGGATTCAACCCGATACCGCGAAAGATCGCAGGCAGGGAGATCAGCACGATCGACGCGTTGATGGTGGCCAGCAGGACGCCCAACGTGGTGTTGGACAGCACGATCCACTTGTAGAAGGGGTGATCGTGATCCATCCGGGTGCGCCGGATCGTGGTCTCGCTCATGCCAGTCGTCGTCATGTCCAGCCGTCTTTTCGCAATCGGTTTCGTATCCCCAGCGTCGGCGCAGCACTGCGCCGAAAACGCATATGTTAGCTATATAAATCATCGTGGCCAAACCGTATTCCCCGTCCGGCTGCGTCAGGGGTTGGGCTATGTTGGGAACGTCCCCACGGGAGCACGCACCGAGCGCGCTGAGAGGACGGGTAGGCCCGTCGACCGTACGAACCTGACCGGGTAATGCCGGCGTAGGGAGTAGCGAAGATGGCTCATTTGTCGACCCCCGACCACCTGACCGTCACCACCGGGCCGATCACCGGGAGCAGCAAGGTCTACCTCGAGCAACCCGACGGGGCGCGGGTGCCGTTCCGCCGCGTGCACCTGAGCACCGGCGGCCACCTCGACCTCTACGACACCTCCGGGCCCTACACCGACCCCTCGGCCGTCGTCGATCTCGAGGCCGGGTTACCGGCGCGGGCCGGCGTGGTCACCGATCGCGGTACGCAAGTGCAGCGCGCCCGAGCCGGGGAGACCACCGCGGAGATGGCGTTCATCGCCGCGCGCGAAGGCGTGAGCCCTGAGCTGGTCCGCGCGGAGGTGGCGCGCGGCCGCGCCGTCATCCCCGCCAACCACCGCCATCCCGAGGCCGAGCCCATGATCATCGGCAAGGCGTTCGCGGTGAAAGTCAATGCCAATATCGGGAACTCGGCCGTCAGCTCGTCCATCGCGGAGGAAGTCGACAAGATGGTGTGGGCCACCCGCTGGGGCGCCGACACCATCATGGATCTGTCCACCGGCCGCGACATCCACACCACCCGCGAATGGATCCTCCGCAACTCGCCGGTGCCCGTCGGAACGGTGCCGATCTATCAGGCGCTCGAGAAGGTCGACGGCGATCCGACGCGGCTGACGTGGGAGTGCTACCGCGACACCGTGATCGAACAATGCGAACAGGGTGTCGATTACATGACGGTGCACGCCGGGGTGCTGGCTCGCCACATCCCGCTGACCGTGGACCGCGTCACCGGGATCGTGTCGCGGGGCGGGTCCATCATGGCGGCCTGGTGCCTGGCCCATCAGCGAGAGTCGTTCCTGTACACCAACTTCGACGAGCTGTGCGAGATCCTGGCCCGCTACGACGTGACGTTCTCCCTCGGCGACGGGCTGCGGCCGGGGTCGATCGCCGATGCCAACGATGCCGCCCAGTTCGCCGAGCTGCGCACCCTCGGCGAGCTCACCCAGGTGGCCCGCGGGTACGGCGTGCAGGTGATGATCGAGGGGCCCGGCCATGTGCCGATGCACAAGATCGTAGAGAACGTCCGCCTCGAGGAGGAGGTGTGCGACGAGGCGCCGTTCTACACGCTGGGACCATTGACCACCGACATCGCGCCCGCCTACGACCACATCACCTCTGCGATCGGCGCGGCGATCATCGCCCAGGCCGGCACCGCGATGCTGTGCTACGTGACGCCCAAGGAGCACCTCGGATTGCCGAACCGCCGAGACGTCAAGGACGGCGTGATCGCGTACAAGATCGCTGCCCACGCAGCTGACCTGGCCAAGGGGCACCCCCGCGCCCAGCAGCGCGACGACGCACTGTCGACGGCGCGCTTCGAGTTCCGGTGGGAGGACCAGTTCAACCTGTCACTGGATCCGGACACCGCGCGGGAGTATCACGACGAGACCCTGCCCGCGACGCCGGCGAAGACGGCACACTTCTGTTCCATGTGTGGCCCGAAGTTCTGCTCGATGCGCATCAGCCATGACGTGCGAGAGGCCCACCGCGACGCGATCCAGCTGCCGGTGGTGGGCGCGTGAACTTCCTGCCGCTGACGCCGCCGGGGCAGACCCCGCTCCGGGTGCTGACCATCGCCGGTTCCGACTCCGGCGGCGGCGCCGGTATCCAGGCCGACATGCGCACGCTCGCGCTGCTCGGCCTGCACAGTCTGGTCGCCGTGACGGCGGTGACGGTGCAGAACTCCGTCGGCGTCCAGGGATTCCACGAGATCCCGCTCGACGTCATCGCCGGACAGATCGACGCGGTGGTCACCGACATCGGCGCCCACGCCGCCAAGACCGGCATGCTCGCGTCGACGGAGATCATCGACACCGTCGCCGACACCTGGGTGCGGCTCGGGCTCGACGGCGCGGTGCCGCTGGTCGTGGACCCGGTCTGCGCGTCGATGCACGGGGACCCGCTGCTGCACCCCAGCGCGCTCGGCTCGCTGAAGGACCGGTTGTTCCCGCTGGCCACGCTCGTCACGCCGAACCTCGACGAGGTCCGGTTGATCACCGGCATCGACGTCGTCGACCCGGACAGCCAGCGGACCGCCGCGCGTGCGCTGCACGCCCTGGGACCACGGTGGGCGCTGGTCAAGGGCGGGCACCTGCGCGGCTCGTCGCACAGCCCCGACCTGCTGTTCGACGGCACCGACTTCCACGAGTACGACTCCACCCGCATCGACACTCCCCATGACCACGGCGCGGGCGACACCCTGGCCGCGACGACGGCCGCGGCGCTCGCGCACGGCTACCCGATGCCCGAGGCGGTGGCATTCGCCAAGGCATGGATCACCGAGTGCCTGCGCGCGGCCTACCCGCTGGGTCACGGCCACGGCCCGGTGTCCCCGCTGTTCCGGCTGACCGATGGATGAGATCGACGGCATCGCCCACTGGCCGCCGGGCACCCCTGCCGGCACCGTTGCCCTCACGCACGGCGCGGGCGGCAATCGGGACTCTCCGATGCTCGTCGCGGTCTGTGAGGAGTGGGCCCGGCGCGGCTGGCTGGCGGTTCGCTACAACCTGCCCTACCGGCGCCGCCGCCCCAAGGGTCCCCCGTCGGGGTCGGCGGCTGCCGATCTCGCCGGGATCGTCGAGGCGGTCGGCGCGGTGCGGGCACTGGCCGACGGCCCGGTGCTCGCCGGCGGCCACTCCTACGGCGGCCGGCTCACCTCGATGGCCGTCGCCGATCACGGGCTGACGCTGGACGTGCTGACCCTGTTCTCCTATCCCTTGCATCCGCCGGGCAAGCCCGAGAAGGCCCGCACCGAACACCTGCCGCGTATCACCATGCCGACGGTGTTCACCCACGGCAGCGCCGACCCGTTCGGCACGCTCGTCGAGCTCCGCTCGGCGGCCGCGTTGATCGCCGCACCGACGGCGATCGTGGAGGTCACCGGCGCCCGTCACGACCTGAGATCGAAGACGCTCGATGTGCCCGTTCTCGCTGTTGAAGCGGCACTGCGCCTGCTCGGCTGAGCTATCGTCGGCACGGTGAGCACTCCGCCCGGGCCGCCGCCGCCACCCCCGCCACCTCCGCCGTACGGCCCGCCACCGCAGGGCCCGGGCGAATACCAGCAGTACCCCCAATATCCGCAGTACCCGCCGCCGCCACCCATGCCCTACCAGGGCTATCCCGGCCAGTACCCGCCGCCGCAGAAGAAGAGCCGCGCGAAGTGGTGGTTGCTGGGCGGCCTCGCCGCGGTGCTGCTGCTCGTGGTCGTCGGTGGCGTGATCGTGTGGGGTGTGGCCAATTCGGGCAACGTCACGGCCACCGACGTCAAGGTCGGGGACTGCCTGTCGGAGATCCCCGCCGGGGACAAGGTGATGCGGGTGCAGACCACCGACTGCGCGCAGACCCACGCGGGCGAGGTGTTCGCGGTGCTGAACATGCCGGACGGAGATTTCCCGGGCCAGGCCGCCGTCGAGGCCTACAGCGAGAGGTGCGCTCCCGCGCTGGCCAGCTACTCCCCCGCCTCGATCACCGACAACAGTGTGCAGCTGTACGTGCTGTACCCCACGTCCGAGACGTGGGCGAGCGGCGATCGAGCGGTGACGTGCGTGGCGACGCTGAACCCGCCCCGCGCCGGTTCCATCAAGGGCTGATCCGGCGTTTGCCGGGACCTCTAGTACCGTCTAGCGCATGACTTCGGTGCAGTACGACGCGGTCATCGTAGGGGCCGGATTCGCTGGAATCGGGGCCGCCATCCAACTCAAGCGGATGGGCTACGAGAACTTCGTGATCCTCGACCGGGAAGACGACCTGGGCGGTACCTGGTACGTCAACCACTATCCCGGGCTGGCGGTCGACGTCCCGACCACCACCTACTCGTATTTCTTCGAGCCGAACCCGAACTGGTCGCGGCTGTTCTCCACGGGTGCGGAGATCAAGCAGTACGCCGACGACGTCGCCGACAAGTACGACGTGCGCCGCCACATGCGGTTCAACGTGGTGGTCGCGGGAGCCCGGTGGGACGAGGAAGCCGCGTGCTGGCAGGTGGCGCTGGCCGACGGAGAGACGATGTCGGCGCGCTACCTGTTCACCGCGACGGGGTTCCTGTCCCAGCCGCGCCTGCCCGAGATCCCCGGCATCGAGACGTTCGAGGGACGGGTGCTGCACACCACCGACTGGGACGACTCCTTCGACCCGGCCGGTCAGCGGGTCGCGGTGATCGGCACCGGTGCGACCGCGGTGCAGCTGATCCCCGAGCTGGCGAAGTCCGCCGCCGACCTGACCGTCTACCAGCGCACCCCGATCTGGGTGGCCCCCAAGCTCGACTTCCACATCTCCGAGCGCACCAAGCGGGTGTTCGCGCGAATCCCGTTGGCGCAGCGCATCGTCCGGGCGATCACCGACACCATCTACGAGATGATGATCAACGTCGGTGTGGTGCATTACAAGGTGCCGCTGTTCCGCCGGCTGAACATCTCCGCCATGGACCTGTGCAAGATCAACCAGTTCATCCAGGTGCGCGACAAGGAGTTGCGCCGCCGGCTCACCCCCGACTACGACATCGGCTGCAAGCGGCCGACGTTCTCCAACAGCTACTTCCGGACGTTCACCAAACCGCATGTGCACCTGCAGAGCGACGGAATCGACCATGTCACCGCCGACGGGATCGTCAACGCCGACGGCACCGAGACCGTCATCGACACCCTCGTGCTGGCCACCGGGTTCGACCTGTGGGAAGCCAACTTCCCCGCCATCGAAGTGATCGGCCGCGACGGTCGCAACCTCGGAAAGTGGTGGCGGGAGAACAGGTTCCAGGCCTACCAGGGCGTGTCGATGCCCTACTTCCCGAACTATCTGTCGCTGGCGAGCCCGTACGCGTTCCTCGGATTGAACTTCTTCAACACGATGGAATACCAGATGCGACTGATGGACCGGCTGTTCGGTGAGCTGAAGCGCCGCGGCGCCACGACGTTCGAGGTCACCGAGACCGCAAACGCCGAGTACCTGGACCGGATGACCGAGCTGCTGGGCGATTCGCTCTGGAAGCTGGGCAACTGCGCGAGCTCGCGCTCGTACTACTTCAACCCGCACGGCGAACCGAGCCTGCTGCGGCCGATGTCGACGCGCACCGCGATCCGGGAAGCGTCGGAATTCCCCTTGAGCGACTACCAGATCAGTTAGGACTGCTGTGCCGCAACAGAATTCCCCCGCCGCCAAGACCGCGGGCCTCGCCTTGGCTGCAACCGGCCTGTCACACTTCGTCGCCCCGCAGATCTACGAGGGCATGACCAAGGCCGCGTTCCCCGACAACACCCGCACTCACGTGTTCATCGACGGCGGCATCGAGACCGCCCTCGGACTGGGTATTGCCGCGCCCAAGACGCGCAAGCTCGCGCTGGTCGGGGCGCTCGTTTACCTGGCCTATCTGGCCGGGAATGTCATCCGCAAGAAGTAACGAGCCCGCGCTGCAGCGACGGCTCGGCACTCTCGACACCGTCGTGCTCGGGCTGGGCGCCATGATCGGCGCGGGCATCTTCGTCGCGCTCGCACCCGCCGCGGCCGTCGCCGGCACCGGGCTGCTGATCGGGCTGGCCATCGCCGCGGTCGTCGCGTGTTGCAATGCGCTGTCCTCGGCGTGGCTGGCCGCGCGCCATCCGCAGTCCGGCGGCACCTACGTGTACGGCCGCGAACGCCTGAGCCCGTTCTGGGGGCACACGGCCGGCTGGAGTTTCGTGGTCGGTAAGACGGCGTCGTGCGCCGCCATGGCGTTGACGGTGGGCCACTACGCGTGGCCCGCGCATGCGACCGCGGTGGCGGTGGCCTCGGTGGTGGCACTGACCGCGATCGGCTATGCGGGAGTGCAGAAGTCGGCGCTTCTGACCCGTGTGATCGTCGCCGCGGTGCTGGCGGTGCTGGTGCTCGTCGTCGTGCTGATCGTCAGCGGCGGCGATCCGCAGGCAGGCCGCCTGGCCGGTGACGATCCGTCGCCGTACGGCGTCCTGCAGGCCGCCGGGTTGTTGTTCTTCGCGTTCGCCGGGTACGCCCGGATCGCGACTTTGGGCGAGGAGGTGCGCGACCCGGCCCGCACCATTCCGCGGGCGGTGATGATCGCGCTGGGCATCACGCTGGTCGTGTACGCGGTGGTGGCCGTCGCGGTGCTCGCCGAGCTCGGCAGCGAACGGTTGGCCGCCGCGGATGCGCCGCTGTCGGAAGCGATCCGGTCGGCGGGCTTCGGTTCCCTGGCCCCGGTCGTCAGCGTCGCCGCGGCGATCAGCGCGCTGGGTGCACTGCTGGCCCTGATGCTCGGGGTGTCGCGCACGACGTTGGCGATGGCCCGCGACCGGCACCTGCCGCACGCGCTCGCCGCGGTGCATCCGCGCCACGGCACGCCGCACCGCGCCGAGTTGGCGGTCGGCGCCGTGGTCGCGGTCGTCACCGCGCTGGTCGATGTGCGCGGCGCGATCGGCTTCTCGTCGTTCGGCGTCCTGCTCTACTACGCGATCGCGAATGCGTCGGCGTTCACCCTGGGGCGGCGCCTGGTGCCGGCGGTCGGCCTGATCGGTTGTCTCACACTGGCTTTCACCCTGCCCCTGAGCTCGGTGGCGGCGGGCGCCGCGGTCGTGGCCGCCGGCATGGGCACCTACGCCGTGCAGCGGCTCAGGGCCGGAAGCGGTGACCCATCCCGGCTTCGGTGACCAGGTGCACCGGGTGCGCCGGGTCGTCTTCGAGTTTGCGGCGCAGCTGCGCCAGGTAGACCCGAAGATAGTGACTGGACTTCGCATACGTCGGTCCCCACACCTCGGTCAGGAGCTGCTCACGGGTGACGAGCTTGCCGCTGTTGCGGACCAGCAGTTCCAGAATCCCCCACTCAGTCGGTGTCAGATGTACCACCGCACCGTTCTTGGTGACTTCCTTAGTGGCCAGATCGACGGTGAACGAGGATGTCTCGACGACAGGATCGCTTCCGGGGCCCGTCGACGAGGAACGGCGGACAGCAGCCCGCAGCCTGGCCAGGAATTCGTCCATGCCGAAGGGTTTGGTGACGTAGTCGTCGGCGCCGGCGTCGAGTGCAGCCACCTTGTCCGACGAATCCGTACGCGCCGAGAGCACGATCACCGGCGCGGACAGCCAGCCGCGCAGCCCGCCGAGCACGTCGATGCCACTCATGTCGGGCAGGCCGAGGTCCAGCACGACGACGTCGGGCCGGAAGTCGGCGGCGGCGCGCAACGCTTCGGCTCCGGTAGCCGCGGTCCTGACGTCATATCCCCGTACCGACAGGTTGATTCGCAGCGCCCGCAGGATCTGGGGCTCGTCGTCGACGACGAGTACGCGGGTCACCGTGTCTCCTCCTGCGGGGCAGGGAGATCGATCTCGACGGTCAGACCGCCTCCGGGGGTGTCCGCGACGGAGATCGATCCGCCCATCGCCTCGACGAATCCCCGCGCGACCGAGAGGCCGAGGCCGACCCCGCTGCTGTTGTCCTGGTCCCCGAGGCGCTGGAAGGCGTCGAAGATCTGTTCCTCGCTGCCCCGGGAGATGCCCGGTCCTTCGTCGGCGACCGCGATCAGCACGCGATCGCCCACCTGGCCGGCGGTGATCCGGACCGGACCGTCGGGCGCGTAGCGCAGCGCGTTGTCGATCAGGTTCGCGAGCACACGTTCGAGCAGCCCGCCATCGGCCACCACGACCTGGTGTCCCACATCCACTTTCACCCGGTCGAGCTGCTCGGCCCGGCCGTATCCGGTCACCCCGCGGCTGATACCGACCAGCGCCCGCTGGACGGTCTCTTCCAGGTACACCCGGCTCAGCTGAGGGCGCACGACTCCGGCCGCGAGCCGGGACGAGTCGAGCAGATTCCCGACGAGCGCGGTGAGCTGATCGGTCGATTCCTCGATGGTGGCCAGGAGTTCGGCCGTGTCGTCCTCCGAGAACGCGATGTCGGTGCTGCGCAGACTGGACACCGCGGCCTTGGCGGCGGCCAGGGGCGTGCGCAGGTCGTGGCTGACGGCCGAGAGCAGCGAGCGGCGCAATTCGTCCGCGCGCGCGATAGATTCGGCCTCGCCCGCCTCTGCGGCCAGCTCGCGCTGCCGGACCAGGCCGGCGGCCTGTTTGGCGACGGCGGTCAGCACGCGTCGATCGCGGGCCGGCAGCGTCGCACCCGTGAGCATCAACCAGAACTCGTCGTCACCGACCTCGATCGCGGTGTCCGCACGTTCGACGTCGGCGCACGGGTCCGGACCGACACAGCCGACGATCTCGTCGACGCCGTCGCGCCGGCGCAGCAGACTGACCGACCGCTGCGAGTAGGTCTCCCGCACCTTGTCCAGCAGCGCGTCCAGGTCGGCGCCCCGCAGCACCGAGCCCGCGAACAGCGCCAACAGCTCGGCCTCCTGGGACGCGCGCCGGGCTTCTCGCCGGCGGTTGACCGAACTGTCCACCAGCGCAGCCACCGCGACGGCGACCAGCAACATGACCACCACGGTGACGGCGCTGTCGGGTTGGGCGATCGTGAAGGTGTGGCGGGGGGTGACCAGGAAGTAGTTCAGCAGCAAGCCCGACAGTGCCGCCGACAGCGCGGCCGGCAGGATGCCGCCGAGCAGCGCGACGATCAGCACCCCGATGAAGAACAGCGCGCTCTCACCGCCGACCTCGAGAAACGGGTCGAGGACACCGACGATCAGCGCACAGATGCTCGACGGGACGATCAGCGCGGCGAGCCAGGACGTGCCGTACCGGTTCCTCGGTGCGAGCGCCGACCACCGGAACCCCCGCGACGCCTCCGGGTGGGTCACCATGTGGACATCGATCTTCTCGGAGTCCTGAACCACCGTGGCGCCGATGCCCTCGTCGAAGATGCGCGCCCACCGGGACCGTCGGGAAGTGCCGAGCACGAGCTGGGTGGCGTTCATCTCGCGGGCGAAATCGAGCAGCGCGGCGGGCACGTCGTCGCCGACCACTGTGTGCAGCGTCGCGCCCAGGCTGGCCACGAGGTCGCGGACCTTGCCCATGTGCGAGGCCGACACCCCCGAGAGTCCGTCGCCGCGCACCACGTGCACGACCATCAGCTCCGCACTCGATTTCGAGGCGATCCGAGATGCCCTGCGCACCAACGTCTCCGACTCCGGACCGCCGGTCACCGCGACCACGACGCGCTCGCGCGCCTCCCAGGTCGCAGTGATGTCGTTCTCTTCGCGGTACTTCGCGAGCGCGGCATCGACCTGGTCGGCCAGCCACAGCAGCGCGAGCTCCCGCAGGGCCGTGAGATTTCCGCGGCGGAAGTAGTTGCTCAGCGCGGCGTCGATGCGTTCGGGGGCGTAGACGTTGCCGTGAGACAGCCGGCGCCGCAATGCTTCCGGGGTGATGTCGACGAGCTCGATCTGGTCGGCGGCGCGCACCACCTCGTCGGGCACCTTCTCCTGCTGTTCGATACCGGTGATCTGGGTGACGACGTCGTTGAGGCTCTCCAGGTGCTGCACGTTCACGGTGGTGACCACGGTGATCCCGGCGTCGAGGAGCTCCTGGATGTCCTGCCAGCGCTTGGTGTTCTTGCTGCCGGGGGTGTTGGTGTGCGCCATCTCGTCGACGAGCACCACCTGGGGTTTGCGCTCGAGGATCGCCGGGACGTCGAGTTCGGGGAATCGGCCGCCGCGGTACTCGACGTAGCGGGGCGGGACGACCTCGATGCCGTCGAGCAACTCGGCGGTCTTCTTGCGGCCGTGCGTCTCGACCACGCCGGCCACCAGGTCGGTGCCCCGTTCGAGGCGCCTATGGGCTTCGCCCAGCATCGCGAACGTCTTGCCGACGCCGGGAGCTGCGCCCAGATAGATGCGCAGCTCCCCGCGTTTCGGCTTGTGGCCGGGTGGAGTGGACGACTCCGGCACGCTGTCATCAGCTCCTGGCGGGATATTGCTCGTCGAGGGCCAGATTCAGTTCCAGCACGTTGACCCGCGGCTCACCGAGGAAACCGAGCGTACGCCCGGAGGTGTGCTCGGCGACCAGAGTCCGGATCTGACCGGCCGACACGCCTCGCGCCTGGGCGACCCGGTCGATCTGCAGGTCGGCGTAGGCCGGCGAGATGTGGGGGTCCAATCCGCTGCCACTGGCGGTCACCGCGTCGGCGGGCACCGCCGGGTCGGCGGGGGCGTCTCCACGGATCGGCACGATCTGGCCCGCGGCATAGTCCTCCCCGGGCTTTGCGCACTCGACGCGCACGCCCTCGTAGGTGTCGACGAACGGAGCGTCGACACTGCCACACCGCTCGTTGACGCTGACCACACGGGTCGGGTTCACGACGGTGCCGGTCAGGTCCCGCGGGCCGAACACCGACAGCACGGCGCCGACCCCACCGCTGGTGCAGAACGGGCGCGAGCCGTCGACGCCGTCGAGTTCACCGATGGCCTTGCTGCGCGAGCACACCCTGGTCAGCAGGCTCGGCGTGTCGGCGGCGTCCACGATGCTCTCCGGCCCGAGGTTGCTGGCGCCACTGCTCATCGGGTCGTAACCGTCACCGGCCGCTGAAGCTCGGCTCTGGAAGTACTGCGGCAGAGGGTTTCCGTCGGAGTCGGTGAACGACTGGCCGATGAGGCTGCTGCCGACCTGGCGGCCGTCGACGGTGAGGATCGAGCCGTCGGCCTTGCCGGACAGGCCGGGAATCTGGGCTACCAGCCAGATGACCACCGGGTAGACGAGGCCGAGGACCACCGTCAGGACGAGCAGCGCGCGGAGGGCCGCCCAGTGTTGCCGTACGAGGTTGGAGAGGGTCATGTCACATTCCTGGGAAGAGTTGGACGACGAGATCGATCAGCTTGATGCCGATGAACGGCGCGATGATCCCACCGAGCCCGTACAGGGACAGGTTGCGGCTCAACAGTTTCGATGCGCTACTCGGTGTGTAGCGCACGCCGCGCAAGGCCAGCGGAATCAGCGCGACGATCACGAGCGCGTTGAAGATCACCGCCGACAGGATCGCCGACTGCGGGCTGTGCAGCCGCATGATGTTGAGCAGGTCGAGTCCGGGGAACAGACCCACGAACAAGGCCGGGATGATCGCGAAGTACTTCGCGATGTCGTTGGCGATGGAGAACGTCGTGAGTGCACCGCGGGTGATGAGCAGCTGTTTGCCGATCTCGACGATCTCGATCAGCTTCGTCGGGTCCGAGTCGAGATCGACCATGTTGCCGGCCTCTTTGGCCGCTGACGTGCCGCTGTTCATCGCGACGCCGACGTCGGCCTGCGCCAGCGCGGGCGCGTCGTTGGTTCCGTCTCCGGTCATCGCGACCAGCTTGCCGCCGGCCTGCTCCTTCTTGATCAGCGCCATCTTGTCCTCGGGCGTGGCTTCGGCGAGGAAGTCGTCCACGCCCGCTTCATCGGCAATCGCTTTGGCGGTCAACGGGTTGTCGCCGGTGATCATGACCGTGCGGATGCCCATGCGACGCATCTCGTCGAAGCGCTCGCGCATGCCCTCCTTCACGACGTCCTTGAGATGGATGACGCCGAGCACGCGTGGGGTGCCGTCGCGGACCTCGCCGACGACCAGCGGCGTGCCACCGGCCGCGGAGATGCCGTCGACGGTGTCGCCGAGCTGCGTGGGCACCGAGCCGCCCTGTTCGCGGACCCACGCCGCGACCGAGCCGGCCGCACCCTTGCGGAGCTGATGCGCGTCGGTCCCGTCTTTCAGGTCGACGCCGGACATCCTTGTGGTGGCGGAGAATTCGATCCACGTGGCGTGGGTCAGCTCCCCCGGCGTGCGGGCGCGCAGGCCGTACTGCTGCTTGGCGAACACGACGATCGACCGGCCTTCCGGTGTCTCGTCGGCCAGGCTGGACAGCTGCGCCGCGTCGGCGAGTTCCTGCTCGTCGATCCCGCCGATCGGCACGAACGCTGCCGCCTGCCGGTTGCCGAGCGTGATGGTGCCGGTCTTGTCGAGCAGCAGCGTGTTGACGTCACCGGCCGCCTCGACGGCGCGGCCGGACATGGCCAGCACGTTGCGCTGTACCAGCCGATCCATGCCGGCGATGCCGATGGCCGACAGCAGCGCACCGATCGTGGTCGGGATCAGACAGACGAGCAGCGACACCATCACGACGCCGGTCACGCCATTGCTGTTCAGCGCCAGGCTGTCCGGGACACCGGGGTTGTTGGCCTTCGAGTAGATGGCCAACGGCTGCAGGGTCGCGACGGCGAAGACGAAGATGATGGTCAGCGACGCGAGCAGGATGTTCAGCGCGATCTCGTTGGGTGTCTTCTGCCGGTTGGCACCCTCCACCAGGGAGATCATCCGGTCGATGAAGCTCTCGCCCGGCTTCTGCGTGATGCGCACGACGATGCGGTCGGACAGCACCGTGGTGCCACCGGTGACCGCCGAGCGGTCGCCACCGGATTCCCGGATGACCGGAGCGGACTCCCCGGTGATGGCCGATTCGTCCACCGACGCAATGCCTTCCACCACGTCACCATCACCGGGGATCACCTGACCGGCTTCCACGACGACGACGTCGCCCTGCTGCAGCAGCGGTGCGGCGACAGGTTCCTCCCGCAGCGCGGCACCCGGCTGCCAGTCGACCAGCCGGCGGGCCATGGTCGAGGTCTTGGTCTTGCGCAGCGACTCCGCCTGCGCCTTGCCCCGCCCCTCGGCCACCGCCTCGGCGAGGTTTGCGAAAACCACCGTCAGCCAGAGCCATACGACGATCAGCCAGCCGAACCAGGTGGGATCGACGATGGCGAGCACCGTGGTCCATACCGCGCCGACCTCGACGATGAACATGACCGGGTTGCGCCACAGCGTGCGGGGATCGAGCTTTTTCACTGCGTCGGGCAGCGACGTCCACAGCATCGCCGGATCGAGCAGGCCGCCAGGGGCCGTGGTGACGGACATCAGTGGATTCCTTCAGCGAGGGGCCCGAGCGCGAGCGCGGGCAGGAAGGTCAGTGCGACCAGGATCAGGGTGACGCCGACGACCATGCCGACGAACTGCGGCCGATGGGTCGGCAACGTGCCGATCGACTCCGGTGTCCTGCCTTGCCGGGCGAACGAAGCGGCCAGTGCGAGGGCGACGATGATCGGCAGGAAGCGCCCGAAGACCATCGCCAGGCCGAGGGCGGTGTTGTACCACTCGGTGTTGACGCTGATGCCGGCGAACGCCGAGCCGTTGTTGTTGCCCGCCGAGGTGAACGCGTAGAGCACCTCGGACAGTCCGTGCGGTCCGGCGTTCAGCATGCCGGCACGCTGGCCGGGCATGGCCATCGCGACGGCGGTGCCGGTCAGCACGATCAACGGCGTGATGAGGAAATACGTTGCTGCGAGCTTGATCTCGCGCGGCGTGATCTTCTTGCCCAGGTACTCCGGCGTGCGCCCGACCATCAGGCCGGCGATGAACACGGTGATGACGGCGAGGATCAGCATGCCGTAGAGGCCCGAACCGACACCGCCGGGCGCCACTTCGCCGAGCTGCATGTTGAACAGCGTCATCATTCCGCCGAGGCTGGTGTAGGAGTCGTGGAACGAGTCCACCGCACCGGTGGACGTCAACGTCGTGGACGCGGCGAAGATCGCCGAATCGGCCACGCCGAAGCGTTGTTCGACGCCCTCCATCGCGCCGCCGACGGCGGTGGGTACGGTGCCGTGGGCCTGCAGCTGGAAGAACATCGTCAGGTTCCAGCTGAAGGTGGCGATGACGCCCATCACGGCCACGATCGCGTAGCCCTGCTTGCGGCTGTCGACCATCCGGCCGAACGTGCGCGGCAGCGAGAACGCGATCACCAGCAGCAAGAAGATCTCGACCCAGTTGGTCCAGCTGGTGGGGTTCTCGAATGGATGCGAGGAATTGGCGTTGTAGAAGCCACCGCCATTGGTGCCGAGTTCCTTGATGGCTTCCTGGCTGGCAACCGGTCCGCCCGGGATGGTCTGCTGGGCGCCGGCGACGGTGGTGACGACCTGGTCGTGCAGCGCGAAGTTCTGGATGGCGCCGCCCGCGATCAGCACGATCGCGGCGACGACCGACAGTGGCAGCAGAATCCGCAGCGAGCCGCGCACCAGGTCGACCCAGAAGTTGCCGAGTTCACCGGTGTTGCGGCGGGCGAGCCCGCGCACGAAGGCCATCGCGACGGCCATGCCGACCGCGGCGGAGACGAAGTTCTGCACCGCGAGCCCGGCCATCTGCACCAGATGGCCCTGCGTGGATTCGCCGGAGTACGCCTGCCAGTTGGTGTTGGTGACGAAGCTGACGGCGGTGTTCCAGGCCAGCGCCGGAGTCATCGGCGTGGCGGGATCGTCGAGGTGCAACGGCAGCCGGCCCTGGAGCAGCTGCAAGGTGAACAGGAACAGGATGCTGACCGCTGAGAAGGCGAGCACACTTCGCGCGTAGGCGCCCCAGGTCTGCTCGGACTTCGGGTCGGCACCGATGAGCCGGTAGACGACACGCTCCGCGCCGAGGTGCTTCTCGGACGAGTAGACGCGGTACATGTAATCGCCCAGCGGCACGTGAACGGCCGCCAGGGCGGCGACGAGCGAGACGAGGAAGACGATCCCCGCGGCGGTACCACTCACTAGAACCTCTCGGGAAACAGCAGGGCGGCGAACACGAAGAGCGCGATCAGGATCGCCAGCACCAGGCCGACGACGTTCTCGTAGCTCATAACTTCTCGACCAGCTTCTGCACCAGGCCGAGCGCGGCGAAGACCGCCACCGTCAGCGCGGCGAAGACGACTACAGACACGGGGTTTCTCCCACACGAGTGCGAGCCCATGGATTTCACAGGCCTTTCACACCATCGGCCTGGCCGCAGACCCCTCGCCACTGTCTTTACGGTCTTTTGACGCTCCCGAGCGGAACCTTTACGGCGTCATTAGAGTCTCGGGAATGCCAGTCGCCTGGAAGCGTGTCGACTCACGAGCTGACCCGACCTTCGTGGTCGCGCCCGACGAGCGCCTGAGCTGGCCCCGCACTCTCGGGTTGGGGGCCCAGCACGTCGTCGCGATGTTCGGCGCGACGTTCCTGGTGCCGGTCCTGACCGGGTTCCCGCCCGCCACCACGCTGCTGTTCTCCGGTGTCGGCACGGTGCTGTTCCTGCTGATCACCGGTAACCGGCTGCCCAGCTATCTGGGCTCGAGCTTCTCGGTGATCGCACCGATCACCGCGGCAGTGGCCTCCGACGGCGCGGGCAGCGCGCTGGGCGGCATCATCGCCGTCGGTGTGCTGCTGATGGTCGTCGGTGCCGTGGTGCACCTCGCGGGTACGCGGTGGATCGACCTGACCCTGCCACCGGTGGTCACCGGCGCGATAGTCGCGCTGATCGGGCTGAACCTGGCGCCGGTGGCCAAGGCGAACTTCGAGAAGGGTCCGGTCCTCGGGATCGTGACGCTGGTGCTGCTGGTCGCAGTGCTCGCGTTCTTCCGGGGCATGATCGGCCGGCTCGCGATCTTCCTCGCGGTCGCGGCGGGCTACGTGCTGGCGCTGATCCTCGGCGAGATCGACACCGCGGGCATCGCGGCTGCGCCGTGGATCGGGTTGCCGCAGTTCCAGACTCCGACGTTCTCGCTGTCAGTGCTGCCGCTGTTCCTGCCGGCCGTGGTCGCGCTGATCGCCGAGAACATCGGGCATGTCAAGTCGGTGGGTCAGATGACCCAGCGGGACATGGATCCGCTGATGGGCCGTGCGCTCGCGGCCGACGGGGTGGCGACCACTCTCGCCGGCTTCGGCGGTGGCTCGGCCACCACGACCTATGCCGAGAACATCGGCGTGATGGCCGCCACCCGGGTCTACTCGACGGCGCCGTACTGGGTCGCTGCGGGCGTGGCGATCCTGCTGTCGTTGTGCCCCAAGGTGGGAGCGGCGATCTCCGCGGTACCGGCAGGAGTGTTGGGCGGCGCGACCGTGGTGCTCTACGGCCTGGTCGGCATTCTCGGTGTGCGGATCTGGCTGACCAACCACGTGGACTTCTCGCTACCCGTCAACCAGATGACCGCGGCCATCCCGCTGATCATCGGCATCGCCGACTTCACCTGGACTGCGGGGAATCTGCAGTTCACCGGAATCGCGCTGGGCTCGATCGCCGCGCTGATCATCTATCACGGGATGCGGCTCCTGGGGTACAGGTCGAGCCCTAGGGCGTCCGCCGAGTCCGCTGATCCCGCGCCGGAACCCCGTTAGCGCCCTCGATCGACTGCGCATAGCTGCCGACCGCGGCCGCCGCGGCCGAAGCCATGACGCCCAACGCCTTTCGGTCGACGTTGTCGATGGTGTCACCGCGCCGGTGATAGTCGGGGTCGAACGCGACACCGGCGCGACCACCCCAGATGCGGGCCTGCACTTCTGATTTGATCTGCGATGTCCCGGTGGTCAGGCCGCCGACCGGTACGCCTGCGGCGACGAACGGCGCGTAGTCGGTACCGCTCGTCATCGGCATGTCGGCCGGCCGCACACCCGTGTCGTAGAGTCGCGCGGCCAGAGTGCGCTCGATGCCCGCAGATCCGTCCGGCAGCGGGCGCACGTTCGCCGCTGTCTGCGCCGACTGATCGCCGTCGAGGGTGAAGTAACCCGCATTCGGGGACCCGATGACGTCGAGATCCAGATAGAGCGCGATGGCGGCGAGTTCGTCGGGCTCCATCGCGCGCAGGTACGCCGCGGAGCCGTCGGCCGACACCTCGCCCCCGCCCCAGAATGCGAACCGAACAGCGTTGTCGGCGTTCGGTGTCGGGCCCAGTTGCAGCGCGGTCTCCAACACCGCTGCGACGCCCGAGCCGTTGTCGTCGATACCGGGCCCGCCCGCCACGCTGTCGAGATGGGCACCGACGACCACGACGTTGTCCGGGTCACCCGACGACGTCTGGGCGATCACGCTGCGCGACGTCGTCATCACCGGCTTGTTGTCGAGCACCAGCGTGACGGGGTCGGCGGTGCGCCGCAGCGCGGCATCCGCGGCCGGGTCGATGATGCCGACGGGAATCGACATGTGCTGGTAGTAGCCAGGAGTGAACAGACCGGCGGGGGCCCCGACCGGTCGGGACGGGGTGGCCTCGCTGACCACGAGTACACCGACTGCGCCGGCGGCGGCGGCCGCATCGTGTTTGGCCACCACCGAGCATCGGCTGTCGTCGACCACCGCGATGGCCCCCTTGATGGCGACGCCGGCGTAGTCGGCGGCGGTGCAGCCGGCGGCCGAGCGGGGCCGCCAGGTGAGCGCCTTCACCCCACCCGGCGCGGTGGTGAGCAGCAACGACGCCTGGTCGACGCGGAACCTGCGTCCGGCGACGGTCAGCGCGGGCGCACCGCCGCGGGAACCCGACAGCCGTTGGAACTCCGGCGTCTGTACATCGAAGCCCTTGTCCCGCAATGCCTTCGCGACGTAGTCGACACTCGCCTGATAGCCCGGCGTGCCGTCGGCACGGGTGCCGTCGTGCTCGTCGGCGATCGTCTGCAGCTCGCTCAGGTGGCGGTGCACACCGTCGACGGTGACGCGCTCGGCCATCTCGTCGGCCAGATCCGCGGGCGGCGCAGCGGACTGCGAGGAGCACGCAGTCAGGAGGGCGGCCAGCGCGACGACAGCCCGCGGCCACCGCGTCATGAGTCGCGCAGGGTGTGCCGAGTGCGGTCGTCGCGCACCGGAATGCCGTTGCGGCCACGCTGATCCTGCGCGTAGAGCCCCACGGCGTAGCCGAC
Organism: Mycobacterium sp. PSTR-4-N; assembly: GCF_022348085.1. GTDB lineage: Bacteria > Actinomycetota > Actinomycetes > Mycobacteriales > Mycobacteriaceae > Mycobacterium. The sequence continues at coordinate 148,500 of NZ_JAKRFN010000011.1, read as the reverse complement.
ACCGCTGCCGTTGATCTGCATCGCCGTGCGATCGATCTTGTCGAAGGTGTCCGAGGCCTTGTGGTAGTTCGGATCGAACGGCTGATCGGCCTTTCCACCCCAGAGCTCGGCCTCCTCGGCGGTCATCTTGTCCTCCGCCCCCGAGAAGAGTCCGCCCGACGGTACGCCGGCGCGGGTGAAGGCGTCGTAGTCGGAGCGGCCGTCGAACGACGTGTCCTCGGCCTGCTTTCCGGCACTGTCGAGGTAGGCGACGAGGGACCGCTCGATTCCGGCCGATCCTTCGGGCACCCGCGGGACAGGCTGGTTGCCCAGGGCGGCGGACTGGTCACCGTCATAGGTGAAGTAGCCCGGGTTCGGCGACCCCAGCATGTCGAAGTTCAGGTAGAGCGCGATGTCGGTGAGCTGGTCGACATCGAGGGAGTTGACGTAGTTGTAGGAACCGAGCAGGCCCTCTTCCTCGGCGCCCCAGAATGCGAACCGCACCGCGTTGGCGACCTGCGGCGAACTGCCCAGTTGCAGAGCCGTTTCCAGGACCGCGGCCGTTCCCGAGCCGTTGTCGTTGATCCCGGGGCCTTCGGGCACGCTGTCCAGATGAGCACCGACGACCACGACGTCTGAGGTGGAACCGGTCTTGGTCTGTGCGATCACGTTGCGGGTCTTCTCGGTTCGCACCCCGGCGTTCATCCGGATCGTGGCCTGCTCGCCGGCTGCCTCGCGCAGTCGCGGCCCCTCGGCCTTGGCGACGCTGACGACCGGGATCGTGACCTCGGTGTCCTCGCCGAGCGTCCCGCCGGTCATCTCGCCGTCGGAGTTGTTGACCACGATCAGCGCGACGGCGCCGCGGGAGGCAGCGGCGGTCTGCTTCTCCCCGAACGGGCAGGAGCCGCGGTCGACGACCACGACGGCACCCTGGGTCGGCAGCCCGTCGTAGTCCTGCGCCGTACACCCGGGGGTGTCCTCGACGCGGGCCGCCACGATGGGCCCGGACACGCCCGCGCCGGGCGCACCGGCGGTGTACTGGAGCGGCCGGGCGGTGACGTCAGCGCCGTCGACGGTGAGTTTCGGCGCGTCGGCAAACGGCAACCGGACCTCGAACTCCGGGATGTCGACGTCGAACCCCTTGTCCCGCAGCGCTTTTGCCACATAGTCCACGCTGGCTGCGTATCCGCCGGTGCCCAGCGCCCGGTTCCCGCCGTTGGCGTCGGCGATGTCCTGCAGCGCCCGCATGTGAGCCATCGTCGCGTCGACGGTGACCTTGCGGGCCAGGGAATCGGCGAACTGCCCTGCCGCGCCCGCGTCGACCGAGGGCGTGGGGGACGGAGCAGGCTGGTTGTCGCGGCTGCATCCGCCGGCGACGAGCAGTGCGACGACGAGCAGGACCGCCGGTCGCAGTCGGGTGTGGATCACCCGCACCACGTTAGCGCGCGCCCAGATGCTCCAGCACTGCCTCAGCTGCCAGCTGCGGTTCCTCGATCTGGAGGAAGTGACCGGCCGACGGAAGCGTGACGACGGTGCTCCCGGTGGGCAGCACGTCTCGGATGGCCTCGGCGTAGTCGACCAGCATCGCGCCGTCCTGCACGCCCTGCAGGTGCAGGATCGGGACGCGCGGCAGGTCGAAGCGGTACCGGTGGAGGTCGGCGTAGCGCGCCTGCGGTGCGCCCGGGCGGACGAGCGCCCGGTAGTAGCCGAGTGCGGCGCGCCGATGCACAGGGCTGGGCAGCGCGGCCAGCGCGGCGTCCAGCTCGGCGCCGGTGTCGAAACCGGCGGGCCCCCAATCGCGCCAGAGCCGGCGGATGACGCGCGGCAGCACGCGTTCAGGTGCGCCGGGCAGCTGGAAGAAGATGATGTACCAGCTCTTGCGCAGCTGCCGCGGCAGCTGCTGCAGCTGCCGGGCGACGTCCCCGCGCGCCCGGTTGACCGCGCCGATCGGCGCGACCGCCATCGTGATGTGCGCGGCGAACGGGGACTCGGGATGGGCGGCGAGCGCGGCCGCCGTGAACGCCCCCCAGTCGTGGCCGATCACGACCGCGTCGTCGGGCGCGCCGAGCGCGGCGTGCACGGCCAGGGCGTCGTACACCAGCGCCCCGATGTTGTAGTCCCCGTCGGGCGCCGGACCCGTCGGCGCGTAGCCGCGGGAAAACGGGGCGACCACGCGCATTCCGCGCGCGGCGAGCAGCCGCGCGAACTTCTGCCAGCCCCAGGCGCTGTCGGGGAAGCCGTGCAGACACAACACCAGCCGGCCGTCGGCCGGACCCCACGCCAGCGCACTGACCTTCAGATGGTCGAGCTCGAAGGTCAGCCGCTGCGCGTCGGTCACGCCATGGAACTTACGCGCTGGCCAGAGCCCGCTGCTTGCTGAACTCCAGCGTGCCGTCGTCGATCTTGCCGTTGCGGATGACCCGCAGGTCCACGAGATAGTTCTGCTTGAGCCGCCACGGTGCCTTCGACCCCGATTTCGGCAGCCGGTCCAGCGCACGCTTGATGTAGCCCGACGTCAGGTCGACGAACGGGAGTTCCTCGACGTCGGGGCCCGGGTCCCGGGGCACCACGGTGTCGTAGCCGCGGCTGTCCATGTACTGCAGTAGCCGGCTGACGTACTCGGAGGTGAGGTCGGCCTTCAGTGTCCACGACGCGTTGGTGTAGCCGAAGGTGAACGCCACGTTGGGCAGACCCGACAGCATCAGCCCCTTGTAGGCCACCGACGTCGACAGGTCCTGCGGTTCTCCGTTGCGCAGCACCTCCGCACCGCCGAAGAACTGCACGTTCAATCCCGTTGCGGTGATGATGATGTCGGCCTTGATCTGCTGGCCGGACTTCAGCGCGATGCCGTCTTCGGTGAAGTGGTCGATCACATCGGTGACCACGTCGGCCTTGCCCTTGCGGATCGTCTTGAACAGATCACCGTTGGGCGCCAGGCACACGCGCTGATCCCACGGCTTGTAGTCGGGGGCGAAGTGCTTGTCGTAGTCGAAGCCATCGGGCAGCCGACGTTCGGCCATGGTGCGCAACGCTTTCCGGAAGACGTTGGGCAGGGTGCGGGCCAGCTGGTACTGCGCCGTGGCCTGCAGGATGGCCTTCCAGCGCACCGCGGTGTAGGCGGCCTTCTCCGGTAGCAGCCGGTAGGCGCGCGCGGCGAAGGGGTCCTTGTCGGGCAGTGAGCCGATGTAGGTGGGGGTGCGCTGCAGCATCGTCACGTGGCCTGCGCCGCTGTCGACGAGGGCGGGGATCAGCGTGATCGCGGTGGCCCCGCTCCCGATGACGACGACGTTCTTGCCCTGGTAGTCCAGGTCCTCCGGCCAGTGCTGGGGATGCACGATCGTGCCGGTGAAGTTCTCGGCGCCGGGGAATTCGGGTGAGAAGCCCTGGTCGTAGTTGTAATAGCCGCTGCAGGCCCACAGGAACTGGGCGTGCAGTTCGACCGTCTCGCCGTCTCGCTCGATGGTCAGCTCCCACCGGCTGTGCTCGTCGGACCAGTTGGCCGCGGTCACGCGCTGGCCGTAACGGATGTGCTCGGCGATGCCGTTCTCGGTGGCGGCCTCGTTGAGGTAGTTCCAGATCGACGGGCCGTCGGCGATCATCTGGTCGGTCGCCCACGGCTTGAAGTGGAAGCCGAGGGTGTACATGTCGGAGTCCGACCGGATACCGGGGTACTTGAACAGGTCCCAGGTACCGCCGAGCTTTTCCCGGCGCTCCAGGATCACATAGTCCTTGTCCGGGCAGTTCTGCTGGAGATGCCATGCGGCGCTGATGCCGGAGATCCCGGCTCCGACGATGACGACGTCGACAAATTCGGTCATGATGTAAAGCTATCAACATCGTGTCGACATGGTCAACACTGTGTTGAGAGATTCGACATCATGTCAACAGCAGACTGTCAACGCAGGGTGTCGACGATGAGGTTCGCGACGGCACGCATGCCGGCCTCGTTCGGATGCAGCGGCGCCGGCCTACGCGGCACCGGCCAGCCGAACCGTGTGGTCCACGGATCCGCCGACCACGCATGATGCTCACGGCTGGCGGCACCGGCCCGCACCAGCCCACATCCGGTGGCTGCGGCGGCCTCGGCGGTCAACCGCTCCAGCTCACCGGCGACGTGGCGGCCCAGCGTCACGTCCTGATCATCCAGAGGCGGGGCGGCGTCACCGGCGGGCGGCAGGAGCGTCAGGTAGTCGACGAACAGCACCGTCGCCGCGGGGGCTCGCTGTCGCACCGATCGGCCCACATCCACGAGCGCGGCGCCGACGGCGTCGAGCGCGAGGTACCGCTCGGCCGGGTTCAGCAGATGCCGGAGCTTGCCGCCCAGCAGCGGAATCGCGCGCGTCGCACGGGGCAGGCCGGCCGCGAAGAGCATCGGCACGTAGCCCACGTCGTTGCCGCCGATCGTGATCGTGACCAGCGCTTCGGACCCGTCGAGCGCCGCGATCTGCGGTGGCGCACCCCGCTGGGACTCCGTCAGGATGTGCTCGGTCGTCGCTCCCGAATAGGTGACGTCGACGAGGTCGGCGAGGTCACAGCCACGGGCTTCGGCGACCAGATGCGCGTAGTTGCGTGCCGAGCGGCCGGCGGCGCGCGGCGAGCCGGGCACCCTGGGCGAGATGCCGGGCCCTGCGGCCATCGAAGAGCCCAGCGCCACGTACCTCGTGGCCGTGGTTGTCACAGCGCGGGGCTCGAGGCCTGCGCCCAGAACCGCTTCGGGATGCGGCCGGCGCGCCGCGCCAGGTAACCGGCCTGCACCGCCGCCGACATCGCCGACGCCATCATCGCCGGATCCGCAGCCCGGGTGACCGCCGTCGCCAACAGCACGGCGTCACACCCCAACTCCATGGCCAGCGTGGCGTCGCTGGCCGTCCCGATGCCCGCGTCGAGGATCACCGGGACCGAGGCGCGGTCGACGATCATCTCGATGTGGTGCGGGTTGGCGATCCCCAGCCCGGTCCCGATCGGCGACCCCAGCGGCATCACCGCGGCACAGCCGGTGTCCTCCAGCCGGCGCGCCAGCACCGGATCGTCGTTGGTGTAGGGCAGCACGATGAAGCCGTCGTCGACCAATTGCTCTGCCGCCCTGACCAATTCGATGGCATCGGGGAGCAGGGTCCGCTCGTCGGCGATCACCTCGAGCTTGACCCAGTCGGTCTGCAGTGCCTCCCGGGCCAGCTGCGCGGTCATCACCGCCTCGGCGGCGCCGCGACAGCCCGCGGTGTTCGGCAACGGCGTGATGCCGAGCCGGGTGAGCAGATCGAGCACTCCCGTGCCGCCGTCGGCGTCGACCCGGCGCATCGCGACCGTGGTCAGCTCCGTTCCCGACGCCACGAGCGCGTCCTCGAGGACCGCGAGATTGGCCGCCCCGCCGGTGCCCAGAACCAGCCGCGAGCCGAACTCGCGGCCCGCGATGGTCAGCTTTCCCGTATCAACCACCCTGCACCGCCGTCACCACGTCGATCTTCGCTCCCTCGCTCAGTTCGATGTCCCACTGCGACCGCGGGATCACCGCCCAGTCCACGGCCACCGCAATGCCCTTCTCCGGGTAGCCCAAACGATCCAGCAGCGCAGCGACGGTGACCTGACCGTCGATCTCCACCGCTTTGTCGTTGACCGTCAGCTTCACGTCGTGACTCCTTCCCGCACACGCAGTTCGGCGGCGATCGTGTCGGCGGTCCACGGCGCGAGCAGGAAGCCCGATCTACCGTGGCCGGCGGCCACCAGGGTCCGGTCGTCGAGCCTCTCGACGATCGGCACGTTGTCCTCGGTCATCGGTCGCAGGCCCGCCGCGCACTCGGCGAGCTCGTACTCGCCCAGCGCCGGCATCACCTCGCAGGCGTCGTCGAGCAGTTCCCGCACACCGGTCACCGTCGGCGCGGTGTCGCGTCCGTGCTCGTACTGGGTGGCACCCACCACCACGCCGTCGGCGCGGGGAACCAGGTAGACCTGCCGGCCGTGCACGCGGGCGCGCACCACCCGCGACGGGATCGGCAGACAACCGCGCCGCCAGCGCAACCGCAGCACCTCGCCCTTGACCGGCCGGATCGGCAGACCCGGCCACAGCGTGGGCGCGTCGATGCCGTTGGCGATCACGACCGTGTCGGCGTCGCCCACCTCGGAAAGGGAAGTGACCGGCGTCGCCCACTCGACACCGAGGCGTTCGCAGTGCGCGGCCAGCCCGTCGACCACGGCCCGGTTGTCCACCGCGAGTTCGGTTTCGGCGATGAACCCGTGCCGAATCGTCTGCGCCAGAAGGGGCTCGATGTCACGAGCGGAGGTGGTCGGCGTGACGGGGTGCCCCTGCGCCGACAGCCATTCCCCGACCGTGCGCAGGTCGGCGGCATCACCACGATCGACCGCGACGACGAGGGACTCCCGCGCGGTGACGACCTCGGGCGGCAGACCGTCGAGGAAGCCGTCGCGCCAGAGTGCGAGGGAGGTGAGGCCGATCTGGAGCAGCCGCTCCTCGCCGGGCCAGCCCTCACTGTGCGGGGCGAGCATCCCGCCGGCCACCCAGGAGGCGCCCGGGGTGCCGGTCCGGTGCACGCGCACCCGCCAGCCGTCCTGGGCGGCGCGGCGTGCGATCGCCAGGCCGATGACGCCGCCGCCGATGACGGCGAGCCGGTTCAGGTGCGGGTTCACTGCTGCTACTCCCTTCGCCGGCATGACCCGGATCAGGTGCGACGGTCAGAGCCGGCGGGCTCACTCTCAGTCCCCGTACCCGGGACTCCCGTGTGGACGGTCTTGTCGCCGTCCAGCCTACGTCGCGCGGACGCTACGGTTCGCAGTGTGCGTGACGCCCACCTCTACCTGTGCACCGACGCCCGCCGAGAGCGCGGCGATCTCGCCGAGTTCGCCGACGCCGCACTGGCCGGCGGGGTCGACATCATCCAGCTGCGCGACAAGGGATCGCCGGGGGAACGGCAATTCGGTCCGCTGGAAGCCCGCGACGAACTCGCGGCCCTGGAGGTGCTCGCCGACGCCGCACGACGCCACGGCGCGCTGGTCGCGGTCAACGATCGCGCCGACGTCGCGTACGCGGCGCACGCCGACGTGCTGCACCTCGGTCAAGACGACCTGCCGCTGCCGATGGCCCGGCACATCTTCTCCGGGACCCTCGGGCGCTCCACGCACGACCTCGACCAGGTGCGGGCGGCGCTCGACGAACCCGTCGACTATTTCTGTGTGGGCCCCTGCTGGCCGACACCGACCAAGCCCGGCCGGCCGGCGCCCGGGCTCGACCTGGTGCGCGCGACCGCCGCGCTGAATCCCGACAAGCCGTGGTTCGCGATCGGCGGCATCGACGCCGACCGGCTGCCCGAGGTCCTCGACGCGGGGGCACGCCGCATCGTCGTCGTGCGCGCCATCACCGCCGCCGACGATCCGCGGGCTGCGGCCGCGCAGTTGAAAGCGGCGCTCAGCGCGGCGGGTTGACGAGCGGCGGAATACCGGCGGCGACCTCCCGCAGCCGGTTCCAGCTGGCTGCGAACCCGGGGTGCAGCGGCAGGTCGGCCACCTCGTCCTCGGCCACCCAGCGCAGCTCGGCGCTCTCCCGGTTCGGCACGGTCTCGAGGACCGCTTCGGCGTCGGCGATCACGGTCGTGTAGGTCCATCCGGACACCTCGGCCGTGACCACGGTCGTACGGACCACCACCTGCTCGGCGGGCAGACCCGCTTCTTCGTGCGCCTCACGGATCGCGGCCTGCTCGGCGGTCTCGTGGCTGTCGCGGGCGCCTCCCGGCAGTCCCCACGTCCCGCCCTGATGACTCCACGGCGCACGGTGCTGCAGCAGCACCGCCAGCGATCCGTCCGAGAGCGGGGCCCGCAGGAGCAGACCGGCGGCGCCGTGCCTGCCCCAGTAGGCGGTCCCGCCGGCCGATACCACCCACCCGTCACCGTCACCTCGCACCCGTCCAGCTTAAGGAACCCGATGACATCGGGGGCGAGTCGCGACCTCGAATACGCACGCGCCGGACCCGAATCTCTTAGAATTCCCTCAGAGATTTGGCACCGATAGAATCTTCACCGTCGTTGAGATCGAGACCGGGATGAGGTCCGCGCACACGTGACTGTCGAGTTGGCGCATCCGTCGACCGAGCCTCTTGCCTCGCGGTCACCGACGGTCACGGCTCACCCGCGGTGGTGGTTCCTGTGGACCACACCGGGCCGCATCCTGACCATCGGCCTGATCCTCGCCGCCCTCGTCATCGCCAGCGCCTTCGCCACGTCGACCACCATCAACGACCGCCAGCAGGCGCTCACCACGGTGCTGAACCGGACAGAACCGCTGGCCTTCGCCGCAGGCCAGCTCTACACCACGCTGTCGGTCGCCGACGCCGCCGCCGCCACCGCATTCATCGCCGGAGCGGAACCGCGGGCCGTGCGGCAACGCTACGAGCAGGCCATCACCGACGCCTCGGTGGCCGTCGCGCGGGCATCCAGCGGGCTCACCGACGAACCGCTGGTGCAGCTGCTCGGCCGCATCAACGCCCGGCTGGCCGTCTACACCGGGCTGGTCGAGACCGCACGCACCAACAACCGGGCGGGCAACCCCGTCGGGTCGTCCTATCTGTCCGAGGCGTCCTCGCTGATGCAGCAGCAGATCCTGCCCGACGCCCAGCGGCTCTACGAACAGACCTCGGCACGCGTCGACGCCGAGACCACCGCGTCGACCCGCATCCCCGGCCCCGTCATCCTGATCGTCGTCGGCACGCTGCTGTTCGGGGCGTTCGCCAACCGGTGGCTGGCCAAACGCACACGCCGCCGGGTGAACATCGGCTTCGTGGCCGGCGGGATGGCGGTGCTGATCATGCTGATCTGGGTGGGGACGGCGCTGATCATCTCGACCTCCGACAGCCGCAGCGCCAAGGAGACGGCGGCCGAGTCCCTCAAGACCGTCACCACGCTCGCGATCACCGCCCAGCAGGCCCGCGCCGACGAGACACTGTCGCTGATCCGGCGCGGCGACGAGAACGTCCGCAAGCAGTCCTACTACCAGCGCATCGACCAGATGAAGCAGCAGCTCACCCGCTATCTGAGCACGGACAACTCCATCGACAAGACGAACCTGGCCGACGCAGGGGCGTTGCTCGACCGGTGGCGTGCCGCCGACGATCGCATCACCGCCTACATCGCCGTCGGCAACTACCAGGCCGCGACACAGGTCGCCCTCGGTATCGGCGAGGACGATGCGACGCCCGCCTTCGACAAACTCGACGAGGCCTTGACCAACGGCATCGAGCAGAGCCGGGCCCAACTGCGCAACGAGATCGTCAACGCGCGCCGGGTGCTCTCCGGGGCCACGGTCGGCGCCGCGGTGCTGTCGGTGATGGCGGCGATCGCGGTGGCCCTGGGCATCTGGCCGCGACTGAGCGAGTACCGGTAGACCATGAAGAGACTGGCAGCGATTCTCGGGGCGGGTGCCGTGCTGCTCGCCGGCTGCGGGCAGAGTGCGCCGGTGGTGCCGACGCCGACGGTCACGCTCGCCCCGCCGTCCCCGTCGGGGATGGTCGAGCTGCCACCCGGGCCGGCCCAGCCGCCGTCGCTGCCCGACGACCAGTGCGATCGCACGGCGAGCCTGCGTCCGTTCGACACCGAGGCCGAGGCCGAGGCCGCGGTGGCCAACATCAAGGCCCGCGGCCGGTTGATCGTCGGCCTGGACATCGGCAGCAACCTGTTCAGCTTCCGCGACCCGATCACCGGCGAGATCACCGGCTTCGACGTCGACATCGCCGGGGAGATCGCCCGCGACATCTTCGGCACCCCCTCGCAGGTCGAGTACCGCATCCTGTCCTCCGCCGACCGGATCGCGGCGCTGCGCAACAACGAGGTGGACGTCGTGGTCAAGACGATGACGATCACCTGCGAGCGCAAGAAGCTGGTCAACTTCTCCACCGCGTATCTCTCCGCCGACCAGCGCATCCTGGCTCCGCGCGACTCGACGATCCGCAGGGCGGCCGACCTCTCGGGCAAGCGGGTGTGCGTCGCCAAGGGCACGACGTCGCTGCAGCGCATCCAGGAGATCTCGCCACCGCCGATCATCGTCGGCGTGGTGACGTGGGCGGACTGCCTGGTGGCGCTGCAGCAACGCCAGGTCGACGCGGTGAGCACCGACAACTCGATCCTGGCCGGGCTGGTGTCCCAGGATCCGTACCTGCACATCGTCGGACCCTCGATGAACCAGGAGCCCTACGGCATCGGAATCAGCCTCGACAACCCAGGCCTGGTGCGATTCGTCAACGGGACGCTGGAACGCATCCGGCGTGACGGCACGTGGAACACGTTGTACCGCAAGTGGTTGACCGTACTGGGACCCGCACCCTCCCCACCGCCGGCGAGGTACTCGGACTGATGACAGACCAGCGCACCGACGACACCGACGACAACGCCGAGGACCCCGGCACCCAGCCCGCCTCGTTCGCCGATCTGGCCGAGCTGAACGACGATTCGATCTCGACGATGCGGCCGATGGCCACCCAGGCGGTGTTCCGGCCCGACTTCGACGACGACGATGACGACGACACCTTTTTCCACACCGGGGACACCGAACCGCAGGATCAGGCGACGACGCTGACGCGGACCCTCTCCCCCACCCGGCGCCTCGGCGGCGGTCTGGTCGAGATCCCGCGGGTTCCGGCGCGAGATCCGTTGGCCGCCTTGATGACCGACCCGGTGGTCGCCGAATCCAAACGGTTCTGCTGGAACTGCGGCCGACCGGTGGGACGCTCGTCGAAGGACGGCAAGGCGCTGTCGGAGGGCTGGTGCCCGCACTGCGGCAGCGCGTATTCGTTCCTGCCCCAGCTGTCGGCCGGCGACATCGTCGCCGACCAGTACGAGATCAAGGGGTGCATCGCACACGGCGGCCTGGGCTGGGTGTACCTCGCCTTCGACAAGAACGTCAACGACCGGCCGGTGGTGTTGAAGGGCCTGGTGCATTCCGGCGATGCCGAAGCCCAGGCGATCGCGATGGCCGAGCGTCAATTCCTGGCGCAGGTCACCCATCCCGGCATCGTGAAGATCTACAACTTCGTCGAGCACGAGGACAAGCACGGCAATCCGGTCGGCTACATCGTGATGGAGTACGTCGGCGGCACCTCGCTCAAGCAGGCCACCCATCTGAAGTCCAGCGAGCGGACCCGGCTGCCCGTGGCCGAGGCGATCGGCTTCATGCTCGAGATCCTGCCCGCGCTGGGCTATCTGCACTCGATCGGTCTGGTCTACAACGACCTCAAGCCCGAGAACATCATGGTCACCGAAGACCAGCTCAAGCTGATCGACCTGGGCGCGGTGTCGCGCATCAACTCGTTCGGATACCTGTACGGCACACCGGGTTACCAGGCTCCCGAGATCGTCCGGACCGGACCCACGGTGGCCACCGACATCTACACGGTGGGCCGCACGCTGGCCGCGCTGACACTGCGGATGCGCACCCGCAAAGGCCGATACGCCGACGGGCTGCCCGAGGACGACCCGGTGCTCGCCGAGTACGACTCGTTCGGCCGGTTGCTGCGCCGTGCGATCGATCCCGATCCGCGGCGACGGTTCGGCACCGCCGAGGAGATGTCCAGCCAGCTGATGGGTGTGCTGCGCGAGGTGGTGGCCCAGGACACCGGGTTGCCGCGGCCGGGTCTGTCCACCACCTTCAGCCGGTCCCGGTCGACGTTCGGGGTGGATCTGCTGGTCGCCCACACCGACGTCTACCTCGACGGGCAGGTGCACTCGGAAAAGCTGACCGCCCAGGAGATCGTGCGGGCGCTGCAGGTGCCGCTCGTCGACCCCACCGACGTCGGCGCCACCATCCTGAGCGCGACGGTGCTCAGTCAGCCCGTGCAGACACTGGATTCGCTACGGGCGGCGCGGCACGGCGCACTGGATTCCGAGGGGATCGACCTGTCGCAGTCGATCGAGCTGCCGCTGATGGAGGTGCGCGCACTGTTGGACCTCGGCGACGTCGCCAAGGCCACCCGCAAACTCGACGAGCTCGCCGAACGAGTCGGCTGGCGGTGGCGACTGCTCTGGTTCCGTGCGGTCGCCTCCCTGCTGACCGCCGACTACGACTCGGCGACCAAATATTTCACCGAGGTGCTGGACACCCTGCCTGGCGAGCTCGCCCCCAAGCTGGCGCTCGCGGCCACCGCCGAGCTCGCCGGCTCGGCCGGTGAAATGGCCCCCGAGCAGAAGTTCTACAAGACCGTGTGGGGCACCGACAACGGCGTGATCTCCGCCGGGTTCGGGTTGGCGCGGGCCCAGTCGGCAGTCGGCGAACGCGACGCCGCGGTCCGCACCCTCGACGAGGTACCCGCCACGTCACGGCATTTCACGACGGCGCGGCTGACCAGCGCGGTGACGCTGCTGTCGGGCCGGTCCAGCGGCGAGATCACCGAACAGCACATCCGCGACGCCGCCCGCCGGGTCGAGGCGCTCCCCGACACCGAGCCCCGGGTACTGCAGATCCGCGCGCTGGTGCTGGGCACCGCGATGGACTGGCTGGCCGACCACACCGCGAGCACCAACCACATCCTCGGGTTCCCGTTCACCGAGCACGGCCTGCAGCTGGGGGTGGAGGCCTCACTGCGCAGTCTCGCCCGGGTGGCGCCGACGCAGGCGCACCGCTACGCGCTGATCGACCTCGCCAACAGTGTGCGGCCCATGTCGACGTTCTGACGACGAAATCCGTAGCCTTAGCGTCTATACCTTTACCGGCGATCGAGGGCGGGGCCCTGCCACCTCGGTGAATTGCGGCGAGATTATGGTCAACCTACGAAATCCGTAGTATCGTCAGCGCCACGCTTTGAGACCTAGGGCTGTCCCCCACATTCCGGCATCCTCGCCCAGGGAGGCTCGCATGAGCACACAGCGCGTGTTCCGACCGGACCCGACGTCGTTCGATCTACGCGAGGAACAGCACCGTGCGACGTTCTCGGCGTGCGAACTGCCGCCCTACACCGTGCTCGTCACCATCCACGGCGAGATCGACGCCGCCAACGCCACGGCTCTGGCCCTCTACATCGAGAAACGACTGGGCCAGTCGCGCAAGCTGATCCTCGACCTGCAGACCGTGGAGTTCTTCGGCGCAGCCGGGTTCGCCGCGCTGACCCACATCGACGTGCTGTGCAGCCGGGCCGGGGTGCGCTGGTCGTTGCTCGCCGGCTCACACGTGCTCCGGCTCCTGCGTATCTGCGATCCGGACCGTGAGCTACCCGTCGCCGCCGGCTCCGCCAAGTACGTCCGTGCACGCCCGCGCGATCGCAAGCTCCTCGTCGGTCGGGATCACTAGCACCGTCGTCGCCGCGCCCGCCGCCGAAATCCGTCGCGGCGCGCGAGACGGGCTCTCGTTGAGATGCTCGTCGACCTCGATGCCGAACGCCGTCAACCCCGACAGCGCGTCACGTCGCACGAGCGCGTCGTTCTCCCCCACCCCGGCGGTGAACGTGATGACATCGGCAGCACCGAGGACCGCCAGGTACGCGCCGATGTACTTGCGCAGTCGATGGATGTAGACGTCGTAGGCCAGCCGTGCCGCATCGTCACCGGCGTCGATCCGCCGGTGCAGCTCCCGGAAGTCGATCTCCCCACCCAGGCCGCGCACACCGGACCGGCGGTTGAGCATGGTCTCGACGTCCTCCACGCTCATCCCCGCCTCGCGGACCAGATAGGTGAGGATGCCGGGGTCCACATCTCCCGAGCGGGTGCCCATCACCAGGCCTTCCATCGGGGTCAGCCCCATCGACGTCTCGACCGGCCTGCCGCCGACGATCGCCGACGCCGACGCGCCGTTGCCCAGGTGCAGCACGATCTGGCGCAGCGAATCCAGCGGGGCGCCGAGGTAGCGGGCAGCCTGCTCGCTGACGTACTGATGCGAGGTGCCGTGGAAGCCGTAGCGGCGGATGCGCCACTGCTGGGCCACCTCGCTGTCGATCGCGTAGGTGGCCGCCGCGGGGGGGAGATCGTGGAAGAACGAGGTGTCGAACACCGCGACGTGCGGCAGGTCGGGCAGGGCTGCGCGCGCGACCTCGATACCGAGGAGGGCGGGCGGGTTGTGCAGGGGTGCGAGAGGCGAAAGGCGTTCCAACTGTTCGATGGTGTCGTCGTCGATGACGGTCGGCCGGTACAGGTCGGGCCCGCCGTGCACGACCCGGTGACCCACCGCCACCAGGCCGAGCTCGTCGAGCTTGCGACCGTCACCGGAGAGCGCCTCGTGAACCACGTCGAGCGCGGCGCGGTGATCGGGCACCTTCGGGTCGTCGCCGATGCGCTCGACGATTCCGTCGGCGACCGTCGATCCGGAATCCGGCTGCACCACCGAGTATTTCAGCGAGGACGAGCCGGAATTGAGGACCAGGACGGTATCAGTCATCAGCTGCGCCCCTGCGCCTGGATCGCTGTGATCGCGACCGTGTTGACGATGTCCGCGACGAGCGCACCGCGGGACAGGTCGTTGACGGGCTTGTTCAACCCCTGCAGCACCGGACCGATCGCGATCGCACCGGCGCTGCGCTGTACCGCCTTGTAGGTGTTGTTTCCGGTGTTGAGATCCGGGAAGATCAGCACGGTCGCGCGCCCGGCGACCGGCGAGTCGGGCATCTTGGTGGCCGCGACCGACGGCTCGACCGCCGCGTCGTACTGGATCGGCCCTTCCACGAGTAGCTCGGGGTCCCGCGCTCGGACCAATTCCGTTGCCTTCCTGACTTTCTCGACGTCCACTCCGCTGCCGGAGGTGCCGGTGGAGTAGGACAGCATCGCCACCCGCGGCTCGATCCCGAACTGGGCGGCGGTGCGCGCCGAGGACAGCGCGATGTCGGCGAGCTGCTCGTCGGTGGGATCGGGCACGATCGCGCAGTCGCCGTAGGCGAGCACCTGGTCGGCCAGGCACATGAAGAAGATGCTCGACACCGTGGAGGTGTCCGGCAGCGTCTTGATGATCTCGAACGCCGGCCGCACCGTGTGCGCTGTCGTGTGCCGGGCGCCGGACACCATGCCGTCGACCATGTCGTTGTGCACCAGCATGGTGCCGAAATAGGAGACGTCGTGCATGGTTTCGCGGGCCTGCTCGACGGTGACCCCCTTGTGCTTGCGCATCTCGGCGTACTGTTCGGCGAACCGGTCGCACAGCTCACTGCGCTGCGGATCGAGGATGTCGGCGGCGCCGAGGTCCACGCCCAGCTCGGCCGCCCGGGCGCGCACCTGCTGCTCCTCGCCGAGGATCGTCAGGTCCGCGACGTTGCGTTTGAGCAGCCGCCCGGCCGCCTGCAGGATGCGGTCGTCGTCTCCTTCCGGGAGCACGATACGGCGCCGGTCGCTGCGCGCCTTCTCGAGCAGCTGGTGGGTGAACATCTGCGGGGTGATCACCGACGGTATCTGGATGGTCAAGCGGGACAACAGGTCTGCGGTGTCGACGTAGGTGTCCATCAGGGCCAGCGCCGTGTCGACCTTGCGAGGCGATTCCGTGGTCACGCGACCGCGGGTCGCCGCGACCCGGCTCGCGGTCTCGAAGGTGCCGAACCGTGTCTGCAGGATCGGCACCCGCAGCCCGAGCCCGCTGACCAACGCATCGATGGCTGGGTGCAGTGGCAGCCCGCCGTTGAGGATCACGCACGACAACGACGGAAACCCCTCGGCGGCATGGGCGCTGAGGACAGCCAGCACCACGTCGGAGCGATCACCGGGGGTGATCACCGCGACGCCTTCGGTCAGCCGTTCCAGGACGTGCTCGGCGGTCATTCCCGCGACCAGCACGTCCTCCGCCTCCCGCACCAGCAGCGCGCGGTCGCCCTTGACCACGGAACCCTCGACGGCAGTTTGCAATTCGGCCACCGAGGGGGCCACCAGCAGCGGCTCCTCGGGCAGCACATAGCTCGGCGGGTCGAGGGCGGCGAGTGCGTCGGCGACCGCGCCGAGCTGGGCGGGATCGCACCGGTTGACCACCACGGCGGCGGTGTGCGCGTGCTGCGCGGCGATCTCGTCGATGCACAGCTCGGCGACCTGGGCGATTTGTTCGGGGGTGCGACCGAGCCCTTTGACGGCCAGCACGACCGGGGCGCCGAGGTTGGCGGCGATGCGCGCGTTGGTCGAGAGCTCGCTGGGGGTGGCGACGTCGGTGTAGTCACTGCCGACGATCAGCACCGCGTCACAGTTGTCGGCGACGTGGTGGAACCGGTCGACAATGTCGGCCAGCGCGCCGTCGGGGTCGTCGTGCAGCTGCTCGTAGCTGACCCCGACACATTCCTCGTAGGGCAGCTCGGCCGTGGTGTGGGTCAGCAGCAGCTCGAGGATGTAGTCGCGGCCCTCGCTGATGCGAGTGATCGGCCGGAAGACCCCGACGCGGGCGACGGTCGCGGCGAGCCGGTGCAGGACGCCCAGCGCGATGGTCGATTTTCCGGTGTCCCCTTCGGGCGAGGCGACGTAGATCGCGGTGGCGGTCGCAGAGGCGTCAGGCACATCGAAAGCCTGCCCGATGCGGCCCACGATGGCCAGCGCCACGCATTACGGAACCGTGAGGATCGAATTTACTCGACAGTAAGTTGTCTGAGTTTGCTGAACATGGTTCACTGCGTACAACGTGCTGACAGCCGCGTTAATTAGCTTTTTGAGATACATCGCTGAAATCGCACGTGTCGACGTTTTTCCGACAGAGCTCGTCATCAGGGGGTCCCATGTCCGTTCTGGATCTGCCCGGCACGGCGGTTCCGGCAGCGCTGCCCGGCACGGGTGAGATCGTCACCGGGGCCATTCGGTTGAGCCCGTTCGCGGTCCGCATGTTCGCCGCCACCGCACTCGCTGCGCCGGGTTGGGCGCCTCTCTACCTGGGCGCATTCCGGGATCTCCCCCACGAATCGCGCTGTGCGTATCTGCTGGTCGTCCCCGTGCTGCTCGCCGTGCTCGCGTACGGCTACCGGACCCCGCCCTGCGGCGTCGGCGACGCCGAGTCGGACTGGATCATCGCAGTCCTCCTCGGCGTCGCCGGCGTTGCAGGGATCGCGGTCCTCGCCGAGCGGCTGCCCACCCTGGCCGGGCTGTGGCGACTGCCCGCGCTCACTGGCGTGATCTGGTCGGTGTGTGTGCTGACGGTGCTGTTCGGGGTGCGGCACGTGGTGCGGATGTGGGCCGTGTGGGTGTTCGCGCTGGCCACTGCCACCCCGCTGCCGTTCCTCCTGCTCACCGCGGAGTTCGGCGGCAGCGATCACGCAGCGGTCATCGTGTCCGCGGGGATCGGCGCCGTAGCGGTGGCGATCGGGACCCCGGGGACACCGTGGCGGCGGCGGACGCTCGGCATGCTGACCTGCCTGTGCCTCGGCGTGGTGATCGCGGGGGTGACGCCGCACAGCCATCTGATCGCCGCCACCGTTCTGGTCACCGGCGTCGCACCGGCCCTGGCCATCCTGGCGCTCCGGCGCACCCAGCGGATCGCCACCGTCGAGTTTCCGCTTCCTGCGCGGTCTGCCCGGACCATGGCGATCCTGGCGCTGCTGGCCGCGCTGCTGCCGCTGCTCGCGGTGCCGACCACGCCGGCACGTGCGGCCGGTTCGACGGTCGACCCCGACTGGATCGAGCACACCGCCTGGGGATCGCCACGCGACTTCGGCTTCATCACCCGCTACCTGGGTCCCGGCAGCACGCTGCGGCGCTACTCGATGCTCCCGGTGGACGGGCTGCCCGCCGCCGCCGTCGACGTGATGAGCACACCCGACACCGCCACGCTGCACGACGTGGCCGACGCGGTCTGGTATCCGTCGGCCCGCCCCCTGGATTACCGCCCCGCAACACATCCCCTGCCCGACGGGGCACAGATCCTGCACAGCAACGCCGATGCCGTCACCACCGGCGTCGACGCCCCCTGGTACGCGGTGACGTGGACCTGGACCAGCGGGACGTTGCACCAACGGATCACCGTGATCGTCAGTCAGTCGTTGAGCGGGACGATCCCGCCCCCGGCTCCCGCTCCCCTGTCCCTGCCCGACACCTCGGTGCGCCCGCTGCTGTGGCTCGCGCGCCAACAGCCCGACGACAGCGGCGGAATCGACGAGCTGGTACAGATGCGAGCCCGCGCCGTCATCGACCAGGTGACCGCAGCGGCCCATGTCTGATCACCCTGTGGAAACCATGCTGGCGGCGCACCTGTCCGCCCGCACGCTGCTCGGCCGCCGCACCCTGGTACGCGCCGGTCTGGCGACCGTACCCGTCGTGGCCGCGATGCTCTGCTGGCCGCACGTCATCCTGCCGGCGGTGACCGGACTGGTGGCACTGCTGTACCTGATGTCCAGCCTGGATCGAAACATCCTTCTGCTCAGGGGACTTCACGCGTCGGCTCTGATCCGCATCGACGCCGCCGAGGCGCTGGCGATCCCGGACGAGGACCTGCCCGTCTACACCGTGCTGCTGCCGGTCTACGACGAACCCTCGATCGTGACCAACCTGATCAACGGTGTCGGCAAGCTCGACTATCCGGCCGACCGGCTCGAGATCCTGCTGCTGGTCGAGGAAGACGACATCGCAACGCAAACCGCACTTCTGGATGCGGATCTGACCTCGGTGCGGGTGGTGATCGTTCCGCACAGCCTGCCCAAGACCAAACCCAAAGCCTGCAACTACGGCATGTCCCTGCCGGATCTGCGCGGAGAACTGCTCACCATCTACGACGCGGAAGACATCCCCGATCCGCTGCAATTGCGTCGCGCAGCAGCAGCTTTCCGGAGTCTGCCGAACGACATCGGATGCCTGCAGGCGCGGCTGGGCTACTTCAACGAACGACAGAATCTGCTCACCCGGTTCTTCTCGCTCGAATACGACCAGTGGTTCGGCGTGGTGTTGCCCGCGGTCGAGCAGGCTCGCTGCGTGGTGCCTCTAGGTGGGACGTCGAACCACATGCGCGCCTCGGTCTGGCGGGAGATCGGTGGCTGGGACGAGTTCAACGTGACCGAGGACGCCGACCTCGGCGTGCGGCTGGCGCGGCATGGCTACCGCACACTGATCCTGGATTCGATCACGTTGGAAGAGGCCAACTCCGATGTCGTGAACTGGATCCGGCAACGGTCCCGCTGGTACAAGGGCTACCTGCAGACGATGCTCGTGGCGTTGCGTGACCCCATCGGACTGCACCGCACGATCGGCACCAAGGCCACCCTGCGCCTGATCAACATGACCGGAGGCGTCCCGCTCACGAGCGCGGTGAACATCGTCTTCTGGTTCGCGCTGCTGGTCTGGGTGCTGGGCCGCCCCCCGTTCATCGAGGTGCTGTTCCCACCGGTCACCTACTACGTGTGCCTGACGCTGTTCCTCGTCGGCTCTCCGCTGTCGGTCTACTCCGGGGTGATCGTCACGCGGGCGCTCGGCAAACCGCACCTCACCTGGGCCGCGCTGCTGACCCCGCTCTACTGGGTGCTGCAGTCGATCGCAGCGCTGAAAGCGATCTACCAGTTGGTGTTTCGGCCGTCCTTCTGGGAGAAGACGGTGCACGGACTGAGCAATCCCCATTCCATCCCCACGGAAGGCTCCCCCCGATGATGCTCGAGCTCCCTCGACAGCTCGCCCGCCTCGCCACTGCCCTGGCGGTGACGGCCGCCATCGCCGTGCTGCCCGGCGTCACGCCGGCCCTCGCACCCGCCTGGGCCGACCCGTACGTCGAGGCCGTGGCCGGACCGTCGGTGACCCCGGCCATCGGCTGGGCACAGCTCGGACTCTCCGACCGGATGGACATCGTCGGCGCGAATGTTCCCGCCGACACGTCGGTTCCGGTGCCCGCCGGGGTGGTTCCGAGCGTCCTCACCGGCGAGGTGGGCTCCATCGTCAACGTCACCGACGGGCGCGTCGACGTGCTCGACGGCCGCGGAGTGGTCCTCGGTACCATCGCCCTGCCGGCGGGCGCCATCAGTGTTCCGTTCACGATCGACACCTCGGCCGCGCAGGTGGTCGACGGGCGGGCGAGGCTGAGCTTCGTCGTCCGCGACGCCGGACCCGTCGCGACAGCGTGCACGCAACCGCCCGCGATAACGTTGAGCCGCTTGGCCACGACGTTCTCCGGGCCCGCTCCGGATCCCACCACCGTCGCCGGCTTCCTGCCGGGCTACCTCGATCACGTGGTGATCCGCGTCGACCGCACCCCCTCCCCCGCCGTCGCCCAGGCCGCGCTCGACCTTGTCGCCAAGCTCACCCGGCTCTACCGGCCGATGCCGGTCCGCATCGACGTGACAACCGGCGAAGAGCCCGGTGTCGTCTCGCTGCAGTCCCTGTCGGGCACCACCCGGGTGATCGACATCCGTGACGGCGGCCGTCCCGCCGTCACGGTGGAGAACCCGGGCACACCGGCAGCCGTCCTCGCGATCACGGGCACCGGTGAGCAGCTCGCCACGCAGGTCAGCCTGTTCACCGACCGTCGAATCGGCCTGGCGCAGGGGAACTCGGCGACGCTCGTGTCGAGTCGGGAACCCACCGATGTGTCCACGACCATGAAGACGTTCGGCCAGTTGGGCATTTCCGCACAGACCTCAGTGGCCGGAACCACCACCCTCTACACCGGTTTCGACGCCGCCGCGTTCGGCGTCGGCGCGATCAACGGCGCCACGGTGCACCTGAAAGCGCACTACACCCCGGTCGTCGGCGGGGAGGGATCCGTGCTGGTGCGTTCGGGAGAGACCGTCCTGGCCACGCACAGCCTCGACGGCTCCGGCACCCTCGACATCACCGGTGAGATCCCGGCCGAATCGATCGCCTCCAATGTGGGTCTGGCCATGGAACTGCGCTACATTCCCCGCCAGGACTGCCCGCCGCTGAGCGATCGCGTCACGTTCTCGATCGATCCTCAGTCCACCGTGACGGTCCGGCCGGGCGCGGGCAATCGCGGTGGCTTCGCCGCCCTGCCGATGGCGTTCACACCGGACTTCGAGGTCGCGATCGACAGCCCGGAGCACCTGCGCTATGCCGCCGCCGCGCTGAACCTGATCGCTCAGCAGACACAGATCACGTTGCGGCCCAGAGTGGCTCACCTGTCCGACGCGGCAGCGTCGGGGTCGAGCGCGCTCGTGGTGAGCGGCGGACGCGAGCTGGCCGACGCCGGTCTACATCCGCCGCTGCTGCCTGGCATGGCCGAGACTGTCGACGTCGGCGGCGCCGAGTCATCGGCGGCCGCCACACTGGTGGATCTGCACGCGCCACTGGGCATGGTCCAGGCGTTCACCGACAGCGGCCGAGCGGTGGTCGCCGTCACCGGCACGGGTGACTGGACGCTGGTCGACGCCACGCTCGATCATGTGCGCGGTCTGCCGGACCGGTGGGGATCACTGGCCGGCGACGTGGTCGCCACCGGGATCGCCGGCGAGACGGTGACACTCTCGGTGAACGAAGGGGATGCCATGCCTCACCAACCCGCGCCGGGCGCCGGATGGCACTGGTGGGCCTGGGCGAGCATCGCCGCCGTCGGTGCCGCTGCGGTGGCCGCCGGGGCGACAGTGCTGATCCGCCGCCGCGCGTGACCCCGTCGCGCCGGTGGCCCGGCGTCGCGCTCTTCGGCGCGCTCTGCCTTCTCTACACCGTCGTCGGATCCATCCTGGTGTTGCGGTACAACATCTTCGAGCCCGACGCACCGAACCGAGTGGCCAACGCCGGCTTCGCGCTGCAATCCCGGCATCCCCACCTGTCGGCGATCGGCTTCGTGTGGAACCCCCTGCCCAGCCTGGTGGAACTCCCGCTCGTGTGGCTCAGCCAGTGGCCCGGGTTGTCCGCGCTGAAGCATGCAGGTCTGGCCGGCGTGCTCCAGAGCGCGCTGTTCATGTCGGGTGCGGCACTGATGATCCGGCGAATCGCATTCGACGTCGGGGCGTCCACGCTCCTGCGGCGCGTGGCCACCGCGGGATTCGCGCTGCATCCGGTGATCGTCATCTACGGCGCGTCGGGGTTGAGCGAGGCGGCGCAGATGTTCTGTCTGCTGTGGTGCGTTCGCTACCTGATGCGCTGGTACACCACCCGGTGGGTGGGCGATCTCGGATGGGCCGGAATGGCATTGGGAGTCGGGTATCTCGCGCGCTACGAGGTGATCCCGGCGGCCGCTGCGGCCGTCGCGATGGTCGCGGTGCTGACGTGGCGGCGATCCGCGCGTGAGACGCGGTGGTCGGCCACGGTGACCGACGTCGTGATCGTCGCCTTCCCGGTCGTGACAGCGTTTTTCGTGTGGGCGGTCACGGGCTGGATCATCAACGACGAGTTCTTCGCCACGATGTCCTCGCAGTACGGCAATGCCAGTCAGGTCGCGGGCCGGCTCGCCCGCGGCACCGTCGACGCGGGAGCGCAGTGGTCGGTGGTGGCCTCCCGGCTGTTCGGCATGCAGCCGCTGGTCGGGGTTGCCGTCGCGGTGGCCGTGGTCGTCGCCGTGGCATGTCGGCGGACGGCACCGTTGGTGCCGGTCGTCGTGTTCGGTGCCACGCTCACGTTTGCAGCTGTGGCACAGCACGAGTCGATGACGTTCGGCTGGTTCCGTTTCTACCTGCTGGCCATCCCGCTGGTGATCTGCGTCGGACTGGCGTGCTGGCAGAAGCGAACCGCTGTGCGGGCGGCGGCCGCCGCGCTGGTGGCCGCCTCGGTGGTGGTGGCCATACCGGTGACCACGCCGTTGATCGTGGATCAGGACATCGCCTACGGTCAGCTGGAAGCGGGCTTCGCATCGCTGATCGATCCCGAGACCCACCCGCCGAGCGAGGACCCTGCTCGGCGTCGGCTCCTCAGCGAGCGGCGCCTGGCGCAGTGGTTCGACGACAAGGACCTGCCGGAGGGCTCGGTGTTGATGGACACGTTCCTCACCTGGGGCATCTGGCTGTCCTCCGAGCATCCGAAGCAGTTCGTGATCACCAGTGACTACGATTTCGTCGCCGCACTGAATCGACCGTGGGACTTCGGGATTCGGTACATCGTCGCCACCAACCCGAAGCGCAACGTCCCCGATGCGCTGAACCGCCGCTACCCGTCGCTCTGGGATGACGGCGCCGGCATCGCGGCGCTCGGGTACACCACCGACGGCCCCACCTCCGACGAGATGTTCCGGGTGTACCGGACCACGGGCCGCCCGGTGCCGCCCGCTCAGCTCGACGTCATGTCGACCGGCACGCTCACAGTGGCCACCAGCCCGAGGTGATCGCTGCCCGCCACGTCCACCGTCGACACCGCCGTCGCGTCGGCGTTCTTCGTCAGGATGTGGTCGATGCCGAGAAGCGGTGGGAAGAAACGATTCTGCGGATACGTCCGAAGCAGGCCACTCCCGGCGACCGCGTTGGCGTATCCGCCGGTGAGCAACGCCCGGAACGGCGCCATGTCCGCGGTGGCGTTGAAGTCGCCGCCGACGATCACCGCGCCTGCCCCGGCCGTGCGGCCGATCTCCGCCATTGTGGCGGGCAGCCGGGTGATATCGCCGCGCCAGTGGCTGATGTCCTGCGGCCACGGCGCAGCCAGGTGCACCGACAGCACGGTCGCGTCGACGGTCACGCCGGGGATGCGCACGCGGGTGCCGATCATCGGCAGCGAGTACCCGTCGATCCGCCCGGAGTCGACGATCGGGTAGCGACTCCAGATCCCGATGCCGGAGGCCAGCTCGGCGGGCACGATCACCCGGTAGGGGAACACGGTGTCCATACCTGCGGTGGACAGCCCGGCGGCCGCCTGCGGCGTCATCTCCTGCACCGTCACGATGTCGGCGCGTTCACCGGCCAGGGCGACGAACGCACGCGGATCCGCCTGCCCCATCGCCAGATTGGTGGTGAGTACGCGGACATCGACGCCCTGCTGCACCGGCGGGGTGGCAGGCCGATACCGCGGTACGTACACCAGAACCGCGGCCGCGGCGGTCACCGCGACGGCCAGGATGACCAGCACCCATCGCCGGCCGACCAGCAACAGCAGGGCAGAGACAGGCGCCGCGAGCAAAAGGTAGGGCGACGCCGCCGCGACGATCAACAGCGGTTGATTGGGCAGCGGAAGGTAACGGGCGGCCATGCCGGCCGCGGCGACGGCGAGGCCCAGCAGGCCGAACACCGCCGCGAGGACGCGGATCATCCCAGGCGGCGCAACCGCGGTTCGAGATCGCGCTGGAACAGTTCCAGGAAACGCTTCTGGTCGTGTCCGGGAGCGTGGAACACCAGATGGTTGAGGCCCCAGTCCACGTAGTCTTTGACCTTCTCGACGGCCTCGTCCGGG
This sequence comes from Mycobacterium sp. PSTR-4-N, assembly GCF_022348085.1. Classification (GTDB taxonomy): domain Bacteria; phylum Actinomycetota; class Actinomycetes; order Mycobacteriales; family Mycobacteriaceae; genus Mycobacterium. The sequence goes on along the minus strand of NZ_JAKRFN010000011.1, from coordinate 124,350 downwards.
TCGGAGGCGACGATCCAGCGCTTGGCGACCTGCTCGATCGGCAGCTCGTCGGCCGCCTTCTCCATCTCCATCGGATCGTCGATGGAGTGCTTCTGCTCCGCGGTCAGCGACAGCGGCGCCCAGAAGCGGGTGTTCTCCAGCGCCAGTTCGGGATCTGTGTCGTAGGAGATCTTGATCTCGATCATGCGGTCGACGTCCTCGGGGTTCTTGTCCGCGGCCTCGGCACCTTCGCGCATCGCGGGGATCAGCTTCTCCTTGTAGAGCTCCTCGCCCTTGCCCGAGGTGCAGATGAAGCCGTCACCGGCGCGGCCCGCGTACTTGGCCACCTGCGGTCCGCCCGCGGCGATGTAGATCGGGATGCCGCCCTCGGGGACGTCGTAGATCGAGGCGCCCTTGGTCTTGTAGTACTCGCCGTCGAAATCCACCCGATCGCCGAGCCACAGTTCCCGCATCAGGCGGACCGACTCGCGCAGCCGCGCATAGCGCTCCTTGAACTCCGGCCATTCGCCCTCGTAGCCGGTGGCGATCTCGTTGAGGGCCTCGCCGGTGCCGACGCCGAGGAAGATCCGATCGGGGTACAGGCAGCCCATCGTCGCGAAAGCCTGCGCGATGACGGCGGGGTTGTAGCGGAATGTCGGGGTGAGCACCGACGTGCCGAGCACCAGCCGCTTCGTCCGCTCACCGACGGCCGTCATCCAGGCCAGCGAGAACGGGGCGTGCCCGCCTTCGTGGCGCCACGGCTGAAAGTGGTCGCTGACGGTGGCGCTGTCCATGCCGTGTTCCTCGGCCAGCACCGCGAGTTCGACGAGTTCGCGGGGCGCGAACTGCTCCGCCGACGCCTTGTAGCCCAGTTTCAGTTCAGCCATACCTATGTTTCTACACTCGCGACATGACCCTGGCTGTCGCGGCCGTCACCGACCGCGTGCACTTCGCCCAAACCGATCTCGTGAACTGGACGCTGGTGGCCGGCGACGGTGGGGTGATCCTGATCGACGCGGGCTATCCGGGCGACCGCGACGACGTCCTGAGGTCGTTGGCCGGACTCGGTTTCGGGCCGTCCGATGTGCGGGCGATCCTGCTGACGCACGCCCATGTCGATCACCTCGGCTCTGCGATCTGGTTCGCCCGCGAGCACGGCACGCCGGTGTTCTGCGACGGCCCGGAGGTGGGGCACGTCCGGCGCGAGTACCTCGAGCAGGCGTCGCCACGGGATGTCCTCGCCCGGGCCTGGCGTCCGGCGTACCTGCTCTGGTCGTTGGCGCTCGTGCGCAACGGCGGCTTGACCCACGAGGGCATTCCGACGGCGCAACCGCTCACCGAGGAGGTGGCGGCCGGGCTGCCGGGAACGCCGCAGGTGATCGCGACGCCCGGACACACGGGCGGGCACTGCTCGTATCTGGTGGATGGCGTGCTTGTCAGCGGCGACGCGTTGGTGACCGATCATCCGGTGGCACCGCGCCCCGGTCCGCAGCTGCTGCCGTCGCTGTTCAACCACGACGAGCAGGCGTGCCGGCGCAGCCTCGACGTGCTGTCGGGAGTGCAGTCGGAGGTGCTGCTGCCCGGTCACGGCCCGGTGTGGCGGGGTCCCATCGCAGAGGCGGCGCGGGCTGCTCAAGCCAGGGTGTCGTAGCCCAACAGGAAGATGGCGGTCAGAGCCAGGCCGCAGGCGAGGACGATCGCGGGCATCAGGATCATCGTGTCGAGCTCGTCGTCGTTGAGCACGTCGTCGTCGAAGCGGCCGAACAGCACCCGGGCGATGCCGGTGCGGCGGAACACGTGAACCATCCGCTGGACACCCGCGGAGTGCCGACGACGCCCGACGAAGACTCGGGAGAGCCCGCCGAAGACGAACGTCAGCGCAGCAGCGGCCAGCATCAACCAGCCCACGGTCGCCTGCGACACATCGGCAAGCCTATAGGGCGCTCCTAGGAGAGATCTTTGAGAAAGGCCACCGCGTACGACTCACCGTCATAGGGCAGTGGCTCGTCCAGCCGGGTGTACCCCATCGAGTGATACAGCGCTTCCGCCTCGGGTTGGCGGTCCCCGGTGGTGAGGTACACGCGGGTGTAACCGCGCGCCGCGATGGCCGATTCGAGCTGGGCCATCAGCGTTTTGGCATGGCCGCGTCGGCGATGGCGACTGTCGGTCCAGATCCGTTTGAGCTCGGCGGTGGCGTCGTCGAAACGGCGGAACGCACCGCCGGTCACGGGACGTCCGTCGAGCAGCCCGATCAGCAGGCCGCCCGACGGTGGCTCGAACTCGGCGTGCGGATAGCTGCGCAGCCAGGCGTGGACACGATCGCGCTGGCCGCCGTAGCGGTCGGCGTACTCGACGGCCAGTTCGTCGATCAGCGGCGTGGCCAGCGGATCGTCCTGATTGACGGGGACGAAGCGCAACCGTCGGTTCACCCGCGACTGCAGCTGGTCCGCGGTGACGGCCCAGCCGTGGTCGTGGTCGTCGAACCCTTCGGCGGGAAGCAAGGTGTGCTCGATCGACATCAGGGTGTCGTGGGCACCGTGGGGCTCGAAGGTGACGTCGACGACGCTGGCGGCCGTCGGATCGGCCCAGCCCGAGTGGCTCCACGTGAATCTGAGGTGGCGGGGTCGGTCGACGACGAGGAACTGCCCGCAGATCAGGACCGAGTGGCCCCCGTCGTCGATGTCGAAGCGCACGCGTCCGCCGACGCGAGGGTCGACGGTGACGGCGACGCAGTGGGTCGGCCGGGGACACATCCAAGCCATCAGGGCGTCGGGGTCGAGCCATTCGTCGAAGACGTCCTCGGGGACAGCGGGCATCACGCGGCGCACCCGCACGACGGGTCCGGTCATCGGGTCTTGGCTTTCGCGCGGAGCCGCTCGGAGAGCGCGTCGGCGCGGGCGGACCAGAACTCGGCCTGCTCGTCGATCCACTGCCGGGCCGGCGAGAGTCCGTCGGAATCCAGCGAGAGCCAGTGTTCGCGGCCGCGGATCTCCCGGCGGACGAGCCCGGCGGACTCGAGGACGGCGACGTGCCGGGACACCCCGGCGAAGCTCATCGGAAGCGGCGCGGCCAGGTCGGTGATGCGCGCGTCGCCGTGTCGCAGGGCCTCGAGGAGCTGCCGCCGTGTCGGATCGGCGAGTGCGGCGTAGGCGCGATCGAGAAGATCTTCAACCACATTGTTGACTATAGCGACGGGTGATGGTGTGCTGACATTCAACTAGAGTGTTGAACGTTTCGGGATGGAGTGGCGATGGAGCCTCGGGTCGTGTCGGCAGCGGAGTGGCATAAGGCGTTGGCGGAGATGCTGATTCGAGAGAAGGCGTTCACCCGGGAGCGCGACGACTTGGCCGCGATGCGCAGGCGGATGCCGTGGACTCCGGTAGACAAGGAGTATTGGTTCTCGGGCCCCGACGGGCCGGTCACGCTCCGGGACCTGTTCGCGGGCAGGCGCCAGTTGATCGTGTATCGGGCGTTCATGGATCCCAGCGTCAACGGATGGCCCGAGCGCGGCTGCGTGGGCTGTTCGCTGATGGCCGACCACGTGCCGGACCTGTCGCATCTGCACGCACGCGACACGACGCTCGTGTACGTGTCGCGTGGCACGCAGGCCGACATCGCGGGGGTCAAGGACCGGATGGGCTGGAACATGCCGTGGTTCACCATGATCGAGGCCGAGGACGGCGTCTTCGATGTGGATTTCGACGTCGACGAATGGCACGGCACGAACGCGTTCATCCGGCACCCGGACACCGACGAGGTGTTCCGCACGTACTTCGTCGACAACCGCGGGGACGAAGCGTTCGTGAGCACGTGGAACCTCCTCGACATCACCGCACTGGGACGGCAGGAGACGTGGGAGGACTCCCCGCCGGGATACCCGCAGTCGCCGCCGTATCAGTGGTGGCGGCACCACGACCTGTACGAGCCTTGTGGTCAAAACGGTGGGGGGTCGGCGCCGGTGGGTGGGGTGGAGTAGGTGCTCCAGTTGTGTTGTGGTGGGGTGGTTTCGGTGTGTTCTCGGGTGCGTTCGCGGTGGTTGAGTGCGCGTTCTCTTCGGATGTAGGCGGTGTGGTTTTGGGTGCGGCTGCGGTGGCGGGTGGGCATCTTGAGGTGGCGGCCCGGGGTGGGTCGCTGCGTGGTGTTCGTGGGGGTTGGTGGGGGTTCGGTGCGGGTGTTCCAGGACGGGAACAGCAGCGCTGATAGCGGGGTGGTGGTGTAGGTGTGGCCGGTGGGGCTGATCAGGTGTAGGCGCCCGTCGGGGGTTTGTTGTTCGGTCCAGCCGTCCCAGAACGTTTTCAGCAGATGATGGTGGCGGCACAAGCATTTGGTGTTGGCCGGATGGGTCGCCCCGGCGGGGTAGGGCACGGTGTGGTCGATGTCGGCGTGGGTGGCGAGGCGGTCGCAGCCGGGGAAGCGGCATGTCAGATCGCGGGTGCGCACGAACCGGTCCAGCGCCGTCGACGGGCGGTAGCCCGCGGTGGCCAGGCCGTCGGGGTCGCCGACGACGCGGACCGTGGCGCCGTGGGCGATCAGGTCGGCCAGCAGCGGCGCGGGCACGATCCCACCCCCGGGGCCCACGATCAGCGCCGCCCGACGCGGCTGTGTGGTGATGGGCTTGGTCGGTTGGGTAGGTTCGGCGGCCTCGGCGGGTGTGGTGTTTCGTGGCGTGGAGGTGGGTGGGGGTGCTTCGCCATGCAGCTCCGGGTCGGGTTGAGCGTCGAGGGAAGCTTGGTCGGCGATCACGGTGACCGTGATGGACGAGGCGCGCCCGTCATCGATCCGGGCGGCCGCGCAGTCGGGGCGTCCGCAGCGGCACGCCAACGCGGTGGCTCCGGCGGCGATCGCGCCGACCGCATCGGCGCGTTTCTGATCCCGGGTGCGGGGATCGTGGTCGCACACCGAGGCGATCGTCATCGCCAACCGGGTGGCCAGCAGGGCCGCATCGGGGGTGGCCAGTCGCCCGTACACCTCGGTGATGCCCGAGCTGTCGTGGCGGTCCCCGATGGTGAACGACCGATCCCGTGAGCGCTGACGCACCCGACGTACCGCGTCGGGGTCGTAGGTCTGGATCCACACGTCGATGGCGGCTTCGAGCTTTTTCTGCGACAACACTCCCCACCCCGCCACAGCCTCGGCGAAATGGTGGTCGAGCAGCCGCAGGGTCGACGGGTCGAGCACCAGCGCGGTCCGCGAGACGACCGCCCTGACCACATCGAGGCTGACCTGCCCGTCGGCCAGCAGTGCCCCCAGTCGGGGGAAGCGGTCACGCATCGCCACCGCCAGGTCCATCTGCACCGACGCCCGCCCCGCACTGATCCCCAGCGCGGCGCCGACCTCGGCGGCCGCGGCATCCCAGTCCGCGCATACCCAGCGCTCCCGCTCGGGGCGGCGGCGCCGCCGCCACAGTTCGGCGATCGCGGCCAGCTTCATCGCCTCCGCCCGCGCGGCAGCGGCTGCGGAGCTGGTCATCACCTCGACCAGATCCGCCTCCACCACCCGCGCTAAATCGAACACATGTACGAATCTACCGGCGGACCGACCGGCCCGGCAGCACCAAAATCCCAGCCTGGGGATAACCCGGCGGCTGGGGACAACCCCCTTTCCCGCGAAACTTGACACGTGTAAAGTTCGGCGCCATGGACAACATCCGCGGGAAGACGATCGCCATCACCGGTGCCGCGCGGGGCATCGGCTACGCCACTGCCGAGGCGCTGCTCAAGCGCGGCGCGCGAGTCGTGATCGGCGATCGCGACGTCGCCCTCCAGGAGTCGTCGGTCGCCAAGCTCTCGAATCTCGGCCCGGCCTCGGGCTATCCGCTCGACGTCACGGATCGGGAATCCTTCGCCACGTTCCTGGACAAGGCCCGCACCGACGGCGGCGGCCACATCGACGTGTTGATCAACAACGCGGGCGTCATGCCGATCGGACCGTTTCTCGAGCAGTCCGAGCAGTCCATCCGCTCGTCGATCGAGGTGAATCTCTACGGCGTGATCGCCGGCTGTCAGCTGGCCCTGCCCGACATGATCGCCCGCCGTCGCGGACACATCATCAACATCGCATCGCTGTCCGGCGTCATCCCGGTGCCGGGGCAGGTCGTCTACGTGGGCGCGAAATTCGGTGTCGTCGGCCTCTCCGCCGCCTTGGCCGATGAGGTGGCACCGCACGGTGTGCACGTGTCGGTGGTGATGCCGCCGTTCACCAACACCGAGCTGATCTCGGGCACCAAGGAGATGTCCATCAAACCCGCTGAGCCGCAGGACATCGCGGATGCAATCGTCAAGACGCTCAACAAGCCGAAGACGCACGTGTCGGTGCCGCCGTTCCTGCGGTTCACCGCACAGGCCGCGCAGATGCTCGGACCTCGTGGACGTCGCTGGATGAATCGAAAGCTCGGTCTGGACAACGTCTTTCTCGAGTTCGACACCACCAAGCGAGCGGGTTACGAGCAGCGTGCCCAGTCGGCTCTGGGTGTCGTCGAAGGCGCCGACAAGAACTAACGCGCAATGCCGTCGATCAGTCGATCGCAGACTGCATACATGTCGGCCTTCGCCGTGTCCTGATCCGCGGCGCGCGCGATGAACAGCGCCGCCTCGTCGAGTGCGCCCAGCAGCACGTGCGCGGTCGGCCGGACCGGCTGGTCCGGAATCACGCCGTCGGCGACCGCCTGCGCGAGCATCGCCTCCACCACGCCGAGGCCATATCGCATACCCACCTCACGCCAGCGTTGCCAACCGAGCACGGCGGGAGCGTCGATCAGCACGATCCGCTGGACGGCAGGCGCCGAGCACACATCGAGGAACAGCCGCGCACCGATACGCATCGCCGCGAGGTGATCAGCCGGCTCCGCCTCGGCGATGCGCGTCGCTATCTGGGTGACGAGCTCGGCTTCGACGTCCTCGTACACCGCCGCGAACAGCTCGGCTTTGTCCGCGAACTGGTGATACAACGCGCCGCGGGTCACACCCGCCGCAGCGACGATCTCTTGCGTAGACACGTCGGCAAAGCCGTTGACGGCGAACAGCTTCCGCGATGCAGCGAGTAGCTTCGCGCGCGTCGCCGCGGTGCGCTCCGCCTGGGTACGACGAGGCCGGGGGTTGACTTCCATACAGTCTGCACGTAACTTTCGTACTCAGTGTTCGTAAATGTCGACGCAAAGGATATCCGGTATGCCGTCCGTAGACCTGCCTGCCGCCACCATCGAGTTCCGCGAGCCGGGCCCGGCGGACTCGACATTGCCGCCGGTGCTGTTCGTGCACGGCGCCCTCGTCGATTCGCGGTTGTGGGACGCCGTGGCCGCCGACCTCGCGGCGCGCGGGTTTCGTTGTCTCCAGCCCAATCTCCCACTCGGCGCCCACCGCATCCCGGTGCGGGAACGTGCCGCCCTGACACCTGAAGGTGTCGCGGAGATGGTGCACCAGTTCATCGCCCAGCTCGATCTGCATGATGTGACCCTGGTCGGCAACGACACCGGGGGCGGCATCTGCCAGTTCCTCATCGATGCGCACCCTGACCGCATCGGCCGCCTCGTGCTCACCAATTGCGATGCCTTCGACACGTTTCCGCCGTTTCCGTTCAATGCCGTGTTCGCCGCGATGCGCACCAGAATCACGGTCAGCGCGCTGATGGCGCCGATGGGCATCACCGCGCTGCGGCACTCTCCGTTGGGTTTCGGGCTGCTCGCCAGGAGGCTCGACCCCGAGTTGACCGCCTCGTGGCTCACCCCGGCCCGCACTGATCGTCGTATCGCCGGTGACTTCGCCGCGCTGGCCCGCGGGATCGGCCGCACCGACCTGACCGAGGTCGCCCCGCGCCTGCACCGCTTCACCAAACCGGTCACCATCGTTTGGGGCGCCGACGACCGTTGCTTCACACCGAATCTGGGGCACCGATTGGCCGCGCTGTTCCCGAACTCGACGGTCATCGACGTGCCGGACGCCTCCACTTTCGTGCCCCTGGACGCCCCCGCAGCAGTCACCGCAGCGATCCGTCAGGCGAATTCCGGTATCGGATCGCCCAATCGGTAGGCCTCGATGACGTCGAGGTTGGCGAAGAACTCCTCGACGCCGAACTGGTAATCGTCGGCGGTGCCGACGAACACGACGTGCACGATCTCGCCGTCGTCGTCGGGAGTCAGCAGCGCGACCGTCACGTTGACCACTTCGTCCTCATCGGGTACCTCGGCCTCCGAAGGCACCCAGTACCACGCCGCGCCGGCCTCGTCGTCGATGTCCTCGGAGAACTCCCAGCCGCGCTGGGTCAGCTGCTCATCGAAAGCCTCCAGATCAGAGGCGATCTCGAGCTGCTCGAGCACGCGCGCCGGAACCCAACTCTCGTCGCGAACCGCCCGCCGCTTCTTGCGGCGGGCCTTCTTCTGCTCGGAGCGGCGCGACACCTAGGCCAACGCCTGGTCGAGGTCGGCGATCAGATCCTCGGTACCCTCCAGGCCCACCGAGATCCGGACGACGCCGTCGCCCAAGCCGATCGCGGCACGCCCCTCGGGACCCATCGCGCGGTGGGTGGTGGTCGCCGGATGCGTGATCAACGATTTGGAGTCGCCGAGATTGTTGGAGATGTCGACGATGCGCAACTTGTCGAGCACCTCGAAAGCACGTTCCTTCGTGCCGCCGGAGAGTTCGAACGTGATGACGGTGCCACCACCGGTCATCTGCCTCTTGGCCAGGTCGTACTGCGGATGCGACTCCAGCAGCGGGTACTTCGTCCAACTCACCGACGGGTGGGACTCCAGGAACTCGGCGATACGGTGCGCCGACGAATTCTGGTGCTGCACACGCAGAGCCAGCGTCTCCAAGCCTTTGAGCAACGTCCAGGCGTTGAACGGGCTCAACGCAGGTCCCGTGTGGCGCATCAGCTTCTGCACCGGACCGTCGATGTAGTCCGTGCTGCCGAGGATCGCGCCGCCGAGGACTCTGCCCTGCCCGTCGATGTGTTTGGTGCCCGAATAGATCACCACGTCGACGCCGAGGGGGAAGCCCTGCTGCAGGATGGGTGTGGCGAAGACGTTGTCCAGCACCACTTTTGCGCCCGCGGCGTGGGCGAGATCGCACACCGCGGCGATGTCGACCAGAGACTGCATCGGGTTCGACGGCGTCTCGAAGAACACCGCCTGCGTGGGCACCGACAGCGCCTCCTCCCACTGCGACAGATCATCGCCGTCGACGAAGACCGTCTCCACACCCCAGCGGGGCAGGATCTCGCTGCACACCACGAAACACGAGCCGAACAGACTGCGCGCGGCCACCAGACGATCACCGGCACCCAGCAGCGCGCCCAGCGCGGTGAACACCGCGGACATGCCCGTGGCCGTCGCGAAGCAGGCCGGCGCGCCCTCGAGCAGCCGCAGCCGCTCCTCGAACATCGAGATCGTCGGGTTGCCGTAGCGGGAGTACACATACCGGTCGATCTCGCCGGTGAACGCCTTCTCCGCATCAGCCGCGCTCTCGTACACGTAGCCCGACGTCAGGTACAGCGCTTCGGCGGTCTCCTCGAATCCGGACCGCAGCAGGCCGCCGCGCACGCCGACCGTGGCCTGGCTGACGCCCTCCGGCAGTTCGGCAGGCGTACGTACCGATTCGGTCACGACTGCCTCCACGGCAGGCCCACGGCCTTCCAGCCGGTGGCACCGCGATGGCCGTGCTCGTCCAGGTTGCCCTCGAAGCCGTCCAGGATGTTGTACGACGGCCCGATGCCCGCCTGGGTGGCCGCTTCGGCCGCCCCGATCGACCGGTTGCCGGACCGGCACAGAAACGCGACCGGTCGCTCGCCCGGGGTGATACCGGCGGCCAGCAGATCGTCGACGAACCCGTCGTTGCGGGAGCCGTCGGTGCGGTTCCACTCGATGAACACCGTCTCGCGCTGCAGCGGCGTCAGATCCGGGACCCCCACGAAGCGCCATTCGGCATCGGTGCGGCAATCGACCAGCACGGCATCGGGGTTCTCACTCAGGAGCTTCCAGGCCTCCTCCGGCGAGATGTCTCCGGCATAACTCACGGTCGTGAGTGTCGCACAGCTAGCTGGGACCGGTCGAACAGACCTTCCACGCCCCGTCCTCCTTCGCGAACGGGATGTCGACCGTCTGCTTGGCATCCGGGGCATTGGCGAAGTGGTAGGTGACCGATGCGGTGGCGCGGTTTCCATCGATCTCGACGTCGGTCACCCCGTCGAGGAACCTCTCGCCCTGCGCGGCCTTCGAATCTCGTTGCCGGTCAAGGATCTCCGCCTCGGTGCCGACCTGCGCGGCGCAGGTGTAGCTGCGGAAGTCCGCGTAGTCGTCGCGCTGTAGGGCGTCGTTGTGGCCCGCGGCGGCACGGCCGATGAGTTGCTCGTCGGTGAGTTCGTCACCGGAGAACACGTTGAACAACCAGATTGCGATCACGATGGCGACAATGATGGCGAGCGCACCCAGGAACGGCGCGGCCGAGTTGCCGGTGGACTCCTCGGGCTCGGTCACGTCAGCCTGCGCACCGCCGACGCCACGCGCCGAGCGCGGTCGCGGGCGACGATCGGATCGGGCGCGGTGGCGGTGGCCAACCAGCGCCGCCCCGAGAACAACCGCACGTCGCTCTCGGCGACCGCGAGCGCCTCACCGAGAGCGGCCCGCCAGGCGGTGTCGTCGGGATCGTGCCCGTCGGAAGAGATCTCCATCGCCGCCGGGGAGATCATGATGGTGTCGACAGGGAGCCCGAGGATCGCCCGGGCATGCAGTTCATGTGCCGACAGACGCTGGGAGCGCAGAGTCACCAGCGCGCTGTCCTGCGGCCGAGGTGTGACATCGCTGAAATACACCTCGTCGCCGCGGACCAGCAGCTCGACCGCGAACACGCCCCGACCACCGAGGGAGTTGACGATCCGCGCCGCGATCGACTTCGCCGCGTCCGAAGCGGCGGCCGAGAGGTGTTGCGGCTGCCACGATTCCAGTGTCTCGGCGGACTCCCGGTGGTGTCCGATCGGTTCGCAAAAGCTGACGGCAGGCCCCGACGGTCCGGTGGTGCGCACGGTCAGCAGAGTCACCGCGACGTCGACCTCGACCACTGTCTCGGCCAGCACCCGCTGCAGGCTCAGCCGGCCTCCGGCCACCGCGCTGCGCCACGCCGGCTCGATGTCATCGGACCGCAGAACGACCGACTCCCCCTCGCCGGGCGCGGCGGTCACCGGCTTGACCAGCAGCGGGTAGCCGGCATGCTGGGCGACCGCCGTGAGCTCGGCCACCGAACCGGCGAACCAGAACGGCGCCGTCGGCAATCCGAGCTCGTCGGCGGCCAGCCGGCGCAGCGCCTCCCCGTCCACCGACAACCGCAACGCGCGCGGCGTCGGCAGCACCTCGACGTCCTCGCGGTCGGCGGCGGCGAGCAGCGCATCGATGGCCACCCCGCCGGCGTCGGCGACGACGATCCGGGGCCGGGTCGCGTCGATCAGCGCGGTGAGCGCGTCCGCATCGGTCAGCGCGGCCATGTCGTCGGACACCGTGACACGGGCGCCCAGCCGCTCGAAGGCCAGCGCCAGGTCATTCGCGTGCTCGCCACCCCGCAGGAGCAGCACCGACGTCGTCTCGGCAGCAGTCGTCTCACTCATCGAGCATCCAGCCTGCCAGAACCTTCACTCAGGGGTGACGCGCAGATCGGTGCGAAACGCACCCATCGCGTCGACGACGGCGCTGAACACCCGGTGGGCAGCCTGCAGATCGGCGTCGGGCACGTCGGTCAGCGCGCGGTTCAAATGCTCGGCCAGTGGGGCGAAGAACTCGCCGGCCACCGCCAGGCCGTGCTCGGCCACCCGAAGCTTGACCCTGCGCCGGTCGCCGGGATCGGGCTCGCGCAGCACGTGCCCGGAGGCGATCATCCGCTCGACCAGATAGGTGATCGCCGCGCCGGACATGCCCATCCGGGCGCGCAATCCTCCGGCGGCGAGCGGGTCACCGCTGGTCTCGGCCACCATCACGTGCAGCAGGGCGCGAAAGTCGTTGTCCGACAATCCGTGGCGGGCGGCAAAGGCGTGACCGATCTGGTCGGACTGCGCGGTGAGCGCACGCACATCGGCGGCAATGAGCGCTTCCAACGCTGCACGGTCCTCTACGGCCATGCCCACACCTTACCGCTTGTTCACTTGATTAACGATTAAGTATCTGAAATATTGACCGTCATGAGCAGACGACTGTCGTGGACGATCGCGGTGCTGATCATCGCCGTGTCCGGCGCACTCCTGGGCTTGCTGAGCGGCGGCTCCGCAGGTGAGCAATCGCCGGTGCCCGTACCGGCGAACGCCGAGTCGACCCGCGCCGACGCGCTGCGCGCGGACTTCCCCGGTGGCGATCAGGCACCGGTGCTGCTGGTCCTGACCCGCACCGACGGCGCGCCGCTCAGCCCCGCCGACCGGGCGGCCGCCGACGCGGCGCGCGAGCGCATGCTGGCCGCCGCGGACGCGGGTCCCGGCGGGCCTCCCGTGCAGGTGTCCGAGGACGGACAGGCCGCGATCGCCGTGGTCCCCGTGCCGGCCGACCTATCCGGGTTCGCGCTCGGCGACGAAGTCAGCACACTCCGCGCAGCGGCCTCCGACGGCCTGGACCCGCAACTGCGCGCGGAGGTCACCGGCGGTCCCGCGTTCGGCGCGGACATCGCGGACTCGTTCTCCGGTGCCAACATCACGCTGCTCGCCGTCACCGCGGCCGTGGTCGCTCTGCTGCTGATCGTCACGTACCGCTCACCCGTGCTGTGGCTGGTGCCGCTGCTGGTGATCGCGTTCGCCGACCGGGTCGGCGGCGTGTTGGGCACCGCCGTCGCCGAAGGTCTCGGCATGTCCCCGGACGGCTCGACGACCGGGATCACCAGCGTGCTCGTGTTCGGCGCGGGCACCAACTACGCGCTGCTGCTCATCTCGCGGTACCGGGAAGAACTCGGCCGCAACGCCCTCCACCACGACGCGCTCGCCACGGCGGTGCGCCGGGCCGGTCCAGCGATCATCGCGAGCAACGCGACGGTGGTGCTGGCACTGCTGACCCTGCTGCTCGCCTCCTCCCCCAGCACCCGCAGCCTCGGCGTCCAGGCCGCCGCCGGACTGGTCGTCGCCGCGGTGTTCGTCCTGTTGGTGTTGCCACCGTTCCTCGACCTCTTCGGTCGGAAACTGTTCTGGCCCTTCATTCCCCGGATGGGAGCGACGGCACTGACCGAAGGTGGTGCGTGGCATCGCGTCGCCGACGGGGTGGCGCGCCGGCCGGCGGTGGTGTCCGTCGCCGCGCTCGCGGTGCTCGGGCTGTTGTGCACCGGGCTGGTGAGCACGCCGATCGGGTTGTCGCAGACCGAGCAGTTCCGCGTGCAAGCCGAATCGGTGAGCGGCTTCGAGACCCTGGCCGACCACTTCCCCAGCGGCCTCACCGATCCGACCCTCGTCATCGCCTCGACCGACCGCGCCGCAGACGTACAGCAGGCGATCACCGCCACCCCGGGCGTGGTCTCCGCCAACCCGACAGGCACCTCCCCGCAGGGCCTGACTCAGTGGTCGGTCGTGCTGGCCGCCGAGCCCGCCTCCGACGAGGCGTTCGGCACCGTCGACGCACTGCGTGACGCCGTGCACGGCGCCGATCCCGAGAGCCTGGTCGGCGGCTCCGACGCCAAGGCCCGGGACGCGGCGGCCGCCGCAGGCCGGGACCGCATGCTGGTCGTGCCCGCGATCCTCGCGGTCGTGCTGGTGGTGCTGTTCGTGCTGCTGCGCTCGGCGCTGGCGCCGGTGATCCTGGTCGCGGTGACCGTACTGAGCGCCCTTGCCGCCCTCGGGCTCGGCGGGTGGGCCAGCGTTCACGTGTTCGGCTTCCCTGCGCTGGACAACAGCGTGCCGCTGTTCGCGCTGCTGTTCCTGGTCGCACTCGGCGTGGACTACACGATCTTCCTGGTGACCCGGGCCCGGGAGGAAACCCCAGAGCACGGCACCCGCGACGGCATCGTGCGGGCGGTCTCGGCGACGGGAGCGGTGATCACCAGCGCAGGCATCGTGCTGGCGGCGGTGTTCTGCGTGCTGGGGGTGCTGCCCCTGATCGCGCTGACGCAGGTCGGCATCATCGTGGGGCTCGGTATTTTGCTGGACACGTTCGTCGTACGCACCGTCGTCATCCCGGCGCTGTTCACGCTCATCGGCCCGAAGATCTGGTGGCCGGCGCTGCGCGCGGAAAGGTAGCTGGGCTAACGGGCAGGTAGCGTCGAGACATGAGTCAGGCCGATACCCGCACCGAACCGGCGGCCGGGCAACCGCCGCTGCACATGCGCCGCGACGGGCTCGATCCGACGCCGGTACTGGGCCAGATCCGCGAGTCCGTCGGCGTCGCCAGCGTCACCAATGCCTTCGGCATGCACGTCTACCTCGTCACCCGCCACGAAGACGTCAAGACGGTGCTCAGCGATCACGCGCGGTTCTCGAATGGCAGGCCGCCCGGGTTCGTCGTGGCCGGCGCACCCCCGGTCGACGAGGAGGAGGCCGCCCGCAACCGTGCCGGCAACCTGCTCGGCCTCGATCCCCCTGAGCACCAACGACTTCGGCGCATGCTGACCCCGGAGTTCACGATCCGCCGGATCCAGCGGCTGGCGCCTCGCATCGTCGAGATCGTCGACGCGCAGCTCGACGCACTCGAAGCCGCCGGCTCCCCGGCCGATCTCGTCGAACACGTCACGCTGCCGATCCCGTCGCTGGTGATCTGCGAACTGCTCGGCGTGCCCTACGCCGATCGCGACGACTTCCAGCGCCGCAGCGCACGCCAACTCGACCTGTCCATCCCGATTCCCGAACGCCTGCAGTTGGCCCAGGAGGGTCGCGCCTACATGGGCTCGCTCGTCGAGCGGGCTCGGGCCGCCCCGGGCGAGGACATCCTGGGCATGCTGGTGCGCGAGCACGGCGACGAGCTCACCGACGACGAGCTGATCGGTATCGCGGGGCTACTGTTGCTCGCCGGGCACGAGACCACGTCGAACATGCTGGCGCTCGGCACCGTGGCGCTGCTGAGCCATCCCGACCAGATGGCGGCCGTGCGCGACGATCCCGCCGCGGTTGGCCCGGCCATCGAGGAACTGCTGCGCTACCTGTCGATCGTGCACACCTCGATCCCTCGCATCACCACCACCGACGTCGAGCTCGCCGGGGTGGCCATCCCGGCCGGCCGGCTGGTGTTCGCCTCGCTGCCTGCCGCCAACCGCGATCCCCAGTTCATCTCTGCGTCAGAACATTTCGACATCCGCCGAGGAGCGCCCGGCCATTTGGCCTTCGGCCACGGCGTGCACCACTGCCTGGGCGCTCCGCTGGCGCGGATGGAGATGCAGATCGCCTTCCCGGCGTTGCTGCGCCGCTTCCCGACGTTGCAGCTCGCCGACGACACCGACGACATCGCGTTCCGGTCCTTCCACTTCATCTACGGCGTGGCGTCGTTGGGGGTGCGCTGGTGAGCCGGGTCAGCGCGGACCGGGAGATCTGCATCCAGGCCGGCAACTGCGTGATGGTGGCCGCCGACGTCTTCGACCAGGACGACGACGGCGTGGTCGTGGTGCTCACCGCCGAGGTGAGCGGGGACGCCGAGGAGCGTGCGCAACAGGCCGTCAACCTCTGTCCGGCAGCGGCGTTGGCGTTGCAGGCCGATTCGGGGGACGACGGAACATCAGCAGGCTGACCACCAGCACCCACGCCGGGAACGTCAACGTCATCCACGGGCTGACGTCACCGGCGACGAGCACACTGAGCGCGACCAGGTACGTCGTCACCACCAGCCACCGGGCCATCAGGCCGGTCCGCAGCCAGATGGTGGCCAGCGACATCATGAAGACCGCGGCCATCCGCAGCGCGTAGGTGTTGGTCAACGCGAGCAGCAACCCGTGGGCGAACGCCACCACCTCCGGGTCGGCCGCGATGCCCGCCTTCCTGCCGGCCAGCAGGCCCGCCTCGACCGCGGTCCCCGCGAACACCATCGCCAGGAACAGCAGACCGCTACCGAGGAACACGGTGGTGAAGAACCGGTCCTCCAGGCGACCCAGGCTGTCGCGGACCACGCCGATGAACCACAGGAACGCGATGCCCGCGAACGGCGTCAGCACGACCGCGATACGCAGGCGGGTGCTCGTCGTCGGCTCCGGCAGCCGCAGCGCCACCAGTATCACCGCGAACAGCAGCGCGAACACCACCCCGGCCAACGCGGCGGCGCGGGGAGTCGTGAGGCTGCGCAATTGGCCCGGCGGGTGCTCTGTCATGCGCCGACGACCACGGTCTGGTTGCCGCCCACGCTCTTCGCGCGGTACATCGCGCCGTCGGCCAACTCGAGCAGCGAGTGCACCGTCGACGACGCCTCCCGGTCGGTGGTCCACCCGGTCGCGACACCCACGCTGACGGTCGGCACCACCGCGGCGTCGCAACGGGCCACCGCGTCGTGCAGCTGCGCGGCGACCGAGCGCACCGTGGCGGGAGGGGCCAGGACCACCACCGCGAACTCCTCCCCGCCGGTGCGCGCGATCAGAGACCGCACACCCGCGGCCGCCACGGCGTCGCGGATGCCCTTGGCCACCGACACCAGCACCTGATCCCCGGCGTCGTGGCCATGGCCGTCGTTGATCGCCTTGAACTTGTCGATGTCGACGGCCAGCACCCCCAGATGCGCGCCGTCCTCGGACACCAGCCCGGTCACCTCGTCCTCCAACCCCCGGCGATTGAGCAGCCCGGTCAGCGGATCGTAGAGCGAGTCGAGCGCACCCATCCGCAAAGCAAGCAGATACGACTGCACGATCACCGGCACGCCCACCACGGTCGGCAGCAGGACCAGAAGACGGATGGTGATGACACTGACGGCCTGCGTGTCCTGCGCCAGCGCCATGGCGTACCACGCGGCGAACGCCGCGACGGTGAAGGCGAGGTGCGCGGCGAGTGCCCGCGGGCCGTGCAGCACCACGACGTAGATTCCGTTCGCGGCGAGCAGCGCCAGGCCGGGCATCGCGGTGAAGGCGTCGTGATAGCACGCGATGACCACGATCACCGCGATGTCGGCGTATATCGCAAAGGCGCGGGACCGACGCTCGGTCGGCGGCGGGCCGAAGATCCAGATCGCGCCCAGGATCGCCGAGCTGATCGCGATCGCGATCACCAGCGGCCGGCCGTTCACCGCGCCGCCGTCGCGCGCTGCCCACACCACCGTCAGCAGCGCGGTCAGCCCGTAGAGCAGCGAGAACGAGCCGATGAACACCTGGTGGATTCGCATCACACCCCGGGACTGCAGGTGCCGCCGGGTCCATTCGAAGTCGAACGGCTGCCGCCACCAGATCAGCAGGTACTCGCGAAAGCCCTTCTCCATCGCCCCCCTGAGAGCAGCGCTACGGCTGTCCGGGGAGCAGCCGGATCATCAGTCCGTTCGCCTCGGCGAGCAGGGTGCCGTCCGGGTCGCGGAGCTCTGCGTTGACGAAGGCCTTACGGCCTTCGGCCTCGCGAAGCCAGCCCTTCGCGGTGAGCACCGTGTCGATCGGCGTCACGTTGCGGTAGTCCACGTGCAGGAACGCGGTCCGGCTGATCGGGCGTCCGGTCGCATGGATCACCATTCCGAAGACGCTGTCGAACAGCAACGGCAACACTCCGCCATGAACGGCATGGTTCCCGCCCACCGAGAACCGACTGAACTCTACCTGCAGTTCGACGCCCGCGTCAGTGAAAGAAATGATGCGATACGGCGGCATCAGCAAGCTTCCCGTGCCGGGCAGCGACGGCGCGCGGTTGGCGGGGCCGACCCCTTCCTCCGCCTCGAACGGGGCCAGCACCTCGATCAGCCGCTCCACCTGGTCGGCGGCCTCGTCCCACGTCGCCGCATCGGGGGCCGCCGACACCGCGAGGTCCTGGGCACGGCGCATGGCCGCCAGGAAGCGGCCGAACCCGGGCGGCGGGGTGATCGGTTGCAGATCAGGGAACCCGCCCGGGGTCGGGTCGGTCACGCCAGCACGTCGCGGCGCACGATGGTCTGGTCACGGCCGGGCCCGACGCCGATGCACGAGACGTGCGCGCCGGCGAGCTCTTCAAGACGCAGCACGTAGTCGCGCGCCTTGGCGGGCAGGTCGTCGAACTCCCGCGCGCCGGAGATGTCCTCCCACCACCCGGGCAGTTCTTCGTAGATGGGCTCGGCGCGGGCGATGTCGCTCTGGGTCATCGGCATCTCGTCGGTCCGCTTGCCGTCGACGGTGTAGCCGATGCAGATCGGCACCGTCTCCAGGCTGGAGAGCACATCGAGCTTGGTGAGGAAGTAGTCGGTGATGCCGTTGACCCGCGTCGCGTACCGGGCGATGACGGCGTCGAACCAGCCGCAGCGGCGCCGCCGGCCGGTGGTGACCCCGACCTCGCCGCCGGTCTTGGCCAGGTATTCACCGTGCTCGTCGAACAGTTCGGTCGGGAACGGACCGGACCCCACCCGGGTCGTGTACGCCTTGAGGATGCCCAGCACCGTCGTGATGCGGGTCGGCCCGATGCCGGAGCCGACGGCCGCCCCGCCGGAGGTCGGATTCGACGACGTGACAAAGGGATACGTGCCGTGGTCGACGTCGAGCAGCGTGCCCTGCGACCCCTCGAGCAGCACGGTCTCGCCCTGCTCGAGTGCGGTGTTGAGCAGGAGCCGGGTGTCGGCGATGCGATGCCGGAAGCCCTCGGCCTGGGCCAGCAGGTTCTCGACCACTTCGTTCGCGTCGAGCGCTTTGCGGTTGTAGATCTTGACGAGCACCTGGTTCTTGAATTCCAGTGCGCCCTCGATCTTTTCGGCCAGCAGATCCGGGTCCAGCACATCGGCGACGCGGATGCCCTGCCGGGCGATCTTGTCCTGGTAGCAGGGACCGATACCGCGACCGGTGGTGCCGATCTTCTTACTGCCGGCGTACCGTTCCACGACCTTGTCGATCGCCACGTGGTAGGGCATCAGCAGGTGCGCGTCGGCCGACAGCAGCAGCCGGTCGGTGTCCACACCGCGGTCTTCGAGGCCGCGCAGCTCGGTCAGCAGCACGCCCGGATCGACGACGACGCCGTTGCCGATCACGTTGGTCACGCCCGGGGTGAGAATGCCCGACGGGATGAGGTGAAGCGCGAAGTTCTCCCCCGTCGGGAGCACCACCGTGTGGCCGGCGTTGTTGCCGCCCTGGTAGCGCACCACCCACTGAACCCGCCCACCGAGCAGGTCGGTGGCCTTACCTTTGCCCTCGTCGCCCCACTGGGCGCCGATGAGGACGATTGCCGGCATGCCGCGCCTCTCCCGCTCGAATGCTGTGCATAGTGTGTGCAGCCGGTGAGCTACCTTATCCGATCGCGAGCAGCACCTCCGTCAGTCGCGGTGCTCAGTCCGGGCGGCGCACGGGTGCCGCGACCGCTGCGCGCCCTCCCCCGCACCGACCTGGACGAGATCGCGACGTGGCGTCGCGTCGTCGTGGTCGGCAGCGACGCCGACCTGGCCGCCGCGCTCAAGGCTTTGCTGCGCGCTGACCGTCTCGACGTCGAGGTGGCCCACGTTCGCCATGCGTTCGGCGCAGGCCGGGCCCTGCACGCACCGGCCACCCGCGTTCCGTTGATCAGGGACGAAACCGGTGGCGTCGTCGTCGGCTCGGCGCTGTGGCGGCCGCCGGAGAACCAGCGCACCGTGCACGGCGAAGCCGTCGTCGACGACACCGTGCTGTTCGACGGCGAGGTGGCGGCCGTCCGTGTGGAGCCGACCGGGCAGCTGCCCGGGTTGCGCGCCGCGGTGCTGACCGGCCCGTTTCGCCCGCGCCGCTGGGTGGCCGGGCGGGCGGCGCAGCTGGGCACCACCGGCGCGCAGGTGGTGCGAGACGGGGTGCCCGGGCCGCGCCCGGTGCGGCGTTCCACGTTCTATCGCCACACGCAGGGCTGGTTGCACGTCGGGCGCAGGTAGCTTGGGGTGCGTGGGCCTCATCAGGATGAACGACCGGGGTCCGCTGCACCGGTCGGTGCGGCCGAGTCCTCTGTTCCTGGTCCTGATCGCCGTGACGGTCGCCGGCGGAGTCGTGGCGTGGCTGTCGACGTCGCAGGTCGGCCCGATGGCCTACCTCGGGGTGTTCGTGTTCGTGATCTTCGGCTGGCTGGTGTCGCTGTGCCTGCACGAATTCGGCCATGCGTACTCGGCGTGGCGGTGCGGCGACCGCGACGTCGAGGCGCTCGGCTACCTGACGCTCAACCCGCTGAAGTACTCGCATCCGCTGTTGTCACTGGGGTTGCCGGTGCTGTTCATCGCACTCGGCGGTATCGGGTTGCCTGGTGGCGCGGTCTACCTGCGAACCGGCTGGATGGGTGCGTGGCAGCGGACGCTGATCAGCCTCGCCGGCCCGGCGGCCAACGTCGTGTGCGCGGTGCTGCTGCTGACGGCGACCCGGCTGTTCTACGACCCGGCGCACTCGGTGTTCTGGGCCGCAGTCGCGTTCCTGGGGTTCCTGCAGATCACCGCGTTCCTGCTGAACATCCTTCCGATCCCGGGGCTCGACGGCTACGGCGCTCTCGAGCCGCATCTGAGTCCGCAGACGCAGCGTGCGGTCGAACCAGCCAAACAGTGGGGCTTCCTGCTGCTGGTGTTGTTGCTGTTCGCCCCCGGAGTCAACCGGGGGTTCTTCTCCGGGGTCTACACCCTCTTCGAGCTGTCCGGCGTCCCGGCGTACCTGTCGGCCGTCGGCGGTGAACTGACGCGGTTCTGGTCGGCATTGCGATAGCTCCCTCCGACAGCCTTGCCATATATGCGTCATTGCGCATATATTCGCCGACATGGGTGCGGGACACGATCACAGCCACGGGGGCGATGCGCGCGTATCCCGGATGGTGATCGCCGCCGCGATCCTGACCGTGTTCTTCGCCGTCGAACTCGGCACCGCACTGGCCATCGGCTCGATCGCACTGCTCGCCGACGCCGGGCACATGCTCACCGACCTGGTCGCGATGTTCATGGGTCTGACCGCGGTGCTCCTGGCCAGGCGCGGCAGCACGTCGCCGTCGCGGACCTACGGATGGCACCGGGCCGAGGTGTTCACCGCGGTCGCCAACGCGGTGCTGCTGATCGGCGTCGCCGGTTTCATCCTCTACGAGGCATTCGAACGGCTCGGCGGCGCACCGGACGTGCCCGGCGTGCCGATGATCGTCGTCGCGCTCGCCGGACTTCTCGCCAACGCCGCCGTGGTGCTGCTGCTGCGCTCGCAGTCGGAGAACAGCCTCGCGGTCAAAGGTGCCTACATGGAGGTCGTCGCCGACACCGTCGGCAGCATCGGCGTCCTGATCGCCGGCATCGTCACCGTCACCACCCAGTGGCCCTATGCCGACGTCGTGGTCGCGGTGCTGGTGGCACTGTGGGTGCTGCCCCGGGCGATCGCGCTGGCCCGCGCCGCGCTGCGCATCCTGTCCGAGAGCTCACCCAGCCACATCGACGTCGACGAACTGCGCGCCGCACTGTGCGCCGTGGAGGGCGTGACCGAGGTGCACGATCTACACGTGTGGACCCTGGTCCCCGGCAAGGACATGGTCACTGCGCACCTGACCAGCCGCAGTGACTCGGCACGGGTGCTCGACGATGCGCGCGCCGTACTCACTGCGCGCGGGCTCGACCACGCGACCGTGCAGGTCGAGCCGCCGGATTCGGCCGCCGACTGCGAGTGCGAAAGCCAGAACCGGTAACCCCGCCACGGCTGCCCGGCGCCGTTCGCGCCGCGGTCAGCACCGCGATCCCCGTCCTCGTCGGCGCGGCCGTCGGCAGCGTCGGCGCCGGGTTGATCGCCACGCTCGGCGCCTTCACATCGCGGTTCGGGGTGGGCCGGCCCTACCTCAGCCGCGCCGTCCACCTCGCCGTGGTGGCGATCGCACTGGCACTGGCGGTCACCGCGGGCTCCTGGGCCGCCGACGTCGCGTGGGCGGCCGTGCTGACCGTCTCCGCCGTCGCGCTGATCGCGGTATGGCTGTGCAGCGCGCTACGAGTCGGGCCGCCCGGAGCGTACGTCTTCGTCGTGGCCTGTGCCGCGGGGATCGGTGTCTCGGCGTCCCGGCTGAGCCCCTGGCAGATCGGCGGACTCGTGCTGGCGGGCGGTGCGGTGGCGTGGGCCGTCCAGATGATCGGCGCGGTGACGGGGTTACGGCGCCCGGAGCGCGCGGCGGTGCGCACGGCGGCCGATCGGGTGGCCGGCTACCTCGACGCCGTCGGCGGGCCCGGCGAGGACACCGCGCGCCATGAGGCGGCGCACGCGCTGCATCGGGCATGGACAGCTTTGATCGACCAACAGCCCGTCGCCTTCGAGACCCGCCGGCTGCACCGACTGCGCGCCACGAACCACGCGGTGCACGTCCTCTACGCCCGCGCCGACCGCGACGACGCGGACGTGGCGCGCGCCCTCGGGCGGTTCGACATCGATCCCGACACGATCGCCCATCGTGACGCCGGTCAGCCCCCGCCGGCGCCGGTGCCCGCCCGGCATCTGCTGCGGGCGGCGCTTCGCACCGGCTCGCAGACGCGCCGGGTGCTGGTCCGCGTGGCGATCGGGGTGCCGCTCGCCGGATTCGCCGCCGTGGGCCTCGGTGTCGACCGGGCCTACTGGGCCATGGCCGCGGCGGTGCTGATCCTGCATCAGGGCGCGCCGCTGCGCCATGCGATGCGCCGGGGTGCCGAGCGCCTCCTCGGCACCTGGATCGGGCTGGCACTGGCCGCGGCGATCGTCTTCGTCCACCCGCAGGGCTGGCTCTTGGCCGCAGTGCTGGCCCTGCTGAACTTCGCCATCGAGATGCTGGTGGCCCGCAACTATCTCCTCGCCTCGGTGTTCATCACCGCCACCGCACTGACCATCGGTACGGCGAGCCACCCGCTGGAGCCGGGGCAGGTCGGACACCTGCTCCTGACCCGCGGCGTCGACACGCTGATCGGCTGCGCCATCGGGCTGGCGGTGTACCTGGCACTGGCGGGCCGACAGGAGACCCACCGGCTCGCCGACGCGCTGGCGTCGACCCGAGCCGCGCTGGCACTCGCCCAGCCGTTCGCGGCGGCGGGCGACGCGACCAGCCTCGCAGCGCGCACCGCGCGACGGGATCTGCAGCGGACGACGCTCGACATGCTCGACGTGCTCGATGCCGCCGAGGCCGGGCCGCGGGATCAGCGGGAAGCCGCAGTCCGGCTGCGGCCGGAGGTATTGGCGGTCGAGCGGGCGTCGTCGGAGACGATCGCCGCGCTCTGGGGTGTCTAGGCCAGCCCGAGTTGACCGCGCGCTGCCGGATCGCAGTCGTCGAGCAGGTCCAGGCAGCGCTGATACTCGGGCACTTCGCCGATCGCGTCAGCCGCTCGGGCCAGCGCCGCCACGCAGCGCAGGAAGCCGCGATTGGGCTCATGGGCGTAGGGCACCGGGCCGAAACCCTTCCAGCCGTTGCGGCGCAACTGATCGAGCCCGCGGTGATAGCCGGTGCGGGCGTAGGCGTAGGCGGTCACCGCCTGGTCCTCGGCGAGCGCATCCTCGGCCAGCTGGGCCCACGCCACCGACGCCGAGGGGTGCGCGGCAGCGACGATCGCCGGGCTCTCCGCGGCGGCCAACTCTGCTTCGGCCTCGGGATCGCCGGGCAGCAGTACAGGTTCCGGTCCGAGGAGATCGCCCATCCGAGTCATGGCCCCCATTGTGCCGTGCACAGTTACCCGACCGTCACCGCGGATGGATAAGCTTCGCCCGTAGCCGTCAGGAGGACCGCAGCACCGATGTCGAACCCCACTGGCCCGGATCAACCGGACGAAGCAACACACTCACAGGATGAGCCCGCCACCGAGGTGTTCGCGCCGGCGGATCCGGGTGAGCAGTCGGACCCTGCGGCGGGTGAGCGGCGATTCACCGCACCGTCGGGCTTCGACGCCGGGTCCACCCAGATCATCAACCGGCCACAGGAACCGGCCACCGAGGTCTTCGACACCGGCGGGGCGGCCGAGACCGAGGCTTTTGCGGCGCAAAACGTTGCGCCGCAGAAGATCCCGGCCCGCGACGACGCCCCCAAACCACCCGGCAAGAAACGCAGCTGGGGCTGGGTGATCGCGATCGTGCTGGTGATCGCCGCGCTCGCGGCCGTCGCGATCCTGGGCACCATCCTGCTCACCCGCGGGTCGTCAGCGGCCGCCTCGCAGGAGGACAAGGTGCGCGACACCATTTCAGATTTCGACGTCGCGGTGCAGAACGGCGACCTGGCGGCGCTGCGCAGCATCACCTGCGGCAGCACCCGCGACACCTACGTCGCCTACAACGACGACGCGTGGGAGCAGACCCACGCCCGGGTCGCGGCGGCCAAGCAGTACCCCGTGGTTGCCAGCATCGACCAGGTCGTCGTCAACGGCGACCACGCCGAGGCGAACGTGACCACGTTCATGGCCTACGCGCCGCAGACCCGCTCGACGCGCAGTTTCGACCTGGAGTTCACCGACGAGCAGTGGAAGATCTGCCAGGCCCCGCAGTAGCTGGCCCGCGGTATCTGATTGCGGGCTTCTCTTCGTTCAGCCCGCGGTCACACTGCGGCCTGCACTGTGCAGGTCGTTGCACGCCTCGACCACGCGCTCGCTCATCGACGCCTCGGCCTTCTTGAAGTAGCTGCGCGGGTCGTAGACCTTCTTGTTGCCGACCTCGCCGTCCACCTTCAGCACGCCGTCGTAGTTGGTGAACATGTGGCCGACGATCGGCCGGGTGAACGCGTACTGGGTGTCGGTGTCGACGTTCATCTTGACCACGCCGTACTTGAGCGAATCCTCGATCTCGGACTTCAGCGAACCGGACCCGCCGTGGAAGACGAAGTCGAACGGCTTGGACCCCTCGGGCAGACCCAGCTTGGCCGCGGCTACCTTCTGCCCCTCGGCCAGCACCTCGGGACGCAGCTTGACGTTGCCCGGCTTGTACACGCCGTGCACGTTGCCGAAGGTCGCCGCCAGCAGGTACTTGCCGTGCTCACCCGCGCCGAGCGCAGAGATCGTCTTCTCGAAGTCCTCGGGGGTGGTGTAGAGCTTGTCGTTGATCTCGGCCTCGACACCGTCCTCTTCGCCGCCGACCACGCCGATCTCGATCTCCAGGATGATCTTCGCCGCGGCGGCCTGCTTGAGCAGCTCCTGCGCGATCTCCAGGTTCTCGTCGATCGGCACCGCGGAACCGTCCCACATGTGCGACTGGAACAGCGGGTTCTGGCCCTTGGCGACGCGTTCGGCGGAGATCGCGAGCAGCGGACGGACCAGGCCGTCGAGCTTGTCCTTGGGGCAGTGGTCGGTGTGCAGCGCGACGGTGATGTCGTACTTCTCGGCGATCACGTGCGCGAACTCGGCCAGCGCCACCGCACCCGTCACCATGTCTTTGACACCGAGACCCGACGCGAATTCCGCACCGCCGGTGGAGAACTGGATGATGCCGTCGGAGCCGGCGTCGGCGAAGCCCTTGATCGCGGCGTTGACGCTCTCCGACCCGACGCAGTTGATCGCCGGGAACGCGAACGAGTGCTCCTTGGCCCGGCTCAGCATCTCGGCGTAGACCTCGGGCGTGGCGATGGGCATGACTGTTCCTCTCGGCTTGGGTGGTTTGGAGTATCTCAGGTGCGGCGGATGCTCACACGGTCAGAACCATGCGGTAGCGCGCCTGGCCCGAATCCATCAGCTGGAACGCCTCGGCGGCCTCGGCCAGCGGCCGCTCCTGGACCATCGCCCGCACGCCGGACAGCACGGCGAAGTGCATGGTCTCCTCGACGTCGCGGGAGGTGCCCGACGGGTGGCCGCTCACCGACAGGCCCGAGTTGATCAGATCGAGCGGGCTGATCGGCAGGTTCTCCGGCGTGACGCCGACGGCCACCAGCTCACCTTCCGGACTCAGACCTCCGACGGTCGCGGCCATCGCCTCGGCGTTGTTCGCCGTCGCCAACACCACCGCGGCCCCGCCGAGCTTCTGCAGTTCGGCAGCGACGTCCTGGGCGGTGGAATCGATGTAGTGGTGCGCGCCGAGCTGGGTGGCCTCCTCGGCCTTGCCGGTACCCCGCGCGATCGCGACGGTCTCGAAGCCCATCGCCCGGGCGAACTGCACCCCGAGGTGGCCGAGCCCGCCGACGCCGAGGATCGCGACGACGTCGCCGGCTTTCGCGCGGGTCTGACGCAACCCGTTGAACGTCGTCACCCCGGCGCAGCCCATCGGTGCGGCCTCGACGAACGACAACCCGTCGGGGATGCGGGCCAGCGCGGTGGCCGGCACGGTCACCGATTCCGCGTAGCCGCCCGGGTAGTGCCAGCTGGGAACCTCCATGCGCACGCACTGCATGAAGTGGCCCTGCCGACACGGGATGCAGCGGTTGCAGTTGCCGCCGAACCAGCCGACCGCGACCCGGTCACCGGTGGCGAAGTCCTCGACCCCGTCCCCGACCTCGGCGACGGTGCCGGCGATCTCGTGGCCGAGCGTCAGCGGCCACTGCAAGCCCGGGAAGTGCCCGGCATGGAATTCGCGGTCGGTGCCGCAGACGCCGCAGGCGGCGACGTCGATCCGGACGTGACCGGCCGACGGGGAGGGGGTGTCGACCTCGACGACGGTCAGCGCGGCGTTGGCTTCGGGAACCTGGACGGCCTTGTGCGTGGGCATGCCTCAGCCTAAGCCGCCGGTACCCTTGGGGCCGTGGTCGTCGACAATCTCGCGCTGATGCCCGATTTCCTGGACCCGATAAATCTCATCGGATACTTCGGCACCTGGGCGCTGGTCGGCATCCTGGTGGTCGTCTTCGTCGAATCGGGTGTGCTGTTCCCGGTGCTCCCGGGCGACACGCTGTTGTTCGTGGCGGGCATGCTGGCGGCGGGCACGGCCGCGCGCGCCGACGCGGTCGACGCGAATTTCCACCTGTGGCAGCTGCTGGTGTTCATCCCCATCGCCGCCGTGCTGGGTGGCCAGGTGGGCTACTGGATCGGCCGCAGCTTGGGCACCGCGATGTTCAAGCCGAACGCGCGCGTGCTCAAGCAGCGCTACCTCGACGAGGCGCATCTGTTCTTCGAGCAGCGCGGGCCGTTCGCGATCGTGATCGCCCGATTCGTGCCGATCGTGCGCACGCTGGCGCCCATCACCGCGGGCGCGGCGAAGATGAGCTACGGCCTGTTCACCGCGTTCAACGTGCTGGGCGCCGTCGTGTGGGGTGTGGGCCTGACGCTGATGGGCTACGGCCTCGGCCAGTTCGAGGTCGTGCAGAAGCTGCTCGAGCCGATCTTCATCCTGATCGCGGTCGCCTCGATCACGCCGATGATCTGGGAGTGGTACAAGCGCCGGAAGGCGGCGAAGGCGGCCGGTCAGGCAGGGCCGTCAGCACCCGAGCCGCACCATCCGTGACCGCAATCGTGTGCTCGCTGTGCGCAGTGCGGGACCCGTCGGCCGACCGGATCGTCCACCCGTCCGGGTCGTAGACGATCCGGTTCGTGCCCTGGGCGAGCCAGGGCTCCAATGCCAGTGTCAGACCCGGCCGCAGCACCATGCCCCGTCCTGCACGCCCGACGTTGGACACGTGCGGGTCCTCGTGCATCGTGCGGCCCAGGCCGTGCCCACCGAAGTCGGTGTTCACCCGGTAGCCGTACTCGGCTGACACCGCGCCGATGGCCGCCGAGATGTCGCCCAGGCGGTTGCCCGGGCGGGCCGCGTGGATGCCCGCGGCCAGCGCGTGCTCGGTGGCCTCGATGATCCGCTGGTCTTGGGGGCGCGGGGTGCCGACGATGATGCTGCGCGCGGAGTCGGCCACCCATCCGTCGATCGAGACCGCGATGTCCATGCTCAGTAGATCCCCGTCGCGCAACACATAGTCGTGCGGAAGTCCGTGCAGCACAGCGTCGTTGACGGACAAGCAGATGACGTTGCGGAACGGTCCGCGACCGAAGGACGGGTCGTAGTCCCAGTAGCAGGACTGCGCACCGCGCTCGGCGATCAGCTCCCGCGCGCGCTGTTCGAGGTCGAGCAGGTTGACCCCGACCTGCGCGCGCTCGGCCAGCTCGTCGAGCAGTGCGGCGATGAACGCTCCGGTGACGCCCATGGCGTCGACCTCAGCCGCCGTCTTCAACTCGACCATGAACACCCTTCCGCAGACCGGTATAAAAATACCAGTGTAGGCCCGGGGGCCTATTCTTGGCCCATGGTGCGTTCTCCCCTGACCCCGCAGCAGCGGGCAGCAGGCGCTCGCCTCGGGGCCTATCTGCGCGCCGCCCGCGGCACCCGGAAGGCGGCCGATGTCGCGCGCGCGGCAGCCATCTCACCGGAGACCCTGCGCAAGATCGAGACCGGCCGCCTGGCCACACCGGCGTTCACCACGGTCGCCGCACTGGCCGCGGTGCTGGACATCCGCCTCGACGAGCTCGCCCGCACCTGCCGTTAGGACTGTTCGAGCCCGTTCTGCAGTGCATCGAAGAGTTGACCCAGACGGCGGCGATGGTCGTCGACAACCGGTTCCGGCGACCCTTCGCCGATGACGCGGCGTGCCGTTTCGGTCAGGACGGTCGAGTATCCGGCGATGACGAGCGCGGGGAACAGGGCCGGGTCACCTTCGAACTGCGGGTCCGCGTCGAGCGCCTCGCGCAGCGCCTGCACGAGTTCGGCGGCGATCTCCCGCAGCCGGGCGATCAGCACCGGCGATCCTGCGACGGTTCGATAGAACGGAATCGATCCGTCCTTGACCCCGGACAGGGCGTGGCGTTCGTCGACGAGACGGAACGCCATGTCGCGCAGCGACGTCAGTACGGCGGTTTCGGGGGCGCGGTCACGCACCGCCGCCCGCAGGATCTCGACGGCGTCGTCGACGCGGTCGAACAGCAGGTCCTCTTTGCGCGGAAAGTGCTTGAACACCGTCACGCTCGAGACTCCGGCCTCCTTGGCGACCTGCGCGACCGTCACCTCGTCGAACCCGCGATCGAGGAACATCCGGGTCGCGACATCCGAGATCTTTCGCCGGGTCATCGGCCCGCCGCGCTCCGAGGTCCTGGGCATTCCACCTCACTTTGTTGACTCACTTAGTTTAGTCACTTAGCTTAGTGACATGACCATCCAGAGCATTGTCTCTCCTCGCTCGCTCACCCAGGCCTGGCCGGCCCTTCTGGGCCTGTCGGCCGTGTTCCTGTTCGAGATGCTCGACAACTCGATCCTGACCGTCGCGCTGCCCACGATCGGCCGCGACCTGCACGCCTCCACCGCCGCACTGCAATGGGTGACGGGCGCCTACGCCGTCGTGTTCGGCGCGCTGATGCTCATACTCGGGGCCGTCGCCGACCGGGTCGGACGGCGTCGCGTCATGCTTGTCGGCCTCGCCCTGCTCGCCGCCGCGAGCCTGGCGACCGTGTTCGTCACGACGGCCGAACAGCTCATCGCCGTCCGGGTGCTGACCGGCGTCGCGGCGGCGATGACGACACCGGGCGCGATGGCGCTGGCGTTCCGGCTGTTCGACGACGACACGCTGCGCATGCGGGCGATCACGCTGATCTCGACCGTGGGACTGGTCGGTCTCGCGATCGGCCCGACAGTGGGCGGGTTCGTCATCGAGATCGCACCCTGGCAGGTGCTGCTGCTGGTCAACGCGCCGATCGCACTGCTCGCGATCGTGGGTGTGCGCGTCGGCATCACGGCCGACCGCGCCGAGGATCTTCATCGCGATCCGCTGGACGTCGCGGGCGGCGTTCTCGGCACGATCGCGATCGCGTGCGCGCTGGTCGCGCCGACGCTCTTCGTCGAGCAGGGTGCCGGTGCGTGGCTGCCGTGGGCGACGGGAGGCCTGGCGGTGGTCGGCTGCGTGGCGTTCGTGCTCAGGGAGCGGACCGCACGGTTCCCGCTGATCTCGTTGCAGCTGGTAGCGCACCCGCTGGTGGCGAGCGGCCTGGCGTTCAAGGCCGCAGCCGGGCTGGCGATCGCCGGCCTGGGCTACCTGGTGACGCTGCAGCTCCAGCTCGACTGGGGCTGGCCCCCGGCGCTCGCCGCAATCGGGATGCTGCCGCAGGTCGCAGTGCTCATCGCAGGAAGCTTTGTCGTCAGGCCCTTCGTGGCTCGGGTCGGGCCGGAACGCGCCGCCTGGCTCAGCGCCTCGGCGGTCGTGCTCGGACTCGCGGTGTACGCCGTGTTGGGCCGCTTCGGCTATCCGTGGGTCGCGACCGCGCTGGTGCTAGTGGCGGCGGGCCTGCGGGTGGTCGGCGTGGTGGCAGCGGTGAACGTGTTGCGCGGGCTGCCCGAGAACCGGACCACGATCGGCACAGCGCTGGTCGACACGTCCAGCGAGGTGACGTCCGGCGTCGGCATCGCGGTCAGCGGGACGATCCTGGCGGCTATGTTCACCGGCACCATCACCGCCGCGCACTGGACGGCGAGTCAGACGACGCAGTTCCGGGAGGCGGTCACCGTCGCGGGGCTCGCGCTGACCGGGATCGCGGCGGCGCTGGTCGTGTTCGGAATCGTCCGTGCGGGATGATGCCGATCGGATTTTCGTTGCATTCGTTTTCCACCCGGCGGAAGGAAGAGCGAGGGAGCGTCAAGAAAGGAGTAAGCACTCTCCTCGCACTGGCACGAGCGGACGAAATCGGCAGCGAACCCGCCTAACCAATCACTCAGTCGAACACGGCTATAACAGCCAGGATCACTCCATAGCGACGGCATCGTCGGTGTCGGTTGAGCCGAGCCGGCTAGGAGCCGAGCCGGGGGCGCTGCGCCCGCGCGTCTGCGACGAACGGGGAAATGAGGTGCTGGCCGATGCGCCGTCTGCGGTCAGCAGGGCCTCGTTTGAGGGTCGTACGGCTCGGCGACGAGGTCGGCCACCCGTCACGCCTGCGCCAGGACATGAGACTTGCCGGGCTCCTTCGAGAAGTCGAACACCTCGTGTACCGACTCCCACAGAGCCCTAACGCCCTTCTGCAGGCCGATGGTCATCGCTTGACTCAATGACTCGCACGGAAATCGAGATGCTGATTTACTCAGCGGACCGGCCATCCGCTTTACGGCCGGTGATTGGGCGGAGGCGCGGAGAACTCCCCCTTGGGGTGCGAGTACTCGCGACGCGTCCACGCGTAGAAACGGAAGCCGTTCATCCCGTTTCCAAATCTTGTCGGCCGCTGTGGTTATGCTGGCGGCCACCTGTAGGTCAACTGACTAAAGATGGGGGCTTGTACAGTGACCCAGCCAAGAGCGGGATGGTATCCAGACCCGTCTGACCCGAGCCGGCAACGGTACTTCGACGGCAGGGCGTGGACGGATAACTACGCGCCGTTCGGGCCACCCGTGCCACTCGGTACCAGTACGCCCGAAAAGCCGGGTCTTTCCAAGGGTGTAAAGATCGTCGCGGGTGTAGCCGCAGCGATCCTGGCGTTAATCATCCTCGGGTCGCTCGGCAGCGGGAGCGGCAATAAGGACACGGCCACTTCCACTGCGACTGAGAAGAACTCATCGACATCGGACACCTCCAGGTCTGCATCCGTGCAATCGGCAGGGGACGAGGTCGCTCCAGCAGGGTCGACCGTTCGCGATGGCAAATTCGAGTTCCAAGTCCTCGGGATCGACCGGTCGGCCACCAAAGAGGGTGTCTTCAGCCCGGAGCAGGCAAAAGGCGAGTTCTTCAGCGTTCGCATGAAGGTGACGAACATCGGTGATGACGCGCGCAGCTTCTCTGCGTCTAACCAACACTTGATCGTCAACGGCAATACCTACGACGCCACCACCTCGCTCAGCGATGAGAACTGGATGGAAGACATTAATCCCGGCCTTTCAATCACCGCGACCGTGTCGTTTGATATTCCGCCGGGTGCGGTGCCCGAAGCCATCGAATGCCATGACTCGGCGTTCTCGGGCGGGGCCATGCTCGCGCTCTAGCGATAGCAAACTCAATCGTCGGGCACGCACTGAGAGGCGCGGATCGGGATAGATCGCGCCCTCCGAATGTCCCACAGATCAGGCACTTGTCGGACCCTAAACCGCGACGGTTACGCAGCGTCGCAGCCTTGGACCACACCGGCCTTGTTTTTGAAGCCGATGCTTGGCCTTTCGACGCGCGGACGCAAATGCCGTCATGGTCGACGGCCGGTAAGCGATCCATGTCGTGCTCTTTCTCATCACGAGCGCGACGTGAGCCATGGGATCCCCCAGACCACGGCTTTTGCGTCGACCTGGTCGACAACCAACACCGGCAGGCCGACGAACGTCTCGACACTCGCGCCACACTTGGCGGCGGCGTGTCCTATGTTCGCAACCTGGTTGCAGTCGCCCTACGCCAACCCTCCAGTTCGGTGGCTCGTGGGTAGTCAACAGTGGACATCCCGACGCTCACGGGCGTAAGGAACGCCCGCCTTCGAGCGCGCGGATGAGGCTCGCCGCGTCCCACGGCCCCTTGTGCCGGACCCCGTTGACGAACAGCGTCGGCGTCGCATTCAGGTCCATTGCTTGGGCGTCCTCGGCATCGTCGGTCACCCGGTGCAGCACCTTCGACGCATGCAGCCGGACATCGCGGTCGAACTGTTCAATGTCGCAGCCCGCAGCGACGGCGTAGCGGTAGATGTCGGCCCAGTCGAGATCGTCCTGATGGGCGAACAGCTGACGCGCCATCTCCCAGAACCGCCCCTGCAGCGCCGCCGCCTCGCTGGCGCGGGCCGCGTCGAACGCCCGCGGATGCGCCCGCTCCAGTGGGAAATGCCGCCACACGTACCGCAACTCGTCGCCGAAGTGCTTGCGGACCTCGTCGATAGCGCCGGTGGCGCGGCTGCAGAACGGGCACTCGAAGTCGCCGTACTCGACCAGCGTCAGCGGTGCGTCGGGCCGGCCGCGCAGGTGGTCCCGCTCGGGATCGACGGGACGCAGCAGGTGCAGGCCGACCGGTTCGGGCGGGCTGAGCCAATCGGTGATCCGGAAGATCGCCCAGCCCAGTGCGAACGCCAGCACCGACGCCGCCAGCACGCCGATACGGGCCCGGTCCTGGCGGCCCGGGTCCTCGATCGCGATGTCGACGATGAACAGCGAGATCGTGAACCCGATGCCCGACAGCGCGGCGCCGCCCATCACCCTGCGCAGCGTCAGCCCCGGCGCGAGCACGCCCAGCCCGGTGCGGCGCATGAACCACGTCGCACCGGTGATGCCGACGAACTTGCCGATCACCAGGCCGGCGACGATGCCCCACGTCAGCGGTGACCGCAGCGCCGCGCCCACGCTCGCCGCATCCAGCTTCACCCCCGCGTTGACCAACGCGAAGATCGGCAGGATGCCGAACGACACCACCGGCCCGACCGCCGTCTGCAGCCGTTCGTTGATCGAGATGGACTCCTGCAGCGAGCGGCTCGCGGCGCGGGCGTACCGCGAATTCGGCGACTGCCGGAACGCGCGGATCTGCTCGACCGCGCGCTCGACCGGCCGTCGTTCCGGGGTGAAGACCGGGATCAGCAGCGCGACCGCCACCCCGGCCAGGGTGGGATGCACCCCGCCCATGTACAGCGCGACCCACAGCGCCACGCCGAGGACCGCGTAGGCGGGCCCGCGTGCGACGGGCAGCCTACGCACCAGCGCCAGCGCACCCAGCAGCACCGCAGCCACCAGCAGCGGCACCCATCGGATCTCGTCGGAGTAGAACAGCGCGATCACCCCGAGCGCGCCGACGTCGTCGACGACGGCCAGGGTGAGCAGGAACAGCCGCACGCGAGCGGGGAACACCGGCTTGATGATCGCCAGCGCGCCGACGAGGAACGCGGTGTCGGTCGAGATCACCACACCCCACGCGTGCGCGTTCTCCCCCGACGGGTTGAGCGCCAGGAACACGACCGCGGGCAGCACCAGCCCGGCGATCGCGGCGACGACGGGTACCGCGGCGCGGGAGCGGTCCGTCAGCTCGCCGATGGTGAACTCCCGGGTCACCTCGAGGCCGACGATGAAGAAGAAGAACGTCATCAACGCGTCGTTGACCAGGTGCTGCACCGACATCTCGGCGTGATACGAGCCGACGGTGAACCCGACCTCGGTGTGCAGCAGCGTCGAATACGCTTGCGCCCACGGCGAATTCGCCCACAGGATGGCGACGATGGTGGCGATGAGCAGCAGCGCCGCCGCGGTGTTGTCGGTCGTCTTGTTCGTGCCACTGCCGCGGCTCAGACGCGAGGGCCGCAGCGGGAAACCCCGCGGCGGGGTACCGGCTTCGGTCACGGCCGACCGGAAACGGCGTGGGCTGCTTCCATCAGCATCCACCCTGCCAGTTGGACCGACAGATCGCGCTCCGGGATCTCCGAGGAGTTCACGGCACCGGCGACGAACTCGGCATCACCGGACGTTGCCGTGGGCAGCTGCGCCTCGCGCTCCCAGAACGCGCTGAACAGCGGCAGATCCTCGACCGTCGCACGGTTGTCCCAGGCCGCCTGCGCCGAGGACAGCACCAACGTCGCGGCGGTGGCGCGCGCCGACTCGTCCTCCGGCGAGTCACCGGGCAGATCGGTCGCCACCAGCGCGAGATAGCGCGCGAGGATGCCGTGGAACAGTCCGCCGTCACCGCCGCCGGCGCCCTTGAGCACCCCGGCCGGGGCCATGCGCTCGGCCACCGCGGCGACCAGCCGGTGCACGCGCTCGGCGTGCCGCGAGTCCTGGGTGCGGACGGCGAGCTCGGTTTCCAGGCCCAGCACCACGCCCTGGCAATAGGTGTACTGGGCGCGCACCAAGGAGCCGGCCTTGATGCCGTCGAAGACGAGGTGCGTCTCGGGATCGATCAGGGTCTCGTCGATCCAGTCGGCCATCTGCTGGGCCCGGCGCAGCCGGCCTTCGGTGCGTGCCAGGAAGATTCCGGCGGGACCGTTGGCGGGGGCGTTGAAGAACTGGTCCTGTTTGCGCCACGGGATGCCGCCGCCGTCCTCGGGCACCCACGCGCTCAGGAACTGGTCGGCCAGGGTGTCCAGCGCCTTGGGTCGACCCACGTCGGCCAGCCGGCCGGCGCGTTCGAGCGCCAGGGCCAGCCAGGCCATGTCGTCGTAGTAGTCGTTGGTCCACCGGCCGATGTTGCGCAGCCGGTGGCTGCGGATCTGGCGGGTGAGGCGCGTCAACCGGTCGGGCTGCGGGTCCCGCACCTGCGCGTCGACCAGGTTGTCGATGAGGTGGGCCTGCCACCAGTAGTGCCAGGTACCGAAGCGCCGCTGGCCGCCCGTCGCCGGCCACGCCACGACGCCGAGCTGAGTGCCCGGCAGCCCCCACAGTTTGCGGAGGTGGCGCGCGGCGATCGCGGCTTCGGCGCTGGCCGCGCGGTTGGCCCACATCTGATCCATGCGTCGATCCTGCCTCACCCACTCCCCCAAAAGCCATGAGACAAATGTGTCTCACGTGAGCTATAGTCGTCTCATGTCGACGCGAGAAGATTTGCTCCGCGCCGCCGCCGACTACCTCGGGCGGCGGCCCAACGCGACGCAGGACGAGATCGCCTCGGCGGTCGGCGTCAGCCGCGCGACGCTGCACCGGCACTTCTCGGGTCGCACCGCGCTGATGGCGGCGCTCGAGGAGCTCGCCATCAGGGAGATGAGCGAGGTGCTGGCCGTCGTCCGTCTCCACGAGGGACCTGCCGACGAGGCGCTGCGCCGGCTGGTGATGGCGTGCGAGCCCATCGCGCCCTACCTCGCGCTGCTCTACAGCCAGAGCCAGGACGATGTGACCGCCTGCATCGAGGTGTGGGACGAGGTCGACGGCGCGATCACAGAGCTCTTCGTCCGCGGGCAACGCGACGGAGTGTTCCGGCCCGACCTGCCTGCCGCCTGGCTGACCGAGTCCTTCTACAGCCTGGTCGCCGCGACCGACTGGTCCATCCGCGCCGGCCGAGTGGCCGCCCGCGACGGCACCCGACTCATCATCGACCTTCTGTTGAACGGAGTACGTACCTCATGACTCGCCGCTGGCTCGCACTCGGCGTCCTCACCCTCGCCGTCTTGCTCATCGGTGTCGACGGCACCGTCCTGGCGCTGGCAACACCGTTCATCAGTGCCGACCTCGGCGCCACCGGCACCGAGATCCTCTGGATCGGCGACATCTACTCCTTCGTGCTCGCCGCGCTGCTCATCAGCATGGGCAGCCTCGGCGATCGCATCGGTCACAAGAAACTGCTGCTCTGGGGCGCGACGGGGTTCGCCGCGGTCTCCGCGATCTCGGCGTACTCGAGCACCGCGCCGATGCTGATCGGCACCCGCGCGCTTCTCGGCATGGCGGGTGCGACGCTGGCCCCGGCCACGCTTGCGCTGATCCGCGGCCTGTTCGCCGATCAACGGGAACGCAGCATCGCGGTCGGCATCTGGGCCGCGACGTTCTCCGCCGGCGCCGCGCTGGGACCCGTGGTGGGTGGCGTGCTGCTCGAGCACTTCTGGTGGGGGTCGGTCTTCCTGATCAACATCCCGGTGATGGTGGTCCTCGTGGTGGGCGGGCTGTTACTGCTGCCCGAACACCGCGATCCCGAGCCAGGACCGTGGGATCTGCCCAGCGTCGCGTTGTCGATGGTCGGCATGATCGGCGTGGTCTACGCGATCAAGGAGGGGTTCACCAGCCTGGCCGAAGGCGTCGGGGCTGACGTGGTGGTCGCGGGCGCGCTCGGCGCGGCCGCGCTGGTCGCGTTCGTGCGCAGGCAGCTGCGGCTGCCGCACCCGCTGATCGACGTGCGGCTGTTCGCGAACCCGCGGTTCTCCGGCGTCGTCGCCGGCAACCTGCTCTCGGTGCTGGGGCTGTCAGGACTGGTGTTCTTCCTGTCGCAGTACTTCCAGCTGGTGCACGGCTACGGCCCGCTGAAGGCCGGGTTGGCCGAACTACCGGCCGCTCTGACCGCCACCGTGTTCGGTGTGCTCGCCGGCCTGCTGGTGCGCTACGTGTCCCACCGGGCGGTGCTCACCACCGGGCTCGCACTGGTCGGCGTGGCGATGGCGGGGATGATGGTCTCGCTGCTCGTGTTCACGCCGATCGCCCCGTACCTGCCGTTGGGCATCGCGCTGTTCGTCGTCGGCGTGGGGCTGGGCCTGGCGTTCACCGTGGCCAGCGACGTCATCTTGGCCAGCGTGCCCAAAGAGCGGGCCGGCGCGGCGGCAGCCGTGTCGGAGACGGCCTACGAGCTCGGCATGGCGCTGGGTATCGCGGTGCTGGGCTCGATCGTCACCGCGGTGTACCGCACAGTGGTCGTCGCGCCGGGGGTGCCGGCCGCAGCGGCCGCGCAGGCCCGCGACTCGCTGCCGCATGCCCTGGAGGCAGCGCAGACACTGCGGCCGGCCCAGGCCGAGGGCCTTCTCGACGCCGCGCGTACCGCATTCACGCACGGATTGTCGGTGGCCTCCGGGGTCGGCGCGCTCCTGCTGCTGTCCTCGGCCGTCGCGGTGTGGATTCTGCTGAAATCACCAGGCCAGGTCGAGGTCGGCGTGCTGGCGGACCCAGGTGTGCATCGCGATGCCGGCGGCGACCGCCGCGTTGATGCTTCGTGTGGAGCCGAACTGCGCGATTGAGACTGTCAGCGCCGCACCGCTTTTCGCGTCGTCGGTGATACCGGGCCCCTCCTGGCCGAAGATCAGCAGCGCCGCCCGCGGCAACGTCACCTCCTCGATACGCGCCGCGCCCGGCACGTTGTCGACGGCCACCGGGGTCAACCCGTCCCGGGCGGCGGCGTCGAGCAGCGCGGCCGTACTGTCGTGGTGGCACAACCGCTGATATCGGTCGGTCACCATGGCGCCGCGCCGGTTCCAGCGTCGCCGGCCGACGATGTGCACGGTGTGCACGGCGAACGCGTTCGCCGTGCGAACCACGGCGCCGATGTTGGCGTCGTTGCCGAAGTTCTCGATCGCGATGTGCAGCGGATGCCGTCGGGCGTCGATGTCGGCGACGATCGCTTCCCGCGTCCAGTACCGGTACGCGTCGACGACGTTGCGAGTGTCGCCGTCGCGCAACAGGTTCGGGTCGTAACGGGGGTCGTCGGGCAGAGGACCCGGCCAGGGTCCGACGCCCGGCCCCTCGCCCCACTCGGTGGGACCGGGCGAATTGGTCATCAGCGCGTCCACAGCGCCGCATGGGTGCCGACCACCGACACCGTCGCATACAGCAGCGCCTCGTTGATCTCCCCCTGGGTGCACAGCGACGCACGCACATGCACGCCGTCGCGCGACGCCTCGGGCAGGACCAGCACGGACGCTCCGTAGACGTCACAGGCGTGGCTGAGGCCGCGACCCGGCACCGTCGGGGCGGCGACCACCATCAGCGGGCCGCCGCGGGCGGCGGCGTCATCGCGGTAGCGAGCGGCCAACCCGCTGATGTCGAGCCCGATCAGCATGTATCCCTTGCCGGTGAAGGCCTCCGGGTCACCCAGGGCGGTCGGGTTCAGGGCGGTGCCGTCGGCGCGGAACGCGTCCAGGCTCGTGGTGGTCAAATCCAATCCGGTGTCGTTGGCGTTGATCTCGGGCAGCCCGACGGGGAACGCGACGGGGTAGGCGACGGTCGTCCCGGCGATGCGGTCGCGCGGTGAATACGCGTACACCCCGCGCACCTGAGCCTGGTCACGGAACGGTCCGATGCACACGGTGCCCGACATCCGATCCGGATCCTGCGCCGAAACCGGTTGCAGTGCAAGCGATGTCACATCCTCACAGCCGCCGATCACGTTGGCTTCCACGGGATGGTCCAGGGCCCCGTAGAGGCCGAAGCGGATGTCGCGCGGCGTGGTATGGGGTGCGCCCTGCTGCGCCGGAGCGGCGTCGATATCGACGAGCACGTAGTCGGCGTCGAAGCGCAGGTCGGTCACCGAGATGTTCCAACCGAGGACGGCCAGCGATTCGCCGATCGTCGCCGTCAGCGCCGAATACACGTCGGGACGGTCGTCGTCACTCGAACAGGAGGTGGCGGTCAGCACCAGGACCACCAGGAGCGCGATCAGTCGCACGGCGTGTCAGGTCCGGCCACGGCCCTTGCCCACGGTTCGGGTCAGCGCGCGCACCAGGGTTCTCGGCACCATGCGCCCGCCGGTGGTCAACGCCTTGTACTGCAGGCCCGGGATGATCACGACCTTGCCCTTCGCCATGTCGGACATCGTCTCGGCGACGACGTCGTCGACCTCGAGCCACAGGAACGACGCGGTGCCGGCCATGTCGATGCCGGCGCGGGCGTGGAACTCGGTGCGCACGAATCCCGGACACAGTGCGTGGACGCCGACCCCTGTACCGCCCAGGCCGTTGGCCAGCCCCTCGGAGAACGACACCACCCACGCCTTGGACGCCGAGTACGTCGAGCCGCGCCCGGGCAGCAGACCCGCGACGCTGGCCACGTTGAGCACGGTGCCGGTGCCCGCGGCGATCATCGCCGGCAACGCCGCGTGGGTGAGGGCCATGACGGCGGTGACGTTGACGTCGAGCTGGGCCTGCAGCTTCTCGTACGGCGCGGACCAGAACTCGCCGGAGGTGCCGAACCCGGCGTTGTTGACCAGGACGCGGACCCCGGCGCGCAACCGCTCGGCGACGGTGTCCCGATCAGCGGCCACCGAGAGGTCGGCGGTGATGGTCTCCACCCCGGTGCCGTGCCGCTGCCGCAGCTCATCGGCCAAGCGGTCCAGCCGCGCGGTGTCGCGGGCCACGAGCACCAGGTCGTACCCGTCGGCCGCGTAGCGGCGCGCGAAACCTTCGCCGATCCCGGCGGTCGGTCCGGTGATCAACGCGACGGGACGGGACATGCCCAGAGGATAGCTACCGCTGATAGTTCGGCGATTGCCGGCCGTTGCGCTGCCCGGGGGGTGGCGGGGGCACGGGACGGCGCGGCGGCTCAGGCCGCGGCGGCGTCGGGGTCAGCGGCCGGCTCGGGGAGCCGCTGCGGCGCGCCACGGGCTGCCCGGCCGCGGCCGACGGCACCGGCGGCAGCACACGCAGCAGGTCGTTGAACTGACGCACGGTGCGCAGGCCCTCGTCCCACTGGGCGCGGGTGCTGGTCACCGGCATGCTGATCAGCGTCCAGTTCTGCTCGTTCCACATGATCTCGGCGCAATCGGGCGCGGTGTGGGCGAACGTCACCATGCGCCGGTCGCACGCGCGCCGGGCAGCGTCGAGGTTGGTGGAGTAGACCATGCGGGGCCCGATAGCGCCGAGCAGCCAGATGTCGCTCTCGCGCGGCTCCTTGATGCCCTTGAGCCGCATGTCGACGACGACGTTCGTGCCGACCTTGCGGTGCAGCGCGATGACCGTCGCGACGTCCTCGAGGTCGAAGATGAACACGGCCTCGCCGCGGATCTGCCCGAGGACGACGTTCTTGGCCGTCACATCGCCGACGGTGGACATCACGCCGCGCTTCCAACGGTCCAGGATGTCGGCGGATTCGGGCTCGTAATCGAAGCCGTGCGACTTCGCCCACGACTTGCGGCGCCGGCCCAGACCGCGACGGCGGTCCTGGTCGACGTACAGCAGAACTGCCGCACCCACGAAACAGAGTGCGGACAGCGTGAACCAGAGCGGAACCATTGCGACCAGAGTATCCGCTCCCAGCGGTCCGGTCCGAATCCGTTTGGGTCACAACCCGGTCACCTTCTCCCGGACCTCCTGCCGGCGCCGGCGACGCATACTGGCCCGATGACCGATCTGACCGGCACGGCCTACCTCGTTGTCGGGGCCAGCGGGGCGCTCGGATCGCGGATCGCGCGGTCCCTCGCCGAGCGCGGCGCGGCGGTGACGGTGACGGGCCGCAACGCCGACGCGCTCGGCCAGCTCGGCGACGTCCACGCCGTCACCGCCGATCTGCGCGAGCCCGACGCCGGGCGGACCGTGGTCGAGGCGGCCCGCGAGCAGCACGGCCGGCTCGACGGCGTCGTCATCGCCGCTGGTGTGGTGGCATTCGGGCCGTTCACCGACATCGACGACGACACCGTCGACGATCTCGTGCTGGTCGACTTCCTGGCGCCCTTGCGCGTGATGCGCGCCGCGCTGCCGGTCGTGGAGCCCGGCGGGGTGATCCTCGGCATCAGCGCGGTGGTCGCAGAGAAGCCACTGCCAAACATGGCTGTGTACTCGGCAGTCAAGGCGGCGACGGCGGCGCTGTTCACCGCGGTCCGCAGCGAGGCACGCCGACGCAAGGTCCGCGTCGTCGACGTGCGGCCGCCCCACACCGAGACCGGCCTCGCAGGCCGGGCGATCGCGGGCGACCCGCCGCGGCTACCGCAGGGGTTGGAGCCCGATGCGGTGGCCGAGCGGATCGTCGACGCGCTGCTCGGCGACGAGACGGACCTCCCGAGCACCGCGTTTTCTTAGGCACCTTTTTCCCAGGCAGACGCAAACTCGCGTGCTTTCGGCAGAAAACACGCGAGTTTGCGTCTGGTCGCGGGACCCAACTCAGCCCAGAACCAACCGGTCGCCGTCGGGGCTGACGTTGACGGGCACGATGTCACCGTCGTGCACGTCGCCCGCGAGCAGCATCTTGGCCAGCTGGTCGCCGATGGCCTGCTGCACCAACCGGCGCAGCGGCCGCGCGCCGTACAGCGGGTCGAAGCCGCGCTCGGCGAGCCACTTCTTGGCCGGCAGCGACACCTCGAGGGTGAGCCGGCGCTGCGCCAACCGCTTGGCCAGCTGGTTGAGCTGGATGTCGACGATGGAGACCAGCTCCTCGGGGTTGAGCCCGTCGAAGATGATCACGTCGTCGAGCCGGTTGATGAACTCGGGCTTGAAGGCCGAGCGCACCGCCGCCATCACCATCTCCTCGGTGCCGCCGGCGCCCAGGTTGGACGTCAGGATGAGGATGGTGTTGCGGAAGTCGACCGTGCGGCCCTGGCCGTCGGTCAGCCGGCCCTCATCGAGCACCTGCAGCAGCACGTCGAACACGTCCGGGTGGGCCTTCTCGATCTCGTCGAACAGGATCACCGTGTACGGACGACGACGCACCGCCTCGGTCAGCTGGCCTCCCTGGTCGTAGCCGATGTAGCCGGGAGGCGCACCGACCAGCCGAGCCACCGAGTGCTTCTCGCCGTACTCGCTCATGTCGATGCGGACCATCGCCCGCTCGTCGTCGAACAGGAACTCCGCCAACGCTTTTGCCAGCTCGGTCTTACCGACACCGGTCGGGCCCAGGAACATGAACGAGCCCGTCGGCCGGTTCGGGTCGGCGACACCGGCGCGCGAGCGGCGCACCGCGTCGGAGACGGCCTGCACGGCCTTGCGCTGCCCGATGACGCGCTTGCCCAGCTCCTCCTCCATGCGGAGCAGCTTGGCGGTCTCGCCTTCGAGCATCCGGCCCGCCGGGATTCCGGTCCACGCCGACACCACATCGGCGATGTCGTCGGGGCCGACCTCCTCCTTGAGCATCACGTCCTCGCGGGCTTCCGCCTGCGGCACCGCGGCGTCGAGCTTCTTCTCGACCTCGGGAATCCGGCCGTACCGCAGCTCGGCGGCCTTGGCCAGGTCACCGTCGCGTTCGGCTCGGTCGGCCGCGCCGCGCAGCTCCTCGAGCTGCTCCTTGAGCTCGCGGACGACGTCGATGGCGCTCTTCTCGTTCTGCCAGCGGGTGGTCAGCTCCGAGAGCTTCTCCTTGTGGTCGGCCAGTTCGGCGCGCAGCTTCTCCAGCCGGTCCTTCGACGCCGCGTCCTCCTCCTTGGCCAGCGCCATCTCCTCGATCTCGAGGCGACGCACCAGCCGCTCGACCTCGTCGATCTCGACGGGCCGGGAGTCGATCTCCATCCGCAGCCGGGACGCGGCCTCGTCGACGAGGTCGATGGCCTTGTCGGGCAGGAACCGCGAGGTGATGTACCGGTCGGACAGCGACGCGGCGGCCACCAGCGCGGAGTCGGTGATCCGCACGCCGTGGTGCACCTCGTAGCGTTCCTTGAGCCCGCGCAGGATGCCGACAGTGTCCTCGACAGAGGGCTCGCCGACCAGCACCTGCTGGAAGCGCCGCTCGAGTGCGGCGTCCTTTTCGATGTACTTGCGGTACTCGTCGAGCGTGGTCGCACCGACCAGCCGCAGCTCACCACGGGCCAGCATCGGCTTGATCATGTTGCCGGCGTCCATCGCGGACTCACCGGTCGCGCCGGCGCCCACGATGGTGTGCAGCTCGTCGATGAACGTGATGATCTGTCCGGCGGAGTTCTTGATGTCGTCGAGGACGGCCTTGAGGCGCTCCTCGAATTCACCGCGGTACTTCGCGCCGGCCACCATCGAGCCCAGGTCGAGCGAGATGACGGTCTTGTCGCGCAGACTCTCCGGCACGTCACCGGCGACCACGCGCTGGGCCAGACCCTCGACGATCGCGGTCTTGCCGACGCCGGGTTCGCCGATGAGCACCGGGTTGTTCTTGGTGCGACGGCTCAGTACCTGCACGACGCGACGGATCTCGGTGTCCCGGCCGATGACCGGATCGAGCTTGCCCTCGCGGGCGCGTGCGGTCAGATCGGTGGAGTACTTCTCGAGCGCCTGGTAGGTGCCCTCGGGATCGGG
Source organism: Mycobacterium sp. PSTR-4-N (assembly GCF_022348085.1). Taxonomy (GTDB): domain Bacteria; phylum Actinomycetota; class Actinomycetes; order Mycobacteriales; family Mycobacteriaceae; genus Mycobacterium. Next base: position 80,996 of record NZ_JAKRFN010000011.1, on the reverse strand, counting down.
GCTGGTGACGCGGGCACTGCCGCGGACCTTGGTGAACGCCTCACGCAGCGCCTGGGGCGATGCGCCGTGGCCGGTCAGCAGCTTGGCGGTGTCGCTGTCGCCGGTCGCGAGACCGACGAGCAGATGCTCGGTGGAGACGTATTCGTCGTCCATCTCGGTCGCGAGATGCTGCGCGGCGGTGATGGCCGCGACGGCCTGCGGGGCGAGCTGGGGCTGCGACGCCGAGCCGGTGGCGCTGGGCAGCCGGTCGAGCAGACGCTGCGTCTCGGCGCGCACGGTCGCGGGATCGACGCCGACGGCCTCCAGCAACGGGGCGGCGATGCCGTCGTTCTGCGTCAGCAGCGCCATCAACAGATGAGCGGGCGTGATCTGCGGGTTGCCCGCGGCCGTTGCCGCCTGCAGCGCCGACGTCAGGGCCGCCTGGGTCTTGGTCGTCGGGTTGAACGAGTCCACGACACTCCTTTACGGGTCCGACGGGCCACACGGGTGACCCGGAAAATTGCTAGTCGACAGAATCAACGCGGAAAACCTTGAGTCTGTTCCGCTCAACTTTAACTTTTTTGCCGACGCGACACCAGGGGCCGAACGGCACCGATCGCTTCGCGGACATTTCGCCTGGTGGACACGAACGCCACGTCCCCGCACGTGAACGCGACCAGGGTTAACGTCAACGCATGTCCGACATCGGCGACTTCGAGTACGAACGGAAGTTCTTCGTTCGCGACATGCCGGCGGTCGCGGCGTCCGACCCGAGCCCGCTACTGATCGCGCAGGCCTATCTGTTCGTCTCGGACGGCTACGCCGTGCGGGTACGTGTGCAGGGACCGGCCCCCGCCGACCTCGACGCAACGCCGGCCGAGCTGGTGACGGCCCTGGGCGACGAGTCGATGGGAACCATGACCGCCAAGGGTCCGGCCGCCGGTGGGACCCGCTACGAGGCCGAGCGCGAACTCGATCCGCTGGTGGCGGGCCAGATCGTCTCGCGGGCCGACCATGTCGTGGTCAAGATCCGCTCCTCGGTCTGGCTCGGCGAGGACGGGTGGGTGATCGATCGCTTCCTGGGCGCCAACGCCCCGTTGCTGATGGCCGAGGTCGAACGCGACAACCCCGTGGTCGATCTCGCGATCCCCGCGTTCTGCACGACCGAAGTGTCCGAAGACGACCGGTTCCGCAACGAATACCTGGCCCACCATCCGTTCGGATCGTGGGCAGAGCAGTTCGGGGGCGAACTCGACTCCCGCGGGCCGGCTTTCGTCGACAGCCTGGGTCAGAACCGCTTCGACGGCCCCTAGCCTGCCGCCACGCGCTTGCGGAAGACCACCCACCGCAGCGCGCAATACATGAAGACGGCTTCGCATCCCCCGACCGCGAGCCGCGCCAGCCGGTAGTCGAGGCCGAGCTCGGTCAGCAGTGTCGACAGCGCCAGGATGAACACCAGGAAGTTGACCACCACCACCGCGACGTAGACGCCCAACTCCTGTCCCACAGGGGCGTGCGAGCGGAAGTTGAAGCGACGGTTGAGCACATAGCTCAGGCCGAAGGCGCATGCATAGGCCACCGTCACCGCGAGCGGGTACGGAACGCCGAGTCCACCGCGCAACCCCGTCAACAGCACCAGGTCGACGCCGAAGGTCGCGCTGTTGATCAGGCAGAAGCCGACCAGCGTTGGCGGTACCAGCCGTCGGAGTCCCGCACGCGGCTGCGATACGACCGACACATGCGCACTATGGCATCAGCAGATGACGCGACGGTGAGCGGTGTGCCAACGCCTGGCCCCGGATCAGTACTCGACGCGGAACCCGCCGATCACGGTGACGGTGTTCCCGTCGGGATCGGTGAGCGCGGACAATCGCACGCCCTTGCTGGCCTCGACCACCCCGCCCGGCTCCAGCCCGCGCGTCCGCAGCTCCGCAAGTGTGGCCTCGAGGTCGTCGACGGCCAGGTTGAACAACCCCGACCCGGCGCGGACAGGGTCGCAGAACACCTGCAGCCACGCTCCGGGCAGCACCTGCCACTCGATCAGGCTGGGCATCGGGTGGTTGTCCTCCGGCCTGCCGAACAGCGCGGTGAACCATGGGCGGCTGGCCTCGACATTGCTGACGGGCAGGACGGCGAGGAGGTGGTCGATCGTCATACGGTTCTGACCGTCGGTACCGCCGGGAGTCATCGTCACGACGCGTAATCCCAGAACTGCAGCTCGTGCACGCTGGCGAACACCGTCAACGTCACCGCGTAGACCACGAGGATCACCGCCACGCCTACCCCGCTCACGCGAGCACCGGCGCCGTCGACCGGGTCCAGCCACCGGCGCAGCGGCCGCGACGCCGCAGGCATCAACCACCACTGCATCGCGACGATGCTGACGATCTGGCTGATCCACAGGGCCAGCCACGGTGGCGCACCCGCGTGATCGACGACCGGCCCGAGGAACCGGGACAGCAACATCACCGTCGGGTAGAGCACGGCGAGGACCAACATCGCCGACTTCCAGTTGGGCGTCATCAACGTCTGACCGTCCTGCACCCGCACCGTGGTGCCGAACGGCGTGGTGCCGGTGCTGAAGTCCCTGCTCAGGGTGCCACGCATCTGTTCCAGCGCAGCACCGCGCTCGGCGGAGGCGAGCCACTGCACGAGCTGCGCACCGGTGCGGAACCGCACGACCGAGGTCCATTCGCCGTCCTGTTCGCCCGCCACCAGGACCGTCCCCAGGTAGCCCGGCTGCGTCGCCGCGGCCCGCGAGAGCCGGGCCTGTGTGGCCCGGAACTCGTCGTCACAGCCGGCGGCCACGACATGCCCGAACACGCCGATGCCCGACGCCTGCACGTTGTCCGCCGTGGTCACCACGTCGGGCGTCGCGGTCCAGAATCCCCGCGCCCGCCCGTCGCACAGCACCGCCTCGCGGTCGGGGCTGTCGAGCCACCGGTGCAGCGCGGCATCGTCGCAAAACGTCACGGCGACAGCGCGATCCGACGTCACGTCCACCACGTCGGAAACCCGGCTCGACAGGTGTCCGTGCGCGTCCCGGGCTGACTCCAGGAGCCGGGCGGCCCACCGGGTGAACTCCGCGTCGTCACCATCGGCGTGGAAGACCGTCACCGCCGTCGCCGGGCGCGGACCGGGCTGAGTCATTAGACGACGATAGCGGCGGGGCTTTGCTAGGTTCTTGGCCGTGTCGTGGGCATCCGTGCTGGCCGAGCTCGTCCCGTTGGGCCTCGTCGTCGCGCTGTCCCCGCTGACCATCATTCCCGCGGTGCTGGTCTTGCAGACCCCGCGGCCCCGGCCCACCGGACTGGCCTTCCTCGTCGGCTGGATCATCGGGCTCGCGGCGCTGACCGCGGTGTTCCTCGAGCTGTCGAACCTGATCGGCGGTATCGGCACCAAGCCGCCGGGCTGGGCGTCCTGGCTGCGCATCGTCGTCGGGGCGGCGTTGATCGCGCTCGGCGTGTACCGCTGGATCAACCGCGCGAAGTCCGAGCACATGCCCGGCTGGATGACCCGGATGAGCTCCATGACCCCGCCGAAGGCCGCAGCGACCGCGTTGGCCCTGACCGTCGTCAACCCCAAGGTGCTGTTCCTTTGCGCGGCAGCCGGTTTGGCGATCGGATCGGCAGGCATCGACGTCCCGGCGGTGTGGATCGCCGAGGCCTGGTATGTGCTGGTCGCGGGATGCACGGTGGCGTTGCCCGTGCTGGCCTACGCCGTGTCGGGTCAGCGGCTCGACCCGACACTGGCCAGGGTCCGGGTCTGGCTGGAACGCCAGCACGCGGCGCTGATCGCCGCCATCTTCGTCGTGATCGGAATCCTGGTGCTCTACAAGGGCATTCACGGCCTGTAGGTGGCCTGGCCGCGGGTGACCTAGGATCGTGCGGCGTGGGCCTGGAAGATCGCGAGTCGATGTACATCCTGCGGGATGCGCTCGACACCGGTGACGATGCGCTGGTCGGCGACTTCTACACCCGTTGGTTCGCCTCCGATCTGTCGGCGCGCGACCTTTTCCCCCCGGAGATGGCCACCCAGCGCAAGGTGTTCGGACAAGCTTTGAGCTGGTTGTGCGACGAGCTGATCGCCCAGCGGGCCGAGGAACCGGTGGCGTTCCTCGCCCAGCTGGGGCGCGATCACCGCAAGTACGGCGTGACGTCCGGCCACTACGAGACACTGCAGCTCGCGCTGCTGGCGACGCTGCGCAGGCACCTGGCCCACCGCTGGGATCGCCGCCTCGACGAGGCGGTCACCGACGTGGTGTCGCTGATGGTCGGCGTCATGAGCGGCGCCGCCGATGCGGAGACCAGCCCGCCGTTCTGCGACGGCACCGTCCTCGAACACCTGCGGCCCACCCGCGATGTCTCGGTGATCCGGCTGAAGATGGATCACGCGCTCGGCTATCACCCCGGCCAATACGTGCCGGTGCAGATTCCGCAGTGGCCGCGGCGGTGGCGCTACCTGAGCCCGTCGATCCCGGCCGATCCCGCCGGTTACGTCGAGTTCCACGTGCGGTCGGTGCCCGGTGGCATGGTCAGCCGGGCGATCGTCGGCGAAGCACGCCCGGGTGACCGCTGGCGGGTGTCCAACCCGCACGGCGCGCTGGACATCGACCGCGACGATGGGGACGTCCTGATGGTGGCCGGCAGCACCGGTCTGGCACCGCTTCGGGCCCTGATCATGGACCTGACGAGGTTCGGGGAGAACCCGCGCGTGCACCTGTTCTTCGGCGCGAAACACCCCTGCGAGCTCTACGACCTGCGCACGCTGTGGGAGATCGCGGCGACCAACCCCTGGCTGTCGGTGACGCCGGTGTCCGAGTTCGACTTCGACCCGCCGTGGGCGGCGCAGTACCCCGACGTGACCCCGCCGCGGGGCCTGCACGTCCGCCAGACCGGGCGGTTGCCCGAGGTGGTCACCCGCTACGGCAGCTGGGGAGACCGCCAGATCCTGGTGTGCGGCCGCCCGGAGATGGTGACCGCCACGAAGGCCGCGCTCATTGCGAAAGGCGCGCCCGCCGAACGAATTCGCCACGATCCTCTGGCGAGCTGAGCACACGTGGCAGGATCGCATGCCATGGACACGTTCGAAACCGTGACGCTGCGTGATCCGTCCTCCGCGCTGACCGCCACCTACGTTCCGGCCGCCGGGATGGTCGCCAGCTCGCTGTCCGACGACGGTGTGGAACTGCTGGGCCAGCGGCGGGGACTGCAGGCCTATGTGTCGAACCACAAGACCATGGGCATCCCGATCCTCTACCCGTGGGCCAACCGGTTGAGCAGCATGGGCTACGGGGTCGACGGCGCGGTGGTGACATTGACGCCGGGCACGGGTGGGGTCCGCACCGACGAGCACGGGGTGCCGATCCACGGGACGTTGGCGGCCTACCCGGACTGGACCGTGACGACGGCGCTGGAGTCCCAGCTGACCGCCGAACTGGACTTCGCCGCGCGGCCCGCGCTGCTGACCACGTTCCCCTTCCCGCATCTGCTCACCCTCGATGCGACGCTGCGGGACCGCACGCTGACGGTGACGACGACGGTGACCGCGACGACGGGTGCGCGGGTGCCGCTGTGTTTCGGGTTCCATCCGTACCTGCAGTTGCCGGGGGTGCCGCGCGCGCAGTGGCTCGTCGAGACGCCGGCGATGCGCTATCAGCCGGTCAACGCCTGGGGCATCCCGACCGGCCGGGTCGAGCCGCGTGCGGCCGCGTCGGAACTGTTGGGCGACAGGTTCATCGACGAGGGTTTCGATGAGGTGGCGCCGGGTTCGGTGTTCGCGGTCTCCGGTGGGGGCCGCCGCATCGAGGTGCACTACGACCAGGGTTACACCGCGGCGCAGGTGTTCGCACCCGGCGAGGACGACGTGATCTGCTTCGAGCCGATGGCCGCGCCCACCGACGCGCTGCGCCGCGGCGGGTATCGCGAGGTGGCGCCGGGCGAATCGGTGTCAGCGGTCTTCCGCGTCGTCGTCAGTTGAGGTTCCGGCGAGTGGACCAAAGCTGCAGATCGATAAGCGTTCATGGTCGTAGCGCATCGTCACGCAACGCGGTCGCGTCGCGGTCATCGAGACAGAAATGAACGCGCCCGCACCACGCACACCGACATACTTGCTCGGCCGCGGGCGAACAGTCCAAGAGTTCGAGATTTTCCTATCATCGGGCTCAGACCTCGCTCAGCAACGCGACCTGTTCGAATTGCTCGCCGACGCGATCAACACGCAGGCCTTGGACGCCGGTGTGGACTACAGGTTAGCAGTGAGGCGTTGGGAAGATGCCGTATCACGCAAGACTTTTGGCGATGGCAACAGGGAGTTCCGTCATGACGCTGCGTCGGCGCATCTAGTCGTAGTGCTTCTACATGAAGATCTGCGGCCGGGTACAAAAGAGGAACTGCTCCAGGCGGTCAGCGCGACGCAGACTCAAGTGGCAGTCATTTGGATGGACCCCCCGCCTCCCAATTCACGCAAGCGCGCGGTGAAGGAACTTCATGCAACGCTAGACGTGTTGAAGGATGAGGTGCGGTGGTCACGCACCGGCCCTCCCGGCCACGAGAGCGTAGCCGCCGCAATGGTCGAAATCCTCAGTCGCGTAATCATGGATATCTCCGCAAGACAGTCCAACTTGCCGAATCACTACTTCGAGGAGAGGTGAGTATGCCACCGGCCACGGAGTTGCTGGAAGCTGCAATCCGTCTTGATCAAAAGGTACTGATAAAGTCGGACGACGCAGGTGCACTTCACTTCCTCGGGATCCTGTCGCTTGATCCTCGACATATCGGGGACGCCAGGCAGGGCCATGAAGTAGTCCTAACGGCTGCTGGAACTTCGGTTTTATTCGTCGCCGCAGAGTCAATTAAAACCGCTCTCCACGGGGATTCTGATGGCGCGCGAGCAGTACTTGCTGACTGGAAGCCGCAAAGCGATCTTGAGCAACTGATTGTTCTTCTGGTTCAAGCCTGGCTTGACACCGCCTCTAGCTCTTTGACCCGTGTTGACGAATTCATTCGTCAAACGACGTTTTCGCGCGATATCTCAGCACGCAGCTACCTGAAGTTAATGACATGGGCGCTTGAGCGCGGAGGGACTCTTGCGGCGCGTCCATACTATGACCTAGCTTTAGAGTATTCATCCGGGCAATTATCGCAGGCCATTCACTCCGTTGGTTCCGCGTTTGGCGCCGATGCCCGTATTTACTTTAAGCCTCCAACTTCGGAATTGGTTTCGTACTCCTCCATTACTGATTCTGTATACGAGACTGCGTACGATCAATTTTATCGAGATGCTCGCCGGCAGTTCACTTCGCCCTTCACCCGCACATGGGGTGCAGATCCTCATACCAACCCCATTCGGCTGCGTGCCGCGGAACTGCAAGCCGGATGGACCGGCGCTTATTGGGCCCTCCAGAAAGTCTGGCGCCTCAAGGCGTCGATTTTGCTAATCAATAGCGACCAGCCGGTGGAAAGAGCCGACGCTATTGCCGCATGGGCACTGAGCGGAGGCGCACGCCCAGGATCGTTGGTCGATGCAAACGAACAGTATCTGACAGAGGAACTCATCGCGAAAATATTCCGAGAAGATCTGAAATCAGGCAACAGGATCAGCGAGAGCGATTGGGTAGGGATGTGCTCTGCCATATGGGACGAGCTGCCTAACGACCTGATTATTTCCCTCATCGACACGCTCAGGGTCGAAAGGACTTCGGAGGACGCTTTACTCTTCGATATAACTGACGCACCAACCAGACTTTTCGCGTCGTTGAGCCGCGCGGATTCAAAAACGTGGCTCGACAGGTTCCGCGATCTCGATCCTGAAGAGCAACTGTCGGTCGCACTCACTTTAAATGTCTCGGAAGCGACCGCTCTACCCGCTTCCGCTCGATACAGCCTCCGCCGAATGCTTCTCGAAGTCCTGGAGCGCACGGCCGAGAGAGGTAATACCTACAACTTTCCGAACTTGACCACACTCGCCGCCCTGCTCTTGGACGAAGATCCTGGTTCATCCGACATTGCGCGCTTTCAACAGCTGCTTCCCCACTCACGAGCAGCAGAGGTCGCGGCGTTAGCGGCGGCTATCGTCCCGGAACCCTTGCTCGAGGAATGTCTGATTGCAGGCAAACAAGAACTCAAAGATCAGCTGGCTGAAAATCGAGCCGGTAGGTGGACAAAGCGCATCGACAGCATTCCCCTTCAAATTGCCCAGTGCATGGTATCTCTCAAACGGATCGATGAATCCGCGATCCGTTTAATAGTGGATCTTGCGAACTCTCCATTTACGTCGTCCGACGATATAATCGACGCCATCGCGTCACTCAGTTGGTTGGTCGATACGGAGATACTCAGTCCTAACCATCCCGACTTGGGGGCAATAAGCTTTAAGACCAACCTGTCGCCGATCGACCGTTACTGGACAGGTAGGGATGACTTGCGTGCCATCAACGCATCGATCGCCGGCCTCTTGGCACGGCTGCCAGTGTCCAGGGTTGACGCTATGAATTCGCTGATCGTTTCTACACGCGATCCTGATATCAATGTCCGACTTTATGCGGTGTCACAGCTAGCGAGCGCTGCGTTGTCGGTCGAAGGGCTCGAGACGGCTGTGGACGCAGCCCTCCTAGGAGCAGTTTTCGATCCTGATAGTCGCGTTCAAGCTGCAGCCGTCAGGGGCATTCCGCTCATTTCCGACAATTCTGTTCGGCGCCTCGCGTGGGAGCGCGTTGTTCGCGAATGGGAGATCTCACACCGAAGGGTCAGAGTGGCGGCAGCAAGGACGCTAGCGCGGACGTCAAGTGAAGATCCATCAGGCAACTTACGCGACCAGATTTTAGGTCTAGCCGAGTCAGACAGGTCCCTCAACGTCCGAGCCGCAGTACGAAATGAGTAGCCGCGCAAAGGTCCTTCGCAGGCCGTCAGCGGCCTATTCCGCTGATCACGAATGGCTCCCCATGAAATGCATTGGCTTGTCAAGTAGATTAAAGGACTGCGGGGCGACTTGCCTTAGCGTCAGTATGAGCAGGGACGATTCGCCGGCCCAGTTTGGGCCGATTCCGTCTCTGCAGCACCGGTCGCGGTTCGGCTTACCGCGGGGCCAGCTGCCCGGACGAGGAACCCTCAGCTCATACTCGGCGGCTCAGTTTCAACATAGACATCCAAGTCCGCGGGCTGAGCCGGATCGAAATAGATTCGTCGCGCCGAGTCGGTCAGACTAAACTGTCGGCGGCCATTCACCATTGCCCTTTCAACCAGTTTTCGCTCGGCAAGCTTCTTTCCCCGCTTGCCCACGAGCTGATAGGACACATCCAACTCCTGCGCTATGTCACCGGGCCGTAGAGGCTCGGACTCGACGCTCAACGTCTGCAAGATTCCCAATTCAGTAGACGGTAGCAACTCTTCGGCGTTGACATTGCGTATCGTGGCTTCGTACTTTCTCGATATGTTGGTCACACGGCAGCGGCCCTCTCTGCACTCGGGGCAAAGCATATTGAAACGCTTCAGCGCGTCAATTTCCGACGGGTCGAAGACGTGGTTGCAATTGTCACATCTTATTTCTTCATTTTGATTGATATATTCTTGAAGGATGGGATTGAAGTCAAATGCACGCTCAACAAAATAGACTCGACTTTGTCGCGAGTCCGTAGGCCGGCCAAATGTGATGCTATATTTCTCGCAGAGACCGAAATTTAGCGCATACACCGTCACGCGCCGGCCATCCCGGTTACTCATTGCGTAATATTTTGTCACGAAGAAGTTTAGTTCCAGTGACGATAGCACGTGCTCGAAACGAGGATCGACATTGAAATGACTGGTTGGATGTTGGCCCGTTATCGTTTCAAAGAACGACGCGGCACTTTTTGCGCGGAGCTCCCGCGCGCGGCCAACGATGGCCTCCAACAACTCCTTCAGGCTAAATATCGAAGACTTCTCTTGGAAAGATTCGTGCAGAAAAGCTCCCATACTGAAATAGGGCTCGATTTTATCAGTATAGTATCGTTTGGCTGCAGCGCTAACGCTTTTGACATTGATCTTGCCTCCATACAGCACATTGTTCTCGTACGCGAAGTAGAGGATGTAACCCAAGGTGCGGGGATTGCCCATCGAGGCGTTGAACAATGCGGCCCAAACAGCACCGACGTTGCGTTCGTCAATAAAATCGTCGGCTCTGATATCAAAGTAATCGAACCGCCGCTGCAGCAACCTACGGGTGAAGTCTATACCTTTCGACTCCATTTCAGAAACTGAGTTGCGTCCATACAGGCTGTACAGGTCCAAGCTGACCTCATCGAGCTTCGTCTTGTCCAACTGCCCATAATACATTCGGCCAGGATATGCAGCAATTTTGAATTTTACGAGTTCATCTGACCAATTATTCAGCGGTGCGATAAGCGTATCAACCACCGCTCGCATTGGCCCTTCGGGCAATTCTGAAAAATCATCCAAAAAGATGTAGAGGTGTTTTACATTGAGGGGCTCGAGCAGCCTTTTTATGCTGGCAATAAGTGCTCTGACATCAAATATGCGGACAAATATCTCACTGAATCCCATTTCTGACGTCGACGATGACGTCTCGGACACAGACGCTTCAACACTCGCTGTAGGCACAAGCGAGGGGTCGATTCTGGCAGTTGCGGAAGCTTCACCCGATGTCGTGTCCTCGCTGCGCGCCCAACGAGCAGACTTCTTAATGCCTTGCGCATTCTTGAAATCTGGGTTGCTGAGGTTTTCGACGAATGAGTCCAAGTTCTCGAATAGTTCCTCGTACGTACCAGTGAACTTTTCCTTTACTCGGAGCTTCCAGGACGACTTCAACTGTTTCTTGAGATCATCCCGAATTCCTTCCACCACCGCCCCGACGAAGCTTGTCATTAACAAAACGGCATCTAGCGCATTGGGTGGGAGACTTTCGTCGGCTACATTGACCTTTTTGGCAAGTTCCGGATCGACCTGGGACGATTCGAACACCGTCTTGATATCGACGTAAGTCGACAGCACGCCTTTTTCCGTCAGTAGGCTTTTCTGCGCCCGGAGGAACACTGTTGATTTACCAGTCCCCTTCCGGCCAATTAAAAATGTCGTGCTTGGCTGGCGAAGTACCTTATGCACGTGATCCTGCGGGAGTGGGTCAACATAGAGTGTCTCTATTAAATCGTCGCCCTGAGAACTCTGGAGCTCAGCACGACGGTAAAGTTTCAGACTTTGAATCGCTTCAGCGAAACGTTCCATGTCTTCGCTTGACTCTCGTACCACTTCGACCTCTCATCCGCGCATAGCGTGCTGCGACTTACCATAGTCGCGGTCGTGTCGGCCGCAAGATTTGCCTGGTCGGGACAGGTATGCGCCTCGGCTAATTGAATACCGAAGCCGCGTTAGCAGCGAAGCCCGTCGAGCTAGAACGACCAGCCGGCCAAAACCTTGATGTCGGAGTTCGATGGCCTCGGGGACGCTCGTTCTAGCAACACCCGCGCGCCTTCTTGAAGGCCGATATCCAGAGGTATCGCGAAGCTGTGGACCATGCCGCGGCTGGATTACGGCATCCAAGGGTTAGGCGGCGGTGATCCGCGCCCGAACCTCGAAATCCAGACCCAGTGCCTCCGCGACGTAGATGTCCTGGTTGAGCTGGTTGCCTGACATCGACACCTCGCCACGGGGGCTCACGTAGGTCAGGTTCTCGGCGGCCAGGGTCATCGCGGCCACGTCCAGCGAACCTGCCCGCCGGGCCAGGGCGATCAGCAACGTGATTGCCTCATAACAGGATTCACCGATGCTGTTCAGCGCGGGTGCAGCGGCCCCGAAGTGCCGGTAGTAGCGCGCGGCGAACTCCATACCGGCCGCGGTGTTCAGCGCTTCGAAGTACCCTGCCGCCGCGAAGAGTCCGTTATTGCTGTCGGATCCGCTGGCCAGCAACATGTTCTCCTCGACATGTGGGCTGAGCCGGGGCACCGATGCCGCCAGCCCGCAGCCGGCGAACTGACGGTTGAACGCCACGCCGTCGCCGCCGACGAGCAACAGCACGACACCCACACCCTGAGCTCCGGTGATCTCGACCTGGCGGATCGCAGCGCTGAAGTCCTCGGTCCCCAGCGGAAGGTAGATCTCGTCTATCAGTGGTCGGCCTCGCGCACGGGCATGCCACCGGGCGGCGGCACCGGTCTGCTTGGGCCAGATGTAGTCGTTGCCGATGACGATCCAGCGGTCGACGCCGTACTCCGCGGTCATCCAGTCCATGGCGGGCAGGAGTTGACGCGACGGCGTCTCCCCCGTCAGGAACAGCCCGGGAGTGCGCTCCCCACCCTCGTACAGCGGACCGTACACGTACGGGATCCGCCCCGCGGTCACCTTCGCCAGCGCCTGCCGGACCGGCGAGATGTGCCAGCCGGTCACGGCGTCGATCATGCCGTGTGCCACCAGGCGGGCGACCTCCGCGGCGACGGCCGTGGGCGCCCGGCTGCCGTCGACGGGGATCAACCGGACCGGCCGGCCCAACAGGCCCGCGGTGCCGTTGAGATCCGAGATCGCCAGCTCGGCACATGCCTCGCAGGATGGCCCGTAGATGCCCGCGGATCCGCTGCGGGGAACGACCAGCGCGATGTCGATGGTGCACCGGCGCGCACCGGGAGATGACAGATCCATCGCAGCGCCTCCTTCGTGCGCCCATCGTGGCGGTGTGCCGTTACCGCGGTGTTGCAGGGCTGTTCTGCTCAGGAAAACCGATCACTGGCGGGTGTCCAACGGCAGTTCGCCCACCCGGGCCAGCGTGCGGATCAAATGGACGGCGGTCTCTTCGCCGAACTCCTCGATGAGCATCGCCTTCACCGCGGCTTCCTGGCGGGAGAGCCGGCGGACCTTGGTCTTTCCCCGTACCGAGAGGTGGATCAGAACCCGCCGGCGGTCTGTGGCGTCGACCCTGCGCAGCACGAACCCACCGTCGACGAGCTTGTCGACGATCCGGGTCAGCGATGGTGCGGGAATGCCCATCGCTGTGGCGATCTCGGTCATCGTGAAGCCGTCGCCGCTGCGCAGGGCACCCAGCACACGCCACCCCTCGAGGCTGGCGATGTCGTTGTCGAGCAGCCCCTGAGACAGCGCGTCGCTCCACCAGCGCCCGAGCCGGAAGAACACCTCGGAGACGCTTTCGGTGGCGATGGACGTCGGCACAACGCTCCTCGTGTCGGTTGCTTCCATGAACGAAAATTTCTCTTCCGCAGCGTAACCGGGTCAGCCCGGCGCGACCACCGACCGCGGTGCGGCGAGGCGTGCGATCATTCCCGCACCCCATTCGGAGGCGAGTCCGAAGCAGGCGCCGACGGCCGCGGTCACGGCGGCCACCAACGCCGGATGACCCAATCCCATTGTCGTTATACCGTTTCCGGTGGCCGCGATCGTCCCGACCGTCATCGCGAACCCGAACACGATCGCGGGGGTCGCGGAGATCCAGGGCAACCTCGAGACCTGGACCATGACCAGGCTCCCGACACCGACCGCGATCGAGAGCAGCAACGCGCTGTCACTGGCATGAACCGACAGCAGCGTCGCGGTCGCAATCGCGATCCCCGCCCAATTGCACGCCACCGACTTCAGCAACCCGGCGACACCCGACCCCACGAAGAAGAACGAGGCCCACGCCAAGAACAACACCCACACCGGCAATGGCCACACCGTCGCGGTGATCAGGGTGGACACCATGCCCAACACTCCGACGCTGATCGACAGCGCGGTGACTTTCGACATCGACTCGCCCCTCAGTGCTCGTGCGGATGGTCGTGATCGTCATGGGCCAATCGAGATGCCTCGAGACGCACACGCTCTTCCAGACCTGCTTCGGCGATGAACTGTTTCTCCAGGGCGAGCCGGCAGAATGCGTCACCGAACTGGCGGTAGTAGACCGAGGGATCGCAGACGTCGTCGATGCCCGACTCACCGATGACGTCGATCAGGTGCTTCTTGAACTCGTCCCAGGTGAACATGCCGGCTTGGCACATCTGTACCACGAGGCCGAAAAGCCGTCCCTGCCATGGGGCGTCGAAGACGAGCTCGCCGTTGGACCTTGGCAGCGCAGCGGCCGTCCCCGGTGCGTCGAACTCGACGATGGTGGGTGCAGACATGTCAGGCCGCCTTCGGTGCGGACAGCACAGCGGTGCCGACCATGGAGTCCCGGCTCACCAGGGCGATGAGTTCGTCCTCACTGAGGCGCTCGGTTCCCTCGGGCCGCTGCGGAATCACCAGGTAACGGATCTCGGCACTGCTGTCCCAGACGTCGATGTGGACGTCGTCGGCCAGCGTCACCCCGAATTCGGCCAGCACACTTCGTGGTTCCTTCACCACGCGGGCGCGGTACTGGGGGTATTTGAACCAGGCCGGCGGAATGCCCAGCAGGGTCCACGGATAGCACGAGCACAACGTGCACACCACGACGTTGTGCCGCTCCGCAGTGTTCTCCACCGCGACCATGTGCTCGGTCTGCAGCCCGGTGAAGCCCATGTCGGCGATCGCCGCGGTGGCATCGGTGAGCAACCACTCGCGGTACTCCGGATCGGTCCAGGCCCGCACCACGACCTTGGCACCGTTGACGGGGCCCATGTCGTTCTCGAACGAGGCCACCACCGCATCGACAGCCTCGTGTTCGGCGAGGCCCTTCTCCACCATCAGTGACTCGAGCGCGTTCACGCGCGCTTCGACGTCGCTCAATGACAGCCAATCCATCTGTGTCTCCTAGTTTCTCGTCGTCTCGGGGTTTCTGGGATCACTCGCCGATGGGTTCGAGGTAACTCTCGAACAGGTCGGCGTAGAGGTCGAATTCTTCGGCCGCGTCGTCGCCCCACAGTTCGGTGGAACTGAACTTCACCATGTAGAGCTGATGTGGAACGTCCTTGTACTCGTGCGCGCTGGCGGCCGGATCGTGGAATGCGCCGTACTGTTTGGCGATCACGCCGCGGGCCCGCCGCAGGTAACCGGGCAACCGGTTGTGTGTGGTGGCGCTGATGTTGCGTACGGCGACGGCGTCTCCCACCTCGAACGCCGGCGGTGAATCGGCCGGCAGGTCGTGCGGTGTGCCGGCCCACAGCACGTCGATCATCGTCTGCGCGAACGGGGAGAGCGTGTCCGGCTTCGTCGGGTGGGGCGTCATCTCGGGGGTTCCGAGCTCGGCCATGCGCGCATCGACCTCCTCGTGCGAGATGTATCCCTTGTCGTTGAGCAACTTCTCCACCGAGAACAGCCAGTGTGCGTAGTAGGTGGAGTCCAGGTAGTCGCTCCACTTCATCAGCTCGATGCCGTGGCGCTGCTCGTCGAGATTGAAGGCACCCTTGGCGATAGCCATCGCCGTCACCGCGTGCATGCGCCCCTCGAAGGGATAGCGCCAGTCGGGGATTCCCGGTTCCAGGAATTCTTCGGCGATGGCACCCACACCATCGCGCCCGCCGAGATCATGCGGACCGTGCATCTGCCCAGCCTCCTTGGTTCATGTCGCCAATACTTTCAGTAGAAACTATGTACACGTCCCAACGGTGCGCGCAATCGCTCGGTCGCAGCTGTTACCGCGGCTTAACGTGCGCGGTCGGGATGTTAAAAGTAGGTATCACAGGGTTTGTGCGGGCGCCTTCCGGTTGACGGCGACCTGCGCGGGTTCCCAGACTGTCGATCGTCAGGAATATTTCCACTCAGCAACTTTTCACGATGGAGGAAGCCCCCATGACTTCACGCACAGTCGCGTCACCGCGCACAGACGCCCTCGACACCTCGCGGCTGGAAGCCGCGCTCTGGCTCACCACGACCACCGCGCTCGCCCTGATCGCCTACTACTTCCTCGGGTACGACCAGGGCGCCGTATCGGTGTTCGGTTCCGATACCCACGTGCACGAGTTCCTGCACGACGCCAGGCACCTGCTCGGATTCCCCTGCCACTAGAAGGGATCGAGATCATGGAGAAACGCATCATCGGATTGGGCATCACCGGCGGGGTCGCCGCCGGCGCGGTGACCTTCGGATACGCGCGCTGGCACCTGGCGCCGCTGATCGCCGACGCCGTCGACTACGAGGAGCAACGCTCACACGCCGCCGAAGCCCTCGAGGGCGGGCACGGCCACGAGCACGAGGTGTTCAGCAGGGCAGCCCAGGAGAACATCGGCTCCGCGGTGGGCACCGTCGCCTTCGGAGTCATCATGGGTGCTCTGTTCGCGGTGGCGTTGACCGTGGTCATCGCTGCATTCCAGCGGCACGGTCGGCACACGGGTCTGTCGGGTCTGGCCGCCGCGAGCGCGGCGGCGGGCTTCGTCTGTGTCGCGGTGGTGCCGTTCCTGGTCTACCCGGCCAACCCACCGGGCGTGGGACTGGAGGAGACCGCGGGCGACCGCACTCTGACCTACCTGATCGTCCTCGCGGCTTCTCTTGCGGCGGCCGCCGCCGGTCTGGCGGCGGGGTTGCGCCTGGCACCGCGGATCGGCGGCGCGGCAGCCGTCGCTGCATCGATCGGCGGCTACGTCGTGGTCATGACGGGGGTGGGGCTCGCGCTGCCCGCCTTTAACGAGGTTCCCCACGGGTTCCCTGCTGAGCTGCTCGCCGACTTCCGACTGTCGTCGCTGGTCGGCCAGGCACTGATGTGGTCCACGCTCGGTGCGGTGACGTCGGTGCTTCTCCCCCGCGTGCTCACCTCCGCCACGGTGGGAGCGGCCCGTGCAGGTCGTTGAGTTCACCCCGACCAGAGACCAATACGTCTGGACCTTCGGTGGTGCCGAACCGGTGATGGAGGTGGACCCCGGTGCCGCACTGCGGCTCTGGACCGAAGATGCTTTCGCCGGCCGGGTCACCTCTCGCGACGACCGTCCCAGCCAGGTGCTGAATCCGAAGGAGCTGAATCCGCAGACCGGGCCCTTCTACGTCCGCGGCGCCGAACCCGGGGACACTCTGGCTCTGCACGTGGTGTCATTGACCCCGGCGCGGGATTGGGCGGCGTCGACGACGATCCCGCTGTTCGGTGCGCTCACCGGGACCGACCGTACCGCGGGGCTGCAGCCGCCCCTGCCGGAACTGACGTGGATCTACACGGTCGACCGGGCCACCGACACCGCGCTGTTCACCGCGCACCAATCGGACTTCGAACTTCGGGTGCCGTTGGCCCCGATGCTCGGGACCGTCGGGGTGGCCCCCGCCCTGCGGGAGGTGCGCACGACTCTGGTGCCGGACTACTTCGGCGGGAACATGGACACCCCGGAGCTTCGTGCGGGCACCACGGTGTACCTCGGCGTCAATGTCGAGGGCGCCCTGTTCTCGATCGGCGACGGCCACTACCGGCAGGGCGAGGGTGAAACCTGCGGCACCGCACTGGAAGGCGCGATGGACGTGACGCTCATCGTCGAGCTGATCAAGGGCAACGCACCGGCATGGCCCCGGCTCGAACACGACGACGCCTTGTTGACCGTGGGGTCCGCGCGGCCGCTCGAGGATGCCTGGCGGTGCAGCCAGGTGGAGATGGTGCGGTGGCTGGTCGAGCTCTACGGACTCGGCGAGCTGGACGCCTACCAGCTGTGCAGCCAGCTGTGCCGTTCACCGCTGGCCAATGTGGTCGACGTGAACTACAGCGCCGTCACCAAGATCGCGAAAGACCTTCTGCCCGAGGCGCACCCGTATGCGGGGATGCATTCTTCCCTGCGGACGCGGGGCGCCCTGCTGTCCTGAGCCTCAGCGCTGGTTGCGTGGCTGCCACACGACCAGCGCTGTGCTCTTGGCCCGGGGTTGCGCACGCAGGTGCTCGACCTCGGCGGAGAGTTCACGCACCCGTGCCTGCAGCGCCTCGACCTGATTGGTCAGTTCGATGATGCGCTTGATGCCGGCCAGGTTGACGCCCTCGTCCTGCGAGAGTCGCTGCACTTCGCGGAGGAGGTCGACGTCGCGTTGCGAATAGCGCCGTCCCCCACCGGATGTGCGTTCGGGGCTGACCAGGCCGAGCCGGTCGTATGTGCGCAGCGTCTGCGCATGCATACCGGCCAGCTCGGCGGCGACCGAGATCAGGAACGTCCTGGCCTGGTCCTTCTGGTCTTTGCGCCCGGGGCTCACTGGGCACCGGCCCATCCCGCCCGCGGATCGAAGCCGCTGGCGCGCTCGGCTTGTGCGTAGGCCTCCAACGCCTCGGCGGCCTCACCTTCGAGATTCGACGGCACGGCCACCTTCACGGTGACCAACAGGTCGCCGTTGCCGCCGGAGCGTTTGGGCACCCCACGACCGCGCACCCGCAGGATGCGTCCGTCCGACGTGCCCTTCGGCACCCGCACCCCGACCTTGCCTTCCAGCGTCGGCACGGACAGCGTTGTGCCCAGGGCCAGTTCATGGAAGGCGACGGGCACCGTGACCGTCAGGTCGTCGCCGTTGCGGCCGAACACCTTGTCGGGGCGCACGTGCACGGTGACGTAGAGGTCACCCGACGGGGCGCCGCGCAACCCTGCTTCGCCCTGACCGGCGAGCCGGATACGTTGTCCGTCTTCGACTCCCGGCGGTATCCGCACGTTGATGGTGCGGGTGCGGGTGGTGACCCCGGTGCCCTTGCACTCGTCGCAGGGGTGCTCGATGATCGACCCACTGCCACGGCACTCCGTGCACGGCTCGGAGAACCCGAACGCACCCTGGTTGCGGCTGATGACACCGGCGCCGTTGCAGTTCGGGCAGACCTTCGGGCTGGTACCCGGGCGGGCACCGCTGCCGTGGCAGTTCGTGCACGGGGCAGGGCTGGTCAGCCGCAACGGCATCGCCACGCCCTTGGTGGCCTCGAGGAAACTCAGTTCGGTCTCGGTCTCGAGGTCGTTGCCCCGCCGGGGGCGGCTCGGCCGCGGCTGCTGTGCGCCTCGGCCGAACAACCCACCGAACAGGTCACCGATGTTCGCGCCCCCGGTCTGCCCGGCAGCGTCGAACAGGTCGTTGAGGTTGAACTCCTGACCATCACCGCCGCCGAACCCGCCGAAACCGCCACCGCCGGCGCGGCCCCGGCCGAACCCGCCGCCCGCGAAGAGCCGACGGGTCTCGTCGTACTCCTTGCGTTTGGCGGGGTCGGTCAGCACTTCCTTGGCCTCCGAGGCGGCCTTGTACCGCTCTTCGGCCGCGGCGTTGCCGGGGTTCCGGTCGGGGTGGTTCTCGGCGAGAATCTTGCGGGCAGCCCGCTTGATCTCGTCCTGGCCGGCGTCGGAGGCGACGCCGAGCTCCTTGTAGAAGTCCTTCTCAACCCACTCACGCTGGGCCATACCGCGTCACCTCCTCACCTCTCGTCGCGGTTGTCAATTCCTATGATTCTGCTGGCTTTTGCGGTTCTTGGTCGGTATTCGCCGATCCGGCCGCGTCGGGCCCCGAGTCAGGCACGGTGTCGACGACGCCGACCATCGCGTGGCGAACCACGTGATCACCGACGGTGTAGCCGCGGCGCATGACCGTTCCGACCACCGGATGCGTGCCGTCGCCCTCGTGCTGCACGGCCTCGTGCAGCGACGGGTCGAAGGCATCGCCCTCTTCACCGAACGGCTTGAGCCCCAACCCTTCGAGAGTCGAAACCAGCTTGTCCGCAACGGATTTGAGGGGACCGGAGTCCAGGTCGCCGTGCGCGCGGGCCCGCTCGAGATCGTCGAGCACGGGCAGCAGCTGGGTCACCACGTGAGCCTTGGCTCGCTCGGTGGCCACCTGCTGATCGCGCAGCGAGCGCTTGCGGTAGTTCGCGAAATCGGCTTGTACCCGCTGCAGGTCGGCCAACAGCTCGGCGGCCTTGTCCTGCGACTCCTCGGACACGGTCGGCACCTCCTCGGCCGGCCCGGAGGCCGGCTCAGGTGCGTCGCGCACCTGGCCGGTCTGCGGGTCTATCCGGCGCTTGTCGGTGACGGTGATCGGTTCTTCGCGATCGTCAGTCACTTGCGCTCCTGATCGTCCTCAACAACCTCGGCGTCGACAACGTCATCGTTGGAGCCCGAGTCCGAGCCACCGGGGGCGTCACCGCCGGCAGCGCCCTGCTCGGCCTGGGTGGCCTCGTAGATCGCCTGGCCCAGCGCCTGGCTCTCGGTGCCCAACTTCTCCATCGCGGCCTTGATCGCCGAGATGTCGGTGCCGGCGAGCGCGGACTTGGCCTCGGCGATGGCGCCGTCGACCTTGGTCAGCGTGTCCTCGGAGACCTTGGACCCACCTTCGGCCTCGCGCTGTTCCTTGACGAACTTCTCCGTCTGGTAGACCAGCGACTCGGCCTGGTTGCGGACATCGGCCTCTTCGCGACGCTGACGGTCCTCGTCGGCGTGCGCCTCGGCGTCCTTGATCATCCGATCGATCTCTTCCTTGGAGAGGCCGGAGCCTTCCTGGATCTTGATCGTGTTCTCCTTGCCGGTGCCCTTGTCCTTGGCCGTGACGTGCACGATGCCGTTGGCGTCGATGTCGAACGTGACCTCGATCTGCGGCACACCGCGCGGGGCCGGCGGGATGCCGGTCAGCTCGAAGCTGCCGAGCAGCTTGTTGTGCGCGGCGATCTCACGCTCGCCCTGGAACACCTGGATCTGCACCGACGGCTGATTGTCGTCGGCCGTGGTGAACGTCTCCGAACGCTTGGTCGGGATCGTGGTGTTGCGCTCGATGAGCTTGGTCATCACGCCGCCCTTGGTCTCGATGCCCAGGCTCAGCGGGGTGACGTCCAGCAGCAGCACGTCCTTGACCTCGCCCTTGAGCACGCCGGCCTGCAGCGCGGCGCCCACGGCGACGACCTCGTCGGGGTTGACGCCCTTGTTGGGCTCCTGGCCACCGGTCATCTCCTTGACCAGCTCGGAGACCGCGGGCATACGCGTCGAACCACCGACCAGCACGACGTGATCGATGTCGCCGACGGCGATGCCGGCGTCCTTGATCACCTGCTGGAACGGCTTGCGGGTGCGGTCCAGCAGATCCTGCGTGATGCGCTGGAACTCCGCGCGGGTCAGCTGCTCGTCGAGGAACAGCGGGTTCTTGTCCGCGTCGACGGTGATGTAGGGCAGGTTGATCGAGGTGCTCTGCGAGCTCGAGAGTTCGATCTTGGCCTTCTCGGCCGCTTCGCGCAGCCGCTGCATCGCCATCTTGTCCTTGGTCAGGTCGATGCCCGAGGTGGCCTTGAACTTGTCGACGAGCCATTCGACGATCCGGTCGTCCCAGTCGTCGCCACCGAGGTGGTTGTCACCGGAGGTGGCGCGCACCTCGACGACACCCTCGCCGATCTCCAGCAGCGACACGTCGAACGTGCCACCACCGAGGTCGAACACCAGGATGGTCTGCTCTTTCTCGCCCTTGTCCAGGCCGTAGGCCAGCGCGGCCGCGGTCGGCTCGTTGACGATGCGGAGCACGTTGAGCCCGGCGATCTGGCCGGCTTCCTTGGTGGCCTGACGCTGGGCGTCGTTGAAGTACGCGGGCACGGTGATCACCGCGTCGGCGATGTCCTCGCCGAGGTAGGACTCGGCGTCGCGCTTGAGCTTCATCAGCACACGGGCGCTGATCTCCTGCGCGGTGTAGTTCTTGCCGTCGATCTCCACAGTCCAGTCGGAGCCCATGTGCCGTTTCACCGAACGGATCGTTCGGTCGACGTTGGTCACCGCCTGGTTCTTGGCGGGCTGACCGACCAGCACCTCGCCGTTGCGCGCGAACGCCACGACCGACGGGGTGGTGCGGGAGCCCTCGGAGTTCGCGACGACGACGGGGTCGCCACCCTCCAGAACTGCGACGACGGAGTTGGTGGTCCCGAGGTCGATGCCGACCGCACGAGCCATAGTTACTGCCTCCTGATTAGACGAAACGTGTGTACTGAGTGCACCGGGCTCAACACTGCTCCTCGGCATGGGGTCCTGTCAAGCAGAACTTGAGTCTGTGTCACTCAACTGTCGAAGTGGTCAACGGGGCGTCCGCGCCATTTGTTCCCCGCGACCCGCGAGAGTGCCGTCAGCGTCGTCGCACCGCGACCCCCGCTACCTTCAGGGCACTTTCGCGGGGCGCGTTCCGGCGGGAGCGCACTCAAGGCTGTGAACACGCGCATTACACGACCATGGCTTCTCAGCGGGCGGGTGCGCAGTACTTCTACGCTCGTCCGCGAGTCACTCCCGTCACACCGATCACATGCTGCGTACGCTGGGCCAGGTGAACACGCGGCTGGTGGCGGCAGGCTTGCTGGCCATTGCCGCGCTCACCGGCTGCCAGTCCTCGATCGAGGGCGTCGCCACCCGCAGCCCGGACACCGGCATCGAGCCCGACTTCCCCACGCCGCGGCCCAGCCGCTCGACGCCTCCGCCGCCGAGTACACCTGAGCCCGCGCCGTCCCCGACGACCACCCGCGCACCGTCCGGCGAGGTGCTCAGCCCGCAGAACGGCTACGTGTTCATCGAGACCAAGTCCGGCAAGACCCGCTGCCAGCTCGATGAGCAGGAGGTCGGCTGCGAATCGGCCTTCACCAACGCTCCCGAGGTGGAGGGGGAGCCGGCCAACGGCGTGCGCTTGACCGCCGACGGCAGGGTGAGCTGGGTGCTCGGCAATCTCGGCGCCATTCCCGCCGTCACCCTGGACTACCGCACCTACTCCGCGCTCGGCTGGACCATCGACGCGACCGAAGACGGCACGACCTTCACCAATGACGGCACCGGGCACGGCATGACGATCAGCACCGAGGGCGTCGAGAGCTTCTAGGGTTTGACCAGCCCGCTGCGCCGGGAACAGCGTGCAGATGAGCTCACCCGATCCCGTCGCCCTCGTGCTCTTCGGTGCCCGCGGTGACCTGGCCCGCCGCATGCTGTTCCCGAGCCTCTACCGGTTGGCCGCGGCGGGTCTCCTGCCGGACGACTACGCCATCATCGGATCGGGACGCACCGCACCGGACAGCGTCGACGATTTCCGCGAGTCGGTGCGCGACGGCCTGGCCGATTCGATCGACGATCTGGACGACGAGGTCGTACAGAACCTGTTGCAACGGTTGGACTTCCAGTCTTCCAGCGCCGACGACGGCGCGGACCTGGCCGAGACCGTGAAACGCACCCAGGAAGAGCTCGGGCCCGACGCGACAACGCTCATCTACCTGTCGGTCCCCCCGACCGCGATGCAGCCCATGATCGCGATGCTGGGCCGCGAGGGTCTCGCGGAGGGGGCGCGCCTGGTGGTCGAGAAGCCCTTCGGTATCGACCTGGAGAGTTCCCGCGCCCTGCAGGAGACCATCACCTCGGTCGCCGACGAGGACCACATCTACCGCATCGACCATTTCCTGGGCAAGGAGGCGGTGCAGAACATCCTGGCGCTGCGGTTCGCCAACGGTTTGCTCGAACCCGCATGGAACGCAACACATGTCGAGTCCGTGCAGATCGACGTTCCCGAAGAACTCGGCCTGGAGGGCCGCGGCAGCTTCTACGAAGCCACCGGCTGCCTGCGCGACATGGTGTCGACCCATCTGTGCCAGGTGCTCGGCTTCGTCGCGATGGAACCACCCGCTACGTTGGACGCCGGCGATCTGCGGGAGGCCAAGGCCGCGGTGTTCGACGCGATGCGACCGCTGGACCCCCGGCGAGTGGTGTTCGGGCAGTTCGACGGTTACCGCGACGAGGACGATGTCGACGACAACTCACAGGTGGAGACTTTCGTCGCCGCGGAGATCCACATCGACAACGATCGGTGGCGAGACGTGCCGTTCTATCTACGTACCGGAAAAGCGTTGGCGGACAAGCGAAGGACCGTGACGTTGACGTTCCGAACCCCACCGTCCCCGTTCCCGGGCGACGCCCCTGAACCCGACGAACTCGCGCTGGACCTCACCGACACCCCGGTCGCCTCATTGGATGTCAACGTCAAGCGCCCGGGCCCCGACCTCGCGATCGAACGTCTCGGCTCGCGTCTGGAGCTCGCGCCGTCCGATCACGCCGATGACTCCCTGACCGCCTACGAGCGCCTTCTGCTCGATGTCATCCGCGGTGATCAGACGCTGTTCGCCCGCTCCGACGAGGTGGACCGGCTGTGGCAGGTGTGCCAGCCGGTGCTGGACGACCCGCCCCCGGTGCAGACGTATGAAAAGGGTTCGTGGGGGCCGCAATCCGCGTTGGAGCTGCCCGGCGAACGCGGCTGGCGACTGCCCGATCGACGCGACGACGATTAGGCTGGGGCCATGACCGTCGCCCAGCGGGAACGCGCCGCCCTGGTGTCCACGTTCCGCACTCTCTCGCCGGATGCTCCCACGCTGTGCGAGGGGTGGGACGCTCGCGAATTGGCCGCCCACCTCGTCGTGCGCGAACGCCGGCTCGACGCCGCGCCGGGCATCCTCATCCCCGCGCTCGCCGGCTACACCGACCGCGTGCAGAAACAGGTCTCCGCTGCGACGGACTGGGACGCGCTCGTCGACCAGGTGGCCGAGGGCCCACCGGTGTACTCGCCGTTCAAGCTGCTCGACCCGATCGCCAACGTGGCCGAGATGTTCATCCACCACGAGGACGTCCGGCGCGCACAGCCGGAGTGGGAACCCCGCCCGCTCGACGACCAGACCGTCTCCGCGCTTCGTCGCCCCGTCGGGCTGATGGCGCGGATGACGCTGCGCCGCTCCCCGGCCAAGGTGGTCCTGCAGACTCCGCAGGGCGAGCGGCTCGCGACGGCGGGACGCGGTCCCACGCTCACCGTCATCGGCGAGCCCGGCGAGCTGCTGCTGTTCATCACCGGCCGCGATGAAGCCCAGGTCGAGTTCGACGGCCCGCCCGAGCTGGTGGCCAAGGTGAAGGCCGCGCGCGGCGGACTGTGACAAAGGAGAAATCAGTGGACTTCCGCATCTTCGTCGAACCCCAGCAGGGCGCCTCCTACGCCGATCAGCTCGCGGTCGCACGGACGGCCGAAAGCGCCGGCTACTCTGCTTTCTTCCGATCCGACCATTACGTCGCGATGAGCGGCGACGGTCTGCCCGGCCCCACCGATTCCTGGGTGACGCTCGCGGGCCTGGCCCGCGAGACCACGTCCATCCGCCTCGGCACCATGGTCACCTCGGCGACCTTCCGACATCCGGGACCGCTGGCCATCTCGGTTGCGCAGGTGGACGAGATGAGCAGTGGCCGTGTCGAATTCGGCATCGGTGCGGGATGGTTCGAAGCCGAGCACAAGGCGTACGCGATCCCGTTCCCGCCGCTGGGCGAGAGGTTCGACCGGCTGACCGAACAGCTCGAGATCATCACCGGGCTCTGGACCACCGAGAGCGGCCAGACCTTCGACTACGACGGCACCCATTACAGCGTCGCGGACTCCCCTGCGCTGCCCAAGCCGGTCCAGTCGCCCCATCCACCGATCATCATCGGCGGCGGCGGGGCCAAGCGGACCCCGGCGCTGGCGGCGCGCTTCGCCGCGGAGTTCAACATCCCGTTCGTGCCGTTGGACACGCTGAGCACGCAGTTCGGCCGGGTCGCCGATGCCGTCGAGGCAGCGGGCCGGCCTGCCGATTCGATCGTCTACTCGGCTGCTTTCGTGGTGTGTGCGGGTCGTGACGACGACGAGGTGGCCCGACGGGCCTCGGCCATCGGCCGCGAGGTCGACGAGTTGCGCGCCAACTCCCCGACGGTCGGTTCACCCGACGAGATCGTCGACAAGCTCGGCCCTTTCATCGAGGCCGGCGTCCAGCGCGTCTACCTGCAGGTCCTCGACATGTCCGACCTCGACCACGTCGATTTCTTCGCCGAGGCCGTCGCTCCCCAGCTCGGCTGAGTCAGCGGACCGAGCCGGCCCGCGGTTACTATCGGTGGCCGTGACCAGGCCGGATCGAGACGAGGGCGCGCACCGCGATGCGTCGGAGGTGCCGTGGCACAACCGGACCTCGACACTTCTCGGCGCCAGCGTGCTCGCGCTCGCGGTCATCGCGGCGCTGATCGCCGGCGGTTTGTGGCTGGGCCGCCAGTTCACCGAGCCGGAGCAGGCGCCACTGAACTACGTCGATCCCACGTTCCCGAGCGCGTCCGAATCCGCGTCGTCGACACCGACCACCACGGAGACGATCACCAGCACGAGCCCGCCGGTGACCACGGACATCAACCCGGAGTCGACCCCGCCGACCACCACGGAATCCGAGACACCGAGCACCTCGCGGCCACCCCGTACTTCGCGCACCCGCGACGACGACGATGACGACGACGCCACGACGACGCGCAAACGACCCAGGACCAACGTGACACGCACGCTCTACCCGGGCACATAGCGGCGAGAGCCTACTATCGGGATCCGTGGCGCGATACGGATCCGGTGACGACGACAACTACTACTCCGACGACGATGCGACCCAGGTCAGCAACTACGGACAGGGCGGATACCCGGACGACTACCAAGGCGGCTACGACCAGCCCACGCCGTGGTACCGCAAGCCCGCCGCGCTGGTGGCGTTCGGCGCGCTCGGCGCGGTCATCGTCGCGCTGATCATCTACGGCCTGGCCAAGGCCATCACCGGGGACGCCCCGTCGGAGCCGACGACCACGCCGCTGACGCCGCTGACGTCGAGTTCCGCGCCGGCGGTCGCGCCGAGTTCGACCGTCGACGAGACGACCGCGACCACCACGGAGACCACTTCTCCCACGTCGACCACGACCACGACGCCGACGACCACCGAGACCACCAGCCCGACCACGACGACGACTCCGTCGACATCGGTGAGTACGAGTACGAGTACCAGTACCGTCACGCAGACGGAGACGGAGACGGAGACGGTGACGCAGTCGTCGGCTCCACCTCCGGCGCCGTAGTCGTCGCGGGCGCCTCGCTGGAGGGCGCCTCGCTGGTGGGCGCCGGTTCGGACGTCTGGGTCGGCGCCTCGCTGGTTGGCGCCTCGCTGGTGGGCGTCGGTGTGGGTTCCGGAGTGGACGACGGCGCCGGCGTGGGACTGGGCTTGGGCGTCGGCGCCGGGAACGTGAACTGCGGCAATGGGATTCGCGGCCACACCGGAGCAGGAGCCGCGGGCGCCGGGGCTGGGGCAGGCGCCGCGGGTGCTGGCGCCGGAGCGGGCGCCGCGGGTGCTGGAGCCGGGGCGGCCTCCTTGGCGACCACCTGCCCCTGGGGAGCCGCCGGCGCCGGGGCAGCCTGAACGGCGGCTTGCTGGGGCGCTGGTGCGGCCCGGACCGTCTGCGTGACGGTGTCGGCCGGGGGTGCCACCGACGGTTCGAGCGCGTGCATGGCGACGGGCGTGCTGATGCCCGACGCCGGCGTGGTCTCGTCACTGCGGGCGATCTGGGTCGTCAGCAACACCGCCGCTGTGGCGATGGCCGCGGCGCACGCTGCGCCGGCGAGCCACACCGGGGCAGCAGCACGCTTCTTCGCTGGGGTCTCATCGTCAGCGGGCGGGGTGAAGTGCACCGCGGGCCGGGCAGCACCGGTGTCTGCGCCACCTTCGGCGGCGGGGATGGCGAACTGGGTCTCTTCGGCGTCGATGTCCTCCGCCGACCAGGCCAGTGCGGGTGCGAGGACGGTGTCGGGTGCGGGCACCGCGACGGTGGCGGCCTGCTGGTCGACGCTGCGCCGCGCGAGCAGCTCAGCTCCGCTGGCTGCAGCGATCTGCGGGTGCGCGGTGGTGCGCACCGGGCAGCGCAGGGCGTCGGAGAGCCGCTGCGTCACCAGCGGAATGCGGGCTCCCCCGCCGACGGTGATGACCGCGGCCGGTGCGACGCGCGCGCGGTGCACGACGTCGAGGATCACCGCGACCAGGCGATCGAGCGGTTCGGCGATCAGCGCCTCGAGCTCGCCGCGGGTCACGCGGACCGGGCCGCGGGCGCCGACCAGTGCGGTCGCGGTCACCTGCGAGAGCCGCTCCTTGGCGGCCCGGCTCTCAGCCCGCAGATCGTGCAGCGAGGCCACAGCGGAGGTACCGGCCGGGTCGAGGTTCAACCCGTCGAGCACATGGCGCAGCAGCGCCTGATCGACGAGGTCGCCGGAGAAGTCATCGCAGCGCACGGTCGGCCCGATCGCGGCGAACCCCGTGCCGGCGTCGGCGAGCGTGATGCTGGTGCCGCCGGCACCGAAGTCGCAGAGCAGGACCACGCCCCGCGTCGGCAAGCCGGGGCCTGCGGCGATCGCGGTCAGCGCTGCGGTCGAGTCAGGGACGATGACAAGGTGTGGCGCGGCGTCGCGCAGCGCGGCGACCGCGGTGTCCGACCAGTGACCGGGCACCGCGACGGCGCCCAGCTCCGGCCGGTATCGCGGGGAGGCCTGCCGGGTGGCGGCCTCGATCGCGGCAGCGGCCAGGCGATCGGCCCGGTGCGCGGAGCCGTCGGTGGCCAGCATCGGCACCGGATCTCCGACGCGCTCGACGAAGCCGGTCATCGTCACGCCGGGCCGAACAGTCACGGCGGCGGGCCGGACGACCGGCCGGCCGCCGGCCACGGCGACGAGGTTCGCCGAACCCAGCGAGATCCCCACGGAAGTGCGCATAACTCTTCATCGCTCGGCGCGGCCGAAACGTTAAGTGCTCGCCGACACTCAGGAATAGCCCGCGACCAGCGCTTCGGCACTGCGCACCGCGGCCCGGCAGGCCCGCGTGGTGAAGGGGTCGTTGAGCGGGTGCTCGGCGCGACGACGCCAGCGTTGCGCCGCGGCGAACGCGGCCCGGGGACCGTCGTCGGCGGTCTCGGGGGTGAGCCCGAGCCGGCTCGCCGCGTCGGCGCCGGACCCGCCGATCAGCCGCCGCAGCGAGGCCATCTCGTCGGGGTTCAGCGTCGTCGGGAGGGACCGCAGCGCGCTGAGCAATCGCAGCTCCTCGAAGGCGTGCGTGTCGGCGAGCAGCGGCTCGATGTCGGCGAGGATGTGCGGCGTGGCGGGGATCGGATTGCGGGTGACGATCTCCCGCAGTGTCAGCAGAGCAGTGTGCGCCTTGAGCAGGTCCGAGCGTTGGGCGAACTGCTGGTCGATCACCTCGCGCAGCGCGACCAGCCCGCTGCGCTCGAGCAGCTCGTCGGCCAGCGCCACCGAGTCGCTGACCCCGGCGCGCAGCACGGCGATCGAGATCCGGATGCCGAACATCCCGAAACGGTCGAGCAGCGCGGCGCGCGTGGCGGGATCCACCGGCAGCGTGCTGTCCTCGCGGACGAAGCGGTCGACCGACAGCATCGCCTTCGTCAGCTCGGCGGCGTCGACGCCGGCGAGCTTCTCCAGCGCGACGAACTCGCTCTGCCGCAGGGTGCGTGCGGTCAGCGCGAGCAGGCCCGACACCGGCACCACGGCCTGGCAGATCCCGGTACGGTCCATCTCGGCGGTGAACCGCTGAGCGACATCGCGGGCCGACATCATCGCGTCGATGCGGCCGGCCCCGATCTCGTCGGCCCGGGACGCGACGCCGATCACGCCGAGCGCGCCGGCCGAGCCGCCGACCAGCTCACCGATCTGTTGGAGCAGCGCGATGTCGGCGGCGTTGAGGGTGCGCAGCAGGAACACGACCGCGTCCACGCGCGGTATCCCGTCGGCCGGGACGAGCAGGCGCAACGTGCGGGCGGACACGTCGCGGGACAGCGACGACGTGCCCGGGGTGTCGATGATCGTCGCGTCGACCAGCTCGGCGGCCGGCCATTCGACGTCGAGGTCGACGACGTCGTCGGGGTCGAGCCGGGCCAGGTCGAACGTCAGGCCCCGGTCGGTCGGGTCGCGGGTGATCGGCACGTTGGAGCGGTGGCCGTCGCGGTGGTTGGCGCTCACCCGCGGGGTCGGTCCGTGCCGGAACCACGTCACGATGCGGGTGGCCTCGGTGGCGTCGGTGGGGGCGATGGTGTCGCCGACGAGCGCGTTGACCAGGGTCGATTTACCGGCTTTGAGCGTGCCGGCCAACGCGATGCGCATCGGCTGGTTGAGCCGGTGACCGACACCGGCGAGCTCGTGATGCAGCGCGGGGCGGTCGCGGTAGGCAGGGTCGCCCCGGTAGGCGGCGATGGTGCCGCCGAGGATCGCCCGCACGCGGTCGCTGGTGCTCAGTGCCGTCCCGTCCTGCTCGCCCGACTGTCTAGCTCCTCGAGCTTAGTGACCCCTCGGCGACGAGCTTGTCGGCGTGCTCGACGACCTGGCGCAGGATGTTGAGCTGCCGTTCGAGTTCCTTGACGCGGCCCGCGTGTTCGGTCTCGGCCACCTTGGCCGCGGCCAGCGTCGCCTGAAGCGACTCGTTGAGAGAGCGGCTGGTCTGGTTGGCGATCTCGCGGTAGTGGTCGCGCAGCTGCCGCTGGATCGCCTTGAGCCGGTCGCGGGACTCCTTGCCGACGACGAACGCGACGTCGTCGACGAACCGGCGCACGTTGGTCTTGGCCTCGTTGCGCACCCGCAGCATCCGGTTCTCCATGTCCTCCTTGTAGGCCTTGCGGCCCAGCACGAGGCCGGCGCCCAGCGACAGCGGGTTGAACATGCCCAGCCCGGCGAACGAGGTCAGCATGCCGAACATCAGCACGCCGCCGTAGGAGCCGCGCATCCCGGTGACGATCTTGTGGCCGGTCTTGATGGGCTTGGCTTCCAGGTGGGCCAGCGACGAGAACTCGGCGAACTCCGCCCCCATGGCGCGCGGGTCAAGGGCGGGCATCTGCACCGAGTCCAGCCCGGCCTCGGAGAAGGTACGGGCCACCTCGGCGGCGAGCGTCTCGGCGCGCCGGTAGGCCCAGACGAAGTTGTCGCCGACCGCGGTCGCGACGGCGTCTTCGAGTTCGGCGCCGATCTCGGCCCACTGCAAGGTCGGGTCGCCGGCGTCGATCACCGCTTCGGTGTGGAAGGTGATCGTCCGAAACCGTTGCCGCAGATCATGATCCACGTCTGCTGTCAGATCGGCGATGCCGTCGGAGAGCACCTGCTGCCACAGCGCGGTCTGCTGCAGCGCGTCCTGGGCCTCCTGCTTGCGCG
Organism: Mycobacterium sp. PSTR-4-N; assembly: GCF_022348085.1. Taxonomy (GTDB): domain Bacteria; phylum Actinomycetota; class Actinomycetes; order Mycobacteriales; family Mycobacteriaceae; genus Mycobacterium. The sequence continues at coordinate 50,208 of NZ_JAKRFN010000011.1, read as the reverse complement.
CCTCCAGGTCGGCGGTCAGCTTCTCCCGGGTGTGTGGGTCGCTGAGTGCGGACAGTTCGGCCTGCGCGGCGAGCATCAAATGCTCTGCGGCGGAGCGGATTTCGCCGAGTGCGTGGTTGCGGACGCGGCCCTTCTGCCGTCCGAGCACCTCTTCGGAGAGGAACGTCACGATCGCCGGGAAGTTGGATTCCTCGTTGAGTTCCTTGTCGTTGAGCTGCACGGCGTGGCTGCGCAGCACCGACGACGCGGGAATCATCGGTGTGGTGACGCCGGCACGGCGCAGGTGTGCGGCGTTGGCGTCGACGACCTGCCGCCAGTGCGGGTACAGGTCGGTCTTCGTCGCCACGATCGCCGCGACGGGGCACACCTCGAGCGCTTGACGCAGGAACGTCATCTCGGGCTCGGTGAATTCGGCGCTGGTGTCGCTGATCAGCAGCATCGCGTCGGCGTCGGGCAATAGCCCCAGCGTCGCCGACAGGTGCGGTTGCCCGTGCCCGCCCACCCCCGGGGTGTCGACGAAGGCGAGGCCGCCTTTGAGTAGCGGGCTCGGCGCCGTCACCTCGATGCGCAGCACGTCCCGGCCGCGGGCCGCCGGAGCCCGGCGCAGATCGGTCCCCAGGTCGGTGACCGGGATCTCGACCAGCTCCGGCTCGTCGCCACCTTCGCGGGCCACCACGAGCCGGGCGGACGCCGGCTCGCCGTAGGACACCAGCGTGGGCAGCACCGTCGACTCGTCGTCGCCGACGCGGGCGACCGGCATGTTGAGCAGCGAGTTGAGCAGGTGGCTCTTGCCCTGCTTGAGCTGCCCGGCGATCACGACCCGGATCTGCGGATCCTCGACACGGGCCTTGGCCCGGGCGAGCCGGGCCGCCAGATCACCGCGCTGACGGGTCTCGGCGATCGCGCTGGTGTGGTCGAGGAGCTCGATCAGCACCCGGTTCGGTTGGGTCATGACGGCCCCTCTCGTCGGCGGCACTATCGGTGATCAACGGTAAACGCGGCGCCGGCGGGGACCGGTGTGGTCCCCGCCGGCTGGTGGATGGATCAGAATGCGTCGAGCACCGGGTTGTGGGACGCGATGTCGGGGTTGTGCGACGCCACGTCGTTGTTGAAAGCGCTGGAGTTGTGCGAGGCGATGTCGGTGTGCGACGACAACCCGGCGTCGTTGCCCGAGAACAGCGACGTGTCGGTGTGATTGCCCGACCCGATCGCGGTCTCGTTGCCCGATCCGATGTTGGACTCGTAGCTGGTGGAGTGGTCCTCGATCGACGTGTCGTGCGAGGTCTCGGTGTCGACCGAGGTGTGAGTCGAGTCGTCCACCGAGTTGTGGCTGCCGGAGTCGCCACCGATGGTGGTCTGTGTGCCGCTGTTGGCATGGCTGTCGGAGACGATGATCGAGCCGGCATTGCCGCCGTCGCCGCCCGCGGAGTTGCCGCTCCCGATGCCGAGCAGGCTGCCGCCGCCGTGCGAGCCACCGCCGCTGCCGCCGGACAGGTCGTTGTCCTTGATCACGGCGCCGGAGTTGTCGGAGACCACGTCACCGGCCGCGTGCTGGCTGCTGTCCTCGATCTCGTTGCCGCTACCCACCGCGACGTGTGAGCCCGACCCGGCGAGGATGTCGCCGTTGTTGACGTCGTTGTTGTTGCCGAGCACGGCGCCGTCGCCGCTGACGATGTCGCCCTTGTTGTCGCCGTCGACCACGACGCCGCCGTTGGTGGCGGTGTTCGTGCTCTTGTCACCGAGGGTGATGTCGCCGAAGCCGAGGTTGAACGCGCCGTTCTGGGCGTTCGCGCCCGCGTCCTGGACCGGGCTGGCCACCGGGACATTGTTCCCGCTGAGCAGGTCGGTGTTCGTCTCGGGGGCGAAGGTGTTCTGCGGGGCCCAGGAGGTCTGGGGCGAGAACGGGGAGGCGAAGCTGGACGCCAGCTGGTGGTGGTCGGACACAGCGCGCTGCAGCCCGACGATCGGGTCGCCGCCGCCGAGCGCGTAGCCGGCCGGTGCGGCGGTGGCCGCGACCGAGGCGAGCTGCGCGGCGGTCACGTTCGGCAGGCCGGCGTCGCGCAGGGCGCCGTCGGGGTCGATGACGAACGAGGCGGCCGACGCGGGGCTGCGGAACAGGTCGAGGATGAAGTCGATCAGAGTCGTCATGGCAGTGCCTTTCTGGGATGCACTCGCCGGTTCTCCCCGGCGATCTGGAGACCACGTTATGGACTGCACATCGGCCCGGAAACGGGGATGCCACCCGCTGCTGCAGAAGCCCCATGCGGGATTCCCGGCTATCCCGGTTAGGGGATTAGGGGGTGCATTGGGGAGACGGGGGATATACCGCTTCTGACCGGCTCAGCGCACCAAAAAGCCCGCGCAGACGGGTCTGCGCGGGCTTCGGAGGGAACTCCGGGCGATCAGTGGAACAGATCGACGTCCGGCAGGTGGTCGACCGGATGAACGTCATGGACGTCGTTCATGTCCCCACTGATGTCGTGGACCCACTGCTCGGCGCCCGCGGGTTCGGCGAGGCCCGCGTGCTCGACCGCCGGGTCGTCCAGCTGCACCGACGGGACCGCATCCGGTGTGGGGACGGCCGGGGCCACGTCCCACGTGTCGTCGAGGTGGTCGACGATGGCGGGCACGGAGTGTTCGGTGTCGATCACTCGAGCAGAGGGCACGTGGTCGTCGAAAGCGTCGAACGCCGCGCTGGCAGCTCCGCTGGACCAGACGTTGGGGACCGCGTCGAGGCCGGGATCGGCGAAGGCGTCGAAGCTGTGTGCCGGCACCGCCGTCGACAGTGATTCCGCCACGACAGGGAGGAGATTCTGCACGTCGGCGCTGGTCACATCGGTCAGATGGGCATCGGCGAGAGCCTGCGCCGGATCGGCGGCATAGGCCGCCGCCGCGGCCGGATCACGAACGAGCGACACCACGAAGTCGACCAGTGAGTTCGCCACGTCCCGACCTTCCCCTCGACATCCACTTGGCTTCTGTGTGCTCGATGCTATCGGCGCAGCGCCGTCGGCGGATCGGTGCTGAGCCCACCCCGCATCTAGGGCCATTAGGGGATGGCACATTAGGGGCATTCGCGACACTAGGGGCGCGTGCCCGGCACGGCGGCGTCCCACCGTTAAGGTGGTGTGCGGTCCACAGCACGGGACGGGCCGGACGGCCGAGGAGGGACACCAGCGCCATGACCGAACCACTGGGGTTGTCGATCGGGATGACGAACCTGGTGGCCGCGCGCGTCGGCCGGCCACCGGTGACGCGCCGGGCGATCCTGACCGTCTATCCCGATCGAGCCCCGGAGGTCGGGGTCCCGAGCGACCCCTCGACCGATCCAGCGCAGGCCGGACAGGTGTTGAGCGGGTTCGTCGACCGGGTCGGGGATCCGGTTCCGCTGGTGGCCGCCGACGGTTCCGCGCATCGCGGAGAGGTCGTGCTCGCCGAGGCGTTGGCCGCGATGGCGCGCCTGGTCGACGGCGGCTCTCCGGTGGCCATCGCCGTCCCCGCGCACTGGGGGCCGGGAACACTCGGAGCCCTGCGCGGCGCGCTGCGAAGCCGCCCGATCCTCGCGCCGAACGGCGTGCCCGCCGCGCTCATCCCCGACGCCTCCGCAGCGCTGGCCGCCTTGCAGGCCGCGCCGGGACTGCCGGATCAGGGCGTGGTCGTCCTGGTCGACCTCGGCGGCAGCGGGACCAGCGTCACGCTTGCCGACGCGGGCGCCAACCTGGATCTGGTCGGCCAAACGGTGCGGTATCCGGACTTCTCCGGCGACGGGATCGACCAGCGTCTGCTCGACCACGTGCTGGCGGGCATCGCCGACGCCAATGACGCGGACCCCGCGGGCACGACCGCGGTCGGCTCCCTGGCCCGGCTGCGGGACGAATGCCGCCAGGCCAAAGAGCGGCTGTCCGAGCAGACCGCGACCGTGGTGCCCGCTGAGCTGCCCGGAGTCCGGTCCGACATCCGGGTCACCCGGCCCGAGCTCGAGCAACTGATCGGCGAACCTCTCGACGGCCTCCTCGGTGTCATCGACGACGCGTTGCAGCGTGCCGCCGTCCCCGCGGCCGGTGTCGCGGCCATCGCCACTGTCGGCGGTGGAGCGGCCATACCTCTTGTCACCCAGCGGCTGTCGGAACGTCTCCGCGCACCGGTGATCACCACGCCGGAGCCGGCGCTCAACGTCGCCGCAGGTGCGGCTCTGGTGGCCAACCAGAGTCTCGACGCCCAGGCCGCCACCGGCCTCGCCCCCGCAGCCGGGGAGCCGACAGCGATGGCACCCGCGGCGTGGGCAGCGGGCGCGGCGGGCCTGGCCGCCGGTCAGGCCGCCGACGACGGGGCGGCATCGGCGACCTTCCGTGCTCTGGCGTGGTCGCAGGACGACGATCCTGCAGGTGAACCCGTGCCGTACGCCGGCGAAGACTACGTGGCCTCGCCGGATCCGGCTCGGCCGCCGGTGGCCTTCGCTCCTGATGAGACCCAGTACGACGACGTCGCGCCGCTGCCCTGGTACAAACGCCCGCCCGTGCTGTTCGGCATCGCTGCCGCCGCTGCGCTGCTGGCAGCCGGCGGCCTGGCCATCACCTTGACCAGCTCGGACGGAGACCCGGGCACGGTCACCGAGACCGCGACACCGCCCGCGGCGTCGTCGCCGGTCGAACTCCCGCCTCCGGTCACCACGGTGACCATCGGCCCCGACGGTGTCGCGACCACCACCGTGAGCCAGCCCCCGCCACCACCGCCCTCGTCGACGACGGACGCCACCCCGCCGTCGTCGACGACGACCACCTCACCGACCACCACCACGACCACGAGCACCACCACGACCACGACGACCACCGCGCCGACCACGACGACGACACGCACCACGACCACCCGCCCGACGACGACGCAACCGCCCACCACCACGGCGGCTCCCCCGACGACGACGGCCGCGCCGCCCACGACAGAGGCGCCACCGGCGACCACGACGGTCGTCCCGGACACCGGCGCCTGATCTCGGCGATGACCGGTCCCGGGCCCCGGCTCACCGACGTGCCGCCGGCGGCGCGCGAAGCGGTCGGTCTGGTCGAGCGCGACCCCCACGCGCCGACGAAGCTGCTGGTGACGGGTGGGATCGGGACAGGCAAGTCCACGGTGTTGGCGGCGCTGCGTCAGCTGTTGCGAGCTGCCGGCCGGGCCGTGCTGTCCCGGCCGCCCCGTCCGGGCGACACCGAGGGCGCGGCGGTGTTGATCGACGACGCCGACCTGCTCGAGACCGACGACGTCGACCGGGTCACCGCGCTGGTCGCCGAGCCTGCGGCGACGGTGGTCATCGGGGCGCAGCCGCTCGCGCATCACGCCGCGCTGCGGCGCCTGTTCCTCGCACTCGAGCGGGAGAACCTGCCCGTCGCGCTCGGTCCGCTGACGCCGGTCGACGTGGGCAGGATGACCGCCGCCGCACTCGGGGAGCCCGCCGCTGCGGACACGGTCCGGATGCTCGTGGCCGCCGCCGCCGGCCTGCCGTTTCTGCTGCGGCCCGCGATCGGCTCGGTGGGCGAGGGGAACCGTGCGGTGCGCCAAGCCGCACGGTTCGCGCTGGTCGAACGTCTCCACCGCCTCGATGAACCGTTGCTCGACACGCTGCTCGTCTCGTCGCTGGCCCCGGGCCTCGGACCCGATGACGTCGCGGCCGGACTGCGCATGACACCCGACGAGGCGCGGGGCGCCGTCGACCGTGCACGCGCCGGCGGACTTCTCGATCCCTTCCATCCCCCGGGTTTCGCCCGCGACGTCCACGACGCCGTCGCGTCGATCGTCGGCGCCGCGCACCACCACGACGTCGAGGTGTCGATTTTGACGTCACAGGTGGCGACCTCGACCCTGACGCCCGAGCTCGCGCTGCAGCTGGCCGAGCACGGCTTGCGGGACGAGCGGCTGGCCGCCGCGCTGACCGAACTGGCCGGACAGGACACCGTGGCACCGGCACGCGCTGCGCGGCTGTACCGGGCGGCGGCGCGCGCGGGCGACTCGGTGCCGGCAGTGCACCTGGCCGACGCCCTCGCGCTCACGGGAGACTGCGCGACGGCGGCCCGGCTGGCCGACGACATGTTGACCTCGTCAGACACCGCAGACCGGGCCGGCGCCGTGCGCATCGCGGCGAGTATCGCGTTGCACGACGGCAACTCGGCCCAGGCCCGCGATCTGTTCGCCTGGCTGGGGTCGGCGCCCGATGCCTTCGAGGACCCCACCGTCGGTGCCGCTGCGACGATCTCCGCGATGGCCGCCGGCGACGCGGCCGCAGCCCGTGCCGGCACGGACGCGCCCCGATCGGGTCCGCCCACCTCGGCGGCGCGGGCCGCGCGCGCCGTCACCGACGGGTTGGTGCTGACGTTGGACGCGCCGTATCCCGTGGCGCTCACCCGTCTCAGCCAGGCCATCGGCACCGACGCGAACCCGCCCGTCGTCACCCCCGACACCCCGGCCGCGCTGGTGACGCTGGCCGCATTGCACGGCGGCGATCCGGTACGCGCCAGATCGGTGATCGGGCGCGCCGTGCGCGAGGGATCCGACCGGGACGGCGACCACGGATCGGATGCGATCTTCGTCACGTATCGGCACCGGCTCCTGCACGGGTGGACGCTGATGCAGGATGGGCATCTGCAGGCCGCCGCCGCGGCCGCCGCGGCGGCACCCGGGCAGCACGTGCATCGGCGCGACGCGCTGTGGGCTGCGGCGCTGCAGACGGCCATCGCCCGCCGCGGCGGTGACACCGGCGCGATGCAGCAGCACTGGTATGCGGCGATGGAGGTGCTCGCCGAGTGCGCGACCGATCTGTTCTCGTTGCTACCTCTCGGCGAACTGTGGACGGCCGCCGCGCGGATGCGGCAGGTCGACCGGCTGCGGCACGCGGTGGACCAGGCCTTCGAGGTGCTGGCCGGGCTCGGGAATCCGGTGCTGTGGTCGGTGCCGCTGCACTGGGCCGGGGTGCACGCGGGGATCCTGGCGAACTCCCCCGGCGACGTCGCGCCGCACGGTCAGGCGCTGACCGCCGCCGCAGCGCACTCGACCATGGCGAAAGTGCTGGCCACGGCGGGGCGCACCTGGTTACGGGTACTCGCCGATGCCGTCGACACCGACGAGGTGGCCGCCGCGGCGAGAGGCCTCGCGCATGTGGGGCACACCTCCGATGCGACCCGGCTGGCCGGGCAGGCCGCCCTGCACACCACCGATCCGCGGGTGTCCCAGGCGATGCTGCAGTTGGCTCGCGACCTCAAGCAGGCGGTCGCGGCACCGGAGGCGCCCGTCGATTCCGACGATCCGCGTCCGTCCAGCCCGCCGGCGCGCACGCGGTCGGCCGCCACGCTGTCCGAACGCGAACGGGAGGTCGCGGAGTTGCTCCTTCAGGGTCTGCCCTACCGCGACATCGGGGCACAGCTGTTCATCTCCGCCAAGACGGTGGAGCATCACGTCGCCCGAATCCGTCGCCGGCTGGGTGCGGAATCGCGGTCGGAAATGTTGTCGATGCTCAGGGTGATGCTGGCTCCGGCGACCTGACCAACCGGTAGTTAGGGCGACCTTCGTAGCGCCGATTCCTCGCATGATGCGACTATGAGCTGGCAGCGAGCTAAGTTACTTGTCAGTAACATGGTCTAAGTTACCCACTGGTAACCAGAACCGGAGGATGCGCGTGGACACCCAAACCATGATCAGGTTGATTGTCGGGTTGTTGATGACGGCGGTGGTCGCCGTGTTCGCGGTCAAACGCGTGCTGTGGCTGTTCACGCTCGTCCGTGCGGGCCAACCGATGAGCGAGAGCAACAACCGCTTCGATCACATGGGCGACCGGATCGGGACCCAGGCCAAAGAGGTGCTCGCGCAGACCCGCATGCTGCGGTGGTCGGTGCCGGGGCTCGCCCACTTCTTCACCATGTGGGGCTTCTTCATCCTCATCACCGTCTACATCGAGGCCTTCGGTGTGCTGTTCGACCCGAAGTTCGCGATCCCGGTGGTCGGTCACTGGGAGGTGCTCGGCTTCCTGCAGGACTTCATCGCGCTCGCCGTGCTCGGCGGCATCGTCACGTTCGCGATCATCCGGTTGCGCTCGGAGCCCAAGGAGCACGGTCGTGACTCCCGCTTCTACGGCAGCCACACCGGCGGCGCCTGGCTGATCCTGTGGATGATCTTCCTGGTCATCCTGACCTACGCATTCTTCCGCGGTGCCGCCGTGGTGAACGGCAACCTCCCGTACGGCTGGGGCGCCTTCTTCTCGCACGGCATGGGGTCGTGGATGGAGGTGTTCGGCGAGCCGGCGAACGAGTGGATCGAGACCGTCGCGCTGCTCGGACACATCGGCGTCGCGCTCGTGTTCCTGCTGATCGTGCTGCACTCCAAGCACCTGCACATCTTCCTGGCGCCGATCAACATCACCTTCAAGCGACTGCCGAACGGCCTGGGCCCGCTGCTGCCCGTCGAATCCAAGGGTGAGCTCGTCGACTTCGAGGATCCCGCCGAGGATGCTGTGCTGGGTCGCGGCAAGATCGAGGACTTCACCTGGAAGGGCTACCTCGACATGACCACCTGCACCGAGTGCGGGCGTTGTCAGTCGCAGTGCCCGGCATGGAACACCGGTAAGCCGCTGTCGCCCAAGCTCGTGATCATGAACCTGCGCGACCACATGTTCGCCAAGGCGCCCTACATCCTCGGCGACAAGGAATCTCCGCTGGAGAACACGCCCGAGGGCGGTCTCGGCGAAGAGGTGCGCGGCGAGAAGCACAGCGAGGAGCACGCGCACGAACACGTGCCCGAGTCCGGCTTCGAGCGCATCCTGGGCTCCGGCCCCGAGCAGGCGACCCGCCCGCTGGTCGGCACCCTCGAACAGGGTGGCGTCATCGACCCCGACGTGCTGTGGTCCTGCACCACCTGCGGCGCGTGCGTCGAGCAATGCCCGGTGGACATCGAGCACATCGATCACATCGTCGACATGCGCCGCTACCAGGTGATGATGGAGTCCGAGTTCCCCGCCGAGCTCAGCGGCCTCTTCAAGAACCTGGAGAACAAGGGCAATCCCTGGGGCCAGAACGCCAAGGACCGCACGAACTGGATCGACGAGGTCGACTTCGACGTGCCGGTGTTCGGCAAGGACGTCGAGTCGTTCGCGGGCTACGAGTACCTGTTCTGGGTCGGCTGCGCCGGCGCCTACGAGGACCGTGCCAAGAAGACCACCAAGGCCGTCGCCGAGCTGCTCGCCACCGCGGGCGTGAAGTACCTGGTGCTGGGTGAGGGCGAGACCTGCAACGGCGACTCCGCCCGACGCTCCGGCAACGAGTTCCTGTTCCAGCAGCTCGCCGCGCAGAACGTCGAGACCCTCAACGATCTGTTCGAGGGCGTCGAGCGGGTGGACCGCAAGATCGTCGTCACGTGCCCGCACTGCTTCAACACGCTGGGCCGCGAGTACCCGCAGGTAGGCGGCAACTACACGGTGCTGCACCACACCCAGCTACTCAACCGGCTCGTGCGCGACAAGAAGCTGGTGCCGGTGAAGCCGGCCGATGGCGGAATGGACATCACCTACCACGACCCCTGCTACCTGGGCCGCCACAACAAGGAGTACTCGGCGCCGCGTGAGCTGATCGGCGCGTCCGGCGCGACGCTGACGGAGATGCCGCGTCACGCGGAGCGCGGCCTGTGCTGCGGCGCCGGTGGTGCCCGCATGTGGATGGAAGAGCACATCGGCAAGCGCGTGAACGTCGAGCGCTCCGAGGAGGCCGTCGACACCGGGGCGTCGGCGATCGCGACGGGCTGCCCGTTCTGCCGCGTGATGATGACCGACGGCGTCGACGACGTGACGTCGACGCGCAGCCTGGAGAAGACGCCGGAAGTTCTCGACGTCGCGCAGCTGCTGCTCGGCTCTCTGGACAAGACCGGCGTGACGCTGCCCGAGAAGGGCACCGCCGCCAAGGAGGCTGAGGAGCGGGCGGCTCGCGTGGAGGCCTCTGCGCCGGCCGAGGTCGTCGAGGAGAAGGAGCCTGAGGCGCCGGCAGAAGCCGAAGCCAAGGCCGAGACCGCGCCGACCGAAGCCAAGCCCGTGGAAGCCAAGGGGCTCGGCATCGCCGGTGGCGCCAAGCGTCCCGGGGCGAAGAAGGCGGCGGCTCCGGCCGCCTCGGCTGCCGCTCCGGTCGAGGACAAGCCCGCCGAGGCAACCGCCCCGGTCAAGGGCCTGGGTATCGCAGGTGGAGCCAAGCGGCCCGGCGCCAAGAAGGCCACGGCTCCCGCCGCCGCTCCTGCCGAGAAGCCGACCGAGGCTCCCGCCGCGGACAAGCCCGCGCCGGCTCCGGTCAAGGGTCTGGGCATCGCAGGCGGCGCCAAGCGCCCCGGCGCGAAGAAGACGGCCGCAGCTGCGAAGGACGCCGCGTCCCCGAACGAAGGTGCGCCGACCGTCGTGCAGCCTCCCAATGTGGAGCCGGACAAGGCCGTGGCCGGCACCGAGGCCGCGGACACCGCCGACTCCGACCGCGGTCTGGACGCCACACCCGAGCCCAAGCCGGAGCCCGAGGTCAAGGGCCTGGGCATCGCGGCCGGTGCCCGCCGCCCAGGAGCGAAGAAGGCTCCTACCGCCGCGCCGAAGGCCGAGCCGGCACCCGAGCCGGAGCCGGCCGCCGCTGCTGAGCCGGCCGCCGCTGCTGAGCCGGAGCCCGAGCCCGCCGCCCCGGCGAGCAACGGCAGCAGCAATGGTTCTGGTAACGGGGAAGCCCGCATCGTCGGCGACGAGCCGCCGGTGAAGGGTCTCGGCATCGCGAAGGGCGCGCGCCGCCCCGGCAAGCGGTAATTCCGGTGTTCCGCCTGGCCGCCGTCGCTGTTGCGACGGCGGCTTTGGCGTTCTCGGCCCTGGCCGCCCCGCCGCACGGCCGTGCGGCTGCCGATGCATGCGTGGTGATCGACACCGATCTCGACATCGACGACATGATGTCCATGCCGATGGTCGTCGGAAACCGCCACGTCGCAGCCGTCGTCGCCACCGAGGGATTCACGACACCGGAGCTGGGCGCGGCGGCGATCAGTCGGCTACTGGCCGAGCCCGAGCAGCGCACGATTCCCGTCATCGTGGGCGCCGGAGTCCATCGATCCGACGCCGACATCGCCGCCGGATTCGGCGATTTCGTGCTCGTGTTCCGAGAGCTGATGAACCGGCTCAACGACTTCCTGCCCACCGCCCTGCCACCGGCGCCTCGCGCCGAGGACTACGTGCAGCGAGTCGCCGACGCGGTCGCGACCTGCCGGCAGGTCGACGTACTCCTTCTGGGCCCCTTGACGTCGTTCGTGGACTACGAGCCGGCGATCAGACCCAAGATCGGCCGCGTGGTGATCTCTGGCAGGCCCGTCAACGCCGACAGCGACCTCGAAGCCGTCGAGTCCTTCAACTGCAGCTACGACAGACCCTCGTGCGCAACGGTTTTCCACGACCAACTCCCTGGCCTGACGCACAGTTTTGTCGATGTACCGCGCAGTGACTGCGATCTGACCCCCAACCGAGCCGGGTGCAAAGGCACCGTCTACGGTCCGACACTCGAGATGGTCCGCGCGCTGGGCCCGGTCGGCCTGCCGAACACGCTCAAGCAGATCCTGCTGAACCACACGAACTCGTGGGCCGCCGACACGTGGGAGCACTCCGGTTACGGCGGGCGGTCGCTGTTCTGGGACCAGTCCGCTGCGCTCGAACTACTCGCCCCGGAGTTGTTCCGTGACGTCGGCCCGTATCGGGAAACGACGCTGAGCCCTGCGGATTTCCAGCGCGCATGGGTGGAGCGCACCAACAGTTCCGTGTCGTATGCCTAGTGGTATGTCAGAAATCGCCTGGACAGAGCGTGGGAGGATCGAACGCATGAGTACGCATCAGGTGCCCTGGCAGACAGGAAGCGGCCAGCACGCGCGTCAACGCGAGTTCACGCAGTCGTCGAAGCTGCAGGACGTCCTGTACGAGATCCGCGGCCCCGTACACGAGCACGCCGCGCGCCTGGAGTCCGAGGGTCACCGCATCCTCAAGCTCAACATCGGCAATCCCGCGCCGTTCGGCTTCGAGGCGCCCGACGTCATCATGCGCGACATCATCGCGGCCCTCCCCTACGCACAGGGTTACTCCGACTCCAAGGGCATCGTCAGCGCCCGACGCGCGGTGTTCACCCGCTACGAACTGGTCGAGGGGTTCCCGCGCTTCGACATCGACGACGTGTTCCTCGGTAACGGTGCCTCTGAGCTCATCCAGATGGTGTTGCAGGCCCTGCTCGACAACGGCGACCAGGTGCTGATCCCCGCGCCCGATTACCCGCTGTGGACGGCGTGTACATCGCTGGCCGGCGGCACCCCGGTGCACTACCTGTGCGACGAGACGCAAGGGTGGAATCCCGACGTCGCCGATCTGGAATCGAAGATCACCGACCGCACCAAGGCGATCGTGGTCATCAACCCGAACAACCCGACGGGTGCGGTCTACAGCCGCGAGACGTTGGAGCAGATCGCCGACCTGGCGCGCAGACACCAACTCCTGCTGCTGTCCGACGAGATCTACGACAAGATCCTCTACGACGACGCGAAGCACATCTCGATGGCGTCGGTGGCGCCCGACGTGCTCACGTTGACCTTCAACGGGTTGTCGAAGGCCTACCGGGTTGCGGGCTACCGATCGGGGTGGTTGGTCATCACCGGCCCCAAGGAGAACGCCGGCAGTTTCATCGAGGGCATCAGCCTGTTGGCGAACATGCGGCTGTGCCCGAATGTACCTGCCCAGCATGCGATTCAAGTCGCGCTCGGCGGTCATCAGAGCATCGACGATCTGGTACTGCCGGGCGGCCGACTGCTCGAGCAGCGGGATGTGGCGTGGAGCAAGCTCAACGACATCCCCGGCGTCTCCTGTGTGAAACCGCAGGGCGCGCTGTACGCCTTCCCGCGGCTGGACCCCGAGGTCTACGAGATCCACGACGACGAGCAGTTGGTGCTCGATCTGTTGCTGCAGGAGAAGATCCTGGTGGTACAGGGCACCGGATTCAACTGGCCCACACCGGATCACCTGCGTATCGTGACGCTGCCCTGGGCACGCGATCTGTCGAACGCCATCGAGAGGCTGGGCAACTTCCTGGTCAGCTATCGGCAGTGACCGGCTCCAGGACGCCCCGCTCACTCAGCGCCGAAGCCCACCGTCCCGTCTCATCCCTGATCTGGCGACTGAAGCCCGCCCACCGCTCCTGATGGCCGAAACAATCTCGTAGCGTCGCCACATACGACGTCAACGTCTCGATGTCGTCGATCGCGGCGAGGTAGCAGCACGTGGTCTCGTAGGCGATCAACAGGTTGTTCTCGACGGCATATTGCACCAAAGCCGCTGTCGTGTCGATGTGTTCGAGCGCATCGAGCAGCAGGCCGAGGCCCCGGCACAGCCCCGCGGTGAACGCCGCCATGTCCGTGTCCGGCCGGAACCGCAACTCGTACGGCAGTTCGGGAACGAGTGATTCCCAACGGCGGTCGAGCAGATGCCGGTTTCGGCCCGTCTTGGGGCGCCCCTGCGCTGCGCACGCCCCGTCCACCTCGGTCGAACCCACCCCGACATTGATGAAGAAGCCGTGCCACCGCACGGACCCGTTGTGCCAGTTCTCCTGGAATTCGATCACGTCGTAGATCGCGCCGCGGTGACGGCGAAACTCGTTGAGTGTCCTCACGAATCCCCGCTCACCGAGAAACGACGGCACATCTGTGGTCAGCATCGAGTCGTAGGCTCGCTTCATCGACTCGGTCTCGTTGTTGTGCCTGCTCATCGCAACCCCCTGTCAGATCGATTGAAGAGAACACTAGGCCGGCCGAAGGGGGCTGTTCCGCAGCAATTTCGCCGACCGGCGACAGTAGCCAGGCAGCCACACCGCCTACTCTGTCGGACGTGGCGCACTCCCATTCGCACTCGCACTCACTGGGCGGCCCGTCGCCACTCGGGCCGCTGGCCGCCAAGATCGTCGTCGCGCTCCTGGCCGCCTGCGGTGTCGCGGTCGCCGTCGGTGCCGTGGTGCTCTGGCCGAGCAGCCAGAAGGCCGACATTCCCCTCCCCTTCCAGAACGCCGCCGGCGGGGCCGTCACGACCGAGGCGGGTCACGTCGTGTCCAGCGCGACCGCGACGTGTGGCAGTCCGTCGGCCGGGGCGGTCCTCACCGCCGATCCGATCCCGGCGCCAGGTGGGGGTGCGCAGTGCGTGCAGACGCTCGTCGACATCGATTCCGGACCGAATCAGGGCGCGACCACGCTGCTCGAGTTCAGTGGTGGCCCAGGACAACCACATCTGGCGGTCGGCGACCACATCCGCATCAGCCGCCAGGTCGACGACGCCGGGACCACGAGCTACGCGTTCTTCGACTACGAGCGGACCTGGCCGCTGACCGTCCTGGCCGCGGTGTTCGCCGTGGTGATCGTCGCTGTCGCGGGCTGGCGCGGGCTGCGCGCGCTGGTCGGCATCGTGATCGCGTTCGGCGTCCTGGTGGTGTTCCTGCTACGGCGCTGCGCGACGGCGCACCCGCGGTTCCGGTCGCGCTGGTGGCGTCGGCGGCGATCCTGTTCGCGGTCATCTATCTCGCCCACGGTGTGAGCCTGCGGACCAGCGCCGCGCTGCTCGGCACGCTGAGCGCCCTGCTCCTCGCCGCCCTGCTGTCTTGGGCAGCGATCGAGGTCGCACATCTGACCGGGCTGTCCGAGGACCAGAACAACGAGGTCGCTGCGTATCTGGGCAACGTGTCGATCACCGGGCTGCTGCTCGCGGGCTTCATCATCGGCTCCCTGGGTGTGCTCAACGACGTCACGATCACTCAGGCGTCGGCCGTGTTCGAACTCGCGGGCGTGGAGTCGGCAGGTCGGCGGGCGGTCTTCGTCGGCGCGATGCGGGTGGGCCGGGACCACATCGCGAGCACCGTCTACACGCTGGTACTCGCCTACGCGGGCAGCGCTCTGCCGCTGCTGCTGCTGTTCAGCGTGGCCAACCGATCGCTGGGTGACGTGCTCACCAGCGAGAGCGTCGCGATCGAGATCGCGCGCTCGGCGGTCGGCGGCATCGCGTTGGCGCTGTCCGTGCCGCTGACCACCGGCATCGCGGCGGTGCTGGCCACTCCGAACCGCTCGTCCGGCTAGCGTTTGGTGCCGATCGCCTCGGGTATGCGGGCGCCGTGGACCACACCTCTTCGGTGACGTTGCACGTCGACGGCCGCGACCACGAGCTGACGCTCGACAACCGGGTCACCTTGCTCGACGCCCTTCGCGAACATCTCGGCGTCACCGCGCCGAAGAAGGGTTGCGATCACGGACAGTGCGGGTCGTGCACGGTACTGGTCGACGGCAGGCGCATGACGAGCTGCCTGACCTTTGCGGTGGCTGCTGACGGTACCGAGGTGACCACGGCCGCGGGTCTCGGCACAGACACTGACCTGCACCCAGTGGCACAGGCCTTCCAGGACGAGGACGCCTTCCAGTGCGGATACTGCACGCCGGGTCAGATCTGTTCGTCGGTCGGCATGTTGGACGAGTTCACATCAGGGGCACCGAGCTTTGTCACCGAGGATCTGGCGAGCACGCCCGACCTGACCGGCGAGGAGATCCGAGAGCGGATGAGTGGCAACCTGTGTCGCTGCGCCGCCTACCCCAACATCGTCGCGGCGATCGTCAGGGCACAGCGATGAAGCCGTTCGCCTATCACGTGGCCACCAGCCCGGCTGATGCCGTCGCCACGCTCACCGCGCACCCGGGCGCCGCCTACCTCGCCGGAGGCACCAATCTGGTCGATCACATGAAACTCGGTGTGGCCGAGCCGGATCTGTTGGTCGACGTGAGCCGGCTGGATCTCGACGACATCACGGAAACCGACGACGGCGGCGTGTACATCGGCGCCAACGTGCGCAACAGCGAGCTGGCGGCCCACCCGCTGATCCGGTCCCGGTATCCGGTGCTGTCGCGGGCCATGCTGTCGGCGGCGTCCGGACAGCTGCGCAATGCCGCGACAACCGCGGGAAACCTGTTGCAACGCACCCGCTGCGTGTATTTCCAGGACGTCACCACGCCGTGCAACAAGCGAGTTCCCGGTACCGGCTGCTCGGCCGTCGGCGGATACCTCCGCTACCACGCCATCCTCGGCGCCTCCGCCGAGTGCGTCGCCACTCATCCGTCGGACATGGCGGTGGCGATGAGCGCGCTGGACGCGGTCGTGCTCGTGGAGGGAGCGGACGGATCGCGCCTCATCCCCGCCACCGACTTTCACCGGCTGCCCGGCGACGCGCCACATCGTGACACCGTGCTCGACCGCGGCGAGTTGATCACTGCGGTCGAGATACCGCCACCGCCGCCGAACGCCGTGTCGGACTACCGCAAGGTCCGCGATCGCGCCTCGTACGCGTTCGCGTTGGTGTCGGTGGCCGCGGAGGTGAGCATGGACGGCGACCGGATCCTGTCCGCCCGCATTGCGCTGGGTGGCGTCGCGCACAAGCCGTGGCGCGCCCGGGCCACTGAGGACCGACTGACCGGCGCTGCTGCGACCGAGGAGAACTTCGCAGCCGCTGTCGACGCCGAGCTCGACGCTGCAGAACCGTTGCCCGGCAACGAGTTCAAAGTCCCTCTCGCGCGCCGCACCATGCTCGCCCAGCTGCGCATCCTCACCGAACGGGGCCGGCAATGACGTCTCTCCTCGATCCCCGCGCCATCGGCGAGCCGGTGGCGCGCCGGGATGGACGCGCCAAGGTGACCGGCACCGCGCCGTACGCGTTCGAGCACCACACCGACAGCCCCGCTTATCTGCATCCCGTCCAGGCCACCATCGCACGTGGACGCGTCACCGCGATGGAGGTGGACGCGGCACGTGCCGTCAGCGGTGTGCTCGATGTACTCACCGTGTTCGACGCTCCGACACTCGCGGACTCCTCCGACGGCGAGCTGGCGATCCTGCAGGATGCCGAGGTGCACTTCCGGGGGCAGATCATCGGCGGCGTGATCGCCGAGTCAGCCGAGATCGCCCGTCAGGCAGCAGCTCTGGTGGAAACGCAGTACGACACCTCGCCGCACGACGCAGAGCTGCGAGCAGACCATCCGCGCCTCTACACTCCGGAGACGGTGAACCCGTCCTACCCCCCGGACTCCGAGGACGGGGATGTGGACGCCGCGCTGGCCGCAGCGGAGGTGACCGTCGACCACACCTACGAGACACCGATCGAGCACAACAACCCGATGGAGCCGCACGCGTGCATCGCGCGGTGGCACACCCGAGACGGTTCGCCTGAGGTCACGCTGTACGACTCGACGCAAGGTGTGCATGCGGTGCGTAAAGCGATGGCACCGATCTTCGGCTTGGACGTCGACCAGCTGCGCGTCATCGCACCGTACGTCGGCGGCGGCTTCGGCTCCAAGGGTGCTCCGCACGCCCACAACACGCTGGTGCTGCTCGCCGCTCAGCGCATTGCGGGACGGCCCGTCAAGCTGGCGCTGACCCGCCAGCAGATGTTCGCACTGGTCGGGTACCGCACTCCGACGATCCAACGGGTCCGCCTCGGCGCCGACGCGGACGGCCGCCTCACCGCGATCAGCCACGACGTCATCGAACAGACCTCGGCGGTCAAGGAATTCGCCGAGCAGACGGCCGTGACCACGCGAAAGATGTATGCCGCCGCCAACCGACGGACCTCACACCGGCTGGCAGCGCTGGACGTACCGGTACCGTTCTGGATGCGCGCACCTGGTGAGTGTCCAGGCACCTATGCCGCCGAGGTCGCGATGGACGAGCTCGCCGTCGCATGCGGCGTCGATCCCATCGAACTGCGTATCCGCAACGATCCCGATGTCGATCCGGAGACCGGAAACCCCTGGTCGAGCCGGAAATTGGTGCAGTGCCTCCAGATGGGCGCCGAGCGCTTCGGATGGTCCACGTGGGACCGTGCTCCGGGCCGGCGCCTCACCGGCGGGTGGTACCGGGGCGTGGGTGTCGCGTCGGCGACCTATCCGGCGATGCAGATGCCGGGCAACACCGCACGCATCACGTACGACCGCGACGGCCACTATGTCGTGCAGATCGGCGCCGCTGACATCGGCACCGGGACGTGGACCACGCTGACTCAGATCGCGGCGGACGCCCTGGATTGCGGGATCGAGGCAGTGGAGCTGCAGATCGGGGACAGTGCGCTGCCCGATGCGTCGGTGGCTGGCGGATCGTCCGGCATCAATTCCTGGGGCCGGGCGATTGTCGCTGCGGCACAACAGTTTCGCAGCGACCACGGCAATCCACCGGTGGTGGGTGCGTCTTCCGTCGCCGAGGCGCCGGAGAATCCGGATGCCGAGACGATGACGCTGCAATCGTTCGGCGCCCACTTCGTCGAGGCGCACGTCAACGCGGACACCGGCGAGATCCGCGTTCCTCGGATGTTCGGCGTTTTCGACATCGGCCGGGCCATCAATCCGCGCACGTTGCGTTCGCAGTTGATCGGTGGGATGACGATGGGGCTGTCGATGGCCTTACACGAGGAGAGCGTTCGCGATCCTCGGTTCGGTCACGTCGTCACCCAGGACCTGGCGACCTATCACTTCAGCGCGCACGCCGACGTGGTCGACATCGACGCGATCTGGCTGAATGAGCCTGACCCCCACGCGAATCCGATGGGTTCGCGTGGAGGCGGGGAGATCGGCATCGTCGGGTCGGCCGCCGCGGTGGTCAACGCGGTGTACCACGCGTGCGGCGTGCGGGTGCGCGACCTGCCCGTCACGCTGGACAAGGTGCTCGCCGGGCTCGACTAGACGGACGGTGCGATGGTCCGCACCACGGTGAAGCCGTCGGCGGTACCCGTGGTGACGTACACGGTGCCGTCGGGCCCGACGACGGGGGGTTCCACCGGAGGTGTGCCGTCGAGGTCGAGTACCTTGGTCACCCCGGTCGTGGTGAACGCGTACACCCCGGCGTCGCCGGGTGCGTTACTCGCGACATAGCCGGTGCCGTCAGGACCGAACACCATGAACTGTTCGGGACCGTAATCGGTGCCCACCGGTTGTGTCAGAGTCAGTGTCACGCCCGTCAGACCGGCGGCGTCGAAGCCGACGAACTGCGCACCGATCTGCGGATCGTTGCGCAGGAGCAGGTATCCGCTGCCATCCGGGGCGAACTGGACATTGGCCGCGCCGCCGAGCAACGGGCCCCGCACCGGCGGCGAGGAGCTGTCGTTCGACAGAGTCAGCAGAATCTGCGTGGTAGCGACGGCACCGGGCTCACCCAGCTGGTTGATCTGATAGGCCGCGCCGTCGGGTCCGAAGAAGACCTGGCCGGGAACACTGCCTTCGGGCAGCTCGATGGTGCGATCGACGGTGCCGTCAGAGTTGAGCACGGCAAGGTAATTCGTGCCGTTCGCGGTGTAGGTGACATACCCGTGGTCGTCGGTTTGTTCCCCGGCGCCCACGATCCGGTTGAAGGCAGTCACCGAGAGTGCGGTGCCCGGCAGAACAACGGTGCTCTGGCTGGTGCCGTCAGGACTGATCACCACCACGGGCGTGCTGGCGGAGTCCCCGACCACCGCGTAGATGGTGCCCTCGGCCGTCACCGTGAAGCTGCGTAGACGTGCCTCGATGACTCTCGGATCGGCGATGGCCGTCGGGGTGATCTTGTAGATGAAGGTGGTGCCGTCTCCGACGTCTTTGTTCCCCGGGTAGGTGAAGGTTTCGAGGTACAGGCCGTCGTTCTTCACCACGACGTTGCCCGGCAGCCCTGTCACGGTACGGGTGGTGCTCTGCGCCCCGTGAAAGGTGTAGAGCCGCGTCGTCTTACCGCCGAACAGAGTTGTGACGCCGACGGGCAAGTAGACGTACCCGTCCTCGCCGAGGATGGGGGAACGGGCGCGGTCCTCGCGCGGCAGCAGGATCGTCTTGGTCTTGCCGTCCGCCCCGAAGGCGTGCAGCGTGCGACCGCCGAACTGCGTCGACACCAGGTACGCGCTGCCGTCGGGAGCCAGTGTCACGGTCGAGTTGGGCGCGAAGGTCTGCGCTCTGTTGGTCGGCGAGATGCGGACCGTGCGATAGTCGATGTTCCCGATGGGACTGAAGATGAACGGGATGTTGGTGCTGAAGTACAGCGACCCGTCGGCCGCCACCCGCGGCGTCGAGGCTATGCCGACGACCGTCGTGATCTTGCTGACCTCGCCTTGACTGTTCACCGACCAGAGGGTGGAACGGGTTTGACGGTCGTTCATCGTGACGACCACCAAGGAGCCGTCCGGCCTGGTGACCGACCGTGTCGACGGGTCCTGCATCCCAGGTATGGCTTGGCTGGTCGTGATCACGTGACCGTCAATGTCGATGATGCTGACCCGTGTGCCGTCCGTGTCGTGGGTGACCTGGTAAACCGTGCCGGTCGAGCCGATGACCACGGGTCCCCTTGACCCGCCGGGAATCCCGGCGGGGTCGGCGTCGGCTTCTACGGCAGGGCTCGCCTGCACCGCACTCGAGGTTGCCGCCGCGGCCGCCCTGTCGGCGCGGCGCTCCTCGGCGTGCTGACGCGCGGTCGCGAGCATCGTCAACAGCAGCGGCGCGGCGGCCGGCGACTCAGGATCGTTCTTGTGCTCCGTGGCTGCGCGCGGCTGGAACAGCGACCGCACCGCTTTTTTGACCGGCTCCTGCTCGTCAACCGCGGGCTTCAAATCAGACTCAGGCTCACCGGAACTCGGTGCGGCCTCGGTCGCGTCCGCCGAGGCGCGGTGTGCACCGAACACCCGCTTCCTGGCCGGTCGATCCTCCCGGGCCACCTTGGGCTTGGTCAGCTTCGCGGCCGGACGCTCGGATGTCTGGCTGGTGGCGGGCGCCGAGCCGCCGGCCGACGTCGCACCATCGGAGTCTGCCCACGCCACGCCCGGCAGAGAGGCCACCGCCGAGCCGATTCCCAAGGCAACAGCCGACGCACCGACGCGCCCGACGTACTTCTCCCACCCCATGTGTCCTCCGATGTCGTTGTGGTCGCGCATATTCAGACCGCTGTCGGCGGCGCGATGGTCCGCACAATCGTGAAGCCGTCGGCCGTCGCCGTGGTGACGTACAACGTGCCGTCGGGAGCAATGACGGCGCCGGACGCCGGTGGCGTACCGGCAAGGTCGAGGACCTTGGCGGCCCCGGTCTTTGTGAGCGCGTACACCGCAGGGCCGGCGGGGTCGTCGGTGGCGAGGTAGGCGGTGCCGTCGGCAGCGAACGCCAGCGCCTGATCGGGGCTGATCTTGTAGCCGAAGTGACGGCTGTCCATGACTGTGAGAACCGTTCCCGTCAACCCGGACGCGTCGAAGCCGACGATCTTCACCCCGAGCCCAGAATCCGGCCGCAACAACAGGTATCCGCTGCCATCGGGGCCGAATTGGATACTGCGCGAGGAGTCATAGTCCGACCCAGGGTTCAGAACGGGCGAGAACGTGTCATTCGACAGGGTCAACAGCACCCGCGACTGATAGGTAGTGCCAGGATCCTGCGTGTAGTTCAGGAGGTAAGCCGCTCCGTCCGGGCCGAAGAACACGGAGCCCGGCTTCGTGCCGGCCGGGAGCTCGATGGTGCGATCGATCGAGCCGTCGCCGTTGAGCACCGCGAGGAATGTCGTGCCGTTGGAGGCGTAGGTGAAGTAGCCGTGGTTGTCGGCCTGCTCGACGTCTCCCTCGGACACCGCCGGGTCGCCGAGCAGGTCGATTGTGGTCCGGCTGGTGCCGTCGGGGCTGATGATGAGGACCGGAAGGCCGTCAGGATCCTCGAGCAACGCGTAGATCGTGCCGTCTGCGGACACTTGGAGGCGCCTGCCGTCGTAGAGCTGCTTGAGGCGCCCCTCGATGAACCGCGGATCGGCGACGGCCGTCGGTGTGATCTTGTAGATGTAGGTGTTCCCGTCGCCCAGATCGTTGGTGCCTGAGTACGTGTAGGTTTCGAGGTAGACACCGTCGTTCTTCACGACGTAGCTTCCGGGCACACCCGTCAGCGTCTGCTTGGCGATCTGCGTACCGCGCATCGTGTACAACCGAGTTGTCTTGCCGCCGAACAACGTCTGAACAGGAACGGGTAGGTAGAGGTAGCCGTCTTCGCCGACGATCGGGGAACCGTATTGAATCTCACCCGGGAGGATGACCGTCCTGGTCGTGCCGTCCGCCCCGAAAGCGCGCAACGTTCTCCCTGACCCGGTGGGCAGCAGGTACACACTGCCGTCAGGCGCCACGGTGACCCTGGTCTGCGGCGAATACGTCCGCACGGTGTTGGTCGGCGAGATTCGGAATGTGCGGTAGCCGACGAACCCGATCGGGCTCAAGAAGAAGGGAATGTCGCTGCCGAAATAGAGCGATCCGTCCGCCCCGACCTTGGGTGCGTCGGCGAAGCCCCTGACCATCGTGATCTTGGTGAGGTCGCCCTGCTCGTTCACCGACCACACCGTGGAGCGTGTTCTGCGATCGTTGACCGTGATGACGACGACCGACCCGTCAGGTCTGGCGACCGACGTCGTCCTCGGTACCGGCGCGTCGGGAAACGCGTCGCTGGTGGTGATCACGCGACCGTCCCGGTCGACGATGCTGACCCGGGTTCCGTCCGCATCGGTGGTGACCTGATAGATCGTCCCGGTGGAGCCGACGACCACGGGTCCGTCCGGCACCCCGCGGATTTCGGTGTCGGCGGGGTCAGCGTCGGCGGCAGGGTTGACCTGAACGGAACTCGACGTCGCCGCCGCCGCTGCCCTGTCGGCTCGGCGCTCCTCGACGTGCTGGCGGGCAGTGCCCAACATGGTCAACAGCAGCGGTGCGGCTGCCGGCGACTCGGGTTCCTTGTCAGGCTGCGCGTCGGCACGCGGGTGAAACAGTGGCCGCACTACCTTCTTGACGGGGGGCTCGTCGTCGGCGACCGGGGGCGAATCGACCTCGACGTCAACCGAACTCGTCTCGGACTCGGTCACCTTGGCCCCGCCGAACAGGCGCTTGCGAGCCGGCCGGTCCTCGCGCGCTGACTTCGGCTTGGTCAAGCTCTTGGCGGGGCGATCGACCGTCTGACGTGGTGCCGGGGCGGAAACGCCGGCCGAGGTCGAGTCACCGGAATCGGCCCAAGCCACACCCGGCAGGGACGCCACCGCGGAGCCGATTCCCAAGGCGACAGCCAGCGCCCCGACACGACCGACGTACTTTTCCCAGCCCATGCGCAGCCCCTCCCCGTTGACTTCACAGCAAACCCTACAGGGCAATACAGCTGTATGGCAATGGCCGGTTTCAGCGCAGTTCGGGTCAGCGGTCCAGCAACTCCAACAGGTAGGCGCCGTATCCGGACTTGATCAATTTCTCTGCGCGCGCAGCCAATTCATCGTCGTCGATGAACCCGACCCGCCACGCCACCTCTTCGGGCACGCTGATCTTGAGGCCCTGCCGGCGCTCGATCGTCCGCACGTAGTCGCTCGCGTCGAGCAACGAGTCGAAGGTGCCCGTGTCGAGCCATGCGGTGCCGCGGGCGAGTACCTCGACGCTGAGCCGGTCCTGCTCCAGGTAGCGCTGGTTGATCTCTGTGATCTCGTACTCGCCCCGCGCGGACTTGCGCAGCGAGCGTGCGATCTCGATGACGTCGTTGTCGTAGAAGTACAACCCCGGCACCGCGTAATGCGACTTCGGCACCGCCGGCTTTTCCTGCAGCGACAACGCCGTCCCGTCGTCGGCGAATTCGACCACACCGTAGGCCGACGGGTCGGCCACCCAGTAGGCGAAGATCGCGCCGCCCTCGACGGTGTGGAATCGACGCAGGCTGGTGCCCAGCCCCGGCCCGTAGAAAATGTTGTCGCCCAATATGAGCGCGACCGAATCGCCGCCGATGTGGTCGGCACAGATCACGAAAGCCTGTGCCAGACCCTCGGGTTCGTCCTGGACGGCGTAGCTGATGTCGATGCCGAAGTCGGAGCCGTCGCCGAGCAGGCGGCGGAACGCCGGCGCGTCCTGTGCGGTGGTGACGACCGCGATGTCGCGGATGCCCGCCATCATCAACGTCGACAGGGGGTAGTAGATCAGCGGCTTGTCGTACACCGGCAGCAGCTGTTTGCTCGCCCCCATCGTGATCGGATACAGCCGCGTACCCGATCCGCCCGCCAGGATGATGCCGCGCATCAGCCGGTCAGGTCGGCTTCGGTGAGCTCCGTCGCGGCCAGCGCGGCGGCCAGATCGTCGTGCCGGAACACTGACGTCACGTGATCGGCGACCACCCGGAAGGCCGATGCCGCAGACCCCGCGCCGCCCACCTTTTCCTCGACCACGACGACGCCGTCGTGGACGTAGATGCGACCGGGTTCGATCGTGCGGCCCAGCCCCTGCGCCCAGTCACGCAACGCGCTGTGGCCTTGCGCCGCGCCGTGCGCATCGCCGATCTCGATGTCGTCACTGGACAGCGACACCAGCGTGTCGAGATCGCCGGCGTTCAGGGCGTCGTGCCAGGCGAGAACAGTCGCCATCTCCGAAGTGGTCATGATCGAAAGCTTAGGCCGGTCTTCCGTCGCGACAGCAGCGCCGCTCAGTAGGGCGTGCGGTCCAACCAGTTCTCCCATACGGCTGTGTCGCCGTGCACCTCGAGGCCCGCGTCGGCAGCGCTGACACGGCGCACGGCGGCCAGCAGCAGATCCTTCGCCGGCCCCCGCAGCGCAACACTGCCTTTGCCGTGGTCGTGGGACCACCAGACGCCTTCCTCGTCGTGGACGATCATCCACTCCCCCGTCGGTCCGAGCTCGGGGTCGGTGGCGTGCAGGTGGATGGATTGGCCCCGATCGAGTGCCGGCGGGTGGCGCCGGTCCACCGATACCCGGTCGATCCATTCGCTGAGAGCATCGGCGGCCAGATCGGGGGACAACTCGAACGGGACGCCGAGGGCAAGGGCAGCGTCGGCGCGGTGCACGGTGGCCTCGTGCAGGCGCCGCCGAATCCACCAGCCGGCAGGGCGCGGGCCGATGAACGTCCACACCCTGGTCTCAGCGCCGACGCGGTCGATCGCGTTGCTGATCAGTTCCGCCCCCGCCATCAGCCAGTCCGCGGCGGCGTCCGGGTCGTCTGGCGGTTTGCCGTCGCGGACATCCCGCGGATCGAGCTCCTGGTTGCGTCGCTCGAGGATAATCTGTGCGGCCCAACGGTTTCCGCGTCCCACGTGGCGGAACAGCTGTTTGAGGGTCCAGTCCCCGCAGGTCGGCACCGGCGTCGCGGGGTCTGCCGTCCGGATCAGATCGCCGAAAGCTCGAGTCTGCTCGAGCAGAGCTGCTCGGAAGTCCACCCGCTCACGCTAGCGCGGTGCGCGCGCTCCCAAGCGTGATCGGCAATGTTGACCACCCTCGCAGCACGCGGGTGTCGCGCCGGTGGGCCTCTCCGGCGAGCTTGGCCCCGGGGTAACGCTCGAAGAAGGTGCGCAATCCGACCTCGCCTTCGGAGCGCGCCAACGCGGCGCCGAGGCAGAAGTGCCGCCCGCCGGAGAACGACAGATGCTTGCCCGCGTTCTCCCGCTCGAGGTCGAACCGGTGGGGATCGGTGAACACCTTCGGGTCGCGGTTCGCCCCGGCCAGGTGGAGGATGATCAGCTCACCGCGGGCTATGCGCGTGCCGGCGATGTCGACGTCCTTGCGCGCGAAGCGGGCGCTCATCTGCACCGGGGAGTCCAGTCGCAGGATTTCCTCGACGGCGGTGGGCCACAGCTCCGGTCGCGCGGCCAGGGTCTCCAGGTGCTCGGGCGTCTGCAGCAGCATCCGGATGCCGTTGCCGAGCAGGTTCACCGTCGTTTCGAAGCCGGCAGCCAGGACAAGGCCCGCAGTGGCCAGCAATTCCCGCTGTGACAGCCGCGCGCTCTCGTCGGCCGCAGCGCTGGCCTGGATGAGCTGGCTCATCAGGTCGTCGCCGGGGTTGCGGGCCAGCTCGTCGAGGTGACGCGTGAGCCAGGCGTTGAACCCCACCAGGCCCTCGTGCACGCTCGTGTACTGCTTCCACGACAGGCCGATGTCCAGGCTGGGCGCGGCGAGCTCCCCGAAGTGCAGGATCTGCTGACGGTCCGCTTCGGGCACACCGAGGATGTCACTGATCACCGCGACCGGAAGTTGGGCGCAGTATGCGTCGACGACGTCGACGACCCCCGTCCGGCCCTCGAGTCGGTCCAGCAGCCCGTCTGCGGTGTCCTGTACGCGGTCGCGCAGCGCCGCGACCGCGCGGGTGGTGAACACCGAGGACACCATCTTGCGGCAGCGGGTGTGCTCGGGGGGCTCGATCGACAGCAGCGACGGCGGCTCGATGGGGTGCAGCAGGCCGGTATGGGTCTTTTCGTTGATGCGGCGCAGCGTCGCGGGGAGGCCCGCGCCGAGGCTCATGACGTGGAAGTCGTCGGACCGCAGCACCTCGTTGACGACAGCGTGATCGAACGTCATCAGCGCTGTGCGAGAACGGACGACAGGCCCGCGAGCGCGCATCTCATCGGCGAATGCCGCGGGGTCGGCCCGCACGGCCGGATCGGCGATGAGCCGCGCCTGCGGATCGCCGCGCCGTGCACCGACCTGGGACAGTCCGCGAACGATGCCGTGCAGGATCAGCCATCGCAGCCGGTGCCGGAACTTCTCCATCACCCGAGCTTAAGCAGAGGCCGCAGGTCGTCGAGCCGATCGAACAGATGCCAGATGTAAGAGGACGATCCGTTCTCCCGATGGGCGTGCAGCTCGGCCAACTCCGGGTCGTTGCGGTAACTGTCGAACGCCTCCCTCGAGTCCCACTCGACAAGGATCAGCACCGTGCGCGGCGCGATCTCCCCGGTCACCGATTCCTGGAACTTGCCGAGCGCGACCACCCGGCCGCCGTGCTTGGCGACCTCCTGCGGTGAGCGCTTCGAGTAGGCCCGGTACTCGGCGGGGTCGGCGATGTCGAAGAGATTCAGGGCGTAAACAGTCACATCCCGACGCTACGGCCCAGCGCGTAGAGCTGCCAGCCCGCCTGCCGCCAGCGCTGCCGGTCCAGACAATTGCGGCCGTCCACAATGACTTTGGTGCGCACGGTGTCGGCGAGCGTCTCGGGGTCCAGATCGACGAACTCGGCCCATTCCGTCAGCACCAGGACAGCGTCGGCGCGATCGCAGGCGTCGGCGACCGACGTCGCATACGTCAGGGTCGGGAACAGCCGGCGGGAGTTCTCCATCGCCTTGGGGTCGTAGACGGTGACGGTGGCTCCGTTCAGTTGCAGCAGCCCCGCCACGTTGAGGGCGGGTGAGTCGCGAACGTCGTCGGATTCGGGTTTGAACGCCGCACCCAGGACGGCGACATTCGCGCCGAGCAGAGAGCCTCCGCACGCGGTGGTGGCCAATTCGACCATGCGGGTGCGGCGCCGCATGTTGATGCTGTCGACCTCACGCAGGAAGGTGAGTGCGTGGTTGGCGCCGAGCTCTCCGGCACGCGCCATGAACGCGCGGATGTCCTTCGGCAGGCAGCCGCCCCCGAAACCCAAGCCCGCGTTGAGGAATCGGCGCCCGATGCGCGCGTCGTACCCGAGCGCGTCGGCCAGCGTCGTCACGTCGGCACCGGCGGCCTCGCAGACTTCGGAGATCGCGTTGATGAACGAGATCTTGGTGGCGAGAAAGGCATTGGCCGAGACCTTGACCAGTTCGGCCGTCTGCAGATCGGTCAGCAGGAAGGGCACCCCGCTGTCGAGCAGCGGTGCGTACAGCGCACGGATCGCCTCCTCGGCGAACCGTGAATCGTGCTGCACGCCGAGGACGATCCGATCCGGGTGCAGCGTGTCGTGAACGGCGAAGCCCTCCCGCAGGAACTCGGGGTTCCACGCGATCTCGACGGGTATCTCGGACGGGTTCAGCGCAGCGGCCCGCTCGACGAGATCGGTTGCCGTTCCAACGGGCACGGTGGACTTTCCGACGATCACCGCGGGGCGGCGCAGCTGCGGTACCAGCGCGTCGATGACGGCATACACGTGGCGGAGGTCGGCGCCGTACTCCCCCTTCTTCTGGGGTGTGCCGACGCCGAGGAAGTGGACGTCGGCGAAGTCGGCGGCCTCGGCGTAGTCGGTGGTGAAGTGCAGCCGGCCCGCATCGAGGTTGCGCTGCAACAGTTCTGGCAACCCAGGCTCGTAGAACGGGACGTCACCGCCGGCCAGTTTGGCGATCTTGCCCGGGTCGATGTCGACACCGATCACCTCGTGGCCGAGTTCTGCCATCCCGACCGCGTGGGTGGCGCCGAGGTAGCCGGTGCCGAAGACGGTGCATCGCATACTGCCTCTATAGGCAGCCGGGATGAGAGGGCTGCTACGCGACACTGGCCGCCAGACCAACGGAGGGTGACGGTCCCGTGCCGCGAGAGTGCACTCAGGGTCGTGATTCGGGGGTTTTCACAGCCGTGGGTGCACTTTCGCGCGAAGTGGGCTGGCCGCTACCCGCGGCCCCCGCCGGGGGCGCAGAAGATCAGGAAGCACTTCTCGCCACCGGAGGAGCCGCTGCCCGATCCGCCGCGCGACGACGAGCCGGAGCCGCTGGAGCCACCCGAGCCACCGAACCCGCTGGAGCCACCAAAACCGCCGGACCCGTAGTCGTCACTGCCGCGGCCGCTGCCGGAGTTCGATCCGGGCCACTGCGGCGTCTGCGGCACCTGGGGAACCTGCGGCGGCGTCACCGGCGGCGTCCACTGCGGGGTCTCGGGCTCATCCGGCTCAGGCGCCTCCGGCTTGCTCGGCCACGTCCATGCCGGCTTCGGCGGCGAGAACACCGGCCACTGCCGCTGGGGCACCACGATCACCGGCCGCGGAACCACCACAGGAGCGGGAACCGGCGCGACGACCGGCGGCGCCGGGGCCGGGGCCACGGGAGCAGGCGCCGGGGCGGGTGCCGCAGGAGCAGGCGCGGGGGCCGGAGCTGCGGGCGCAGGCGCAGGCTTTTCCACGAACACGGTGCGGGGAGCCTGCGGCGTCTGCTGCACCGCGACCGGCACCGGAGGCTTGATGGTCTCGGCCGACGGCGGCGGATCGGCGGGCACCTGGGCGGCCTGCTCGATCGGCGCGGGCGCGGGTGCCTGGCTGGTCGGCACGATGGCCGCCTGCGCGGGACTGGGCCGCGAGTCGACGGTCGGGCGGATGCTGACCGCCAGCGAGATCACCAGGGCGACGACACCGATGACGAACACCGACGTCAACGCGCTGCCGACAAGGAGGAACGGCTTGCGCCCCTCCTCGGCCTCACGCATCTCGGTCTGGGCGAACTCGTCGACCACCTCGGCGCCGACCGGCGCGAGTTGGGTGTCCGCGCCGGCGAGCCCGGCGTAGACCGAGCCGGCGGTGTCACCGTCGGGGTCCTGTGAGTAGGCCAGCCCCACGGTCGTCGCCTCGAACGCGGGTGCAGCGGCCGATGCCAGCGCTGCACCCCGGGCCAGTGCCAGATCCGCGTCGTCGGGCGCGCTGACGGGGAGGTCGACGAGATGTTCGAGATGAGACTTCACGGAGCTGACGTCGACGCCGGAACCGACGACGAACATGCCCTGCGGTGGGGCATCCTGCGCGGCCACCGCGTGCGCCATCTCGGTGAGCACGGCCATCGCGTCGGTGCTGTGCAGCGAACGGCTGAGCACCTTGACCACCGAGCCGTCGTCGGTGCGGACCACCGACAGCGTCGCGGTGTCGCGGTCGACGAAGAGCAGAGCGGTGGTGTCGTATCCGACCGCGCGTCCCACCGCCTGCGCGAGAGACGCGGCAGCGTGGCTCTCGGCGACGAGCATGACGTCGTCGATGCCGTGCGCGGACAGCGCGTCACGAAGAGCGCTCGCCTCGGTGTGGTCACTCCAGGTGACACCGATGGATTTCAGGTGATGCCCGCCGGACTCCGCGCTTTCCTTGGTGCCCTGGACGGCTGCGACCACCTGCTCGGCGACGTTTGCTGACGCCTCAGCGGACGTGACGTCGAAGACGTCGTGATCGACGGTGACGCCGTCCGCTTTTTCGCCCTCCACCAGCACCATGCGGACCGTCGTAGGTGTCATCGACACACCGAGAACGATGTCCACTCGACCCCTCCAAAAAAGTTTGCTGCAGCCTGGTTGTTGTATGGGCCCACCTGCAGGTTGAGCGCCGACAACTAGTACTTCATCGACGCGGACGGCCACGGCGTTACACACGTCGCGGTTAGCTGCACGGCGGTGAGGCGCGGCCGGCGCGCCAGTGGTTATGACATTACCCGCCACGCGGAGATTCCCGCCCGCGGTCAGTTGGACGTCAGGTCGACCGCAGGAAGTTCTGATACGACCGCGACGGCGTGGGACCGCGCTGGCCCTGGTACTTGGAGCCGACCTTGTCACTGCCGTAGGGATGCTCGGCGGGGCTGGTGAGCCGCAGCAGGCAGAGCTGGCCGATCTTCATGCCGGGCCACAGGGTGATCGGCAGGTTCGCGACGTTCGACAGCTCGAGCGTGATGTGACCGGAGAAACCCGGGTCGATGAAGCCGGCGGTCGAGTGGGTCAGCAGGCCGAGACGACCCAGCGACGACTTGCCCTCCAACCGACCCGCCAGATCGTCGGGCAGCGAACACCGCTCGAGCGTCGCACCGAGCACGAACTCACCGGGGTGCAGCACGAAGGGCTCCCCCTCTTTGGGCTCGACGAGCGTGGTGAGGTCGTCCTGCCGTAGGGCGGGGTCGATGTGGGTGTAGCGCGTGTTGTTGAAGACGCGGAACAAGGAGTCCAACCGGACATCGACGCTGGACGGCTGGATCAAGCTGTCGTCGAACGGGTCGACGCCGAGCCTCCCGGCGTCGATCTCGGCCCGAATGTCACGGTCGGAGAGCAGCACGGGACGAGAGTAACGGCGGGAATCGCCCCGGTAGCAGGCGGCGCGGCGCAGAGCAGACCGCCCTGCTGTGAATCGGGTGCGAAAAATTCACAGAAGATCTTACGTCCGCAACAATTTTTCTCACAGATTCCCGCCCCATTGTGCGAACACGTGTTAGCTTCCACATCGTCGCCAGTTTTGCTGTCGGGGATGGTCGCGTGACGCGACGGCTGGTGTCTCTCTTCGATCCCGCGTGTTGTCGTGCTGCGCTGCTGCCCGGGTTGCCACCACGGCCACACGTTCCACCGCTGTGCCGCAAACACCGATTCCGGGCAGACAATTGGGGGATTCACAGATGAACGTTCGGGCAACTGATCGCCAGGCGGGGACGACTGCGGCGGCGACTGCCGGCGGCGCACACATCGGCCGAGTCGGCGCATTAGCTGTCGCGTTGGGAGTCGGGTTTGCGGTTGCCAGCGGCGCGACCGGTGTCGCATCGGCTGACAGCGACTCCACTATCAGCAGCTCGTCCTCGGACAATCGGTCGGTGTCGCGGCCGGATGCAGCGCCGTCGGACACCTCTCCGTCCCGCGGCAAGAAGAAGGCGGACAAGAAGGTCAGCTCCGAGGTGAACGGAGACGCGACGGAAGCTGATGATGCGCCGTCGCGCAGCCACCGCCGCGCCACGGCGCCAAAGGCGGATACACCGGCACGTTCGACGACAGAGGACGCCGGCGAGGACCCCACCGTCGAGCGGTCCGACACACCCGCCGCCGCCGAAAAGCCCGCAGAGTCGATCGCGCCGACGCGAGTCAGCACGTCTCGACCGGCACG
Source organism: Mycobacterium sp. PSTR-4-N (assembly GCF_022348085.1). Lineage (GTDB taxonomy): Bacteria > Actinomycetota > Actinomycetes > Mycobacteriales > Mycobacteriaceae > Mycobacterium. The sequence continues at coordinate 18,613 of NZ_JAKRFN010000011.1, read as the reverse complement.
AAAGGTCGTCACCTCGACCGCGGTGGCGACCGCACCCCACGTGGAGGTCGCTAACGACACGAAAGCAACTGTCGAGTTGGACCAACCTGCCGCGCCCGCTACCCCTGCAACGCCCGATGCGCCCGCCGGAACCGGTCTGTGGACCATGCTGAGCGCGGCGGGCCGGGAGTCGCGGCGCACGCTGTTCAACCGCCGGCCCGTGCTGGACAACCAGCAGGTCGACGTGACGCTGGACGAGTACGACGACGTGAGCGTTCCGATCGCGTTCAACGGCACGGACGCCGATGGCGATTCGTTGACCTACCGGGTCCGCCGCGGACTCTTCGGGCCCAAGCACGGCACCGTCACCGTCGACCCGGCAACCGGAACCTTCACCTACGACGCCGACAACGAGTTCGCGCTCACCGGCGGCCGTGACCGATTCCTGGTGCGGGTCTCCGATTACAACCGCGACGACTTCCACGTGCACGGTCTGTTCGGGGGGCACAGCGACTGGGCAGTCATCACCGTGAACGTCGCCGCGACCGATCGGGCACCTGTCGCCGGCAGTGACAGCGTCTCTGTCGACGAGGACGGACTGCTGGTGGTGAACCCCGCCGACCTGCTGGCCAACGACACCGACCCCGACGGTGACGACTTGTCCATCGACGGCTACACCCAACCGGAGCACGGCGATCTCTGGATCAACCGCGACGGCAGCATCAGCTACGACCCCGACGACGACTTCCACGGCAGCGACACCTTCACCTATACCGTCACCGACGGGATCAAGACCACCACCGCAACAGTCACCGTCAGCGTCAACCCCGTCAACGACGCGCCCGTCGCCACCGACGACGGGGTCTCCGTCGACGAAGACGGGTTGCTCATCGTCAACCCCGCCGAACTGCTGGCCAACGACACCGACATCGACCGCGACAACCTCAGCATCGACGGCTACACCCAGCCCGAACACGGCGACCTCTGGATCAACCGCGACGGGACGATCAGCTACGACCCCGACGACGACTACAACGGCACCGACACGTTCACCTACACCGTCACCGACGGCACCGAAACCGCCACTGCCACAGTCACTGTCACCGTCGATCCCGTCAAAGACCCGCCCGTGGCCACCGACGACAGCGTCACCGTCGACGAAGACGGGCTGCTCATCGTCAACCCCGCTGATCTGCTGGCCAACGACACCGACATCGACGGCGACAAACTCTCGATCGAGGGTTACACCCAACCGGAGCACGGCGATCTCTGGATCAACCGCGACGGCACCATCAGCTACGACCCCGACGACGACTACAACGGCACCGACACCTTCACTTACACCGTCACCGACGGCACGACGACGGCCACCGCGACCGTCACCGTGGTCGTCAACGCTGTGGATGACGCCCCGGTGATCACCGGCGTGAACGTCGGCGCCGGTGACCCGACGACAACAGAGGTGCGCGGAACCGTCACCGCGACGGACCCTGACGGCGGCACGGTCACCTACAGCGCGCCGGCCACCACGCAGTACGGCACCGTGACGATCGACCCGGACACCGGGGCGTTCGTGTACCTGCCGAACGAGGAGTTCCGGGACGGCGGCGGTGGAAATGGCGCAACCATCACATTCAGCGATCCCGCCCAGGTCAAGCAGGGTACGTTCGCCAGCACTGCACTTGGCCTGAACGATCTTTCGGACTTGACCGGACGCGATGCCACCCGCAATTACATCGCGACGTCCTTCACGGCCACCGCCACGCAGTCGTACACGATCGGCCAGAGCCAGGCGCCAGAGGACACCCTGATGATCGTGTACAGCGGAACGTTCGACCCCGACTCGCCGGAGACGGGCGCTCTGGTGCTGAACGACGACGCCGGGACACACGCCGTCGCGGTGACCGGGTGTGGCGGTGGCAAGAGTTTTTGTCCCGAGGTGACGCTCGACCTGATGGCGGGCCAGCGGGTCTCGATCGTGGTCACTACGTGGGCGGCTGACCGGCCGCTCGGTCTGCCGCAGAGCTTCTATGCGACAGGCCCGGGAGGGTTCGGCGCGAAACCGCAGGAGGACACGTTCGTCGTCACCGCCACCGATTCGAGCGGCGCGACGGCGGCGGTCTCGGTGACGGTGCCGATCACACCGTTGCCGGCGGTGTCCGCGCTCTGACGCAGCGACCTCGCCTGGTGTGCGGCCCGATCGTGCTGTGCGCCCGATCTGCGATCTGAGCGCACACCAGGTGAGGTTTCGCACGTGTTAGCCTTGCCCTTCGTAACACGGCCGATGTAGTTCAATGGCAGAACATCAGCTTCCCAAGCTGAATACGCGGGTTCGATTCCCGTCATCGGCTCCACGGGCGCACCGATTTCTGACGTCCACGTCAGATCGGTTTGTCGCGGTCGACGGTTGGTCACATTCTCGATCATGATCACGCATCGTCGCTGGCAGTTGTCCCTGGTCACGTGCGCCGCCGGCGCGAGCCTGGCCCTCGGCCTCGGAGCGGGCACCGCCGCGGCAGACACCGGTTCGGCAGACTCCAGCCCCAGCGCGACCCAGTCCAGCGGGGAGACTTCGACTGCGAAGGACCGTCGGGATGCGCGCCGCAGCGAACGCACCGCCCAGCGAACGGAGCGGGCGGCCGAACGGTCGGAGCGCGCCGCCGACCGCGCTGAACGGAGAGCCGAGCGCGTGGCCGCGCGGCAGTCGTCCAACTCGGGCACGGAGTCAAAGCCGTTGCGGCGCAGCACGTCGGCCACCGAGGCGGCCAGCGACTCCGCACCGCCGAAACCTGCGAAGCGCCCCATCGCCGACGCACTGGCCGCGCTGAGTGCTGCCGTGGCACGTCCAGCTGCACGGCCCACCCCGGTGACCGTGCCGTCGGTCGACGTCGACTCCTATCTCGGCACCTGGTACGAGGTCGGAAGCGTCAAACAGTTCTTCTCGGTCGGTTTGGTCAACACCATGGCCGAATACAGCCTCAACCCCGACGGGACCATCAAGGTGGTCAACTCCGGCAACTACTTCTTCAACAGGGGCCCGAAGTCGTCGATCAACGGCACGGCCTCACCGGTGGACGACACCAACGCCAAGTTGAACGTCACGTTCTTCGGGCCGCCGTCGAACAAGGCGCCCGGCAACTACTGGATCGTCGACCTCGGTGACGACTACGAGTACGCGATCGTCACCGACCCCACCGGCCTGAGCGGGTTCATCCTCAGCCGGGACCCCGTCGTCACCACCGAGCAGTACCAGGCGCTGAGGGCCGAAGCGAAAGCCAGCGGTGTCCGAGGGATCATCACCAAGACGCGCCAGCCGGGTGCACGGCAGGCCTCCGAGACCACAACGGCGACAGCGCTTTTCTGACCGGAACCTCGTGCCCCGGCAACGGTTCGTAGACGAACCAGTTGCGGCCACCGGAGTCGAAGATCGCGGTCAGCACCGCCTCCAGCACGGGATTCCAGACCGGGCGCGACGGATAACCCAACGGCAGCACGACGGCGTCGGCGATGCCCGCAGACGTGGGGATCGCGATGCTCGCCCCGGGTGACCCGTAGACACCCTGCGACGCCGTCCCCGAGAACAGGTCGTCGACCCAGCCGGCGGTGAGGATCTCGGCCGCCTCGATGTTCTGCGGCTTCGAGAAGCCGGCGGTGAGGTATTCGAAGAACTGGATGATCTTGTTGCCGCCCAGCATGTAGTCGATGTGCCGACCGCCCACGAGGTTGACGCCGGTGAAGTCGCCGGGCCGCGCGAGTTGCAGCTTGTCGGCCATGTCGCCGTTGCGGCTCCAGAAGTACCGGTCGGAGGAGATGAGATAGATGGGCCGGTAGTCGGCGCCGGTCAGCTTGGACAGCGCGTCGCTGACGAACGGTGATCCGGCCGGTTCGACGCCGTCCAGCATCACGATGCCCTGGAGGTCGCCGATCGCCCCGCTGTCGGCGAGGAAGCCGGCGACGCTGGTGACCAGCGTGCCACCGGCCGAATGGCCGACGAGAACGAATTCTTGGGGCAGCGTGACCTCGTATCCGGCTGCGGCACTGGCACTGTCGACGAGCGACCCACGGTCGCCGACGAAGAGGTCGGCGACGGCACGCTGAATGGTGGAGCCGCCCAGCCACTCCGCCGACGGTGAGAAGAAGTTCGACGACAGTGACGGGGCGACGATGATGCTGTCGGTGCGTTCGGCCAGATGGGCGATCGTGTAGCTGTAGATCGGTCCGCTGGCCAGGAAGCCGTGTTGGAAGTAGATCAGCCGCGTCGAGGTGTCGGCGTCCTCGGGGAAGTACCAGTCGGCCTGCACGGATCGTCCTGTGCCGATGGGTAGTACGAGGCTCGAGGTTCGTACGGTGACAGTGCTGTTCGGTGGCAGAACCGGTGGCCCGTCGGCGAGGTGGATCGCTCCGACGAGTGTGTTGACGAGCAGGGACCCGACGGCGCTGAGGAGGCCTGCGCGACGCGGCGGGCTCGGCACGGGTGAGTCGCCGGCGCTGTCCATACGGGTCGCGACGGACGGTCTGACCTGGGGGACCGACGACGTCGTTGTCGCGCGTGACGCGGCACGGTGGGCGATCCTGTCCCGCAGCGTCGGGCGCTCGCTCTTCGCCGACGTGAGGTTCACGGCGGAGGTATCGGTGAAACCCTCTGCCGGCGTGCGCGTTTTGACTCTCGGTCCGATACGGCGCGGGGGTGCGTCGTCGTCTCGGGGCGACGCCTGCCGCAGCACCATCCGAGTACCGCGTCGTGGGGCGTCGCCCCTTTCGTCCCGGCGGGCTCGCAGCGACGGTTCGGTCCGCGGTCCCGGGTCTCGCTCTGCACTCACCGCCGTTCGCCCAGCCGCCGCGTCCGGCTCGGCCGTCGCGGTCGCGGTGCCCAAGAACAGGGCCGCCGCGATCGGCGCCGTCAGAACACTCACCGTCATGATCGCCGCCCGACGCTGCATGCCCGCCCCCAAAATAGACATTTGATGACTTTCGTCTATTTATAGGGCCACAGTCTCGCCACGGCAAGAGCGTCGGACATACTGTTCACTCGAAGGACCCACGATGAGCAGATCCCCTGACGCCGCCGGAGCGGAACCGCCGCGACGTCCGCGTGGGCGTCCTCCGGGTGGTGGCCATTCCGCCGAGGAGGCCCGGACCGTGCTGATGGATGCGGCAGAGCGGTCGATCCTGGCACGCGGGTTCCAGGCCTCCACCATGGAACTCATTGCGCGCGAAGCAGGCTACTCACGCGCCGCGATGTACCTTCATTTTCCCAACCGCCGACGCCTGCTCGAGGAGCTGGTGGCCCGCAAGACTCGCGGGCACCAGCAGGCGATCGTGGCGCGCCTACCCGACGGTGCGAGCCTGGCCGACATGCTCGTCGAAAGTCTCGTGATCGTGGCCACCGAACTCGTCGACGATCCTCTGTTGCAGACGCTGTCGGAGCAGACCCAGGATGGCACCATCGCCCAGTTGATCGCCCAGGACCGGTCGTTGACCGAGTTGGTCACCGTGCTCGTCGACGCGCTCGACGCCGATCGCGACGGGCTCCGGGACGGGTTGGACCCCGCGGACCTGGCGCAGTTCCTCGTTTCCACCGCGATCACGCTGCTGATGGGCGTGCTTCCGGGTTCGACTGATCCGGACACCACCCGTCGCTACCTACGGACCTTCGTTCTGCCTGCCCTGCTGCGCAACCCGCCCGCCCCGGTGCGGGTCTTCCCGGATTCTTGACGGGCGACCGAGTCACGGCTCGTCGGGCAGGCCTCTGCGCCGCGCCTTCTCCCGATACATGTTCATGTCGGCGTCACGGATCAATTCGCCGATGTCGAAGGGCACATTGCACGTCCACCCCACCGAACCATCTTGCGGCAGCATTGCACATGTCCCTGGAGATGGCCGGGTCGATGCGACGTCTTCGGCCGCTGCCGACACCGACGCGATGGTGATCGCTGGACGCCGCCGCGATCGACGAACGGCGACAAGGAATGTCAGGCGGTCCGCAGCAGCCCTGCAGCCCGCACCCAAGATCCGCTCGTACCGTCGCGGAGGCGTCGGGGAGCTCGAGACGAGGAAAACTGATGACAGCGAAATCCTTCATCACACGCGCAGCAGTGACCGTCGGCATCGGCGCCGCCGTTCTCGGTCTGGGTGCTGGACCTGCACTGGCGCAGCCAGGAGAGCCGGGACCCGGCCCCGGTTGGCACGGGCAGCCACCGCCGCATGACTGGGGTCCGCCGGACAGTCCTGGCTGGCACGGACGTCGGCCGCCGTGGGGCGATGGACCGGCACCGTGGGGCTTCGGTCCGCCTCCCCCGCCCCCGCCCCCGCCACACGGTCCGCTCCCCCCGCCGTGGGGACCGCCGCCGCCGCCCTTCGACTACTGGGGGCATCGGGTCACGCCGGTCTACGACCCCGGCTTCCATGCGTGGGGATTCTGGTTCTTCGGGATCTGGATTCCGCTCTGACCCCGGCCGGTGGCAGATCTCGGTTCGGCGACACAACGGACACAACCGAATCCGCCTGCCGCTTCCCACCCTGACCAGGCCGTACTCTGCGAATCACTATGGCAAGGGTTTCCCGCAGGGTTCTCCGCACGATGGCCGCCGTCACGGCGCCGGCGATCGCCGTTCTCGCGTTCGCCGGCGCCGCGGCCGCCGATCCCCCGCTGCTCAACGGCACCTACGGCTCCGCCGACGGCGATCCGTACAACGTCTTGACGATCGCCACCAGCTGCGGGCCCGCCGGGTGCACCGGCACCGTCTCCAGCAACCAGGGCTGGACCACGCCGACTACCTTCACCGACGGTCGCTGGGTGTTCACCGTGTCGAAGCCCGGGGGCCTCACCTGCGACGACGGGCACTACGAACCCGCCGTGGTGTCGATGTCGGTCGATCCCGTGACGCTCGCCGGCGTGGTGTCGTCCGACTCGAACTTCGGCTGCGCCGGCGGCATCGTCACGCAGAGTCCGTTCCAGCTACAGAAGGTCGGTTGAGCTAGAGCGCGTCGCGGATGTCGTTCTTCAGCACCTCGGATTGAGTGCCGAACACCGCCTGCACGTTGTTACCCACCTCGATGACGCCGGCCGCGCCGAGCGCTTTGAGACGGCCCTGGTCGACCTTCGACTTGTCGGCGACCTCCATGCGCAGCCGCGTGATGCACGCATCGACGTTGACGAGGTTCTCCCGGCCGCCGAACGCTTCGATCAACTGCTCGGCCTTCGACGAGGTCGCGGTCTGCGTCGGCGCCGCGACGGCGGTCGGCCCCGCACCTGCTTCCGGCGCCTCCGTGCCCGACTCGACGTTCGCCTGTTCTTCGGCCTCGAACTCGTTCTCGGGTTCACGGCCCGGGGTGCGCATGTTGAACTTCGTGATCGCGAACCGGAACAGCAGGTAATAGACGGCGAAGAACACCACACCCATCACGATCAGCAGCGGGATGTTCTTCGCGGCCGGCGCCGTGCCGTAGAGCAGCAGGTCGATCAGCCCGGCCGAGAACGAGAACCCGAGGTGGATGTCGAGCAGATAGGCGATCGCCAGCGACAGACCCGTCAGCACCGCGTGGATCACGTAGAGCGGGAACGCGACGAACATGAACGCGAACTCCAGCGGCTCGGTCACACCGGTGAGGAACGCGGTCAGGGCTGCCGCCGACAGGATGCCGACCGCGACCTTGCGCTGCTTCTTGTTGGCGACGTGGATCATCGCCAGCGCCGCCGCGGGCAGACCGAACATCAGGATCGGGTAGAAGCCCGACGTGAGGATGCCCGCGGTCGGGTCTCCTGCCGCGAACCGGGTCAGCTCGCCGGTGACGTTCTCCCCGCCCGGTGTCTGGTAGTCGCCGTAGAGGAACCAGATGTAGGAGTTCGGAATGTGGTGCAGGCCCAGCGGGATCAGCATGCGGTTGGCGAATCCGTAGACGAACGCGCCGATTGCTCCGGAGCCGCCGATGAACTCGCCGAGGCCGGTCAGCCCGGCGTCGAAGATCGGATAGAAGTAGCTCATCGCGAACGCGAGGAACAGACATGCCAGTGAGACGATGATCGGGACGAAGCGTCTGCCACCGAAGAAGCCGAGATACGAGGGCAATTCGATCGTGTGGTAGCGGTCGAACAGCCACGCTGTCAGCAATCCGACGACGATGCCGGCGAACACGCTGTAGTTGATCAGCGCCTGCTCCCCGGATTTGTCGACCTCGCCGGCCAGCACGATCGGCGACATGGTCTTGAACACGGCCTGCACCACCAGGTAGCCCACCACCGCAGAGAGGGCGGTCGACCCGTCGGCCTTCTTCGCGAATCCGATGGCGACACCGACCGCGAACAGCAGCGGCAGGTTGGTGAACAGCGCGTCGCCGGCCGCACTCATCGCCTTGAAGAAGGCCCCGATGACCGGGGTCTCGATCCGGCCCAGCAGATCCGGTTGCCCGAGCCGTAGCAGGATGCCCGCGGCGGGCAGCACCGCGATCGGCAGCATGAGGCTCTTGCCCAGCCGTTGGAGCTGGGCGAATCCGGGTATCCGCATACCTGACTTGCTCTGCGCTTCTTGTGGTTTCGCAGATCGATCCGTCACAGGTCAGCCTTCCTTCTCGCCGGTTTCGTGCCCGTGCGCAAGTTCTGCAAGCCTATTCTTGGTGCGATCGGCTTTCATCCGATCGACAAAAGGAGTTGCGCCTGTGAGCACCACATCCGTCATCGCCCCCGTTCCGGGCCGCGCGGTCCCCCTCTCCGATGTCCCCGACCCGGTGTTCTCCGCGGGCATGGTCGGCTACGGCGCCGCGGTGGATCCTCCCCACGAGGTGATCGAGGCGGTCGCCCCGGTGTCGGGCAAGGTGCTCAAGCTCTTGCCACACGCCTACGTGATCATGACGGCCGACAACGTCGGTGTGCTGGTACACCTCGGCCTGGACACCGTCGCGCTCGAGGGTGAGGGTTTCACGACGCATGTCAGCCAGGGCGACGAGGTCACCGCGGGTCAGACGGTGACCACCTATGACGTTCCCGCGATCGTGGCCAAGGGATTGAATCCCGTTGTGCCCGTTGTGGTGATGGACGAGCGGGAGCCCGGCAACATCACCCCGGACGAGGCCGTGCTCGAAGGTGCGGTGCTGACGTCGGGTGACGGCCTCTTCACGGCCGGCAACTGATGGAAGTCGTTGTCCTGCAGGACCAGAACGAGATCGGCCGGGTGGCCGCCGACGCGGTGACCGCGTTGCTGAAACGCAACCCCGGCGCGGTTCTCGGGTTGGCCACCGGTTCCTCGCCCTTGAGCATCTACGACGAGCTGGTGACCCGGTACGAGGCCGGTGAGCTGTCCTTCCGGCAGGCCAAGGGCTTCACGCTCGACGAATACGTCGGACTGCCTGCCGATCATCCCGAGAGCTACCGCAACGTCATCGACGCGGTGTTCGTCTCCCGCGTGGATTTCGCCGACGGTGCGGTGCAGGGCCCCGACGGCCTGGCCGCCGACATACCGGCCGCCTGCGCGGCGTACGAGGAGGCGATCCGCGCCGCCGGCGGGGTGGATCTGCAGATCCTCGGGATCGGCACCGACGGGCACATCGGGTTCAACGAGCCCGGGTCGTCGCTGGCGTCGCGGACCCGGATCAAGACGCTGACCCGGCAGACCCGGCTCGACAATGCCCGATTCTTCGACGACGACGTCGACGCGGTGCCGACGCACTGCCTGACGCAGGGGTTGGGCACGATCTCCGAGGCACGGCACATCGTGCTGGTGGCGACAGGACGGGGCAAGGCCGAGGCGGTACACCACCTGGTCGAAGGAGCGGTGAGCGCGATGTGGCCCGCGACGGTGCTGCAGCATCATCCGCACGTGACGGTGCTGCTGGACGACGCGGCCGCGCGGCGGCTGCAACTGGTGGACTACTACCGCGAGACGTATCGCAGCAAGCCCGACTGGCAGGGCATCTGAGGTGCTGCTGCGTGCCGACGCGATACTGACGGGACGAAAGTCGTTGCGGCCAGGATGGATCGAGGTGGTCGACGGCTCCATCCGCAGGCTGGGCGAGGGCGATGCGCCGACGCCGGCCGATCGCGACCTCGGCCCGGTCACGGTGGTGCCGGGGTTCGTCGACACACATCTTCACGGCGGCGGCGGCGCGAACTTCTCCGCCGCCGACCCGGAGCAGACCGCCACCGCCGTTGCCGTCCACCGCAGCCATGGGAGCACCCGGCTGGTCGCATCGCTGGTGACCGCCGACCGGGAGGACTTGCTCCGACAGGTCGCCGCGTTGGCGCGCGATGTGCGGGCCGGCCTCATCGACGGAATCCACCTAGAAGGCCCGTGGCTCTCCCCGCAGCGCTGCGGTGCGCATCAACCAGGGCTGATGCGCGACCCCGACCCAGCGGAGATCGACGCCGTTCTCGAAGCAGGGGGCGGCAGCATCCGGATGGTCACCTTCGCCCCCGAGCGTGCCGGAGCAATCGCTGCGATCGAACAGATCACCGCTGCAGGGGTGGTGGCCGCGGTCGGGCACACCGAGGCGACCTACGCACAGACGCGGGCCGCGATCGACGCCGGCGCGACGGTCGCCACCCACCTGTTCAATGCGATGCGTCCCCTCGATCGCCGGGAGCCGGGTCCGGTGGCCGCGCTGCTCGAAGACGAGCGAGTCACCGTGGAGCTGATCACCGACGGGGTGCACCTCGATCCGGCCATCTACCGACTGGTGACGAAATCCATTGGCCACGAACGCGTCTCGCTGATCACCGATGCGATGGCGGCAACCGGCATGCCGGACGGCCGCTACGACCTCGGTCCGTTGGCGGTGGATGTCGTCGGCGGGGTGGCCCGGGTGGCGGGTACCGACACCATCGCGGGCAGCACGGCCACGATGGACCAGGTGCTCCGGTTTGCTGTCCTGCACAGCGGCGCCTCGCGCAGTGACGCGCTGCAGGACGCGGTTGCCCAGACATCGGTCAACCCCGCCGCCGCGCTCGGGTTACCCAGCGCCGAACTCACCGCCGGATCGGCCGCCGACCTGGTGGTGCTCGACGAGGAACTGACGGTGACCGGGGTGATGCGCCGAGGCACCTGGGTGTGACTGCTGTCACAGGACAACGTAGGTTGTCACCATGCCAGACACCTCCCGGCGCCTTTGCTACGGCGTTGCCGCACTCGTCCTGTGCGCAGGACTAGCCGCCTCGCCCGCACCCGCGTGGGCCGATTCCGGCCAGACCGAGACGACGACGGTGACGCATTCCTCGGACTCCGCCGCGACGACCCGGCCTGATCGCGCCGGGGCGTCAGGCAACGACGACTCGAGTGGTCGACCCGAACGCCCCTCGTGGAAACGGTTCGCCGAGCGGGTCCAGGAGAAGATGGAGCAGCGCCAGGCTGACCGCGAGGCGCGGCGCGACGAGCGCATCGAGGCCCGCGTCGGCAAGCGCGCCCGCACCGCGACCCAACCCGCTCCAGAGGTGGTCACCGACACCGCCACCGAGACCACGCGGCCGACGCGACATCTGACGATCGTCCGCTCCGAATCACCGCCGGCGGCTGCCGTCGCCACCGAACCCGCCGTCGCGGCCGTCACCGAACTGACCGTCGCCCCCGGGGCGCCGGTGCCGCAGCCGCTCTCGCCGCTGGGCAAACTCGTGCAACTACCGGGGCGCCTGATCAACACGGTGCTGCAGGTGCTGGACATCACGTCGTCGACGAGCGGTCCGCAGCCGCCGGTCAAGATCATTCCCCCCATCAACGATCTGCTGTTCGCGGTCTTCCGCGAGACCGAGAAGTGGTTCCGACTGGATCGGACGCCACCGCCGCAACCGGCCATTCCCGAGGTGACCTACGACGGGCCGCCGACCGGTGCGACGCCGACCGTGGCTCAGTTCCTCAACGCGTCGGCGTCGGCGTACGGACTCGGCACCACACCCGAGGGTCTGGTCCCGTTCACCGTCAACGGTTTTCAGCTGGCCTCGGCGAACATCCTGTCCGGGATGGCCGCTCGCGCGTGGGTCACCGCCGATGGACAGATCGTGATCGCCTACCAGGGCACCACCGGAGGAACGAATCTGCTGTTCAATCCGCTGATAGCCGGAGCTCAGCTGTTCACCGACCTGCAGGTCGTCTTCACGTCGAAGACCCCGCGCGCATTCCATGACGCGCTGCGCTTCGCCGAGCGGGTTCGAGCCGCCGCAGAGAGCCAGGGCTACGACGCCGACGACATCTTCGTCACCGGGCACTCACTCGGCGGCTGGGAGGCGCAGTACGTCGCGCAGCAACTCGGTCTGCCCGGCGTCAGCTTCGAGGCCCCGGGAATGAACACCACTGTCGAAGGGAACGGCCGGGACTCGATGTTCGTCAACATCATCACCTACGGCGACCCCGCCGGCTTCATGGCGACCGACCTGCCCGGCCTGCAACCACTCATGCCGCCCTACGTCCCGGGCGGGGGCAGCAAGCCGCACTACGGCAACATCGTGCTGATCGGTGACCCGAACGCCATGACACCCCTGCTGAACGCAGCGACGCTGTGGCACACGGGTCCGATCAGGAACCTGGTCTTCCTCGCCGACTTCTTCGGCAACTTCTTCCAATACCACCTGCCGGGCGTCCAGGCCTACCATCTCGGCGTCACACCCGATCCGGGCGTGGTGCCGTGGTTGGGCACCGCCCGCGGACCCGTGAACACCGGCTGGGGCCAGCTGACCATCCCGGAACTGCTCACCGTCGTGTCGGGCAACGCACAGGCCACCCTCGTGGCCGCCTAGCTCACGAATCGCGTTGCCGCGCACCTTGTTCGGCGATGGCGATGGCGGCCTGCACGTTCCGGTTGTGCAGCAGCACGTCGTCCATCACCGCGGTGGTCACCGAACGCAGCGCCAGCAGCGGCCGCACCCAGGCCGGTGCGCTGACCCGCGGTGCGCGCCGCTCGATCGCGTCCAACATGGCGTCGGCCGCCTCCGTGACGGTCATCTCCTTGGTGAACACCCGCGGCACGGCCTGCCTGATCGCTGCGGCCGACGCGTCGGCGAACGCGTCGGCGGCCAGGTCGGTGTCGATGAACCCGAGGTAGGCGATGCCCGCGGTGGCGCCGTGGGACGCCAGCTCCACCCGCAACGTTCGGGCGAGCTGCTCGACACCGGCCTTGCTCACCGCGTACGGCGCCGCGAGCACACCGTTGAAGAAGGCGTAAATCGAGCCGACCAGCAGGACGTGTCCCCGGCGCTCGAGGACCGCTGGCAGCGTCGCGCGCACGGTGCGCCATTGGCCCAGCAGGTCGACGTCGACGGTGTGCTCGAAGTCGTCCGCAGCGATGGTCGCGACGGTGTGCGAGGGCGGTGCGATCCCGGCATTGGCGATGACGACGTCGATGCCACCGAAGGCGGCCACGGCATCGTCGGCGGCGCGCTGCAGGCGCTCCGCGGACGTCACGTCGGCCTCGAACGCGGCTGCGCCAGAACCCAATTCCGCTGCCAGCTGCTCAAGTGGCGCCAGCCGACGGCCCACGAGGGCCACCCGCGCGCCGCGGGCGTGGGCGCGGCGCGCGGTCTCGGCACCCAATCCCCTGGCGGCACCGGTGATGAACACGACGCGGCCGGCCAGCTCGTACCGAGGCGGGCGGGTGACGATCCGGGCAACCGTTCGGCCGGCCAACCGCACGGCATCGTCGAGGATCACAGCTACAGAAGGTAGCCGCAAGGCGGTGCAGCGAAACCGGTGCACATCCGCGACGAGAAGGCCGGGATCATTTATGGTCGTTCGGTGCCAGAAATGGATCGTCGTCACCTGATGTTCATGTTCGGTCTGGGCGCGGCAGCCGTCGCGCTGCCCACAGCGACCGCCCATGCACAACCCCTGCCCGGCGACGTACCACCTGTCCCCGCTCCGCCCGGCGCTCCGCCGGCCCCGGCCCCGGCCGCGAACGTCGACCCCGGCCCGGTGTTCCTGTTCCAGGACGAGTTCAACGGCCCGGCGGGCGCACCGCCCGATCCGGCGTGGTGGTTCATCGTCCCTGCACGGGAGACCATCCGGAACCCTGTCGAGTGGGACAAGCCCTACAACATGGGCCGCTATGTCACCGATCAGGAGCATGTCTTCCAGGACGGCAACGGCAACCTCGTCATCCGGGCCACCCGCGGACCGGGCACGACGATCCAGGAGAAGTACGCCAGCGCCAAGATCATCGGGAACTGGCGCGGTGCCGTCGGCACGACGTGGGAGGCGCGCATCAAGCTCGACTGCCTCACCGACGGCGCGTGGCCCGCGTTCTGGCTCCTGAACGACAACCCGGTGCGCGGCGGCGAGGTGGACCTCGTCGAGTGGTACGGCAACAACGACTGGCCGTCCGGAACCACCGTGCACGCCCGGTTGGACGGCACGTCGTTCGCCACCGACCGCCACCCGGTCGACAACGCCTGGCACACCTGGCGGATGACGTGGCTGCCGACGGGCATGTACTTCTGGAAGGACTATCAGCCCGGTATGGAGCCGTTCTTCACCGTGCCCGCGAACTCGCTCCAGGACTGGCCGTTCAACGATCCCGGATACACGCTGGCACCGGTGTTCAACATCGCCGTCGGCGGCTCGGGAGGCCGCGAACCCGCGGGCGGCACGTACCCGGCGCAGATGCTCATCGACTGGATTCGGGTCTTCTGACCGCAGCACCACGGCAGCGGCGCGAGCAGTAGACGATCTGATCCCACTGCCCGCGCGAGGCCCATTTCTTCCGGTTGTGGAACGGGCGACCGCACACCGGACAGATCTTCACCTCGGGTTGTGCCCGCATCCTGCCTTTGTACGTGACGTCTGACTGACGTCGCCGACAAATCTCTCCACGAGACGGTGTCGCGGGTCTAGGTTCTTTGCCGTGACGTCAAGACACTGGGGTTACTGGTTCTTCGCTGCGGGCGCGGGTGCATGCATCGCGCTCGGCGCCGGGCACGGAGTGGCTGCCGCCGACTCCGACACCGGCGACACCTCGCCGACGCGCTCGACCGACGCAGGGCCTTCCCGCGACGCAGGGACCGCCTCCACCGAGGCGAAGCGAGAGGCGAAACGCGATCGGAGGGTCGCTCGCGCCGACGACGATCCGGCCACCGCACCCACGTCCACCACGCCCCGTGGTCGCGCGAAACTCCGCGACACCGACACCGACACCGCCGCCGATACCGACACCGCCGCCGGCAAGCGGCCCCGGCTGCTCACACTGCGCCACAACGCCGACGCCGAGAAATCCGTGGTCGCCGAGAGCGCCGCCGTCGAACCCCCGATCGTCGCGCAGGTCGCGGCCACCGGCACGGTCACCGGTGTGCGGACCGGGCGGGCGAAACTGGACATCCCGGTCGGCGAGAAGGATCTGAAGACGCGGGCCGACTGGTACTTCCCCACGCAGTCCGACGGCTCAGTCGACGCCACCGGCGTCATCTATTTGCAGCACGGCTTCATGGGCCGCAAGTTCTTCTACTCGGCGCTGGCCAAGGACCTGTCGCAGCAGACGAACAGCATCGTCGTGGTGCCCAACATCCCGTCGTTCCCATCGCTGCGCTGCGGAGGCTGTTGGCTCAACGGCACGCAAACCCAGCAGGCGGTGGCCGATCTTTTCCTCGGCGATGAGAACGAGCTCCTCACCAGCGCCATCGCCGCGGGCTACACGGGCGATCTGCCGAAGGACTTCGTGCTCAGCGGGCACTCCGCCGGCGGTGGTCTGGCTGCCGCGGCGGGCGGCTACTACGAGGCCGATCCCGACAACGGAGACAATCTGCGCGGCGTCGTGATGTTCGACGGGTTCGCCTACAAGAACGTCGTCCCCGAGGCGCTGACCCGACTCGGCGACATCCCGGTGTACCAGGTCGCGGCGCCGCCGCAGGCCGGCAACCTCTTCGGCGCCACCACCAAGGAACTCGTCGCCGCCCGACCCGGGCAGTTCGTCGGGGTGACGCTGGCAGGCGGCTCCCACGTCGACTCGCTGCTCGGCGGCAATCCGGTGATCGACCTCCTGTCGCAGCTGTTCACCCGGTTCTCGGCGCCCGGCAACACCGCGGCGGCCTACACGCTGGCGTCCGGGTGGATCAACGACCTGTATCAGGGGCTGGGGCCGGCCGACGGCACCGGCATCTACGGCGCCCCCGACCAGTACATCGTGCTCGGCGACACCTCGGCCGTCGTCCTGGCTCCCCCGCCGGTCGTCGACGTCGACTCGTACCTCGGTACCTGGTACGAGGTCGGCAGCGTCAAGCAGTTCTTCTCGATCGGGCTGGTGAACACCAAGGCCGTCTACGGCCTGAACCCCGACGGGTCGATCAGCGTCGCGAACTCCGGGAACTACTTCTTCGACAACGGACCGGAGTCCACGATCCAGGGCACTGCGCTGCCCGTCGATTCCACCAACAGCAAGCTGAAGGTGACGTTCTTCGGCAAGCCGAACGCCAACCCGCCCGGCAACTACTGGATCGTCGACCTCGATCCCGACTACCAGTGGGCCATCGTGACCGACCCGACGGGCCTGTCGGGCTTCCTCCTCAGCCGCACGCCGGTGGTGTCGGACGAGTTCTATCGGGAATTGCTCGCCCGCGCCTCGGTCTACGGCGTCAAGGCCCGCATCACCCCGACCCGTCAGCCGGGAGCGGTCACAACCGCCCTCTGAGGATGCCGTGCCAGTAGGTCCGCGGAAGCACATGACGATCGAAGGCCCAGGCCGAGCGCCTGGGTGTGGTCGAGTCGACGAACGACGGCAGTGACGACGCCAGCCGTCCACTGCGGTCGAACTCACCGGCGATCAACCGGTGCCGGTCGGTGGTGATCGGCGCGACGGTGTACCCGTCGTAGCGCTTCATCGCCGTGCCGTCGCGAGCCGCGCGCATGTTGTGCACAAGGATCGCGATCTGCCGGCGCAGTGCGCCGCCGGACGGGTCGGTGTCGACTGCGGCGACGTCGCCGGCCGACCAGATGTTCGGATAGGTGCGGTGCTGCAGCGTGGTCGAGTCGATATCGACGAGTCCGTGGGGCTGTTCCCCCGTCAGACCCGACGTCTGCAACCAGCGCGGGCCCCGGAACGGCGGGACCAGATGCAGGAAGTCATAGTGCATGTGCTCACCGCCCCCGACACTGATGACGTTCGCCTCCGGTTTCAGCTCGCCCACCGCGGTGTCGTACAGTATGCGAACATCCAACTCCGCCAACCGTTTCGAGAGCCGGGCATCGATCTCTGGCACACCCACGAGATGGGGGCGGTCGATCACCAGGGTGATGTTCACCCCCGGCAGGCGCCCCGTGTCGCGCCAGTGTGCGGCTGCGAGGAACAACGGCTTCATCGTGGTGGCAGTGCAACTGACCGGCGCACGCGGCACGGTGAACACCGCGTGGCCACCCGACGGCATCGCGCGGATACGCCGCCACGTCTTCTCGGCGTGGTCGAGGTAATTGCTGGCGACGGCCGGAGTCTTCAAAGCGGAGGTGACGCCGGGTAATTCGTCGTCGTCGGGGACCAGTCCGGTACCGATCACCAGATCGGTGTAGCGAAGCCGGCGACCGGTGGCGCACTCGACCGTCGAGCCCGCCGGGTCGACGGACACCACAGCGTCGCGAATCCAGGTGCACCTCGACGGCGTCACCGACCGCTGGGTCCGCTCGGCGCGGCGCAAGCTCGCCTGCCCGCCGCCGACATAGGACAGCAGCGGCCGATAGGTGTGCACGGTTT
This sequence comes from Mycobacterium sp. PSTR-4-N, assembly GCF_022348085.1. Classification (GTDB taxonomy): domain Bacteria; phylum Actinomycetota; class Actinomycetes; order Mycobacteriales; family Mycobacteriaceae; genus Mycobacterium. Next base: position 991 of record NZ_JAKRFN010000011.1, on the reverse strand, counting down.
GCGGCTCGACCACGGCGATCCGCTGAAAGCCCTTGCGCAGCAACCGTGCCGCCGCGCTGATTCCGGCGTTCCCGCCCCCGACGACGACGACATCGAAACGCTGCTCGGTGTCCTGCTCCACCGCCCCGTGGTACCCGGGTTCCTCGGGGAGAAACCCGGGTATGCCTGGACACATGGCCGACATCATCGATCTCATCTACGCCGATCACGACTGGCTCCGCCGGCAGTTCTTCCGGCTCGACGACGCGCACTCCCCCGACGAGCTGGCGGCGATCTGGGACGCGCTGGGCACCCGGTTGGACGCGCACGCCGACGCCGAGGAGACGGTGTTCTACCCGGCGCTGCTGGCCCACGGAGGGCGCGACCACCCGGGCAATCCGGAAGGCGATCCGGAGGACGAGACCGAGGACGCGATCACCGACCACAACTCCATCCGCGACGCGGTGCGCCGGTCCCGAGAGCACGAGCCCGGCAGCGACGAGTGGTTCGCGGCGGTCAACGAAGCCCGCAAGGAGAACGGCTCGCACCTCGACGAAGAGGAGCGCGAGGCGATGCCCGATTTCATCAAGAGCGCCAGCCTTCAGATGCGCCACGACCTCGGCATGCGGTGGCTCCGGTTCTATGCTGAACGCGAATCCGTCACCGATATCGACACCTCCGACAAGGACGCCGACCGGTACATCGCCGAACACAGCGAGTGATCAGCGGGTTAGATTCGTTGCGGCCAGGGTAGTGGTGTCGACATGCTGCAAAAACCTGTGATCGCCGCGTGTGCCGCCGCTGCCGCACTCGCTTTCGCCCCGCTCGCATCCGCCGGTGGCCCGGCCGGGTGCGTCGACCCGTACGGCACGGGCTGCGCCGCGCCGCCGCCTCCTCCTCCCCCGCCGGCCGGTTACGCCCCGCCTCCCCCGCCTCCGCCGGCGGGCTATGTGCCGCCGCCTGCTCCCGGCTACGGCGTGGCCGGACCCGGCGGTGCAGCCGGCGCCATCCC
>NZ_JAKRFN010000010.1 GCF_022348085.1 Mycobacterium sp. PSTR-4-N | reverse complement strand
GGCGGGGGCGGCGGCCCCGGCTCGTTCGGCGGCACCGGCAGCGGGAACGGCGCGTGCGGGGCCGGCCCGGGTCCGGGCACCGCGCCCGGCGGCAGCTGCACCACCGGCGGACCCGGATCCGGATCCACCTGCGGCGGAATGAACGGGAACTTGTTGGGCGGCAGGATGTTGCGCCCGTCCTCGATCGGGGTGCCCAGCGGGACCGGAGGCCCGCGCCACGGGTTGGTGCCGATCGGTACGTAACCTTTGGGGTCGCGGCAGAGCTGGATCGTCGGCGCGCGCTTACCCGGGAACTCCTGGCACGGATAGTTGCGGGCACCGCGCACCACCGCGGGGTCGTTCTGCGGCGTCTTGCAGTACATATCGGTCGGCAACTCGCGCAGCGTCGTATCCCCTGGCGAGCGGATAGTGGTCGGCGGCAGGAACCCGACCGAGCAGGTGGGTGGATCGTTGAGGTGGACCTTGAAGTCCAGCTTGCCGCCCTCGTCGGCGGGCACGCCGCCGGCGACGGTGTTCAGCGCGGCAATCAGAGCCGGGAAGATGACCAGCGCCTGTTCGATCGACTTATGATAGATGACGCCGATGCGCCCCAGGTTCGCGAGATTGGCTGCGAGCATCGGGAAGTCGGGGCGAATGCCCTCGAAGGTCTCGTTCGCGACGCCGGCGGCGCCCGGGGCGGTCTGCAGCAGTGTGCGCAGCTGCGGGTCGGCGTTCGCCACCTCGCCGGTGAACCGGGCCAGTCCGTCGGCCAGCGAGCGGATGTTGTCCCCGCTGGCGATCTGCGAATCCAGGAACGGTCCCGCCTGATCGATCAGCTGGGTGGTCTGCCCGTAGTTGGCGTTGGCTTCGTCCACGAGCAGCCGCCCGGACTGGATCAGCCGGGCGAGCTCCGGCCCGGAACCGTTGAACGCCGTGAACGTTTCCCGCAGCAGATCCTTGATCCGGCTGTCACCGAGGCTGTTGACCAGCGAATCCGCCTGCTGCAGCAGGCCGGCGATGTCCTGTCCGATCGCGGTCCGGCTCACCGGGATGTCGGCGCCGTTGCGCAGCTTGTCCCCGGAGGGGTCCTCCGGCGGGACCAGGTCGACGTACTGTTCGCCGATGGCCGACACGCTCTTGACGGTCGCCGTCACGTTGGCCGGCACCGGGGTTCCGCTGTCGAGGCGCATGTGCGCGACGACGCCGTCGTCGGACAGGCCGACGGATTCCACCTGGCCCACGGTGACGCCGCGGTAGGTGACGTTGGCGTTCTGGTACAGGCCACCGGCCGCGGTGAAGTTGGCGGTCACCCGATAGGAGTTCAACCCGATCGCCTCGGGCACGCGAAGGTAGAAGATCGATATCGCGCCGACGGTCAGCACGGTCACGAAGGCGAAGATCGACAGTTGGATCTTGGAGAGCCGGTCCAGCATCTACGGTGTCCCCTCGTGCTGGGTGGCCGTTCCCGGCGCAATCTTGAAGGGGTCGGCCGCCTGTCCGGACAGGTTGGCCAACTCGCCGGTCAGGAAGTCCGGGGGGTTGACGACCTCGTTGAGGCGCTTCATGTTCGGATCGAGCCCGAGCGAGGTGGTGAACACCGTCTCGCCGAGGCGACGCAATGTCAGGTCGAACGTGACGAAGACGTTGAGGTAGTCGCCGCGGACCGCCTTGCGCAGGTACTGGTAGTGGAACGGGAATGTCGGCAGAAACTCCAGGCTGTGGATGAAGTCATCGGCGTTGTCGTTGAGTGCTTTGACCACCGGGAACAGATCCTTGAGGTCGGCAGCCAGATCCACCTTCGTCTCGGCGAGGATCTTCGAGCCCACCACCGCGAGCCTGCGCAGCGCGGTGAAGGTGTCGACGATGGCGGCCCGGTTGCGGTCCAGGACATCGAGCGCCGCGGGCAGCGTGTCCAGGGTGCGGCCCAGACTGTCCTTGCTACGCGCGAGGATGCCAGCGAAGCGGTCGAGACCCTCGGCGGCAGAGATGATGTCGTCGGTCTGCCGGTCCAGCGATGACGTCAGCTCGGCCAGCCGAGGAATCAGGTCGGTGAACGTACCCTGGCGCCCGACGACGGCGTTGTAGAACTCCTCGGTGATGTCCTGCAACGCGCCGAGATTGCCCTTGTTGACGACGACGCCGAGCGAGGACAGCACTTCCTCGGTGGTCGGATACCGACCCGTACGGTCCAGCGGGATGTTGGAGTTTTCAGCCAACCGGCCGACGGGCTTCTCCGGGGGCTCGGCCAATTCGACGTGCTGGGAGCCCAACAGCGAGGTCTGCGCGACCTTCGCGATTGCATTGGCGGGCAGATTGACGTCCTTGTCCAGCGACAGCTTCACCGCCGCGTAGAACGTCCCGTCGGCGCGCTGGACGGCGTCGATGCCCGACACACTACCCACGGTCACATCGTTGACCATCACCGGTGAGTTTTGCGGCAGCGTCGCCACGTCCGGCAGCTCGACGGTCACGGTGTAGGAACCCTCGCCGTGCCCGGCGGTGCCCGGCATGTCCAGCGAGTTCAATCCTCCGAATTCACACCCGGACACCAGCACCGTCAGGGTGCCGAGGGCCAGCGCAGGCCGAATGACCTTGCGGATCATGAGCCTCCCCCCACGGTCGGAACGGGACCGGGTGCCGGACCCGAACCCTGTGCCGCAGCGGGACCGGGTGCCGGACCTGCACCCTGCGCCGGAGCGGTAGGCAGGAACATCGACGCCAGATCAGCTGTACCCGGACCGATCGGCGGCGGCGTCGTTCCAGGGGCGTTCTGCCACTGCAGGTACGGCACCGGCGTCTGGGCCTTGGCTTCCGTCGCCGGGGTGTCGTACTGGATCTGGCCCTTGTACGCGGTGATGCTGTTGATGGGGTGGAACAGCAGCGGTGGGAAGTTCATGGCGATCCGCTTGAACACCGGGCCCATCCGCTGGCGGCAGATCTCCGCGCGCTTGTAATTGTCCGGGTTCGCGCCGACGTCGAAGGTGCCACCGCAGATAAACTGGACGGGATTAGAGAAGTTCGGCAGCGTCAGCAGACCGCCGACGGTGCCCTGCGCGGGGTTGTAGATGTTGTAGAAGTTGGCCAGACCGTTCGGCGTGATGTGCAGGACCTGCTCGATGTCGTCGCTGTGCTCGGTGAGCAGGTTGGTGAAGTCCGCCAGCTTGCCCACCTGATCGACGAGCGCCTTATTGTTGTCCCCCAGTAGGCCTTTCACGTCTGACAGGGCCTGATTCAACGTTCCGAGCGTGTTGTCCAGGTCGGCGGAGCTGTCGGCGAGTACCTGCGACACCGACGCAACGTGGTCGGTGAACTGCACGATCTGCTGGTTGCTGTTGGACAGAGCGTTGACGAGCACCTGCAGATTGCGGACCGTACCGAAGAGGTCGGTTCTGCTGTCGCCGAGACGACCCGCAGTCTGGGACAACTCGCGAATCGCCTGCCGGAACGACTCACCGTTGCCATCCAGGGTGTCGGCGGCCTGGTCGACGAACGCCTTGAGTGGGCCCTGCACGGAGTTCTGCTGCGGACCCAGCTGGCTGCTCAGCTGGGTGAGCTGCTCCTTGACCTCGTCCCACTCCACCGGGACAGCGGTGCGGTCCGGCCCGATCTCGGCGTCGTCCGCCATCACCGGGCCACCGGTGTAGGCCGGTGCCAGCTGGATGAACCTCGCCGCGACCAGGTTCGGAGAGATGATCAGCGCCTGCGCGTCGGCCGGGATCTTGACCCCGTCGTCGATGGACATCGTGATCTTGACGTCCTTGGCACGGGGTTCGATCGAGTCGATGCGACCCACCGGGACGCCGATGACCCGCACCTCGTCGCCGGAGTAGAGACCGACCGCAGACGAGAAGTAGGCCACCACCTTATTGCCGCCCCGCGACGGCCACACCAGGTACACGGCCGACACCAAGGCGACGACGAGCACGGCCGCCAGCGCGATACGCAGCACGCGGGCCTTCTTCGGAGACAAATCGTTGTGTGTCATGGCGACTTCGGCCTGATGATCAGTCGCTCGGAGATGAATCCGCGCAGGTAGTCGGCAAGGCTGTCGGGCAGTTTGCCCGGCTGGAAGTAGGTGTCGAGCAGGACTTCGGACAGCGAGGCGGGCGGCAGACCGTAGAGGTTGATCTGGAATCCGGGGCCCGAGCCGACCACTTCGCCGAGTGTGGTCGCGTACGGCGGCAGCCGCTTGAGCGCCTCGCCGATGTGCTCGCGCCGCTCCAGCAGGTTGTCCATCACCAAGTTCAGCTGCTTCAACGCCGGGCCGAACTCCCGCTTGTTGTCGGCGACGAAGCCCGAGAGTTGTCGTGAGACATCGTCGATTCCGCCGATCAGATTGCTCAGCGCCTGCCGACGCTCGTCGAGGGCGGCGAACAGCATGTTCCCGTCGACGATGAGCTGGTTGACCTGGCCGGACCGCTGGGCCAGCGTGTCGGTGATGCGCTTGGCGTGGGTGAGCAACTGTTCGAGCGCTTCGTCGCGCTTGTTCAGGCTGCGCGACAGGTTCGTGACGCCGTCGAGCGCACCGCGCAGCTGCGGCTTGGCATCACGCAACGAGTCGGTCAGCGTCTGCAGCGCCTGCTCGAATCGCGGCTTGTCCAATTCACTGGCGTTCTGCCCGAGATCCTGCAGCGCAGTGTTGAGGGTGTACGGAGTCGTGGTGCGCCCCACCGGGATCGAGGTCACCGACCCGCCGCCCCTGGGGGTCACGGCCAACGACTTCTCGCCCAGCACAGTATCGGTCTTGATCGCCACCAGCGACTGGTCACCCACCATGATCTTGCGGTCGACGGTGAACGTCACCTTCGCGGTGTCGCCGGCCAGGGCCACGCTCTCGACCTTGCCGACGTTGATCCCCGAGACGTTGACATCGTTGCCCGGCGAGATGCCGCCGGCATCGGTGAAGAACGCCTCGTACGGCTTGCCCTGCGGCATGAACGGGAGGTTGCTGTAACCGAACGACACCAGAACCAGGCAGGTCACCAGCACGATGCCGAAAATGCCGGTGCGCAAGGGGTTTCCACCGTCAGGTCTAGCCATTCTCAGAGCACCTCCCCTTCGACGGATCCGGTGGGCCACCGAACGGGATGAGGATGTCGCTCCCGGCCGGCCCGTTGATCTTCATGCGGATCGAGCAGTAATAGATGTTGAAGAACGAGCCGTACGCGCCGAGTGCGTTGAGCCGCAGGTAGTTCTCCGCGAGCGGCTCGATGACCTTGTTGATGTCACCCTTGCGCTCATCCATACGCTGCGCCAGGGGCCGCACGTTCTCCAGCACCCCCTGCAGCGGACGGCGACTCTTCTCCAGCGTCTCTGTCAGGTCGTTGGTGGCCGTGGACAGCGGGCCGATGGCGCCGGCGATCGGATCGCGCCCCTGCGCGAGACCGGTGAGCACCTTCTGCAGCTTGTCCACGGTGGCGTCGAACTCGGCCCCCTTCTCGTCGACCGTGCCGAGCACCGTGTTCAGATGAGTGATCAGGTCCCCGATCAGTCGATCGCGCGCGGCCAGGTCCTGGGTGAACGCACTGGTGGACGACAGCATCTGCGACAGCGCGCCGCCTTGGCCCTGCAGCAACTCGATGATCGCATTACTGACCTCGTTGATCTTCCGTCCGTCCAGGCCCTTGAAGACCGGCTTCAGACCGCCGAGCAAGGCGTCCAGATCGAGCGCGGGCGCGGTGTTGGTGATGGTGCCACCCGGCGGGAGCTTGATCAGATCGCCCGGGCCCGAGGCGATCTCGAGGTAGCGATCGCCCACCAGGTTCTCGTAGCGGACCAGCGCCTTGCTGGAGGTGTAGAGCTGATAGCGCTCGTTGAGCGCGAACGCGACGTCGACGGTGTTGTCGTCGTTGAGCGTGACGTCTTTGACCGCACCGACGGGCACGCCCGCGATACGCACGTCTTGGCCGGCCTTGAGCCGCGAGGCGTCAGTGAAGGTGGCGTGATAGTCCTTGTCCGAACCGAACCGGAACTCGCCGAACACCACGATCAGCATGGCGGCGACGAGCAGCATCACCACGGTGAACACCCCGACATTGATCATGGTGCGGTCCTGCGCACCGAGTCTGCGTGCCACTAGAAATCATCCCGTTCCGCGAAGGCCCCGTTGAACAGGAACTGCAGCGTCGAGGGTGCGTCGAACTGCAGCTCGGTGTTCGGCTGGTAGGGCACGTAGGCGTTGTCGGTCACCAGGAACGGGCTGTGATACCACGATCCGCCGAACTGCTTGCTCGGAGCGTCCGGTAAGCCGCGACAGTTCGGGCCGCCCGAGGCATTCACGATGGGCAGGCTCTCGGGGTAGGTGTACGCGGGCGAGCCGGGAATGAAACTCGACGACACGAACAGGCCGGGACGAATCCCACCGATGATCGGCGCGAACCGCTCGATCGCGATCGAGATGCCCTTGACCAGGCAGCCGAACTCGGGCGAGTAGTCGCCGACCACCTTCAGCGGTGCCCGCAACCGCTGAATGGCCGCGATCAAATCGTCTGCCCCTGGTTCGAGGGTGTCGGCGGCATTGTTGCCCAGCCCCGTGGCGGCCAGCAGTGTCGCGTTCAGGTTGTCCTGCTCGTCGACCACTGTCTTGCTGACGGTCGGCGCGTTGTCGAGGATCGTCGCGAGATCGGGGGCGGCGTCGCCGTAGATGTTGGTGACGACCGCCGCCTTGCGGAAGTCGTCCTGCAGGGTCGGCAACTTCGGGTTCAGCTGTTGCAGATAGTAATTGAGTCCCGACAACCCGGCGCCGAGGTCGTCTCCGTGCCCGCGCAGACCTTCGGCCAGCGCGGACAGCGTCGCGTTCAGGTTGACCGGATCGATCTTGCCGAGCACGTCGGTCAGCGTCTGGAACAGGGTGTTGACCTCCAGCTGAACATCCTTGGCTTGCACCTGGGTCCCCGCCCGCAGCGGCGTCTTGTCCGGGTCGGGCGGTGTCAGGAACTCCACCGACTTGGCGCCGAAGATGGTGTTGCCCGCGATGCGGACCTGCGCATTGCTCGGGATGTAGCGCATGTCGTCGCTGCGGATGGCCAGTGTCAACTTGGCGTCCTGCCCGGCGTAGTCGATCGACTCGACCTCGCCGACCTGGATGCCGCGATATTTCACCTTCGCCTTGGTCTCCATCACCAGACCGGCGCGCGGCGAGAGCACCGTCACCTTGTCGGTCGAGGTGAAGGCCGCGGTGTACGACAGGTACGTGAAGACGACGGCGGCGAGCACCACCACAGCGAGTATCGCTGCAGCGATCCTCACGTGGCTGCGCTTGGCGTCACCGTTGGCCATGAAAGCTGTCGTCCTATCCGGAGAGGTTGAAGTTGCCCGAGGCGCCGTAGACGGCCAGCGAGATGAACAGCACGATCGTCACCACGACGATGAGCGACGTACGTACGGCCTGCCCCACGGCGATGCCCACCCCGACCGGGCCGCCGGATGCGTTGAAGCCGTAGTAGGTGTGAACGAGCATCACCGCCACCGACATCACGATGGCTTGCAGGAACGACCAGAGCAGATCGCTGGGCACCAGGAACGTGTTGAAGTAGTGGTCGTAGAGGCCCGCGGACTGACCGTTGATGTAGACGGTGGTGAAGCGGGCCGCGAAGAACGCGGCGAGCACCGACAGTGCGTACAGCGGGACGATCGCGATCAGTCCGGCGATCAGGCGCGTCGACACCAGATACGACACCGCGTGCACGGCCATCGACTCCACGGCGTCGATCTCCTCGGCGACCCGCATCGCGCCCAGTTGCGCTGTCGCGCCGGCACCGATGGTCGCCGCGAGCGCGATGCCCGCGATGACCGGCGCCACGATCCGCACGTTGAGGAAGGCCGACAGGAACCCGGTGAGCGCCTCGATGCCGATGTTCCCCAGCGACGAATATCCCTGCACGGCGATCACGCCGCCGGAGGCGAGCGTCATGAACGCCGCCACGCCGACCGTTCCGCCGATCATCACGAGAGCGCCGGTGCCCATGGTCATCTCGGCGATGAGCCGGATCGTCTCCTTGCGATAACGAGTGACCGCGTTGGGGATGTATTTCACCGATTCGCCGTAGAACAGCGCCTGCTCGCCCACGGTGTCGACGGCGCGCGGCACGCCACTGAACGCGCGCCGGAACCGGAGGGTGAGGTCGTAACTCATCAGCGGGCCAGCACTCTCACCCCGACCGCCGTCATGATCACGTTGATCACGAACAGGCAGATGAACGCGTAGACCACGGTCTCGTTGACCGCGTTGCCCACGCCCTTGGGGCCGCCCTTGACGGTCAGGCCGCGGTAGCAGCCCACCAGCCCGGCGACGACGCCGAACAGCAGCGCCTTGATCTCGGCCAGCACCAGTTCCCCGAGCCCGGTCAGCACCGTCAGTCCGTTGATGAACGCCCCCGGGTTGACACCCTGCAGGAACACCGAGAACACGTAGCCGCCGGCCAGACCGATCAGGCAGACCAGGCCGTTGAGCAGAAGCGCCACGAACGTCGACGCCAGCACGCGGGGCACCACCAGCCGCTGGATGGGGTCGATACCCAGCACCCGCATGGCGTCGATCTCCTCGCGGATCGTGCGGGCCCCCAGGTCGGCACAGATCGCGGTCGCCCCGGCACCGGCGACGACCAGCACCGTCACCACCGGCCCCAGCTGCGTGATCGTGCCGAACGCGGTACCGGCGCCGGACAGATCCGCCGCACCGATCTCACGCAGCAGGATGTTCAGCGTGAACGCCACCAGAACGGTGAACGGGATCGCCACCAGCAGGGTGGGGACCAGGGACACGCGCGCGATCATCCACGTCTGATCCAGGAATTCGCGGAACTGGAACGGTCGGCGGAAGGACTTGGCGAAAGTGTCCAAGGACATCTCGACGAACCCGCCCACGGCCCGCGCGGGCGCCGCAAGCTGTTCGATCAAACGCGTGCTCCGATCTCGGTCCGAAGGTGTCGACAACGTACGCCTGGCGAACTCTTACCGAGAAGCTGCCTGCGTGGGGTTCCCACCCCCGCACTCGGCGCTGCCTCCCGTGAGCCGGATCATACTAACTAGAACACGTTCGCAGTGTCAAAGACCGGCAATCCACGTCATTTTGTTATGTTTGCACTGCTCAGACCATGTGTGACACAGGTCATTCTAGAACACGTTCTACCTGCGGATCGCCTGTGACAACAGAGACTGTCAGTCTCGGTCGCCGAGCCCCATCGCCGCCGAGAAGCTTTTCTCCGGGTCACGATCAGCAAAGTATTCCTGCAGAGTTGCCGACAATGCGGACGGGTCCCACTCGTCGCCGTCGGCACTGAATTGCTTTTCCGCCGTCGGCGCCGCGAGGAGCGTCACCGTCGGACCATAGACGATGAACAGCTGTCCGTTGACGGCTTCGGCGGCAGGAGATGCCAGGAACCGCACCAGGTTCACGACGTGCTCGGGCGACAGCGGGTCGACCACACCGTCGGGCAACTCCGGGGCGTCACCGAACACGCCGGCCGTCATCGCGGTCCTGGCCCGCGGCGCGATGGCATTCGCGCGGACACCGAAGCGGCCCAGAGCGCGCGCCGCGGACAGCGTCAGCGCAGTGATTCCCGCCTTCGCCGCACCGTAGTTGGGCTGGCCGACCGGGCCGGACAGACCGGCCTCGGACGATGTGTTGATGATCCGGCCGTAGATCTGACCGTCTCCGGCCTTGGCCTTCGACCGCCAATAGGTGGCGGCGTTGCGGGTCAGCAGGAAGTGCCCGCGCAGGTGCACGTTGATGACCGCATCCCATTCCTCGTCGGTCATGTTGAACAGGATGCGGTCGCGGGTGATGCCGGCGTTGTTGACCACGATGCCCAGCCCGCCCAGACCGTCGGCGGTCTCGACGAGTTCATCTGCTGTCGAGCGCTCGCTGATGTCGCCGGCCACGGCGACTCCCTTGGCGCCGGCCTGGGCGATCTCGTCGAGAACGTCAGAGCGGTCCAGGGCGGCGGCGATGTCGTTGACCACCACCGTTGCCCCTGCCCGAGCGAGTCCGACGGCCTCGGCCCGGCCCAGCCCGGCGGCGGCTCCGGTGACGACAGCGACGCGTCCGGAGAGATCGATGTCTGCTGCAGAAGAAGTCACTTATGAATACCTCTAGTCGTGCCGGATCAGGGCGGCCCTGGGGCATTCGACGATCGCCTGCTCGGCCACCGCCTCCTCGCCTTCGGGGACGGGGTCGGCCTTGACCACCGCGTAGTCCTCGTCGTCGAGGTCGAACAGGTCGGGCGCTATTCCGACGCACACGGCATTGCCCTCGCAACGGTCACGATCCACTTCAACTCGCATGACTTCCTCCTGACGGTCTGGGGCTGTGGGCCGATTCGCAGAGCACCCAGTGTGACACCAGCCTGGACCCCAAGACTAGAACGTGTTACAACCGGGGAAGACCTGAGGTATCCACGCGGGCGTCCGGGATGGCACCGGGTACAGGCTCGCAGACTAGTGAGGATCGCGATGCGGATCGGCTACACCCCCGAGCAAGAGGAGCTGCGCCGCGAGCTGCGCGCCTACTTCTCGAAGCTGATGACCCCCGAGCGTGCCGAGGCGCTGGCGAGCAACGACGGCGAGATGGGGCGCGGGAACGTCTACCGCGAAACCGTCGCCCAGATGGGCAAAGACGGCTGGCTGACGCTGTCGTGGCCGAAAGAGTACGGCGGCCAGGCGCGACCGCCGATGGACGGTCTGATCTTCAACGACGAAGCCGCGATCGCCAACGTGCCGGTTCCGTTCCTGACCATCAACAGCGTCGCGCCGACGATCATGCATTTCGGCAGCGACGAGCAGAAGAAGTTCTTCCTTCCCAAGATCGCCGCGGGCGAGCTCCACTTCTCGATCGGTTACTCCGAGCCGGGCGCCGGCACCGACCTGGCCTCGCTGCGCACCACCGCGGTGCGCGACGGCGACGAGTACGTGATCAACGGGCAGAAGATGTGGACGTCGCTGATCGCCTACGCCGACTACGTGTGGCTCGCCGCGCGCACCAACCCCGAGGCCAAGAAGCACCGCGGCATCTCGATGCTGATCGTGCCGACGACGGCCGAGGGGTTCTCCTGGACTCCGGTGCACACCGTTGCGGGCGTGGACACCAGCGCGACCTACTACCAGGATGTCCGGGTCCCGGTCAGCAGGTTGGTCGGCGAGGAGAACGCCGGCTGGAAGCTGGTGACCAACCAGCTGAACCACGAGCGGGTCGCGCTGGTCTCGGCGCAGCCGATCTTCGTCGCCCTGAACGCGGTGCGCGAGTGGGCCCAGAACACCAAAGACGTGCACGGCAGCCGGTTGATCGACGCGCAGTGGGTGCAGCTCAATCTCGCGCGGGTGCACGCCAAGGCCGAGGTGCTCAAGCTGATCAACTGGGAGCTGGCCTCCACCGAAGACGCGGCGCCCTCCCCTGCCGACGCCTCGGCGGCCAAGGTGTACGGCACCGAGCTCGCCACCGAGGCCTACCGGTTGCTGATGGAGGTGATGGGCACCGCGGCCACGCTACGTGCGGACTCTCCGGGTGCACTGCTGCGCGGCCGGATCGAGCGGATGCACCGGTCCTGCCTGATCCTCACGTTCGGCGGTGGCACCAACGAGATCCAGCGCGACATCATCGGCATGGTGGCGCTCGGGCTGCCCCGAGTGAACCGGTAAAGGAGACCTTCGACATGGATTTCTCGACGACAGAAGCCAGTGACGATCTCGGCGGGCTGGTTCGCACGATCACCGAATCGGTCTGCACGCCCGAGCATCAGCGCGAGCTCGACGGGTTGGGGCCGCAGCAGGGGGGGCGCTTCGATGACACCCTGTGGCGCAAGCTGATCGACGCCGACATCCTGTCGACCACGGCGCCGGAAGCGCTGGGCGGCGGCGGTTACGGCGCGCTCGAAGAAGTGGCGGTACTCGTGGCGCTGGGACGGCAGCTGGCGGCCGTGCCGTACCTGGAGTCCGTCGTACTCGGTGCGGGCGCGCTGACGACGTTCGGCTCGGACGCCATCGCGCAGGAGTGGGCGGCGCCGGCCGTGCGCGGCGAGAAGGTCCTCACGGTCGCGCTCGACGGTGAGATGGGTGAGGGCCCGGTGCGGGCACGCGCCGAGGGATCGGAGGTCACGCTGACCGGGGCCCGGACGCTGGTGGCGTTCGGGCCGAAAGCCGATGCCTTCCTGGTGCCGGCCGAAACCGATTCAGGTATCGGTGTTTTCCTCGTCGCGGCGAGCGACGGCGGGCTGACCGTCACCGCGCTCGACACCACGGGGCACGGCAGTGTCGGGGCGCTCGAGTTGCGCGAGGTCACGGTGCCCGCGGACCGCCGTATCGGTGGGCCGGAGGTCGTGGACTGGCTCGTCACCCGCGGCGCGCTCGGCCGCAGCGCCTACCAGTTGGGCGTCGTGGAACGCGCGCTGGAGATGACCGCTGCCTACGCCCGCGAACGCGAGCAGTTCGACCGACCCATCGGCAGCTTCCAGGCGGTGTCGGCCCGATTGGCCGACGGATACATCGACATCAAGGGGCTGCGGCTGACCGTGACCCAGGCGGCATGGCGGGTCTCGGAGGATCTGCCCGCCGACATCGACGTGGCCAGCGCCGCGTTCTGGGCCGCCGAAGCGGGACATCGCGTCGCCCACACGGCTGTCCACGTGCACGGGGGTGTGGGTATCGACACCGATCACCCGATCCACCGCTACTTCCTGGCCGCCAAGCAGACCGAGTTCGCACTCGGCGGAGCCACCGGACAGTTGCTGCGGATCGGTCGCGAGTTGGCCGACACGCCGGCCTGAGACACGGTGGCCATCACCGTCGCACCCACCGTCGCCGCGCTACTGGCGCCGTTGGCCGACGTGGAGGACGGCGGCGTGCACGGTATCGACGGCTCGGGAGAGGTGTCGTTCGTCTCGTGGCGTGATCACCTCGCCGACGCCGCGGCCCTGGCGGCTGCACTGCAGGCGCGGCTGGATCCGGATCGCCCACCACACATCGGTGTGCTCGCGGGGAACACACCGTTCTTCTCCTGCATGCTGGTTGCCGCGGCGATGTCGGGAATCGTTCCGGTCGGCCTCAACCCGACGCGCCGCGGGGCAGCGTTACAGCGCGACATCGAGCACGCCGACTGCCAACTCGTGCTGGCCGACCGTGACAGCGCCGTACCCGGCATCTCCTCGATCGACGTCGAATCCGATTCCTTCGCAACCGAATTGGCCGACCACGCCGGCGCGGACGTGCAGTTCCGCGATGCCGCACCCGACGATCTGTTCATGCTGATCTTCACCTCGGGCACCAGCGGAGACCCGAAAGCGGTGCGGTGCACGCACGACAAGGTCGCGTTCCCGGGAGCGATGCTGGCCGAACGGTTCGGCCTCGGCCCGTCGGACACGTGCTATCTGTCCATGCCGCTGTTCCACTCCAACGCGATCATGGCCGGCTGGGCGCCGGCCGTCGCCGGCCGTGCGTCCGTCGCTCTGCGGCGCAGGTTCTCTGCCTCGCAGTTCTTTCCCGATGTCCGCAAAGTCGGCGCCACCTACGCCAACTACGTCGGTAAGCCGCTGTCCTACGTCCTCGCGACGCCCGAGCGCAGCGACGACGCCGACAATCCCCTCAGGGTGGCCTACGGCAACGAGGGCGCGCCGCGGGACCTGAGCCGCTTCGCGGAGCGCTTCGCCGTCGAGGTCGTCGACGGATTCGGTTCGAGCGAAGGCGGCGTCTCGATCGCACGAACCCCCGACACACCCGACGGGGCACTGGGCCCGCTCGTGGGCGGGGTCGCGATCGTCGACGTCGAGACGGGGCGGCCGTGCCCACCCGGTGTGGTCGGCGAGCTGGTCAACACCGAGGGCCCCGGTCAGTTCCGCGGCTACTACCACGATCCCGAGGCCGATGCCGATCGGATGCGCGGCGGGGTCTACCACAGTGGAGACCTCGCCTACACCGACGAACGCGGCTTCGCGTACTTCGCAGGGAGACTGGGTGACTGGCTGCGGGTCGACGGTGAGAATCTCGGCACCGCCCCGATCGAGCGCATCCTCATGCGCTATCCCGGCGTCACCGAGGCCGTCGTCTATCCCATTCCCGACGACACCGTGGGCGACCGTGTGATGGCTGCGCTGGTGCTGCCCGACCCCGCGTCGTTCGATCCGGTGGCGTTCACGCAGTTCCTCTGCGCGCAGGACGATCTGGGGCCCAAGCAGTGGCCGGTGTATGTGCGCGTGGCCACCACGCTGCCGCGCACCCAGACGTTCAAGGTGATCAAGCGGCAGCTGTCGGCCGAAGGTATCGACTGCTCCGACGACGTGCACGAGATCGACCGGCCGTGACCGGACACGCCGACATCGCGTCGATGCTGCTGGCACGGGCCGACGACACGCACCCCGGGTTACGCACCCGCGAGCAGGCCTGGACCTGGGACGACGTGGTGACGTGTTCGGCGGCCCGGGCGGCGCTGGCACTGGCCCGAAAGCCCGGGAACGCACCGTTTCACATCGGTGTGCTGTTGCCCAATGTGCCCGAGTTCGTGTTCTGGCTCGGCGCAGCGGCGTTGGCCGGCGCCACCATCGTCGGCCTGAATCCCACCCGCGGTGCGCGTGATCTGGCGGCTGACATCCGGCACGCGGACTGCGCGATGGTCGTCACCGACACGGCCGGCGCCGAGCGCCTACGCACTCTCGACCACGGCGTCGATGCCGAGCTGATCTGGTGCGTCGACGATCTGCGGTACCGCCACCTCGTCGATGGACATCGCAGGGCACCGGCCGAGGCTGCGCCCGGCGTGGACGCGACGACGCTGATGCTGCTGCTGTTCACCTCCGGCACCACCGGCACATCGAAAGCCGTCCGATGCACGCAGGGCCGGCTGGCCCGCATCGCCTACACGGCCACAGAGAAGTTCGGTCACCACCGCGGCGACGTCGACTACTGCTGCATGCCGCTGTTCCACGGCAACGCCCTGATGGCGCTGTGGGCGCCGGCCCTGGCCAATGGCGCGACCGTCTGCCTGACCCCGACGTTCTCGGCGTCGGGCTTCCTACCCGACGTGCGCTTCTTCGGCGCCACGTTCTTCACCTACGTCGGCAAGGCACTGGGCTACCTGCTGGCGACCCCTGAGCTGCCCGACGACGCCGACAACCCGCTGCAGCGCGGCTTCGGCACCGAGGCCTCGCCCGAGGACCAGAAGGAATTCCGCCGCCGGTTCGCAGCCGAGCTGTTCGAAGGGTACGGCTCCAGTGAGGGCGGCGCGGTGGCCGCACCCGATCCGGACGCGCCGCCGGGCGCGCTGGGCCGACCCGCCCACGCGGACGTCGTCGTCGTCGACCCGGACACGCTACGAACCTGTCCAGCAGCGGTTCTCGATGAGACAGGTCGGGTGTGTAACGCCGACGAGGCGGTCGGCGAGATCGTCGACCGCCGAGGCGCCCGTGACTTTGAGGGCTACTACCGCAACGACGCGGCCGAGGCCGAGCGCACCCGCAACGGGTGGTACTGGTCGGGTGACCTCGGCTACGTGGACGGCGCCGGGTTCCTGTACTTCGCGGGCCGGCGCGGCGACTGGATCCGGGTCGACGGCGAGAACATCTCGGCGCTTACCATCGAACGCGTGCTGCGCCGGCACAGCGGCGTGATCGCCGCAGCGGTGTACGGCGTGCCGGACCCCCGCTCCGGAGATCAGGTGATGGCCGCGGTGGAGGTCGCCGACCCGCGCGGGTTCGACCTCTGCCAGTTCACCGAGTTCCTGGGCGCGCAGCCGGATCTCGGCACCAAAGGCGCGCCCCGGCTGCTGCGGGTGTCTGCCGACCTACCGGTGACCGGGTCGAACAAGGTGCTCAAGCGGCACCTGCAGGCGCAGCGGTGGCACACCGATGAACCGGTGTATCGCTGGGTGGGTCGGGGCTCGCCGGTGTACCGACTGATGACCGTCGCCGACAAGGAGGCGCTCGACGCGGAGTTCGCCGCCCACGGAAGGGAACGCCATGTCTGACGGGATGAGCGCTCGCGCGAAGACCAATCAGCACGGGATGAGCGCTCGCGCGAAGACCAATCAGCACGGGATGAGCGCTCGCGCCAAGACCATCGAGTACTGGGACGCCGAGACCGACGTCGTCGTCGCCGGGTCGGGCGCCGGCGGCGTCACGGGTGCCTACACCGCGGCCCGCGAAGGTCTCGACGTCGTGTTGGTCGAGGCGTCGGAGACGTTCGGCGGCACCACGGCCTACTCCGGTGGCGGCGGAATGTGGTTCCCGTGCAACCCCGTTCTCCAGCGCGCCGGTTACGGCGACGCACAGGATGACACCATCGACGACGCGCTCGAGTACTACAACGCCGTCGTCGGCGACCGCACCCCGGCCGCGATGCGCGAAACCTATGTCCGTAGCGGAGCCCCGCTGATCGCCTACCTGGAGGCCGACGAGCAGCTGAAGTTCTCGCTGCTGCCCTGGCCGGACTACTTCGGCCACGCACCGAAGGCGCGCGCCGACGGCATGCGACACATCGCCGCCAAGCCGCTGAAAGTCGCGGCCGCGCCGGATCTTCGAGAACTCATTCGGGGTCCTCTCGACACCGATCGT
The DNA here is from genome assembly GCF_022348085.1 of Mycobacterium sp. PSTR-4-N. GTDB lineage: Bacteria > Actinomycetota > Actinomycetes > Mycobacteriales > Mycobacteriaceae > Mycobacterium. The sequence continues at coordinate 158,553 of NZ_JAKRFN010000010.1, read as the reverse complement.
CTGGGGCATCCGCAGCCGGACGACTACTTCGTGGGCGGTCGGGCGCTGATCGCCCGGTTCCTGATCGCGCTGCGGCGCTTCCCGCACGCGCAGACGCGGTTGAGCACGGCGCTCACCGAGCTCGTCGTCGACAACGGTGCCGTGGTCGGCGCGGTCGTCACCGACGCGCAGGGCAGCCGCGCAATCCGCGCACGGCGTGGGGTTCTGTTGGCCGCCGGCGGCTTCGAGCGCAACGACGAGATGCGGGAGCGATACGGCGTGCCGGGCAGCTCCCGCGACACGATGGGGCCGCCGTCGAACCGTGGGCTCGCGCACCTGGCCGGGATCACCGCCGGCGCCGCCACCGACCTGATGGATCAGGCGTGGTGGTCACCGGGTCTGATGCATCCCGACGGCACAGCCGCATTCGCGTTGTGGTTCACCGGCGGCATCTTCGTCGACGATCACGGCAGGCGGTTCACCAACGAATCCGCGGCCTACGACCGGTTGGGACGCGCCGTGCTGACCGCGATGGCCGACGGGTCGGTCACCCTGCCGTACTGGATGGTGTACGACGACGGTGAGGGTCCGGTGCCGCCGGTCAAGGCCCCCAACGTGTCGATGGTGGACACACAGCGTTACGTCGACGCCGGATTGTGGCGCAGCGCAGACTCTCTCGAGGAGTTGGCCCGAGTGATCGGCGTTCCGCCGGACAATCTCGTTGCGACGGTGCGGCGGTTCAACGATTTCGCCCACCGCGGGGTGGACGAGGATTTCGACCGGGGCGGCGAACCCTACGATCGCGCGTTCTCCGGTGGCGCGTCCCCGCTGCGCCCGATCGAGCGACCGCCGTTCCACGCTGCCGCCTTTGGCGTCTCGGATCTGGGTACCAAGGGAGGTCTGCGCACCGATACGTCGGCCCGGGTGCTCGACACCACTGGAGCAGTGATCCCCGGCCTGTACGCGGCAGGCAACACCATGGCCGCCCCCAGCGGAACCGCATACCCCGGCGGCGGCAACCCCATCGGCACCTCCATGGTGTTCAGCCACCTGGCCGTGCTGGACATGACAGGAAGGACCACGCCATGACTGAGCCCGTTCGCGAGATCGACACCGGCGCCGCGCCGACGCGCTTCGCCCGGGGCTGGCACTGCCTGGGCCTTGCGCAGTACTTCCGGGACGGAAAACCACACGGCATCAACGCTTTCGGCACGCTGCTGGTGGTCTTCGCCGATTCCGCCGGCGAGCTGAAGGTTCTCGACGGCTACTGCAGACACATGGGCGGCAACCTCGCCCAGGGCACCGTCAAAGGCGACGACATCGCGTGCCCGTTCCACGACTGGCGGTGGCGCGGAGACGGCCGGTGTTCGTTGGTGCCGTATGCCAAGCGCACCCCGCGGATGGCGCGCACCCGTGCCTGGCTCACCACCGAGGTCAACGGTCAGCTGCTGGTCTGGCACGACCCGGAGGGCTCGACGCCGGCCCCGGAGCTGACCCCGCCCACCATCGAGGGGTACGACGAGGGCCGGTGGTCGCCGTGGCAGTGGAGTTCGGTGTTGATCGAAGGGTCGCACTGCCGCGAGATCGTCGACAACAACGTCGACATGGCGCACTTCTTCTACATCCATCACGCATATCCCACGTACTTCAAGAACGTGATCGAGGGCCACACCGCCAGCCAGTACATGGAGTCCAAGCCTCGGCCCGACTACGTCGCCGACCCGGAGAAGCTCTGGGAGGGAACCTATCTGCGATCAGAGGCCACGTACTTCGGACCCGCGTACATGATCAACTGGCTGCACAACGACCTCGCGCCCGGCTTCACCGTCGAGGTGGCGCTGATCAACTGCCACTACCCCGTCACCCACGACTCGTTCATGTTGCAGTGGGGCGTGTCCGTGGCCGCGATGCCCGGCCTGCCCGCGGACAAGGCCGCCAAGCTGGCCGGGGCGATGAACCGTAGCTTCGGCGAGGGCTTTCTCGAAGACGTGGAGATCTGGAAGAACAAGTCCCGCATCGACAACCCGCTGCTGACCGAGGAGGACGGCCCGGTGTACCAGCACCGGCGCTGGTACGAACAGTTCTACGTCGACGCCGCCGACGTCACCCCCGACATGACCGACCGCTTCGAGCAGGAAGTCGACACCACCCACGCCAACGATCTCTGGCAGCAGGAAGTGGAAGAGAACCTGCGGGCTGACGCGGCCGGGCAGACCCCGCGAAGTTAACCCAGCAGGGACGGCACCATCGCCTCGATCAGGTGCGGGCCCGGCTCGGCGAACGCATCGGCCAGCGCGGCGGCGAACTCCTCTGCGGTACGCACCCGCCGGCCGGGCACCCCGAAACCCTCGGCGACACGCACGAAATCGACGGCAGGCGAACGTAAGTCGAGCAGCTCCCGAGCCTTGGGGCCGGGCTCGGTCCCGCTGGTCGCCCCGACCCGCTGCAGCTCGATACGCAGGATGTCGTAGGCACCGTTGTTGAAGATGACCGTCGTCACGTCGAGGTTCTCGCGGGCGTGCGTCCACAGCGCCGAGATCGTGTACATCGCCGAACCGTCGGCCTGCAGGGCCAGGACGGGACGGTGCGGTGCCGCGAGCGCCGCACCGATCGCGGCGGGCAGGCCGTAGCCGATGGCGCCGCCGGTCAGCGTCAGGACGTCGTGGGCCGGCGCGCCGGCCGTCGCCGCGGCGATGCCCACCCCCGCGGTGTTGGACTCGTCGACCACGATGGCGTCGTCGGGCAGCAGGGCGCCGATCACCGCGGCCGCGGAGAACGCGGTGAGCTCGCCGCTGGGCAGCGCCGGGCGCTGGGCCGGCGCCACCTTCGCGGTGGTGCCCGGTGCCACGTCGTCGGCGAGACGTTCCAGTGCGGCTGCCGCTCCGCGATGCGACGCCAGCACGTGCACCGCACAGCCGGCGGGCACCAGGTCGCTGGGCTTGTCCGGGTAGGCGAAGAACGACACCGGCGACGGGGCCCCGGCGAGGATGAGGTGCCGGGCACCGGCCAGCTGTTCGGCGGCGGCCTCGGCGAAGTAGGCGAGTCGGTCGACGGCCGGCACGCCCGCGCCGCGCTGGAGCCGGGCGGGAAACGTCTCGCACAGCACCGTCGCCCCCGTGGCATCGCCGATGCGCACGGCAGCTGCCAGTCCCGGCCCATGGGTGGCGTCGCCGCCGATGAGCAGCACCGCACGCTCGCCGGAGGAGAGCGCGTCGGCAGCGGCGCGCACCGCTTCGTCGTCGTCTACGGCGGGAGCGGGCGGCGCCGCGGCGGACTGTGCAGAATCCGCCCCGTCGCTCCACGACACGTCGGCGGGCAGGATCAGCGTCGTGACCGCGCCGCGGCGCGCGGCGGTGAGGGCGGCCACGGTGTCGGCGGCGACGTCCTCGGGGCGCATCGTCCGGTGCACCCAGCCCGAGACCGTGCCCGCGACCGCGTCGATGTCGGATTCCAAAGGGGCGTCGTACTTCTTGTGATAAGTGGCGTGGTCGCCGACCACGACGACCATGGGGCTGTGCGCGCGGCGCGCGTTGTGCAGGTTGGCCAGGCCGTTGCCCAGGCCAGGCCCAAGGTGCAGGAGTACCGCCGCGGGCGTGCCCGCGATACGCGCGTAGCCGTCGGCGGCACCGGTGGCGACACCTTCGAACAGCGTCAGCACCCCGCGCATACCGCCGACCGTGTCGAGCGCGGCGACGAAGTGCATCTCCGACGTCCCGGGGTTGGCGAAGCAGATGTCCACGCCGGCGTCGACGAGCGTGGTGAGCAGGGAGTGCGCGCCGTTCACCCCTGCTTTATACGCCGGCTCAGGCCCCGCGGATGCCGTCCAGACGTTTCGTGGCCTCGTCGAAACCGCTCACCAGTTCGGCGATGATGTCGGCGACGGGCCGGATCTCGTTCATGCGGCCCACGATCTGCCCGACGGGCATCGCGACCGCGGTCGGATCGCTCGATTCGCTCATCCGCTGATGCGCCTCGCTGACCAGAATGTTCTGCAGTGGCATCGGAAGCGGCTCGGGTGCGCCGTCGGCGTCCCACGCGTCGGTCCAGCGGCTCTTGAGCAGCCGCGCCGGCTTGCCTGTGTAGATGCGGCGGCGCACGGTGTCGGCCGACGTCGCGGTCAGCATGGCCTCCTGGATCACCGACCGGCCCGAGTCCAGGCGGACGCCGAGGTCGTACTCGGCCGAGGTGAGGAAGGCTGAGCCCATCCAGACTCCCTGCGCGCCAAGGGCCAGCGCCGCAGCGACCTGCCGCCCGGTGCCGATGCCGCCGGCGGCGAGCACCGGCGTCTTGCCATCGAGGGCGTCGACGATCTCCGGCCACAGCACCATCGACCCGATCTCGCCGGTGTGCCCGCCGGCCTCGTGGCCCTGGGCGACGACGATGTCGACGCCGTTCTCAGCGTGCCGCAGAGCATGTTTGGCCGAGCCCGCCAGCGCGGCGATCGGCACGCCGGCTTCGTGGACCTGGTCGATGACGTCCTTGGGCGGGGAGCCCAGCGCGTTGGCGATCAGCTTGATCGGGTGCTTGAGCGCGACCTCGACGTGGCTGCGCGCCACCGAATGCAACCATCCCAGAACGCCTTCGGAGCGTTCCTCGTCGGCGGGCAGCGGCGGCACCCCGAGGTCGGCGAGGGTCTTGTCGACGAACTCGCGGTGCGCGGCGGGGATGAGCTTGTTGATGTCGACCGACGTGCCCTCCGTCGGCACCTTGGCAGGCATGACGATGTCGACGCCGTACGGCTTGCCGTCGGTGTTGGCGTCCATCCACTGCAGGACGTTCTCGAGGTCGTCGGCGTCGTTGAAGCGCACGCACCCGAGCACCCCGAGTCCACCGGCCTTGGTGACGGCTGCGGCCACCTTCTCCGACGGGGTGAAGACGAAGATCGGGTACTCGATGCCGAAGCGATCGCAGAGTTCGGTTCTCATGATGGTTCCTGCCTAGGAGCTGGTGGCGACGTGCTTGGAGTGGACCTCATCGGCCGGCCGCGCCTCGGTCACGTCCTTGGCCCACCGGTAATCGGGTTTGCCTGCCGGCGATCGCTTCACCTCGTCGACCAGCCACAGGCTGCGCGGCACCTTGTACCCCGCGATCTCACTGCGCACGAACGCGTCGAGGTCGGCGAGCGTCGGCTTGCTTCCCTCGCGGGGATGCACCACGGCTGCCACGTGCTGCCCGAACCGGGGGTCGGGCACACCGACGACGAGCGCGTCGAACACGTCGGGATGACCCTTGAGCGCGGCCTCCACCTCCTCGGGGTAGATCTTCTCCCCACCGCTGTTGATCGACACCGAACCGCGGCCCAGCATCGTCACGGTGCCGTCGGCCTCCACCTCGGCGTAATCGCCCGGAATGGCATATCGCACACCGTGATACGTGCGGAACGTCTCGGCCGTCTTCTTCTCGTCCTTGAAGTAGCCGACCGGGATGTGGCCGCACTTGGCGATGATGCCGCGCTTACCCGATCCCGGCTCGATCTCGTTGCCGTCCCCGTCGAGCACCTTGGTGTTCTTGTCGATCGTCACGCGCGGGCCGCCGGTGTGCGACTGCCCCTTGGCCACCACGCTGGTGCCGCCGAAGCCCGTCTCCGACGAGCCGATCGAATCGGTGATGATCCGGTTGGGCAGCAGCTCGAGAAACTTCTCCTTCAGGCTGGTGGAGAACAGCGCGGCGGTGCTGGCGAGCAGGAACAGCGAATCGAGGTTGTATTGGTTCCCGGCGTCCTGATGTGCGAGCAGCGCGTCCAGCAGAGGACGGGCCATTGCGTCACCGGTGAAGAACAGCAGGTTGACCTTGTGTTCGTGGATGGTGCGCCACACCGCGTCGGCGTCGAATTCGGGCGCGAGCACGGTGGTGTGGCCGGTGAACAGTGACATCCAGGTGGCGGACTGTGTGGCGCCGTGGATCATCGGCGGGATCGGGTAGCGCACCATCGGCGGATTCGCCGCCGCCTGCTTGGCGAGGTCGTACTCGTCGGCGATCGGTTCGCCGGTGGCGAAGTCGGTGCCGCCGAACAGGACTCGGTAGATGTCCTCGTGGCGCCACATCACGCCCTTGGGGAAGCCGGTGGTACCGCCGGTGTAGAGCAGATAGATGTCGTCCTCGCTGCGCGGACCGAAGTCCCGCTCGGGTGAGCCCTGCTCGAGCGCCGCGTAGAACTCCACCCCGCCATAGCGTTGGAAGTCCTCGTCGGTGCCGTCCTCGACGACCAGGATGGTCTTCACGTTCGGGGTCTCGGGCAGCACGTTGGCCACCCGGTCGGCGTAGCGGCGCTCGTGGATCAGCGCGACCATGTCGGAGTTGTCGAACAGGTACTTCAGCTCGCCTTCGACGTAGCGGAAGTTGACGTTCACCAGGATCGCGCCGGCCTTGATGATGCCCAGCATGCCGATGACGATCTCGATACGGTTGCGGCAGTAGAGCCCGACCTTGTCGTCTTTCTTGACGCCCTGATCGAGGAGGTAGTGCGCGAGCCGGTTGGCTTTCTCCTCGAGCTCGGCATAGGTGAGCTGCTCGTCGCCCGAGATGAGGGCGACACGGTCAGGCACGGCGTCGATGGCGTGCTCGGCGAGATCGGCGATGTTCAGGGCCACGGCTCTAAACTAGAACGTGTTACATTTCCAGACAAGTCTATGGCAACGACGCTGGAAGGCGGCCTGATCCGTGAGTGACGCGCAGAATTCGCAAGAGCAGCCCGACTGCCTGGTTGAGCAGCGCGGACACACGCTGATCGTCACGATGAACCGGCCACAGGCACGCAATGCGCTGTCCGGCGAGATGATGGCGATCATGGTCGAGGCGTGGGATCGCGTCGACGACGATCCGGAGATCCGCAGCTGCATCCTGACCGGCGCGGGTGGCTACTTCTGCGCCGGCATGGACCTCAAGGCCGCCTCGGCGAAGCCGCCGGGCGACTCCTTCAAAGATGGCAGCTACGACCCCTCCTCGATCCCGGCGCTACTGAAGGGCCGGCGGTTGACCAAGCCGCTGATCGCGGCCGTCGAGGGGCCCGCGATCGCAGGCGGTACGGAGATCCTGCAGGGCACCGATATCCGCATCGCCGGTGAGAGCGCGAAGTTCGGCATCTCCGAGGCGAAGTGGAGCCTGTACCCGATGGGTGGGTCCGCCGTGCGGCTGGTGCGCCAGATCCCCTACACGATCGCGTGCGATCTGCTGCTGACCGGTCGTCACATCACCGCCGCCGAGGCACTGTCCTACGGTCTGATCGGTCACGTGGTGCCCGACGGCGGCGCGCTCGACAAGGCGCTCGAGATCGCTGAGGTGATCAACAACAACGGTCCGCTCGCTGTGCAGGCGATCCTCAAGACGATCCGCGAGACCGAGGGCATGCACGAGGAGGAGGCGTTCAAGCCCGACACCGCCAACGGCATCCCGGTGTTCCTCTCCGAGGACGCCAAGGAAGGCCCGCGGGCGTTCAAGGAGAAGCGGGCCCCCAACTTCCAGATGAAGTAACCCGCCGCGAGTGTGCGGTTTTATCCGCCACACGCCCGCGGCGGGCGTATCAGGACGCACACTCGGCGGCCGGGGTGAGTGTCAGAGCACCTTCGCCGACGGCGTGAACACCACCGGCATCGACTCCAGTCCACTGACGAAGTTCGCCGGCCGTAGCGGCAGCATGCCCTCGTCGGCCAGCCGCAGGTCGGGTAGCCGCGTCAGCACCTTGCTCATCATGATCTTGAGCTCGAGGCGCGCCAGCTGATTACCCAGGCAGAAATGGGTGCCGAAGCCGAAGGCCAAGTGGCTGTTCGGGTTTCGATCGATCCGGAAGGTGTGCGGATCGTCGAACACGGACTCGTCGAAGTTGGCCGACTCGAACATCAGCATGATCTTCTCGCCGGCGTTCAACGACGTCCCATGAAACTCGGTGTCCGCGGTCAGCGTCCGGCACATGTTCTTGACCGGCGATGTCCAGCGGAGTGTCTCCTCAATGGCACCGGGCAGCAATTCCAGATTGGCACAGAGCCGCTGCCACTGATCCTGGTGCCGCAGCAGCTGTTCTGTGCCGCCGGAGAGCGTGTGGCGAGTGGTCTCGTCGCCGCCGATGAGGATCAGCAGCGTCTCGAAGACGATCTCGTCGTCACTCATCTTCTGGCCTTCGACCTCGGCGTTGACCAGCACCGAGAACAGGTCGTCGGTCGGGTTGGCGCGCCGGTCGGCGATCACCTCCATGGTGAAGGCGGTGTAGGCGGCGAAGGTCTCCATCAACTTCTGGATCGTCTGCTCGTCCACCGTGGACGACAGCCCGCACACCAGGTCGTCGGACCATTCCAGCAGTTTGTCGCGTTCGGACGGCAGCACCCCCAGCATGTCGCCGATGACGGCCATCGGCAGCGGTGCGGCGATGTCGCGGACGAAGTCGGCCTCCCCGCGCTCGCACACCGCATCGATCAGCGCGTCGCAGAGCCGCTCGATCGAGGGCACCTTGTCCATCACGCGCTTACGGGTGAAGCCCGAGTTCACCAGTTTGCGCCGCAGGATGTGGGCTGGGTCGTCCATGTCGATCATGTACGGCATGCCGGGCTGGTCGGGGCGGATGCCGCCTGTGCTGGAGAACAATTCGGGGTTGCGCTCGGCGTCGAGCACCGCCTGATAGGTCGTCGCGGCGGCCAGGCCGTTGCGGTCGCGGAACACCGGCTGGTTGGCGCGCATCCACGCATAGGCCTCGCGCGCTGCCCGTCCGTCGGCATAGAAGTTGCCGTCGGCCAGATCGACGTCGGGCTTGGCGGGGGCAATGCCCATCTGCATGGCGGTCACACGATCTCCTTGGCGTCGGCAAAAGTCATGTCCACGTTGTCAGCCGAACTGGACACCAGGGCGCGTTTCGGCAATCCCAGTGCCGCGAGTTCGGCGGCGTAAGGGTGGGTGCCCAGGCGGACGCGGACGCCGCCGGGTCGATAACGCACCCCCGTCATCCGCATCTCCCCCGGCGTCTCCCGGATCACACCGTCGGCGTAGGAGTACGTCGAATGCACCTGCGGGCGCGCGGTGAACCGGCCGGGCACCGGCAGACCCGGCGCGAAGTCCATCGAGATGACGTGCGCGCCGTCGATGGTGACGTCGAAGCCGTACCGTCGGCCGTCACGAATGGTGAAGTCCGCCATCACCTTCGGATAACCCCAGATGGTGCGGCCCGCCTCCAGCGTGAACGACTGGTCGACGGGAAGATGGTGAACGAACGCACCGGCCGACTGCAGCGCGGCGAGGCCTGTCGCATCAGAGCCCGGCGGGTTCACCATCACGTTGGTGCCGTACTCCCAGTACTGCCCGAGGTCGGTGTCCTCGTAGCGCATCAGCATGAGCACGGCCATCGCGCGATTGCCCAGGAAACGGCACACCCGTAGCCCGCTGTAGTCGATCATTCGCTGCGCGGCATCGGCGTCGACGACGAACATGGCGGTGTGCTGGTGCGCGGTGCGCACCCGCACCGGCATCGTCAGCACGGTCCCGGCAATGGTGTGTTGGCTCACACCGCCAATCTAGAACGTGTTCTAGACAGTCAGCAAGATCTGTCTACACCAGCGCGGCGAGATCCCGGATCTGGTCGGTCGACCGGGCACCCACCACCATCATCGTCACCCCGGCGGCCTCCCAGGCCTTGATCTGCTCCTGCACGAATGCCAGGTCGCCGACGATCGCGGAATCGTCGACCAGCTCGTCGGGAATGATCTTCGCCGCCTCGTCTTTGCGGTCACTGCGGAACAGTTTCGTCACGTCGTCGACGACCTCGGCGTACCCCATCCGGCGATACACGTCGGCGTGGAAGTTGGTGTCCTCGGCGCCCATTCCGCCCATGTAGAGCGCCAGGTGCGGCTTCATCAGCTCCATGATCGCGGGCCGGTCGTCGGTGACGACGACCTGCGCGGTCGCGCAGATCTCGAATGTCTCCCGGGTGCGTCGCGCACCGGGCCGCGCGAAGCCCTCGTCGAGCCACTCGTTGTACATCGACGCGATGCGCGGCGAATAGAAGATCGGCAGCCAGCCGTCGCAGATCTCGGCGGCCAGCGCGACGTTCTTGGGTCCCTCGGCGCCCAGCATGACGGGGATGTCGGCGCGCAGCGGATGGGTGATCGGCTTGAGGTTCTTGCCCAGCCCTGTGGTCCCTTCACCGGTCAGCGGCAGCGGATAGTGCGGGCCGTCGCTGTGCACCGGGGCCTCGCGCGCCCAGACCTGGCGCAGGATGTCGACGTACTCGCGGGTGCGGGCCAACGGCTTGGGGAACTTCGCGCCGTACCAGCCCTCGACGACCTGCGGCCCGGACACACCCAGCCCGAGGATGTGCCTGCCGCCGGAGAGGTGATCGAGCGTCAGGGCCGCCATCGCACACGCGGTGGGGGTGCGGGCGGAGAGCTGGATGACCGACGTGCCCAGCCGCATCCGGCTGGTCTCGCGGCCCCACCACGCCAGCGGCGTGTACGCGTCGGAGCCCCACGCCTCGGCGGTGAACACCGTGTCGAAGCCCGCCTCCTCGGCGGCCGCGACGAGTTCGGCATGGTTCTCCGGCGGCTGTGCGCCCCAGTATCCGAGCTGCAATCCCAACTTCATGCGGTCGCCTCCACACCCGTTCTTGAAACCATTCTTAGAACCTGTTCTACTCGATGCCGTGACCACCAGCCAAAGCAGTCCGGTGCAGATCGATCCCCATGAGCCGCCGCTGTCAGCGCCGCTGAGGCTCTCGTTCGACTACACCCGTTCAGTGGGACCACTCCTCGGTGAATTCTTCACCGCTCTGCGTGAGCGACGCGTTGTCGGGGTCCGTGGTTCCGACGGCCGGGTCCACGTTCCGCCCGCTGAGTATGACCCCGTCACCTCCGAGGCCCTGACCGAGGTCGTTCCGGTGTCCAGCGTCGGCACCGTGCTGTCCTGGACGTGGCAGGCGCACCCGTTGGAGGGCCAACCGCTGGACCGTCCGTTCGCGTGGGCACTGATCCGCCTCGACGGCGCCGACACCGCCCTACTGCACGCCGTGGCCGCCGACGGACCCGAGGCGGTCACGACCGGCGCCCGCGTGCACGTGCACTGGGCTGAGGACACCGTCGGCGCGATCACCGACATCGCGTACTTCGAGCTCGGCGAACAGGCGGAGGAGACTCCGGCGCCTGCCGAGGGACTCGATCCGGTGACCATGGTGATCTCCCCGTCGGCGATCGAAATCCAGCACACCGCATCGTTTCCCGAGAGCACGTTCCTGCGCGCTCTCGAGAAGGGCACCCTGCTGGGGGCGCGGTCCGGGGAGGACGGGAAGGTGTACTTCCCGCCGAAAGAGGCCAACCCGGCAACCGGTCAGCCGCTCGACCAGTTCATCGAGGTGTCCGACAAAGGCACCGTCACGACGTTCGCGATCATCAACATCCCGTTCGCGGGCCAGCGCATCAAGCCGCCCTACGTCGCCGCCTACGTGCTGCTCGACGGGGCCGACATCCCTGTGCTGCACCTCGTCTCGGACATCGAGGCCGACAAGGTGCGGATGGGCATGCGCGTCGAAGCGGTGTGGAAGCCGCAGGACCAGTGGGGCCTGGGCATCGACAACATCGAGTACTTCCGGCCGACCGGCGAACCCGACGCCGAGTACGACTCCTACAAGCATCACCTTTAGAGGGGCACACACACAATGACTGACGTAGCAGTGGTCGGGTTCGCGCACGCTCCGCACGTGCGCCGCACCGACGGCACCACCAACGGCGTCGAGATGTTGATGCCGTGCTTCGCCGAGATCTACGAGGATCTCGGCATCACGAAGTCCGACATCGGCTTCTGGTGCTCCGGATCGTCGGATTACCTTGCCGGGCGCGCCTTCTCGTTCATCTCGGCGATCGATTCGATCGGCGCGGTGCCGCCGATCAACGAATCCCACGTCGAGATGGACGCCGCGTGGGCGCTGTACGAGGCCTACATCAAGATCCTCACCGGTGAGGTGGAGACGGCCCTTGTGTACGGCTTCGGCAAGTCCAGCGCGGGCACGCTGCGCCGCGTGCTCGCCCTGCAGACCGACCCATACACCGTGGCCCCGCTGTGGCCCGACTCCGTCAGCATGGCCGGCCTGCAGGCGCGTCTGGGCCTCGATTCCGGGAAGTGGACGGCCGAGCAGATGGCCCAGGTGGCGCTGGACGCCCAGCAGGCGTCCCCCCGCGTGGACCGTCTGCAGTCCGGGAGCAGCGTCGACGAGCTGCTCTCCCAGCCCTACTTCGCAGAACCGTTGCGCCGCCACGACATCGCGCCGATCACCGACGGCGCATCGGCGATCGTGCTGGCCGCCGGCGATCGGGCCCGCGAGCTCCGCGAACGACCCGCATGGATCACCGGCATCGAGCATCGCATCGAGACCCCGGTGCTCGGCGCCCGCGATCTCACCGCCTCGCCGTCCACGGCAGCATCGGCCCAGGCGGCCACCGGCGGGGACACGTCGTCGATCGACATCGCGGAGATCTACGCGCCGTTCAGCCACCAGCACTTGATGCTGAAGGAGGCGATCGGGCTGGGTGATTCGACGACGATCAACCCGAGCGGCGGTGCGCTGGCCGCGAACCCGATGTTCTCGACGGGGTTGGAGCGGATCGGTGAGGCCGCCCGCCACATCTTCGCCGGTGAGGCCTCCCGCGTCCTCGCACACGCGACGAGCGGGCCTGCGCTGCAACAAAATCTGGTCGCCGTCCTGGAGGGTAAGTGATCATGGCCAAACATCTCGCCGCCGTGCTGGGTACGGGCCAGACCAAATACGTCGCCAAGCGCACCGACGTGTCGATGAACGGCCTGGTGCGCGAGGCCATCGATCGCGCGCTGGCCGATGCCGGCGTCACGTTCGCCGACATCGACGCCGTCGTGGTGGGCAAGGCGCCCGACTTCTTCGAGGGCGTCATGATGCCCGAGCTGTTCATGGTCGACGCGACGGGGGCGACGAACAAGCCGCTGATCCGCGTGCACACGGCGGGATCGGTGGGCGGTTCCACGGCGATCGTGGCCGCGAGCCTGGTGCAGTCGGGCAAGTACCGCCGGGTGCTCACGATGGCGTGGGAGAAGCAGTCGGAGTCCAATGCCATGTGGGCGTTGAGCATTCCGGTGCCGTTCACCAAGCCCGTCGGTGCCGGGGCGGGCGGGTACTTCGCCCCGCACGTGCGCGCCTACATCCGCCGTTCCGGTGCCCCCACGCACATCGGCGCGATGGTCGCGGTCAAGGACCGGCTCAACGCGGTCAAGAACCCGCTGGCCCATCTGCACCAGCCCGACATCACGCTGGAGAAGGTGATGTCCTCTCCGATGCTGTGGGATCCGATCCGTTACGACGAGACGTGCCCGTCGTCGGACGGCGCGGCGGCGATGGTGATCGGCGACGAGGCCAGCGCGGATGCGCGTGTCGCCGAGGGACACCCGGTCGCCTGGGTGCACGCGACCGCGTTGCGCACCGAACCGCTGGCCTACGCCGGCCGCGATCAGGTCAATCCCCAGGCCAGCCGCGACGCGGCAGCGGCGCTTTGGAAGTCGGCCGGAATCACCAGCCCGATCGATGAGATCGACGTGGCCGAGGTGTACGTGCCGTTCTCCTGGTACGAGCCGATGTGGTTGGAGAGTCTCGGTTTCGCCCCGGAGGGCGAGGGCTGGAAGCTGACCGAAGCCGGGGAGACCGCCATCGGTGGGCGCATCCCGTTCAACCCGTCCGGTGGGGTGCTGTCATCCAACCCGATCGGCGCATCCGGCATGATCCGGTTCGCCGAGTCCGCCATCCAGGTGATGGGCAAGGGCGCCGACCACCAGGTGCCCGGTGCCCGCAAGGCTCTCGGGCACGCGTACGGCGGTGGGGCGCAGTACTACTCGATGTGGGTGGTCTCCAGTGACAAACCCGGCGACAAGCCGGGCGCGTGATGAAGTACACCTGCAGCGTGGCGATGGGTCCCATCGACCAGCTGCTCGAGATCGCCCGGACCGCAGAAGAGGTCGGATTCGACGCAATCGCGCTGCCCGATTCGCTGTTCTACATGGAGAAGCAGTCGGCGGACTACCCGTACACACCCGACGGGTCGCGGATGTGGGACGAGAACACCCCGTGGGTGGACCCGCTGATCGCGGCCGGCGCGATGGGTGCGGTCACCTCGACGCTGCGCTTCTACACCAACGTGATGAAGCTGGGCTCGCGCAATCCGCTGCTGTTGGCCCGCCAGGTGGGCTCGGTGGCCAACCTCACCGGCAACCGGTTCGGCTTCGGCGTCGGAATCGGCTGGGCGCCGGAGGAATTCGAGTGGTGCGGCGTTCCCTACGCCAAGCGGGGCAAGCGTGTCGACGAGATGATCGACGTGATCAAGCTCGTGCTCGGCGGCGGCATGGTCGAGTTCCACGGCGACTTCTACGACTTCGACCGGCTGCAGATGAGTCCCGCCCCCAGTGAGCCGGTGCCGTTCTACGTGGGTGGTCACACCGACGTCGCGCTGCGACGGGCGGCACGGATCGGCGACGGGTGGACCAGCGCGATGATGACCGGGGCGGAGCTGGCGGAGACGATCGGCAAAATCGAAGCGCTGAGGGCCGAATACGGCCGCGCCGACGGACCGTACGAGTATCAGGCCGTCTGCATCGACAAGTTCGGCGTCGACGGGCACCGGGAGCTGGCCGAGTCCGGCGTCACCGATAACATCGTGATCCCGTGGGTGTTCGACGGCTTGGGCTTCGACGCTCCGATCGAGCAGAAGAAGGACTCGCTGAAGCGGTTCGCCGACACCTACATCCACTCCGGCTGGCAGGACACCTAGGAGCAGCCGGTCCACACCGCGTCGACCAGCGCACGCACCCCGTGCTCGGACAGCGGCGGCATCCCGAACACGAGCCGGTAGTACGGCGGTGACACCAACGCGTCCACCACCACCTCGATGTCGGTGTCGCCCGACAGTTCTCCGACCGCGACCGCGTCGGTCAGCGCGTCCACGACGGCACCGCGCCGGGGTTCGATCCACTGGGCGAGCAGCGCCGTCTGGATCGCCGGATCGCCGGCGGCCGCCGCGATCACGTTGCGCAGCAGCGCCCCGACGCCGGGATCGGCCAGGATGGCGTTGAGTGCGCTGACGTGATGGATGAGCGCCTCGATCGTGGTGCTGCCCGGAGGCCGCACGATCGACTCCCGCACCGACTCCAGTAGGCCCTCGAGCACGATCGCCGACGCCGATGGCCACCATTTGTAGATCGTCGTGCGGCTGACCTCGGCCCGACGGGCGATCGCGTCGATGGTCGCCGCGCCCGAGCCACCTTCGGCGGCCAATTCGGCTGCTGCGGTGAGGATGGCGCCGCGCACGGCCTCGCTCCGCGGACGTCCGCGACGGTTGGCCATGGACAAACCCTAGGACCGTCGGGTGCCGCTCATCACCACAATCAGGCAGCCGAGGGCCAACACGGCGCCGGCGCCGAACATCGCGGGATAGGACACACCGGCCTCCGCCAGCAGAGACAGTGCGGCAGGAATGCCGAAACCCAGGTAACTCAGGCTGTAGAAGATCGCCGTCATGCCCGCCAGATCGTCGGGGCCGGCGAGCCGTTGCACCTCCTGAAGGCCCGCCAAAAGCGCCATGCCGTAACCAGCGCCGAGCACCGCGGCGGCGATCAGCGCCGCCGTCACCGTCAGCGCGGCGGCCGCCCACGCAGCGCACACCATTCCCGCCGCCAACAGCAGCAGCGCGGTCGGCACACCCCGCGGACCGTCAGCGCCCAGCGACCGTCCGGCCTGCTGCACGCCGAAGCCGACCCCGAGCGCGACGACACACAGCAGCGCGGAGAACGCGATCGGCGCGTGCGGCACACGGTCCGTCAGCAGCGCCGGCAACACGGCGTACGCCGAACCCGCGGCTCCGAAGACCCATGGCGCGACGGGCAGGACGACGCGCAGGAAGCGACGCCGCGCCGCCGTCGGGATCACCAGGTCGGCCCACCACGGACTCGAGGTCTCGTGGCGTTCGCGCGTCTCGGGCGCGACGGTGAGCACTGCCGCCGCCGCGAAGGCCAGGGCCGCGTTGCTCGCATAGGAAAGTACGGTCGGCGCGGGGCCCCACTGTGCGAGCGCGCCCGCGGCGGCGGCGCCCAGACCGAAACCGGCGGTCAGGCTCATCGCCGCGCGCCGGGCGCCCGCGGTGCCGTCGCCGTAGGGCGGTGCGGACAGTTCCTTGAGCCAGCTGCCGCCGACGGCCATCGCGAGTCCGAGCGCCAGCCCGCTGAACACGCGGCCGACAGCGAGGACCACCGCGGAGTCGGCGCCGGCGGCGAGGATGAGCGAGCCCCCCGCGGCCAGCAGCGGCGCAGGGAGCATCAGAGGGCGGCGCCCGAAGCGGTCCGACAGCGGGCCGCCGATGAGCAGGGCCGGCACGATGCCGAGCACATAGGCGAACAGCAGCAGGTCGACGGTCAGCCCGGAGAAGCCCTCTCCCGTGCGATACATGACCAGCAGAGGGGTGAACTCGTTGCCACCCCAGGCGATCGCGAACGTCGCCGCGGCGACCGCCAGCCACCGACGGGTCCCGGTCAGCCTGGCCGGGTCGGTAATAGTGGACACGGTGTGCACTATATCGAGGAACGTGTGATCACGGCCAGCCGGGTACCCCGATGATCAGGGTGAGATGCGCAACGTTTTGCCCTGGTGACAGTCCGCCAATTGCGCGGCGGCGGCGAAAAACTGTAACGTGTTCTAATTCGAGCAAGATTGGGGAGGCCCCAGGTGAGCACCGACACGGCGGGAACCGCGAGCATTCGCGAGATCGACACCGGCACGCTGCCCGACCGCTTCGCGCGCGGCTGGCACTGCCTGGGACCGGTGAAGGACTACCTCGACGGCAAGCCGCACGGCATCGAGATCTTCGGCACCATGCTGGTGGTCTTCGCCGACTCGGCGGGCGAGGTGAAGATCCTCGACGGCTACTGCCGGCACATGGGCGGCAACCTCGCCCAGGGCACGATCAAGGGCGACGAGGTGGCCTGCCCGTTCCACGACTGGCGGTGGGGCGGCGACGGCAAATGCAAGCTCGTGCCCTACGCCAAGCGCACGCCACGGCTGGCGCGCACGCGCGCCTGGCACACCGATGTCCGGGGCGGCCTGTTGTTCGTGTGGCACGACCACGAGGGCAATCCACCCCAGGACGAAGTGCGCATCCCCGAGATCCCCGAGTGGGCCAGCGGCGAGTGGACCGACTGGAAGTGGAACTCGATGCTCATCGAGGGCAGCAACTGCCGCGAGATCATCGACAACGTCACCGACATGGCGCACTTCTTCTACATCCACTTCGGCCTGCCGACGTACTTCAAGAACGTCTTCGAGGGCCACATCGCGTCTCAGTACCTCCACAACGTGGGCCGACCCGACATCAACGACATGGGCACCGCGTACGGCGACGCCAAGCTCGACTCCGAGGCGAGCTACTTCGGCCCGTCGTTCATGATCAACTGGCTGCACAACACCTACGGCGACTTCAAGGCCGAGTCGATCCTGATCAACTGCCATTACCCGGTGACCCAGGATTCGTTCATGCTGCAGTGGGGCGTCATCGTCGAGAAGCCCAAGGGGCTGGACGACAAGACCACCGAGAAGCTGGCCGACGCCTTCACCGACGGGGTCAGCAAGGGCTTCCTGCAGGACGTGGAGATCTGGAAGCACAAGACCCGCATCGACAACCCGCTGCTGGTGGAGGAAGACGGCGCGGTGTACCAGATGCGCCGGTGGTACCAGCAGTTCTACGTCGACGTCGCCGATGTGACACCGGAGATGACCGACCGGTTCGAGATGGAGGTCGACACCACGGCTGCGGTGCAGAAGTGGAACGTCGAAGTCGAGGAGAACCTGAAGGCAAGGGACGCGGAGAAGCAGTCGACGTGACAGACACTCCGGATGTGGACCGCCTCGCCAAGTCGATGCTGCTGTTGCACGGCCACGACGACGAGGAGCACGAGCACGGTCACAATCCGGGTTCGAGCCGGAGTTGGGGTAAGGCACCGGATTTCGCGTCGGATCCGGAGCGTGCGGCCGCGGTGCGTGCGAGCAGTCAGGCCGATCGCGAGCGCTACCTGAACTCCGGGCTGGCGTCGGTGGACTGCCGTTTCTGTCATGTCGCGGTGCGCGTCAAGAAACTCGGGCCGGCGCACACCTCGGTCCAGTGGACGAGCGAGGCGACGCAGCGCTGCGCGCATTTCGCCGAGATCCGTTCGTCTGGAGGCGATCCCGCCCGCGAACGAGCATGCCCGCGACTGGCTGACAGCATTCGCCACGCCGTGGCCGAGGGGTGTCTCGAGGAGTACTCGAGCGCACCCTCCCCAGGCGACGGCTGACGGGCTGCCTGTCCACTCTGGCCCAAACTCACGTTCAGGCGGATTCGTGCGAGTGAAGTTCGCCATTTCGTCGATCTCGAGCGTGGCGCCGAGATCGACGAAATGGCGCGATCCACCCGCACAAGTGCGCCCATTCGTTGGTTTGGGCGGAAAAGGGCCGGGCTACAGGCCGGCGAACTGTTCTTTGACCTGGTCTTCGGTCAGCCCGTAATCCGCCAGTGAATAAGTGTGTTTCGGGGCTCGTGGGCCCTGCTGGCTCTTCTCGTGGGTCTGCACGACGGCGTGCCGTGCCTCGTCGGTGAACTCGATACCAAACGCCTGGTAGATGTCCTCGACGGCGGACACCGGATCCTTAATCAGCGCGAAGTAGTCGAGATCGTAGAACTGCGCCGGATCGTGCTTGGCCCGCTCGGCGCTGAACAACCGCAGCCCCCGAGACCACGTCTCGAGCGAATCCTCCCCGATCACCCTGCCGTGGAAGCTGTGCGACCACCCCTCGGTGGTGTGCTGTGCCAGTGAGCACATCGACGCCATGATCGTCTCTGCCGGTCGGTGGCACTGGATCACCAGCGCGTCGGGGTATGTCGCGAACAGCGCATCGAGCGCGAACAGATGACTCGGATTCTTCAGCACCCAGCGCTTCTCGGCGTCGTTGAGCCCTATCAGCTGGAGGTTCTTGCGGTGCCGCTGGTAGGGCTTCGTCCAATCCTGCCGCGCGAGCCACTGCGAGTAGGTCGGCAGGTGAGCCAACGTCTCGTAGCTGACCGAATGCAGCGACTGCCGCAGCAGCTGCCAGCACTCCTCCACCTCGTCGGCGGTCATGTAGTGCAGGCCGGTGTAGTCCGGGTTCTCCGCATGCGCCTTGCTGAACTGCGCATCCAGCTGCTGGAAAACCGGGTTTTGCGACCAGGTTTCGCGAGGCGGCCGGGGCTGCGGAAACTCTGCGAGCCACAGCTCCAGGCCCTGGTGACGCGGATCGGCGGCCAGCAACCGGTGCACCGCGGTGGTGCCGGTGCGTGGCAGGCCGGTGACGAAGATCGGCCGCTCGATCGGCACGTCGACGTGTTCGGGATACTGCTTGAACGCCGCCTCCGACACCAGCCGCGCCACCAAAGCGTTGCGCACGAAGAACCGCTGCATCTTACTGCCGAACTCGGTCAGGTCGGCATCGCGCTGATAGGACTCGAGCAGGACGGCCAGCGCTTCGCGATAGTTGTCGTCGTCGCTACCGAAATCGTCGAGTCCGCAGGCCTTCACCGCTGAGGCGTGCAGATCCTCGACGGTGCCGACATTCGTGCGGGCGGAGGAACTCACGCCTTGTACTCCCCGCAGTTGACATCCAATGCCTGTCCGGTGATCCCACTGGACAGGTCGCTGGCCATGAACAAGATCGCCGAAGCCACTTCGTCTTCGGTGGGCAGCCGTTTGAGATCGGAGTTGACCGCCGCCGCTTTGTAGATCTCATCGACGGTCGTGCCGTACTTGCCGGCTTGGTGCTCGAAGTAACCCTGCAGCGTGCCGCCCCAGATATAGCCCGGCAGAACCGAGTTCACCCGAATACCCTGGCCGCCCAGCTCGCTGGCCAGCGATTGCGACATGGCCAGCAGCGCCGACTTGGCCATCTTGTACGCGCCCTGCTTGGGATCGGAATGCCGCACCACCATCGAATTCACGTTCACGACTGAGCCCTTGGCCTGGGCCAGCGTCGGCGTCAGCCCCTGGATCAGCCGGAGCGCCCCGAGCACCGTGAGCTCGAACGTCTCCCGGATGTGGTCGAAGCTGGTCTTGGCCAACGGCTTCATCGACGGCACCTTGAACGCATTGTTGATCAACACATCGACCCTGCCGTACGCCTCGAGCGACTTCTCGACGAGATTGCTCACCTGCGCCTCGTCGGTGATGTCGGTACCCACCGACACCGCGCGCCGACCGAGGCCCTCGACCTCCCCCGCTACACCCTCGAGCCGCTCGACGGTCCGTGCGGCCAACACCAGATCAGCGCCCTCCTGTGCGCATCGCCGCGCCAGCGTGGTGCCCAGCGCCGGTCCGACGCCGCTGATCAGCACGACCTTGTTCTCGAGCATGCCCATCGCTATCCCACCATCCTGTAGCCGATCTGCCGCTGACGCAGAGCGATTCGCGCCCGCCAGTCGTCGGAGGAGATCACGTTGTCCTTGTGGTACGGCAGTGCACCGGCGACGTCGTCGAGGTCCATCACCGCCACCGTCGGACCGTCGGCCTCGGTCATCTGCCGCGACACCCGTTGCCACCGGAACTGCAGGTAACCCTTGCGGTGTCCGAGTGTTTCGACCCAGTTCGTCACACCGGGATTGTCGTCCGACACGACGATTCGGATGAAGCCGTCCGGATCCGCCTGCGCCTGTGTCCCGTTCAACGAGGTCTGGTGGTTGATGTAATCCAGCGAGATGTACCAGAGACTGCCGAGCTGGAAGCCCATGTAGGGCGCATCGGAGACCGGCACGGTGATCACCATGGCCTGATCGGGCGCCAGATCGAAGTGGCCGACCGACGAATACTGGGTGGCCAACCCACCCGGGGTGAGCCGCGGCGGCACCATCGTGTTCACCGGCAGCGTGTCGTAGAACCACTGCGGAAACTGCAGCCAGGTCTTGACCCGCTGCACCAACTGCTTGCCCGCGACCGAGAACCGCTTCTCCATCAGCTCAGGGGTCAGCGGCGGCGGTGCGGTGCCCGCAGTGTCGGTGCGTGCGATCGCCAACGTGCCACGCTGCGCCGACCAATCGTTGTACACCTCACGAATCACCAACTGCGCGGGCGATTTCGGCACCACCCGCCACTCGAAGGTGCCGTCGGGCGCGATGTCGAGTTCGCGATCGTCGAACGCCGTCTCGCTGTCCGGGACGTTGTCGTCGGTGTACTCGCCGCCGAGCATCTGGAAACTGAGATCGGTCGTCGTGCCGCGACGACCGGTCACCACGTACTCGTGGCCCGGCACGACGCGGGTACCGAAGTACAGCGTGTCGGGATTGTCGAGGCCCATCTTGGTGAACGGACCGGTTCCGCTGTGCAGGAACGGGTGGTCGCGGTCGTAGTCGAAGGCGACGTGCGTGCAGGCCGCCACGCATCCGGCGAAGTACTGCAGACCTTCGAGGAGGTCGGCGTCGGATTCGATGAAGGGCGCGGCGACGACGAGCGCCTCGGCCTCGGCGATGGCGTCGATCAGCGGCTGTGCGTGCACGCCCCCGAAATTAGAACGCGTTCTAACAGGAGTCAATATATCGACCGTGGCGTTCCAAATATGTACCGTTCGTAAGGTGCCGCCGACTGCCCGCCGCGTCTCGCCGCCCACCGACCGGGTCGTCGCGATCCTCGAATTCCTCGGTGCACGACCGACGGAACGCTTCGGTGTCTCGGATCTGGCACGCCGCCTCGGCCTGAGCAAGCCCACCTGCCTGGGCATCGTCACCTCGCTTGCCGAGGCCGGCTACCTGGTGCGCGACGACACCGACAAGACCTATCGGCTGGGACCGGCCCTGATCACGCTCGGCCACCGCGCCCAGGAGGCGATGCGGGTCAGCCCGGCCGCGCGCGACGAGCTACGCCGCCTGTCCACCCGGTTCGGGGTCACCGCAGCGCTGTCGGCGGTGATCGACGATCGCATCACCGTGCTCGACCTGGTCAGCCCGGCCGGAGCGCACCCCGGTGTCGAAGTGGGCCAGAGTTATCCGTTCGCGCCGCCGGTCGGACTGATGTTCGTGCTGTGGGACGATCTCGCCGCCCGGGCGTGGCTGGCCAAGGAACCGACGATTCCGTTGCGCACCGACACTCAGCGGTTGCACCGCGTGATCACCGCGTGTCGCGCGGACGGCTACCTGGTGGAACGACAGACGCCGGCCGGTCGGCGGCTGTACGCGCTGATGGCCGGGATGTCGGCCACGCTGCCCGACGAACTGCGGGCGCTGCTGGGCGAGCTGGTCTCCGACATCGGCGAACGCGTGTCGTTGCAGGAGGACAGGCGGGCACGGACTCGCCACGACATCAGCGTGATCTCCGCCCCCGTCTTCGATCAGCACCGGCGCCAGGCCATGGTGGCTTCGATGCACATCGGCACGGCGCTGACCGAGCGCGAGATCGGCGAACGGGCGCGCGCGGTGGTCGCCGCCGCCGACGCGGTGACCGCGCAGCTCGGCGGCGCCAGACCCGGACGTCCGGCACCGGCTAGGACGTAGCGGCCAGCGCGAACGGGAGCACGTCAGCGGCGCCGGCCGCGCGTACGACGCGGGCCGCCATCGTCATCGTCCACCCGGTGTCGGTGCGGTCGTCGACCAGCAGCACCGGGCCGTCGGGCACGGCGTCGGGAACCGACCACGCGCCGTGCAGTGCCGCGACGCGGTAGGCCGAGTTCGCGGCGCCGACGGGCCGGTGGCCTGGGGTGTACTGCAGAGTGCCGAGATCGGTGAGCCTGCCCAGCTCGGCCAACCGCGCGCGCAGCGAGGTGATCAGCAGCGGATGCGTGGCCGAGTCGAGCGCCATCACCGCGGTCGGCCGCGTCGTCCAGTTCCACGCCGCGAGCACCTTCACCGCGGCGCTCACCACATCGTCTGGCACCTCGGCGTCGGGCCCGTCGAGCAGCGCCCGTAGCCGTGCACCCCAGCCCAGGTCGGTGAGCCGCCCGACGACGCGGCCGGGCGACGGTCCGTCGGTGATCCGGCCCGACAGCTCGATCCCCAGCTTGGCGAGGCCGGTCGGCCACTGCTTGCGCGGCGCCAATTCGACCCCGGGACGCATCAGTGCGGCGCGGATCTCCTCGGAGTCGGACGCGGCGACGTCGCCGCTGACACGTTCACCGGTGCAGTTGTCGCACCGTCCGCAGCGCTCGTCGGGCGTCAGTGTCGGATCGTCGAGTTGGGCGCGCAGGAACGCCATCCGGCACCGCTGGGTGGCCTGGTAGTCGAGCATGGCCCGCTGCTCTCGGCGGCGTGCCTCGTCGAGAGTCCGATAGCGCTGCTCGTCGTACTCCCACGGCTCGCCGGTGCCTGTCCAGCCGCCTTTGACCCTGCGGACCGCCCCGTCGACGTCGAGGACCTTGAGCACCATCTCGAGCCGGGAACGATTGAGGTCGACGAGCGGCTCAAGCGCCGCCGTCGACAGCGGACGGTCCACGTCCAGCTCACGAATCACCTTGCGCACCAACTGTTCCGGCGGAAACGCCAGAGACCCGAAATACCGCCAGATGTCGGCGTCCTCGTGGCCGGGCAGCAGGATCACCTCGGCACGCTCGGTGGCACGGCCGGCGCGGCCGACCTGCTGGTAATACGCGATCGGCGACGACGGCGCACCGAGGTGGACCACGAATCCCAGATCGGGTTTGTCGAACCCCATGCCCAGTGCCGACGTGGCGATCAGCGCCTTCACGCGGTTGCCCAGCAGATCCGCTTCGAGCTGCTCCCGTTCGGCGGCGTCGGTGGCGCCCGTGTACGCCGCGACCGGATAGCCCCGCTCGCGCAGCAGCGCAGCGACGTCCTGAGCCTGGGCCACGGTCAGGGTGTAGACGATGCCCGAGCCGGGCAGCTCGCCGAGATGTGCGGCCAGCCAGGCGGCGCGCTGCGCGGGGTTACCGGCGGTGACGACCGACAGCCGCAGGGATTCCCGATCCAAACCCCCGCGGAGCACCAGCGTGTCACGGCCGCCGACGCCGAGCTGCGCAGCGACGTCGGCGACCACTCGGTCGTTGGCGGTGGCCGTCGTGGCGAGGACCGGAACATCGCTGCCGAGGTCGGCGAGCAGCGTGCGGATGCGGCGGTAGTCGGGGCGGAAATCATGGCCCCAGTCGGAGACGCAATGCGCCTCGTCCACGACGACGAGGCCGGCGTCGCGTGCGAGCTCGGGCAACACGGAGTCACGGAAGTCGGGATTGTTCAGCCGTTCCGGGCTGACGAGGAGGACGTCGAGATCGCCGTCACGCACCCGAGCATGGATGCCGTCCCAGTCGGTCATGTTGCTCGAGTTGATGGTTGCGGCACGCACCCCCGCCTTCTCCGCCGACGCGACCTGGTTACGCATCAACGCGAGCAACGGCGAGACGATGACCGTGGCGCCGTGACCGTTGCGACGCAGCAGGGTGGCCGCGATGAAATAGACCGCCGACTTCCCCCACCCGGTACGTTGCACCACCAGCGCACGTCGCCGGTGTACCACCAGCGCCTCGATCGCCGTCCACTGGTCGTCGCGCAGCTGCGCACCCGGACCCGCCAGCTGTTCGAGAATCTTCTGCGCGTCGTCGCGGGTCACCATGACCCCATCGTCTCCGACACCCCCGACACACACTGATCGTGCCTCCCGCAGGAACGCACGGTCAGTGGTCGGCGGTCGACGATCAGGCCGTCGGCGCCTCGGAGTCCCCCGCGTTGTCGGGCTCCGGCGCGCTCGGGAGCTGCGGGGTTTGTACGGTCCACACCGCCTGGGCGACGGGAGTGGGCGTCACAGTGATGCCGCAGCGTTGCTTCAGTGAGCCGACCGGTTCGTAGATGGCCTCCAGTTGACGCTGGACCTGCGGGTTGTCCTTGAGGTACGTCACATACGCCTGCTGGGCCTCCGGCTGAGGCTGGGCCGACATCGTGGAGAGCGCCTCGTTGGTCTGCGGGTTGGCCGTCAGGTACGCACCCTCCGAGGCTGCTGCGGTGCTCACGGTGCCGGCGACACTGGCGGCCGAGCAGTCCGAGGTGAAGACCGGCCCCAGAGCCGGCTCGGCGCGGGCCACCGGGGCGATGATCGCGACCGCGCCGAAGGTGAGCAGGCCGCCTGCGAACACGCCGAACAGTCCACGGCGAACGGTGTCGGTGGAAGTCACGGGCAATCACTCCTCTGGGTCTGCGAACGAACATTCGCTTCCCTTTTTGCTAGCCGATCGCCGCAGAAGCTAAACACCGCGCAACCGCCAGAAGCCGGCCGTCTGCTCACGTTCACCGGCTGACGGTCGTCCTGCGCGCGGGCCTACGTGGTCGCCGCCGCGTCCATCTCCCGTTTGATCTCCAGGGCGATGTCGATGAGCTGGTCTTCCTGGCCGCCGATGAGTTTGCGCTGCCCGGCGCGGTGCAGCAGCTTGTGCGCGGGCACCCCGTAGCGCTCGGACTGGCGGATGGCGTGTTTGAGGAAGCTGGAGTACACCCCGGAGTAGCCCATGATCAACGCGTTGCGGTCCAGCAGGCACTCGGCCGGCATCGCCGGGGCGACGACCTCTTCGGCGGCGTCGGCGATGTCGAAGAAATCGATGCCGGTCTTCACCCCGATCTTGTCGAACACCCCGATCAACGCCTCCACCGGCGCGTTACCGGCCCCGGCACCGAAGCGGCGGCACGACCCGTCGATCTGCTTGGCCCCGGCCCGCACCGCCTCGATCGAGTTGGCCACCCCCAACCCGAGGTTCTCGTGCCCATGGAAACCCACCTGCGCGTCGTCACCGAGTTCGGCGACCAACGCCGCCACCCGATCCCGCACCCCCTCCAACACCAAGGCACCGGCGGAGTCGACGACGTAGACGCACTGACACCCCGCATCGGCCATGATCCGGGCCTGCTTGGCGAGCTTGTCCGGGGAGATGGTGTGACTCATCATCAAGAACCCGACGGTCTCCAACCCGAGTTCGCGGGCCAGCCCGAAATGCTGGATCGAGACGTCAGCTTCGGTGCAGTGCGTGGCGATCCGGCAGATCGACCCGCCGTTGTTCTGCGCCTCTTTGATGTCTTCCTTGGTGCCCACCCCGGGCAGCATCAGGAACGCGATCTTCGAGTCTTTCGCCGTCTCGGCGGCGAGCTTGATCAGTTCCTGCTCCGGGGTCTTGGAGAACCCGTAGTTGAAGCTCGACCCGCCCAACCCGTCACCGTGGGTGACCTCGATGACCGGCACCCCGGCCGCATCCAGGGCCGCGACGATCGCACCCACCTCGTCTTTGGTGAACTGATGCCGCTTGTGATGGGACCCGTCACGCAGCGACGTGTCCGTCATCCGCACATCCCACATCGGATCGAAATAGATGCCGCTCATGCGTGACCTCCGGTGGTCGCTGCCAGGACTTCCTTGGCGATCTCCTCGCCCACCTTGGTGGCCGCGGCAGTCATGATGTCCAGATTTCCAGCGTAGGGCGGCAGGTAGTCGCCCGCACCCTCCACTTCGATGAACGTCGTGACGACATGGGTGCCGCCGTTGACCACCGACGGCTCGTCGAACTGCGGCTCGTTGAGCAACCGATAGCCGGGCACATAGGTCTGCACCTCGGCCACCACCTCTTTGATCGACGCCGTGATCGCGGCGTGGTCGGCGTCGTCGGGAATCGCGCAGAAGATGGTGTCGCGCATGATCATCGGCGGATCCGCGGGATTGAGGATGATGATCGCCTTACCCCGCTGCGCGCCGCCGATCGTCGACACCCCGGCGCTGGTGGTCTTGGTGAACTCGTCGATGTTGGCCCGTGTCCCCGGACCTGCCGACGCCGAGGACACCGACGCCACGATCTCGGCATACGGCACCCCCACCACGCGGGACACGGCGTAGACGATCGGAATCGTCGCTTGCCCACCGCAGGTCACCATGTTCACGTTCGGCGCGTCCAGATGCTCGCGCAGATTCGCCGGCGGGATCACCCCCGGCCCCACCGCCGCGGGGGTCAGATCGATCGCCCGGATACCGGCCTCGGCATAGCGCGGTGCCGCATCCCGGTGCACGTAGGCACTGGTCGCCTCGAACACCATGTCCGGCATCTCATCACGTGCGAGCAGCCAGTCCACCCCCTCGTGCGAGGTCTCCAGACCGAGCTTGCGGGCGCGGGCCAAACCCTCACTCTCCGGGTCGATCCCGATCATCCAGCGCGGCTCCAGCCACTCCGAACGCAGGAGTTTGTACAGCAGGTCGGTACTGATGTTGCCCGACCCGACGATCGCCACGGTTGCCTTGTCAGCCATATCAGGCTCCTATTCGAAATCCAGTCGTACCGAACCCAACCCGGAAAAATCGGCGACGAAACGGCTACCCGGCGGCGCGTCGATCGCGCGGGTGCACGACCCCGGCAGCACGATGTCACCGGCCTTCAGACGGACGCCGAACCCCTCCACCTTGCGCGCCAGCCACGCCACCGCGGTGACGGGGTTGCCCAGAACCGCGTCGCTGCGCCCTTCGGCGACCACCTCGCCGTTGTTGGTCAGCACCGCGTCGATGCTTCGTATGTCGATGTCCTTGGGCGAGACCCGCGCCTCGCCCAGTACCCATCCCGCCGACGAGGCGTTGTCGGCGATGGTGTCGCACAACTTGATCTGCCAATTCGTGATGCGCGTGTCGATCAACTCGATCGCCGGCGCGAACGCCGCGGTCGCCGCCAGCACGTCGTCCTCGGTGCAACCGGCGCCCGGCAGGTCGTCGGAGAGGATGAAGCCGACCTCGACCTCCACCCTGGGGTACAGATACCGGGCCGACTCCACGGGCCGATCCTCGAACACCTCCATGCCGTCGAGCAGATGCCCGTAGTCGGGCTCGTCGACGTTCATCATCTTCTGCATGGCTTCCGAGGACAGCCCCACCTTGTGGCCGATCACCCGCGCGCCGTCGGCCACCTTCGACCGGATGTTGATCAGCTGAATCTCGTAGGCATCGACGACGTCGATGGCTGGATGCGCGTCCGTGAGAGGTGAGATGGGCTGACGTGTGCGCTCGGCTTCGGCCAGGTCGGCGGCGAGCTTTTCGCGCACCTGCGCGGGCAACATGTGAATTCCCCTCGTTTCGTCCACCGGCACAGTTGTTAGTCGGCCGGGCAATTCTATAACGTGTTCTACATGACCGAGCAGGAGTATGACGTCGTCGTGGTGGGCAGCGGCGCCGCGGGTATGGTCGCCGCCCTCACGGCCGCTCATCAGGGTCTCTCGACGATAGTCGTCGAGAAGGCTCCGCACTATGGTGGTTCGACCGCCCGCTCGGGTGGCGGGGTGTGGATTCCGAACAACGAGGTTCTCGAGCGGGACGGGGTCAGCGACACCCGCGAGGCCGCCCGCACCTACCTGCACTCGATCATCGGCGACGTCGTGCCCGCCGAGAAGATCGATACCTACCTCGATCGCGGTCCGGAGATGCTGTCGTTCGTGCTCGAGCACTCACCGCTGAAGCTGTGCTGGGTGCCGAACTACTCCGACTATTACCCCGAGGCACCCGGGGGCAAGTCGACCGGGCGATCGGTGGAACCGAAGCCGTTCGACGCCAAGAAGCTGGGACCCGACATGAAGGGCCTGGAACCCCCGTACGGCAAGGTGCCGCTCAACGTGGTGGTGATGCAGCAGGACTACGTGCGGCTCAACCAACTCAAGCGTCATCCCCGCGGGGTGCTGCGCAGCCTGAAGGTCGGCGCGCGCACGATGTGGGCGCAGGCCACCGGAAAGAACCTCGTGGGCATGGGTCGCGCGTTGATCGCGCCGCTGCGCATCGGCCTGCAGAAGGCGGGGGTGCCGGTGCAGCTGAACACCGCGATGACGGACCTCCACGTCGAAGACGGGGTGGTTCGCGGCATCTATGTGCGCAACACTGCCGAACCCGAGAGCGCAGAGCCGACGCTGATCCGGGCCCGGCGCGGGGTGATCCTGGGCAGCGGCGGTTTCGAGCACAACGAACAGATGCGGGTCAAGTACCAGCGCGCCCCGATCACCACCGAGTGGACGGTGGGCGCGGTGGCCAACACCGGCGACGGCATCCTCGCCGCCGAAAAGCTCGGTGCCGCATTGGATGTCATGGAAGACGCGTGGTGGGGCCCCACGGTGCCGCTGAAGGGTGCCCCGTGGTTCGCCCTCTCCGAGCGCAACTCCCCCGGCTCGATCATCGTCAACATGAACGGCAAGCGGTTCATGAACGAGTCGATGCCGTATGTCGAGGCGTGCCACCACATGTACGGCGGGCAATACGGGCAGGGTCAGGGTCCCGGCGAGAACATCCCGGCGTGGCTGATCTTCGACCAGCAGTATCGCGACCGCTACATCTTCGCCGGATTGCAACCGGGGCAACGGATTCCGAACAAGTGGATGGAATCCGGGGTGATCGTGAAGGCGGACACGCTCGAGGAGCTGGCAGCCAAGACCGGTCTACCCGTCGCAGCCCTGTCCGAGACGGTGCAGCGCTTCAACGGATTTGCTCGCAGCGGCGTCGACGAGGATTTCAAACGCGGCGAGAGCGCCTACGACCGCTACTACGGCGATCCCACCAACAAGCCGAACCCCAACCTCGGCGAGATCAGCCACGCCCCGTACTACGCCGCGAAGATGGTGCCGGGCGATCTCGGCACCAAGGGCGGCATCGTCACCGACGTCCACGGACGCGCCCTGCGCGACGACGGCTCGGTGATCGACGGACTCTACGCAGCGGGTAACGTCAGCGCCCCGGTGATGGGGCACACCTATCCCGGACCCGGCGGCACGATCGGCCCCGCGATGACGTTCGGGTACCTCGCGGCACGGCACCTGGCCGGCAAGGAGTAAGCATGCCCATCAACCTCGACGAGGCGATCGGTGCCGAACTGCCCCCGGTCGAATTCTCCTGGAGCAGCAGCGATGTGCAGCTCTATCATCTCGGGCTCGGTGCGGGTGCCGATCCGATGGATCCGCGCGAGTTGCGCTATCTGACCGACGGCACACCACAGGTGCTGCCGACCTTCGGCAATGTCGCGCAGAGCTTCCACCTGACCGAACCCCCCGTGGTGAAGTTCCCCGGCATCGACATCGAGCTGTCCAAGGTGTTGCACGCCAGCGAGGCGGTGACCGTGCCCGGTCCGATCCCGCCGTCGGGGACGGCCACCGCGGTCACCCGGTTCACCGAGATCTGGGACAAGGGCAAGGCCGCGGTGATCTGGTCGGAGACCGAGGTCAAAGACGCTGACGGAACCCTGCTGTGGACGCAGAAGCGCTCGATCTTCGCCCGCGGTGAGGGCGGCTTCGGCGGCGACCGCGGCCCGTCGGGATCGTCCGCCGCGCCCGAGGGTGCGCCCGACATCGAGCTGACGCTGCCCACCTCACCGCAGCAGGCACTGCTCTACCGTATGTGCGGCGATCGCAACCCTCTGCATTCGGACCCGGAATTCGCTGCGGCAGCGGGCTTTCCACGCCCGATCCTGCACGGGCTGTGCACCTACGGCATGACCTGCAAGGCGCTGGTCGACAACCTGCTCGACGGCGATGTCGCTGCCCTGAAGTCCTACGGCGCGCGCATGGCCGGTGTCGTGTTCCCCGGCGAGACGCTGAAGGTCAGCGTCTGGAAGGACGCCGGAGCCTATCGGGCGGTGGTCACCGCGCCGGAACGCGATGACGCCGTAGCACTGGCCGGTGTCGACTTTGTGCCTGCCTGATTGGCTAGCGGCACATCTCGTCGATCTTCGTCGCGGTGTCCTGCGCGCTCTGCTGCCGCTGGGCCTGAGCGGGGTCGTCGCCGGGGGCGCCGGCAAGCTGGCCCATGCCGATGTAGGTGAGATCGTTTGCGAACGACCGCACCGCGTCGGCCAGATCACTGGGCACAGCGGCGTTGAGCCGGGAGAGCAGGTACTGGCCGCCTCCGAGTGTGGCGAGTCGCGCATTCGCGGCCACTGCCTGACGAGCGACCTTGTCGGTGCCGAGATTCGCGTTGGTCTGCAGTGACACCGCGTTGCGCACCGTGGTGAACGCCTGACAGATCTCGGTCTTGGCGTCACCGGTGGACGGGAGCGCAGCGGTGTTCGCGCTGTCGGTCGACGACGGGCGCAGCAGCCCCCATGCGGCGAGGGCAAGCGCGACGACGGCGACGACGAGCGCGGCCGGGGCCATCCACGCCGGTTTGGTGTCAGACATGCCAGCGATGATAGACCATCCAATCAGGCTGGCAGCCAGCGACTTTGACGAGAGCACACAGCAATCAGCCGGGTGCCGACCGTGGTCGACACCCGGCTGATGCTCAACCGTGCCGGTTAGGTCGAGGCACCGGTCCCACTGCCGGTGCCGTCGGCGCCGTCGTTGCCGGACTTTCCGGCGAAGCCGCCGCCGCCGCCGGTCCCACCGGCACCGCCCTTGCCGGTGCCGGTTGCGGACGTGCCGTTGCCACCCTTGCCGCCGTCGCCGCCCTTACCGACGATGCCGGTCGCGCCACCGCCGTCGCCGCCGTCACCGCCGGTCGCGTCTCCCCCGGCCGCGCCGGCGTTGCCGCCTGCGCCGCCGGCGCCGGCCTGGCCGTTCTTGGTACTGCCGCCGGAACCACCGTCGCCACCGTAGGTGTCGTTGTCGTTGTTGCCGGTCGCGGCGCCACCGGTGCCACCGGCACCGCCGGTGCCGTTCTCCGAGCGACCGCCGGAACCACCGTTACCACCGACGGCGATCTCGTCGGTGCCCGTGGTGTCGGCGCTGCCGCCGTTGCCACCGTTACCGGCGGTGGTCTTGCCGACCTCACCGCCGTCGCCACCGGCGCCGCCCTTGCCGCCCTGCGACGAGCCGTTGGCGGAGGCGGCGCTGCCACCGTTGCCACCGTTGCCGCCCTTGCCGCCCCATCGGCCACCGGAGCCGCCGGCACCACCGTTACCGCCGAAGGCGTTGTTGACGGCGGACTCGTCCTTGTCCTTGGTTGCCGGGTCGTCGACGACGTTGGCGGTGTTGTTCACACCCTTGCCGCCGTTACCACCGTTGCCGCCGTTGCCACCGAACTTGCCGCCGGCGCCACCCGCGCCGCCGGCGCCGCCGTTGCATGCAGCGCCGGTGCAGTCAGCGGCCGCGTCGACACCATCCCCGCCGTTACCGCCGTTGCCGAACCACTTGCCCGCGTTTCCACCGGAGCCGCCATTGGCCCCGTTTCCGCCGTTGCCGCCCAGCAGACCGGCGTCGCCGCCGTTGCACGCGGCGCCGGTGCAGTCGGCGGCGGCGTCGACACCGTCTCCATAGAGCCAGCCGCCCTCACCGATCATCGGCCGCAGCGCAGGCTTCACCGGGGCGCTCGGGGCGTCGGCCGCGTTGACCTTCTTGCTCTTATGGCCGACCTGCGCCCACCACAGCACGTGCTCGTCGTTCACGAGTTGGATCTGATGCGTCACCTGCGCCGGCGCGGCGTCGTAGTCCAGCATCAGCGTGCCGATGCCGGCCATCGCGACGCTGGTCACGCCCGCAGTGACCCCCGCCGCGAGATAGGTGCGCACCGACATCGACCGTGCGCCGCTCTTGGAGTGCTTGCCCATGAAAAATGATCCCCTGTTCGTGATCGAAATCCCCGTCAGCCGGGGACGATAGTCCGTCGGGGGCCCGTTCCGACGTCAATCACGAGATTTGCTGCTCGCGGTCGTGTCGGCATGCCCGTTGCGCTCGATGCCGCCAGCTCAGTTCGACTGTCCGCTAAGGCCGAAGCCACCTCATCGAACAAATTGGTGCGCGGGGGTGCTTCTGGGAGCTGTTAGGTTGCTCGTGAGGTGTATCTCGCTGCTCGCTCAAAGAAAGTCGGGAGGACAATTCAGTGAAATTCAAGCCCGCAGTGATCGCTGCCGCCGCAGCGGCTGCGATCGGCGTTTCCGGGGCACCGATCGCGTCGGCTGACGCGGAGGTGCAGTACCTCGGCCAGCCCGGTGAACTCGTCAACGGCAACGTCGTGCAGCACTGGACGATCACCGGCCTCAAGCCCAGCAGCGACATGATCCCCTATCAGCCCGTCGGCACGCTGTGGGAAGCCACCGCCACCGACGAAGCGATCGCCGGGTCGGTCACACCCATCGTGTCCAATCTCAATGCGCGCGCCCGCAACGGTGACACCTACCGGGTGCTGTTCACCGTGGCCACACCTCAGGGCGTGAACCCCTCGACGCTGGCGCAGGGCGAGAAGACCACCGGCAAGATCTACTTCGACGTGACAGGTGAAAAGCCCGACAGCGTCTTCTATTCCGACGGCGGTCCCGACCAGCTGCTGCTGTGGGTGGAGCCCCCGCCGCCACCGCCGGCGCCCGCAACGGGCGGCTACAGCGCCCCTGCATCGTCGGGCTCCACGTCCTCCGGCGCCGCCGAGACGGCCACCCCGGAGACCGCTACCACGTCGACGCCGCCCACCCCGGGCGCAGCTCCTGCCTCGGCCACCGAGACGCCCGCCCCCGTGCCTGCGGGCAGCGCGGGCACACCGCTGCCGCAGGGCAGCTCGGGCACTCCGTTGCCTGCGGGTAGCGCCGGGACACCGCTGCCGGCGGGTGAGGCCGGAACTCCGA
The DNA here is from genome assembly GCF_022348085.1 of Mycobacterium sp. PSTR-4-N. Lineage (GTDB taxonomy): Bacteria > Actinomycetota > Actinomycetes > Mycobacteriales > Mycobacteriaceae > Mycobacterium. Next base: position 125,075 of record NZ_JAKRFN010000010.1, on the reverse strand, counting down.
TGCCCGCCGAGATGGCTCCGGCCAGCCCCGCTCCGGTGCCCGCCGCGGCCACTCCGGCGCCGGCACCCGCCGCAGTGAGCCCGGCGCCTCAGGGCAGTTCGGGCACCCCGCTGCCCGAAGGCAGCAGCGGTACCCCCGCACCGATGCAGAGCCCGGCCACGACCACCGTCGTGGTGCCCCCGCCGTCCTGACAGCACCTCACCTGGTGGGCCGCGAACTCCGCTAGGAGTGCGATGCCCACCAGGTGTAGAGCTGGACCATGTTGGGGCCCGTCGGCCCGGACTGCACCTGACTGATCAGCAGGTTCGCGTCGGTGCTCCAGCCGACCGTCGGCTTGCTCTGCTGGAATCCGCACACCAGCGTTCCCGCTGTCTGCTGCGGGGTCGCGTTGCGCCGCCACGGTCCAGGCGACTGGATGTTGCCCGGGCAATCGACCACCGATGACGTGGCCACGATGTTGTCGAACAGGTCCTCGGCGGCAGCCTTGTCGGTAGCCAGCGTGTAGGTGGCCGTCAGCGGACCACCGGCATCGGTGTTCTGGCCACAGCTGACCTGGGCCAGTGCCCCCTGCGCGGGCACCACCGTCTCACAGGAGTCCGGGGCGTACCCCGGCGGCAGCATCCGCATCAACCGTGCCTGCGCCTGTTCGGGAGTCTCCGTCGGCGACGTCGCCGCAGCAGCACCGTCCGCGGCATCCGAGCCCTGCGACGACGGCCAGAACAGCCACGCGAGGACCCCGAGCCCGACCACTGCGACGGTGGCGACCGCAATCAGAACCAACGGCCGGTTGTTGCGGTGCACGGGCCGTGGATTCACCGACAGCGGGGCATCGAACCGACGATCCGCCCGCGCCGACGGCGGCACAGGCGAGCCGATCTGCAGCGGCCCGGTGTCCTCGTCGTCGGGTTGCGGCGCGTCGGAACTCATTCCGTCAAGGTTAGATGACGTTCCGCACGCGGTGTAGGACCGTTCGGCGTGGCATCAAGGCCATCGAATACGCGTCGAGGCGTGGCGCCGGCCATCGAAGCTTGACAGAATCCCGGTGTGGGGGAAACACCTCGAGGGGGAACATCACGCTGCGGTGGCCACTGATGTGTGGCATCTGCGGCATCTGGAGTGACGGTGAGCTCGACGCGCGCTCGCAGCGACTCGAGCGCATGCTGACGACCATCGTGCACCGTGGCCCCGACGGCGACGGAAGCTTTCACCGACATCGGGTTTCGATGGGAATGCGCCGGTTGGCGATCATCGACCTGCGCGGCGGCGACCAACCGATCTTCAACGAGGACGGCACGGTCGCCGTCGTCTTCAACGGCGAAATCTACAACTTTCGCGGACTGCGGACCGAGCTCGAGCGCCACGGCCACCGATTCACAACTCACTGCGACACAGAGGTTCTCGTCCACGGGTACGAGCAGTGGGGCGATGACGTGCTCCATCGACTCGTGGGCATGTTCGCGGTGGCGCTGTGGGACGACAACCGTCGCCGGCTCCTCGTGGCCCGCGACCGCTTCGGCAAGAAGCCGCTGTACTACTCACGCAGCGGCGGTGAGGTCGTCTTCGGCTCGGAGATCAAAGCCCTACTGGCCGCGGGTGTTTCTGCAGAGGTGGATGACGAAGCGCTGCAGGCCTATCTGACTCTGCGTTACGTCCCGAACCCGCGGACCCTTTTCCGATCCGTCCGGCAACTTCCCCCCGGCCACAAGATGATCATCGGCGATGACGGGTTGTCCATCGAGCGCTGGTGGCGGCTGCGCTATGACGAGAAACCGACGATCACCATCGGCGAGGCCGCAGACGAGGCGGAGGGTCTGATGCGCACGGCCGTCGAGCGTCGCCTCGTCAGCGATGTGCCGCTCGGGTGTTTCCTGTCCGGCGGACTGGACTCGAGCACCGTGCTGTCGTTCATGTCGGAGCTCTGCGACGAGCCGGTGCAGACCTTTTCGGTGGGCTTCGACCAGAGTTGGGCAGGCGACGAGTTGGCAGCCGCCCGCGCGACGGCCGAGACGTTGCGGACCCGCCACCACGAGACGCGACTCGGGCCCGACGAATTCCTTCGGCTCATGCCGCAGGCGATCTGGCATCGCGACGAACCGTTGGCCGAACCGTCCGAGATCCCGCTGCTCGCGCTGTCTCGCCTGGCACGGGAACACGTGACGGTGGTCCTGTCCGGGGAGGGTGGCGACGAACTGTTCGGTGGTTATCCGAAGTATCGCGTTGACGCCTTGCTTCATCGCGCGGGGTCGCCCGCCCGTGCCCTCCTCGGCGAAGAACGGCTGAACACCCTGGCCGCGTGGCATCGGTTACCGCGCCGGGCTCGAATGGCACTCAGAGCTCTGGCGTCCAGGACACCTGACGATCGATGGCCGGCGTGGTTCGGCGCCGACCCCGTGGCCGGGCTCTCGGACAACGACCTGCGCCCGCTGGCAGCTGCTTTGGCGGACATCGACCCCACCATGAGCTCCCTCGATCGCATGCTGGCGCTGGACGTGGAGAGCTATCTCGCGGACAACCTTCTCGTCCGGGGCGACAAGATGACCATGGCGGCATCCATCGAGGGACGGATGCCGCTGCTCGACCACGAGCTCGCCGAATTCGCGGCTCGCCTCCCCGGTGAACTCAAAGTCTCGCCGCGACGCACCAAGATCGTCATCCGCGAGATCGCCAGCCGGCGCCTGCCGGCTGAGCTGCTGTCGCGCAAGAAGATCGGTTTTGCGGTGCCCATCGGACCGTGGTTTCGCGGCGGGCTCGGAGATGCATTGGAGCGGCTCACACTCGGGCCCGAAGCGCGGCCTGACCCGCTGGTGGACCCCGACCGCGTGCGGCATGCTCTCGCACTGCACCGCGCCGGTCGCTACGACTTCGGCAAGGAGCTCTGGAGCGTCCTCACGCTCGACGTCTGGGCGCGAATCTTCCTCGACGGAGCCGAGCCGGCGAGTCTGGTCCTGCAGAGCTGAGCGGCAATCGTCTACGGATCACAGTCCATTCTCGTCGATGGCCGCCCGGAACCCGGTGTGGTACACGATTCCTGTGGGCTGCATGGCTTCTCGGTAGTAACCCTCTTTGTAATAGCAGTTCGTCGAACCGGGGACCAGCGTGCTCAGCGCGAGGGTATCCGAGCCGCCGGCGAACAGTTGACGAACACCGTTGTGCCACAGACGTATCCACCCCACACTTGGGTCGGTCGACCACTTCACCTGCATGATCACGTCATGCCACCTGCCGACGTCCAACGGCGTCTCGAAGACGGTGTAATCGCGCACGTACACCCCCGGGCGGGTCTGCTCGTCGACGACAAGAGACCAGAAGCCGTTCCTGGCGCCCACACCCCACTCGAACCCGGCACTCCCCACGCTGGAGTCGGGATGCCATCCGTTCGTGACGCCCCACCCCAGATCGGCGTGGTTCTGCGGGAAAGTGGGATCGAACATCGTGGAGAAGCGGTACCACCGGACCTGCCCCTCCGTACCGCCTGTCTGACCCTGGTCAGAACCGACGTCCGAGCGCTCCCCTCCGGCGAAGCCGGGCCAGTCTCCTGCCCGCACCTCGAATCGCGCCGCCCGCCCTTTCACCGGATCGTTGACCACGGTGGCGGAATACGTCGGCCGGTAGTCTGCCCCGGGTCCGTTGAATGACTTGTTCTGCACACTCGACCACTGGCTGAAGTCACCCGTCGAGTAGTCGCCGGTGAACATCGTCTGCGACGCAGCCTCCGGCAGCGCTTGTCCACTCACACACCCCGCGATGACCGCCAGAGACGTGACCAGTGCGACGAGTGAGATCCTGCGACATTGCGCCATGGCAGTTCCTTTCACCGATCTACGCGCTTCGATTCCGCATTTGACGTGCGACCGTGGAGATCTCATGCCACGCCGAGGGAACGAACCAGGAGAGTCCGACCGCACAGAGAGCGAGGTATCCCGCGGCCTCCAGAGCCAGGAGCGGCGCGGCAACGAAAACCGTGCGCTCGTCGACATGAATGAGCAGGTGCTCGATGAGGCCGACGCCGACGGCCGGCGCAGCTGCCACCAATACCGGTGGACCCAGCAAGCGGACGAGCTCGCCGATGGTCAGGCCGACCGGCCGACGCGCCAGCAGCAGGCTGAGAAATCCTGCCGCAAGCGTTGACAACGACAGGGCCAGGCCCACTCCGGCGAGGCCCAGGGGCAGCAGAGCGAACAGCAGTCCGAGGCCGAGTGCCGTGCTGACGATCGTCACCCAGTGCAGGGGCGCAGTGCGCCCGACACCTTTGATCGATTCCATGCCGACGGCCATCATCGCCACTCCGGGTCCGATCCCGGCCAGCGCCACGAGCATGACGCCTGCGCCCCTCCACTTCTCGCCCAGCAGCACCACCACCGCAGGCTCCCCGATTGCGATGATCAAGCAGGCGACCGGCAGGGTCAGACACCACAGCACCTGGAGGGCACGGCGGAACGCCGAACGCAACCGCGCCGGGTCGCCGGCCAGCCGGGAGAAGGCCGGAAACAACACGTAGGATGCGACGTCGATCACCGCGACCTCCGGCAGAGCACCCAGCCGGCGACCGTAGCGGTAAAAACCCAACGCGGTCGGGTTCAGGGCACCTCCCACGATGGCCGTCTCGATCATGTCCCTGGCCCGGTTGACGATCGTCCACGTGACCAACGGCAGCGAGAAGGCTGTCAACTCCCGCCACACCGCCAGCGAGGGGCGCCCCCGCGCTACGGAGCGGAAACCGGCCAGGGTCCACGTCGCGACAAGCCAGGCCGCGACCGAGCAGTAGGAGCCGATGACCAGACCCCACACGCCGAAGCCGTTGGCGCACAGCGTCACCGATGTGACCGCGAAGGTCACCACGATGACGGGTTGGACGATGTACCTGGCCCGGAAGTCGAAGCGACGTTGCAACAGGGCATCCGGCACATAGGTCAAGGCGTGCAAGACGATGGAGCCCGCCGAGACGGCGCAGATCGATCCCACGATCGCGCTCCCGAACAGTCTTCCGATCAACGGCGCACAGGCCACCGCCACGAGCGCCCATGCCAGACCGGTCGACAAGGTCGCCCAGAACACCGTGACCGTCGCGTCGTGGAGCCTGCCCTCGCGTTGCACCAGTGCATTGGCCAGTCCGCCCTCTGCGAATGTGATCAGGAAGCTGGAAAGCACCGTACCGGCTGCGAACCAGCCGACCTCCTCCGGCGAGAGCAGCCGAGCCAGGACGAGGGTCTGAACGAGGGATACGAGTTGGGTGAACACCAGCATCGCCGTCGATATCGCCGCACCGCGACGCAGCGTGCCCGCCATCGAACCCGGCCCGCTGAGATCTGGCGTGTCGACATCAGCCCCGGAGGTGCCAGTCACCGTCGACCTCGTCCCGCGGTGACATCGCCCCCATCGACCATGGTCCGCCACGGTCGACCGACCACGTCCCAGCGATAATGCTCGTGAAGCAGTGCATTGGCGTTGGTGCGCAATCGAAGTCGGCAGTCCGCGTCATCGAGCAGTTCCAGCACCGCCGCGGCGAACTCCCGGCTCTCCTCGGCGATGACGAGGTGCTTCCCATTGCGGACCGCACTGAGCGCCTCGACCCCGAGGGGCGTCGAGACCACCACGACACCGAGACCGAAGGCCTCGAGCACCTTGTTCTTGACCCCGCTTCCGGTCTGCATGGGGTTGATCATCACGGGGTAGCGCGACACCGTGGATCGCAGGTCCGGCACGAAACCAGCCAGCCGAACCAGAGGTTCGCGTTCAGCGAGCTCGACCAACCACGGCGGGGCATTGCGTCCCACGACCTCGACAGCTACCGCGGCATCACGCAATGTGGGGAACCACACGTCGTCGAAGAAGTACGCGAGCGCATCCGCATTGGGCGCGAAGTCCAGGTTGCCCCAGAACACCACGGCGCGGCGGTCCGCCGGCGGTGGCATCGCGGCGAGATAGCTCTCGTCGACGCCGTTGGGCACGGTTTGCACGTTCGACGCGGTGCCGCTGAGGGCGATGATGTGCGTCGTGTCGGCGTCGCTGGCGGTGACCACCCGGTCGAACAGCTGCGGCAGCCGCGCTTCCGTGCGGCGGGCCCGGATCAGATCGATTGCGTCCTGCCACCGTCGGCTACGGAAGCCGCCGGCGTATCCGAAGGCGCGGCTGCGCCGCAGTGCCATGCTGTCGCAGACGTCGAGCACGGCGTGTTCGACGTCGATGTCGGCGACCAATTCGACGAGTTCCTCCCCGAACACCACGATCTGCGAGATCGCGTACTCGACGATCAGGGCTTCGAGTCGTTGCCGTACGGCGGCGAATTCTCTGGCCCGACTGTGCCGCAGATAGTGGAGATCGTCGAGGCGGAAGTGCCGGCGCGGTGAGAGTGGACCGGTGAGCATCGGTCCGCACTCGGTGACACTGGTGAACAGAGTCGATCGGTCGATCGTCGACGGTCGCTCAGGAGGAGAATGCAGCGGGGCTACGAACAGATGCCGCTCGTCGGGAATGAGCGCGCAGAGCTGCGCGATCCTCAGATCGGTTCCGTTGGACATGGTGTCCACGCGTGTCGCTGTCACGATGAGCGTCGTCACGTCCGCCCACTCCACGACTTGTGGCCGGTCACGGCGAGCGCCGGCTCCGGTCCGCCATGGTCCGCGGTGCGTCGTCGCGCGCCGGATCTGCGCCGGCGGCGTGGTCGCAGAGCCAGGCCCGATGTTCTGCGGACGAACTGCGGGAAAGTCTGATGCGGCGAAACACCGATCCGGGGCAACAGGAAGGGATCTGATCCGGAGTCCGCGAACCCTTCGATGGTGGACAGCGCCCACCGGATACCGTTCCGCTCCAGTGCTTGCCGAGTACGTTCGTCGATGTCCTGCTCGCCGCCGTTGGGATAGGCGAAGATCGTCGGCGTCCGACCGGTGTTGATTCTCAATGCCCGGCACGACTCTGCGACCTCGAATTCCACCTTGGCGTCGTCGCAGCGCGCGAGAATAGGGTGCGTCACGCTGTGCGGGTGCAGGCTCACCAGCCCGTCGCAGGCGAGATCACCGGCCTCCGGCCAGGACAGCAGTCGGAAGAGCTCACCGCCGGCGGCGCAGTCTTGACCGAGAGCCTCGAGGACGGTCCGCATTTCGGCGAGACGTTGCGCATCCGGCAGTTCCTTGAGCCGCGCGATGGTGACATCGCGTGCGGCGGCGCGGTCGATGTCTGCCGTCACGGGGCGTGTCCCGAGACCCAACGAGGAGAGGTCGACCTCGGATCGGGTCGTCTGCGCGAATGCCAACCACAGGCGGTCAGCCCACAGCAATTCCGCGGTGCCCATGGGACCCGTGGCGAGGAACACCGCTGCCGGCACACCGAGGTCGCGCAGGACGGGTGCGGCATGGGTCAGCAGGTTGGCTGTGCCGTCGTCGAAGGTCACCACCGCGGCCCGCCGCGGCAGCGATCCGTCACCGAGCCGCTCGAGCGCCTCTGCAAGCGGCAGGACATGGTAGCGACGGCGCAGCCACGTCAGGTTTCGCCGCAGTGCCGCAGCGTCGATCACCCAGTCGCACGGAGGGCTGGGTGGCTCCGCCTCCACGCCATGGAACATGAGAATGACAAGCTGACGGGAGTGTATCCGGCGGGCCACTGCCGCCATCCCGCTGGCGCACAACAGTTTCGATGCCAGTTCGTCGATGCTGGTCATCATTTCGCCCTCACGACAACACTTCTCGATACGCTGCCACGGTCTTCTCCGCGACAGCCGCTGCCGTGAAGCGGTCGACGGCGACCTCATGTGCCCGCCAACCCATCCGTAGAGCCAGGGCCTGATCGCCGAGGAGCCTCACCATCCCGTCGGCGAGTGCCGGCTCGTCGTCAGGGTCGACCAGGAAGCCCGTCTCGTCATCGCTCACCATGTCGGTCACCCCACCCACGCGGCTCGCGATCACGGGCTTGCCGGCCGCCATGGCTTGGGCCAGGATCGTAGGGGCGTTCTCCTCCCGAGAGAACAGTGCCACGGCTCGGGCAGCAGCGATCTCTTCGCGCATGCGCTCGACCCCGACCAGGTCGGCGATCTCGACACAGCCGCGCAGGCCGAGATCCTCGACCCTGTTGCGGACAGCTCGCAGGTAATCGGGGTCAGGGTGGGGACCGACGAGCGTCAGCGTCGCTGACGGCACGAACGCCCGTGCCAGGGCGAACGCGTTGATGACTCCGATCGGATTCTTGCGCTCGGTGAAAACCCCGGCGTAGAGAATGTGGGGTCGTGTGAGCCCCGATGGTGCCAGGCTGAAGAACTCCCCACCGATCGGATTGGCTATCAGCACCCGTTCGCCCTGCATGGGTACGTCGAGGATCCTCGCATCCCAATTCGAGATCGATATGACGAGTCTCGCGCGGCGGAGCACCGACTGCTGCATTCTGCGCATGAGGCCGTCCCGCAGAACTCGACGCAGGCACCGCATGCCGTGCCCCTCAGAGCTCATGTCGGACAGCAGGAGCCCGTGGACAGTGACCGCGGTCTTCGGGCTGCAGCGCAGCGCGATGGCGCCGCTCAATCCGACCTCTTGGCCGTGCACCACATCTGGGTGAAGCCGTCGTACCAGTCGGCGTGCTCTGCACAGGTCGAGATAGGAGCCGGTGAGGGTGCGTAACCACCGCTGACTGCGTACGTAGTGAACGTCCACCTTGTCCCCCTCCCGACGGAAGGGCACGGGCGCGTCACCGTCGTGAAAACGCACCACGGTGATGCTCTCGACATCGTCCCGCTCTGCCAGCGCCGGAACGAGAACGCTGGTGACCGCTTCGATGCCGCCGCGCACACGCCCCGGTTCGAGCGGGTAGGGACCGATCATCAGCACCCGCAGACCCGAGCGCCGGCCCGGCACACCGGTCCCGCCCGCATCCAGCGGGCGGGACCGGCGTCGGGGGCGGGTATTCGACGCGTCGGTGAGAGACAGGCTGTTCATGGTCACCACCCGATCCCCTGATAGTTCGGCGTCCCGCGCAGCGTCGCGGCGGCAGGCAGACGCACGAGATCGACGATGTACCGGTCGGATCCGGCCTGCTCGATCACCTCGACGACTTCCGGTCGGCGCGATCCGACGATCAGGACCTCGCCGTGATCGAACACCGCGCCCGCGTCGTCACTGAGCAGGTCCCCGATGTGAGGGAGCTGCTCGCTGATGTACTGGCGGTTCGCGCCCGTCAGGCGGGACAGCACGACGGTCGGATCATAGATCTTGACGTCGAAACCCTTGCCGATGAGACGCTCGGCGAGTTCGACCAGTGGACTGTCACGCAGGTCATCGGTGCCCTGCTTGAAGGACAGACCGAAGATCGCGACTTTGCGACGGCCCGCGGCCAGCACCAAGTCGACCGCGCGGCGCATCTGACTTTCGTTGGAGGTCAGCAGATTGGCCAGAAGCGGGACGTCGAGGTCATTCTGTCGCGCGGTGTGAGTCAGTGCGCGAACGTCTTTGGGTAGGCAGGATCCGCCGAAAGCGAAGCCCGGTTTGAGGTACGCGGTGCTGATGTTCAGTTTCGTGTCGGTGCAGAAAATCTCCATGACGTCATAGGAGTCCAGAGTCAACACCGAACAGATCGCTCCGATCTCGTTGGCGAAGTCGACCTTGAGTGCGTGAAAGCTGTTGTCGACGTATTTCGCCATCTCGGCAACTCTGATCGGCACCTGAAACCGCTTCCCGGGCAGCTCGTCGTAGAGCCCGAGCACCATCGAGGCGCTGCGCGACTCATTGGTGCCGACAACGGTTTTCGCCGGATCGAAGAAGTCGCGTACGCTCGTACCCTCCCGGAGGAACTCCGGGTTGACGCAGACTCCGAAATCGATGCCGGCACGCTTTCCGGACGCCGCTTCGAGGCGAGGGATGAGCAGATCCTCGCACGTGCCGGGCACCATGGTGCTGCGGTAGACGACCACGTGCCAGCCTGCCTTCACGGCCAGTGCGGCCCCGATGGCGTCGGTGACCTTCTCCAGTGCGGTGGTGGACAGCCCGCCGCCCGGCGCAGACGGCGTACCGACGCAGATCAGGGACAGGTCGGTGTCGAGCACCGCGGCGGCGGCGTCGGCGGTCACGATCAGATCCCCGGCGGCCACCACCTGCGCCGTGAGCTCGCCGATACGTTCCTCGACCACGGGGGCCACGCCACGCCTGAGGGCGTCGAGTTTGTCGAGATTGACGTCGACGCCGACGACGCGGTTCCGGCGCGAGGCGAGACAGACTGCGCTCACACAGCCCACATACCCGAGTCCGAAAACACTGACCGCGGGACGCATCGGATCCTTCATGATTTTCCTATCGTTTCGATCGTTGAGGAAGTTCGCCGCTGCGGATGCCGGGGCGGCGGGTATCGATGCTCACCTGGCGGGCAGCGCCGCCTTGAGTCCAGCGGACCGTCAATGACGTTGTCTGGCAGGTGATCACGGGACCGGAAATGGGCGCGGGATCGCCCAGGTACACCAGGGACGCGATCGCCACGGGAAGGACGGACCGGGTTCGGACACCGACCAGCCAGGCCGGTGTCCTGCTTTCCAGACGATCCGACCACCATCCCAGGTTCGTGTCTCTGTCACCGCGAACCTGGTCGAGCCCGATGGTTGCCGTCGCGCCGTAGAAGATGCCCATCACCGGCACCTGACCGCGCGAGATGAGATGGCCCGCCGGGACGGGCGTCATCCCGAGGCTGGGGTGAAGTGGCCACGACACGGTGACGTCGTGTTCCGATCGACCCGTGACCACATCGACGACGAGTACGACAGGATCACCGGGCGACGCGAGGAGCCAACGACGATGTGTCACCGGGTCAGCGAGTCGGCGGTACCCGTCGTGCTCGGCGTCGACGACACCGGTTCCCACGTCGACCGAGTGCACCGTCGGGGTTGCGCGCCGTCGCCAATAGAACGGTCCACCCGGCTCGGACTGATCGAGGCCGTCCACACACACCGTGGCGTGCATGCGGGTGCCGCGGTGGGCCTCGCGCACGGCTGGGTTCCGGTAGAAGCTGCCCGTCCCCGGGTCGACGATCAGATCGTGCCCGTCGGCAGCGACGGTGACAGCGAGTGCGTCGGCGTGCCCGTGCGCCGCTGTCGACAGGTAGCCGAGCGGGCCTACGTCCATGGTGATTCGGCGTCGGCCGCTGCGCAGAACCACCAGACCGCCATCCTGGGCGTAACCGCTGGGGCCGACGACGGCGCGAGCCGTTTCTTCGGCCCCAGGTGGGCGAGTACGAAGTGCATCCGCGAACCATGCCGAAGTGAGGGTGCCCACCCCGTACCTCACTGCGCTGTCATTGCCGGTGATGGCCCCCACGACGCCGAGATGTTGGCGTACCGTCCGTTTCGGTTCCGCACCCAGTCGTACGGCGAAGCTGTCGTCATCGTCGCCGTACCGGGGGTCGGGATCGTCGGCGCCGACCAGAAGGGCGAGATAGGTCCCGCCGCGATCGATCGCTGCGACGATGTCAGCGGCTCCCTGCATACCGTGCAGGCGAAGCAGTACTGCGACCACAGCGAGCAACTCGGCAGCGAAGATCTGGTACGACACCGACTGCTCGGCACCGGAACCGTCAGGAGCGATCAAGTTGTCCGCTTCCCGAGCCAGGATGGTGACCGCTCGCGCCAGCACGCCCTCTGACACGGCCACCTCAGGGAACAACAGGCATACCGTCACCATCCCGCTCAGCTCACCGATCAGGTGGTTGTTCGCCGAGCTGAAGCGCGACCTGGCACGCCAGCAGTACCGTGCTGTCGCGTCCAACATTCGCACCAGCCGCTGGTACCTGGGGGTGGTCAGGGCGGGTGACGTCCGCAAGCCCTGCACGGCAAGGGCGATCGAGATGGCTCTGATGCCCGGCTCGAATGCGCCCCGCCATGCGATTCCGGTACCCACGGGATTCTGGTCGAGCCATGAATCAAGATGAGCAAAGGCTGTTTCTGCATAGAACGCTTCGCCGGTGAAAAGCCAAGCCTGCGCCAGCAGGGGCAGATGCTGGAGGCGGTTGAGCTCCCAGATCCATTTCGGATCGCTGGGTGCAACGCGGTGATCGATGCGGTTCCCGGCCAGGTTTGGCCAGTGAAAGCCGCTGATGGGGTCGTGGTTCCAGTCGACGAAACGGCCGACGTTCGTCGGACCGTACCCGAAATATGAGCGTTCGCCGTCACAGATCCTGTCGGCTTCGGCGATCAGTGCGCCGACGTCGCACGTGTCAGCGATGTGCGCGGCGCGACGCTCATCGAGCAGGACCGGCGCTGCGGTGCCCGAGATGAAGCGCTTGCGCAACATCTCCCAGTCATCCCCGTCGCCGCGCAGCGACGCAGAGCCCGCCGGTGCGCGGAGACCGTCACCGAGCACCAGGGCATCGCCGAGGCGTCGGGCGCGCCAGAGCACCTCCCGCGGCGACATCGTCGCCGCGCGGCCGGCGTACCACGTGAGGCTGGACATGACGAATCCCTCTCAGTTCGGGGCAGGAGCACCCGGATCGACGTGGAAGTACTTGGCAGAGAACACCGTTGGCTTCAGCCAGTGGATGCCGCTGATCCTGTGCAACGTGGTCAGCAGGTCGCGTCGGCCCGTCTCGAATTGCGGTTCGGTCGACTGCTTGAAGACGACCGCACTCTGCGGCGGATAGCTCAGACGGGGCGAGACATAGATGTTGGCGTGAGACGCGATCGATCTCTGCAGAGCTGCGTCGAAGGCCGAATTCTGCTCCGGGTTACGAACGTTGAAGTAGTTGAGGTACCGAAAACCACGTTGCTGCGCCTCGAGTTTGATGCGGAAATCGGATTGGATGTCCTCGAAGCCGATCAGTACGTCGTTGCCTCCCAGCGAGTGCACATACCGGTCGTTGACGAAGTCGATGTCGTTGTCCGCGTTCCAATACAGGCTTGTCGATCCCGCCAGCGTACTCACGAAAAGACAGGTGACCGTGACGCCCAGCCACCGCGCCGGGCGTGTCAGCTGCGCAGCGCCGCGCGTGACGATGATCGCGAGCAATGGCAGCGTCCAGAGTGCGAACTCGTCGGAGATACCCTCCCACCAACCGAAGAAGAGAGCTTGCGGGATCATCGGAAGGGACACGAGCAGGATCAGGCCCCGCTCCTTGAGACCCACCCACAGTCCTGCTACAACCAGACAGGCGGTCAGCACCGCGGCCAGCGCGGCTGACACACCGATGGCGATGGCGGCCGGGGGTGAGATGTTGCGAACCAGGTAGGGGAACGGATAGGTGGCGCGATACGGATATCGGTGTGCGACGGCCTCGGCGACAGCGGGGCTGCGGAACACCACGTTGGTCGAGACCAGTGCCCGCGTCTGTCCGACGGCCATGTTGGCAGCAGAAGCCAGGTTCAGTTGCTTCTGGTCGGCCCTCGGATCGAACGATTCGACGTACCCGGCGCCGAACCGCACGATTCCGTGCTGCTGCGTCGCGGGCAGGGACGCATAGGCGAACAGGTACGACGCGGAGGTCAACAGTCCAACCGAGATCGGCAGCACCGCAGCGTAGGCCAGTCGTCTACGAACGCCGGTGTGCTTCATCAGGAGCGCGGCGGGAATCAAGCCGACCACGACCATCGCGAATGCCTGGTGATGGAGGATCATCGCCGTGAAGGCAACGATCGCTCCGACGGCGTATTGCGCTGTGCGACGGGGGTTCTGCGCGGTGAGCCCGCAGTACGTGCAGAAGAAGCCGATCACCATGAGCGCTATCGCCGGTACGTAGACATCGCCGACGATGGAATAGGACCAGTAGCCGGCGCTGAACGCACAGAACAGAGTGCCCCAGAGCGCCTGCGGTCCCAGGCCGGCGCGGCCCAGAAGGCAGAACAGGACTGCCAGTCCGATGGCTCCCCACAGTGCCGAGTAGAGCGACAACAGCTCGACCGGATTGACGGTGATACCGATGTCGTGCAGCAGCCGGTACAGCACCCTCATTCCGTTCAGATACAGGTGGTGGCTGTTGATGAGCCCGCTGGGCTGGGTCAGTTGATACGCCCAGGACAGTGAGTCGTCCGCATAGTTGAAATTGCGTGTCGGCAGCAGCGCATAGACGCCGAAAGCGATCGAGAAGATGACTGCGGTCAGGGCCCGACTCCTCCTGCGGGTGGGGTCACCCGGTGGATGGGTGGTCGGGTCCGCCCCGTCGATGGCAGGTCGCGGTGCGACAATCGGACCTGAGCTCATGCGACGCCGCGGCCTACCGGCACCGGGCGCTGTTGGGCGCCGAGCAGCCGTTCGTAGAACCAGACGAGGACCCGGCTCGAAACCTGCCACGACAGCTCGTCTTGGACCCTGCGACGTCCGAAGTCTCCCATCCGCTCGCGACGGACAGGATCGTCCAGAAGGGAATTGATCGCTTCGGCGAACGCACGCTCGTCGTTGTCTTGCACATACACCGCCGCCTCACCGGCGGACACCCGCGCCTCGGCGAGATCGAACGACACGATGGGCCGCCCCATCGCCATGTACTCCACCACCTTGTTCATCGTCGACACGTCGTTGAGCGGGTTCGACGGATCCGGGGACAAGCACACCTGCGCGGTGGACAGGCAGCGTGTGACGAACTCGTCGGACACGCGGCCGGGGAACTCGACGATGTCGGTGATTCCGAGTTCGGCGCTGAGCTTGGCCAAGTCGTCGTACGCGTCACCCGCGCCCATGAAGATGCAATGGAAGTCGTTGCGCCCGAGTTCGTCACGCAGGATGCGCACTGCCCGAAGGGCATAGTCGACGCCGTCCTGAGGCCCCATCACCCCCAAGTACGCCAACAGATGAGGCTTGCCGGCGGCCAACGTGCGGTCGGGCGGCTGGGGGACGAAGCGGGTGAGATCGGGCGCGCTGCGCACGACGACCACCTGATCGGGTCGCATTCCGCCTCGCTCGATTGCCACCCGTCGGTAGCTCTCGTTGGTGGAGATGACCGCATCGGCGGCGGCGAATGTCATGCGTTCGACCCAGCGGGTCAAGTGGAAGAGCACTCGGCCTCCGCTCGGGAAGCGGGACAGGAACAGTTCGGGTACCAGGTCGTGGTGGTCGAACACGAATCGGGTACCGCCGGGCCGCAAGAGCACCGCAACCAGGAACAGGAGATCGGGTGGGTTGCACGCTTGGATGACGTCGACACGGCCTTGCCTGCGGACCTTGATCGCAAGCCGCAGTGTGTGCCACAGAGCAGCGCTGTACTCCCGCAGGTATCCCTTCGGTCCGCCGGTGGCCGGGCGCAGCGGGTAGCGCAGGATGTGGACTCCGTCGATGTCCACCTCCGTTTCGGTGTCCTGTTGCTCACCGGTCGGACAGATGACGGTGACCTGGAACCCGGCGTCGGTGAGGGCTCGCGCCTCCTGCCACACGCGGCGGTCGAAGGGAACCGAGAGGTTCTCCACGAGAATCACGATGTGCCGTTTCATACTCTGACTCCGTTCGCCTGTCGGTTCGATACGAGTTGTTCCAGGGCCCGCTGTGTCGCATCGACGCTGCGGTCCAATGCGTAGCTGTCTTCGACTCGACGGCGTGCCGCGCGACCCATGCGGTGTACAGCGTGGGGATCTGACAGCAGGCGCACGAGACGATCAGCCAGTTGCGCGGAATCGCCCGGCGCCACCAGGTATCCGGTCACACCGTCTGTGATCACCTCGGTCATTCCGCCGACTGCGGTACACACGGCTGGGCGCCCGCACGCCATGGCTTCGAGCAGAGCGATCGGAAGGCATTCGGTCGTCGACGTCAGCGTGAAGACGTCGATCGCTCGAAGTAATCGGCTGACGTCGTCTCGCGCTCCTGCGAAGTGCACGCTCGCCGTAATGTGCAGGTGGTCGCACAACGCGGACAGGTGCGCGCGACACTCGCCGTCGCCGATGACGAGGAAGTGTGCGTTCGGCACGCTGTCGATGACCCTTTGTGCGGCGTGCAGGAGATTCACGTGGTCCTTCTCCGGGCGCAGCGCCGCGACGACGGCCACCACCGGTGCGCCATCGGGAATTCCGAACTCGGCCAGTGGTGTTCGATCGGTTCCCGCAACGAAGTCCAGCAGATCCACGCCGTTGCAGATGATCTCGATCCGGTCGGCGGGATACCGGCGTTGTTCGACCAGGAATGGGCGCTGAGATTCTGCGACGCCGAAGTATCGGCTGGTCCAGGGGATCAACGCTCTGTCGACGAGGCGCTGCACCAGTCCACGAGCCGTGATCTCGGTCGCGTTGTGTACCCACATGATCGAGTGGGGAACAGCCGCGGCTCGAGCGGCGATGCGGCCCAACGTTTCTGCGTTGTATCCCCACACCGACACGACGTCTGGCCGCTGATGCCGCATGATGGCAGTGAGTTCGCGCAGCGCTCGCCAGGCGTGCTGTTTCCTCAGAGGCAATACCGTGGAGTGAATGCCGGCAGCGCGCAGGTCGGCATACAACGCGCCTTCACCGCCGACGCAGACGACCGAGGGCAGCACCCGCGTCCGATCCAGCCGTGGCAGTAGCGTGGTCAGGTGGCGTTCGGCTCCACCGTGTTTCAACTCGGGCACCACGAACAATGTTCGAATCGGCCTGTCACTCATGGCACACCTCGCGGTACAGACCGTCGATGCTGCCCGCGATGACGCTGACGTCGAGCCGGTCGCGGACGCGAATACGAGCCGATGCACCGCATTGCTGTCGCAGATCCGCATCGAAGACGACGCTCCGCAGCGCAGCGAGGATCGCCTCGGTGTCGTCAGGCGGGATCAATACACCGCAACCGCCGCCGATCATTTCGGGTAAGCCGTCCACATCGGTGGCGACCACGCACAGACCACGCGCCATCGCCTCCAGCACTGCCATCGGCTGCCCTTCACTCCGCGAGGGCAGGACCAGGATCTGGGATCTGTCGAGCACCGCCGCCGCCTCCCGCTCGGAGAGCCAGTCGCTCACTGTGACGCTGTCATAGAGACCGAGGCGCCGGCACTGCGTCCGCGCCCGCTCGACCTCGCCGTCTCCCGCGACCGTCAGGTGAGCCGCAATACCCTGTGCGCCGACGAAGTCGGGCTCACACGCGAGCTTGGCCCACGCGTCCAACAGCCTGAAGGCGCCTTTGCGGTCTCCGATACGGCCGAGGAACAGCACGCGTACAGGTTCACCGCGCTCCGGTGTCCTTGATTGCCGGGCCGGCTCGATTCCGTTCGGAATGACCCTGATTCGTGCCCTGGGTGCAATCAACTGAACTTGCTCAGCCCACTTCTCACTGAGCGTCACGAACGCGCCCGCATGGCCGAGTGTGGACCGGATCCATGCCCGCAGAAACCGGGGCGAGCCCTCATACCAGTCGGGGAAACCGGACCCGTGCATGTGCAGGACGACGGGTACTCCCGATGGCCGACTGATCCACAGCAGCAGCGCCTTGCGCACGAAGCTACCGCGGATGCTCGCGTGCAGGTGGATGACGTCGGGTCGCCGCATGTACACGTTCGCGAGGAAGATCAGAGCTCCCCCGAGGAACGACGCCACCTTCTCGACGACAGAGCCGTCGCGGTGAGTGGTGATGTGCCGAATGCCCCAGCCGTCCCACAGGGACGTCCGCTGCATCGCACGGACGTAGGACGCGACGCCGCCCCGCGTCCTGGTGCTGGTGGACACCCACAGTACGCAGCGCTCAACCATGGTGAACTGCCGTCCGCTGATGGAGCGTCATCTCGGCGCCTGGGACTTTCAGCGCCGCACGATCTGACCCGCCGATCGCTACTCCGACGATCAGAAAGGTGACCAGAATGGGAAAGTCGAAGTAGCGCAGGTCCACCGTGAGACCGGTGCACACCAGGATGGTCAGCACCATGATGCCGATCACGACGAGCGGCTTTCCCGTCAGATCGTCATCGGGAAGCGTTCGGTACGCTTCCTTCAACCGGTACGCGACCATGACCAGGACCCCGAGCCACAGCGCCAGGCCGATGACTCCGAGTTCCGCGAGCAATCCCAGATCGTTGGTGTGTGACGCCTCCCCGTAGCCGCTGATCCAGGGCACATGCGGCGACCACTGCTGGTGGTGATACCGGTTCACAGCGGGGAACCGCCCGATACCCCAGCCCGTGAGTGGTTCCTGCGTCCTGGCCCACAGCGCCGTTTGAATGTCGTTGAGCCGTGACTCGATCTCGCTTTCCGAGGTGACACCCCCGCGGGTGCGGTCACTGCTGGTGAATCTCGACCAGTTGAGGGCGACCACCGAGAACACCAGTGCGAGCACTCCGAGATAGGCCGTGCGGATACCCCGCGCCAGCCAGACTCCGAGAACGAGGACGACAAGCGCGCTCAACCACACCGCGCGGGTGTAGGTGAGGTATATGCCTGCCCCGCACGCGACGGCAATCAGTACCGCCAGACTCCTCTGCCATCCGGGATCGCCTCGGCGACTGGCCAACGTCGTCGCGATCGCGAACCCGAGTACCAGCACCATGCCGTTGACGACCGGCTGGTTGAACACCCCGACGGCCCGGCCGACCCATGCCGGGTCTGTCACGATGTAGCGGGGCCACACCCATGGGCCCAGTCCGACGACCGGCATGATGCTCACCGCGGCCGAATACGCCGACACCGACAACAGGGTCCACAGCAGCGCACGCACCTGCTGTTGGCGGTCGAAGGTCAAGCGCCCCACTGCGTAGGCGGCGAACGGGATGAGCGTCGTGATCACGATGAAACGGAGTACCGGCAGCGGTTCACCGGAATGTGGATCGACCGCCGGGTACTCGTGGGGAGCGACCATCGAGTAGAAGTTCCACAGCAGGTACGACACCATCACGCACTCGACGGCACCGATACCGCGAAGTCGATCGTGCGTCCGCACCATCCACGCCACGGTCGCGCACATGACGATGACGAAGACCATCAACCAGGGTTCGACCGGCAGGATCACTTCCGGCGACCAGGGCAACCGCAGGAACGTCGCGATGATCAGGATCAGCACCGCGAGGCTGGGGCTGCGCAGAGCGCAGATCGCGACAGCGACCGCGACTGCCCCCAGTAGGGCGACCTGACCCAACGACATCGTCATCGTCGCGGACCAACCATGACGGGCCGATCGCCGCTTCCTTCGGCGAGCACGGCGCCGAGGAGGTGTGCTCGGGCGTCGCCCAGCGCCAGCGCAGCCGTCGTCACGTCGGAGAAGCGCGACCGCCTTTTCTCCACCGTGATCAGCGTGAAGTCGGCCGCCGCGAAGAGCGGTGCGGCATCGATGATCTCGGCGATAGGAGGGGCCGCGATCACGATGTGATCGTTGTCGACGCGCAATTCGTCGAGAACGGCGTCGATGCGCTCACGACTCATGAGCGAGAACCGGTCGGCGATCACGGTACCGACCGGAAGGATGCGGAGAGAGTCGACCGCGCCGTCGATCAGCGCATCGTTGACCAGGCTGCTGTTGGCCAGCACATCGTTGAATCCGAGACCGGTTGCCGGACAATCGATGTCGTTGTCGGCGTAGACGAGCACCGTGCGACGCCCCTGCTGAGCTGACAACCTCGCCAGGTTCTCCGATATCTCCCGTGCGGTCGCGGCGCCCCGGCAATCTGTGACCGCCACGACCGCGGATTTGGGTAGATCCTGCACGCTCAGGTGGTTCGCCAGTACGCGAAGACCGCTCTCCCGCAGGCGGGTCGCAGAGGCCGACCCCCCGCGGGGGATCTCGACCAACGGTTCCACGCCGGTCTTGTCGAGGATGTCGTCGGCATGCACCACCCGTCGTGAGAGCGCACCCAGAGCGAGGGCGGCCAGGACACCGAGGCAACCACCCCCCACGGCTCCGGAGAGCAGCTGGGAGGCGATCTTCGGATCGGTCTTGGTCACGCCGGCGCGCAGTTGCAGATCCTGCAGACGGCTGGCGCCATCGCTGCGCATGGCATCGAGGCGCGCCTGCAGGATGGGCACCAACGGGTTCATGCTGCCATCGGGTTGAGGATGCGACTGTGCCGAATCCAGCTGTCGCTGAGTGTCGTTGAGTTCCTTGGTGTAGCCGGCTCGCCGCACCGAGTTGATGTCCTCGCGGAAGGTCTCGGCCATGCGCTGCGCAGCAGTCTGCGCGACGCCGGGATCGTCAGCGGTTGCCTCGATCGTGAGGATCGGGCTGGCCGCGACAGTGCTCGCCGTGAACTCGACCGAGTCGGGGATCTGCGCCGACTCCCTGAGCCGGGTCGTCGTCGACGGCTCGTTGAACAGTGTCGAGTATCCGACCGCCATCGTCGCGTCCTGCTCCGGACTCTGGCCCGGCGACGACTGCACGAGCAGCGCCTTGCCGACATACTGCGGGCGGTCGTCTGCCGTCACCGCGGTGGTGAGGACGACAGCCCCGAGGATCAGCAGCACCACCCACCAGCGCCGCTGAACCTGATCGATGTAGCGCGCCACTTGTGCATTCATGTCCGGCTCCTCGCCGATGTCGTCTGTTCGAAACCGGTCTTCATCAGATCAATTGGCAAGAAGGCTTTTTCATGGTCGAAAGATGTCGTCATCAGTAGGCACCTTTGCGCTGCACTACCGCTCTCAGGGTCTTGGCGATGATCACGAGGTCGCCGATCATCGACCAGTTGTCGACATAGGACAGGTCGAGTCGGATCGATGTATCCCAGGAAAGGTCAGATCTGCCACTCACCTGCCACAAACCGGTGATGCCCGGTTTGACCAGCAGCCTGCGCAGTACGTCGCAGTCGTAGGCCTCGACCTCGCGGCGCAGCGGCGGTCGTGGACCGACGACGCTCATCTCCTGTTTGAGAACATTGATGAACTGTGGCAGTTCGTCGATACTGAACCTTCTCAGTACGCGACCCACGGGTGTGATACGCGGATCGTCGCGGATCTTGAACAGCACACCGTCGCCTTCGTTCCGGGCGAGGAGGTCGTCGAGGTACTGGTCGGCGTCGGCGATCATGCTGCGGAACTTGAGCATCGCGAAGGGTCGCCCGTCGATGCCGATGCGTTCTGCGCTGTAGAACACCGGTCCTCGACTGGTGATCTTGATCATGGCGGCAGCGACGACGAGCACCGGAAACGTCACGGCCAGAGCCGCCAACGCGAAGCAGAAGTCGAACGCCCGCTTCTGAAATCGTTTGGCGCCGCGGTACTGCGGCTTCTCGATCTGAAGCAGGGGCAGGCCGGAGATGGGCCGCATCACCAGCCGTGAGAGTGCCACGTCCATCACACCGGGGCACACCATCAGGTCCACCCCCATGGGTTCGAGCTCCCAGATGAGCCTGCGCAGGGCGGGAACCCCGACCTGCCCGGTCCCGGCGATGGCGACGGTGTCCGCGCCGCAGGACCCGATCGCCGACAGTGCATTGTTCTCGCCCCCGACGATGGGCAGCTGACAGTCACCGACTGTCAGGAGCGAGGGGCCACCAGGGTCGTAACCCGGGATGCAGACACCGACGACCTGGTAGCCATCCGCGGGATCGGCGGTCAACTCGGCCGCGAGATGAGTCACCGAGGCGCAGTCCCCGATCGCCAGCACCGCGGTCCGGCAGGCCCCCGCCGACCTCTGCAGCGACAGGTGCTTACGGCCCAGCCATCGACCGAGAAGGAGACCGATGATCCCACCGGGAAGCGCCACGGCAAGGTAACCACGCGAGATCTCCAGCTTGAGCAGGAGCTCTGCGATCGCCAGCGCACCGAAAGTGGCGAAAGACGCCGCGCAGAGCCGGCGGTACTCCTCGAGTCCAGTACCGATGATCTTGGGCGAGCGAGTGCGGAAACCTGCCAACGCCGACAACCACAGGGTCGCGACCAGGATCGAGTACGCCGTCACATAACCGCTGGCGACCTCGGTCGAAGCCGAGCTGCTGAATCTCAGATACTGGGCGAGCACCACGGTCCCGGTGACGACCACGATGTCGACGATCAGAAGACGACCCGCATAATGCCGCTGCCACCGCAGACGCTCGATCACTGCCGGAGGCCGCCGATCGGCCGATTCCGCGGCGACTGCGGGGTTTTCGGCGCCGGTCAGCGTCGGCTCGGTGCCGCGACGGCGCCCCGGCGCGGTGACGAACTTCGTTCCACGCGCTCGAGTGACGACCTCTGGACTTGCCATCGCTAGCCCGCCAACTCGACTGCTGCGGTGCGGTTCACCGACCCCGTTGCGGGTTCTAGCACACCGCACCACCATCGGACGGCACGCCGAATGCCTTCGGACAGTCCGACGGTGGGCTGCCAGCCGAGACGATTGTCTTCAGTCGAGGCGGTGTCCGTCGACAGCCATGTCTCCGGCATCGGAGTGCCGTCGAGCGCCGCAGCGATCAGCGGGTACAGGTGCGCACCGGTGGTGGTGCGCCCCGTACCGATGCGGTAGCTGCCGGCAGCGTCGATCGGCGCTGCCGCGGCGAGCAGGAACGCATCCACGACATCGTCGATGTAGACGTAGTCGCGCCCAGGCACGTTGTCACGACGGACGCCGTGAGGGACACCGGTGACCATCGCACAGACCAGGGCCGCGACCAGGTTTCCCGATCCCCGCGGGCGCTGCCGAGGTCCGTAGACGTCGCCCAGCGCCAAGCAGATCGGCGACAGATCGTACATCTGCGCCCAGGCCTGCAGGTACAGCTCACCAGCCGACTTGGCTGCGCCGTTGGGTGAAGTGGGCATGCCCGCAGCAACAGGCGCTTGGCAACCGGCGTACACGATGCGGCGGACACCGGCCAGCCGGCTCGCCTCACACAGATTGATGGTTCCCAATACATTGCTGCGCGCATCGAACTGCGGATCCGCGATCGATGCGGCCGGATCCGACTGAGCGGCGAGATGGAAAACCGTGTCCGGACGGGAACCCGCGACGACTCCGATCAATTCGGGTGCTTGCACGTCCAGGCTGATCATCCGGAACCGTCCGGGGTCGACTGCGTTGCGTTCGAAGGCGTCATCCAGGTTGCTGCGTTCGCCGGCGCTGAAGTTGTCGATTCCGATGACCTGATGACCCTCTGCCAGCAGACGGTCGACCAGTGCGGACCCTATGAACCCGGCGGCGCCGGTGACCAGTGATCGCATGCTGCAACGCTTTCCGTAGACGCTCCCCCGTCGTTGCCGTGCCAGCGACCCGGAATCGGACTGGACAGCTAACGTCTCGAACACCTCTCAACTATCCGATGCCCGGTTCGTGCAGTACATGGACCGTCGGGGCCATCTTTGGCATAGATCCTGGGACTAGTTCTGAGACAACCGGTTTCACTGACCGTGGCGGACGCGCGACAACCGTTGCCGCACCGCACGAGCGGAAATGGTGGCAAATGTTGCAGACTGCACCGGCCTGGTCGGATATCACCGAAGCTCGCACCTCGTCGTCGTTCGTCCGATTCGGACCGTGTGTCGACCGGCGGCCATCGCCGGTCTTCAGCGCCCGAGGGACGGCGGCACAGTGGCGAAGAGCAACGCCCATCGTCGGCAACACCGGCCGCCATCGCGTGGGTGCCGGCGGGTCACCGATGTGCCGAGCTCACAGCGGAACGCAGACCAGCTCGCTGTAGAGTTCGTCGATCTGCTCGGGTGACAGCGTGGCGCTCCGGAACATTCGTGGTCGCCGCTGCGTGTCGATGGCCAGGCGCGGCTTGCGCCCGATCAACTGCAGGTCGGCGACGGTCGCCACCAGGCCGTGCCGCAGCAGGAGATGACGGGTCAGCGGAATCAGCTCCTGGAGGAACAGGTCAGCGTCGCTGACATGAAGCAGGACCGCCGTACGTACCCCGGTGGTGTGGCGCGACTCCCGGTACATCACGTAACAGCTGCGGCCGCCGCGCATGATCACGAGGTGATGTGCCGCACCTGCCCGGGCATGGTCGCGATACAGCGTGAGATCGGTTGACCGCAAGAGCTTCTCGATACTGGGCGGGTACGTCACGATCACCGTTCGGTGGAACGGCGTGGGCAAGGGGATGTGCGGTACGACGACCGCTGACGAGTTCAGCGGCCGGAATTTCAACCATGCGAGGATCTCCTGGGAGTCCTCGTTGGGTGACAGTACCGTGAAGTGGTAACCCTCCTGTTGGAGCAGCGCCTCGAGAAGAGCGAGACTGCGCGAGCGGTACTCCGGCAGCACACACCACGAACCCAGGTTGCAGAACCGCTCGGTTCGACCGCCCACCAGACGTTCCGAGTACACGGCCAACAACGTCCCCACGACCCGCCCCGCGTCACGCAGCATGAAACCGTGATTCGGTGCCTGCACCGACCACGGCACCGCCGCGATGGCACAGAGCCAGGGCACACGCCTGTTGTGGTGCACCTGCAGGAACTGAGCGACCTCGGCGACGTCCTCGGCAGTGATCGGGCCGAGCTGCACAGGACACGGCCTCCGCCGCGGCCCGGCGGAGGGTTCATGTACCGGCATCGGTGAGTTCCTCTGCGTCCATGTTCTGCGTCCACCAGTTCCGTCCGGCTGCCGGCAAGGTGTCGATCGGGTCGTAGAACGGATAGACGCGGCTCAGTGCCGCACCGTCGGATCCGTCGAGCACGGTGCGGTAGTTCTTGCTCCAGTAGGAGATTCCGAGCTCCTGGTTGTACTCGACCGCTTGATGTACCCATCGCTTGCCGACGTAAGGAACGTCGCAGACAACCCGCGGGGTGGCGAAACCCGGCAGATAGCCCATGATCGACAGCTGCAGCTGCTGCGCCTGCCAGAGAGGGGTCCGCCAATGTTCGGCATGCGGAATCATGTCGCACATGTAGAAGTAATAGGGCAGGATGTTCGCCTCACCTTGCAGCGCGAAGCACAGGTCGAGCAGATCCTCGGTGGTGTCGTTGACTCCGCGCATCAGAACTCCCTGATTGCGCACATCCCTGACCCCGGCGTCGAGAAGTCCGCGGGCAGCGGCCGCAACGAGGGGGGTGACCGACTGGACGTGATTGATGTGAGTGTGCACGGCCAGGTTGACCCCCCGCGCGGCGGCGAGCCGCGACACCGCACCGACGCCGTCGACGACATTGGGTTGCAACCAGTGTTGGGGTAGCGCGCCAAGGGCTTTGGTCGCCAGACGGATGTCGCGAACGGTGTCGATGGCCAGTAACCGACGGAGGAACGACTCCAATCGCGGCCACGGCACATTGGCGACGTCACCACCTGACACCACGACGTCACGCACTGACGGGGTTGCCGTCAAGTACTCGAGCATCCGGTCCTGTCGGTCGTTGGGCGCAAGTGTGAGCCTCGTCTTGGTCACCGCCGGTGTGGAATTTCCGACCAGGTCCATTCTGGTGCAGTGACCGCAGTACTGCGGGCAGGTCGAGAGAAGCTCGGCGAGCACCTTCGTCGGATACCGATGCGTCAAGCCTTCGACCACCCACATGTCGCTCTCGTGCAGCGAGTCGCGCTCGGCGTAGGGGTGTGAGCACCACTCGGCGTGCCGATCGCTGAACACCGGCAGCATGTACCTCCGGATCGGATCGGCATAGAAGGCCGCGGTGAATGCATTCCGTTGCGACACAGCCTGCGTTGCCATGGTGTTCAGGCACTGCGGCGGAAGCAGCATCGACATGGTCGCGCGCTGTTTCTGGTCGAGATCGAGATCGGCGTAGAACCTTTCGTCGAGAAGATCGCCGATGACGGAACGCAATTGACCGATGTTCTTGACCGCGTGCGCTCGCTGCCATTGCGGGTCTCGCCACTCGGTTTCGGTGACCCCTGCCCATCCCGGGTAGCGGCGCCAGTCGGGTTCGGCCAGCTCTCGGCGTTGGTACGAGTACGGCTGACGGGTGACGGCCGTGAGGTCGCCGACGTGCTCAGGTCCGGCCAGTGTGGTCATCGCGTCAACACCTTCTGCGAGTCGGTCGTGTCGTCGGCGGCCTGCAGCAACGTTGCGGCAGCGCGGCGCCCTGACCTGATGGCGCCCTCCATCAGGCCGAAGAACTCGAGGCTCGTCTCTGTACCCGCCCAGTGGACACGGCCATGCGGTTGAGTGAGTGTCGGTCCCAGCGCAAGCCAGTCACCCGGACCGAACAGCGCCGCATAACACCCTTTCGAATACTTCTCGGCCACCCAGTCCGTGACCGTGCAGGTTGTCGGAGCCGGCAACTCGGGAAAGAGTCGATCGACATGTGCGAGCACTGCGTTGCGCTGCTCGTCTACCGACATCGACGAGAATGCCGATGCCGCTGCACCGGTGACGAACCCGGTCAACACCCCTGCAGATCCGTCGGGTGGGGAATCGTCGACAGTGGACAGCAGCGGCCCGTCGGTACTCACCGACCACCCCGACCGGCCGAGCTTGCGCCAGAGAGGGGCCGGGTAACCCAGATGCACTTTGACGGCACATCCGGGGGCGGTGACCGTGCTCGCGCGGGGCCTGCCGAGAGCCGGCCGAAACTGGATGCGCTGCGCCAACAGTGGCGGGACGGCGACGATGACATGGTCTGCGGAGTAGTCGGTGGTCGCGTCATCGGTGCCTGACCCGCACCGCACCATCACGCCGCTGTCATCCTGATCGATCGCACGAACCGATTGGTTCAGCCGCACCCGGCCGGCGAGACGCCTCGCGAGCGCGGTGCACAGCTGATGGGCGCCACCGTCGATGCGCCACTGCTGCGCACCCCCTTCGAAGGCATTCAGATACCTGATTCCGCCGCCCGACTTCAGATAGAACGCCATGTGCAGAGCCGAGATCGACGACGGGTCCGCCGCCATCATCTCGCCCAGGAAGAGCGGGAAGAAGGTGTGCGCGTCGAGCCGCGCCTCCTCCCCGATGAGCCAGTTCGCGGCAGTCTGGCGGTCGAGGAAGTCGGCCCCCGGGGTACGCCAGGGCGCATCCGGGTCGATCACGGTGACGAGCTCGTCGAGTCGGTCGAAGAGACCGCCGAGCGCTACGGCGTCGAGCGGGGGGACCCGCCCCGCGGTGGAGGTGCGTGTGTCACCGATCAGGAACGTACTGTCGCCCACCATCTCGGTGGACACGAGCGAGAGCCGGTACTCGTCGATCAGCCCGAGCAGTTGAGTGTGCCGGACGCCGAGATACGCCGCACCGCCATCGGCGACGACACCGGGTGCGGCCTGCACTCCGTGCATCCGCCCGCCCACCCGATCGCGAGCTTCCAGCACCGTCACGTCGACGCCGGCCTTGCTCAGTTCGACGGCGGCCGTCAGCCCGGCCAGGCCTGCGCCCACCACGAGGACACGGTCGCCCGGTGCAGTCACGAGGCCACGGCTCCTACGACAAGCGCGCACAGCCCGCGCGGCGTGGGGTTGTCGACGATGTCGTCGTAGACCAGCTCGGTCCCGAAGTCGCGTGCGATCGCACTGAGGACACGGGTGGCGAGCAACGAGTCCCCGCCGAGGTCGAAGAAGTCCGAATCCTCGTCCACATGCGACTTTTCGAGGACGCGTCGGTAGATCGCGACGATGTGTTCGGAATTCATTGGTTGGCTCCTTCGCTGATGTCTGTGACGGCACGGCGGGTTGCCGCGCGATCGACCTTGCCGCTCTGGGTGTGAGCCAGCGCGGTGACGAACGTGATCCGCGACGGGACGAATTGCCCGGGCAGTCGACCACCGAGGTAATTCTTGAGTTCTTTCGCCGTCACCGGTTGTCTCGCAACGACGTACGCGGCGAGGCGCTTTCCGGCTGATGTCCTTTCGCCGACCACCACGGAGGCGGCCACTGACGGATGCGAGTGCAGATGGGCTTCCACTTCGGCCGGATGCACCCGCACCCCGAGCACTTTCAGCTGTTCGTCCGCCCGACCACGCGCATGGAGCAGACCGTGATCGTTTCGGACCACGACGTCACCGGTGTGAAACCAGCGCATCGGTCCGCATCCGTGATCAGCGACAGTGAAGGCGGAGGCGCTCTGTTCGGGCATCCCCAGGTACCCGCTCGCCACACCCGGACCGGAGATCAGCAATTCACCGTCGTCGGTGATGTGATCGACGACATGCGGGAGTGCGATTCCGATGGGAGCATCGGCGGAGGCGCCGACGCCGATCTCGGTTCCGGCACCGCGCAACTGCACAGCGTGGGTGATCAACGTCGTCTCGGTGCATCCGTAGGTGTTGAGCAACCGGACGTGCTCCATACCGAGCTGTGTCCACTGTCGCAGCCGAGTCGGATCGACCATCTCTCCACCGATCACCACGAGTCGTATGCAGGCCGGCAGCACCTCGTTCTCCTCGTCGAGGAAGCGCACCAGTTCATGCCAGAACGCCGTCGGCAGATCGATCACCGATATGGCTTGCTCGGCGACCGCTCTCAGGAACATGGGAAAGGACCCGCAGTGCACGCGGTCGTCGAAGACGAGAGCTGCCCCGGCGGTCAGAGTCGGCAGGATCTCTTCCAAGCAGGTGTCCCACCCCAGCGAAGCGAACTGCAGCACGCGGTCCTGCGGTGTCAGCTCGAAGAGGGTGCGCAGCGCTCGCACCGTGACACCCAACGCACGCCGCGAGACCACAACAGGTTTCGGGGTACCGGTGGACCCCGACGTGCACAGCACATATGCCGCATCGTCGGGTGATCGCCGAACTTGAGACAGGGTGGGCCTGGCCGGGTCCACAGCATGGAATTCCTCGACTCGCACGCCGAGCATCACGGTGTCCGACTGCAACGCCGAGTACACACGGTCCACACGCAGCGCCGACATCATGCTGCGAACACGCTCAGCCGGGAGTGCGCCGTCGATCGGACAGTAGGTGAGGCCGGCAGACAGCACGCCCAACAGAGTCGCTGCGGCAGAGGGGGTGTGGGAGACCAGCGCCGCGATCCGATCGGCGCCCGCGACCCGCGGCAGCCGACAGGCCGATGCGATCTCGGTGACGTGCTGTTCGAACTCTCGATAGGTGACGGCCTTCCCGTTGTGCACGATCGCGGTGCGGTCCGGCCCCTCGTCGGTCGCGGCGGTGAAGTCATCGATCACGTCGGTCTCGATGGGGTATTCGACGGCGCGCAGGCGACGGGAAGCACAGGTGTGGTCGGTCATTCGACTGTCACCGACTTCGCCAGGTTGCGCGGCTTGTCGACGTCGCGTCCCAGCGCCGCCGCGAGGTCGCGGGCGAGTACCTGCAGCGGCAACGTCGCCGCGACGGGGCCCCAGGCCGCGGCCCTGATGCTCTCGATCGGGATCGTGCTACCGGGAGGTCCGATGGTGACCACCCGTGCACCGCGTGCATTCACTTCCGCGATGTTGCCGGCCAGCTTCGGTTCACCGTTGTCCACGACGACCACAGGAGTACCTGGACTGATCAGCGCCAGCGGTCCATGTTTGAGCTCTCCGGCGGGACAGTGCTCGGCCCACAGGTAGGTCAACTCCTTGAGCTTGAGAGCTCCTTCCGCCGCATAGGGCAAACTGCCGCCGCGCGCGATGAAGACGAACCCGTCGGCGGCGACCAACTCGTCGACGAGTCGGGGTACGGCGCGGCGGGCTTGCGCATAGGCCGCCGCCAGTTGATCGGGCATGCGGCGCATCTCGTCGACGAGACCAGCGGCTTCCGCCGACGACAGTCGATTCGAAGCCACGAGAGCCGAAATCATGAGGGCCACACCGGTGATCACCTGCGCCAGGAACGTTTTCGTGGCAGCAACCCCGATCTCCGGACCGGCTGAGCATCCCACCGTCGCATCGGCCAGCCGAGCGAGAGTGGAGTGCGTGTTGTTGGTCAGAGCCAGCACCGGTGCGCCGCCGCGGAATTCCAGCGCCCGTAACACGTCCGCCGTTTCCCCGGACTGGCTCATGGCCAGGCACAGCTGTCCGGGTTCGGGGATTTCTGTCGCCGCCTCGCTGGCGACGACCGTCGTCACCGGAATGCCGCCGAGCGTGCGCACCAGGTTGCCGATCACCGAACCTGCGTTCAAGGAGGTGCCGCATCCGAGGACCTGTAGACGGCTGAACGTCGGCAGTCCTGTTTCCCGCCAGAGTGTTCCGTCCGCGATCATGTCGGCCGTAGCATCGAGCAGCCGTTCGGCCATGGCCGGTTGCTCATCGATCTCTTTGGACATGTAGTCGGCGTATCCCGTCAGGTCCACATCGCCACCAGCCCACAGACGGCGGCGGAGCGTCGGTACCGAGGTCGAGTCTTCGGCGCCACACCATGCCCCGTCGTTGCACAGATCGACGACATCGCCATCGTCGAGAACTCGGAATTCGCCTGCCCAGTCCGCTATTGCCGCGATGTCGCTG
Organism: Mycobacterium sp. PSTR-4-N; assembly: GCF_022348085.1. Taxonomy (GTDB): domain Bacteria; phylum Actinomycetota; class Actinomycetes; order Mycobacteriales; family Mycobacteriaceae; genus Mycobacterium. The sequence goes on along the minus strand of NZ_JAKRFN010000010.1, from coordinate 95,015 downwards.
GCTGCGAAGACACCGAGATCGGTATGTGCGACGAGCAGCGGAGAACCCTGCGCCGCCACGACGATTCGACCGCTCGAGCCGTCCAGTACCGCGATGGCCCATGAACCCTCAGCGCGCACGAGAGCCTTCTGCACAGCCTGTGTCAGGTCACCATTGATGAGGCGCTCGTCCTCGATGAGGTGGCACAGCACTTCGCTGTCGACATCGCTACTGAACAGGTGGCCCGCCGAGTGCAGTTCGACCCGCAGCTGGGCGGCGTTCTCGATGATGCCGTTGTGGACGACGCTGATCTCACCGGTGCAGTCGAGATGCGGATGAGCGTTTCCTTCGCTCACCGAACCGTGCGTAGCCCACCGCGTATGGCCGATTCCACAACCGTCGAACCGCTGATGAGACCAGTTGTCAAGAAGACGGTCCAGCGCAGCCGTACGTCCGGTGGTACGCAACCTCACGAGCTGCCCGTCCGCATCCCGGACCGCGATTCCCACCGAATCGTATCCGCGGTATTCGAGTCGGCGCAGGCCGATCCTGAGGAACTCGACCGCCGACCGATCGGTGCGGCACGCGATGATTCCGCACATCACCGATCTCCTCGCCGTACGAACATCTGTCGCGGTGCCGGCCTGTCAACGCCCCGAGATGTCACCATCAGCGATCCCCCACTCCCAACCCGAGCTAATCCCCCGATCACACATTCACTATCGAGGAACGGGGGTGCGCGTCGCATGAGCACTGAGAGCGATCTTCGGTCTGAATCGGGATCTAGATCGCCGAGAGTTCGCCCGTGGCAATCATCTTCCGGGCGAGCGCAGCAGCCTGCTCGCGACTGCTGACGCCGAGCTTGGTCAAGACGCTGTGCACGTGGTTCTTCACCGTGTGGACGGCGATGCAGAGCCGGTCGGCGATATCACGATTGGCCAGACCAGATTCCAGCATGTGAAGGATCTGTATCTCCCGAGCGGTCAGCACCGAACCCTTCGGCGCGGGCCTTCGCCGCTGTGCGGCCGCCTCAGACATGTGCCGCAGCAGGATGCCCGATATCGTCGGCGAACAGTACTGACGGCCGTCAGCAACGGCGTGTATCAAAGCAAGCAGATCGGTCAGTGATTCGCTGCGCAAGTGGAAGCCGGCTGCGCCGGCCTGCGCACAGGCGACGATGTTGCTCTCGTCCTCTTCGGGAAGCCCCGTGACGATCACGCGCACCGCCGGGTTGATCTGTCTGATCTGCTTGATCAGCACGGCACTGTGACAGATGCATCCGCTGAGGAGGATGACATCGGGACGCGTGGTCTGCATTGCGGCGATCAGTGACGTCGGATCCCAGGTCATACCGTGCGCTGAAAAAGACTGCCGCGCAGTCAAGACACCCAACAGGCACTCGCGGTACAGAGCGCTGTCATCGATGACCAGCAGACGTGAATGTGGGACATGGTGGCTCGTCGATCCCGTCACGGCGCGGTCTTCGACACCGTGCGTCGCAGGATGTCGCGTGGTGACGATCGAATGCCGAACGATCTGCTGCGTGGTCAACAGTTCCTCCCCCGAGAAACACACATCGACTCGATGTGATAGCCAGTTCGTCTGTGGTTCCGGCGGTTCGCTTCGCCCTGTCGCCGGTGACTGCCGTGGCCGGCTAGCCGGGCACCCCACAACTATCGGGCTCGTCAATCACGACGTACATGGACCGTCAGGGCCAATTTTTCCTAGACCGCGGACCAGTACCCCGACTGGATCTCCGGTTCGGCCGGATCCTCGGAGACAGGGCGGCGGCCTCGCCGCGGGTACTGACTCCCAGCTTGGTCAGGAGGCTGTGCACGTGGTTTTTCACCGTATGGACCGCAATCGACAATCGCTCGGCGATTTCTTGGTTCGAATGGCCCAGTTCGAGCAGCTTGAGGATCTGGATCTCTCGATCAGTCAGGTCTCGATCCAAAGTTCTCCGACCCCGCCCGGCGACGGCTGTGTCGTGGCCCATCAACGTTGCCGCGATCTGCGGCGGATAGGCGACCTTGCCTTGCGCAACCAGCGTGATCAGCAGGAGAAGATCGGCCAATGACTCAGATCTGGTGTGAAACGCCTTCACGCGTGCCGCTGCGCAGGCGAAGATGGTATCCGAGTCGTCCTCATTGACGCCGACTGCTATGAGCGGGGTTTCCGGACTCAGACTGCACGCAGCTCGCAGTAGAGTGTTCACCCCGACGGTCGCCATGTTCACCAGAATGACCTGCGGTGTCGTCGATTCCAGCGTGCCGATCAGAGACGGCAGATCCCATGCGGTTCGGATGGCGGCGATACCCATCGAGAGAAGCGCCGATGCCAACACCTCACGGTGGAGCGCGCAGTCGTCGACAACGAGAACGGTTCGGCCCGCGGGAGCGCGCCGTTCACCGTTGGTGGCGGCGGCCGTCATCTGCGCCCAGTCCGGACGTGAGCACGTTCTAATCGCCCGTCGTGTCCGACGACGGGGAACTGCCTCCACCGGCAGCCGATGAACCAGACGAATCATGGTCGCCGGTCCCTTCCGAACGGTTCGGCTCTGGACTCGACTCCGATGGCCCGTTCTCGTCGGCGCTGGAGGTCGGGCGCGTGGTGGCGGCATCGCCGGGATCAACCGTGCTGTCGGCGGGATCTTCTCCGGGAGAATCGATCCCAGTGATGTGGTCGTCGGTCTGCGGTTCGGGGGTGGGCACATTCGCCGATGTCGGGGGTGGCACGTCTTCGGTGGAGGGGAGGTCCTGCACCGTCGTCGGCGGTGGAGGTGGGTAAGAGGCCGGCGGTATCGCGGTCTCGGCGATGATCGGCGCCGGCGACGGCGGAGCCGGCGGTGCGGACATCACCGGCGAGGGTACCGGCCCCGGCACATCGACAGGTAGGGAGACAGCCGATGGGGCGGGCGCCGGGGCCGGCACGGATGTGGGCAGCGTCAGGGATTCAGGCACCGCGGTCGTTGCGGTCAGCGCGGTCATCAACGTCTGCGCGCTCACCGGGTCCAGCGCAGACAGCACGCTGCTGAGCATCGCCGGCACACTCGTCGCGATGTGGGCGGGCAACCGGCTCAGCAGAAGCTGCCACAGCCAGGCCCAGTCCGTTCGCGGGTCGATCCCCGACGGGGGGACTCCACCCCCGCTTCCTCCGATGGCACCGCCGAAGATGTCTGCAGGAGAACGCACGACCACACCGCCTCCCCCGACGACCGTCACCAGATGGATGACATTTCCGAGGCCGTAGGTGTCGGTGAGCGCCAGGACTGTCTGCGGCGGAAGCGCAGCGGGATTCCTTTCGATGAACTCGACCACATGGAGCACTTCTCGAAGGTCGAGTTTCTCGAAGGCAGCGGTCACATTCGTCGCGATGGTGGCGATCCGCCCGGAGAGCCCCCGCACGAAATCTGCCCCTTGCGACGGCGCCTGACCGAGACCGGTCACGGGCACCTCGGCGGCACCCGGGTACAAGAGTGCGCTCACCGCCAGCCCGCCGGCGACGAACGCGGCCACAAGTGCACGCCCTGAGCGTCGCTGATCTTCTGTCAGCCGTGGCCGCCCCATTGTGACTACGGCGCAGGATGACGCATATCGTCGCCCCACCATGTGATCCCCCTCATCGGCCGAGCGGGCACTCCAGTATTCAGAGGTCCCGCTCACCAACTATCGACCGAGTGGAGGCTCACGTACATGGACCGATAGAGCCATCTTTGCTCTCTGGTTCGACCTAGACCCTCGCCTGGAGGAAGCGTTCAACGCAGCGACCGGGACAACGCAGCGGCTTCCGCGCGAGTGCGTACCCCGAGCTTGCTCAAGATGCCGTGGACGTGATTCTTGACAGTGTGGAGAGTGATGCAAAGCCGTTCGGCGATATCCCGATTCGACAGACCGTCTTCCAGCATGCGGAGAATCTGCATTTCGCGAGCGGTGAGGTCAGGTTCTGATGGGCCGTGTCGCCGCTGCCCCGCCATGGCCGACAAATGCTTGAGCAAGATCGTCGATACCACTGTTGGACAACGGGATTCACCGTTTGCCACCCGCGCGATGAGCGTACGGAGTTCGCCGAGCGACTCTGATCGGAGGTGGTAGCCGGCGACACCGGCTTCCGCGCACGCGATGACGTCGGCCTCGTCGCTCTCCGTGACGCCGATGACGATCACCCTGGCCGCTGGACGCAATTCCCGCACGAGATGAAGCAATGTGATGCTCCCGTGCGTCATCAGATTCAGCAGAACGATGCACGGCGACCCGGGATCAGCCATGTCCAGCGCCGCGCTCAGCGAGTCGACGTTCCACGCCGCGATCGGCCTCGACGCCGCGCCACCCGCGAGGATGATCGAGAGATTGTCGCGCTGGAGCCGAGAGTCATCGATGATCAGGATTTCGCCGACCGGCAACTCCAGATCCGCCCCGTCGGCGGTGCAGGGTCCGACGAGGCGGGTTCGGCGCCGGTGCGGCGCGACGATGGGCAGGCCGCCCGAAAGGATCGGGGCGCCCACCGGAAGCTCTCCAGGTTTTTCCCCATCGTTGTCCAGAAGCGTCCAGATGTCGCCGGGCAACTGCGCCCTGCCGAGCGTGCCCCACATCTGAGTCATCACCGGGCCCGGCGTTTTCGTACCGAGGCGGTCACCGCCGGCCCCAGCCGAGTCGGCACCAGTTTGCCGAAATCCACCGCCGACCCCATACCTGCCCCCATTTCCACGTGCCGACGGCCCATGCGATCCCCGATGCTGACACGAATGCGCATGGCACGCACTGACACCACTTATTATGTGAGTTTGCTAAATTTGCCGTCAAGCGCGAATTTCCGAGTGGTACACCGGTATTTGCATGAGAAAACACCGGTTGGATTGGCTACAGAGCAAACGATCTCTATTTTGCCTGTTGACGGGCTCGCTCGTCGGTACGACTGCTGAGGCTACGCCATGCCGGCTTTCGGAAAATTCCTGTCGAAGATGCCGCAACTACCAGTCGTAGCAGGCACACGGGAGCCCTGCTCGTTACACCCATTGATGGCGTCAGAATTTGCTGCGCTCGTGCGTCAGCCGAGGATCAGTCCCGAGGTCGGCACGCCGGTGCCCGCTGTCACGAGCACGTGTTCGACGTCGGGAACCTGGTTGACCGAGGTCCCGCGGAGCTGGCGTACACCCTCGGCAATGCCGTTCATGCCGTGGATGTAGGCCTCTCCCAGCTGCCCGCCGTGGGTGTTGATCGGCAACCTGCCGCCGAGCTCGATGGCGCCATCCGCGATGAAGTCCTTGGCCTCACCCTTGCCGCAGAAGCCGAGCTCCTCCAGCTGGATCAGTGTGTACGGGGTGAAGTGGTCGTAGAGGATCGCCGTCTGGATGTCGTGTGGGGTGAGCCCGCTCTGTGCCCACAGTTGCTCACCCACCAGCCCCATCTCGGGCAGGCCGAGTTCGTCGCGGTAGTAGGAGTACATCGTGAACTGATCGGCGCCCGCGCCCTGGGCCGCGGCCTCGATGACGGCGGGCCGGTGCTTGAGATCCTTCGCCCGTTCCGGCGTGGTCACCACGATCGCGACACCGCCGTCGGTCTCCTGGCAGCAGTCCAGCAGGCGCAACGGCTCGGCGATCCACCGGGAGTTCTGGTGATCCTCGATCGTGATCGGCTTACCGTAGAAGTGCGCCTTGGGATTGTTCGCGGCGTGCTTACGGTCGGCCACCGAGATCACACCGAAATCCCGGCTCGTGGCGCCGTATTCGTGCATGTAGCGCTGCGCGATCATGGCGACTGACGCGGCCGGCGTACTCAGCCCGTGCGGGTAGGACCAGCTGTACTCCACGCCTCGGGAATCGGCGTTGGCCGTCAGGCCCGTCGACACCTGGCCGAAGCGGAACTCCGAGCGCTCGTTGAACGCGCGATAGGCGACGACGACCTCGGCCACGCCGGTGGCAACGGCGAGCGCGGCCTGCTGCACCGTCGCTGCCGCCGCCCCACCCCCGTAACCGATCTGGCTGAAGAAACTCAGGTCTCCGATGCCGGTGGCCCGCGCCACGGCGGTTTCGAGATTGGAGTCCATCGTGAACGTCACGAGGCCGTCGACGTCCGACGGTGCGAGCCCCGCGTCATCGAGAGCGTCGAGCACAGCTTCGGCCGCCAGACGCAGTTCACTGCGTCCGGAATTCTTGGAGAAGTCGGTGGCGCCGATCCCGGCGATAGCAGCCCGGCCCGACAGCCCGCCCGTCACTGGGCACCGCCCAATGTCAGTGTGGCCGTGGCGATCACATGATCCCCGAGGCTGTTGCTGCCCGTCACCTTGACCGTGACGAGGTCACCGTCGACGGCGGTCACGTCACCGCGAAACGTGACCGTGTCGTAGGCGTACCACGGCACTCCGAGACGCAGCGAGATCGACCGGATCATCGCCGTGGGGCCGGCCCAGTCGGTGAGGTAGCGCTGCACCAGACCGGTGTCGGTGAGGATGTTGACGAAGATGTCCTTCGATCCCTTGGCCTGGGCCTTGTCCCGGTCATGGTGGACGTCCTGGTAGTCGCGCGTGGCGATGGCGGTGGACACGATGAAGGTCGGGTCGGCGTAGAGGGCCAGCTCCGGCAAGGCGGTACCCACCTCGACGGACGGTACGGTCGGTGCGCTCATGATCGGGGCTCCCATGCGTACAGGGTCCAGGCCGGGCTGATGTCACTGTCTGGGAAGTCGAGATATGTTGCGCTGACGGGCATTCCGATCTTCACGTCGACGGGATCGACGCCGCGGAGCTCGCCGAGCATGCGGACGCCCTCCTCCAGTTCGACGAGTGCGATCACGAACGGCAGCGTCCGCCCCGGCACTTTCGGCGCGTGGTGGACGACGTAGCTGTACACCGTGCCGTTGCCGCTGGCGACGACGTAGTCGACCGGGTCGTCCTTGTCGGCCCATACGGCGGGCACCGGCGGATGCTGCAGACTGCCGTCGGGGCGGCGTTGGATGCGCAACTCGTGCGCAGCGACCCCGTCCCAGAAGAACTTGGTGTCCCGGGACGACGCCGGGCGCATCAGCTTGTCGGGGTCGAGATCGTCGGGAACAGCCGGTGCGTCCGTGACTCGTGGCGCGAATTTCATGATGCGCCACTTCATCTCCGCGACCTTCTCACCGTCACCGGTGACCCAGGTGATCAGCTGGTTGATGAAGTAACCCTCGCCCAGCGCGGTCTGCTTCGGTCCGACCACGTCGGTGATCTCGGCGTGGATTTCGACCTCTTCGCCGGGACGTAGATACCGGTGATAGGTCTGTTCGCAGTTGGTGGCGACCACGCCGACGAAGCCGGCATCGTCGAAGAGCGCCATCATCTTCGACAGCGGATCGTCGTCGGAGCGGCCCTCGCCGAGCCCGCCCATCGTCCAGACCTGGATCATCGCCGGTGGGGCGACGATGCCGGGGTGGCCGGCCGCCCTGGCCGCCTCCTCGTCGACGTAGATCGGATTCTTGTCGCCGATCGCGTCCACCCAGTGGTGGATCATCGGGAGGTTCACCGGATCCGGGCCGCGGCGCGGCTCACTCCGGCCCGCCGCGGTGACCTCGTCGATCGCGGCGCGCAGATCACTCACCGGGACACCCTCGGCACCTTCAGACCCGACGCCGCGATCTGTTCGCGCATCACCTCGTTGACACCACCACCGAAGGTGATGACCAGGTTGCGCTTGGTCATCTTGTCCAGCCAATCGAGCAGCTCGCCGGTCTCGGGGTCCGCGGGATTGCCGTAGGCGCCGACGATTTCCTCGGCGAGCCGGCCCACATCCTGAACCCGCTCGGTGGAGAACACTTTCGTGGCAGCCGCGTCGGCGACGGCGATGGTCTCACCCGAGGCGGCGACCTGCCAGTTCAACAGCTCGTTGACCCGCCAGATCGTCTTGATCTGTGCCAGCAGACGCCGGACATCCGGCTGCTCGACCGGCGTGACGCCATCCGAGCCGGGCTTCGACGCCCACGCGTGCACCCTGTCGTAGATGCCGGCGATGCGCCCGGCCGGACCGAGGCCCACCCGCTCGTGGTTGAGCTGGGTGGTGATCAGCTTCCACCCGCCGTTCTCCTCGCCGACGAGCATGTCGGCCGGCACCCGGACGTCGTTGTAATAGGACGCGTTGGTGTGATGTGCCCCGTCGGACAGGATGATCGGCGTCCAGGAGAAGCCGGGATCCTTGGTGTCGACGATGAGGATCGAAATGCCCTTGTGCTTGGCCGCTTCCGGATCGGTGCGGCACGCCAGCCAGATGTAGTCGGCGTCGTGAGCACCCGTGGTCCACATCTTCTGCCCGTTCACGATGTATTCGTCGCCATGCCGGACAGCGGTCGTCCGCAGCGACGCCAGGTCGGTACCGGCGTCCGGCTCGGAGTAGCCGATCGCGAAATGGATGTCCCCGGAGAGGATTCCGGGCAGGAACTTCTTCTTCTGCTCGTCGGTGCCGTAGACCTGCAGCGTCGGTCCGACGGTCTGCAGCGTCACCAGCGGCAGCGGGACGTCGGCGCGGTTGGCCTCGTTGACGAAGATCTGCTGCTCGATGGGGCCGAAACCCAGACCGCCGTACTCCTTGGGCCATCCCATGCCGAGCTTGCCATCCGAACCCATGCGCTTGATGACCGCGCGGTAGGCCTCGTTGTGCCGATTCGACTCCATGGCCTCGGCCTCGTCGGGCGTGATCAACGTCGAGAAGTACTGGCGCAGTTCGGCTTGCAGTGCGCGCTGTTCGGGGGTCAGTTCGATGTACATTTACGCTCCCACCAGATCGAGACGGTGCGTCGGACCACCCAGCGCGCGGGTCAGGTCTTTGATCGACGAGAAATAGCGGTCCATCGGATAGGTGATGTCCATACCCATTCCGCCGTGCAGATGATGGCACAGCCGCATGGCCTGCGGAGCCTGCGAGGTGAGCCAATAGCCGAGGATCGCCAGATCGTCATCGGCGTCGAGCCCCTGGGCCAGCAGCCACGCCGCCGAGGTCGACACCAGCGAGATCGTCCGGGAGGCGATGTACACCTCGGACAGCTGAGCCGCCACGGTCTGGAAAGTCGACAGCGGGCGGCCGAACTGCTCGCGGGTGGCGACGTAATCCGCGGTCAACCGCAGCGCGCCGGCCACCAGTCCCGCCGCGAACGCGCCGAAAGCGGCCAGCACCACCTGGTTCACCCGGTGCGCGTCGACGCCGGCCAGCACGTCGACGTCGGCGACCGCGACGTCGCGCAACGTCACCACGAACTCGTCGGCGCCGCTGGCCGACGGCGTCTTCGTCGTCGAGACACCCTCGGCGTCACCGCGCACCACCACGACTCCCGAATCTGTGGTGACGACCATCCATTCGGCATCGGCAGCGAATCCGACCGCGAGCTTGGCGCCGTTGAGGACTCCCCCTGCCAACGTGGTGGCCGGCCGGTCGGGCTGGGACGCGCCGGGTTCGTTCAGGGCGACGGTGAGCACCGAACCGCCGGCCAGGCCGGCGAGGTAGCGATCCTGTTGCTCCGCCGACGCCATACCGAGGAGGACCGCTGCCGCGGCGAGCGTCACCGGCGCCGGGCTCACGGTGCCGTGCCTGCCGATCTCGGTCAGCGCGGTCGCGATCTCGGCGAGGCCGAGACCGTCACCGCCCAGGCGCTCCGGAGCCGCCAGCGCCAGCACGCCGCCGGAAACCAAGGCATCCCAGGTGTTGTCGCGGTCCAGCACGGACGTCACCACGTCGGCAACAGCCTGCTGACCCTCGTCTGGAGTGAAATCCACCCGACTCCTCCTCGAGTCTTCTTCTGCGTCAGTGCTTGACCGGACAGCCCTGCCCGGTGTAGTCCACCTGCCAGTGCTTGATGCCGTTGAGCCAGCCCGACTTTAACCGTTCGGGTTCGCCGATCGGCTTGAGATCCGGCATGTGGTCGGCGACGGCGTTGAAGATCAGGTTGATCGTCATCTTCGCCAGGTTCGCGCCGATGCAGTAGTGGGCGCCCGTACCACCGAATCCGACGTGCGGGTTGGGGTTGCGCATGACGTCGAACTTGTCCGGGTCGGTGAAGACGTCCTCGTCGAAGTTGGCAGAACGGTAGGACATCACCACCCGCTCACCCTTCTTGATGCTCACTCCGCCCAGCTCGGTGTCCTCCAGCGCGGTGCGTTGGAACGCCGACACCGGCGTGGCCCAGCGCACGATCTCGTCGGCCGCGCTCTCCGGACGTTCCTTCTTGTAGAGCTCCCACTGATCGGGATTCTGCGAGAACGCGATCATGCCGTGGGTGATCGAATTGCGGGTGGTCTCGTTGCCGGCCACCGCCAGCATCACCACGAAGAAGCCGAACTCGTCGTCGGAGAGCTTCTCCCCGTCGAAGTCGGCTTGGATCAGCTTGGTCACGATGTCCTCGGTCGGGTTCTTGGCCCGCTCCTCGGCCATCTTCATCGCATAGGTGATCAGCTCGAACGACGACATCGCGGGATCGACGTCCGCGTACTCCGGATCCTCGCCCGCGGTCATCTCGTTGGACCAGCGGAAGATCTTGTCGCGGTCGTCCTGCGGCACGCCGAGCAGCTCGGCGATCGCCTGCAGCGGCAGTTCGCAGGACACCTGCTCGACGAAGTCTCCGGCGCCCTCGGCGCGGGCGCTCTCGGCGATCTTCTGTGCGCGGGCCCGTAGTTCGTCCTCGAGGCGCCCGATCGCCCGCGGCGTGAACCCGCGGGAGATGATCTTGCGCAACCGGGTGTGCTGCGGCGCGTCCATGTTGAGCAGAACGGCCTTCTGCAGGTCGATCGCATCGCGGGTCATGTCCGCCGGCCAGGTGGGGATCGCGCCGTCGGGCGAGCTGCCGAAGATGTCGTTGCGCTTGGACACCTCTTTGACGTCGGCGTGCTTGGTGACGAGCCAATAGCCTTTGTCCCCGAAGCCGCCGGTGCCGCCGGGGATGTCGACCCAGTGGACGGGCTCGGACTTGCGCAGCTCTGCCAACTCCTCCACCGGCAGACGCTCGAGATTCAGGCTCGCGTCGAGGAAGTCGAAGTGGGGGCTGATCGGGCAGGTGTTCGGGCCTGGCATAGGGAAGCGCTCCTCAATTGCAACGTGTTCTAGTGCCAGTAAAACATGCCTCTACCGCAGATAAAAGGCACAGTGGCATCGCCGCTTGTCAGAGTAATGAAACGTGTTCTAGCCTGACGCCATGGGTAACCCTGTCATCGTCGAAGCCACCCGCAGCCCCATCGGCAAGCGCAATGGATGGCTCTCCGGACTGCATGCCACCGAGCTGCTGGGCGCGGTGCAGAAGGCGTTGGTCGACAAGGCGGGCGTCGACGCGGCGGGCATCGAACAGGTGATCGGCGGCTGCGTCACCCAGTACGGCGAGCAGTCCAACAACATCACCCGGGTGGCGTGGTTGACGGCCGGGCTGCCCGAGCACGTCGGGGCCACCACGGTGGACTGTCAGTGCGGCAGCGGCCAGCAGGCCAACCATCTGATCGCCGGCCTGATCGCCGCCGGGGCGATCGACATGGGCATCGCGTGCGGCGTCGAGGCGATGAGCCGGGTCGGTCTGGGCGCCAACGCCGGCCCCGATCGGTCGAAGATCCGCGCGGAATCCTGGGACATCGACATGCCCAACCAGTTCGAAGCGGCCGAGCGGATCGCCAAGCGCCGCGGCATCACCCGTGAGGACATCGACCGCTTCGGGTTCGAGTCGCAGCGCAAGGCCAAGCAGGCGTGGGCTGAAGGTCGTTTCGACCGCGAGATCAGCCCCATCGAGGCGCCTGTGCTCGACGAGAACAAGCAGCCCACCTCCGAGAGGGCACCGGTCACCCGTGACCAGGGTCTGCGGGACACCACGCTGGAGGCCCTGGCGTCGCTGAACCCGGTGATGGAGGGCGGTATTCACACCGCGGGCACCTCGTCGCAGATCTCCGACGGGGCCGCGGCGGTGCTCTGGATGGACGAAGACGTCGCCAAGGCGCACGGGCTGCGGCCCCGGGCGCGCATCGTCAGCCAGGCCTTGGTGGGCGCCGAGCCGTACTACCACCTCGACGGACCGGTGCAGTCGACCGCGAAGGTGCTCGAGAAGGCCGGCATGAAGATGGGCGACATCGACATCACGGAGATCAACGAGGCGTTCGCGTCCGTCGTGCTGTCCTGGGCCCGGGTGCACGAGCCCGATATGGACACGGTCAACGTCAGCGGCGGGGCGATCGCGTTGGGCCACCCGGTGGGGAGCACCGGTAGCCGGCTCATCACCACCGCGCTGCACGAGTTGGAGCGCACCGACAAGACGACGGCGCTGATCACCATGTGCGCCGGCGGTGCACTGTCGACCGGGACCATCATCGAGCGCATCTGATGGCCGTCCCGGACGCCGAGCGGATCGCCGCGGCGCAGGCGTACATCAGTGCATTGGCCAGCCACCGGGCCGACGACGTGCCGTTCGCGCGCGGGTGCACCCGGGTCGAGGTCGGGCTGAAGACCGGGTTCTCGGGAGATCATCTGCGGCGCAGCCTCAATCGGGGTCTGCAGTATCGCGTCATCGAGAAGGTGTCGACGCCGGAGTTCACGATCGACGGCGACACGGTGCGCGCGCGGTTCGAGCTCTCGACCAAGCCCAAGCTCGGCGGCCGCAGTGTCGGCGCCCGCATCGACGAGACGTTCCTGATCCCGGCCGACGACCCGGCGGGTCGCGCGCAGATCCACCACATCAACGCCTCGATCCGGCCCTTCCTGACGAGATAGGGTGCATCCATGGCCAATCCGCCTCGCCCGCTGAGCCCCAAACAAATCGAAGGCCTCAACTCGGCCAAGGTCGGCACCGCGATCAAATGGATGTCGAAGGCCAACACGTGGCTGTTCAAGAAGTCGGGCGGCAGGCTCGGCAACAAGTTCCTGCGCGGTGCCGAAGTCGGCATCCTGACCACGATCGGCCGCAAATCCGGCGAGGCCCGGGACAGTCCGCTGCTGTTCCTCCAGGAGGGCCGTCGCATCGTGCTCGTCGCCTCACAGGGCGGCCGAGCCAACAACCCGATGTGGTACCTCAATCTTCGAGCCAATCCCGAGGTCACCTTCCAGACCAAGAAGGAAACCCTCACATTGGTCGCCCGCGATGCCACCGACGCTGAACGCGACGAATACTGGCCGAAGCTCGACGCCATGTATCCCGACTTCGCCAACTACCGGTCCTACACAGATCGCAAGATTCCGATCGTCATCTGCGACCCGGCCTGAGTCAGGCCCCGTAGACCGGCACCGCTGGACGGGCTTTGGCGAGCAGGTCCGCGACCACGGGGCCGAGCTCGGCGGGATCCCAGCGCGCGCCCTTGTCGATCTCCGGTCCGTGGGCCCACCCCTCGGCCACGCGAATCTTTCCCCCTTCCACTTCGAACATCTTCCCGGTGACGTCGCGAGATTCCACACTGCCCAACCACACGACCAGGGGCGAGATGTTCTCCGGAGCCATCGCGTCGAAATCCTGCCCCTGCGTGGACATCATGTCTGCGAACACCGTCTCCGTCATCCGGGTGCGTGCCGACGGCGCGATCGCGTTGACCGAGACGCCGTAGCGCCCCATCTCGGCTGCCGCGACGAGCGTGAGTGCCGCGATCCCGGCTTTGGCCGCGCTGTAATTCGCCTGTCCGACGCTGCCCTGCAGACCCGCCCCCGAGCTCGTGTTGATGATGCGGGCGTCGACGGATTCGCCCGCCTTGGACTTGGCGCGCCAGTACGCGGCCGCATGCTTCATCGTGGCGAAGTGGCCTTTCAGATGCACCGCGGTGACGGCGTCGAACTCTTCTTCGCTGGTGTTGGCGAACATGCGGTCGCGCACGATTCCGGCGTTGTTCACCACCACGTCGAGTCCGCCGAAGGCATCGACGGCGGTCTGGATCAGCCCCTCGGCCTGAGCCCAGTCGGCGACGTTGGCGCCGCTGGTGACGGCTTCGCCTCCCGCAGCGGTGATTTCATCGACGACGGACTGAGCGGCACTGCCACCCCCGGCCGGCGACCCGTCGAGGCCGACACCGATGTCGTTGACGACGACGCGCGCCCCCTCGGCGGCGAAGGCGAGAGCATGCGCGCGGCCGATGCCGCCACCCGCGCCCGTCACGATGACCACGCGGCCGTCGAGCAATCCCATTCCCGTTGTCTCCTCTACTTCTTGATGTCGGCGGTGGTGGTGGACAAGTAGTGCGGCGGCTCCCCGCCACCGTGCACTTCCAGCGATGCCCCGCTGATGTACGAGGCCGCCGGTGAGGCGAGGAATGCCGCGGCCCAGCCCACGTCGCTGGGTCGGGCGAGTCTGCCCAGAGGCACATTGCGGGAGATCGCGGCGATCGAATCGGCGTCACCGTAGAAGAGGTCGGCCTGCTCGGTCTCCACCATGCCGACCACCACCGAGTTCACCCGGACCTTCGGGGCCCACTCGACCGCGAGTGTGCTGGTGATGCTCTCGATGCCGGCTTTTGCGGCACCGTAGGCCGCGGTTCCAGGTGTGGGCCGCCGGCCGCTGACGCTGGAGATGTTGATGATCGATCCGCCCGAATCCTGCTGTTGCATCACGGTGTTCGCATGGTTGGCCACCGACAGAGCGCCGAGCAGGTTCAGCTCCACGATCTTGCGACTGAAGTTCGCCGAGGCTTCGGCGGCGGGCACATACGGCGATCCGCCGGCGTTGTTGACCACGACATCGAGCCGTCCGTGATCGGCGGCGATTCCCGCGATCAACCCTGCCACCGCATCGTCGTCGCGGATGTCGCAGGCGCGGAACTCGAACGGTGACCCGTCGACGGCGCGGCGGGCGCAGGTGACGACGACGGCACCCTGCTCGGCGAACACCGTGCTGATGCCCGCCCCGACGCCGCGGACACCGCCGGTCACCAACACGACGCGGCCACTGAGGGCGAGGCTGATGGCGCTGTCGAGGGCGTCGGTCACTGTGCTAGCCTACCAAGCAAGTGCTTGCTTAGGTAGCCACCCAGGAGTTGCGCATGCCGATCACCACCGCGACGGTGGAACCGGGAATCGTCTCGGTGACCGTCGACTACCCACCCGTCAACGCGATTCCGTCGAGGGGCTGGTTCGAACTCGCCGACGCGATCACCGCCGCCGGGCGTGAGCAGAGCACGCATGTGGTGATCCTGCGGGCCGAGGGTCGCGGCTTCAACGCCGGTGTCGACATCAAGGAGATGCAGAACACCGAGGGCTTCACCGCATTGATCGACGCCAACCGCGGGTGCTACGAGGCGTTTCGGGCCGTGTACGAGTGCGCGGTACCGGTGATCGCCGCGGTCAACGGCTTCTGCGTCGGCGGAGGCATCGGGCTCGTCGGCAACGCCGACGTCATCGTCGCCTCCGACGACGCGAAGTTCGGGCTGCCCGAGGTCGAACGTGGCGCTCTCGGCGCTGCGACGCATCTGTCCCGTCTCGTGCCCCAGCACATGATGCGTCGACTCTTCTTCACGGCCGCGACCGTCGACGCGAACACGTTGCACCACTTCGGTTCTGTGCACGAGGTCGTCCCGCGCGCCGATCTCGACGAGGCCGCCCTGCGGGTGGCCCGCGACATCGCGGCCAAGGACACCCGGGTGATCCGTGCGGCCAAGGAAGCGCTGAACTTCATCGACGTGCAGCCGGTCACCGCGCGCTACCGGATGGAGCAGGGCTTCACCTTCGAGCTCAACCTGGCCGGCGTGTCCGACGAACATCGGGATGCGTTCGCGGGCACGGACAAGGGGTCAAAATAGTGTCAGACAAACGGACCACTCTCGACGAGGCCGTGGCCGGCATCGAAAGCGGAATGACGATCGGTATCGGCGGCTGGGGTTCGCGGCGCAAGCCGATGGCCTTCGTGCGTGCGCTGCTGCGCACCGACGTCACCGACCTCACCGTGGTCACCTACGGCGGTCCGGATCTGGGTCTGCTGTGCTCGGCGGGCAAGGTCAAGCGTGCCTACTACGGCTTCGTCTCGCTGGACTCCCCGCCGTTCTACGATCCGTGGTTCGCCAAGGCGCGCACCAGCGGTGCCATCGAGGCGCGCGAGATGGACGAGGGCATGCTCCGCTGCGGTCTACAGGCCGCCGCACAGCGCCTGCCGTTCCTGCCGATCCGCGCCGGCCTCGGCAGCGATGTGCGCGCGTTCTGGGGCGACGAACTCAAAACCGTACGGTCGCCCTACCTGACAGGCGAGGGCTACGAGGAGCTCATCGCGATGCCCGCCCTGAATCTCGACGCAGCGTTCGTGCACATGAATCTTGGTGACGCGCAGGGCAATGCGGCCTACACCGGCATCGATCCGTACTTCGACGATCTGTTCCTGATGTCGGCGCAGCGCCGGTTCCTGTCGGTCGAGAAGGTGCTCTCGACGGAGGAACTCGTCAAGTCCGTTCCGCCGCAGGCCCTGCTGATCAACCGGATGATGGTCGACACGGTGGTCGAGGCGCCCAACGGGGCGCACTTCACCACCGCCGAGCCCGATTACCGCCGCGATGAGAAGTTCCAACGGCACTACGCCGAGGCGGCCGGCTCCGACGAGACGTGGACGACGTTCGTCGAGACCTATCTGTCCGGCAGCGAATCCGACTATCAGGCAGCAGTGCGCACATTCCAGGAGGCGGCCCAGTGATCTCGGCAACCCGTGCAGAGGTGTGCGCCGTCGCCTGCGCCGAATTGTTCCGCGACGCAGGCGAGATCATGGTCAGCCCGATGACGACGATCGTCTCGGTCGGGGCGCGGCTGGCCCGGCTGACGTTCTCGCCCGACATCGTGCTCACCGACGGTGAGGCCCGGCTGATCGCCGACACCCCCGCCATCGGAGCGGCCGCCGCCATCGAGGGGTGGATGCCGTTCGGCCGCGTGTTCGAGACGCTGGCCTGGGGCCGTCGCCATGTGGTGATGGGCGCCAACCAGATCGACCGCTACGGCAACCAGAACCTCTCGGCGTTCGGCCCGCTGCAACACCCGAAACGGCAGATGTTCGGGGTGCGGGGCGCGCCGGGAAACACCATCAACCATGCGACCAGCTACTGGGTGGGCAACCACTCGACGCGGGTGTTCGGTGAGTCCGTCGACATCGTCTCTGGAATCGGCTGGGACAAGGTCGATTCCGACAATCCCGCCTACCGATTCGTCAACGTCTTCCGGGTCGTGACGAATTTGGGCGTCTTCGACTTCAACGGTCCCGACCACCAGATGCGCGCGCTGTCGCTGCACCCCGGCATCGAGGCCGAGCAGGTCGCCGAGAACACCTCGTTCGAGGTACACGGGCTCGGTGACGCGGACACGACGCGGCTGCCCACCGAGGAGGAACTTCGCCTTCTCCGTGAGGTCATCGATCCGAAGTCGCTGCGGGACAAGGAAGTGAAGTGAGCAGTCTGCGCACCCCGCTCACGGAGCTGGTGGGCATCGAACATCCGGTCGTGCAGACCGGCATGGGCTGGGTCGCCGGAGCACGGCTGGTGTCGGCGACGTCGAATGCCGGCGGCCTCGGCATTCTCGCGTCGGCGACGATGACTCTCGACGAGCTCACGACCGCGGTGGCCAAGGTCAAAGCCGCCACCGACAAGCCCTTCGGCATCAACATCCGCGCCGACGCCGGCGACGCGAACGACCGCGTCGACCTCCTGATCCGCGAGGGAGTCAGAGTCGCCTCCTTCGCCCTGGCTCCCAAGCCCGACCTGATCGCCAAGCTGAAAGACGCCGGCGTAGTGGTGATTCCCTCGGTGGGCTTGGCCAAGCACGCCAAGAAGGTGGCCGGTTGGGGTGCCGATGCGGTGATCGTGCAAGGCGGCGAAGGCGGCGGCCACACCGGTCCGATCGCCACGACGCTGCTGCTGCCCTCGGTGCTCGACGCCGTCGCCGATACCGGGATGCCGGTGATCGCGGCGGGCGGCTTCTTCGACGGCCGGGGCCTCGCCGCCGCGCTGTCCTACGGTGCCGCGGGCGTCGCGATGGGTACCCGCTTCCTGCTCACCTCCGACTCCACCGTGCCCGACGCCGTCAAGCAGCGCTATCTGCAGACGGCCCTGGACGGAACGGTCGTCTCCACGCGTGTCGACGGCATGCCGCACCGGGTTCTGCGCACGGGCCTGGTCGAAAAGCTGGAGGGCGGATCGCCGGTGCGCGGGCTCGCCGCCGCGGTCGGCAATGCGCAGAAGTTCAAGAAGATGAGCGGGATGACGTGGCGGTCGATGCTGCGCGACGGCATGGCGATGCGGCACGGCAAAGATCTGACCTGGGCTCAGGTGGTGATGGCCGCCAACACGCCGATGCTGCTGAAAGCCGGGCTGGTCGAGGGTAATACGGACGCCGGGGTGCTGGCCTCCGGGCAGGTCACCGGGATCATCGACGACCTGCCGTCGTGTGCCGACCTGGTTCCGGCGATCGTGGCCGAGGCAATCGAGCACCTGCAGTCGGCCACCGCTCACATCACGCCGTGAGCGGCACCACCCCAGAGGACAGACTCCCTCGGCCCATACGGAAGTGAAGTGTCCGGCTTCATCTTCTCAATATGAAGTTATTATCTTCATATGGCAAGAATGAAGTCGGCGTCTTCAGCGCCACGCGCAACACTGATCGGTGACGTCGTCGGCTCCCGCACGTTCCCCGACCGGCGCGCGCTGCACCGCCGTGTCACCACCGCGTTGGCCGCCGTGGCCGAGGGTGCCCTCGACCCGCCGTCGCTCACGGTCGGCGACGAGTTCCAGGGCGCGTACCCGACGGTCGGGCTCGCGATCGACGCAGCACTCACGCTGCGCCTGACGCTGGCGCCCGATGTCGACATCCGCTTCGGACTCGGGTGGGGCGCCGTCACCGCCCTCGACGAGGAGTCCGGAATTCAGGACGGGCCGGGCTGGTGGGCAGCGCGGGCCGCCATCGAGTGGACCGCCACCAGTCAGCAGCAGCCGGGGATGACACACGTGCGCACCGCGTTCCGCAACGAGACGGGCGGAGGAGCCGACCCCCGCGCCGTCAATGCCGCCCTGATGTGTCGGGACCATCTGCTTGGCTCACTCGACGAACGCTCCCTGCGGATACTCGCCGGGATGCGCGCGGGACGCACCAAGAAGGAGTTGGCGATGGCGGAAGGCATCAGCGCCTCGGCGGTATCCCAGCGCGCCGGCAGGGACGGGCTCGATCTGCTCCTCGCCGCCGCCGCCGAACTGCGGGAGCTGTGATGGGCGTCCTGGCGGTGTTCCTCATCGCCGTCGGTGTCGCCGACATCGTCCGCAAGCTCAGCGGCCCCCGATGGCCTGCACTGGTCGCCGGACCGCTGATGGTGATCCTCGGCGCGGCCGCGGCGGGGCTCTGGCACCTCGGCGACATCGCCCTGCTCGCCGTCGCCGCCGCGGTCTCGGTCGTCTGGGTGGTGCTCGGCGACGCCGCGGAACGCACCGGGACGCGGCAGGGTCGTGCACTCGCGGTGTTCGGCGCGGGCGCTGCACTGATCGTCGCGTTCGGCGGCTGGGCCTCGCCGGCGGCGGGCCCGCTCGGGTGGTGGCTGCCGTGGATCGGTCTCGCCGAGGTCGAACCGGACCGGGCTCTGATGATCGCCGGAGCGGTTCTGCTGCAGCTGGTCACCGCGAATCAGCTGGTGCGGCTGATCCTCGGCGCGGTCGGCGCGGTCCGCCCGGTCGGCATGCCCCAGCCGTCGGACCGCCTCAAGGGTGGCAGGTTGCTCGGCCCGATGGAGCGACTGCTGATCATCGGGCTCGCGCTCGGCGGCGAGTTCGGGGCGGCCTCGGCGGTGATCGCAGCCAAGGGCATCATCCGCTTTCCCGAGCTCACCGCGGCCCGTCGAGAGTCCGCGGAGACCACCGATCTGAAGGGCCTCGGCATCGATGAGGTGACCGAGTACTTCTTGGTCGGCAGCTTCGCGAGCTGGTTGATCGCTCTGGCGGGGCTGGCGCTGACCGCGGTCTGACACGTGTCGGGCGAAACCGCCGCGGGCGGACCGAAGCGCTTCTTAGACTCGGCCGATGAAGACCAACGCCGCGATTTTGTGGGAGTACGGCTCGGACTGGAGCGTCGAGGAGATCGATCTCGATCCGCCCGGTGACGGCGAGGTGCTGGTCTCCTGGGAGGCCACCGGTCTGTGCCACTCCGACGAGCACATCCGCACCGGTGACCTCCCCTTCCCCCTGCCGATGATCGGCGGGCACGAGGGAGCGGGGATCGTCCGCGAAGTCGGTCCGGGCGTGCGCGATCTGGCCCCGGGCGACCACGTGGTGGCGTCGTTCCTCCCGGCATGCGGCCGCTGCCGGTTCTGCTCGACGGGCCACCAGAACCTCTGCGACCTCGGCGCGATCATCATGGCCGGCACCCAGCTGGACGGCACCTACCGGCGACGCGCCCGAGGGCAGGAGATCGGCGTCATGTCGTTGGTGGGCACGTTCTCGCAATACGGCACCGTGCCGGAGGCCTCCATCGTCAAGATCGACGACGACGTACCGCTCTCCCGAGCCTGCCTGCTCGGCTGCGGCGTGACGACCGGGTGGGGATCGGCGGTCAACACCGCCGATGTTCAACCCGGGGACACGGTCGTGGTGATCGGGTTCGGCGGGATCGGCAGCGGCGCAGTGCAGGGCGCGCGGCTGGCCGGCGCCGAGAAAATCGTCGTGGTCGAGCCGGTCGAGGACAAGCGCGCCAAGGCTTTACAACTCGGTGCCACGCACTTCGTCGCATCACTGCCCGAGGCGACCGCACTCGTCGCGGAGCTGACCCGCGGAGTGATGGCCGACTCCGCGATCCTGACCGTCGGCCTGCTCGAGGGGACGATGATCGACGACGCGGTCAACATCATCCGCAAGGGCGGGGCGGTCGTCGTGACCGCGCTGTCGACGATGGCCGACAATCAAGCCACGCTGTCGATGATGATGTTCACGCTGTTCCAGAAGCGCCTGCTCGGGAGCCTCTACGGTGAGGCCAACCCGCGCGCCGACATCCCGCGCCTGCTCTCGCTCTACCGCGAGGGCAAACTGCTGCTCGACGAGACCGTGACCCACGAGTACAAGCTGGCCGAGGTCAACGAGGGCTACGAAGACATGCGCGCCGGGCGCAACGTCCGCGGCGTGATCCTGCACGACCACTGACGATCCTTCGGCGTGGGGCCCCCGTTCCTTCGGCGTGGGGCCCCCACGGAGTAGGGGACAGACGCGAACTCGAGCGGACACGCCGCTGAATCACTCGAGTTCCTGTCTTCTCGCGGGAGAAACGGGAGCTGCAACATCGCGGAAACGTGCGCGTCACGGTAGGTGAGCGCAGCTGTCGGATCCTGAACCGATGTCGACACCGACCGCCCGCGGCACGAGCAAGCGCACCCATCCCGTCGACGAGGTGCTGCCCGTCCCGAAGCTCGCCACCTACGGGTTCCAGCACGTCGTCGCGTTCTACGCCGGCGCCGTCCTCGTGCCGATCATCATCGCCGGCGCGGTCGGACTGTCCCAGCAAGAACTCGTCAAGCTGATCACCGCCGACCTGTTCACCTGTGGCATCGCCTCGATCATTCAGGCCGTCGGCTTCCGCAACATCGGCGTGCGCCTGCCGCTGCTGCAGGGCGTCACGTTCGCGGGGGTGTCACCGATCATCGCGATCGGCCTCGCCCACGGCGGGGGCGCGGCGAGCATGCTCTACGTGTACGGGGCGGTGATCGTCGCCGGTGTGTTCACCTTCCTGATCGCGCCGGTGTTCATCAAACTGCTGAAGTTCTTTCCGCCCGTCGTCACCGGCACCCTGATCACGATCATCGGGCTGTGCCTGGTACCCGTCGGCGCCATGGACGCCGTCACCAACCCGCGCACGCACGAGCCCGACCCGACCAACATCCGATGGTTCCTCTACGCCGTCGGCACCATCGCGATCATCGTCGCGATCCAGCGCATCTTCCGCGGCTTCCTGGCGACCATCGCTGTGCTGCTCGGCCTGGTGATCGGGTGCGCTGTCGCATTCGTGTTGGGCGACATGGACTTCGCGCGAGTGGGCGAGGCGTCCGCGATCGGCTTCACGCCGCCGTTCCTGTTCGGGTTGCCCAAATTCGACTTCGTGGCCTGTTTGACGATGATCATCGTGCTGATGATCACCGCCGTCGAATCGACGGGGTCGACCATCGCCACCGGCGAGATCGTCGGCAAGCGGGTCAAGGCGTCGAACATCGGCAACGTGCTCCGCGCCGACGGGCTGGCCACCACGATCGGCGGTGTCTTCAATTCGTTCCCCTACACCGCGTTCTCCGAGAACGTCGGCCTGGTGCGACTCACCGGGGTCAAGAGCCGCTGGGTGGTCGCCGCGGCCGGGGTGTTCATGATCCTTCTCGGCTTCCTGCCCAAGGTCGCGGCTGTCGTCGCGTCGATCCCCAATCCCGTGCTGGGCGGCGCCGCACTGACGTTGTTCGCCACCGTCGCCGTCGTCGGGATCCAGACGCTGGGCAAGGTCGACTTCACCGACCACCGCAATCTCATCATCGTCACCACGAGCCTCGCGCTGGCGCTGTGGGTGACGGCCTACCCGGACATCGCCAAGGCCATGCCCACCGGCCTCGACCTGATCTTCGGCAGCGGCATCAGCATCGGCGCGGTCAGCGCGATCCTGCTCAACATCGTGTTCTTCCACACCGGTTCGGCCGGTCCGCGGGTCGCCGGCGGCGGCTCGATCACGCTCGGCGAGGTCAACGCGATGACCAAGGAGCGCTTCACCGAGGTGTTCGGCCACGTGCTACAGGACGTGCCGTGGGCCGTCGAACGCGCCTACGAGCAGCGGCCGTTCGCCGACACCGCCGCACTGCGCGAGGCGTTCCAGGACGCGGTGCTCACCGGCACGTCCGACCAGCAGGCCGAACTGCTCGACGCGTTCCCCGATCTGGGCGCCGAGGACGAGACGGGCCAGGTGCTCGCCGTGGACCACGTGGCCCTGTCCAATCTCGACGACGACGACCACAATGACGTCGTGGAGCTCGCCACCGCGTACCGAAGCCATTTCGGCTTTCCGTTGATCATCTGCGCCAAGGAAACCGAGCGCTTCGACCGGGTGCTGCGTAACGGGTGGTCCCGCATGGACAACTCGCCGGCGGCGGAGAAGGCGTTCGCCCTGATCGAGGTCGCCAAGATCGTCAACCATCGGTTCACCGATCTGGTCGCCGACGCCAATCCCGTTGCGGCTGCCCGTTTCAGCAGGCTCAACGAACTCTCGTGAGAGCGGTCGGGCTGACAGGCTTCAACGCCGCCTCCGAGCGCCGGCAGATGCATCTGCTGTTCGAGGTGTGCTCGTCGCCGATCTGGGCGCGACGGGTGTTGGCCGCCGCGCCGTTCCGCGACGCCGACGCGCTCTACGACCGCGCCGATCGGGTGCTGGCCGAGCTGCCCGACGCCGAGCTCGACGCCGCCCTCGACGGGCATCCCCGGATCGGCGCCGCCCCCGACAATCCGTCGTCGGCACGCGAGCAGGCCCGCGTCGCAGGTGCCGACGACGAGGTCAAGGCGGCGCTCGCGGCCAAGAACCGCGAGTACGAAGACCGCTTCGGTTACGTGTATCTGGTGTGCGCCAGCGGTCGCTCGGCCGAGGAGTTGCTGACGATCCTGACCGAACGGCTGAACAATGACCCGGACACCGAGCGTCGGGTGATGCGCAGCGAACTGGCGAAGATCAACCGGCTGCGGCTGGAGCGTCTGCTCAGCGAGCCGCACACATGAGCCCGGATCGGGGATGCTGATCCCATGAGCCTGTCCACCCATGTTCTCGACGCCACCACGGGCCGCCCCGCCGCCGGCGTCGCGGTCACCCTCACCCGATCCGGCAGCGAGGTGTCGGCCGGTGTGACCGACGACGACGGCCGCATCGGGGTGCTGGCCGCCGACCTCGAAGCCGGGACGTATCGGTTGCGCTTCGACACCGCAGGCTATTTCGCGGCCCAGGGCGTCACCGGGTTCTACCCCGAGGTTCTGATCACCTTCGAGGTCAGCGATCCTACGACGCACCACCACGTTCCGCTGCTGCTCTCGCCCTACGCCTACTCCACCTACCGAGGGAGCTGACCGTCGTGAAAGCCGTGATCATCGGTGCCGGCATGGGAGGTATGAGCGCGGCGATCGCGTTGAGGCAGATCGGCGTCGACACCCACGTCTACGAACGCGTCACCGAGAACAAGCCCGTCGGCGCGGCGATCTCGGTGTGGTCCAACGGTGTCAAATGCCTGAACTACCTCGGCCTCGCCGAGGAGACGGCCGCATTCGGCGGGCGCGTCGAGACGATGAGCTACGTCGACGGGCACACCGGGGCGACGATGTGCCGGTTCTCGATGCAGCCGCTGATCGACGAGGTGGGCCAACGCCCCTACCCGATCGCGCGTGCCGAACTGCAGTCGATGCTGATGAACCACTACGGTATGGACGAGATCCACTTCGGCAGGAAGATGGTGGCGGTCGAGGACGGGCCCGACGCCGCGGTGGCGACGTTCGCCGACGGGACCACCGTGTCCGCGGATCTGATCATCGGCGCCGACGGGGCGAACTCGATCACGCGCGAGTACGTCCTGGGAGGTCCGGTCACGCGTCGGTATGCGGGGTACGTGAACGTCAACGGGCTCGTACCGGTCGACGAGGCGATCGGGCCCGCCACGGAGTGGACGACCTATGTCGCCGATGGGCAACGAGTTTCGGTGATGCCGGTCGCCCGCGGCAGGTTCTACTTCTTCTTCGACATCGTCGGGGATCCGGCCGGGGTCGTCGGCGGCGATGTCAAGGAGACGCTGCGCCGCCACTTCGCCGGGTGGGCGCCCGGGGTGCACCGGCTCATCGAGATCCTCGATCCCGCCACCACCAATCGCGTGGAGATCCTCGACCTGGACCCGTTCGACACGTGGGTGAAGGGGCGCGTCGCGGTGCTGGGGGATGCCGCCCACAACACCACGCCCGACATCGGGCAGGGTGGCTGTTCGGCGATGGAGGACGCGGTGGCGTTGCAGTGGGCGCTACGCGACCACCCTGGCGACGTGCACGCCGCGCTGCTGGCCTACCAGAGCGCACGCGCCGAGCGGGCCGGAGATCTGGTGCTGCGGGCCCGCCGTCGCTGCGACGTGACGCACGCCAAAGATCCCGATGTCACCGCCTCCTGGTACGACGAGCTCCGAAAAGAGGACGGCAGCACCATCATTCGCGGAATCGTCGGCAACATCATGGGCGGGCCCCTCACGCCCCCGTGAGCTTGCGGCCCTGCACGTAGACCTGCGCGATCGCAGCCTCGCGCAGGCCCAGCAGCAGCGTGAACAGCAGCCGGTCTGCGTTCTCAGGGTCCTCGGGCACCACCCGCTCGAGCAGCTCGGGCAGCAGCGGCTGGCGCTGCGGGTCGATGACCAGGAAGTCGGCCTGCTTGCCTGCGTCCAGATTGCCGACCCGGTCCTCGATGTCCAGCGCCCTGGCGCCCGCCAGCGTGGCGGTGAACAGCAGCTGGGCCGGTGGGATCGAGAGCCCCGCGGCGTCTGGCTCGCTGATGTGGACCTTGAAGCAGTCGTTGGCCACGCGCGTCATCAGCCATTCGTCACCCGCGCCCACATCGCTGCCGAGCGCCACCGTCACGCCGCCGGCTGTCGTGCGCAGCCACGGCATCGTGCCCGAGCCGAGGAACTGCTGTGAGGTCGGACAATGGGAGATCGAGGTCCCCGTGTCGACCAGCCGAGCCAGCTCGCGGTCGGTGCAGTGCACGGCATGCGCGAGCACGCTGCGCCGTCCGAGCAGCGTCGGTCCATCCGCGCCGCCGATCCGCCCGTCATACGCGTCGAGGTAGCAGGAGACGTCCAACGCGCTTCGGACGGCGTCGATCTCGCGCAGATTCTCGGAGAGATGACTGTGGAAGTACACCCCCGCGGCACGCACCGAGTCGTAGAGCTCCCCCAGCGCGGCCAGCGTCCGTGCGGTCACCGACAGTGCGAAGCGGGGCACCAGGGCCACCTGCAGCAGCGGGTCGACCGCATGCCACCGGTCGATCTCCTCGACCGACAGCTCGATCGCGGTCGCCTCGTCGGTGAGCAGCGGCTGCGCCGCCTCCGGACCCACCGTCTGGATGCCGCGACCGGAGATGGTGCGGAGGCCGATGCGCAGCGATTCGGTGAACAACGCGTCCTGCGCGTCGGGAAAGGCGGACCCGAACACGAGCGCGGTGGTGGTGCCGACCTCGATCCTGCGGCGGCAGAAGTCCCGCGCCGTGCGCTGGGCCAGCTCCGCGTCCGCGAGCATCGCCTCGGCGGGAAAGATGCACCGCTGCAACCAGTCCAGCAGCTGTCCGCCGCCGTAGGTGTCGGTGCAGTAGGTCTGCGGGAAGTGGATGTGGGTGTCGATGAACCCCGGCAGCAGGAACCCCGGCCGGCAGTCGATCAGCTCGGCGTGGGCCAACTCTGTTGGGAGCCGCGAGTGGGCACCGCTGAACGCGATCACACCGTCGTCGTCGACGACCAGCACTCCGTCGGGCTCCGACACGAGATGCTCGCTCGCCTGCTGGAGCCGGGGCGCGCCACCGATGTGCAGCAGATGACCGCGGTAGGCACGCACCGGCCGATTGTCCCAGCGTCGCGGCCAACTCGCAGTTCGGCCGCTTGCCCTGCACCGCGACCACCCGCGATCTACGGTGCAGTGATGGACCTCAACACCGTCGAGGCGGTGCACACCCCGCCGTCCCGCGACGAGGTGTGGCCACTGGGGCCCACGGACGCGATCCTCGCAGGCGGCACCTGGCTGTTCTCCGAACCCCAGCCGCACATCGCCCGCCTGATAGACATCACCTCGCTCAACTGGCCGCCGATTGTGCTGTCGGACAACGGTATCGAGATCGCCGCCACCTGTACGCTGGCCGATCTCGCCGAGCTGTCGACCACCCTGCCCGGGCGTCGCCGGGACTGGACCGCGGCACCGCTGTTCGCGCAGTGCTGCACTGCGCTGGTGGCCGGGTTCAAGATCTGGCGCACCGCCACCGTGGGCGGCAACATCTGCCTGTCCCTGCCCGCGGGCTCGATGATCTCGCTGGCCACGGCACTGGACGGCACCGCGCTGATCTGGCAGCCCGATGGCGAGACGCGTACCGTGCCGGTCGCCGACTTCGTCACCGGGGTCACCTGCAACGTGCTGGCCATCGGCGAGGTCCTGCGGTCGGTACATCTTCCGGCGGCGGCCCTGCGCGGTCGGATCGCGTACCGCAAGCTGGCGCAGTCGCCGCTGGGACGATCAGGCGTGGTCGTCATCGGCCGTCGCGACGCCCCGGCCGACGGCGGCGCACTCACGATCTCGGTGACCGCGGCGACAGTCCGCCCGTACGTCCTGCATGTCACCACCGTGCCGTCCAGGGATGCGCTGCGGGAGGCACTGTCGGTGATCCCGGACGACGCGTGGACCCGCGATGCCCACGGCGACCCCGACTGGCGCGCCGCGATGACGCACCGGCTGGCCGAGCAGATCGTCGACGAGCTGTCATGACGGTGACCGTCAACGGGATTGCCCGCGACGATGTTCCACGCCCGGGCCAGTGCCTGCGCACCTTCCTGCGGGAGCTGGGCCACTTCGAGGTCAAGAAGGGGTGCGACGCCGGCGATTGTGGTGCCTGCTCGGTACTCGTCGACGGCGCGGCCGTGCATTCGTGCGTGTACCCGGCGTTTCGCGCGGCCGGTCGGGAGGTGACCACCGCGGCCGGTCTCGGCGACGCCGGTGATCTACACCCGATGCAGCGTCGCTTCGTCGAGGCTGCCGGTTTTCAGTGCGGCTTCTGCACGGCGGGGATGGTGACCACTGCGGCGTCCCTGTCGGCCGTCGACCCGGAACAGCTCCCCCAGCAGTTGAAGAACAACCTGTGCCGATGCACCGGTTATCGGGCCATCACCGATGCCCTCTCCGGCACGGTGAACGTCGAGAAATCCGACGGCCAGGATGCGGGACGGTCGATCGGCGCGCCCGCCGCGGTCCGGGTGGTGACCGGAACCGAGGAGTACACCATGGATTTCGCGCCACCGGGGCTGCTGCACCTGGCGGTGCTGACCAGCCCGGTGGCACATGCCCGCATCGTCTCCATCGACGCCTCGGCTGCCGTCGCCCTTCCGGGAGTGCGGCTGGTGCTGACCCACGCCGACAGTCCGGACGTGCGGTTCTCCACGGCGCGACACCAGAACCGGGACGACGATCCCGACGACACGGTGATCCTCGACGACGTCGTCCGGTTCGTCGGGCAGCGGGTGGCGGCGGTGGTCGCCGACAGCCCGGCGGTCGCGGAAAAGGGCTGCCGCGCGATCGTCGTCACGTACGAGGAGTTACCGGCCGTGTTCGAT
Source organism: Mycobacterium sp. PSTR-4-N (assembly GCF_022348085.1). Lineage (GTDB taxonomy): Bacteria > Actinomycetota > Actinomycetes > Mycobacteriales > Mycobacteriaceae > Mycobacterium. The sequence goes on along the minus strand of NZ_JAKRFN010000010.1, from coordinate 66,798 downwards.
CCCGAGCAGGCCACGGCGCCCGGTGCACCTGCGCTGCACGGCGACAAGGGTGCGGACGCCCGGATCGCCGACCCGGCCCGGAATCTGGTCGCCGAACTGCACGGCGGGGTGGGCGACATCGAGCGCGGCCTGGCGTCGGCACAGGGTGGCGCGGTGGTACGCGGTCGCTGGCACACCCAACGAGTCCAGCACGCGCATCTGGAGACTCACGGGTGCACCGGATGGCGCGACGACGCAGGCCGGTTGGTGATCCGCACCAGCACGCAGGTCCCGTTCCTGGTGCGCGACGAACTGTGCCACCTGTTCGGGCTGTCCACCGACGAGGTTCAGGTGTTCACCAAGCGGGTCGGCGGTGGATTCGGCGGCAAACAGGAGATGCTCGTCGAGGACCTGGTCGCGCTGGCGGTGCTGCGGCTGGGCGAGCCGGTGCGCTACGAGTTCAGCCGCAGCGACGAGTTCACCACCGCACCGTGCCGACACCCGTTCCGGGTGGACGTCACCGCCGCCGCCGACGCGTCAGGAGTGTTGACCGCACTCGCGGTCGACGTGCTCGTCGACGCCGGCGCCTACGGCAACCACAGCCCGGGAGTGATGTTCCACGGGTGCGGGGAGTCGATGTCGGTGTACCGGTGTGCGAACAAGCGGGTCGACGCGCGCGCCGTCTACACGAACAACCTCCCGTCGGGGGCTTTCCGCGGCTACGGACTCGGGCAGCTGATCTTCGCGATCGAATCCGCGCTGGACCAGCTCGCCGACCGTCTCGGGATGGACCCGTTCGATTTCCGGCGGCGCAACGTGGTCGTGCCGGGCGACGACTTCGTCGACGCGCACGTGCTCGATGACGATCTGACGTTCGGAAGCTACGGATTGGACCAGTGCCTCGATCTCGCGCAGGCCGCAGTGAGCCGGGGCAACGGCGTGGCCGCTCCGCCCGGACCGCAGTGGCGCACAGGCGAGGGTATGGCGGTCGCGATGATCGCCACCATCCCGCCGCGCGGCCACCTCGCCGAGGCGGCGGTGAGCATCGACGCCGACGGGCGGTACACCCTGCGCGTCGGGACGGCCGAGTTCGGCAACGGGACCACGACCGTGCACGCGCAGATCGCGGCCACTGCACTCAACACGGTCGTCGACAACATCTCGATCACCCAATCCGACACGGCGGCAACCGGATACGACACCGGCGCGTTCGGCTCGGCCGGCACCGTGGTGGCGGGACAAGCCACGCTGGAAGCCGCGCAGAGACTCCGGTCCCGACTCGAGGCGGCGGCCTCGGACATGACCGGTGTTCCCCGCGGCGCGTGCATGCTGACCCGCAACGGCGTGCACTGCGCGGGTCAGCTACTCGACTTCGCCGATCTACCCGTGCCGCTGACCGGCCACGGCCGCCACGGCGGCACCCCCCGTTCGGTCGCGTTCAACGTGCACGCCGTCCGCGTCGCCGTCGACGTCGAGACCGGTGAGGTGCGCATCCTGCAGAGCGTGCACGCCGCCGACGCCGGGGTGGTGATGAACCCGCAGCAATGTCGAGGACAAGTTGAAGGCGGTGTGGCACAGGGCATCGGCTCAGCGTTGTACGAGGAGATGCATGTGGGCCCCGACGGCGCGGTGTGGACGACCACGCTGCGCAACTACCATCTGCCACAGCTGGCCGACGTCCCGGCGACCGAGGTGTACTTCGCCGACACCTACGACACGTTGGGGCCCTTCGGCGCGAAGTCGATGAGTGAATCGCCCTACAACCCGGTGGCGCCCGCGCTGGCGAATGCCATCGCCCGCGCCACCGGCGCACGGGTGTACCGCCTCCCGATGACGCCGGCCCGGATCTGGCGAGCGCTCAGTTCTTCCGGCGAACAGACATGAACTCGAGCGGACACGCCGCGGAATCACTCGAGATTGTGTCTGTTCGCCGGAAGAACTAGAGCCGCTCGATGATCGTGACGTTGGCCGTTCCGCCGCCCTCGCACATGGTCTGCAGGCCGTAGCGGCCGCCGGTACGTTCCAGCGTGTTCAACATGGTCGCGAAAAGCTTTGCCCCCGTTGCACCGAGCGGGTGACCGAGCGCGATCCCGCCACCGCTGGGGTTCACCTTCGCGGGATCGGCCTTGATCTCCTTGAGCCAGGCCTGCACCACCGGCGCGAACGCCTCGTTGATCTCGACCGTGTCGATGTCGTCGATCGTCAGCCCGGTCTTCTCCAGCGCGTAGCGGGTGGCGGGAATCGGCCCGGTCAGCATGAACACCGGGTCGGCACCGCGGGCGCTGATGTGGTGGATGCGGGCGCGGGGCTTGAGGCCGTGCTCCTTGACCGCCTGCTCGGACGCCAGCAACACCGCGCTGGCGCCGTCGGAGATCTGGCTGGCCATCGCCGCGGTCAGTCGGCCGCCGTCGACGAGGGTGTTCAGCGCGGCCATCTTCTCCAGGGACGTGTCACGTGGGCCCTCGTCGACCCGGAAGCCCTCCACCTCGAGGATCTCGTTGTCGAAGTGGCCCGCCCGGATCGCCGCCTGCGCGCGCTGATGACTGGTCAGCGCGAACTGCTCCATGTCCTCCCTGCTGATGTCCCACTTCTCGGCGATCATCTCGGCCCCGCGGAACTGGGAGATCTCCTGGTCCCCGTAACGATGGAGCCAGCTCTTGGATTCGTTGGTGGGAGAGGTGAACCCGAACTGTTCGGCGACGGTCATCGCCGAGCTGATCGGGATCTGGCTCATGTTCTGCACGCCGCCGGCCACGATGAGATCAGCCGTGCCGGACATGATCGCCTGGGCGCCGAACGAGATGGCCTGCTGGCTCGATCCGCACTGCCGGTCGACGGTCACGCCCGGCACCTCTTCGGGGAAACCGGCCGCCAGCCACGACAACCGCGCGATGTTGCCGGCCTGCGGACCGATTGCATCGACACAGCCGGCGATCACGTCGTCAACGGCTCCCGGATCGACGTCGTTACGGTCGAACAGGCCGCGCCAGATCACCGCGCCCAGGTCGACCGGATGTACACCGGCCAGCGATCCGTTGCGCTTACCGATGGCGGTGCGGACGGCGTCGATGACATATGCGTCAGCCATTGTGGACTCCTTCTGTCGGGGTGATTCCACCGAGAACGATCGAAAGGTATTGCCGGCCGACCTCTTCGGCGGTCAACGGACCGCCCGGCTGGTACCACCGGACCGACACCCAGGTGGTGTCGCGGATGAACCGGTAGACGAGGTCGACGTCGACATCGGGACGGAAATGCCCTTCCTCGATGCCCTGGGTGAGCACGTCGACCCACATCTTGCGCTGCTCTTTGTTGCGTTCCTCGACATAGGCGAACCGCGGCTGCGCCGAGAGCCGCTTGGCCTCGTCCTGATAGATCACCACCTCGGCGTGCCGGGTCGCGATGGCCTCGAACGACGCCATGAACAGCCCCTTGAGGCGTTCGAGCGGGTTCGGTTCCGTCTCGACGATCTGCCGGTAACGGTCGAAGAGCCAGTCGAGGAAGCCGCGCAGCACCTCGTCGACCATCTCCTCCTTCGACGAGAAGTGGTGATAGAGGCTGCCCGAGAGGATTCCGGCCGAGTCCGCGATGTCGCGCACGGTGGTGGCGCGCAGGCCACGCTCGGCGAACATCGTCGCGGCGAGCGCGAGGAGCTCGTCGCGACGGGTGTTGGTGGCTCCGGCGCTCATGGGTGCTGGCTCGACACCGAGATCACCTCACCGGTGAGGTAACTGGAGTAGTCACTGGCCAGGAACGCGATGGTGGCCGCGACCTCCCACGGTTCGGCGGCCCGGCCGAACGCCTCGCCCTGGGCCAGCCGGTCGAGCAGCTCGGAGCTCGACGTCTTCTCCAGGAACTTGTGCCGGGCGATGCTCGGCGACACCGCGTTGATCCGCACGCCGTACTCGACCGCCTCGATCGCGCTGCACCGTGTCAGCGCCATGACACCGGCTTTGGCTGCGGCGTAATGAGATTGAGAGTGCTGCGCACGCCAGCCCAGCACGCTGGCGTTGTTGACGATCACCCCGCCGTGCCCGGCGTCACGGAAGTAGCGCAGCGCGGCTCGCGTCGCCCGCATCACCGACGTCAACGTCACGTTGAGCACCCGGTCCCATTCGTCGTCGGTCATGTCGATCACCGGGGTCTGACCGCCGAGGCCTGCGTTGTTGACCAACACGTCGAGCCGTCCGCCTTTGTCGACCGCCTCGGCGAACAGCCCGTCGACCGCCGCGGTGGAGGTGACGTCGCACACCACGGCGTGGACCTTGCCCAGGCCGAGGGCGGCGAGCTCGTCGCGCGTCTCACCCAGGCGGCGTTCGTGGTAGTCGGAGACCACGACGTCGGCGCCTTCGGCCAACGCACGCCGCGCGGTCGTCGAGCCGATCCCGGTGCCCGCCGCGGCGGTCACCAGCACCACCTTGCCGGAGAGCAGGTTGTGGCCCTCGATCTCGGCGGGGGCAACGGACAGGTCACTGGTCACGGGCGGGCCTCTCTGGGCAGGCCGAGCACACGCTCGGCGATGATGTTGCGCTGCACCTCATTCGAGCCGCCGTAGATGGTATCGGCGCGGGAGAACAGGTACAGCCGCTGCCACTCGCTGAATTCTCCCTCGGGCAGGGTGAGGCCCGCCGTGCCCACCACATCCATCGCGATCTCTCCCAGCTCGCGATGCCAGTTAGCCCACAGCAACTTCGACACGGAATCTTGACCCGGCCGTTCGACGTCCATCGTGGCCAGGGCGTACGAACGCATCGCGCGCAGACCCGCCCATGACCGGGTGAGCCGCTCCCGGATCAACGGATCGTCGGCGGCGCCCGTGCGCTTGGCCAGCTCGACGAGGTTGGAATGCTCGCGCGCGTAACGGATCTGCTGGCCCAGCGTGGACACGCCGCGCTCGAACGTCAGCAGTCCCATCGCCACTCGCCACCCGTCACCGGGTTCTCCGACCACCAGGTCGGCATCGGTGCGGGCATCGGTGAAGAACACCTCGTTGAACTCCGAGTCCCCGGTGAGCTGGATGATGGGGCGGATCTCGACGCCGGGCTGATCCAGTGGCACCAGCAGGAACGACAGGCCGGCGTGCCGCTTGGACCCCTTCTCCGAGCGCGCCACCACGAAACACCACTGCGCCCAGTGCGCCAGCGACGTCCACACCTTCTGGCCGTTGAGGATCCACTGGTCACCGTCGAGCACGGCCGTGGTCGACACATTGGCCAGATCACTACCTGCGCCGGGCTCGGAGTAGCCCTGCGACCACAACTCGGTGACGTCGAGGATCTTCGGCAGGAACCGCTTCTGCTGCTCAGGTGTGCCGTAGGCGATCAACGTGGGGCCGAGGAGTTCCTCGCCGAGGTGGTTGACCTTGTCGGGCGCATCGGCCTTCGCGTACTCCTCGTAGAACGCGACGCGGTGGGCCACCGACAACCCGCGGCCGCCGTGCTCCTCCGGCCACCCCAGACACGTCAGACCGGCGGCCGCCAGGTGGCGGTTCCAGGCCAGCCGCTCCTCGAAGGCCTCGTGTTCGCGACCGGGACCGCCCAACCCCTTGAGTGCCGCGAAGTCGCCGACCAGGTTCTCGGCCAGCCAGTCGCGGACCTGCGCCCTGAACTCCTGGACCTCAATCACCCCTGTAGGCTAACCTACCAAGCACTTGCTCGGGTAACCGATCCCCAAGGAGTTCCATGACCACCGCCGCGAGAACCACTCCCGCGGTTCTGGACCACATCGCGCGTGAACTCCCCGACCACCCCGCAGTCGTCACGCCCGCCCGGACGCTGACGTTCGCGCAGCTGCGTGCCGAGGTTCGCCAGGCCGCGGCCGCCTTGATCGCGGCGGGCACCGCTGCCGGTGACCGCATCGCGATCTGGTCGCCGAACACGTGGCACTGGGTGGTGGCCTGCCTCGCCGTCCACCACGCCGGCGGCGTGCTCGTCCCTCTGAACACCCGCTACACCGCCAGCGAGGCCACCGACATCCTCGCGCGCACCGCGGCGCCGCTGCTGTTCGCCTCAGGGGCGTTCCTCGGTGCCGACAAGGCGGCGAGCATCGAACGGTCCTCGCTGCCCGCGCTCCGGCACATCGTGCGTATCCCCGTCGACGTCGACGACGGGACGTGGGACGAGTTCATGACCACCGGAACGGATCTGGCCGCCGTCGACGCCCGCGCTGCGGCCGTCGGCGCCGACGACGTCTCCGACATCCTGTTCACCTCGGGCACCACCGGCCGCAGCAAGGGAGTCCGTTGCGCGCACCGACAATCCCTCGATGCGTCGGCGGCCTGGGCCGCCTGTGGGCAGCTCACCAGCGCCGACCGCTACCTGTGCATCAACCCGTTCTTCCACAACTTCGGCTACAAGGCCGGCATCCTGGCCTGCCTGCAGACCGGTGCGACGCTGTTCCCCGCCCTGACCTTCGACCCCGAGGCCGCGATGCGGGCCGTCGAAGAGCACCGCATCACCGTGCTGCCCGGGCCGCCGACCATCTACCAGACCCTGCTCGACCATCCGCGCCGCGCCGAGTTCGACCTGCACTCGCTGCGTTTCGCGGTCACCGGCGCCGCGACGATCCCGGTGGTGCTGATCGAGCGGATGCAGAACGAGCTCGACATCGACATCGTGCTGACCGCGTACGGGCTGACCGAGGCCGCCGGGTTCGGGACGATGTGCCGCGCCGACGACGACGCGGTGACCGTCGCCACCACGTCGGGCCGGCCGATCGCCGACTTCGAACTGCGCATCGGCGACGAGGGAGAAGTCTTGCTCCGCGGGCCCAACGTGATGCTGGGCTACCTCGACGACCCGGACGCCACGGCCGCGGCGATCGACGCCGAGGGCTGGCTGCACACCGGTGACGTCGGCGAACTCGACGACGCCGGCAATCTCAAGATCACCGACCGGCTCAAGGACATGTACATCTGCGGCGGCTTCAACGTCTACCCCGCCGAGATCGAGCAGGTGCTCGCGCGGCTGCCCGGTGTCGCCGAGGTCGCCGTCATCGGCGTACCCGACGAGCGGCTCGGGGAGGTCGGCAAGGCGTTCGTCGTGACGCTGCCCGGCACCGAGCTGACCGCCGCGTCGGTGATCGATCACGCGCGCGCCCACCTCGCCAACTTCAAGACCCCGCGCTCGGTCGAGTTCCTCGACGCGCTGCCCCGCAACCCCGGCGGCAAGGTGGTCAAACCTCAACTGCGAGAGAGGAACTGATGGACCTCCACATCGACGACGACACCGAGGCGTTCCGCGCCGACGTTCGCGCATTCCTCGAGGGTCACACCGGCGACTTCCCCACCGAGTCCTACGACACCGCCGAGGGTTTCGAACAGCATCGACGGTGGGACAAGATCCTCTTCGACGCCGGGCTGTCGGTGATCACCTGGCCGCAGCGCTACGGCGGCCGCGACGCCTCGCTGCTGCAGTGGATCGTGTTCGAGGAGGAATACTTCCGCGCCGGCGCACCGGGACGCGCCAGCGCCAACGGCACCTCGATGCTCGCACCCACGCTGTTCGCGCACGGCACCGAAGAGCAACGCGATCGCATCCTGCCGAAAATGGCCAGCGGCGAGGAGATCTGGGCGCAGGCGTGGTCAGAGCCCGAGTCGGGCAGCGACCTGGCGTCGCTGCGCTCGACCGCCACCCGCACCGACGGCGGCTGGCTGCTCAACGGGCAGAAGATCTGGAGCTCACGCGCGGTGTTCGGGGAGCGCGCGTTCGGGCTGTTCCGTTCCGACCCAGAGGCACAGCGGCACAAAGGCCTCACCTACGTGATGTTCGATCTGAAGGCCGACGGCGTCACCGTGCGGCCGATCGCCCAACTCGGGGGCGCCACGGGTTTCGGAGAAATCTTCCTCGACGACGTGTTCGTGCCCGACGAGGACGTCATCGGTGGCGTGCACGACGGCTGGCGCGCCGCGATGAGCACGTCGAGCAACGAGCGCGGCATGTCGTTGCGCAGCCCCGCGCGGTTCCTGGCACCTGCCGAACGGCTTGTCGCCCAGTGGAAGAACGATCCGAAGCCGGAGTTCACCGATCGGGTGGCCGATGCGTGGATCAAGGCCCAGGCCTACCGGCTGCACACCTTCGGTACCGTGACACGCGTGGCGGCCGGCGGCGAGCTCGGTGCCGAGTCGTCGATCACCAAGGTGTTCTGGTCCGACTTGGACGTGGCACTGCACCAGACCGCGCTGGATCTGCGCGGTGCCGACGGCGAGCTGATGGACAGCGTCACCGAGGGGCTGCTGTTCGCGCTCGGCGGCCCGATCTATGCGGGTACCAACGAAATCCAGCGCAACATCATCGCCGAGCGGCTGCTGGGCCTGCCCCGAAAGTAGACGAGACGTGAACTTCGAGATCGACGACCAACAGCGGGACTTCGCCGCGAGCATCGACGCCGCACTCGGTGCGGCCAACGTCCCGGACGCGGTGCGGGCGTGGGCGGCCGACGACACCGGGCCCGGCCGCAAGATCTGGGCGCAACTGGCCGACCTGGGCGTGACCGCGTTGATGGTGGCCGAACGATTCGACGGTATCGACGCCCACCCGGTGGACCTCGTGGTCGCCCTGGAACGGCTTGGCCGGTGGAACGTTCCCGGCCCGGTCGTCGAATCCATCGCTGTCGCACCGATTCTGCTCGCCGACGACGAGCGGTCCGGTGCGCTGGCTGCGGGTGAGCTGATCGCCACGGTCGCCGCACCCCCGAGAGTCCCCCGCGCCGTCGACGCCGACACCGCCGGGCTCGTGCTGCTGATCGACGACGAGACGGTCGCAGAGGCCACGCCCGCCGAGCCGCACGCGTCCGTCGACCCCAGCCGCCGCCTGTTCGAGGTGACCCCGAGCGGGGCCACGCATCCCGCCGACGGGGCGCGCGCGTTCGAGTTCGGTGCACTGGCGACGGCCGCACAACTGGTGGGAGCGGCGCAGGCCATGCTGGACGCGTCGGTCTCCTATGCCAAGCAGCGCAGCCAATTCGGCACCGTCATCGGCACGTACCAGGCCATCAAGCACAAGCTCGCCGACGTGCTGATCGCCGTCGAGATGGCACGCCCGCTGGTGTACGGAGCCGCGCTCGCACTGGCCGACGGCTCCCCCGACACCGCGCGTGATGTGAGCGCCGCGAAGGTCGCCGCCGCCGATGCGGCGTTGCTCGCCGCCCGCTCGGCGCTGCAGACCCACGGCGCGATCGGATACACGCAGGAACACGACCTGTCGCTGCTGCTGCTCCGGGCGCAGGCCCTGCGGCCCGCCTGGGGTGACCCCACGTGGCACCGTCGACGAGTGTTGGAGGCATTGTGACGTCGAGCGACGAACGGGAGATGCTGCGCGACACCGTCGCAGCGCTGATCGACAAGCACGCCTCACCCGAGGCGGTACGAACGGCCGCCGCGTCCGAACGCGGCTACGACGAGTCGCTCTGGGCGATGCTGTGCGAGCAGGTGGGTGCCGCGGCGCTGGTGGTGCCCGAGGACCTCGGCGGCGCGGGCGGTGAACTCGCCGACGCCGCAGTGGTACTCGGCGAACTCGGCAAACGGCTGGTGCCGACGCCGCTGCTGGGCACCACGCTCGCTGAACTCGCGCTGCTCTCGCTGCCCGAACCACCGGCAGATCTACTCGAGGCGCTCATCGAAGGTCGTTCGATCGGCACCGTCGTCTTCGATCCCGGGTACGTGCTCAACGGCACCACGGCCGACGTCGTCATCGCCGCCAACGGCGAAAACCTGACGCACTGGCGGACTTTCACCACCACCTCTGCGACGGCGATGGACATCACCCGTCCGCTGGCTGCGCTGGAACCCGGCGACACTGTGGTGCTCGGACCGGACCCGGGGATGGCCGACATGGCGGCGATCCTCCTCGCTGCCGAACAGGTCGGCGCGGCATCGCGCTGCCTGGACCTGACAGTCGCCTACACGAAGGACCGGGTCCAGTTCGGCCGGCCGATCGGCAGCTTTCAGGCGCTCAAACACCGGATGGCCGATCAGTACGTCGCGGTCGAGACCGCCCGCGCGATCGTCGACGAGGCCATCGAGGAGTACACCGCGGCACCCTCGCCGGTGGCGGCGGCACGGGCCCGGCTGGCTGCCAGCGAGGCGTTCACCGGTGTCGCCGCCGAGGCGGTGCAGATGCACGGCGGTATCGCGATCACGTGGGAGAGCGACATCCAGCTCTACTTCAAGCGGGCCCATGGCAGCGCGCAGCTGCTCGGAGCCCCCCGCGAGCAGGTGCGCCGCCTCGAATCTGAACTGTTCTAGCCTGGCTGCATGAGCGTTTCGCTGCGGTCCGGCATCCCCCCGTTCTATGTGATGGATGTCTGGCTCGCCGCGGCGGAGCGGCAACGCACGCACGGAGATCTGGTCAACCTGTCCGCCGGTCAGCCCAGCGCGGGCGCCCCGGCCGCAGTCCGCGATGCCGCCATCGCAGCACTGCACGACAACCGCCTCGGATACAGCGTCGCCCTCGGCATCCCCGAGTTGCGTGCTGCGATCGCCGCGACCTACGACCATCGGCACGGCCTGGCTGTCGACCCCGACGACGTCGTGATCACCACCGGCTCCTCGGGTGGGTTCCTGCTGGCGTTCTTGGCCTGCTTCGACGCCAGCGACCGGGTCGCGATCGCCAGTCCCGGCTACCCCTGCTACCGCAACATCCTGACCGCGCTCGGCTGCGACGTCGTGGAGTTGCCCTGTGGACCCGACACCCGCTTCCAGCCGACCCTGGACATGCTCACGAACCTCGACCCACCCGTGGCCGGCGTCATCGTGGCGAGCCCGGCAAACCCCACCGGGACCGTGATCCCGCCTGCCGAACTCGCGGCGATCGCGGCGTGGTGCGCCGAGTCCGGTGTGCGCTTGATCAGTGACGAGGTGTACCACGGCCTGGTCTACCCCGGGGCCCCCGATACCAGCTGTGCATGGGAGACATCACGCGAAGCCGTTGTGGTGAACAGTTTTTCGAAGTACTTCGCGATGACCGGATGGCGGTTGGGGTGGCTGCTGGTGCCGGAGGAGTTACGCAGGGCGGTGGACCGGCTGACGGGGAACTTCACCATCTGCCCGCCGGTACTCCCCCAGCTGGCTGCCGTCGCCGCGTTCACCGAGGACTCCATCGCCGAGGCGGAGGCGTTGCTCGACGGCTACGGCGCCAATCGCACATTGCTGCTCGACGGTCTGCGCGGGCTCGGAATCGACCGCCTCGCACCCGCAGACGGCGCGTTCTACGTCTACGCCGACGTCTCCCACGTGACCACGGATTCGCTGCGCTTCTGCTCGACGCTGCTGTCGGACACCGGCGTCGCGATCGCGCCGGGGGTCGACTTCGACACGGTGCGGGGAGGAGCGTCGGTGCGGCTGTCCTTCGCCGGACCGTCCGCCGACATCTCCGAGGCGCTGCGCCGCATCGGCGCGTGGCTGCGGTGACGCTCAGCCGAGCCCGGTCGACGAGCGACGCCGCCGCGAGATCGCGTCCACGCTCGCCGCGAGCAGCAGCACACCGCCGGTGACCAGGAAGTTGATGTAGGACGACTGGTTGAGCAGGCCGAGCCCGTTGGCGATGGTCGCCACCACCACACCGCCGATCACCGCGTCGACCGCGCGACCGCGCCCACCGAACAGCGAGGTGCCGCCGATGACCGCCGCACCCACTGCGTACAACAGCGTGTTGCCAGCACCCGAGGACGCCGACACCTTACCGGCGTAGGACGCGGCGATGATGCCGCTGAGCGCCGCCATGGACGACGCCACGACGAACACGGACACGCGGATGCGGTTGACTGAAATGCCTGCGCGGCGAGCGGCTTCCGCGTTGCCGCCCACGGCGTAGACATGCCTGCCGTACGACGTGCGCTGCAGCACGAACGTCATGACGATCAACAGCACCACGATCAGCGGAAGAACGTAGGGCACGCCCCGGATCTGCACGTTGGGGTTGACGCTGCGGTTGACGCTCATCACGAACGTCACGCCGAGCACCACAGCCGCGACGGCTGCGATGCGCGCCGCGACCACACCGGACGGCGCATGCGCCAGGTTCAGGGCGCGCTTGCGCCGGTACTGCACGACCTCCAGCACGGCAAAACCCACCACGACCAGACCGGCGATCGTCCACCCCACCGGCACCGCCAGATTGCTGATGGTCAGCCCGCGGATCACCGGATCGTCGACCCGCACCGATCCGCCCTCACCGATGAGCTTGAGCGTCACGCCCTGTAGTCCGAGGAAGAACGCCAACGTGACCACGAACGACGGGATTCCGAGCTTGGCCCGCAGCACACCGATACACAGACCGATCACCGCGCCGGACGCGATGCCGGCGAGCACCGCCGCCCACCACGGCCAGCGCAGATCGACCATCGTCAACGCCATCACGCACGCCGACACCCCACCGGCGACGCCGGCGGACAGGTCGATGTCGCCGAGCAGCAGCACGAACACCAGACCCATCGCCAGCACGCAGATGGCCCCGGCCTGGGTGACGAGGTTGGCCAGGTTCAGCGCCGACATGAACCGGTCGTTGGCGAACCCGAACACCACGAAGAGCACGATCAAGCCGAGAACCGCAGGCAGTGAACCCATGTCACCGCCGCGGACCCGGCGCACGTAGGAGCGCACCGCATCCGCGAAACCTGCGTCGGAGCGTGCGTCGATCGCGAAGTCCGAGTGCGCGGTGGCGCCGGTGACTGTCGCCATGGTGGGGGTGTCCTTCCCGGGTGTCACAGGGTTTCGGAGGCGTCGACCGGGGCCAGTCCGAGGGAGCCCGACCGGCCGGCGGTGATCAGCTCGACCACCTGACCGTGGGTGACGTCGCCGGCCTTCACGTCGGCGGCGACCCGGCCGAGGTACAGCGCGCAGATCCGGTCGGCCACCGAGAACACGTCGGCCAGATTGTGGGAGATCAGCACGACTCCCACACCCTGGTCGGCGAGCCGACGCACCAACTCGATCACCTGCTGGGTCTGCGCGACCCCGAGTGCGGCGGTGGGCTCGTCCAGCAGAACGACTTTCGACTTCCACAGCACCGACTTCGCGATCGCGACGGTCTGCCGTTGACCACCCGACAGACTCGACACCGTCTGCCGCACCGAAGCGACCGTCCGCACCGACAGCGAGGTGAGCGCGTCGCGCGCCATCGTCTCCATCCGTGCCTCGTCGAGCATGCCGCGCGTGGTGAGTTCCCGGCCCAGGAACATGTTCTCGACGATGTCGAGGTTGTCGCACAGCGCGAGATCCTGGTACACCACCTCCACCCCGAGCGCCGACACATCGGTGGGTCCGTGCACGGTGACCGGACTCCCGCCGAACAGATAGGTGCCGCTGTCGATGGGGTGTATTCCGGCGATCGCCTTGACCAACGTCGACTTCCCGGCACCGTTGTCCCCCACGAGGGCGGTGACCTGCCCGGGATACACGCGGAAGTCGATGTCGTGCAACACATGGACGACGCCGAAACTCTTGTTGACGCCGCGCAATTCGAGGATGGGCTCGCTGGCCGAGAGCCTGTCATCCATGGGTGCTCAGACTCCTGCCGCCGAGCACATCGCCGCGAACTGGCCCGCGCACACCTCGTCCTTGGACTGGCCGCCGTCGGTGAACACGACGTCGACGTTGTCCTTGGTGATCGACTTCGGAGTCAGCAGCACCGATGGCACGTCTCGGTTGCCCTGATCGTCGCGTGAGGTGCTGTTGGTCTCCGGCGTCTGCCCGTTGGCCAAGGCGATCGCCGCCTTCGCCAATGCTCCCGCCTCCTCGGTCGCGGACTTGTACACCGTCATGCACTGTGTCCCGGCGAGGATGTTCTGCAGCCCTTCGACCGTGGCGTCCTGTCCGGTGACCGGCACCTGTCCGGCCCGCTTGTTCTTGTCCAGGATCGAGATCACCGAACCGGCGAGGCCGTCGTTCGCGGCGTACACGCCGTCGACCTTTCCGCCGGCGGCGGTGTAGAGCTGCTCGAAGATGGTGACCGCCTTGTCGTTGTCCCAGTCGGGGACGGCCTGTTCGCCGACGTTGGTGATGGTCGGTGTCGCATCGATCACCGAATGCGCACCGGAGGAGAACAGCGTCGCGTTGTTGTCGGTCGGCGAGCCGTTGAGGAACACCACGTTGGCCGGCTTGCCGCCGAGGCAGTCGACCAACCCCTGGCCTTGCAGCTCACCGACTTTGGTGTTGTCGAACGAGACGTAGGCGTCGGCGGAACCACCGAGGGTGAGGCGGTCGTAATCGATGGTCTTCACGCCCTGGGCGGCCGCCTTCTGCTGGATGGAGGCGCCGCTGTCTGAGTCGAGGTTCACGATGGCCAGGACGGTGACCCCGTCGGCGATCATGCCGTCGGCGATGGTGGCCATCTGATCGGCCGAGCCCTCGGCATTCTGGATGTTGTACGGCACCCCGGCTTCTTTGAAGGCCGTCTCCAGCGCCGGCCGATCCTTGGATTCCCACCGGACCGAGGACTTCGTGTCGGGCAGGATGACGCCGATCTTGCCGGCGCCGGCCTGCGCGTTGTCCCCTCCGGAGTCGGAGCTGCTGCAGGCGCTGAGGGTGGCCGCCACCACCGTGGTGGCGAGAAGGGCGGACAGCAGAGTGCTCGATCGTTTCACGGGATTCGCCTCCGGTGCAGTTTTGTTATCGTGGGCAACTTATAACGTGATACACGTCGCGTCCAGAGTGTCAGCGGGCGCCCATCAGGTGCTCCAGGGCCAGCTGGTTCAACCTGACGAAGCCGAATCCCTTTGCGCCGAAGTAGGAGTCGGCGTCGAACTCCTCGTACGCCGACCGGTCGGCCAGCAGGTCGGCGTATGTTTCGCCGGGATCGAGCGTCGGCGTCCGGAGTTCGGCGACCTTTGCCTGCGACATCGCCTCGGCCACCGCGGGATCCGCCCGGAAGGCCGCCGCGCGTTCTTTGAGCAACAGGTACATGCGCATGTTCGCAGCCGCCGATTCCCAGACCCCGTCGACGTCCTCGGTGCGGCTGGGCTTGTAGTCGAAGTGGCGCGGACCGGTGTAGGCGGCGCCACCGTCGACACCGCCGTGCTCGAGGAGGTCGACCAGAGCGAACGCGTTGGCGAGATCCCCGTGGCCGAACACCAGATCCTGGTCGAACTTGATGCCGCGCTGCCCGTTGAGGTCGATGTGGAACAGCTTGCCACTGTAGAGCGCCTGACCGATGCCGTGCACGAAGTTCAGGCCGGCCATCTGTTCGTGACCCACCTCCGGGTTGACTCCCACCATCTGCGGGTGAGCGAGTGTGTCGATGAACGCGAGCGCATGTCCGACCGTCGGGAGCAGGATGTCGCCGCGCGGCTCGTTCGGCTTGGGTTCGATGGCGAACCGGATCTCGATGTTCTGGTCGATGACGTACTCGCACAGCAGGTTCAGTGCCTCGCGGCAACGCTCGAAGGCAGCGTGGACGTCTTTGGCGGAATCGTATTCGCTGCCTTCACGCCCACCCCACAGCACGAAGGTCTGTGCCCCGAGTTCGGCGGCCAGATCGAGGTTGCGCAACACCTTGCGCAGCGCGAAACGACGCACGCCGCGGTCGTTGCTGGTGAATCCCCCGTCCTTGAACACCGGCTGGCTGAACAGATTCGTCGTCACCATCGGCACCGTCATGCCTGTCGCCGACAGCGCTGAGGTGAGCCGCTCGATCATCCGTCGACGCTCGGCATCGGAACTGCCGAACGGGAAGAGGTCGTCGTCGTGGAACGTCAACCCGTACGCGCCGAGTGCTGCGAGTCGCTCGACCGCCTCGACCACATCCAGCGAGGGGCGGGTCGCGACGCCGAACGGATCGCCGGCCGTCCAGCCAACGGTCCAGAGCCCGAAGGAGAATTTGTCCGCCGGTGTCGGGGTGAGGTTCTGGGTGGTTTCGGTGCCGGACTCCACCAAGGTCATGTCGAAAGCCCTCCGAAAGCTGTAGTTTGTTCTCTGCGCGAACATAAGATGTGCTCTGTACCACTGTCAAGGCCTGGAGGTGACCCGTGACATCCCCGCGGTCTGGTGCGGGCGCCGACGGTGTGCGGCGTCGAAACCTGTCGAACGTGCTGACTCTGGTGCACCGCCACGGCGCGCTGAGCCGCGCCGAACTGACCCGCCGCACGGCGTTGTCCCGGTCGACCATCAAGGATCTGGTCGAAGAGTTGGTGGCGCGAGGTCTGGCCGAGGAGCTGCCGGCCGCGCCGGTCTCTCAAGTGGGCAGGCCGAGCCCCATCGTCCGCCCGGGGCGGCGGGTCGTGGCAGCGACCGTCATCCCGGAGGTCGACGCGGTCACCATCGGCGTGGTCGCAATGGGCGGCACCGTACTGGAGGTGGTCCGGTGCCCGACCGAGAGCGTGCCGACGCCCGATGAGGCCGTGTCGGTGGCCGCCGAGATCGTGCAACGAATCGCCCGCACGCTGCCCGAAACCAGCGCACTCACCGCAATCGGTGTCGCGGTGCCGGGTTTGGTGCACAGCCCGGAATCGACGGTGCAACTCGCGCCCAATCTCGACTGGCACGACGTCAAGATCGGCGAACTACTCAGTGCAGCAACGGGTTTACCGGTCTATGCCGCCAACGACGCCAACGCCGGAGCTATCGCGGAACATCTTTTCGGCCGACATCACGGCGCCGATCACCTCATCTACGTCAACGGCGGAACAACGGGCATCGGCGCCGGATTCGTGGTCGCCGGTGGCCTTCTCCAGGGCGTCGCCGGTTATGCGGGGGAATTGGGACACACGTTCGTCGGTGGAGCGGCACCCTGTCACTGCGGCAGCACCGGATGCCTGGAGACCGAAGTGACCCAGGCGCCGCTGGCACGGCTGATCGCCGAATCGGAACGCGTCGAACCCGGCGACGCGCAACCATGTCCGACCGATGCCGAACGTGATGTCTTACAACGCCAGGCCCGGTCGCTGGCGATCGCGCTGGGCAACGCCATCAACATGCTGAACCCCAGACTGGTGGTCCTGGGTGGTTTTCTGCGCGCCTTCCCCGCGTACGCCGGCGCGATCCTCCGGGAAGAGTTGAGCCGCCGCAGCATGGGCGGGCCTCGCGATCTCGTGCGGATCGTGCCGGCGACGCTGGGTGGCGAGACGGTCGTGATCGGCGCGGCCGAGCTCGCGTTCGCGCCGGTGTTGGCCGATCCGGGATCTGTCGGAGGGTCGGTGTAGCGTCGGTGGCATGTTCGCACAGGTGTTCGATATCGACCAGTCGGCCTCGGAGGCTGAGCTGCGTGATGTCGTGGCACGCTGCGAACGTGTGAAAGCTCAGGCGGCCGCGGTGCAGGCCCGTGCCACCGCGCTGTGGGCGGAGAAACGCCGAGTGGCCGAGACCGAGGCAGGGATGCCGGCCGCGAAGCGGGGGCGCGGGTTGGCCTCCGAAGTGGCGTTGGCCCGGTCTGATTCGCCGGCCCATGGCGGTCGGCATCTGGGCTTCGCCCACGCCTTGGTGCACGAGATGCCCCACACTTTGGCCGCGCTGGCCGCCGGGGTGTTGACCGAGTGGCGGGCCACCCTGATCGTGAAGCAGTCCGCTTGCCTGATGGTCGAGGACCGGCGCACGTTGGATGCCGAGCTGTGCGCTGACCAGCAAGCGCTGGTGGGGTTGGGCAATGCCCGGATCGAGGCTGCCGCCGCCGCGATCGCAGCGCGCCTGGATGCTGCCGCGGTGGTGGAGCGCAAGGAACGCGCGGCGGCGTCTGCGCGGGTGTCGATGCGGCCCGCGCCGAACGGCATGGTGCAGCTGACTGCGCTGATGCCGCTCTCGCAGGGCATCGGGGTGTATGCCGCCTTGAAGCGTGAGGCTGACCTGTGCGGGGACGGGCGCCCGCGCGGACAGATCATGACCGACACCCTCTACCAAAGGGTCACCGCCCGCCCGGCCGAGACGCCGGCGCCGATCGCGGTGAACCTCGTCATGGCCGACACCACCCTCTTCGGCGACGACGACAGCCCCGGCTGGGTCGACGGGTACGGTCCCGTGCCCGCCGCGGTGGTGCGTGACCTGGTGTCGGATGCGGTGGCTGATGAGACGGCGAAAGCCACGCTGCGGCGGCTCTACCGCCACCCCACATCGGGGCAGCTGGTCGCGATGGAATCGCGTGCCCGGATCTTCCCGACAGGGTTGGCGGCGTTCATCGGGCTACGGGATCAGACGTGTCGCACCCCCTACTGCGACGCCCCCATCCGCCACCACGACCACGCAGTCCCCGCCCGCCACAGCGGACTCACCTCCGCGCTCAACGGGTTGGGTGCCTGCGAAGCCTGCAACTACGCCAAAGAAGCCCCCGACTGGACCGTCACCACCACCCAGACCGAGGGCCGCCACACCGCCACCTACCGAACCCCCACCGGCGCGACCTACCACTCCACCGCACCACCACTACCCGGACCACCGACGGCCCGCCGCTACAGCGTGGTCGAGGGAATCCTCGCGATCGACTTGGTCAGGCGCGACGTTGCGTGACGTACCAGTCGAGCAGATCGGGATCGTCGACGGCACTGCGATCGACGACGGTGGCGGCATCGCGGCCCTGGAACAGTTTCTTGATCGGGACCTCGAGCTTCTTGCCGGTGCGGGTGTGCGGCACACCCGGCGCGACGATGATCTCGTCGGGCACGTGACGGGGCGAGACCTCGGTGCGGATGGCTTCGTTGATGCGTTGTCGCAGCGCATCATCGAGCTCGATTCCCCCGGCGAGAACCACGAACAGCGGCATCCAGTAACCGCCGTCGGGCTGTTCGGCCCCGATCACCAGCGCCTCGGCGATCTCGGGGAGGCGCTCGACAGCCTGGTAGATGTCGGCACTCCCCATCCGGATGCCGTGCCGGTTCAGGGTGGAATCGGAGCGGCCGTGCACGATGACGCTGCCGTGCTCGGTGATCGTGATCCAGTCACCGTGCCGCCACACACCCGGGTAAGTGTCGAAATAGGCGTCGCGGTAACGGCTTTGATCGGGATCGTGCCAGAACGCGATCGGCATCGACGGCATCGGCTTGGTGATGACGAGCTCGCCGACCTCGCCGCGGACCGGGTGACCCGACTCGTCCCAGGCGTCGAGCGCGACGCCGAGAAACGGCGCCGACAGCTCGCCGGGCCAGACGGCAACAGTGCGCACGCCGCCGATGAAGGCCGACACCACATCGGTGCCTCCGCTGATCGACGCGATCTGCACGCCGACGTTGTCGGCCAACCACAGGGACGACGACGCGGGCAGCGACGAGCCGGTGATCCCGATGCTGCGCAGCGCGGAGAGATCATGGGTGACCGCAGGACGGGCATCGGCCTTGATGCAGCCGAGTACGTAGCCGGGGCTGGTGCCCAGCACCGTGGCGCCGACGCGAGCCGCGATGGCCCACAGTGCGTCGGGCTCCGGTGCGCTCGGGCTACCGTCGTAGCAGACGATCGTCGCACCGACCAGCAGCCCGGCGACCTGGAAATTCCACATCATCCAGCTCGGGCTGGTGTACCAGAAGAAGGTGTCGGTGGGTCCGATATCGGATTGCAGCGCAACAGCTTTGAGATGTTCGACGACGACGCCGCCATGGCCGTGCACGATGCCCTTCGGCAATCCCGTGGTGCCCGAGGAGAACAGGACCCACAGCGGATGGTCGAACGGCACGGCGACACTGTCGAGGCCGTGCGAGCTCACCTCGTCGAGATCAGCGAGCGTGAACGTCGCCCTCAGCGTGGGCATCCCGTCCCGCAGCGCCGCGACGTCCGCACGCTTGTCGCGGTACTTGCCGGCGAAGTGATAGCCGTCGGCGGCGACGAGCACCGTGGGTTCGAGTTGGCCGAGCCGATCCAACGCTGCCTTCGCCGAATAGTCCTGACCACACGCACTCCACACCGCGCCGATGCTCGCCGTCGCGAGGAACGCGATCACCGCCTCGGCGATGTTGGGCAGGTAGCCGACCACCCGGTCACCGGCCGCTACACCGGTGGCGCGCAGCTTGTCGGCGAACGCCGCGGCGCGGCCGAGCATCTCCGCCCACGACATCTCGCGATCGGCGCCGTTCTCGCTGACCGAGATGATCGCGGGCCGGTCTGCGCGGGCATTGCGGACGACCGCGTCGACGTAGTTGCACGTGGTTCCGCGAAACCATTGCGCGCCAGGCATCTCCGCGTCTTCGAGCACCGTCGGTCCACGCTCACCGAGGTCGAAGTAGTCCCACAGCGTCGACCAGAACCCCTCGAGGTCATCGATCGACCACTGCCACAGCGCGTGGTAGTCCGGGTAGATGCCACCCGTCCGCCGCTCGGCGAAGCGCGCGAAATCGGTGACCCGGGCGTGGGCGACGTCGTCGTCGGAGGGCACCCACTGCGGCGCGTCGGTCGTCGCCGTCACCGAGCGCTCCATCCACCGTCCATCGTGTACGACGCGCCGGTCACCATCCCCGCCGCAGGTGTCGCAAGCCACGCCACCAATGCACTCACCTCCTCGGGCTCGACCAGCCGCTTCACCGCACTCTCCTTGAGGAGGATGTCCGTGATGACCTGATCCTCGGCGATGTTATGCGTTCGCGCCTGATCGGCGATCTGCTTGGTCACCAACGGGGTCCGCACGTAGCCCGGGTTGACGCAATTGCTGGTGACGCCGTGCGGGCCGCCTTCGAGTGCGGTCACCTTGGACAGCCCCTCGAGCGCGTGCTTGGCCGTCACGTAGGCCACCTTGAACGGCGACGCCCGCAGCCCGTGAATGGACGAGATGTTGATGACGCGCCCGTAGCCCTCGCGGTACATGTGCGGTAGCGCCGCCCGGATCAACAGGAACGGCGCCTCCACCATTAACGCCAGCATCGCGCGGAAGCGGTCAGGGGGGAACTCGGCGATCTCGCTGATGCTCTGGATGCCGGCGTTGTTGACCAGGATGTCGACCTCGAGCTGTAGGTCCTCCAGCGCGGCGACATCCGACAGGTCCAGCGACCAGGCCGTCCCGCCGATCTCCTGGGCCAGCGCCTTGGCACCCACGTCGTCGATGTCGGCGACCGTGACCGACGCCCCACGAGAGGCGAGTTCGCGTGCGCACGCGGCGCCGATCCCGCTGGCCCCGCCGGTCACCAGCGCGGTGCGGCCACCCAGCTCGCTCATGCCGTGCCCACTCACGCGACGCCGGTCTTGGCGAGCTGTTCACGGTCGGCCTCGTCGAGCGTCTCGAGGTCCAGGCCCCTCGTCTCGCGGGTGAACCAGGCGGCGATCAGCGTGATGACGGCGGCGCCGGCGAGGTACACCGCGATCGGCACCCAGGTCCCGAAGTCGTCGAGCAGCCAGGTCGCGATCGCCGGCGCCAGCGAGCCGGCCACGATCGAGGTCACCTGGTAGCCGAGCGACACCCCCGAGTAGCGCATCCGGGTCGGGAACATCTCGGCCATGATCGCCGGCTGAGGCGCGTACATCAGCGAGTGGATCATCAGGCCGAGGATGATCGCGGCCATGATCAGCAGGTAGCTGCCGCTGTTCATCATCGGGAAGGCGAAGAACCCCCACGTCGCGGCCAGCACGGCACCGGTGATGTACACCGGGCGACGACCGAACCGGTCCGAGAGCCGGCCGACCTGCGGGATGACCAGGAAGTGCACGAAGTGCGCCGCGAGCAGCCACCACAGGATGTCGCTGGTGTCGGCGCCGACGTGGGTCTTGAGGTAGACGATCGAGAACGTGACGACGAGGTAGTACATGATGTTCTCGGCGAACCGCAGCCCCATCGCCGTGAACACCCCACGGGGGTAACGCTTCAGCACCTCGACCACGCCGTAGGACACGGACTTGACCCGCTCCACCTCCTGCTGCGCCTCCACGAAGATCGGTGCGTCGGTGACCTTGGTGCGGATGTAATAGCCGATCAGCACGACCACTGCCGAGAGCCAGAACGCCACTCGCCAGCCCCACGACAGGAAGGCCGCATCGGACAGCGTGCCGGTGAGCACCAGCAGAACCACGGTCGCCAGCATGTTGCCGACGGGCACTGCGGCCTGCGGCCAGCTGGCCCAGAACGCGCGGTCCTTGCTCGGACTGTGCTCGGCGACGAGCAGCACGGCGCCGCCCCACTCACCGCCGACCGCGAAGCCCTGCAGGAAACGCAGGACCACGAGCAGGATCGGTGCCCACACCCCGATCTGGGCGTACGTGGGCAGGCAGCCCATCAGGAACGTCGCCACGCCGACGAGCAGGATCGCGAACTGGAGCAGCTTCTTGCGGCCGTGCTTGTCGCCGAAGTGCCCGAACACCACCCCGCCCAGCGGACGGGCGACGAAGCCGACCGCGTAGGTCAGCAATGCCGCGATCAGTCCCGCGGCCTCACTCGTGCCTTCGGCGAAGAACACTTTGTTGAACACCAGCGTCGCGGCGGTGGCGTAGAGAAAGAACTCGTACCACTCCACGACGGTGCCGGCCATCGATGCGGCGACGACGCGCTTGAGACCGGTCGTGACCGACCCGTCGCCCTGTTGCGTACTCAATTCACACCCCTTTGTTGTGATGCCCACCACAGACCTCAATGAGTATTCCTGCAGCTACCCACCGCAGCAATGGCCAAAACCGCACGCCGGATCTGCGAAAATGCAGAAATGTCCTCGCCCGTCCGCCGCCCCAGCGCCGACGATCTGCTCGTTCTCCTCGCCGTCGGACGCACCGGTCGATACACCACCGCGGCAGAGGAACTCGGCCTCAACCACACCACGATCAGCCGTCGCATCACCGCTCTGGAGCAGGCGATGGGCGGACGGGTGCTTGCGCGAGTGGCCGGCGGCTGGGAACTCACCGAGCTGGGTCGCGACGCCCTCGCGGCAGCCGAGGCGGTCGAGTCGGCCGTACGCTCACTCACCGCCGACGCCGCGGGCAACCGTGTGCTCGAAGGCGTCGTCCGACTGTCGGCCACCGACGGGTTCTCCGCCTACATCGCCGCGCCCGCCGCCGCGGCGGTGCAGCGCAGGCACCCCGACGTCGCGGTCGAGATCGTCGCCGCGACCCGGCGCGCCACCCAGCAGCGCTCAGGACTCGACCTCGAAGTCGTGGTGGCAGAACCCGGCAGCGAACCTCGCGTGCACCGCGCCACCGCCCAGCGGTTGGGCGACTACTGCCTGGGCCTCTACGGATCGCGCGACTACCTCGCCGAGCACGGATCGCCGGCGGATGTGGCCGATCTACAGCGCTTTCCGCTGGTCTACTTCATCGACTCCATGCTGCAGGTCGACGATCTGGACCTGGCGACCAGCTTCGCCCCCGCGATGCGCGAATCGGTGACCTCCACCAATGTGTTCGTCCACGTCGAGGCCACCAGGGCGGCGGCGGGTCTCGGGCTGCTGCCGTGTTTCATGGCCGACCGGCACGGCGATCTGATCCGGGTGCTGTCCGAGACCGTGTCGGTCCGGTTGGCCTATTGGCTGGTCGCCAGGCCGGAGACACGGCGCCGGCCCGAGGTGGCTGCCGTCATCGAGGCGATCAAAGCGCAGATGAGCGCGCAGCACGACGCCCTGCTCGGCGTGGTGCTATAGGCCCAGCGCTTCCGCCGCCCGGTCCGCGGCCCGCGGGCCGGCCAGGTGACGCATCAGCAGGAGCCCGTCGATCAGCGCCAAGGTCGCTTCCGCTTCGCGCGTGCGCCGCGCCCGGGGACCTGTGAAGAAGTCGGCCAGCCACCCGACCCACGCCGTCATGAGCTGCGGCGCGACCTCGTGGAACGGGGCAACGCGCGCCGCGGCGAGGCCACACGCCTCGAAGTACACCGCGAACAGCGGATCCACCGCAGGGTCGGCCAGTGCCGGGTACGCCGCGGTGGCCATCTGCCGGTGGTCCTCGGCGGTCGCCGGGAACGCGTCCGCGAGGACGCTCTGCAGCCGGATACCGATGGCCACCAGGACATCGGTGACCAGAGCGTTCTTCGTCGGGAAGTAGTAGACGATGACGCGGTCGCTCGTCCCCAGGTGTCTCGCCAGCCGTCCGAACGACAGGGAACTGAGGCCGTGCTCGACCGCGGTCCGCACCGCCCCCTCGAGGATCTCGTCGCGAGAATATTTGTGGCCCATCGGCCTTGATCGTAGTGGTTACTACAATCTAGAGTTTGTAGTAACCACTACAAACGCTGAGGAGCAACATGTCATCACCCACAACACAGTCGACCGCGCACCGTGCCACGACCGCCATGGCAGTGCTCCGGGCCTTCGCCGGAGCGTTCTCCTGGATCAGTCCACGTCACGCCTGGCGGACGTTCCTGCTGGGAGCGATGCCCGCCGACGGCAGTACCGGGTTGATATCGCGCCTCTTCGGTATCCGGGATCTTCTGCTGGCGGCAGGACTGCGCCACCCCGACGCGTCGGTTCGCCGCGCAGTCCTGGGCGCGGGGATCGTCATCGACAGCGCGGACATCGCCGCAACGGCGCTCGCCGTGCGCGCCGGGGCGCCGCGAGGAACGTTGCTCGGGGTCGCGGCCGGCGCGGGGCTGTTCGTGGCGATCGGCGCGGCCGCTCTCGCGGAGGGCGACTGACAAGCCGCGCGTTCATCCCCAGGGTTATCCACATTGGGGATGAATGACAGCCGTGTGATTCGGCGTGATCAGAGCCAGGTGTCGTCGGTGGTCGCGGTCAGGAACGCCTCGAGGTCGTTGCGCCAATCGGCCGGGGTCGTCTTGTCGGGCTCGATGCCCGTGTACTGGCCCTGGTAGAACAGCAGCGGCCGCGGCTTGGTTCTGGGCACGTCGGACAGCGAATGCACCGCCCCGAACACCACGAAATGGTCGCCACCGTCGTGCACCGAGGCCACCGTGCAGTCGATGTGGGCCAGCGTGCCGTCGATGATCGGCGACCCCAGCGGCGAGCGCGACCAGTCGATCTCGGCGAACTTGTCCGGCTCCCGCGACCCGAAGCGCGCCGACACCGGCTTCTGGTTCTCGTGCAGGATGTTCACGCAGAACCGGCCGCTCGCCTCGATCGCCTGCCAGGACCGGCTCACTTTGGTCGGGCAGAACAGCACCAGCGGCGGGTCCAACGACAACGCGGCGAAGGACTGGCAGGCGAACCCCACCGGGACGTCCTCGTGCACGGTTGTTATCACGGTGATGCCGGTGCAGAACTGCCCCAGCACATTGCGGAACGTGCGCGGGTCGATCGGTGCGCCGGACACCGCTACTTGAAGCCCACGCTGAAGTCGTGCCCCCACAGCGAGACCGCGGTGCTTTCCCGCGCCACCCAGCTGTGATCGTCGACTTCGAGGCCCTCGCAACCGAATTCGATGTCGAACCCGCCCGGTGTCTTCATGTAGAACGACAGCATCTTGTCGTTGACGTGCCGGCCGAGGGTCGCCGACATCTTGACCTTACGGCGCAACGCCCGGTCCAGGCAGAGGCCGACGTCGTCGGCGTTCTCCACCTCGACCATCAGATGCACGATGCCACTGGGGGTTTCGCCGGGCATGAACGCCAAGCTGTGGTGGCGGGGGTTCACCCCGAGGAAGCGCAACCACGCCGGCGCGCCGTCGGCGGGCCGGCCGACCAGCTGCGGCGGTAGCTTCATCGAGTCGCGCAGGCTGAAGCCGAGCACGTCACGGTAGAAGTGCAGCGTCTCGACGTCGTCACGGGTGGTGAGCACGACGTGCCCGAGCCCCTGCTCCTCGGTGACGAACTTGTGCCCGTACGGGCTCACCACGCGGCGGTGCTCCAACGCGACACCGTGGAACACCTCGAGTGTGTTCCCGGACGGATCGTCGAACGTGATCATCTCGTCGACGCGGCGCTCGGCGAGTTCGGAGGCGGTGCCCTCCTTGTAGGGCACCCCCTGTACGTCGAGTCGCTGCCGAACCTCCTGCAGCGCTGCGGCGTTCGCGGTCTCCCAGCCGGAGACCATGAGCCGGTCGTGCTCACCGGGGACGATGACGAGCCGAGCGGGGAACTCGTCCATCCGCAGGTAGAGCGCACCTTCGGTGGGACCGTTGCCCTCCACCATGCCGAGCACCTTGAGCCCGTACTCCCGCCACGCGGCGACATCGGTGCTCTCGATACGCAGGTATCCGAGTGAACGGATCGTCACGACGTCACCCTCCGAGGAAATCGATGGTCAGCTTGTTGAATTCGTCGAACTTCTCCAGCTGCGCCCAGTGGCCGCACTGCCCGAACACATGTAGCTGCACGCGCGGGATCTGCTTGAGCGCCACCAGCGCACCGTCGAGCGGATTGACGCGGTCCTCGCGGCCCCAGATCAACAGCACCGGCTGGCGCAGCTTGTACACGTCGCGCCACATCATGCCGAGCTCGAAGTCCGCACCCGCGAACGACTTTCCCATCGCCTTGGTGGCAGCCAGCGACTCCGGGGTGCTGGCGATCTGGAACCGCTCC
This sequence comes from Mycobacterium sp. PSTR-4-N, assembly GCF_022348085.1. Lineage (GTDB taxonomy): Bacteria > Actinomycetota > Actinomycetes > Mycobacteriales > Mycobacteriaceae > Mycobacterium. Next base: position 40,537 of record NZ_JAKRFN010000010.1, on the reverse strand, counting down.
TCGACCAGCTCCGGGGTGATCAGCGACTGATCGAAGACCATGATGCGCAGGAACCTCTCGATGTTCTCCCGCGTCGGATCGTTGGCGAAACGGCCCAGCAGCTTCACACCCTCGGTGGGGTCCGGGGCGAACAGGTTGACGCTCAGCCCACCCGGCCCCATCAGCACCAGGCGGCCCGCGCGCTTGGGATTGTCCAGCGCGAACCGCACCGCGGTTCCGCCGCCGAGCGAATTGCCCACCAGCGCAGCACGTTCGATGTCCAGATGATCGAACAACCCGAGCAGTGCGGTCGCGCTGTAGCGGTTGTACTGCTCGTGCTCGGTGTGCTTGTCGGAGTGCCCGTAACCGGGCTGATCGACCGCGAGCACATGGAAATGCTGGGCCAGCACGCCGATGTTGCGGCTGAAGTTCGACCAGCTCGACGCACCCGGCCCTCCCCCGTGCAGCAGCACCACCGTCGGCGAGGCCGGGTCACCCGCCTCGTGGTAGTGCAACCGCATGTCGTCTCTCACCTGCGCGTAGCGCGAGGTGGATTCGAACGTGATCTCCTGCTGCTGAGCAGCTTCGGCGGCGAACGACGTCACTAGACCATCGTGTCCTGGGGTGGGAGACCGAACGCATCGTTGCCGAAGATCAGGTAGGCGCGCTCGGGCTCGTTGGCCGCGTGCACCCGCCCGGCGTGCGCATCCCGCCAGAACCGCTGCACCGGCTGATCAGAGTTCAGCGCCGTCGCACCCGAGGCCTCGAAGAGCAGATCGATCGACTCGATGGCGCGCTTGGTGGCGCGCACCTGGTCGCGGCGGGCACGCGCGCGCAGCGAGAACGGGATCTCCTGACCCGACTGCAGCAGCCCGTACTCCTCGCCGACATTGCCGATCAGCTGCCGCCAGCCGGCGTCGATGTCGCTGGCCGCCTCGGCGATCCGGATCTTGGCGAACGGATCCTCTTTGGACTTCTCGCCGGCGAACGCGGCGCGCACCCGCTTGCCCTGGTGCTCGACGTGAGCGTCGTACGCGCCATAGGCCATACCCATGATCGGCGCGCTGATCGTCGTCGGATGCATGGTGCCCCACGGCATCTTGTAGACCGGCGCGGAGTTGGTCTCGTAGCCGCCGGCCGTGCCGTCGTTCATCGCCTTGTACGACAGGAACCGGTGCCGCGGGACGAACACGTCCTTGACGACGACGGTGTTGCTGCCGGTGGCCTTGAGTCCCACCACGTTCCACACATCGTCGATGCGGTAGTCGGAGCGCGGGATCAGGAAGCTGCCGAAGTCGACCGGGCGCCCGTCCTTGATCACCGGGCCGCCCAGGAACGCCCACGTCGCGTGGTCGCAGCCGGAGGACCACTGCCACGCGCCGCTGACCAGGTAGCCGCCATCGACGACGGTTCCTGCCCCCATCGGGGCGTAGGACGAGGAGACCCGGACCGTGGGATCGTCGCCCCACACGTCTTCCTGGGCCTGCTGATCGAACAGCGCGAGATGCCAGTTGTGCACGCCGATGATCGAGCTCACCCAGCCCGTCGAGCCGCAGGCGCTCGCGATGCGGCGCACGGCCTCGTAGAACACCGTCGGGTCGCACTGCAGGCCTCCCCACTGCTCGGGCTGCAGCAGCTTGAAGAAGCCGACCTCGTCGAGCTCGGCGACGGTGTCGTCGGGCAGGCGGCGCAGCTCCTCGGCGGCCGCGGCCCGCTTGGCGATGCGCGGCAGGAGATCGTCGATGCCGGCGAGAACGGACTGCACGTCGCGCTGTTCAATGGACGTCACTGGTTGAGCCTTCCCAGGAGTAGGGACCTGCACAAAGATTAGAACACGTTACGATTTGTGTCGAGTAGCGGTGTCCTGTGGTGGCTGGACCAGCGGACATGCGTTTCTGTAACCTGTTCTAGTTATCAGCCCCCGACGGTGTGGAAGAGAGAGCCGCCTGTGACCGACGAGCCATTGGGTGCGCACGTGCTCGAGCTGGAGATCGCGAAGGTGATCGACGAGACGGCCGACGCCCGCTCGTTGGTGTTCACCGCGACCGACGGGGTGCCCGCTGACAAGCTGCGGTACTCGCCCGGTCAGTTCCTGACCCTGCGTGTGCCCAGCGACAAGACCGGCTCGGTGGCCCGCTGCTACTCGCTGTGCAGCTCACCGCACACCGGAGACCCCCTCACCGTCACCGTCAAGCGCACCGTCGACGGCTACGCCTCCAATTGGCTCTGCGACAACGTTCACCCCGGCATGCGCATGCACGTGCTGGCCCCGTCCGGCACCTTCGTGCCCGCCGACCTCGACACAGACTTCCTGCTGCTGGCCGCGGGCAGCGGCATCACGCCGATGATGGCCATCTTGAAGTCCGCGTTGAATCAGGGCCGCGGCCGCGTCACGCTCGTCTACGCCAATCGCGACCAGGACTCGGTGATCTTCGCCGCCGCGCTGCGCGAGCTCGCGGCCGCACACCCCGACCGGTTGACGACGGTGCACTGGCTCGAGTCCGTGCAGGGGCTGCCCACCACGGCCGCACTGACGGCGCTGCTCGCGCCCTACCGCGACCGCGAAGCGTTCCTCTGCGGGCCCGGCCCGTTCATGGCCGCCGCCCAGGAGGCGTTGAACGCGTGCGGCTCGGCACCCGAGCGCGTGCACATCGAGGTGTTCAAGTCCCTGGACTCCGATCCGTTCGCCGCGGTCGTCCTCGACGACACCGACGACGGGGACGAGGGCCCCGCGACCGCGGTGGTGACCCTCGACGGCACCACCCACGAACTGAGCTGGCCACGGCGCGCGAAGTTGCTCGACGTGCTGCTGGACAAGGGGCTCGACGCACCGTTCTCCTGCCGAGAGGGGCATTGCGGCGCCTGCGCGGTGGTCAAGAAATCGGGTGACACCGAGATGGAGGTCAACGATGTGCTCGAACAACAGGATCTCGACGAGGGCCTGATCCTGGCGTGTCAGGCGCATCCGCTCTCGGATTCGGTCGAAGTGACCTATGACGAGTGAGCCGCGCGCTAGGTTCGCCAGAATGAAGCGGCTCGCGGTGGTAGGTGCGACGACCCTGGCGATGGCGGCCCTGATGCAGCCGGCGACGGCGTCCGCCGCATCGGACACCAAGACCAGTTCGATCGCCGTCGACCCCGCCACGTCCATCCAGATGCAGGTCTCGGCCAACTGTGACGCGGGCCAGAACCGGTGCTTCTTCACCACCACCGCGAGCCTGCTCACCCCGAGCGGGCCCACCGGGTTCCCCGGCGACACCTGGGCGCGTCAGACCGTCACGTTGCGCAGTTCGGACCGCGACGTGTGGCAGCAGGCGTGGTACAGCGCGCCGTCGGGCAATCCGCGCGAACTCAAGGGCGCCAACCACCAGAACGTGCTGTCCAAGATGTACCGCTCGCTCAACGACGTCGAGCTGTCGATCACCTATTTCGGCGGTGGCGATATCGCACGGTTCACCTCCGACGGGGACTCGGTACCCACGCAGTGGCAGAACGGCTTACCGGCCACGGGCGCCGACTTCATCGCGTGCTCGCAGATCCAGGTGGTCTACAGCGGGGTCAACCTGACCACGCCGACCGCTTGCGCGCAGACCCGCTTCGGCTAGCGCGGCAGCCCGAGCAGCCGCTCGCCCGCCATCGTCAGCAGGATCTGCTCCGTGCCTCCGGCGATGGTCAGGCACCGCGTGTTCAAGAAGTCGTGCACCTGCTGGTTCTCCACCGCACCGGCACCGTCGGAAAGCTCCATGCGGAATTCCGCGAGCGCCTGGCGGTACCGCACACCGATGAGCTTGCGGGCGCTGGCCTGCGGGCCGGGGTCCCGGCCACCGACCGCGAGCTGCGCGATGCGCTGATCCAGCAGCGAGCCCACCTGGGCGGTGCAGATCAGCTCACCGAGCCGATCCTGTTGCGCGTCATCGACATCCGCCTCTGACAGCGCGCGCAGCAGCTCTTCCATCGGGTTGCCCAGCGCGGTGCCCTGGGCCATCGCGACCCGCTCGTTGGCCAGCGTGGTGCGCGCCAGCTTCCACCCGTCGTTGACCGCACCCACCACCATCTCGTCGGGCACGAACACGTCGTCGAGGAACACCTCGTTGAACAGTTCGTCGCCGGTGATCTCACGCAGCGGACGGATCACGATGCCGGGGCTGGTCATGTCGATCAGGAAGTACGTGATGCCCTTGTGTTTCGGCGCGTCGGGGTCCGTTCTCGCCAGACACACACCCCAGTGCGCCTTCTGCGCCGCCGAGGTCCACACCTTCTGTCCGGTGAGCTTCCAACCGCCTTCGGCACGAACAGCTTTGGTGCGAAGCGCGGCCAGATCCGAGCCGGCGCCCGGCTCGCTGAACAGCTGACACCATTGCAGGTCGCCGCGCAGCGTCGGCGGGACGAACTGCTCGATCTGCTCGGCGCTGCCGTGCTCGAGGATCGTCGGGACCGCCCACCACCCGATCACCAGATCCGGGCGGGTGATGCCGGCGGCTGCCAGCTCGGAGTCGATGAGCAGCTGCTCGGCCGGGCCCGCGTCGCGGCCGTGCGGGCGCGGCCAGTGCGGTGCCAGCAGGCCCGTCTCGGCCATCACGACCTGCCGACGGTCTTGCGGTGCAGCGGCGACTTCGGCTACCGCAGAAGCGATCTCGGGTCGCAGATCGGCCACCGAGGCGAGGTCGACGTGCAGTTCGCGGCGCACCCCCTGCTGCGTGAGCGCGGCGACCCGGCGCAACCAGTGAGACCGGCCGCCCAGGAACTGCCCGATGCCGTAGGCGCGCCGTAGGTACAGGTGCGCGTCGTGCTCCCAGGTGATGCCGATACCGCCCAGCACCTGGATGCAGTCCTTGGCGTTGGCCGTGGCTGCCTCGATACCCACCGACGCGGCCAGCGCCGCGGCGATCGACAGCTGCTGGTCGTCGGATTCGCTTGCCGCGCGGGCGGCGTCGGCGGCGGCCACCGAGGCCTGCTCGCTGCGCAACAGCATCTCGGCGCACATGTGCTTGATCGCCTGGAAGCTGCCGATCGGCTTGCCGAACTGCTCGCGCACCTTCGCGTACTCGGTCGCCGTCGTCAGCAGCCAGCGCGCCACTCCGGCGGCCTCGGCCGCCGCCACGGTCGCCGCGAGGTCCACCACACGTTGTGGGGAACACGCGAGCACCGTGGCGGGCGCCCCGTCGAGAGTCACCCGGGCCAGCGGGCGGGAGAAGTCCGTGGCCTTGCGGGCTTCGACGACGACTCCGGCCGCGGTCGCATCGACCAGCACCCACACGTCACCGGCAGGGAGCAGAAGCACGCCGTCAGCGGTCGCGCCCAGCACGGTCGGGGCGGTGCCCGACACCGTGTCACCCGTCAGCGTCAGCTCCGCGCGCACCGCGACACCGGCCGTGCGCGCTCCGGCGGCCAGCGCTTCGACGAGTTCGCGGTGGGCACCGTCGAGCAGGAGCGTGGCCAGGGCGGTGGTGGCCACCGGACCCGGGATCAGACCGGCGGCGGCTTCCTCGAGCATCGCGCAGAGGTCGGCGATCGTGCCGTCGGCGCCGCCGAGGTCTTCGGGAAGCGCCACCCCGAACATGCCCAAGGCAGCCAGCGCATCGAAGGGTGCGCGCCAGGCGTCGGTCGAGCCGTGCTCCACGTCGCGGACCGCCTCCAGCGACGTCGAACCCGCTGCCCAGTCACGGACGAGTTCGCGTGCCGCGGACTGCTCGTCGCTGATCGTTGCCGACACCGTGACTCCTAGGCTTTGGGTGAGAACCCCGTGCTTCCCACTAGAACGTGTTCTAATAGTGCCAGTGTTCGAACGTCAAGTCGAACGCCATCGCAGCAGACCAGATCGTTGGTGACGGGCAGAGGGTGGCGAGAAAGTCGCGACCGGAATGCGTATCGTTTTCCTTCGGTTGCATTCCCATGCATCTGCCGCAGAACACTGAAGGAGTCACGCCGCATGTCCGGGTCGTCTCAGTCCGCAACAGGGTCGTCGGCGCGCGCCGACGGCGCGGGAGCGGACGCCCGCCCCCGGCAGGTGATGAACGTCGCGGTGCTGGCGGAATCCGAACTCGGCTCCGAGGCGCAGCGCGAACGGCGCAAGCGCATCCTCGACGCGACCCTGGCGATCGCGTCGAAGGGTGGCTACGAGGCCGTGCAGATGCGCGCCGTGGCAGAGCGGGCCGACGTCGCGGTGGGCACGCTGTACCGCTACTTCCCGTCGAAGGTGCACCTGCTGGTCTCCGCGCTGGGCCGCGAGTTCGAACGCATCGACGCCAAGACCGACCGCTCCGTACTGGCCGCGGGCGCGACTCCGTATCAGCGGCTCAACATCATGGTCGGCAAGCTCAACCGCGCCATGCAGCGCAATCCCCTGCTCACCGAGGCGATGACACGCGCGTTCGTGTTCGCCGACGCGTCGGCCGCCGGCGAGGTCGACTACGTCGGCAAGCTGATGGACTCGATGTTCGCCCGGGCGATGAGCGAGGGCGAGCCGACCGAGGACCAGTACCACATCGCGCGCGTGATCTCCGACGTGTGGCTGTCGAATCTGCTGGCCTGGCTCACCCGCCGCGCCTCGGCCACCGATGTGAGCAAGCGACTGGATCTCGCGATGCGACTGCTCATCGGCGACGGTGAGCAACCCAAGATCTGAGCCGCCTAAGATCGGCCCTGTGTTACCCCCCGAGCTGTCTGACGCCCTGGCTGCCGCGGCTCGGGCACCCCGGCTGCTCGTCACCTCCGACTTCGACGGCACGCTGGCCGAGATCGTCTCGAACCCCGCCGACGCCCGCCCGCTGCCCGCCGCCGCCGACGCGCTGGTCGCGTTGGCGGGTCTGCCCGAGACCGAGGTGGCGTTGATCTCCGGGCGTGCGCTGCGCGATCTGCGGACGCTCTCGTCGATGCCCGCGGCCGTGCACCTGGTCGGCAGCCACGGCGCGGAGTTCGACTCCGGCTTCGCCCACGACATCGACACCGATCTGCTGAACAGCATCACCGAGACGCTGTCGGCGATCGCCGCGGACAGGGCCGGTGTCACGGTCGAGACCAAGCCCGCCAGCGTCGCGCTGCACGTCCGCAACGCCTCCGATACCGACGGTGAGGCGGCGCTGGCCGCGGCCCGAGATGCCGCCGAGAGCTGGGATGCCCATGCCACGGCCGGCAAGGCGGTGCTCGAGTTCGCGGTGATCTCCACCGACAAGGGTGAGGCGCTCGACATCCTGCGCGCCGAACACCGCGCCGCCGCCGTGGTGTTCTTCGGCGACGACGTGACCGACGAGAAAGCGTTCCGCAGGCTGACCGACGCCGACGTCGGGGTCAAGGTGGGCCCCGGCGACACCGCCGCCGCGTACCGGGTCGATGCGCCCGAGGACGTCGCGGCCGCGCTGGCGGAGCTGCACCGCGTGCGGGCCGGCGGTTAGGAAGGCGGGCCCGACGTCCGGCCGCGCACCAGCTCGGTGTCGAGCACCTCGACCACCGGCAGCCCGGAACGCGGTGGGTTGTGCAGCAATTCACCTGCGCGACGGCCCTTTTCGACACTCGGCTGACGCACCGTGGTCAGCCCACGCGACAGCGCCTCCGGCACGCCGTCGAAACCCGTCACCGTCATCTGTCCCGGCACGTACACCCCGCGGGCCCGCAGCCGGTCCATCGCCGAGAGCGCGAGCACGTCGGCAGTACACATCAGCGCGGTGATCCGGGGGTTGGCTTCCAGTGCGACGTCGGCTCCCGCGCCGCCCGAGGTCGGCAGGTGCTCGTAGCTCTCCACGACCGTCAGCGCACCAGGGTCGAGACCCGCGCCCGCCAGCGCGTCGTGAACCCCGAGGATGCGTTCGCTCTGCACCTGGAATTCCGGGTTACGGACGCGGGCGGGGTCGGCGAGCGCCGGCCGGGGGTCGCCGTGCGGCCACTCCCGGCCCAGCCGCATGGTCAGCAACCCGATCTCCCGGTGCCCGAGCTCGAGGACGTGCTCGGCGAGACCACGCATCGCCGCGCGATCGTCGATGCCCACCCGCGACGCCCCGGCCACGTCCTTGGGCTGGTCGACCACCACGACGGGCAGGTGCCGCTGCAGCACCACCGGTAGGTACGGGTCGTCGTCGGAGGCCGAGTAGATGACGAACCCGTCGACGCCTGCGGCGAGGACCGCGGCCGTGCCGTCACTCACGCTGCGATTCGGGCCGACGGCGACCAGCAGCAGCCCCTGACCGACCGCCTCGCAGGATTCGGCCAGACCGGCGACGAAATCCAGCGCGGCCGGATCGGAGAACGAATAGTTCAACGGTTCGGTGATGATCAGGCCCACCGCGCCGGCTTTGCGGGTCCGAAGCGAACGGGCGACCGGATCGGGTCCGGGGTAGCCGAGCCGCTTGGCCGTCGATAGCACCCGCTCGCGCAGTTCGGCCGAGAGCTGATCGGGACGGTTGTAGGCGTTCGAGACGGTGGTGCGCGACACCTTTAGTTCGGCGGCCAGCGAGGCCAGGGTCGCCCGCCGCCGGGGCGCCGGAGACCTGGACATGCATTCAGACGTTAGTAGATCGTGGTTCACACGGCGGTGTGCACGCACCGGCGGCGATACGCTACATTGAACCAGTTATTGGAAACGATTTTCATTTGTATCAGGAGTTGCGCATGCGAGCCCTCGTTGCCGTGCCGTCAGTCGCGATGGCCGCCCTACTCGTCCTCACCGGCTGTTCGCAGACCCCCCCGAACACCGAACACGGCACACTCAACGTCGTCGCCTCGACTGATGTCTGGGGCAGCGTCGCGGCCACCGTCGTCGGCAACCACGCCACCGTCACGTCGATCGTCAACGGCACCGTGGAGGACCCCCACTCCTTCGAGGCGAGCCCGGCCCAGGTCGCCCAGATCGCCGACGCCTCACTGGTCGTCTACAACGGCGACCACTACGACCACTGGATGGACGACGTGCTGGAGAACTCGCACGACATCCCCGCCATCGCCGCGGCCTCGCTGTCGCCGGATCAACCGCCGGCCAACGAACACCGGTTCTACGACCTCCCCACCGTCAAGATCGTCGCCGAGAACATCGCCGACACGCTGGGCAAGAACGATGCCGAGCACGCCGCGGACTACACCGCGAACGCGGACAAGTTCGGCGCGGCCCTGGACACCCTCATCCTGGCTCAGCACGGCATCGGCCAGGCTCACCCCGGCGCCTCGGTGGTGTCCACCGAACCCGTCGCCTTCTACGCGCTGCGCAACGCGGGAATCGCGGACAAGACGCCGCCGTCGTTCGCCAACGCCGTCGAGGAAGGCGGCGACCCGTCGCCGGCCGACCTGGCCACCGTCTTGGACCTGATCGGCAAGCGCGAGGTCTCCGCCGTCGTGGTGAACAGCCAGACCGCGGGCCCGGTCACCCAGCAGCTCTCCGAGGCCGCCCGGAGGGCCGTGGTCCCTGTCGTCACGGTCACCGAGACCCTGCCCGAGGGCATGGACTACCTGCAGTGGCAGCGCAAGGTCGTCGACGACATGGCGGCCGCGTTGGATAGTCCGCCCCCGCCCAGCCGATAATCACCCGTCGTGGCCACCGATGACGTCGTCGAACTGACCGGCGCGCGCCTCGCCTTCGGCGATCGCGTCCTGTGGGACGACTTCGATCTCACCGTGCGCGCCGGCGAGTTCATCGCGGTACTCGGCCCCAACGGCACGGGCAAGACGTCACTGCTCAAGGTCTTGCTCGGCCAGGTGCCGCTGAGCGCGGGCAGCGTCACCGTGGCCGGGGGGCCGGTGACCGCGGGCAGCCGGCAGATCGGCTACGTGCCCCAGCACCGCTCGATGGACCGCGGCCTGTCCCTGCGCGGCGCCGATCTCGTCGGCCTCGGCTACGACGGGCACCGGTGGGGCTTCGCCGGCTGGGGCGGCGCGGCACGCCGGGCACGACGCGCCGCAGTCACACGGGCACTGGCACAGGTCAACGGCGAGGCGTTGGCGCACACGTCGGTCGGCGTCATGTCCGGCGGCGAATTGCAGCGGGTGCGCGTGGCCCAGGCGCTGGTGACCGATCCGGTGCTGTTGCTGTGCGACGAGCCGCTGCTCAACCTCGATCCGGCCAACGCCAACCTGGTCTCCTCGCTGATCGATCAGCGCCGCCGCGACGCCCGCACCGCGGTCCTGTTCGTCACACACGAACTCGACCCGGTCCTGCCGTACGTGGACCGGGTCGTGTACCTCGTCGACGGCCGCTTCCGCGTGGGCACCGTCCCGGAGGTGATGAACTCGGCGACTCTCTCGCAGCTCTACCACTCCGACATCGAGGTGCTCGAGGTCGGCGGACGCTACATCGTGGTCGGCGATCAGAGCCAGTACCAGCATCACCACTGCGACCGCGCGGAGCACGCCGGTGAATGACAAGCTCGCCACGGCCGTCGCGAACTTCTTCGATTTCTCGACCACCGCGGATCTGCTCGGCCGCGATTTCGTTCAGCAGGCCCTGCTCGCGTCGGTGCTGCTGGCGTTGGTCTCCGGCATCATCGGCCCGCTGATCGTCATGCGGCAGATGTCCTTCGCGGTGCATGGATCGGCCGAATTGTCGCTCACCGGCGCGGCATTCGCGTTGCTCACCGGATTCAGCATCGGCGTCGGCGCGCTGGTGGGCTCCGCCCTGGCGGCCATCCTGTTCGGCATACTCGGCCAGCGCGTGCGCGAACGGGACTCCGCGATCGGCGTCGTCATGGCGTTCGGTCTGGGCTTGGCGGTGCTGTTCATCCACCTCTATCCGGGTCGCACCGGTACCAGCTTCGCGCTGCTGACCGGTCAGATCGTCGGTGTCGGCTACTCCGGCCTCGCGCTGCTCACCGTGGTCACCGTGGTCGTCATCGCCGTGCTGGCGCTCTGCTATCGACCGTTGCTGTTCGCCACCGTGGACCCCGAGGTGGCTGCGGGCCGCGGTGTGCCGGTGCGCGGGCTCGGCATCGTGTTCGCGGCGCTGGTCGGTGTGACGGCCGCCCAGGGCGTGCAGATCGTCGGCGCCCTGCTGGTCATGAGCCTGCTGATCACGCCGGCCGCCGCGGCGGCGCGGGTGTGCACCTCGCCGGCGAAGGCGATGGTCGCGTCGGTGGCGTTCGCCGAGACCGCGGCCGTCGGCGGCCTGGTGCTCTCCCTGGCTCCCGGCGTCCCCGTCTCGGTGTTCGTCACGACGATCTCGTTCGCGATCTTCCTGGTCTGCTGGCTGATCGGCAGCCGCCGCTAGGCTGGCGGAGTGACCAGCCGGACGGTCGATCTCAACGCCGACCTCGGCGAGAGCTTCGGGGTGTGGCAGCTGGGCGACGACGAGGCCATGCTCGGCATCGTCACCAGCGCCAACGTCGCGTGCGGTTTCCACGCCGGCGACGCGGCCACCTTGGCACGTACCTGCCGGCTTGCCGCCGACCGCGGTGTGCAGATCGGCGCCCAGGTCAGCTATCGGGATCTGGCGGGCTTCGGCCGCCGCTTCATCGACGTGCCACCCGAGGATCTGACGGCCGACGTCGTGTACCAGATCGGGGCGCTGTCGGCACTCGCCGCCGCGGCCGGCTCGGCGGTCTCCTACGTCAAACCCCATGGCGCCCTGTACAACTCGGTAGTGAGCCACCGCGGTCAGGCGCGTGCGGTGATCGCGGCGATACATGCTGTCGACCCGGCGCTACCGGTGCTCGGACTCGCCGGGTCCGTGCTGTTCGCTGAAGCGGAGGACAAGGGCGTGCGCACGGTGCCCGAGGCGTTCGCCGACCGGGCCTACCGGCCCGACGGACAGTTGGTGTCGCGACGTGAGCGCAATGCAGTGCTGCACGACCCCGACGAGATCGCCGAGCGGGTCATCTCGATGGTCACCCGGGGACGGGTGAGCGCCGTGGACGGCTCGACGATTCCGATCTCAGTGGAATCGGTGTGCGTGCACGGCGATTCGCCCGGGGCGGTGCAGATCGCCACCACGGTGCGGGAACGGCTCCGGGCCGAGGGCGTCGAGCTGAGCGCGTTCAGCTGACGCCGACCGCGCGATTGGCGCCGCGCACGATGCTGTCGAGAAGGCCGGGCAGCGCGGCCTCCACCTCGTCGGTGCGCAGCCGCTGGTAGGTGAGCCCGTCGCGGGTCAGCCGCTCGGTCAGCCCGGCCTCGCGCAGGATCCTGAAGTGGTGCGTGGCCGTCGACTTGTTGATGCCGTCGTAGAGGGCGCCGCACTGCACGGAGGCGCCTGCGTTGTGCAGGCGGCGGACGATCTCCAACCGCACCGGATCATGCAGGGCGGCCAACACCTGCTGCACCGGGGCCACCGGCTGCGTGTCTACGGGCATGGCGTGTCCTTCACCACGTCGGGTTTGATGATTGTCGAACCCAGCGTACTCTCGAGCGGGTTCGATGTCCGTCGTACTGTACTCGACGCAGAAGGGACTCCAGATGGTGGCGATCGACCGTCCGATCACCGAGACGCAACGCTGGGCGTACCCGCTGCTGCTCGTGCTCAGCGGGGTGGCCCTCGGTGTCTCCGGCGTTCCCGCACCGCTCTACGGCATCTACGAATCGAACTGGCACCTCTCCCCGTTGGCCACCACGATCGTCTTTGCCGTCTACGCGGTCGCCGCGCTCGGCGCTGTGCTGGTCTCGGGGCGCATCTCCGACGTGGTGGGGCGCAAGCCGGTACTCGTCGGCGCGCTGATCGCCCTGCTCGTCGGGCTGGGCGTCTTCCTGATCGCCGACACCATGGCCCTGCTGCTGCTCGCCCGCGCCATCCACGGTGCTGCCGTCGGATCGATCGTCGTCGCCGGCGCGGCCGCACTGCTCGACCTGCGCCCCGACCATGGCGTGCGCAGCGGGCAGCTGTCCGGAGTCAGCTTCAACGTCGGCATGACCGTCGCGATCCTCGGCTCCGCGCTGCTCGCCCAGTACGCACCGCATCCGCTGCGCACGCCCTACGCGGTGGTCGCGGTGGTGTGCCTGATCGTCGGGGTGGGCGTGCTGGCCCTGCGCGAACCACACACCGCGCGCAGCGCCGGGCCCATCCGGATCGCGCGGCCCGCGGTGCCGCGCGAGATCCGCGGGGACTTCTGGTTCTCCGCGACAGGCGCGATGGCGTCCTGGTCGGTGCTCGGCGTGCTGCTGTCGCTGTACCCGTCACTGGCGGCCCGCCAGACCCACATCGACAACCTCGTGTTCGGCGGAGCCGTCGTGGGCAGCACCGCGTTCGCCGCGGCCCTGGCACAGCTCGCCGCGACGAGACTGCCCGCCAAGTACTCCGCGATCATCGGGGACGTCGGGATGGCGGTGTCGCTGCTCTTGACCATCCCGGTGCTGCTGACCCACCAACCGCAGCTGGTGTTCGTGGCCGCAGCGTTGCTCGGCGCGACGTTCGGACTCGGCTTCGGCGGGTCGCTGCGCCACCTGTCCGACGTGGTGCCGGCCGGCCGACGCGGCGAGACGATGTCGGCGTTCTACCTGGCGGCCTACTCCGCGATGGCCGTGCCGACACTGGTGGCAGGCTGGGCGGCCACGCGGTGGGATCTGGCCGCGGTGTTCCCGTGGTTCGCCGGCGCGGTGGCCGCGGCATGCCTCGGCGCTGCGGCAACCGGGCTGCGCCAGCAGTTCGCACAGCGCACCTCCTAGAGCACCCAGGATCGCCCCCTAGGGTTGCCGTCATGCGCCTCAAGCTCGGCAGGCCCGACCTCGCCGCGTACGCCGATCAATTCGACGTACCCGCGGCGACGACCGGGTCGCCGGTGACGGTGACGTGGGCCGGCGTCACGACGCTGCTCGTCACCGACGGAGACTCCGCGGTGCTGACCGACGGCTTCTTCTCCCGACCCGGCCTCGTCGCCGTCGCCACCCGGCCCCTGCGGCCGTCACCATCCCGCATCGATGCGGCACTGACCCGGCTCGGCATCACGCACCTCGACGCGGTCACCCCGGTCCACACCCATTTCGACCACGCCATGGACTCCGCCGTCGTCGCGACCAGAACCGGTGCCCGGCTGCTCGGCGGGACCTCGGCCGCGCAGATCGGCCGCGGAGCGGGCCTCGACCGCGTCGACGTCGTCACCCCCGGCGAACCCGTCACCACCGGCGCCTTCGACGTCACCCTGATCGAAGGCCACCACTGCCCTCCCGACCGGTTCCCCGGTCAGATCACCGCGCCGGTCCGGCCGCCGGCCCGCGCGTCGGCGTACCGCTGTGGCGAAGCGTGGTCCACGCTGATCACCCACCGCCACAGCGGGCGGACCATCCTGATCGTCGGCAGCGCCGGCTTCCGCCGCGGCGCCCTGGCCGGCCGGCGCGCCGAGGTGGCGTACCTCGGCGTCGGCCAACTCGGGCTGCAGCCGCGAAGCTATCTCGTCGAGTACTGGACCGAGACCGTCCGCACCGTCGGGGCGCGCCGCGTCGTGCTCATCCACTGGGACGACTTCTTCCGCTCCCTCGACCAGCCGCTGCGCGCGCTGCCCTACGCCGCCGACGACCTCCACGCATCCGTGCGCACCCTTGCCACGCTCGCCGCCGAGGACGGCGTGCCCCTGCACTTCCCGACCCTCTGGCAGCGCGCCGATCCATGGCTCTGATCCTGTCGGTGGCCGCGCTCGTCGCGGTCCTGGGTTTCGCGCTGCTGCGCCCGCACGGCTGGCCCGAGGCGGTGGTGGCGGTTCCCGCCGCCGCGCTCGTCATCGTCACCGGCGCGATCGACTGGCAGGGCGCGTGGGCCGAGATCAGCGAACTCGCGCCCGTCGTCGGCTTCCTCGCCGCGGTGCTGGTGCTGGCGCGGCTGTGCGACGACGAAGGCCTGTTCCACGCGACCGGTGTGCTGATGGCCCGCGCGACCTCTGGCGGCCAGCACCGGCTGCTGCTGTCGGTGTTCGGGGTCTCGGCCGCCGTCACGGCGATCCTCAGCCTGGACGCCACGGTCGTGCTGCTCACCCCCGTGGTGCTCGCGACGGCACGCACGCTGGCCGTGCCCGCCCGGCCGCACGCCTATGCGACCGCGCACCTGTCCAACAGCGCCTCGCTGCTGCTGCCGGTGTCCAACCTGACGAACCTGCTGGCGTTCAGCGCCGCCGGACTGACGTTCCTACATTTCGCCGCGCTGATGTCGTTGCCGTGGCTGGCCGCCATCGCAGTCGAATACGTGTTGCTGCGCATGCTCTTTCGTCGCGATCTCGCGGTCGAACCGCAGCCCGCGCCGCGCGAACCCGTCGAGCTGCCGCTGTTCGCTCTGGTCACCGTCGGGCTCACGCTGGCCGGGTTCGCGGTGACCTCCCTGGTGGGTCTGTCGCCGGCGTGGGCGGCCCTGGCCGGGGCTGTGGCGCTCGGCGTGCGCGGGCTGGTGACTCGGCGCACATCGGTCCGCAGGATCGTCGTCGCGATCGACGTGCCGTTCCTGGCGTTCGTGCTGTGCTTGGGCGTGGTCGTCGCCGCGGTGATGCGCAACGGCCTCGAAGCCGCGATGCACCGGGTGCTGCCCGACGGACAGGGCCTGGTGGCGCTGCTCGGCATCGCCGCGGTGGCCGCGGTGCTGTCCAACATCGTCAACAATCTGCCCGCGGTGCTCGTACTGCTGCCGCTCGCGGCACCCGTCGGCCCGGCCGCGGTCCTGGCCGTGCTGATCGGTGTCAACATCGGCCCCAACCTCACCTATGTGGGATCGCTCGCGAACCTGCTGTGGCGCAGCGTCGTCCGCCGCGACATCAACCCCAGCTTCGCCGAGTTCAGCCGCGTCGGATTGGTCACCACCCCGGTGACTCTGGTCGCGGCCGTGCTCGCGCTGTGGGCCGGGCTCGAGCTGATCGGCGTCTAGCTGCGGCGCTGGCGGGCGATCTCGGCCAGCACCACGCCTGCGGCCACCGACGCGTTGAGCGATTCGGTGGGCCCGGCCATCGGTATCGACACGATGGCATCGCAGGTCTCCCGCACCAATCGGGACAGCCCCTTGCCCTCGGACCCGACCACCACCATGATCGGGCCGCTACCGTCGATGTCGTCGATCGCGGTGTCCCCACCGGCGTCGAGCCCGACGATCTGAATGCCCGCATCGGCGTACTGCTTCAACGCGCGCGTGAGATTGGTGGCCCGGGCGACCGGGGTGCGTGCGGCCGCGCCGGCGCTGGTGCGCCACGCCACCGCCGTCACGGACGCCGACCGGCGCTGCGGGATCAGCACGCCGTGGCCGCCGAACGCGGCGACCGAACGGACGATGGCCCCGAGGTTGCGCGGGTCGGAGATGTTGTCGAGCGCCACCAGCAGCGGCGGTGCCACATCTTTCTTCGCCTGCGCGAGCAGGTCGTCGGGATGGGCGTAGGCGTAGGGCGGCACCTGCAGCGCGATGCCCTGGTGCAGGCCGTTGGCCGCGATCCGGTCCAGGTCGTGCTTGGGCACCTCAAGGATGGCGATGCCGCGATCGGCCGCGGTCTGCACCGCCTCGGTCAGGCGTTCGTCGGAG
Organism: Mycobacterium sp. PSTR-4-N; assembly: GCF_022348085.1. Taxonomy (GTDB): domain Bacteria; phylum Actinomycetota; class Actinomycetes; order Mycobacteriales; family Mycobacteriaceae; genus Mycobacterium. The sequence continues at coordinate 24,171 of NZ_JAKRFN010000010.1, read as the reverse complement.
TCCGCGCCCAGCGCGACGTACAGCGCCGTCGCCGGCACACCCGCGCGCAGGCACTCCACCACCGGATTGCGGCCCAGGACGGTCTCGGTGTCGTCGGTCCTCTTGTGCCTGCCCTGCGCCTGCCGCGCCGCCTTGGCGGCGCGTTTGGCCGCCGGGTGATTGGGCCGCTGATGCGCGGGCGGCGTCGCCCCCTTGCCCTCCAGGCCGCGCCTTCGCACGCCGCCGGAGCCGACCGTCGGACCCTTCTTCGTCCCTGCCTTGCGTATCGCGCCGCGGCGCTGAGAATTGCCCGCCATCTACTTGTCCGTTCCGTCGCTGAGAGACCATTGCGGACCGTCGGCGGTGTCGGTCACCTCGATGCCGGCTTCCTTGAGCCGGTCCCGGATCGCATCGGCCTCGGCCCAGTCGCGGCGCGCCCTGGCCTCACCGCGACGGCGCACCTCGGCCTGGACGAGGACGTCGACGGCGGCCAATGCGGCGGACGTCTCGTCGCGGGACTCCCAGCGCTCGTCGAGTGGGTCGGCGCCCAGGATGCCCATCATCGCCCGGATCGACATCGCCTGCGTCAGCGCCGACTCGTGGTCGCCGGCGTCCAGCGCGCGATTGCCCTCGGCGCGGGCGGCGTGCACCTCGGCCAGCGCCATGGGCACCGACAGGTCGTCGTCGAGCGCGGCGCCGAACTTCGGTGTCCACTCGCCCGGCACCACCGCACCCACGCGATTGCGCACGCGATGCAGGAAATCCTCGATACCGCTGTAGGCCTTCGCCGCGTCGGCCAGTGCGGTCTCGGAGAACTCGAGCATCGACCGGTAGTGCGCGCTACCGAGGTAGTACCGCAGCTCCGCGGCCCGAACCCGTTGCAGCACAGCAGGAATGGCGAGCACATTGCCCAGCGACTTGCTCATCTTCTCGCCACCCATGGTGACCCAGCCGTTGTGCAACCAGAACCGGGCGAAACCGTCACCGGCCGCCTCGGCCTGGGCGATCTCGTTCTCGTGGTGCGGGAACACCAGGTCCATGCCGCCGGCGTGGATGTCGAATTCGGCGCCCAGGTACTCGTGGGCCATCGCCACACACTCGGTGTGCCAGCCGGGCCGGCCGCGTCCCCACGGCGTCGGCCAGGACGGCTCGCCGGGCTTGGCGCCCTTCCACAGCGTGAAGTCCCGCTGATCCCGCTTGCCGGTCGCGACCCCCTCGCCCTGGTGCACGTCGTCGATCCGGTGCCCCGACAGCTTGCCGTAGTCGGGCAGCGTCGCGACGTCGAAGTACACGTCGCCCGCCCCGGTGTAGGCGTGGCCGCGCTCGATCAACCGCTCGATCAGCTCGACCATCTGCGTGATGTGCCCGGTGGCCCGCGGTTCGGCCGACGGCGGCAGCACACCCAGCGCGTCGTAGGCCGCCGAGAACGCACGCTCGTAGGTCGCCGCCCACTCCCACCACGGCCGGCCCGCGTCGGCCGCCTTGTTCAGGATCTTGTCGTCGATGTCGGTGACGTTGCGGATGAACGCGACGTCGTAGCCCTTGGCGGTCAGCCACCGCCGCAGCACGTCGAACGCGACGCCGCTGCGCACATGGCCGATGTGCGGCAGACCCTGAACGGTGGCACCGCAGAGGTAGATGGAGACGTGGCCGGGCCGCAGCGGCGCGAAATCGCGCACACCGCCAGACAAGGTGTCATACAGCCGCATGGGAGCTGCAGGGCGTTCGGTCACGACGGGCCAGCTTACCGGCCGGATCAGGCAGAACCCGCATCGCTTGTCACCAGGGCCGTCGCGAGCGCCGCCAGACCCTCACCCCGTCCCGTCAACCCGAGCCCGTCGGTGGTGGTGGCCGATACCGACACCGGTCCACCCACGAGCGCGGACAGCAGCTCCTGCGCTTCCGCCCGGCGTGGGCCGACCTTGGGACGGTTGCCGATGACCTGCACCGCGGCGTTCCCGACGCGCAGCCCGGCGTCGTCGAGCAGAGAACGGACGTGGCGCAGCATGTCCGCGCCCGACACCCCCCGCCATTCGGGACGGTCGGTGCCGAAGACCTCACCGATGTCGCCCATGCCCGCTGCGGACAGTAAGGCGTCGCAGAGAGCATGGGCGGCGACGTCGCCGTCGGAGTGACCGGCACAACCGTCGGCGTCGTCGAACAGAAGACCCAGCAGCCAGCACGGCCGCCCCGCTTCCACCGGGTGGACGTCGGTACCGAGACCGACGCGAGGAATCACGTCAGGACGCGGCGGCGAGAACCTCGTCGAGGATGATCGACGCCTTGGCGTCGTCGGTGTTCTCGGCCAGCGCCAGTTCGCCGACGAGAATCTGCCGAGCCTTGGCCAGCATCCGCTTCTCGCCCGCGGAGAGCCCGCGCTCCTGATCACGACGCCACAGATCGCGAACGACCTCGGCGACCTTGTTCACGTCACCGGAGGCCAGCTTCTCGAGATTGGCCTTGTAGCGGCGCGACCAGTTCGTCGGCTCTTCGGTATGCGGGGCACGAAGCACCTGGAAAACCTTGTCGAGGCCCTCCTGGCCGACGACGTCGCGCACCCCCACGTATTCGGCATTGTCCGCAGGCACCCGGACAGTCAGATCGCCCTGGGCGACCTTCAAGACGAGGTATTCCTTCTGCTCGCCTTTGATGGTTCGGGTTTCGATCGCCTCGATCAACGCAGCACCGTGGTGTGGATAGACGACGGTGTCTCCGACCTTGAAAATCATCAGATTCGAGCCCCTTTCACATGACGAGTTTAACACGGGCCGTTTCCGGGGGTGCACCAACGATGCAGGTCAGGGGCACCGACGGGCAACATCGGGGGTTGACAGGGGCCCGATTCCGTGCAAGGCGGGCGCCTGGTGCGCCCTGCGCTACCGCCGGCAATCGCGACCTACTACTCTGCATAGTCGAACGATGGAGACCGGCATGTCACGTCGCGTTGCCGGCCGAGCAGGAGGCACCTGAGTGAAACCCTTGGATCGGCGCACTTCTGTCACGACCGCCGTGGCGACGGCAGCGATCGCGCTGTCGGCCGTGCTGAGCGGCTGCGGTGCCGGTCAGGTGTCCCAGACGGCCACGCAGGAGCCGGCGATCAACGGTACGAGTGGCAAAGCCGGCCCCATCGCGCTGCGCAACGTCCACCTGCGCGCCCAGCAGACATCGGACTACGTGCGTCCGGGCAGCGACGTGGAGCTGATCTTCACCGCCGCAAACACCTCGCCCGACACCAACGACAAGCTCGTCCGCATCACGTCGGACATCGGCTCGGTGTCGCTGACCGGCGGTAGGGATCTGCCCGCCAACGGGGCATTGATCGTCGGCACCCCGGACGGGCAGACCACGCCGCTGGAGGCGGTCGAGCCCGCCGATGCGGCCCAGGCGCGCGTCGCGCTGACCAAGCCGATCACCAACGGCCTGACCTACGACTTCACGTTCACGTTCGAGAAGGCGGGAGACACCACGGTGCCCGTGCCGATCTCCGCCGGCGAATCGCCGCGGCGCGAGGTCTCCGACGCCGGAGCAGCGGTCTCGGAGAGTTCCGGCGAGCACGCGGGCGGACACTAGCCACCCGACACGGGCGCGCCGCGCCCACCACTTGTCGGTGCGGGCCGATACCGTCGCACTCGTGGCCCGGCCTTCGAAAACACGTTCGCAATATCGATGCTCGGAATGCCACCATCAAACGCCCAAATGGGTGGGTCGCTGCCCCGACTGCGGGACATGGGGCACGGTCAACGAGGTGGCCTTGGCCGCCGTCGGCGGGACAGCGATCCGCCGAGCCATCGCCCCCGCCTCCCCCGCCGTACCCATCAGCGCCATCGACCCCGGGCGCACACGGCACTACCCCACCGGCATCGGTGAGCTCGACCGGGTTCTCGGCGGCGGCGTGGTGCCCGGCTCGGTCACTCTGCTCGCCGGCGATCCCGGTGTCGGAAAATCGACGCTGCTGCTCGAGGTCACACACCGCTGGGCGCAGATGGGGCGTCGTGCGCTCTACCTCTCGGGTGAGGAATCGGCCGGTCAGATCCGGCTGCGGGCCGAGCGCACCGGATGCACGCACGACGAGGTCTACCTGGCCGCCGAATCCGACCTGCAGACCGCGCTCGGCCACATCGACGCGGTCAGGCCGTCGCTGGTCGTCGTCGACTCGGTGCAGACCATGTCGACGACCGAGGCCGACGGTGTCACCGGCGGGGTGACCCAGGTTCGGGCCATCACCACCGCCCTGACGATGACGGCGAAGACGACCGGGGTCGCCATGCTGCTCGTCGGCCACGTGACCAAGGACGGGGCGATCGCCGGGCCTCGCTCGCTGGAGCACCTCGTCGACGTCGTGCTGCACTTCGAAGGCGACCGCGCGTCGGCGCTGCGGATGGTGCGCGGCATCAAGAACCGGTTCGGCGCCGCGGACGAGGTCGGCTGTTTCCTGTTGCACGACAACGGAATCGAGGGCGTTGCGGACGCGTCGGGCCTGTTCCTGGACCAGCGTCCCAAACCGGTGCCCGGCACCTCGGTGACCGTCACGCTCGACGGCAAACGCCCGATGATCGGCGAGGTGCAGGCGCTGATCGGCTCCCCCGCCAGCGGCAGCCCGCGTCGCGCGGTCAGCGGCATCGATTCCTCCCGCGCGGCGATGATCACCGCGGTGCTGGAGAAGCGGGCGCGGCTGCCCGTCGGCGCCAACGACATCTACCTGTCCACGGTCGGCGGCATGCGGCTCACCGATTCGTCATCGGATCTCGCCGTCGCGCTGGCGATCGCCTCCGCGTACACCGATCTGGCGATGCCGACATCGGCGATCGCGATCGGCGAGGTCGGCCTGGCCGGCGATCTGCGCCGGGTCACCGGGATGGACCGCCGGTTGGCCGAGGCCGCCCGCCTCGGGTTCACCACGGCCGTCGTGCCGGCCGGGCTGACCTCGGCGCCCGCCGGGTTGCGGACCTTCGAGGCCGACAACATCTCCTCGGCATTGCAGGTGCTCCGCCGGATCAGCCAGAATGACGCGAACTGAGCCAACTCTCGAGGGGATCGGATGGCCGTGAAGTCGACGGGACGCAGCACGCGCACGGTCGTTCCGTTGGCCCGTCCGACGCTGCGGGAGACCATCGCCCGGCTTGCACCCGGCACTCCGCTGCGCGACGGGCTGGAGCGCATCCTGCGGGGGCGCACCGGTGCCCTGATCGTCATCGGGTTCGACGACAGCGTCGAGGCCATCTGCGACGGCGGCTTCTCCCTGGACGTGCGCTACGCGCCCACCCGGCTGCGGGAGCTGTCGAAGATGGACGGCGCCGTGGTGCTCTCCAGCGACGGCAGCCGAATCCTGCGTGCCAACGTGCAATTGGTGCCCGACCCGTCCATCCCGACCGAGGAGTCCGGAACCCGGCACCGTTCGGCTGAGCGCACCGCGATCCAGACCGGCTACCCGGTGATCTCGGTCAGCCACTCGATGAGCATCGTGACGGTCTACGTCGCCGGGGAGCGGCACGTGGTGCCCGACTCGGCGACCATCCTCTCGCGTGCCAACCAGACGATCGACACGCTGGAGCGCTACAAGACCCGCCTCGACGAAGTCAGCAGGCAGCTCTCGATGGCCGAGATCGAGGACTTCGTGACGCTGCGCGACGTGATGACCGTGGTGCAGCGGCTGGAGATGGTGCGCCGCATCAGCCTCGAGATCGACTCCGACGTGGTCGAACTCGGCACCGACGGCCGGCAGTTGAAGCTGCAGCTCGACGAGCTGGTGGGTGACAACGACATCGACCGCGAGCTGATCGTGCGCGACTACCACGCCAATCCCGATCCACCCACCGCTGCGCAGGTGACCGCGACTCTCGAGGAGCTCGACGGGCTGTCGGACAACGAGCTGCTCGACTTCACCACGCTGGCAAGGGTTTTCGGATACCCATCGACGGCCGAGGCGCAGGACTCGGCGATGAGCTCACGCGGCTACCGCGCGATGTCGGGCATCCCGCGGCTGCAGTTCGCGCACGTCGACCTGCTGGTGCGCAACTTCGGTTCCCTGCAGGGCCTGCTCGCGGCCAGCGCGAGCGATCTGCAGTCTGTCGACGGCATCGGCTCGATGTGGGCGCGCCACATCCGCGAGGGCCTCTCTCAGCTGGCCGAGTCGACGATCGCCGACCGGTTGGCCTAACCCGCGGGTGCGGGCCCGGGCACCGGCAGGTGCGGCGCACCGTCGACCGGCGGCGGCTGCTGGCCCGGCTGCGCCAGGACGAACGGCACCGTCGCCGACCGCAGATTGCCCAACTGCACGACGAGGTTGTAGGTACCCGGCCCGATCGGCTGACGCGGGAGCGGGCAGTTCGGCGCCGAGCCCATCCCCGTCCAGGTCACCTCGGTGGTCACCTGTTCGCCGGGCTGGAACGTCTTGATCAGCGTCTCGTTGGACGGCGCGCAGTCCAGGTTCGACCACAGCCGCTGATTGTCCAGCGAATACACGTACGCGGCCAACACCGCCGCACCGACATCGCGCTGGCAGGCGACCAACCCGATGTTGGTGACCACCATCGTGAACTTCGGCTGATCACCGACGACGTACTGCGGCTGATTGGTGATCCCCTTGACCGCCAGCGTGGAGTCGGGGCAGTCGTCGCCCTCCTTGAGGATCGGCGGGGGCACCACGGCGGCCGTCGGGGTCGCCGTCGGCGGCGGCGCCTGCTGAGCCGGCGCCTGAATGGGGGTCTTGACCTGCGGATTGTCTCCGGGCAGCGGCGTCGCCGGGGCGGCTGCCTGGGAGCCCTGCGCCTCGTTGGCGGTGGGCTGCTCGGTGCTGGTGCTGTTCATCACCACGACCGCGATGACGGCGGCGATGATCCCGATGACCAGCACGGACACGCCGAGCGCCAACATCCTGCGTCGCCAGTAGATCTGTTGGGGCAGCGGGCCATGCGGTTCCAAATCCAGCACGAGATCACGGTAAGGCCAGCTCAAGCGACTCTGTTCGACGCCACCCGGCGTGTTGCCTTTCAGTTTTCGCCGATGTCGCCTATGTGATCGCGCAACACCACCTGCCCGTCGGCCAGGTGATAGGTCAACCCGACGATCGCGAGCCGGCCCTCGGCCACGGCATCGGAGATGATGGTGGAGCGGCTGCGCAGCTGCCTGCCCGTCTCGGTGACGTGGCGGGCCTCGAACTCGTCCACGCGGCTCAGGCCTTCGCGGCGGCCCACCAGGATCGACGGCGTCACCCGCTCGACGACGTCGCGGATGTAGCCACCGGGCAGCGAACCGTCGTCGAGCGCGGTCAGCGTGGCTCCGACCGCACCGCAGCTGTCATGGCCGAGCACCACGATCAGCGGCACGTTCAGCACGGCGACCCCGTACTCGATCGAGCCGAGCACCGCGCTGTCGATGACGTGGCCGGCGGTGCGGACCACGAACATGTCCCCGAGCCCCTGGTCGAAGATGATCTCCGCGGCCACGCGGCTGTCGGCGCACCCGAACACGATCGCCGTCGGCTTCTGCGCGGCGGCCAGGCTGGCGCGGTGCTCGATGCTCTGGCTCGGGTGCTCCGGCTTCCCCGCGACGAAGCGCTCGTTACCCTCTTTGAGTGCTTTCCACGCGGTCAACGGGTTCGTGTTCGGCATGGCGGTCATTCTGCCCCAGCCTGCATCGATGATCGACGCGGGTGAGCTCATCGACTGGTACGCCACCGCGCAGCGCGACCTGCCGTGGCGGCAACCGGGGGTCTCGGCGTGGCAGATCCTGGTCAGCGAGTTCATGCTGCAGCAGACGCCCGTCGCCAGGGTGGAGCCGATCTGGCGGGAGTGGATCGCCCGCTGGCCGACCCCGTCGGCGACCGCGGCGGCCAGCGCGGCCGACGTACTGCGCGCCTGGGGCAAGCTGGGCTATCCGCGGCGGGCCAAGCGGCTGCACGAGTGCGCGACGGTGATCGCCACCGAATACGGCGACGTGGTGCCCACCGATGTCGACACCCTGCTCTCACTGCCCGGAATCGGCACCTACACCGCGCGGGCGGTGGCCTGCTTCGCCTACCGGCAGCGGGTGCCCGTGGTCGACACCAACGTCCGCCGCGTCGTCGCGCGAGCGGTGCACGGGCGTGACGACGCCGCGGCGGCGTCGGTCCGTGACCTCGACGACGTGGCGGCGCTGCTGCCCGACGACGAGCGGGCGCCGACGTTCTCGGTGGCGCTGATGGAACTCGGCGCGATCGTGTGCACGGCGCGATCGCCGAAGTGCGGCGTGTGCCCGCTGTCGCGGTGCGCGTGGCGCTCGCTCGGGTTTCCCGCCGGCACCGGCCCGGCGCGCAAGGTGCAGAAGTTCGCCGGCACCGACCGTCAGGTGCGGGGCAAGCTGCTGGACGTGTTGCGCGGCAGCGACAAACCGGTCACGCGGGCGCAACTGGACGTGGCGTGGCTGACCGACACCGCTCAGCGCGACCGCTGCCTGGATTCGCTGCTGGTGGACGGTTTGGTGGAGCAGACCGACGACGGCAGGTTCGCTCTCGCCGGCGAAGGCTCCGACGTCAGGCAGTAGCGGCGCACTCCGCTTCCGCTGCGGCAGAAGCGAATCGACGTCGGTAGTCCGACGGCGTGACGCCGATGATGCGGCGGAAGTGGTGGCGCAACAGCGTGGCGTTGCCGAACCCGGACTGTTCGGCGATGTTGTCGATGTCGAGCGTGGTCTCCTCCAGCAGCCGCCGGGCGAACAGCACACGCTGATCGGTCACCCACTGCATCGGGGTGCGGCCGGTCTCTTCGACGAAGCGGCGCGCGAACGTGCGACCCGACATGTGGGCCCTGCGCGCCAGCGACGTGACGGTGTGCGGCTTGTCGAGGTTGGCCAGAATCCAATCCAGATGCGGGGCAAAGCGTTCCGAACATCGCACCGGAATCGGCTGATCGATGTACTGCCGTTGACCGCCATCGCGCTGCGGTGGCACCACCATTCGGCGGGCGATCTTGTTGGTGATCTCGCTGCCCATCTCGCGACGCACCAGGTGCAGACACGCATCGATGCCCGCCGCGGTGCCCGCACTGGTGATCAGGTTGCCGTCGTCGACGAACAGCACGTTGCGGTCCACCTGGGCGGTCGGATACATGCGGGCGAGCTCGTCGGCGTGCATCCAGTGGGTGGTGCACGGCCGCCCGTCGAGCAGACCGGCCGCGCCGGCGACGAACGCGCCCGAGCACACCGTCAGGATGATCGACCCCGACTCGGCGGCCCGCCGGATCGCAGCCAGCGCCTCGGGCAGGTAGTCGCCGCCGCCGATCGCGGGGATCGCGACCAGATCGGCTCCGACGAGGTCGTCGAGCCCGTGGTCCGGGATGATCGTGGCGCCGACCGACGTGCGCAGCGGCTTGCCGGGTTCGGGGCCGCAGACCTTGAAGTCGAAGTTCGGCACGCCGTCCGCGGAGCGGTCGATGCCGAACACCTCGCAGATCACGCCGAACTCGAACACTGCCAGCCCGTCGAGCACCAGCGCCGACACCGTCCGTATCGTCATGGCAGCATCTTATCGACGGATGTCGCTTCTGCCACTGGTGGCACGATCTTTCGCAGGCGGAGCATTACTGCCATGAGCATCGCACTGACCTCCCTGATCCTCGCCGCACCGTTCGCCCTCGCTGCGGCCCTCACCTGGGCAGCTCACCGCACCGGCGTGCTGCGCCTGCACCGCGACCAGTTCCGCATCTCCGCACCACTGGCCGGGCGGATGTTCACCGACGACCGCGACCTGATGCGCATCGAGCACGAAGCCGACGCCATCCGGACCCGCTTCGAACGGCAGCCGTCCTGGCCCAGCTCAACCGCCACCGGCGAACGTCGATAGAAACGCCTCGACGACGTCCCGATATTTCATCGGGGCGTCGTCGTGGACCAGGTGACCGGCGCCGGGCACCGTGACGTACGTCGTCTCAGCACCCGTGCGCGCCATCTCCGCCATCTGCCCCGGCGGGGTCACCGAGTCGCCGGCCTCGATCAGCAGCGTCGGCACGTCGACGGCCCGCCACTGCGCCCAGTAATCGCGCCTCCCCCACTCAGCGGCGATCTCGATCCACCGAGACGGCTGCCCGTGCAGCCGCCAGCCCGTGGCGGTGCGGTCGAAGGCGTCCAGGAAGTACCGCCCGGCGACCGGGCCGAACGCCTCGATGACCTGCGCCTCCGACGCGAACTCCGCCGGCAGTGCGTAGAGCCACGGCTCCCACGCACCGGTGGTGCGGCCGCGGAAGTCCGGCGCCATGTCCTCGACCACCAGCGCGTCGACCACCTCGGGCCGCTGAGCAGCCAGACACCACGCATGCAGCGCACCCATCGAATGCCCGATCAGCACGGCCGGTTCGCCCAGACTGGAGACCGCCTCGGCCAGATCGTCGACGAAACGCTCGGTCGAGATCGGGTGGGTGTCGGGCACCTCTGGCCCCCGGTGCCACGGCGCGTCGTAGGTGAACACCCGACCGTGGCCGGCGAGCCAGGGCAGCTGCCGCGACCACGTGCTACCCCGCCCCATCAGGCCATGGACCAGCACCAGCGGGCGCCCCGCACCGCCGTGGGCCGTGAGCAGCTCCATGGGGTCATCATGGCATCGGGCGCGCGGTAGCCTGAACGCCATGTCCGAGCAGAACGCGAACACCACACCGGTGGTGAAGATCAACGCGATCGAGGTCCCGCCCGGCGCCGGACCCGAGCTGGAGAAGCGGTTCGCCCACCGCGCCCATGCCGTCGACAACCAGGCCGGCTTCCTCGGGTTCCAGCTGTTGCGCCCCGTCAAGGGCGAGGACAGGTACTTCGTCGTCACCCAGTGGGAATCCGAAGAGGCGTTCCAGGCCTGGGCCACCGGACCCGCCATCGAGGCGCATGCCGGGGAACGTGCCAACCCCGTCGCCAAGGGCGCGTCACTGCTGGAGTTCGAGGTTGTGCTCGACGTTGCAGGAACCCGCGCGCAGGCCTAGGGGCGCCGGGGCGCGACGCCGCGCGCTCACCTGCGTGACCGCACTCATCGCTGTCGCCGCGCTGGTGAACGGCTGCGCCGCCACCCGGCCCGCTCCCGCCGACGCCGCCTACGGCGTCCCCATCCAGATCAACACCCCCCAGGGTCTGCGCGCCAAGCAGACCATGGACATGCTCAACAGCGACTGGCCCATCGGGGAGAACGGCATCCGCACGCTGGCCGCCCCCCAGGTCGTCGAAGCCGTCGGCGTGACGATGGACCGCATGTGGTGGGACCGCCCGTTCACGGTCACCGAGGTCGACGTCGGCGCAGGCAGCGCCACGCTGCACGTACTGACCTCCTACGGGGTCGGGCAGACCATCGAGCTGCGCACCGACGACGCCGGCATGGTGGACCGGTTCTCCGTCGACCTGGTGCCGCCGCGCATCACGTCGTTCAGCGACGTCGACGCCGAGATCACCAAGACGGGCGCGAAGTACTCCTACCAGGTGGCGAAGGTGACCGACGGCCGCTGCGAGAAGGTCGCGGGCACCAACACAGAGATGTCGCTGCCGTTGGCGTCCATCTTCAAGCTCTACGTGCTCTACGCGCTGTCGGACGCGGTGAAAGCGCACACGGTGTCGTGGACCGATCCGCTGACGATCACCAAAGAAGCCAAGGCCGTCGGCTCCTCGGGCTTCGACAAGCTGCCTCCCGGCTCGACGGTGTCCGTGCGTGATGCGGCTCAGCAGATGATCTCGGCCAGCGACAACATGGCCACCGACCTGCTGATCGCGCGACTGGGCCCGGGAGCGATCGAACGTGCGCTCGTTGCCGCCGGCCACCACGACCCGGCCAGCATGACGCCGTTCCCGACGATGCACGAGATGTTCTCCGTGGGCTGGGGCGAGCCGAACCTGCGTGAGCAGTGGAAGCAGGCCAACCACGCCGGGCGCGCACAGCTGCTGCAGCAGACCAATTCGCGCCCCTACGAACCGGATCCGCAGCGCACCCACATGCCGGCGTCGGACATCGGTGCCGAGTGGTACGCCAGCGCGGCCGACATCTGCCGGCTGCACGCGGCGCTGCAACGCAACGCGACCGCCGAGGCCGCGCCGGTGCACGACATCCTCACCGCGGTGCCGGGCATCGACCTGGACCGCGCGGAGTGGCCCTACATCGCGGCGAAGGCGGGCAATTTGCCCGGCGATCTGACGTTCAGCTGGTTCGCCACCGACCGCACCGGCCAGAGCTGGGTGGTCAGCATGCAGACCAACTGGTCGCAGTACCGCAGCCCGACGGCGGCGTCCTGGCTGTTGTCGATCGCCCGGCAGATGTTCGGCTTAGTCCAACCCTGAGTGTCCAACCCTGACCGGTGCCACGGTCACGTCCGAAGCGTCCAGGCGTGTCCGCGAAAATGCAGCACCGTGGCGCTGGCAGGCGCAATGTCGATGCGCCAGAACGACTTCGGCGGCGCATCCAGAACCACCAGCAGCGCCGCGCGGATGACGGCCGGGTGTGTCGCGGCGACGACGCGGACGTGCTGCGAGGTCAGCGAGTCCAGCCACCCTCGCACCCGGGTGATCAGCTCGACGACGCTCTCGCCCCCGTGCGGAGCCCGGGTGGGATCGGTCAGCCAGATCGCCAGGTCGGCGGGCTGCACCCGGGTGAGCTTCTCCCCGCGCCACCGCCCGCAGTCCAGATCGGCGAGCTTCGGCTCGACGGCGGCCCGCACGCCGAGCACGTCGGCGGTCTGGATGGCGCGCGCCTCGGGGCCGCAGTAGGCCCGGTCGGCGTCCCTGAGCTCGGCGCGCACATCGGATACCTGCCCGCGGCCGAGCACGTTGAGCGGTTCGTCGGTGGGGAACCGTCCGGCTGACATCGCGTCGGTCATGCCGTGCGACACGAGTGTCAGCCGGACGACCTCGCTCACACCGTCAGCGCGTCCTTCCGCTTCTCGCCGAGAAGCTTCGAGACCATGGCCGCGAACGTCAGCCCGATCGTCGTCCAGACGACGAGCTGGGTCGTCAGCGAGTAGAGCCGGAACGCGTACAGGTCGGCAGCCGGGAAGCCGGGGAACACGATGGCTCCCGCGTCGTCGACCATCGGCCCGGGCGTCTCGTTGATCGTCGGCAAGACCAGCATCAGCGCGAACACCGCGACGAGATACGCCGCGCCGGCCGCGAGCGTCGCGTTCCACGCCCCCAGCTTCGACGTCAGCTGACGACCCAGGTAGACCGCGGCCACCATCAGCAACGCCGAGAGCCCCACCATCAGCAGGTACAGCATCGAACGCTGGTAGATCGTGGCGTCGTCGCTGGTCGCCGGCGGACTCGGCGGATACTTCAGCGCCGGGATGAGCCACAGCGCCACGAACATCGCTGCGGCGACGACCACGGATGTGGCCCGCGCCGACAGGTTCCCGATACGGCCGTAGGCGAACGCGAAGACGACCGAGAACAGCGCGCCCATCGCGACACTGAACAGCAGGACCCCCATGCCCATGCCGATGGTCGACTGGATACCTCGGCTGAAGAGTTCGCCGCCGTCACCGTGCGAGTGGCCGCCCGCTGTGGCCATCTCGGTGGCCATGTCCATGTGCTCGTGCGCGGCAGAGATGCCGTCCTCGAAGTCGATGGCCCGGCCGATGACCGGCTCGAGGAAGATCTTCGCGAAGACGAACGCGAGCACACCTGCGATGGCGCCGGAGAGAGTTCCGCGCCAGATGATCTGCTTTTCCATTCTCAGGTAACCCCTGGCCCCGTCAGTGGCAGGGGAATCCGAGCAGGTGGCGAGCGTCGTGGACGAATTCGTGGATGTACATGTTGTCGCCGAACACGGATGTCGCACCCTGGTCGACGCCGACGAAGTACAGCACGACCAGCGCAAGGAACGCGGTCAGTGACAGCCACAGCGCCGCTTTGGTGGCCGAGAAGTCGAGCGCCTCTGTGCGTGGGGTCGCAGCCCGTGGGGCGTCAGGAGTGGTCATGAGAGGTCCTTTCCGGGATGTCGCGTCCCAGTCGGCAGGTGCCGACGGCATCGGGTCTGACTGTCACAGTGGCGCGACCGTTCTGGAGTCTCACCAGATTCCGACTACCGTCGATTGACATACGGATCATAGAGCGCGCCGGTCGCCTGTGGGCGCCGACCACGTCGCGAGTGTGTATCGCGATACGGCCTTGGCGGCGAGTCGCGGATGAAACAGCACAACCGCGGGGGCTCGAGGAACGACAAACGGGCGGCCACCCTGGTGGGTGACCGCCCGTTCGGCGTGTCGCTTATTCGGCTGCGCCGGCCTGCGCCAGATCAGCCTCTGCCGGCTCGGAGCGCTTCGGCCCACCGTGGAAGGTGAACACCGCGTCCTCGCCCTGACCCTCGCCGTCCCAGTTCTCGACGTCGACGGTGACGTGCTGGCCGGGTCCGACCTCTTCGAAGAGGATCTTCTCCGACAGCTGGTCCTCGATCTCGCGCTGGATGGTGCGCCGCAACGGACGCGCTCCCAGCACCGGATCGAAGCCGCGCTTGGCCAGCAGGGCCTTGGCCCGATCGGTCAGCTCCATCGTCATGTCCTTGGCCCGCAACTGGTTGCCGACCCGGCCGATCATCAGGTCGACCATCTTGATGATCTCGTCCTGCGTCAGCTGGTGGAACACGATGATGTCGTCGATACGGTTCAGGAACTCCGGGCGGAAGTGCTTCTTCAGCTCGTCGTTGACCTTCTGCTTCATCCGCTCGTAGTTGTTCTCGCCACCACCCTGGGTGAAGCCGAGGCCCACCGCCTTGGAGATGTCGGACGTTCCGAGGTTCGACGTGAAGATCAGCACGGTGTTCTTGAAGTCGACCGTGCGGCCCTGACCGTCGGTGAGACGGCCGTCCTCGAGGACCTGCAGGAGGCTGTTGTAGATCTCCTGGTGGGCCTTCTCGATCTCGTCGAACAGCACGACGCTGAACGGCTTGCGGCGCACCTTCTCGGTGAGCTGGCCGCCCTCCTCGTAGCCGACGTACCCCGGAGGGGCACCGAAGAGCCGCGAGGCGGTGAAGCGGTCGTGGAACTCGCCCATGTCGATCTGGATGAGCGCGTCGTCCTCGCCGAAAAGGAAGTTGGCCAGCGCCTTGGACAGCTCGGTCTTCCCGACGCCGGACGGGCCGGCGAAGATGAACGAGCCCGACGGACGCTTGGGGTCCTTCAGACCGGCGCGCGTACGACGGATCGCCTTCGAGACCGCCTTGACGGCGTCCTCCTGGCCGATGATCCGCTTGTGCAGCTCGTCTTCCATGCGGAGCAGACGCGTGGTCTCCTCCTCGGTGAGCTTGAACACCGGGATACCGGTCCAGTTGCCCAGCACCTCGGCGATCTGCTCGTCGTCGACCTCGGCGACCACGTCGAGATCACCTGAGCGCCACTGCTTTTCACGCTCGGCGCGCTGCGCGACGAGCTGCTTCTCCTTGTCGCGCAGGTTGGCGGCCTTCTCGAAGTCCTGCGCGTCGATCGCGGACTCCTTCTCCCGGCGCGCGTCGGCGATCTTCTCGTCGAACTCGCGCAGGTCCGGCGGCGCGGTCATCCGGCGGATACGCATCCGGGCGCCCGCCTCGTCGATCAGGTCGATCGCCTTGTCCGGCAGGAACCGGTCGTTGATGTAGCGGTCGGCCAGCGTGGCGGCCGCCGCGATCGCCCCGTCGGTGATCGAGACGCGGTGGTGCGCCTCGTAGCGGTCCCGCAGACCCTTGAGGATCTCGATCGTGTGCGCCACCGTCGGCTCGCCGACCTGCACCGGCTGGAACCGGCGTTCGAGCGCGGCGTCCTTCTCGATGTACTTGCGGTACTCGTCGAGCGTGGTCGCGCCGATGGTCTGCAGCTCACCGCGGGCCAGCTTCGGCTTCAGGATGCTGGCCGCGTCGATCGCGCCCTCGGCGGCACCGGCACCGACGAGCGTGTGCAGCTCGTCGATGAACAGGATGATGTCGCCGCGGGTGTTGATCTCCTTGAGCACCTTCTTCAGGCGCTCCTCGAAGTCACCGCGGTAGCGGCTGCCCGCGACCAGCGAACCGAGGTCCAGGGTGTAGAGCTGCTTGTCCTTGAGCGTCTCGGGCACGTCGCCGTGCACGATCGCCTGGGCCAGGCCCTCGACGACGGCGGTCTTGCCGACACCCGGCTCGCCGATCAGAACGGGGTTGTTCTTGGTGCGGCGGCTCAGCACCTGCATGACCCGCTCGATTTCCTTCTCGCGGCCGATGACGGGGTCGAGCTTGCCCTCCATCGCGGCGGCGGTCAGGTTGCGGCCGAACTGGTCGAGCACCAGCGAGGTCGACGGGTTGCCCGCCTCGCCGCTGCGCCCGCCGGTACCGGCTTCGGCGGTCTCCTTGCCCTGGTAGCCGCTCAGTAGCTGGATGACCTGCTGGCGCACCCGGGTGAGCTCCGCGCCGAGCTTGACGAGCACCTGCGCGGCCACACCCTCGCCCTCGCGGATCAGCCCGAGCAGGATGTGCTCGGTGCCGATGTAGTTGTGGCCGAGCTGCAACGCCTCACGCAGGCTGAGCTCCAGCACCTTCTTGGCACGCGGGGTGAAGGGGATGTGCCCGGACGGCGCCTGCTGGCCCTGACCGATGATCTCCTCGACCTGGCTGCGCACACCCTCCAGGGAGATGCCCAGCGACTCGAGTGACTTGGCGGCCACTCCCTCACCCTCGTGAATGAGTCCCAGCAGGATGTGCTCGGTGCCGATGTAGTTGTGGTTGAGCATCCGGGCCTCTTCCTGAGCCAGGACGACAACCCGACGTGCACGGTCGGTGAATCTTTCGAACATCCGTGGTTACCTGCTCTCCATCGCATAGATGGGTGCCGCACGCAAAAGGCGTGCCCGCACCTGCCGTCCACTGTAATGGGCGGCGGCCACAGGTGCCCCGCCTGTCGGCCCGTTCGCGAAGGGTTCTCTGCGGGCTGAACGGCGGACGATCACCTGGCGCCGTAGGGTCCAACGTCGCGACCCGCAGAATCGTTTCGTCAGAGCAGGGCCGACGGCTTCGCCGGTAGCGAACGCCCGCCGACCGCGGGAACCACGGAATGCGCCCGGCAACCGGGCGCGCTGTTGCCGCTAGGTGGCCTCGTGGAAGGCGTCGATGACGTCGGCCGGGATGCGCCCGCGGGTGGACACGTTGTGACCGTTGCGACGGGCCCACTCCCTGATCGCCGCGCTCTGCTCACGGTCGATCGCGGCGCGACCCCGGCCGGTGCCGGCCGCCCGGCCCCGGCGACGGCCACCGACGCGGCGGCCCGCCTCGACCCATTTGTTCAAATCATTGCGGAGTTTGGCGGCGTTCTTCGCCGACAAATCGATCTCATAGCTCACGCCGTCCAGACCGAATTCGACGGTCTCGTCGGCGGCGCCGTCACCGTCGAAATCATCGACAAGAGTGACGGTGACTTTTTTCGCCATGGCCCAATGCCCTTCTGTACGCGCTGCCCCGCAACTCCGTGACCCCGAACCCCGGGATCAATGTGCCATAAATGCGCTTTTCCTTCAACAACGTCAGATGTCGCAGGAATCGCAACCGCAGAAGACCGCGTGACGAACTGAGCCGTCGAACTCCGATGACTAAGAGTGGCGCCGAACAATGGGAAACAAAACAGTCTCGCGAATAGCCAACCCCGTCAACGCCATCAACAAGCGGTCCACACCCATTCCCGTTCCGGTCGTGGGCGGCATCCCGTACTCCAGGGCGGAGAGGAAATCCTCGTCGAGAAGCATCGCCTCGTCATCGCCCGAGGCGGCCGCCCGGGCTTGCGCCTCGAAACGTTCGCGCTGGATCACCGGGTCGATCAATTCCGAGTATCCGGTGGCCAACTCGAACTTACGGACGTAGAGGTCCCACTTCTCGGTGACGCCGTCGATGCTGCGGTGCGCACGGGTCAAAGGTGTGGTCTCGACCGGGAAATCCCGCACGAAGGTGGGCGCCCACAATGTGTTGCCGACCACGTGCTCCCACAGTTCCTCGACCAATTTCCCGTGGCCGTAACCACGGTCGCGGGGAATTTCCACGCCGAGGCGGTCGGCGATGCGCCACAATTCATCGGCACCGGTCGCCGGCGTGATCTCTTCACCGAGCCCTTCCGACAATGAGGGATACATCGCAACCGTGTCCCATTCACCGTCGAGGTCATAGGTGCTGCCGTCCGGCAATGGCACCTGCCGCGTACCTATCGCCTCGTCGGCGACTTCTTGAATGAGTTCGCGCGTCATGGTCGCGGAATCGTCATAAGTTCCGTACGCCTGATATGTCTCGAGCATCGCGAATTCGGGGGAATGCGTGGAATCGGCACCCTCGTTCCGGAACACCCGATTCAACTCGAAGACCCTGTCGAATCCGCCCACCACACACCGTTTGAGAAAAAGCTCCGGCGCAATCCGCAGATACAGGTCGGCATCGAGGGCGTTGGAGTGTGTGACGAAAGGCCGGGCCGCCGCACCACCGGCCAAGGTCTGCAGGATGGGCGTCTCGACCTCCAGGAAGCCGCGCCGCTCGAGCGCCGCCCGCACCGCACGCACCACGGCGACTCGCTGCCGGGCGATGGCGCGGGCTTCGGGACGCACGATCAGGTCCACGTAGCGCTGCCGGACCCGCGACTCCTCACTCATCTCTTTGTGAGCCACCGGCAACGGCCGCAGTGACTTGGCCGCCATTTGCCACGAATCGGCCAGCACAGAAAGCTCACCGCGGCGGGAGCTGATCACCTCACCGTGCACGAACACGATGTCGCCGAGGTCGACCTCGGCCTTCCACGCGTCGAGGGACTCCTGGCCGACCTGGTTGAGACTGATCATCGCCTGCAGCTGGGTACCGTCACCCTCCTGCAGCGTGGCGAAGCACAACTTGCCGGAATTCCGGGCGAAGATGACGCGGCCGGAGACCCCGACGACCTGGCCCGTCGTCTCGTCGGCGGCCAGATCGGGAAACGCCGCACGGACCTCGGCGAGGGTGTGCGTGCGGGCGACCTCGACGGGATAGGGGTCGCGTCCCTCGTCGAGCAGCTTCTGACGCTTCGCCTGACGGATCCGGAACTGCTCGGGGATGTCGTCGGCGATGTCCCCGGAGTCGTCACGGTCGAGATCTGGCCTGCCGGATTCGTCGGTCACGACGTGCCAGCTTAAATGACCAGCCCACCGCCCCCGAAGTCGCTGGTGAGCGCTACCGGGCGCCCTTGAGCTTGCCGCGCTGGTTGTCGCGGTTGCGTTCGAACACCAGACGCAACCCGTCGAGGGTCAGATGGCGGTCGTAGTGCTGAACGGTCCGCAGGTCGGCGAGCACCAGCGGGGCGCCGTGCCCGGTCGCCACCACCGCGACGTCGTCGCCGGAGAAGCCGTCGACGTCCGAACGCACCCGACTCACCAGACCGTCCACCAGCCCGGCGAACCCGAACACAGCGCCGGCCTGCATGCATTCGACGGTGTTCTTGCCGATCACCGACCGCGGCCGGGTCAACTCGACGCGGCGCAACGCCGCCGAACGTGCGGCGGCTGCATCGGAGGACACCTGGACACCGGGGGCGATGGCGCCGCCCAGGAACTCACCCTTGGCCGAGACCACATCCACACATATCGACGACCCGAAGTCGACGACGATCGCCGCGGTGCCGTACTTCTGATAGGCCGCAAGGCAATTGACGATGCGGTCGGCACCCACTTCTTTGGGGTTGTCGACCAGAAGCGGGATGCCGGTGCGCACCCCGGGTTCGATCAGCACATGGGGCACTGCGGGCCAGTACTGCTCGAGCATCACGCGGACCTCGTGCAGCACCGACGGCACGGTCGACAGGCCCGCCGCACCGGTGAGCCGCTCGGCGTCGTCGCCGATCAACCCGTCGATCGTGAGCGCCAGTTCGTCGGCGGTGACCTCGGACTCGGTGCGAATGCGCCAGTGCGACACCACCTTCGCGTGATCACCGGCACCGGAGATCAGTCCGACGACGGTGTGGGTGTTACGGACGTCGATGACGAGCAGCACTCAGTTTCTCCAGGGAAGTTCGTGGCTCTCACCGCTCGGGGTGCGAGGGTGACCATCGATGCCGGCGCTCGCACCGACGTCGATCGCGATGTTGTCGAGTAGCCGCGTGGTTCCGAGTTTGGCGGCCACCAGCATTCGCGCGGGCCCCTCCACGGGTGCGGGCCCGAGCATCGGATCGCGCACCTCCAGATAGTCGACCTCCAATGCGGGCACCTCGTCCAGCACGGCGCGGGCGGCATCGAGCGCCGCGGGCACTCCGGTGGCCGCGGCGTACATGCCGGCGAGCAGGGCAGCCGACAGGGCGCCGGCCTGCTCGCGCTGCACGGGATCGAGGTACCGATTGCGTGAGGACATCGCCAGCCCGTCGGCTTCGCGCACGATCGGCACGCCCTGGATCTGCACGCCCAGATCCAGGTCGGCGACCATCTGCCGGATCAGCGTCAGCTGCTGGTAGTCCTTCTCCCCGAAGTAGGCGCGGTCGGGCCGCACGATGTTGAACAGCTTGGCGACGACGGTCAGCACTCCGGCGAAATGCGTTGGCCGCGAGGAGCCTTCGAGCTCTGCTCCGAGCGGTCCCGGCACCACGGTGGTGCGCTGACCCTGCGGGTACATGTCCTGGGCCGTCGGGGTGTAGGCGATCTCCACCCCTTCGGCGCGCAGCGCGTCGAGGTCGTCGGCGAGGGTGCGGGGGTAGGCGTCGAGATCCTCACCGGCGCCGAACTGCAAGGGGTTGACGAAGATCGACACCACCACGACGGCGCCGGGCACCCGCTTTGCGGTGCGGATCAGCGTCAGGTGGCCATCGTGGAGGGCACCCATCGTCGGGACGAGCATGATGCGGCGCCCGGTGGCGCGCAGCGCGCGGGTCACGTCGGCGACCTCGGTGGGGCTCCGGTAGGTGTTGAGTTCTCCTGCGGAGAATGTCGGTCCCGTCTTGATCACTGTTCTGCCTCCGCCAGTACGTCGAAGACGGCGCGGGGCGCCTCCGCCCGCTGGGCCGTCCGGTGGGAATTCGTTCGATATGCCTGCGCGAGAGCAGGATTGACCTCTTCGAGAGCCTGCAGATGGCCGGCGACCGCGGCGGCATCCCCTCGGGAAACGGGACCGGTCAGCGCGCGCTGACCCGTCCGCAGTGCGTTGTCCACCGAGGCCCGGACCAGCGGACCCATGATCCGTTCGGCCAACCCGCCGGGGACGTCGGCGACGATGTCCTGACCGAGCAGCTCCTGCCCGGTCAACGCGGCCCGCAGCGCCTCCAGCGCATCGAGCACGACGGTCACGACGTGATTGCTGCCGTGCGCGAGCGCCGCGTGATACAGCGTGCGCGCGTCCTCCCGCACCCGAAACGGTTCACCGCCCACTTCCAGGACCAGCGATTGCGCGATCGCGTAACCGATCTCGTCGGCGGCGGTGATCCCGAAGCAGGTGCCGCGCAACCGATCCACGTCCTCGTCGGTGTCGGCGAACGTCATAGCCGGATGCATCGCCACCGTGATGCACCCCTGTTCGGCCAGCGGCGCGAGGATTCCGATCCCGTTGGCGCCCGACGTGTGCGCGACGATCGTATTGGGCCGTACCGCACCCGTGGCCGCCAGCCCCGCCACCAAGTCGGCCAATGCGGCATCGGGCACGGCCAGCAGGAGCAGCTCCGCGCGTGCGGCGACATCGGCGACGGCCAGCACCGGGGTGTCCGGCAACCACCGGGCCGCCCGCGCGCGGGACGCTCGCGACACCGCGCTGCACCCGGCGACCACGTGCTCGGCCCGTTCCAGTGCCGCGCCGAGGACGGCGCCCACCTTGCCCGCCGAGACGACGCCGACGGTCAGCCGGGCGGGGCGGAGTCCGTCGTGGGGAGCACTCCCACCGATCGGGGGCTGCACCATCGCAACCATCGCGTTCGCCCTCGCTGAATTCTCACGTCGGTCCGGTCCCGCAGGGCGGGTACCGGTCGGCCTCAGCCTAACCCAGCGTCCGGATCAGTCCTCGCGGCGGCGGCGCCGTCCCCCGCCGGTCGGACTCGCCTGCAGCCGCGCCAGCAGTTCGGCGACGGACTGACCACCGGTGTGCGCGCCGCCGTCCTCGTCCTCGGGCGCGTCGGGGACCTCCTCGACGGGTGGCTCCGGCTCCGATGCCGACGAGTGCCGGCCCCGGGGCGGCCCGGAGGGCTCCATCGCCTCCGGGGCACGCCGACGGCCCACGTACTCCGGCGCGGCGTCGGGCTCGGGGCGTGACGGCTCCGGCTGCGGTGGGGGTGCAGGTGGGGATGACCAGTGCGAACCCGGTTGACCGGCGGGGATGAACCGTCCTTCGGCGGGTGCGGGCTGCCACGTGCCCGACGTGCCGCGAGCATCCGCCGGCCGAGGCGGCGGCGGTGCCGACTGCTCCGGGGTGGCCTGCGGCGGCAACCACGGGAACTGCGGCGCCTGCGCAGGTGGCGGCGGCGTCGGCGGCGTCCAGGGCCCGGCCTGCTCCCCGGCGCGCCGGTGGGCTCCACCGACCGGCTCGGCCGGGTCGGGCACCCGCGGCCAGGCGTCGTCGGGGTGCGGTTCGGCGGGGACGTCGATGATCGGGCTCTCTTCGGTGTCCGGGGAGTGCTCGTCGGTGTCGAGGGCGGCCCGGCGGGCGTCGGCGTCCTCGGTGTCGACGCGACTGCTGCTGACCCGTCCGGCCGTGGGCAGGGACGGCGCCTCGGCGCGATCGTGCTCCAGTGCCGGGCGCTCCGACAGATCGGTGTCGAACAGGTACTCGAGATTGGCCCGCAGCGCGGCCAGCTCGGCCCGCAGCGCGGCCACCTCGTCGGCCGATTGCGCCCGCAGTTCACTCGCCAGCTCACGGCGCAGGTGACTCTCGACCGTCAGCTCGTATTCGCGGCGCGCCGAGATCTCGCGTTCCAACTGGAGGTCGTACACCAGCTTCAGATCCCGCACCTTGGCCTGATCGCTGTCACTCTGTCTGCGATAGATCACCGACACGAAAGCCGCGACCACCGCGGCCCACAGCGCGAGGATCACAGCAAGCTTGAGCAACTCGACGCGATCAGTGAAAACCAGGGCAGAACTGGCCGCGATGGCCAGCACCAGCAACGCTGTCATCAAGATCCAGCCGGGCCGCCGACCGCCCCGACGCATGCGGGCGCCACGGGTCGGATCGGTCATGGGGCGACTGTACCCGCCACAGGTCGCCACGCGTGTCGACCCTTGCGGCGATTCGGTCACGAAGCCGGATGACGCCTCAGCCGGGCGCCGGATCGGCGTCGGGCGGGGCGTCGTCGGGAGACCGGCAGCAATGCTGCAGCCACAGCGCCGCCGCGACCAGCGCCAGCGCGCAGAGCGCCGCGACGACGGCTCCGGGGCTGTCGGCCGCGGCCACCCGCAGCGCGTCGCGGCGCGGCAGCACGTAGACCGACACAGCCACCCACCACCCCAGCACGACCGCACCCATCCACGCCGCGGCCTTGGCGATCAGCACCGAGCGCGCCACCGCCAACGGATGCAGCCGACCGCGACCGACGCCGATCTCCCCGTCGCGAATACGCGCCCGGACGTAGAAGCCCCAGCCCGCGAGGGCGATCGCGACGCCGAGCAGCGACATGCCCGTCCACACCGTGATCGGCGGGAAGTACCGGTAGGTGGCCCGCACCAGCAGGTAACCCAGTACGGCGGCTGCTGCCGCCCCCGCGACGAGGTCGCGCTTGCGCGTCGGTCCCATCAGCGTGCGGTCCGGGGTGTCAGTACGTGCTCTGTGAGGTGCACGCCGGCGCGTTCGGCCGGATCGAGAGCGCCCAGCAGATCCGCGACGGCGGTGGGTCGGCCCTCGACCGTCAGCGTGGCCGCGGGAGCGACCGCCAGCCACGGGACGAGGACGAACGCCCGGACGTGGGCGTACCGGTGCGGCAGGGTCAAGACGTCGTCGTCGACGATGAGCTCGCGGCCACCGTCGCGCACCTGAACCAGATCGACGTCGAGTGTCCTTGGCCCCCAATGCTGTTCGCGTGTCCGCTGGGCGGCCGCCTCCAGTTCGTGGGCGCGGTGCAGCCACTGGTGGGGTCCCGTCGACGCGTCGTCGGCCAGCACCACCGCATTGAGGAAGGCGCCCTGCTCGACACCACCCCACGCCGCCGTCTCGTAGACCGGCGACACCGCGGTGACCGTGTCGCCGAGGCCGTCGAGGACCGTCTGCAGGTGCGCCGCACGGTCGCCGAGGTTGGACCCGATCGAGAGCACCACCGACGTCATCGCGGCCCTGCCGCGGGGCCGGCGGGGCCGGCGGGCGGCCCC